>JBBKWF010000007.1:0-140845 GCA_037968815.1 Pelobium sp. | reverse complement strand
AACAACCTTCAGTTTAAAAGATAGGCTGTAATCCTTTGAGCTTCTTCTAACATACTCATTCTCTGTTTCTTCTTTCATAACATTACTGTTTGTGTAACGTTATTTCAGGACGAGACAGTGAGATGTTTCGTTATCACTCAACATGACGGCTTTTTTTATTTCTCAGATGACCCGCCACTCTCAACTGCCCGATTTCTATGATTTAAGCAACTACCAAATAAGCTTTCTGCCTTTTGCTTTTAGCCTATATAAAAACTAAATTTGAACCTATTAACAAAATCTATGTCCTCAATATTCCGTAAGCTATTATTACCTTTTTCTTTGCTTTATGGCATCGTGATATTTGTGAGAAACAAATTTTATGATTGGGGAGTATTTAAAAGCAACTCTTTCGATACACCTATTATTTCCGTTGGCAACCTTGAAGTTGGTGGTTCGGGTAAAACCCCCATGGTGGAGTATTTAATTCGTTTATTAAAAACCGATTTTAAAATTGCAACCTTAAGCCGTGGTTACGGACGAGAAACAAAAGGTTTCAGGTCTGTTAACCCTACTGATGATGCATCGCAAAGCGGTGACGAACCTTTACAAATAAGTCAAAAATTCCCCGACATTAGCGTAACTGTTTGCGAAAACCGCACATTAGGCATACAACAAATACAAGATCAACATCAACTTATTTTGATGGACGATGCTTATCAGCACCGAGCTGTAAAGCCAGGTTTAAGCATTCTACTTTTTGATTATCATCAAATTAAAAAGAACAGATTTTTATTACCAGCTGGCAATTATCGCGAGTTTTTTAACGGACGCAAAAGAGCAAATACTTTAATCATCACAAAGTGTCCAGCTACACTCAGCACATCTGAAGAAAAAGAGCTGGAGCAAATAGTTTCTCCATACACACATCAAACACTATTTTTTAGTACCATTAAATACGCTGAAGAGTTAAGCACTGTTTTTTCAGCAAACAAAATATCAGCACAGAACATAGAAAAAGAATGGACGGTTTTATTGTTAACAGGCATTGCAAAACCTCAAACACTCCTAAACCAAATCGAAAACCATACTACAAATATTATTCATCACTCCTACCCAGATCATCATCAGTTTAGCCAAAAAAATATGCTTAAACTTGTAGCAGATTTTGAAGCCTTAAAATCAGATAAAAAGATAATTATTACAACAGAAAAAGATGCAGTACGTTTAAAAACAGATAAATTTGCACTGCTTATAAATAGTTTACCCATTTACCAATGGTCTATTGAAGTTGATTTTTTAAATAACACCGAACAAAAGTTTAATTCTTTAATAAAAAAATATGCTCAATCTAATTAGAGAGTCCGTAGAATACATCAAACAAAAGATTGGTGATTTCAATCCTGAGGTAGGGATTATTTTAGGTACTGGTTTAGGTGGCCTAGTTTCAGAAATTGAAATTGAGCACCAATTAATGTACTCCAACATTCCAAACTTCCCAATTTCAACATTGGAGTTTCATTCCGGAAAATTAATATTCGGAACTTTATCAGGTAAGAGAGTGGTTGCAATGCAAGGTCGTCTTCACTTTTACGAAGGCTATAACATGAAGCAAATTACTTTTCCGGTAAGAGTAATGAAGATGTTGGGCATCCAAAACCTCTTCGTTTCAAATGCTAGTGGTGCTTTAAACCCAGATTTCAGAAAGGGTGATTTAATGATTATTGAAGATCACATTAATTTACAACCCGACAATCCACTTATTGGCAGAAACTACGAAGAGTTAGGTCCCCGCTTCCCTGACATGTGCGAGCCTTACAGTGCCAAATTGATTGAAAAAGGATTATCAATTGCCAAAGCAGAAAATATAACTTGCCATAAAGGCGTTTACGTTTCAGTTACTGGTCCGAATTTAGAAACTAAGGCAGAGTATAAATATTTAAGAATTATTGGCGCAGACGCTGTAGGAATGAGCACAGTTCCCGAAGTAATTGTAGCAACACATATGGGATTACCTGTTTTCGCCATTTCTGTTTTAACTGATGAAGGTTTCCCAGAAACTTTACAACCTGTTTCTTTAGAGGCAATTATTAAGATTGCAACAGATGCAGAACCAAAACTAACTAAAATATTAAAAGAGCTGATTTTACATTTATAACCTTGAAGAAGTATTTTTTATTCTTGATTTTCAGTTTTCTTGCCTTTCAATCTTTTGCGCAATTACAACGTCGTTTGCCACAAGATGGCGAATTTGAAAGACAACAACGCGAAGGTGATACAGAAGAAGGCACCGTAAAAAAAGGAGAAGAAAATATTGACTCGCTAAGAGCAAAGTTAGATGCTAAAAGAGACTCTATTGTTTATAATGCCCAATATATTAAATACACCAAAGCTGAGTTTCTAAAAGATAGCACTCGTCTTTTTCGTTTAGATACCACAACAAAAGATTTCCATAGGTACAGAGTTTTAGATTTACCAGAACACCCAACTATGAATTTGGGGTTAAATGGTCTTTCTTACAGAGATTTACTTTTTGAGCCTTCAAAAACCATTGGCTTTGATATTGGTTATCATTATTATGATAGGTATTTGCTAAAACCAGAAGATGTAAAGTATTATCAGGCTCGTACGCAATACACTGAGTTATATTTTGGCAATCCGGCCTTTGGACGAGCAACAGAGCAACAGTTTCATGCTATTCATACACAAAATGTAAAACCAAACTGGAACATTGGTGCTAGCTTTGCAAAACAAGGCTCTCGTAATTATTACGGCGCTCCAAACCGTGATGCAAATGCACTTTCTGCAAATCATTTAAATGCGTCTTTGTGGAATTGGTACGAGTCAAAAAACAAACGTTATACCTTATTAGCTAATGCAACCTTCAATAATTTAAAAAGTTACGACAATGGTTCGATACTTAACGACTCCATATTTACATCGGACACAAAAGTAGACCCGGAGTACGAAGCAGCCCGTTTAAATAATGCAAAGCATAACAACCGTTACAGCACCTTATTTTTACAGCAGTTTTATAATATTGGTAAACAAAAAAGCATAGATTCAAATGCTACCGTATTGCCTACTCAAAGAGTAAGTTACAAACTAGCATATAATACTCAAAAATACTTTTTTGAAAATGACGGAGCAGACAATAGTGGCTTGTTAAACAACTACTATATATATCCAGACTCTAGCCAAACTTCGGACAGCACCTTTTTAAAGCACCTTACAAACGAGTTTACTTACAGCTTCTATATTCGTGGCAATAAGCTTTCTTTTTTACGTAATGAACTAAAAGTAAATGCTGGTATCGCCCAAGATTATTACGATTATCAACAATATAACTATAACACCAAGTTTCAGAATATCACCTTAAAAGGAGATGCCGACTATAGCTTTAGCGATAAAGCAAGTCTTAATTTAAACGTTCAACAGATTATACAAGGACGTAATTTTGGCGATTTTTTATACCAAGCTAGCTCAGAAATTAAGCTAGGCAATAAAATAGGAAGTGTAATTTTAGAGGCTTACTCGCAAAACCAAAGTCCTTCGCTTATTTATGAAAGACAAATCACCAATCATTATAGCTGGAATCTAAATTTCGAGAAAACTAAAACTCAAAACCTAGGCTTCAGTTACCTGATTCCAAAGTATAATTTCAAAGCTAAAGCCGAGTATTTCTTAATCAGCAATCATCTTTATTTTGCGGAAGGAACTGATGGCGATGCCTATCCAAAACAAGTTGGTAGTAACATCAACCTGTTAAAATTAAGCTTGAGAAAAGATTTTAAGTTTGGGAAATTTACGTTTGAGAACTTTCTGGTTTATCAAAAAACCGATTTCGAATCGGTGCTAATGACTCCAGAAATTTATACTTTCCATAGTTTTTATATGCGCCAAAGCTTTTTTAAGGTGTTAAAAACAGAATTTGGTTTTGATGTAAGGTACTTTAGTAAATACACTGCACCATCTTATGCACCAGCTATCGGGCAGTTTTACCAAAAAGGGAATACTCAGTTTGACACTTACCCAATTGCAGATGTTTGGATACGTACAAATTGGAAACGAGCTAACCTATTTTTAAGGTACGATTACGTAAATAAAGGCTTGTTTAGTAAAGGATATTATACCGTAAATCATTATCCTATGCCTTATTCTTTAGCTAAGTTTGGTCTACGTTGGAATTTTTACGATTAGACAGAACCCGCATAATCATAAAACTCTACAAGAGAAACATTAATCTTTCTTTACATTTTTTAGCACTAGTAAATTCTGTGCATTATTGCTTAATCCGCTAATATTATTCTGGTATAAGTTTACCGACTCATCATAAAATAAGACAACAACTGGCGCTTCATCCATCACCAGTTGATCCATTTTTTGGTAAAGCTTAAACCGCTCTTTATCGTTACGGTATATATACATTTGCTCATATAAACGGTCAAATTCCTTATTATTAAAACTGGTGTAGTTTGGACCTATCGGCACAAAGTTTTTTGAGTAAAACATGGATAAGTAAATCTCTGCATCGGCGTAATCGGCAATCCAACTTCCTCTAAAAAAATTAACCTGCCGTTTAGCAATTACCTCTCTTAAAGATGCACTTTGGTTTACCTCAACCTTTGCCTTAATGCCTACATTGTTTAATTCGCCTTGTATAAACTCAATTAAATCTTTGTAGTTTGTAGTTGTGCTGAGCGTAATTTCTGCCATTCCTTTCCCATTGGGAAAGCCCGCTTCTTTTAGTAATTGCCTCGCTTTTTCAGGATTATAACTATAACCTTCAACAGCTTCTGCACTAAAACCTGGCATTCCGGCTGGCACAAAGCCCGAATTTCCGGGAATACCCACACTATTTCTTAAATACTTCACCAGTCGCTCGCGGTTGATGGCATAGTTAATTGCTTGCCTTACTTTCCTATACTTTAAAGGCGAACTTTTAACGATAGCAAGGTTGCTATCCACCAACATCCCCAAATATTCGGTATTCAAATACGGCCCTTTTCGCAAATGGAATTTGCCCTTGTATTTGGCAGTCATTTGACCACTCTTTGTTAAAATATCATCGCGGTAACTTCCATCAACACTATTAAAATAGTCCAATTGTTTCCGCAAAAACTCCATAAAAGCAGTCTGCTTATCCGGAATAAAAGTTGCTTTTACCGCATCTAAGTAAGGTAAAGCATTTCCAGAACTGTCTTTTTCAAAATAGTTTTCATTTTTCAACAGCACCAGTACCTCACCTTCTTTCCAGTACTTAAATTTAAAAGGCCCCGTTCCAACAGGATGTGTCCGAAATTCTTTTCCATAATGCTCTGCCACCTCAAAAGGCACTACCGAGCAGTATTGTGCAGAAAGCATCGCTAAAAAAGGAGGAAAAGCTTTATTTAATTGAATAACGAAAGTAGAATCATTTGGAGCCATAAAAGCATCAGCACCGTTCACTTTATCGTTAAAAATCCAAGCCCCAGAAGAAGCTGTTTTTGGGTCAATAATCCGAGAAAAAGAATACTGAAAGTCAGATGCGATTGCTCTCCTACCCTTTCCATTTACAAACAAATCATCATCCTGAAAAAAAACATCGTTCCGTAAATGGAAAGTATAGGTTTTTCCATCCTCAGAAATATTCCAAGATTTAGCCAGGCAAGGCTTAATATTTAGGCTGTCATCAACTTGTACCAAACCGTTAAAAATTTGGTTAGTCATCCACAGCACATTTTGGTTTCGAGCAAAAGCTGGATCTAAAGACGTTAATCCCTGATCAAGGTTAAAATGAAAAACTTTTTTTCCAGCAGACTTATCTGGGCTGTTGCAAGCAAATAATCCCACAGAAATCAGCAGAAAAACAAATTTTAAAAACATATGATTATGATCATTAAATCGCATAGGAACGTTCAAATTTTTATCTTTGGCAAAATACTTAAAATGCACCAAAAAAGAATCATTTCCTTATTACCTGCTGCTACCGAAATTATTTGCGCTTTAGGTTTAGAAAGCCAGTTGGTCGGCCGGTCACATGAATGCGATTTCCCAGAAAACATACAATCTGTCCCTATTTGCTCTGACGCAAAATTTATTTCGGGTACTAGTAGTGCAGCAATAGATGCCCAGGTAAAGGAGATTTTAACCGACGCTTTATCCATTTATAAGATTGATAAAGAACTAATTAAGTCATTAAATCCTGATATAGTTATTACGCAAGCCCAGTGCAAGGTTTGTGCAGTTTCGGAAAAAGAGGTGGAAGATGCTTTGAGTGATTTATTGACTAAAGACACACAATTGATCACTTTATCGCCTAATACTTTGGCTGATATTTTAAGAGAAATTAAAGAAACTGCCATAACTTTGGGTGTTGAAGAACGCGGAAATCAACTGATTGAAGATCTTCAAGAACGCATTGATATTGTTAAACATAAGCTTAAATTTTTCCCGGATAAACCAAAAGTAGCCATGATTGAATGGCTTTCACCTTTGATGATTGCTGGCAACTGGATTCCGGAATTAGTGGAAATTGCAGGCGGAACACCTGTTTTAGCAGAAAACGGGAAACATTCACCTTTTGTAGAGTGGCAACAAATTTACGATGCTAATCCAGACGTAATTGTAATTGCAAACTGTGGTTTCACCATCAACAGAAGCTTGCAGGAAATTGATTTATTGCTTAACCAGCCTGGTTGGCGAGATATTGAGGCAGTAAAGAACAACCGTGTTTACATTGCCGATGGTAACGCTTATTTTAACCGTAGTGGGCCAAGAATTGTAGACACCATTGAAATGCTTGCCGAAATGATTACTCCAAAGTATTTTGCTTTCGGTTATGAAGGTGAAGGGTGGATTAAGTTTGAGAGTTAAACCGTATCTTTTTCATTTGATTTAAATCCCTTTTAAATTATCGTTGAATTTGCATGGATTTGATGAGATTAGGATTTATGTTTATGTTAGTAGGATGATTTAAATATTATTAACTTATGATAAAGACTGAACCGGAATTTTTGACTGCAAGAGACCTTTCCTTCAATGGCATATTACATGACGTAAAAAAGTCTGGAACAAGTTTATCTCCTATCTTTGAATCTTTTACAAACTCTTTGGAAGCGATAAAAACAAAACGCCGACAAAATACAATGTTTGAAAAGGGAAGAATAACCCTGACAATCGACACAGAAGAGTTGACCGACAAAAGTACCGAGTTTAAATCTTTATCTATATCAGATAATGGAATTGGATTTAACAAAATAGAGTTCACTAGGTTTAACACTTTTAAAGATAACTCTAAAGGCTATAAAAATCTGGGATCTGGAAGATTACAATATGTGCATTTTTTTGAAAGGACTTTGGTGAAGAGTATTTTTGAGGAAAACAAACTGTTTTTCGAAAGAGAGTTCGTTATTTCTAAAAGCCCTCCCTTTCTTAATAAGAATGCAATTGTAAAATCTATATACTGCTCATCTACAGAAGAGAATGAAACATCTACTAAAATAACATTCAGTAATCTATTAGAACAGAGTAGCACCTATAATTCATTAAATGACAAAACTCTAAAAGAAGAATTACTCAAAAGATACTTACACTATTTCTGCTTTAACTCTAGTAGCATTCCTGAGATTGTTATTGAATTTAATGTTTTAGGCGTATTACACTCTAGGTCAGAAATAATAAAATCCGATATTCCGAAGTTTGATAAAAAACAAAAAATTCAAATCCCATATTTTACCTTAAGTGGCGATGCGAAAAGCGTTGAATTAAGTGGTAAGACGGAAGAATTTCAGGTAACAACTTTTAAAATCCCCAAAAGCCTATTAGATAGTAATGAACTAAAACTAATCTCTAAAGGTGAATTAGTTGAAGAAACAAAAATAACTCTAAACGGGATTTCTAAAAGTGATAATATAAGTGGAAACAAATATCTCGTTCTAGTATCTGGAAATTACATTGACGAAAAAGACACTAATACTAGGGGGGAGTTAGATATCCCATCAAGAGGCTCTCTCAAAACTTTTAGTGCTTTTGATAGGGAAGTTATTTTCTTGGAGGACATTGAATCGAATGTAAACAAAGAACTTCAAAAGCTATATCCTGAAATTGGGAAAATTATTGAGAAGCATACCAACGAATTAAAAGAGTTGAAAGAGATGTTTCTAATTGACGATGAAGAGGATGTAGAAATTTCACTTAATGATGATAACAAAAAAATTCTAGAAAAATACTATGAGGCTCAAGCCAAAAAAGAAGCCAAATTAGATGCAACTATCAAACAATCTATAGACAGGCTAGAAAACTTGGATACGACATCCTCAAATTATGATGATGAATTAGAGAAAGAAATAAATAATATTGTCAAAATTATCCCAGAACAAAATAAGAGAACACTTAGCCATTATGTGGCAAGAAGGAGATTAGTTATTGAGCTTTTTTCGAAAATAAACGACAAAAAACTAAAGATTCAAAATCAAACCTCTAGAGATAAAGATGAAGCATTAATTCACAACCTATTATTCCATCAAAAATCAGATAACACATATGGAAGTGATCTATGGATTTTAAATGAGGAGTTTATCTACTTTAAAGGTAGTTCAGAATCAAAACTAAAAGATTTAAAACTCGATGGAAAGAAAGTTTTTAAAGAAGAGTTTTCGGAAGAAGAAGAGCAGTACTTAAAATCCTTAAGTGAAAATCGAATGGTGAAAAGACCTGATGTTCTATTATTTCCAGAAGAAGGAAAATGTATCATTATAGAGTTTAAAGCTCCCCTGGTAAATGCTTCAGAACATCTGACTCAAATTAATAAATATGCATCTCTAATAAGAAATTATACTAAAGACGAATTTGAGATCAAAACCTTTTATGGTTACTTGATTGGAGAAGGTATTGAGCCTAAAGACATACAAGGAAGCGTGAGTACATTTGAGCACTCACATAACTTTGATTACTTATACAGCCCATCGCAAAAGGTTATCGGCTTTGATGGAAAAGAAAATGGATCTATATACACGGAGGTTTTAAAATATACTTCAGTTCTCAAACGAGCTGAATTAAGAAATAAAATTTTTATTGACAAACTTGGATTAAAGACTTGATATTTAATTATTTATGAAAATATGCCACATCATTGCCAATTTATACGCGGGCGGAGCGCAAACTTTTGTCGTTCTTTTGGCAATAGAGCAAAAAAGATTAGGTCATGATGTTTCCATTATCTTGATTGATGCTTTTAACCATTCTACTTTCGAGAACTTTTTAACCAAGCAGTTACAGGAAAACGAAATCCCAACTTTCTCGCTAGACAGAAAACCTGGAAAAAACTTTTCGGTGTTCAGTAGCATGTTCAAACTCCATCAGTACATCAAAACATTACAGCCAGATGTGCTCAACTCTCATTTACAGTTTACACACCTGATTGTTGCATTGTATTTGAAATTGTTCCGTCAGAAGCTCCAGTTGATTGCTACGATACATAACGCACCGGAGGTTTGGAATTACCAGACGTTAAAAACCAATTTACACACCCCTTCAATTTACTGTTCGGGTGCTTCTTTAACAACTAGCGTTAACCGTGATTGCAAAAAAACGGTAATTAGCAACGGCATAAAAAAACCTTCTACAAAAACAGACATCAGTAAGATATTCATTGATTTCAATATTGACACCAGCAATAAGCTGATTTTGATGGTGGGCAAGCTATCTCACCAAAAAAACTATCCGCTGGCCGTTGAAATTGCAAAGCATTACCAAGATAAGAATATCTCTTTTTTGATTTGTGGCATTAAAGAGGAAACTGCTGAAGAGGATTTGGCATCATTTAAAACCGTAAATAATATCCATTATTTAGGCATCAAAGTTCCGCAAGAGATTTACGCTTTAATGAATGCTTGTGATTGCTTTTTAAATACTTCGCATTATGAAGGATTGCCTATTACACTTCTGGAAGCCTTTTTTGTAGGTACCCCTTGCGTTTTGTCAGACATTTTACCCCATCACGAAATTGGGGATAATATGCCAGCTTGCTATATCGCTGATGGATTCAATTCCGAATCTTTTATTGAAAAAATTGACGAATGCTTAAAGCAGGATTATACTAAAGAAGAGGTTTTAAAGGAAAGAGAGCAATCGCTTCAGCCCTATAAAATTGAAGAAACAGCTAAGAATTATATGGAGTTTTATGAGGAGGTATTAAGTAACTCTCCATTAAATTAATAAAAAAATAATGAGAAACTTAGTTATTATTCTGTTCGCTATCCTTATTTGTTCCGTTGGTTTCTCTTGCCGTAAAGATTCGAGCAAGTTTTTGGGTAGCAACACTGGCAATACAGAAAATCCAGATGACACCATCCCAACTAAACCAACAAGTGAATATTATTTTAAAGGAAAATTTGATAATGTTTCCGCACTATGGGAGGCTAATGGTGAAAATAATTGGGGTTTAGGTACAAGTTCAAGCACTAGTTTAGATGGGCAAGCTGGAACAATAAAAGGGAGAATAGGACCTAGCATTTATCAACCAGACCCAAATAACGGTTCGTTCGGCAAAGGGATTTCTATTGAGTTTGGTGTTTTTTTTACTGATGCTGAATTTAAGAAAGATGTACTAAAGTCATTACTCAAAACTGGGTTTTGGGATTTTGAAACACCTTCGACAGACCTCCCTGATTTTAAAAATGTAGCTATTAGTTATAGAACTATTGATGGTAGTATTTACGGAGTTAGTAATGGCGACCAAACCGGAAGTAAATTTGAAGTACTTTCTATCGTTTTTGTACCTGCATCAGGCTTTACACCTGAATACTATGACATTAAATTCAAATTTAATTGCAAACTTTACCCGTTGAACCCCACTTCTACCACAAAAATCATCACCCTTACAGATGCAGAAGGAAACTTATCTATAGATAATTCATTGTAAAATTATTGAGTATCAAGAGTGAAGTTTTGAGTACCGATTATCAAGACCTAAAAATCATCTAGCTATTTAATCTACGTGGTTAAAAAGCCCCTAATTTAAATCCAGATTAAAAACCCTTCTAAACTCGTCTAGAGCCGGATTTTTTTCTGCCATATGCTGATATTTATCTTTTGAAGTATAAAGCTTTTTACCTTGCTTAATTTCGGTAATTACAGAATCTAAAGAAATCTGGAAGTTGAGTAATTTGGTTCTCAGGAAATTAAGTAAATCAATTTTTTCGTTACTTAAACCATTCTCTTGCAACTTGCTTTCAATCTGCAACTCAATCCGGAAGCCTTCTTTTAAAAGCGGGGTGTAGCTATCCATAATAGACACCAAGTTCATCTTGTGTTGCGCCTTCATTATCCCCGAATACTCTACCCAGTATTTCATTAAATCTTCCTGCGTAAATGGATTTCGCTCGGCTCCAGTTACGACAACCTTTTCTTCATTACGCTCTTCCTCAGATTTTACGCTACTAGGGTCTTTTAAATTGGGGATTAAAGAAGTTTTTAAATTTTTCTTCAATAAAGATTGTCCGGGAATTACAGGCGGAGGTGTTCCACTAGCTTTCGGAAAGCTTGGAGCTAAAGGTTTCTCTTCGGCTTTATTTGCCGGAACCGGAGTAATTGAAGGAATAGAAACTGCTTTTTCAACAACTTCAGGAGTAGCTTTATGATAAACAGCCTCCTCGTCTTCTACTAAAGTTTTAGGTTTTTTTTTTAATTGCTCAGCTAAAAGCTGAACATTTTCGGTTTGGCTTAGCTGTAAAGCCTGTGCCAAATGGCTAATTTTTATGAGGGTGAGTTCAACTTGTAAACGTTGATTTTTGCTCATCCGATAGTTTAAGTCGCACTGATTGGCAATGTTTAACGCACTTATTAAAAACGAAGTCGGTGACTGTTTCGCCTGCTCTAAATATTTCTGTTTAATATTATCACTAACCTCTAACAACTTTACTGTGGCCGCATCTTTACAAATTAAAACATTTCGTAAGTGCGAAGCTAAACCCGTGATAAAATGATTTCCATCAAAGCCATTGTTCAAAATTTCATCGAACAATAAAAGTGAGCTAGGTGTATCCTGTGCTAGCAATAAGTCAGTTAGTTTGAAATAATAATCATAATCTAAAATGTTTAAATTATCAATTACTGCTTGGTAGTTTAACTCTTTATTAGAGAAACTCACAATCTGATCAAACATTGATAAGGCATCACGCAAACCACCATCTGCTTTTTGAGCAATCAGGTGTAGACCATCCAAATCATATTTCACATCTTCTTTTACCGCAATACTGGCCAAATGATTAGCCATATCCTCTACCCTAATTCTGTTAAAATCAAAAATCTGACAACGGGATAAAATGGTAGGTAAAATTTTATGCTTTTCTGTAGTTGCTAAGATAAAAATAGCGTAAGAAGGTGGTTCTTCCAGCGTTTTTAAAAAAGCATTAAAGGCACTCTGCGAAAGCATGTGCACCTCATCAATAATATAAACTTTGTATTTTCCGGCTTGTGGCGGTATGCGTACTTGGTCAATTAGGTTACGGATATCGTCTACCGAGTTGTTAGATGCCGCATCAAGCTCATGAAAATTAAAAGAATTTCCGTTTTGGAAGGATTTGCAAGAATCACAAACACCGCAAGCTTCAAATTGTGGTGTAAGATTAGTACAATTGATGGTTTTTGCCAAAATACGGGCGCAAGTGGTTTTACCTACCCCACGCGGACCGCAAAACAAAAAAGCCTGTGCAAGCTGATTATTTTTAATCGCGTTTTTTAAAGTGTTGGTAATGTGAGTTTGCCCAACAACGCTTTCAAATAAAACAGGTCTATACTTTCTTGCAGAAACTATAAAATTTTCCATCGTCGCTAAAGTAACAAGATGTTGCCGATTGTGCAATTTTTTGAAATGAATGTGCAAAAATAAACCTCTTTAAGTTTATCTATTTAAAAAAAATACCCAGTTATGGGTATATCGTCTCCAAATAAAAATACAGATTTTGTGCTATGTTAAAACTATCAAACAGGTTCAAAATAATCAGAGGCTTTATTTACTATTTAGCAAAAGATATTTTAAGACTTTTTTAAATGCTCTCCCATAAAGATGTAAAGTCTTTATTATTTCAAATAGGTGTGTAAAAGCGGTAAGTTTCCCAAACTATACCGCTTTTTTGTTTAATTTAACTTCTAAAGTGTTTAACATCTGCTCTAAAGTGGTTAATTACCCGCTAAGGGTTTATTTGTTGGCACAGTAATCGTTTATTAGAAAACACTGTAATTATTGCTCCTTTAAATTTTACTATGTCGCCAAAATCACAAAATAATAAACTAAAAAACATTGAAGCTATTGCTAAACTTTTAGACAGCCAGTTTAAAATTGGTGGTTTTCGGTTTGGCTTAGACCCAATTTTAAATTTAATTCCTTTTGCAGGCGATGGTGCAACTGCTTTAATTTCTTTGATGTTGGTTTATACCATGGGAAAGCATGGTGCCAGCAATAAACTAATTGCCCGAATGCTACTTAATGTGTTTATTGATTTTGCAATTGGCGCTATCCCGATTTTAGGCTGGGTGTTTGATTTTTATTTTAAAGCTAACGACAAGAACATTAAACTCTTAAAAGACCATTATACCGAAGGAAAACACACAGGAGGTGCTAAAGGAGTTATTATTGGGGTTTTAATTTTATTCGTACTACTTATTGGTGCTTTAATTTGGGCAACATGGGCTATTGCCAGTTATTTGGTTGGAGTGGTTTTTTAATTCAAGGACAGCAACGCAAAACTCTCCAAATATTATCACCCACAAAAAAAGCCTCTGGATATCCAGAGGCTTGTACTTTAAATCATCAGCAGGTTTAAGCTTGCGATGGGTTTTTATCTTTATAATAACCTTTTTCTAATTTATCTCTTACTTCACTAAAAGCCTCCAATGTTCTTTCAACATCTTCTAAAGTATGCATTGCAGTTGGAATCAACCTTAGCATAATTAAACCTTTAGGAATTACTGGGTAAATTACAATTGAACAGAAAATACTGAAGTTTTCTCTTAAGTCCATGGTAATTGCAGTTGCTTCGCTTAACTCTCCTTTTAAGAAAACTGGCGTTACAACTGTATTTGTTGTCCCGATATTGAAACCTTTGTTTTTTAAACCAGTTTGCAAAGCTGTAGCTACTTCCCATAGCTTATTTTTAAGCTCTGGCTTAGTTTGCAATAGCTCTAATCTCTTTTTTAAACCCATTACCATTGGCATAGGTAAAGATTTTGCAAAAGTTTGCGAACGCATATTATAACGCAGGTAATTTGTGATTTCTTCTGTAGAAGCGATGAACGCTCCAATACCTGCCATAGATTTAGCAAAAGTACCGAAGTAAATATCAATATCTTTAATTACATCTTGCTCCTCGTGTGTACCAGCACCTGTTTTACCCATAGTACCAAAACCGTGAGCATCATCAATTAAAATACGGAAGTTATATTTTTGTTTTAAAGCTACAATCTCCTTCAGTTTACCTTGCGCACCTGACATCCCAAAAACGCCTTCGGTAATTACTAAAATACCACCGCCACTTTGATCAGTTAATTTAGTTGCTCTTTGCAATTGCTTTTCAAGACTTTCTAAATCATTATGGGTATAAACATAACGCTTACCCATGTGTAAACGAACACCATCTATAATACAAGCATGTGACTCTGCATCATAAACAATAACATCGTTTCTATCTACTAAAGCATCAATAGCTGATAAAATGCCTTGATAACCGTAGTTTAATAAAAAAGAATCCTCAAAACCAGTAAAATCTGCGAGAGATTTTTCTAGTTCTTCATGATGAATAGTATTACCAGACATCATTCTAGCTCCCATTGGGTAAGCCATACCGAAGTCCTGCGCTCCTTTTGCATCCGCCTCTCTAACCTCGGGGTGATTTGCTAAACCTAAATAGTTGTTTAAACTCCAAACCAAATGCTTTTTACCTCTGAAATTCATGTGAGGTCCAATTTCTCCTTCCAATTTAGGAAAAGAAAAATATCCATGTGACCATTTTTGGTGTTGTCCCAAAGGTCCCATGTTCTTCGCTATCTTATCAAAAATATCCAAAATGTTATATTATTTTAATTGTATTCGTATATAAAAAACGTTGCAAATTTACAATTTTTACTGCTGATTAACAACGTTTGTGTTTTTTAAGAATAAACCAACAAGAAAGCCATTCTTTTTGGGAATGGCTTTCTTTTACTTATTTGAAAAATTTTAATCTACATTATCATGTAGAAAAGAATTGTTTGGTCGTATTTCTGTTTGCCCCTCTTCATTACTTAAAGTAAAACGAGACACTTGAGACTCTGATGAATGAGGCACCTCGCTCAAAGGAGTTTGTCTTCTTCTATAAGCTGGTACATCTTCTAACTCTTGCAAACCTGCGGTAGAACGTAATCTCATACTTAAATCTTTTAAACGTAGAATACGCTCTTTAGATTTACGCAATTGCTCTTCCATTGTTTGGTCTGTTTTATTGTCGTCAACAGATGCTACAACTTCTTCTCTAAGCTCTTCCGCTTCTGGAATACTACTCTCTTCTTCCGCTTCAGCTACTGGAGTAAAAACCTCTGGCTCAGAAAACTTCAGGTTAAAACCGTGAGTATCTTGCTCTTCAGCTTCTTCCTCTTTTTCTTCTTCAAACAATTGGTGTTTTACCACTTTCTCTGAAGAATCAGATACTGATCTTGAAGATGTAGATTTAGATACTTCACCAAATAAATCTGCTTGTGGCACACTTACTTTCTCTTCTGACTTTAATGTTGGTGTGTTATCGTATTCTACAGCTTGCTCTACAATAGGATCTGCTTTTTTAGAAAACTCATTGATTGGTTTAATCAACGGTGTATCTGAAGTTAAGTATTGCTTTTTAGGAGCGCTCTGTTTAGTTTGCTCTCTTTGTTCTACAGTTTGGAAGCCAGTTGCAATAATCGTTACCGAAATATTATCTCCCAGTTCAGAATCGCTACAGTTACCCCAGATTAAATCTGCAGATAAACCAGCCTGCTCTTGAATAAAGTCAGTAATGATACTTACTTCATCCATGGTTACTTCTTTATCGCCAGAGCTGATATTTAATAGAATATATCTTGCGCCTTCAATCTCATTATCTTTCAATAAAGGAGATGCTAATGCGCCTTCAACTGCCCTTAAAGCTCGATCATCACCTTCGGCAGAATAACTACCCATTATAGCTACGCCACTATCTTTCATTACAGTGCGCACATCTTTAAAATCCACGTTGATGTAACCAGGAACAGTAATAATCTCTGCAATCCCTTTAGCAGCGGTAGTCAAAATATCATCGGCCTGACCAAAAGCTGAACCTAATGTTAAATTTCCGAAAATCTCACGTAACCTATCGTTTGAAATAACTAGGTAAGAATCAACGTATTTTTTCAGCTCCTCTAAACCTTCTTCGGCTTGCATTCTTCTGCGCTTGCCTTCAAATGAAAACGGAGTAGTAATAATTGCAACTGTAAGGATATCAAGTTCTTTTGCAGCTTTCGCGATAATTGGACTTGCTCCGGTACCTGTACCACCACCCATTCCGGCGGTAATAAAAAGCATACGGGTGTTTGAGCCCAGCATCTCTTTTAAGTCGTCAATGTTTTCAATAGCAGAGTTTTTTCCGACTTCCGGAATAGAGCCTGCACCCATTCCTTCTGTTAAGCTAGCTCCCAATTGTACCTTGTTAGGAATAGGGCTTAATTCCAACGCTTGCGCATCAGTATTACAGATAATGAAGTCCACCCCTGTTATTCCTTGCCTGTACATATGGTTTACCGCGTTACCTCCGCCCCCTCCAACACCAATTACTTTGATGATTGAAGACTTTTCTTTTAACATTTCAAACTGCATATCCTTAATTATCAGTTGGTAATAATTTTAATTACTCGATTTTTATCCTATCGTAATATTAAATAATTTTCCACATTAGTTATCCACAAATGTTAATTGTGTGGAAAACTTGTCTTTTGTTGAAAATTATTTAAGAAAATCTTGGTCAGATATATCGTCTTTAATAAATTTCTTAGTCCCGTCAAGGATAGAAGCAAACAAACCTCTACTCTTTTTAGGAGTAGCTTCTTGCGCTAAATCTGTCCCTTTGGTTAAAGCACCTTCTTTTTGATATTCTGATTCTGCTTTTTCAATACCCTTAATCAACAAGCCAATACCTGTTGCATACATTGGGCTTTTTAAATCGTCGTAAACGTTTTTAGGTAAGGTTTCATTTTTAGCTAAATGCTCGTTAGGATAACCTACTCTACAGTTTAAGCCAGTTTCAAACTCTACCAGTTGCGTTAAGTGTTTTAGTAATGCACCACCTCCGGTGATTACAATTCCACCAATTAAACGTTTCTCGTAACCAGACGATTTAATCTCGTAATGTACGTGTTCAATAATTTCGGCCATTCTAGCTTCAATCACCTTAGCCAAGTTTTTAACAGAAATCTCTTTAGGTTCTCTGCCTCTTAACCCTGGTACACATATAATCTCGTTTTCTTTATTTTCTTCTGCCAAAGCAGATCCAAATTTAACCTTCAACAACTCTGCTTGGTTACGCATTACAGAACAGCCTTCTCTAATATCTTCGGTAACGCTATTTCCGCCGAAAGGAATAACCGCAGTATGTCTGATGATGCTTTCATGGAAAATAGCAACATCGGTAGTACCACCACCTATATCAACTAGTACAACACCTGCTTCTTTTTCGTCTTCACTTAATACAGCTTCTGATGACGCTAAAGGCTCTAAAATCAACTCTTCGGTTTCTAAATTAGCTTGTACCACGCATTTCATGATATTTCTAATCGCCATTACGTGACCAGTAATGATATGGAAATTAGCTTCTAAGCGTACGCCAGCCATACCAATTGGATCCTTAATACCAGGCTCATTATCAACAGTAAACTCTTGAGGCAATACATGGATAATCTCTTCACCAGGATTCATGGCAAGCTTATACATATCGTCAATCAGTCTACTGATATCTTTTTTAGAGATCTCATTGTTTAAATCTTTACGCGTTAAAATCCCGCGGTGCTTTAAGCTTTTGATGTGTTGCCCAGCAATACCTACGTTTACAATTTTAACGTCAACGTTTGATTGTGTACTGCCTTCTTCCACTGCTTGTGTAATCCCTTTAACGGTTTTTGCAATATTAGCAACAACCCCACGGTTTACACCTGCAGACTCTGCCTTTCCAAGTCCTAGCACTTCGATTTTACCATGTTCGTTGCGGCGACCAACGATTACACAAATTTTGGTAGTACCGATATCAAGACCGACTACGATTGATGAACTTTTTGACTGCTTAGTTATACCTTTTTCCATGTTAGAGTATATTTTTTGTTGAATCCTGTATTTCTGTATTTTGTTGTTCTTGTTTTGTGCTGTCCGGCTGAATCTCTACCGGTTTTTTCTTAACCAGCCCAGAATCAATACGGGTGCAAACTATTTGACCTTTAAACTTTAAGTTGATAGCACTATAAGTATCCCAGCCAACCATTGGTATTGCTTTTTTATAAAACACCAATAGGTTTTTAAATTTTTCTTCCAATAAGTCGGCATTGCCCAAAATAATTTTTTGATTACCCACCCTTGGCACTAACTCCATGTCTTTATCATCATTTACAAACAGTTGCACAATCTGATCGTTCCATAAAGAATCCTGACTGATGAATTTTGCCGTTAAAAACAAATCTTTAGCCAACTTGGTACGTAAAGTATCCACTTTACCTGCAAAGCCTTCTGTTATTTTACCATTTGCGACCAAAACACGAGCTGTAAAATGATCAGACAAAGGCACTTTCAATCCGTTTTTATCTACATAAAAATCTTGTCCGGCAATGTTTAAAACTCTTAAAACTGGTACACGCTGTTTAACATCTGTATGGATAATGCCATTCATATCCACATAAACTTTAGCGTATTCAATAAATGGGTTCGCTTTTAAACGGTCTTCCAAATCCTGAATATTGATATTGTTTATTCTTCTACCAACCAACAAGCCGTTGTTTTCTTTTAAAATTTCATCAATTTCTGCCCGTTCAATAAAGAACTGGTTACCTGGCAAAACCACTTGCACATTTTTACAAGTAGTTTCTGCTTTTTTTACTTCAATAAAGCCCATTAGCACAACCAAGGCACTAAGGCTAAAAACCCAAGCAAACGCATTAAAAACCAATCTCCAGTTTATCTTTTTAAGCATCGGTCATTATCTTTTTAAAAGGTAAAACCAAAGTATCGATATCTCCTGCACCAACTGTTAACAACAATTCGGGCTGTTTGTTTTTTATTAAGCTAATTGCCGATTGATGATTACAAACTGTAACGTTTGAACCCTTTATTTTATCTGCTAAAAAAGCACTTGTAATTCCTGCTATTGGCAATTCCCTTGCTGGGTAAATCTCCATTAAAAGTAGGTCGTCTGCAGTGCCTAATATTTCAGCGAAAATATCTAAAAAATCTCGAGTTCTAGAGAATAAATGTGGCTGAAAAACTACCGTCATTTTTTTATCCGGATATAAAGAACGAACCGCTTTAAAACAGGCCTTTAGCTCTTCGGGATGATGTGCATAATCATCAATATAAACACTACTTTCTGTTTGCACCTGATACTCGAAGCGTCTTTTTACGCCTTTGAAAGATGTTAAACCTTCTCTGATTAAATCTGGATTAATATCTAAAGCTAAAGCCACCTCAATTGCAGCAACTGCATTTTCAATATTATGCTGACCCGGTAAACCGAGCTCTAAGTTTTCTAAATGAGTAAATTCATTTTTAAAATCGAAGTAAAACTTACGGTTCTCAATCCTTACGTTTAAAGCTTTGGCTTGCGCCGATTTGGATATGCCGTAGGTTGTCCCCTTATCCAATGGTAAACCTTCTTTATAAATCAGCTTCCCGTTTTCTTTTATTTGGTTAACAAATAGGTTAAACGATTCATGCAGTTGTTCCTCGGCTCCGTAAATATCCAAATGATCTGCATCCATTGAAGTTACTACCGCAATATTTGGATGTAAGGTCAAAAATGAACGATCATACTCATCTGCTTCAAGCACCATTACATTGCTTTCGCCGATGAGCAAATTGCTGTTATAATTGGTAGAAATACCACCTAAAAAGGCTGAACATTTAACACCGCCAACTTCTAATAAATGAGCAATTAAACTACTGGTTGTTGTTTTACCATGAGTACCCGCAACTGCAATTGTAAATGAGTCTTTTGATAAAATACCCAATACTTGCGAACGCTTATAAATATCAAAGCCACCATCTTTAAAATGGTTAAAAACAACACTATCTTTTGGAATTGCTGGCGTATAAATAATTAAGGTTTCTTCATTCTTACTTTGAAAAACTGAAGGAATCAAAGAAGCATCATCTTTATAGGATATTGCAATTCCTTCTGCTTCTAAAGCTTGTGTAAGTGCAGTTGAGGTTTTATCATAACCGCTCACTGCAAAACCTTTTTGATAAAAATAACGAGCCAAGCCACTCATCCCAATTCCGCCGATGCCGATTAGGTAAACTTGCTTTATGTCTGTTAAGTTTATCATTATAACGCTATTTTTATTACTTCGTCCGCAATCACTTTATCCGCATTAGCGAAGCCCATTTCTCTAATATTTTCTATTAGTGTTGCACAAAGTTTCTCATCGCCCAATACTTTAATGGACTGCTCCACCAACTCAGACTCCGCATGCCTATCAGCAATTAAAACTGCTGCATTTTTAATAAGCAATGCATTTGCATTTTTTGTTTGATGGTCTTCGGCAACATTAGGCGAAGGCACCAAAATAACTGGTTTGTTTACCAAGCAAAGTTCTGCAATGGTACCCGCTCCGGCTCTTGACACTATTAAATCGCTAACCGCATAAGCCAAATCCATACGGTTTAAAAATTCGTGAATTCTTATTCCGGTATCTTTAGGTTGGTTTCCGTAACGCTCAATTATTGATTTATAGTAATATCTACCCGTTTGCCAAATCACTTGTACCCCCGCATTTTGAAAGATATCTAAACCTGCCATAATGCTATTATTTAATGTTAAAGCACCTAAACTACCCCCAACCACTAATATGGTTTTCTTGTTAGGGTCAAGCTCAAAATATTCGAGTGCTTCTGCCAATTTTCCATCAACAGCTACAGCGCTTTCTCTTACCGGATTACCCGTTTTAATTATCTTACTAGCTTTAAAAAAGCGGTCCATATTATCAAAAGCAACACAAACCTTCTTCGCTCTTTTGCCTAAAAACTTATTGGTAACTCCGGCATATGAGTTCTGTTCTTGCACCAAATAAGGAATACCTTTTAAAGACGCTGCGTAAAGTAACGGACCAGATGCATAACCACCGACTCCTACTACTGCATCGGGTTTAAAATCTTTAATAATTGACAAAGATTTTAATACGCTACCAATTACCTTAAATGGTAAAAAAACATTCTTGAGCAAACCATCTCTCTGAAAGCCCTGAATATCTAACCCTACAATTTTGTAACCTGCTGCTGGTACTTTGTCCATTTCCATGCGACCGTTGGCACCAACAAATAATATTTCTGTTTCGGCATCCAGACTTTTCAAAGCGTTGGCAATAGCAATAGCCGGGAAGATATGTCCTCCGGTACCGCCACCACTTATGATTACTCTTTTTGCCATTCTTTTTAATATTAGGTAGCTAGTATCAAGTAGCTAGATTCTTCTTTTTTTAGTAGTTAGTCATCAGTATTAAGTAGCTAGAGTTACCTGCCGACTTTTTAACTAGGTACTTACTTTAAACACATTATAAGCACCTTGATACTCGAAACTAATACTTACTATGCCATTGCAGGAATTTCTCCGACAATCACTTTTTCTTCTTTTCCGTTTGCTTCACTTTCTGCTTTACTATCCTCAATATCTTTACTTACGGATAAAATAATTCCGAATGCGATACTTGTAAATAAAATAGATGTTCCTCCCATACTCACTAATGGAAGCGGGACACCCGTTACCGGGAATAAGTTAACTGCCACGGCCATATTTGCCAGTGCTTGAATGGTTAAGCTAAACCCAAGCCCTGCCGCCAATAATGCCCCAAAAGCTTTTGGAGCCTGTGTGACTATTTTTATAATTCGATACATCAAAATGACGTATAATAAAACGATGATAAAACCACCAAACATCCCGTACTCTTCCACAATAATGGCGAAGATAAAATCGGAATATGGATGCGGTAAAAAATTACGTTGTGTACTATTACCAGGACCTTTACCAAAAACGCCACCTGCTGCAATTGCTATTTTAGCTTGATCTTGCTGAAAGGTTTTATCAGAATGTTGCATCTCTGGATTAAAATATGCCTTAACCCTAGATTTATAAGTATCTCTTCTTGGTCCAAATAAAACCAATATAGTTAGTAGCGCAGCACCACCCACACAAACTATGGCAATCTGTTTCATGCTAATTCTACCGATTAATAAAATCAAAATGCTTACACCAAAAAGCATTAATGCGGTAGATAAATTTGCTAATCCAATTAAAATAAACACCAAACAAACCGAACCCATAATTGGGATAAAAGCTTTTCTAACGTCTTTAATATTTACTTGCTTTTTGGTAAGTGTACGGGCTAAATAGGTAATTAAAGCCAGTTTAGCTAAATCGGAAGTTTGGAAAGTTAAGCCTGTTCCTGGGATAGCAATCCACCTGCTAGCATCATTCACTGTACTTCCGAAAACTAGCGTATAAAGTAACAGCGGAATGGTAACAACCATTAAAATTTTCGAAATACCTGCATAATATCGGTAGTCTAATAAATGCGCAAAGTAAATCATCACAAAACCCAACACAATAAACATAAAGTGTTTAAACATTAAAGACTCAGAACCCACTCCTCTTTTATAAGCTAAAGTACCAGTGGCACTATAAACCGCTAAAACAGAAATAAGTGAAAGTAGGATAATGATTAGCCATATCCACCTGTCGCCTTTTGTATGGTCAAGTATTGCTTGTATCATTTTTAAAGTTCCTTTACCGCAGCTTTAAATTGGTCACCTCTATCTTCGTAACTATTAAATAAATCAAAACTAGCGCAAGCTGGTGAAAGTAAAACTGTACTTCCTTTTTTTGCAACGTGGTAAGCTATTTCAACCGCTTCTCTGGCAGAAAACGTATTTACCATTACCTCTACATGATCTTCAAAAGCCTCGTAAATAGCTTTATTATCTTTACCTAAACAAATAATAGCTTTCACCTTTTCCTTTACCAAATCAACCAACATTTGGTAATCATTGCCTTTATCAATCCCACCCATAATCAATACTACATCTGTATTGATACTTTCCAAAGCATACCAAACAGAGTTAACATTTGTAGCCTTTGAATCGTTAATGAAAGTAATTCCCGAAATATTAGCCACAAACTCTAATCTGTGGGCAATATTTTTATAATTACTCATGCTTTCGCGGACAGACTCATTTCTGATTTCTAGCATTTTACCTACTATCCCTGAAGCCATAGAATTGTAGGTATTGTGCTTACCTTGTAAGGCTAAGTCGTTGATGGTCATGTCGAATTGATCCGATTTGGTGAGGTTTATCATTAGATTATTTGATTTTAAAAATGCTCCGTTTACTACTGGGTGTTCTATAGAAAATGGGTGTTGTTGACTTTTGATATCGGCCGTAGCCATAAATGCTTTTACTTCTGGATCATCATCACAATAGATAAAATGATCTGCAGCTGTTTGGTTTTGAGCAACCCTAAATTTTGAGGCTACGTAATTGCTCATTTTATAATCGTACCTGTCCAAATGGTCAGGCGTAACGTTTAATAAGACAGCAATGTCTGCTTTGAATTCGTACATATCATCAAGCATAAAACTGCTTAGTTCAAGTACATAAATATCAAAGTTTTGTTCTGCCACTTGTCTAGCGAAACTACTACCGATATTACCTGCCAAGCCCACGTTTAAACCACCTTCTTTTAAAATGTGGTATGTAAGCATTGTGGTAGTTGACTTACCGTTTGAACCGGTAATACAAATCATCTTTGCATCCGTATATCTGCCAGCAAACTCAATTTCTGAAATAACAGAAGCACCTTTTTCTTTAATTTTTTTGATGATAGTTACCTTATCCGAAATGCCTGGACTTTTAACTACCAAATCAGCGTTTATGATAAGTTCTTCAGTATGCTTTTCAGATTCAAACGGTATGTTGAACTTACTTAGCTCTGCCTGATACTTATCTTTTATCACTCCGAAATCAGAAACAAAAACATCAAAACCGTGTTTCTGAGCTAGAATAGCCGCACCTACACCACTTTCACCAGCGCCAAGAATAACAAGCCTCATCCCAGCCTTCCCCGAAGGAGAAAGAATACTATTTGGGATATTTTGTTGCTTAGTCATTTTCTTTATTCTTGTGTCTTTATTCTTGTGTCTTTATTCTATAACTTATCTTAATTTCAATGTTACTATGGTGATAATTGCCAGTATAATTCCTACAATCCAAAACCTACTTACAATCTTAGATTCGTGGTAACCTTTCTTTTGAAAATGATGATGTAAAGGCGCCATCAGGAAAACACGCCGGCCTTCGCCATACTTTTTACGAGTATATTTAAACCAGGTCACTTGCAAAATCACCGATAGATTCTCTATTAAGAAAACACCGCATAAAATTGGTATCAACAATTCTTTACGGATCATAATTGCAAATACAGCGATGATACCGCCGATGGTTAAACTACCTGTATCACCCATAAAAACTTGAGCTGGATATGCGTTGTACCAAAGAAAACCGATACAAGCACCCACAAAAGCTGCTGCAAAAATCACCAGCTCTCCCGAATTAGGGATGTAAATGATTTTTAAATAATCAGCAATGATGGTGTTACCAGAAACATAAGCCAGTAGCGCCAAAGTAATCCCGATAATAGCAGACGTACCTGTTGCCAAACCATCAATTCCATCGGTAATATTTGCTCCGTTTGACACCGCAGTGATGATTACAATTACAAAAAGCAGGAACACAACTAAAGCATATTTTTGGTAGTCGTCTCCTAAAAACTTTAAAACTTTTGCGTAATCAAACTCACTGTTTTTGTAGAATGGAAAATTGGTAATGGTTGATTTAACATCTTTAGCATAATACACCCCATTACTTTTTTCTACTCTTATTAATTTATCTCCTTCTTTAGTGATAATTTCTTCTTTTAAGCCGGCTTTTGGAATATGTTGATTTTTGGTAATCGATGGCACTTCACTTACTGTTTGGCGCACCAAGATATCAGGGTGAAAAAACATTGTCCAACCGATAATTAAAGACAAACCCACCTGCCCTACTATTTTAAACCTGCCCGCTAAGCCTTCCTTATTTTTTCTAAAAACTTTAATGTAATCGTCCAGAAAACCGATACAACCCATCCAGATGGTGGTAACAATCATCAAAATCACATAAATATTATCTAAGCGAGCCAAAAGAAAGGTTGGAATTAAAATACCAGCAATAATGATTAAACCTCCCATTGTTGGGGTTCCTTGCTTTTGCACTTGACCTTCCAAGCCTAGGTTTCTTACTGTTTCACCAACCTGCTTATATCTTAAATACTCAATTAAACGGCTTCCGTAAACAGTAGTAATTACCAAAGACAAAATCATAGCAAGCGCAGCTCTAAAAGAGATAAACTGTAGTAAATTCGATCCCGGAAAATCGAAAATCTTATCTAAATATGTAAAAAGATGATATAACATATTTCTTTTAGCTAGCCTAACTGATTAAAAAATTGGTTCAGTAACTCTTTATCATCAAAGTGGTTACGCACTCCGTTTACTTCTTGGTATTTTTCATGTCCTTTACCGGCTAAAAGGATAATATCTCCTGGTTTAGCTAAATGACAAGCGGTTTTAATAGCCTCTTTTCTATCAGTAATAGAAAGTACTTTTTTCTGATTTACAGGCGAAACCCCAGGTTGCATATCTTGAATAATGGTTTCTGGGTTTTCTGTACGTGGATTATCTGAAGTTAAGATCACCTTATCGCTCCAATCACAGGCTACTTTAGCCATTAACGGACGTTTGGTTTTATCTCTATTACCTCCACAACCAACAATTGTAATTACTGTTTCGGTTTTTGACCTGATGTTATCAATCGTACTTAAAACATTTTCTAAAGCATCTGGTGTATGTGCATAATCAACAATACCAATTACTTTGTTTGGAGAAATCACATAGTCGAACCTACCTTCTGCTCCGTTTAAACGACTTAAAACCGTTAATACCTTTATTTTATCTTGATCTAACAGTAAAGCTGCACCATAAGTCGCTAATAAGTTAGAAGCATTAAAACTGCCTACCAATTTGAAATAGACTTCTTGATGATCAATATCTAGGTGTAATCCTGAAAACTGGTTTTCAATAATTTTTGCTTTAAAATCAGCCAATGATTTTAAGCCATAAGTTTTTTTAGTTGCTACAGTGTTTTGCAACATGACCATTCCGTTTTTATCGTCTAGATTGGTTAATGCAAAAGCAGAACGTGTTAAGCCATCAAAAAACGCTTTTTTAGCTTTAATGTAATTATCAAAAGTTTTATGAAAGTCTAAATGATCATGACTGATGTTGGTAAAAATTCCACCGGCAAAAGTTAAACCTTCTGTACGGTGTTGCGCAATGGCATGAGAACTTACCTCCATAAAGCAATAATCGCAACCCATTGCTAACATATCGTTTAACAAAACGTTAAGCGCAATTGGATCTGGAGTGGTATGTGTTGATGGTATAACCTGGTCATTAATTTGGTTTTCTACAGTAGAAATCAAACCTACTTTATAACCTAATTCTCTAAACAGCTTATACAGAAGGGTTGCAACGGTCGTTTTTCCGTTGGTACCGGTTACTCCAACTAGTTTTAGTTTTTTTGATGGATGATTGTAAAAATTAGCGGCAATTAAACCTAAAGCTTTACCAGCGTCTGCAACTTTAACATAGGTAACATTATCAAAAAATTTACCTGGGAAATGCTCACATACAATCACATTTGCGCCTTGCTCAATTGCTTTATCAATAAATAAATGGCCATCAGCAACAGTGCCTTTAATGGCAACAAACAATGTGTTTTCAGTGATTTTTCTGGAATCAAATTGCACAGCGACAACTTCTACATCAGTAGAACCTACCACTTGCTCTAAAGCTACTCCGTACAATATGTCTTTTAAAATTTCCAAATCTTTACTGTAATTCAATTAAAATTCTTGTGCCTTTATAAATAGGCGTACCCGCTGCCAAAGACTGCGATATTACTTCTCCGTTTCCTTTTACCACTGGCGATAGACCAGAGTTTCCTAAAACAAAAAGCGCATCTTTTAAACCCATTCCCTCAACATTAGGAACCAAGCCTTTATTCATTTTCACTTCTTTGTAAGCAATTCCGCTATTGGTATCAATACCTAACTCATCTTGACTATTTGAGGCAAACAAAGCCTTAACACCAAGAGTTTTATAAACATTTTGAGTCGATTTTTTGTAACGACCTTTAACCTCTGGCATTTTAGTGTTACCCACCAGTTGTGGCGCTTTGTACTCGGTATTCATTTCTAAATCGCTACCAAAAACTACATCAGCAACTTCTCTAAAAACTGGACCGGCAACAGATGCTGCGTAATAAGAACCTTTTGTAGGGTTTTGCACCACCACAATCATTGAATATTTTGGGTTATCTGCTGGGAAATACCCACAGAAAGAAGCTTGGTACTTTCTAACACGGTAACCTTTTGAACCATCAGCAACTTGTGCAGTACCTGTTTTACCTGCTATTTTATATAGTGGGCTTTTAATTGCACTTGCCGTTCCCTCTTCCACAACACCTTCCAACATCTCTTTCAGCAGTCCTAAAGTTTTATCCGAACAAATTTTTTCATTAATCACTCGAGCTTTAAACAGCTCAACTGTGTTTCCTAATCTTCTGATTTCATGTACAAAAAGAGGTGCAATCATTTTTCCGTTATTCGCAACAGCGTTGTATAATGTAAGAATCTGAATAGGGCTCATTTTAAGTTCATAACCGTAAGCCATTTGAGGCAAGGTTAAACCACTCCATGATTTGTCTTTCGGTGTTTTGATCCAAGGTGCTCCTTCTCCAGAGATCTGCAGACCCAGTTTATCATTTAAGTGCAGTGCCCTTAATTTGCTGGTAAATTCAGATGGGTTATCCTTATAGTTTTTATAAATCTGTTTAACAATTGCTACGTTAGATGATTTTTCAAATGCAACTTTCATGGAGATTACACCTTCATCCTCATGATCTCTAATGGTGTGGCGGTATATTTTAAAAGTTCCTCCTTCGGTATCTACAATATCATTTAAACCAAATTTACCGTCTTCAATCGCAACTAAATATGAGGCCAATTTGAAGGTAGAGCCAGGCTCGGCACTTTGAGCAATTGCATAATTGTACGTTTCTTTATAATTACCATCTCCTACTTTTGTAAAGTTGGCAATAGCTTTTATTTCTCCGGTTTTAACCTCCATTACTAGCACACAACCAAAATCTGCTGCAGACTTAATCAATTGTTTTTTCAATGCGTTTTGAGCCAAATCTTGCATATTGACATCAATAGTCGAAATCACATCTGCACCAGCTTTAGGTGCAATTTCCGCATCCTCATTAACCGGCATCCAAACACCACCTGCAATACGTTGCACCAATCTTTTTCCGGTTTCACCGTTAATATAGTCACCGTAAGCACCTTCTAAACCAACTGTTGTATTCGAGTTAACGTTATAGTAACCTATGGTTCTTGACGCTAAATCTCTGAAAGGCAAAATCCTTTTATTCTCCTGCACAGCAATCATTCCGCCCTTGTAACGGCCCATATTAAAAATCGGGAACTTTTTAATTGCTTTTAGGTCTTGGTAAGAAATGTTTCTTTTGATCAGAAAGTAACGTTGTCCATCTTGTCTGGCATTACGCAAGGCTCTTGAATATTCACGCTCAGATCTATCTTTAAAGTAATTAGAAAGCTTAGCCGCCAATGAATCTATTTTGCTAAAAAACACATCATTATCTTCGATTCCACCAGCAAACAAATCCATCCTGATATCGTATTCTGGTACAGATGTAGCCAATAAACTACCATCAATAGAGTAAATATTTCCTCTAGAGGCTTCAACAGTAGCATATTTAGTACTTAAACTATCAGCCATTGCCCGATACCTATCTCCTTCTACCACCTGCACTTGGAACATTTTAGCCATAACAGCTACCGCAAAAAGAATAATTAGCCCAAAGGCCGCATAAACTCGAAGCAATATGTTAGTTCTAATGTTCATTTTTTTAATCTGCTTTTAATTTTATTGGTGGCTTTACAGATACTTTTAAACCAAGTAACGAATCCACCTTTTTTATAACTTCTGTTTGTCTGCTTTGGAACATCAAATCCGCTTTAAGCGTTTTAAAATCCCAGCTCAACTCTTTTACTTCTTTACTTAAACCATCAATTTTCCTGATGTTGTTTTCTGCATTATGTCTGTTACCGATGTAAATCATCCCTAAAAGAGAAAGAAACAATAGAAATGGCAAAGCACCTGTTGCTGCTTCTTTTGAAAAAGCTTTTTTTGATAACCAAATCGAAAAAGCGTTCGGTGCTACTACAGGCTTTTCTTTCCGCTCAACTTTTTTAGGTTCAGCCAGTTTTCTCTCTGCTTCTATTTCAGATTTTAACCGGTTTGTCATCTCTTAACTGCAACTCTCAACCTTGCACTTCTGGCTCGGTTGTTTATTTTTATTTCTTCTTCTGATGCGGTAACAGATTTTTTTCCGACCAAATCAAAAGGTTTGATTTCGTTACCAAAAAAATCTTTCTCCACCATACCAGAGAACTTCCCTTTAGCCATAAAGTTTTTCACCAGTCTATCCTCTAAAGAATGATATGACATCACCACTAAGCGCCCACCAGGAGCTAAAACCTCAATAGTTTGCTCTAAAAATTCTTTTAAAGCTTCCATTTCTTGGTTTACTTCAATGCGTAAAGCCTGAAAAACCTGAGCTAAGTATTTATTTTCTTTTCCGCGAGGGATTAGATTTGTGATTACTGTTTTTAAATCGGCAATGGTTGAAATTTGCTTTGTTAACCTTGCCGTTACAATGGTCTTGGCTAATGATTTTGCATTTTTGATTTCACCATAAATACCAAATATCTTATGAAGTGCATCTTCAGTATACTCATTCACCACCTGCATTGCGGTTAAGCCTGCTGATTGATCCATACGCATATCCAAATCAGCATCAAAACGGGTTGAAAAACCACGTTCTGGCACATCAAATTGATGTGATGAGACACCTAAATCAGCTAAAATCCCGTTAACCGGAAGTAAATCTTGCGCTCTTAGGTTATTTTTAAGAAATCTGAAATTTTGATCGATAAAAACGAAACGGTCATCAGCAATAATGTTATCCTGTGCATCAGCATCCTGATCAAAACCTACCAAAACACCATCATCTGATAAATGCTTGATAATTTCTTTTGAATGCCCACCGCCACCAAAAGTAACATCAACGTAAGTTCCTTCTGGCTGAATAGCCAAAGCCTCCACACACTCTTGTAACATTACAGGCACATGGTAATTATTCTGCATTTGCTCCCCTTCCTTTATTACCCATTACTTCTTCTGCCAAGTTTGCAAAGTTTTCTGGCTCGTCATCCATTTGCGTATCGTAAGCATCTTTAGCCCAAACCTCAATTTTATCGAATTGACAAGAAAGCACCACTTCTGCACTAATGCCCGCATATTCTAACAAAGCTTTAGGCAAAAGCACTCTTCCAGAAGCATCTAAACTTAAAACAGTTGCTCCTCTGGTAAAATACCTGATGAATTCTCTGGTTTTCTTTTCGAAAGAGTTTAAAGACGCTAACTGAGCAGTGATTTTATCCCACTCGGCTTTGGTATAAATAGTCAGATGCTTTTCAAATCCACGGTGGATTACCAAACCTTCAGTATCCGCTAAAGGCAATTGCTTCTTTAAACCGGAAGGAACCATTAACCGGCCTTTCGCGTCAAGCTTGCAATCAAATTCACCAATTAGATGAGACACCATTAGAGTTTACACTATTTATTAGTGTAAAATTACAGAATGTTACCACTTTTTCCCACTTTTCGCCACAAAAAGTTTTCAACAGCTCAAAACAGTGTTTAAGACTTAATAAAACGGGTTTTTCTGACTTGATTTAGACTAAAAACTTTTAATTACAGCAAAAAACATAAAGATAAGGTACTGAAAAATAGCAAAATACGTCGAAATTCAATCTTAGTGGGAGAATTGAACTTTTAGCAAAAATAAACCCAATGAAGAGGGTAGATATTCTGTTTTTTGCAGAAAAAATGCTTAAAAAGTACAAGTAGTAGATTAAAATTTCTTGGACACGCAAAAAACTTGAAACAAAAAAAACGGCAAAGTATCCTTTGCCGTTTTTTAATAAATTTTAGAACTCTTAATCTAAAATAGCTTTAACTCCTGGCAATTCTTTGCCTTCCATATATTCTAATAAAGCACCACCACCGGTAGAAACATAACTAACTTGATCTTCAAAACCAAACTTAGCAACAGCAGCAGCAGAGTCTCCTCCTCCAATTAAAGAGAAAGCTCCGTTTTCTGTAGCTTCAACAACAGCATGAGCAACTGATTTTGTTCCGTTTTCGAATTTTGACATTTCAAAAACCCCCATAGGGCCGTTCCATAAAATGGTTTTAGATTTTTTGATAATTTCAGAAAATTTCTTGATAGTATCTTCTCCAATATCCAAGCCCATCCAATTATCTTTGATATGGTCATTATAAGCGTTACTGGTTTCTGCATCATTGCTAAAAGCATCTGCAACTACAGAATCTGAAGGAATTATCAATTTAACGCCTTTTTCGTTTGCTTTTTTAATCAATTGTTTCGCCAGCTCCAACTTGTCGTCTTCAACTAACGATTTACCGATTTTTCCGCCGTTCGCTTTTATAAAAGTATAAGTCATACCACCACCAATAAGGATGTTGTCAACTTTATCCATCAATCTTTCAATCAACAAAATTTTGTCTGATACTTTTGCACCACCCATAATTGCAGTGAAAGGACGTTGTGGAGCATTCATTACTTTTTCAGCGTTTTTCAACTCTGAACCCATCAAATAACCAAAGTATTTTGCATCTGGGAAAAATTTGGCAATCACAGCAGTAGAGGCATGTGCTCTGTGTGCAGTTCCAAAAGCGTCATTTACATAAATATCACCTAAAGCAGCTAGTTTTTCTGCGAAAGCTTCGTCACCTTTTTCTTCCTCTTTGTAAAAACGAAGGTTTTCAAGCAACAGCACACCGCCAATTGGCAAGTTATCTGCTTTTTCTTTTGCTTCTTCACCAATACAATCATCAGCAAACTCAACTTTTGTACCCGTTAGTTCACTTAAATGCGCTACTATATGCTTTAAAGAATATTTTTCAGTTGGACCGTCTTTTGGTCTACCTAGATGCGACATTAAAACTACGCTGCCACCATCTTTTAATATTTTTTTAATTGTGGGCATTGCTGCCGTCATTCTTTTATCGTCGGTAATATTATAATCAGCATCTAAAGGGACATTGAAATCTACCCTAACTAGTGCTTTTTTTCCGGAGAAATTGATATCGTCTATTGTTCTCATTTTTGTTGAAATTGAAACGCTAAGCTAAAGTTTTAGGCGGAAAACTGAAAACGAATTATTTAATTAGTGTTTAACCAACACTATCTGTTTACAGCTACATGATAAACCAAAAAAACCGACATCTTTCGAAGTCGGTCTTTAAATATTGCTAAATAGCTTTTACTCTAGTCCGTCAATGTTTACTGCAACTTTACCTGTAGCAACAACCATTGCAACAATCGCATTTGGTGTTAAAATAACTTTGTTTGGTGTAATCCCCTCCAATTTTCCGTTGACTTTTACCCCCTTAATAGGCTGATAGTTATTTAAGTAACCGGCCATTGTGGTTTCTCCATCTGCCAATTGACTAGCTATAGAAAACCTACAAGCATCCCCCATTTTTTTAAGGATTAAACCGTGAGCTAGCCAGTTTCCTACTTTTAATAATTTACTTTTAGAGTCTAATACAAAGTCAACTTGATCTAAATATATCTCTTTAGAATTAGCATCATAAGCAGGTATTCCGGTAAGGTAAAAATCGCCATTTACTGATCCACTTAGGTTCAAGGCAACAATCATTTTGCCTTCTTTACCCCATAAATCTACTTTGTTTACGGTAACTGAACGGCTGCCAGATTCAAATTTTTGACCAGCAAAGTTTTTTGTTACCACCGCAGATGCATAACTATAAGGTGCAAAAGCAGCAACATTTGCATTAAACTGATCAGGCATTTTATCCACCGATTTTAAAACGATAGTATTTCTATCAAAAACAATAGAAGGCTTGCGACCAATAGCTGTTTCAAGATAAGTTTTTAAACCCATGTTTACGGTTATTTTTTGATTTGCCACCGTTGCTTTGCTTGCATAAACCTCTACTGGTTGCATTGTAAACCAAGTATCATACTCATCGTTTACTTTAGTGGGCTGGCTAAAGCTCTCTAAAGCATCAAGTACATACGGTTTAATATCCAATGATTGTGCTATCGCATCATCAACCAGTTTGGCTAATGTGGGTTTGAAAACAGAAAGCGCCGGGTTGATTAAATAAGTAATTGGAATTGCTTTACCTGCAACTAGAACTGTTGGAGACTCTTTCCATTGTACATTTTGAATATTAGTAGTGGTTACAATTTTCCAATCTTTTAAACCAACGGCAGTACTTAACCTAACTGTTCCGTTTAGATAAAAGTCTTTAACATCTGTAAGGTCTAGCCCAAATGACTGCACTCCATATTTTACTTTACCCACTATCTTTAAAGGCAAATCCATTAAGAGCTTACCGTTTTGTTCACTTATGATAATATTTGAAGGCTTATAAACTTTCATCATCAGGTTATCGCCATCTAAAGAATTGTCTTCGTAAATTATGCCTTTAAGGTATTTATTGCTTTGGTTTTGCAAGTCCTTAACTGCAATTTCTACAGGCATATTTATAAATGAAAGTTGTTTTTCATACACTACCTCTGTTGATGAGTAGTCTGGCAAGGGCTTTAATGCTTGCACTTGCTTTGAGGTATTACAAGAAGATGTACATAGACCAAGGCCTACAAATAATACAATTAGAAGCTTATTGAGATTCATATGAGTTTAAAAAATTAACAGACAAATATATCAGCTAATTATGAGATTTTTTAAACTGATTTTTCTAAAAAAAACACGTTACTCTGGCTCTGATAAAAACTTAATAATGAATGAGAATATTGCTAATATTAACAAGATATGAACCATTACCCCTGCTGCAAAAACAAAAACGCCCAGTACCCACCCAATTATAAAAAGCAATATTAAAATATTCAGTATTATCCTCATCGCATTATTGTATCAGTAGCAATATGCAAAGTGTATGCCACTAAAATATATACGCAGGATATTACTTTAAGTTCTCAGGTCGTTTTATCTTTTTTAAGATTATAGGTGGCACACAGTCTTTTAAAAAGACCTTTATTTTTTCTTTTGAAGATGGCTTAAATGCTACTGTATCTACAGTATTATTTTTTCTTTCTTTAAATAAAGTGTTATGTTTTTCTTGGTCGATATTAACTTCGGACGCAGGTCTTCCGTTAGAGTAGTAATATAAAGCTAATGATTTTCGGCTTCTATCTTCTGGACAATTTAATGCATCTGGATGCCCGTGGTATGAGAAATCTGTAGTTGAAAAAATTGCCATTCTGTTAAATATCGGCAAAATTTTAGCTTCACATTTTTCCATATTTTTATCCCAAAGCTCAAAATTACCCCCGTACTCTTCTTTCCAATCTTTGTTTATATAAACTAAAACGTTAATTCGTCTATCCAGTTTTAATTGAGGGTGCTTGTTAAAATCTGCATGCACTTTTAACAGTCCGCCTTTTTTAATTTCATGTTGCCCGCCACCAAAAAAATAAGGATCACTAATTAACGGTTCCTCTATACCTGTTAAAATCTGTAAAAAATTTAAAAATGGCTCTGAGTTCAAGAAATGCATTAAAACTTTAGTTTGCGTACCAAAGTCACTTTCGCCTTTACCGGCAAGTTTAATTTGCTTAGCATCATTAAAACTGATGCTATCTTTTTTTGAAAGATCAGGAAACTCATTTAAAACTTCAGTTAAAAAATCTTCATTAAAAAAATCATCAAAGGAGATGCTTGGGAAAGGATTAGCATTTTTATACTGAGCTGCGTACTGAGTTGCAAATTGATTTAGATCTTGAGTTTTTGAATTCAGTAAGCTTTTCATGTAATATTTTTTTATTTGAGTTAAATATACAAATAGCATTTAAAACTACAACCAAATCGTTTAGAACAAAAAAGCCGAACCACTTAAGTGGCTCGACTTTTTTCAAGATTTAATCAATATTTTATAGATATTTAATTCCCCCAATGAGAGAGTAAATAAGATATTTAAGAATCCTAATTTTTCTTTAATATACCTGGCACCAGTTTTCCATCAGGAGCTTTGAACTCTACATTCAGAATTTTCGCAATTAATGGAGCGATATCAATTATGCCGAGATTTTCAACTACCTTTTGAGTTTGAATATTTGGACCCACGGCTATAAACCCAGTTTGAATCTCGTGGAAATCTGGAAAATAGCCATGATTACCACCCATTTTTTTAGAGCTTATTAACTTAATATCGTTGAACTTATCTGTACTTTTTAACCCCGGCTTTAAAGTTAACGCCAGCATTGCATCGGGATTAGCTCCAGCTTTATCTAATTCATCCCTATCTAAAATTCTAAAAAGTTTCTTTTCCTCTTCTGGAAGTTTGTTTAGCAAAGCCAAAACTTGTTTTAATACATCTGGATTATTGTCTTTTACATAAAGGAATGTAGACCCTCCAGCAGAATCAAATTTCGCTTTATATTTTTTTGTATTACTAAATAGCCCGTTTTCTTTTAATAAAACATTTGGAGAAAATAATCCGTTGGTGTTCACAAAACCATGATCACCGGTGATAATGATTGTGGTATTTTTCTCCATGCCTAAGGATTTTACTTCATCTATGATTTGGCCTATTAAACCATCAATAATAGCTAAAGACTCTTCCACTTCTCTGCCTTCTCTCCCATGGTCATGTTGTGCATGATCCATACTCAGAAAGTGAATAGCTGTTAATGAAGGTTTATGTTTCTTAAATATATACATGCTCATTTTTTTAACAGCCTTATCCTGAGCATGTTTATTACCGTTAACCGCTTTAAAGTCTTTTGGGTTTATTTTACCGAAATTCTTTTCATATTCATCAAAAAGGTCTATAGGGGTAATATGAGGTCTGGTAACTTCAACCTGATCTATTGTTTTATCGCCTTCCGACCTAAGAGTGGGGAAATTGTAATCTATTTTTGCACCAACCGATACTGGCCACATTACCGCAGCCGACGTTAAGCCATTTTGATGCAATGCAGACCAAATTGTAGGCGTTTTAATTAAATTATCATACCATATATTTTCTTTTGCTTTACCACCAACAACATTATTAAAGTATATTCCGTGGTGAATAGGATTTGCACCAGTAATAATTGATGTGTGTGATGGATATGTTATAGATGGAAAAACACTTTGTACACCAGGTGAGTTAACCCCCATTTTGGCTAAACGTTGCAAATTAGGCGCTGGCCATTTTTTATCCAAGTAAAAATCTGGTCTAAAACCATCAATACTAATTAAAATTACTCTTTGTTGTTGTGCGCTAGCTATTAAAGTAAACAGCGAAAGCAAAACTAGGATACTGTATTTTTTCATTTTATTATTTATATGTGCAAACATATACACACTATTATTTATTCACTGACTTTAAATATTAGAAACTTGATATAAATTTCTTTGAAATCCGAAAATCAGTACCCGCTACATGAATTACATTTAATCCAGATGGTATTACCGGCAGGTTGACGTAGTTAGTTCCCGTCTGAAAAACAGAACTTGACTTGGACAGTAACTGACCTTGGGTATTGTAAAGGCTTATTTCGACCGGCTGAGAGGTAGATACGTTTGTTACCATTATTTTAACAATGCCTTCTTCGGCTAAAAGACTGAGCTCAGTATTTATTGCATGGATATCAAATTGCGCTGCAACGGGCCCATATATTTTAACTTCACCGTTTAAATCTACTTGCTTTAGCTGATAATAGTTAACACCCGTATTCGCATTTTTATCCACATAACTGTAGTTTTTTAGACCTAAAGAAGGCTGTGCACCCTCAACTTCTCCAATCTTAATAAAGCTTTTGCCATCCGTTGAACGAAGAATATCGAAATGCGAATTATTACTCTCAGACGCCGTTTTCCAATTTAAAACTATCCCATTAACAGATTTTTCCGCATCAAAAGAAACAAGATCAACAGGAAGTGATGTTAAGGCTTCAACCGAAATATCATCGATAGTCATAGTTAAAACGAAATTTCCACTAGATGCTAAACGGAAGTCTGTTAGATCATTTGTAGCAGTTACAGCTGGCGCAGCAAGAACAACACTAGCAGTTCCAACCCAAAGATCTGATTTGTCGTCTGCTAATGTTTTAGTGCTACCATCTGGCGCAGTATATTGTACACTTCCACCCGTGTTGTTTACAAACCAAGTGAGTGTTTGAGCACCTGAGAAAGCCGCACTAGTTGTTGTCCCACTTTTTAGCGTAAATTGCCCAGATGTTGCTGTCGTATTAATAAAAAACTGTGAGTGTATATTAGCATCATCTGGCGTTTTTAAATTATCATTAAAACCATTGCCGACCGAAAATGAAAAAGGTTCGTCTAACGCTTCTGCACTGCTTGCCATTGTAAGCTCCATAGAGTACTTTAAAAAACCATGTACCCCAATACCTGCTAGTCTTGCAAACCCAACATTCCCCTTTCCTGACTTTACAATTTCAATTTTATTGTTAGTAATATCAAGTGTTACAGTATTGGTACTAACTCCCATTACATGAAATTGGTTGGCAACGTCAGTTGTTGTAATATAATCTTCTACATCTCCAAATGAATTGAAGTTTTGAGTAAACACTACCTGTGCATTTAGGCTAAGGCCTGTTAAAAAAGTAGTGATAAAAAAAAGTAAAATGTGTTTCATGTCTTTAAGTTTAAAGTGTAAAAAATAGTTACCGTTATTCAATTGATTGAAATTTTGGCTATGAAATAAATTGTTATTAATAATTACTTTTTTTGTTAAAGGCTTTAATACAAGTGCATAAAACAGTAGAACCCCATTTTACACACTTGTATTTGCACTAATTAATGCTGGTATACCGCAATTTGATCTATAGACAACCTGACTTCTGCCTTATCTTTACTTATTCTAAACCGGACTGGCCCTATAATACTTAGTGTATATTCTACAGAGTATTTCTCCAATGAACTAACTATCAAATCGCTTTCTATTTGTGTCCATGTATTTCCAGCATCTTGTGAATACTCCACCTTTACTGCACTTGGTAAAGCAGTATCCCCAACAGTGGCAACCCCATAATCAAATGAAAGTTTAGAAGCGCCATAAGGCAAATTAAAGTTCATCTCTAGTAAACCAATTTGGTTGGATTGCAACATGACGCAATAAGTATCTGTCTTATTCACCAAAGTAGATGAGCTTAATGTATAACAACGGTCCATTAACCACTCACCAGTTGCGTATGTCTCCACAGTTCCTTTGGTATAACCTCCTTTACGATCTCCAATAATATTTTCAAATCCTTCCGGAAAATTTGCATAAAGGGCTTGTGGATCATTAAGCTCTAAAGACTGTACTTCGTAGTCATCTGAACTTCTTAACCATAAGGTGGGGTTAGTTCCGTTAAATATTATTCCAGTATAATCGCCAAGCCCGGGAACCTTTTCTGACGCGAAACTCGCTGTTGTTTCTGTATGCATTTTAACCGTACTTCCACCGTCAGTTAAAGTAATATCTCCCACAAATTTTTGCCCGTTTACGATACCAGTAGCTATTGCAGATTTCAATTGTACCAACGTACTTTCATAGACATCCATACTGGATATTATTGTGGAGAAAGTCCCTGTCACAATGTTAACTAACTGTGTGTTACCCGTAGATATCTTTTCTACTTGCGATTCGCTAATACCAGATATTTGTAAAATACCATTTACCCTGTCTAAAATGCCCCCCTCTATTTTAACAACAATTGAATCGCCGGCGTTATACTGGGTACTTGTATTACTCAATGCAAAAGCAATCCCTCGTAACTGATTTCGACGATAGCTTTGCATAATGACCAAGCCATCAGGCGAATTTCCGTTATTAGGATCTGAGATTACTACTCCAGTCACATAGGAAGCATCCAGCATATTTGTTGCTTTTAAGGTAACAGGAGCGTCTTTATATAATTTACTTACAATATCTAAAGAAGTAATTGGACTAGGGACGCCTGTTATTTGATCTTCTATTTCACAAGAAGTGAAGGAAAATCCAATAACACAAAGAAAAAATAAATTTAAAAATACCTTTTTCATTAGTTTATATTTTTTTAACTCTTTAATTAATTAAGGCTTCTGCCACCACATCATAGACTGTAAATCATCAGGCCCCTGGATATCTAATGCATCCTGATAATTTGATGGATTAGATGCCTGAACACTGACAGGATAAGGAAGTCTGGTGGGCATAATACCATCATTTATCAACCCAGGTCCCTTTGGCAATACCGGATAGCCAGTACGGCGGTATTCTATCCAACACTGCATATCAGTATAAAACAGAGAAAGATACTTTTGCCAATGAATTTTCTCCATCTTATCTTCAAGTGAGGAAGCATCGTCCCATTTCACCAATGGTCCACTTAAATAACTACCCACCGACTTACCCCATAATGTGATTCTATTGGTAGCTCCTGTTTCGTAATATTCTTTAGCGGTTCTAGTATTAATCCATCCCTTTGTAGCCGCCTCGGCCAAAATCAATTGTACTTCTGCATAGTTTAAAATATTCCCTAACAGAGGCTCAAACCTAAAAGAGTAATCAAAAAACGACTTTGACTCCGGTGTTTCCCCATAATTATACCCGCTAGGAACTCCTTCATAAAGTCCATCATGCAACCTTAACCAGGGAGCTATACAAGGATCTACTGTTTGGTCAAGTTTATCTACAAGAAAACTACAACCATCTTGTTTCCGCCAATCTGACTTTTGTAGATTATTGAATGGAGATACCAAAGGTGAAATTCCTGTCCATCTTAAAATTGCAGATTCGGAATTAGAAACCATGATTGGATAATTAGCGGAATTGGTATCCACAATTTCTTTTATTTTAGCAATAACTTCGGTTGAGACCTCTGCTTTACCAGAAACTCGCATCAATAACCTCAAATACAACGAATTTCCAAACTTGCGCCATAAAACTACATCTCCGGCAAATAACGGGTCATGTACAAAACTCACATTAGTAGTTTCTTTCAATAAAGTATTTGCTTCTTCTAACTTTAAGAACATATCTTGATAGATATCTTTCTGCCTATCAAAAACAGGAGTGTAAATCCCTTCTTTAGCTCTATTTGCCTCAAAATAAGGAGAATCTCCGTAGGTATCAGTAATAATAGAATGTATCCATGATTGGCAAATCAATGAAATAGCCATATACACTTTACTGCTGTTTGCATTGGTTTTGTTTTCCTCTGCAAAACGATACATATCTTTAAAATTAGTTAACTGCCAATACCAACTCTTCCAAGGCGATTCTGAAACAGCACGCTTGATATCGTATCTGTCAACTCTATCTATTTCAGTCCCTGTTGTTACAGTAAGTTGCATTAACTCATTAGTAATAATTCTACTACGGTTCATATTGCCTTGTACCGTTTCCACTAAAGCTCTGGCTAATAAATTCTCAGGTAGAACTTTTTCCGAAGTATTCGGGTTTGTGTTAAGTGCAGAAAAATCACTTGTACAGGAGCTACTTATTCCCACGAATAGCACTCCAAAACATAAAAAACGTTTAATCTTCTTCATAATATCTTCTTTAAATACCGATTTTTAGATTTACACCAAAAGTTCTTGTAGAGGGAAATTGACCTGTTTCGAAACCTCTATTTATTTCTGAGCCATTCAAGGTTCCAAACTCTGGGTCAAAACCTGGCCATTTAGAAAAAATAAATAAATCTCTACCATAGATACCTAATGAAGCCTGCTGCATTCCTAATTTTTTAAGTACCTTTTTAGTGAATCTATAATCAAAACGAACCTCTCTTAACTTGATAAAGTCTGTAGAGAAAGTAGACCCTTCTATATTATTATTACCGAAGTGTGCATCGTAATAGGTGGATAAGTCATCTTCAGGAACAGTATTAGGGCTGTAAGTTCCGTCAAGGTTTTTAACCACACCAGTTCCAATAATTCCGTTATATCTTCCTGGTAAAGTAGAAGTGGTTTTTCCTTGTACCGCCATTTTTCCTTGCGTTAAAGAATATGCTACAGATCCATATTGAGCATCAAACATGAAGGCTAAAGAAAAGTTTTTGTACCTAAATTGATTCTGTATACTTCCTTTCCATTGAGGCATGGTATTTCCTAAAAACATCAGACTGTCTGTTAAAACGGGAGATCCTTCATTATATACGATTTGTCCGTCAGGAGAACGTTCATAACCGCGACCATATAAATCCCCCATACTACCTCCTACATAGGCGATAAGAAAACCGTTACTACCCGGTCCGCTTTGTATAGTAAAAGACTCTAAACCATCAGCTAAAGAAGTAACCTCATTTTTATTAGCAGAGAATGTGGTGTTTATATTCCAAGTCAACCCTTTTTTAGATTTAAGAGGTTTTCCTGTTAATGCAATCTCTATTCCTTTGTTGTTTACCGAACCTGCATTTATAACAACCTGTCCCACTCCTGAAGCATAATCTACTTTGGAGTTTAATATCTGATTTTTAGTTTCTGCTGTATATACCGTTAAATCAAGTCCTAAACGATTTCGGAAAAGTTTCAATTCTACTCCGGTTTCATAACTATATGTAAATAATGGCTTTAAATTTGGGTTATTAAGGGTAGTGGGATTGTACAATCCACCACTGTAAAGTGGATCTGCTCCATATGTTATGGAGGTATTATAAGGCGTAGTTCCACCACTTCCTACTCCAGCAACCGAAGCTCTCCATTTAGCATAATTTACACTTGTAGGCAACCTAAATATTTCCGATAAAATCAAACTACCATTTATTGAAGGGTAAATTATGGAAACACGTTCACGACTTGTTGGTGTAGCCAATAAACTGCTCCAATCATTTCTAAAAGTAAGATCGAGAAAAGCGTAGTTTTTATAACTTCCTGTAACCAACCCATATAAACTGTTTACTGCATACTCAGCCCTATATGGGCTTGTCCATAATGGGCCTGCACTATTCGCAAAAGTAAATATCCCAGGAAATAACAATGAGTCTGCTCGTACTTGATTCCGGTTGTAATAATTCTTTAACATGGCTCCACCAAGAGATGCTGTCACATCAAAATCAGAACCAATCTTCGTTTTATATCTTGCTAAAAAGTCACTATTAATTTCTCTAGAGACGATATCTTGTGTTCTATAAAATCCTTTGGCAAACTTCTCCGTATCGAAAGGTCTTTGCTGAGAACGAGCATCGTTTGCTAGGTCCATTGACGTTCTAATCATCAAACTTAATTTTTTGGTAACGTCATAAGTAGCTGCTACATTCCCAGTTAAAGAGTTCCGATTCTGCTTATTCAACATCTCGTAAGCAATCAGATAGGGATTATCTGGCCCTTGTCCTAGCGGTGTATGTTGAGTTACATTTTCTTCCCCTTCAACCCAATAATCTTTTAACCAAGATACTGGCGCACTTGGTTGCCAAAAGATAAAACCAAACATAACGGTTTGATTATTATACCCCCCCGACGGCAAATTATCTGAAGTTTTACTTGTATAGTTTAATTTAGAAGTGATTTTTAGATTTTTAGATGGTTCAGATTTTATCGACATAGAAACGGCATTTTTGTCGTACCCAGTATTAGGAATAATCCACGTGTTTTTAACATTAGTAAATGAGAAACGAGCTGTTGTTTTATCAGTTCCTCCGTCTATACTTACACTATTTGTATAAGTTTTTGCCATCTCAAAAAAATCATTAAATCCTTCGTTCTCATAGGGACGCCAAAGTGTACGTGTTGCACTTCTTTCACGGGTTTCTGGATCATACTGATAAAAATATTGCCCTTCAAACTTAGGTCCAAAAGCTTTTGCACTCCTATTATTTCCAGACCCATCCTCTGTAACTCCAAAAGAATAATAATTTGCTTCGCCCTGTCCATATTCATATTGTAATGAAGGCATACGGTTGATGGTAGCAAAAGCGGTATGTGAATTGACACTAATGCCCAAACCCTTTGCTTTAGATTTACCAGATTTAGTAGTAATAATAATAGCTCCATTAGCACCACGAGAACCATAAAGCGCTGCTGCACCTGGCCCTTTTAATACAGTTACGTTCTCAATATCTTCTGGATTTATATCTTCTATACTACTTCCATAATCTACTACTGTCTCGTCAAGATACGCCCCAGACCCTCCAGTATTTCTTCCACTTCCTCCGTTAAGGATAACACCATCAACTACAATTAATGCTCCATTACTACCTGTAAGGTTGCTTTCTCCTCTTAAAATAATTGAGCTAGAACCTGTAGGACCACCATTAGAACGTATTAAATTTAAACCAGCTACTTTGCCAGAAAGCGCATCTGTCCAGTTATTGGATACTGCGTCTGTTAATTGGGTATTGGTAATTGTTGTAACAGCATAACCCAAAGCTTTTTGATCACGCTCTATATTTAATGCAGTAACTACTACTTCCTTAAGCTCTGTAGCAGAACGAATAAGCAGAATGTTTGATTTCTCACTTGACTGCTTAAAAACTTTAGTTAAAGCTTGATAACCTATACTCTTAAAAATCACTTCGCTTCCGCTTGGCACCTTTATAGCATAAAAACCCTCAACATCAGATATACCCAAAATTTTCTTCTTTTTATCTACAATCACTACCCCTACTAAAGGAAGGTTATCTTCTTTGTCTAATACATTACCTTTAACACTAATGATAGTTGACGACTGCGTTTGCTGAGCGACAGTTATTTTACTTATCAATAAAATCATTGAACATAAGAGTAATATTTTGCCAAAACTAGGGTGTATTAGCAAAGAAGGCTTTGGTTGTAAAAACCGAGCTTTCCATAACTTGATATCGTATTTTAATTGAAAAAATCTCCGTAACTCAGGAAACTGTTTACTCTCATTCTTATTCATAAATTACATATTAGGTTCTAATAACTTAAAAAAATAACTACTTTAAGTATTTTTTTATTAATTATACTTTCATCACCTTCAAAAACTGAAAGCAAAACTATAATCTTAATGTTAATTCATTATTAATAGCATATTAAATTAAACCAATGATTATAGCACATTATTTTTTTTACAGAAAAATATTAGTATCAATAGAGCAAAAATTAAGTTTAAACAACCTACTTCACTCAGTCAAATTACAATTGGTTGTGTTTGTTTAATATAAAACAACAATACATCAAATAAACAAAAAGAAATACAAATAAACAAATTAAAAACAAAATTAAATATATTAAAATATTTTTAAACCTAAAAAACGTTCATTACACAATATTATCAGTATTTCGTAGCTCCATTTTAGTTTAAGATTGAAATCACATTCAATACCTTTTCAAAAAGAAAAGCTAAAGGAAGAACATTACAGGCAGACGTCGATTTATTCTACAAAGTCAAAAGAGAAGGGACATGTAGATACCCAGCTAAGTGAGGTTATGAAAGTATCAGTTGTAATCAGAAGCACAGATTTACAAAAAACTTGGGTGTACTATTTATTTCAGTAACGCATTACAGCCAACACCAACACGGCAATCTTTTTAAATAAAACAAACCGGTGTTTTATTTAAAAAGAAAACCTTTCATGCGAAGAAGCGAAACTCCGCACTAGGAAGAGGTGCTTATAGCACATATACCTACTACAGCCTTTGTCACTGCTTTAAAATGATAAGATTATACTTTTCAGAAGTGGCGTGACCACTCTGTTAATACTTTATGGAAGCATAAAGCGAACTATTTATTGCAATATCGCCTATTTTAACATCAAGGGGTTTTCTATTTCAGATATGCTTTCCCGAAATACTTCTGCTTAGGACTATTAGCAGGGACCAGGGACTCAACTGCTTCTCCTGCTTCAATAGGCAAATCAGACTCTAAGATACTTGCGCCGCCTTTAAAAACCTGCTTATACATGTCATCTCTCAATTTGGACGAAGGAAAATGGTCATATGTAGGTGCAGAAGACACCATACACATTACACCTTTTGCGTGTAACTTATCGTACAAATCTTTGTTTTCGGGTAAATCTAATGGACCAACGTAAGCAATCATTTGTTTAAATGGGATTCCGGCTTTTTCATAGCTCAAAAGTTGCTTTTTGGTTTTTACAAAAGCAGACATCATAATATCATTAATTTCATCGGTATAAAATTTAGCTTGTTCTGCATTACGTACCGTTACCATCACCCATGCTTGAGCGTTGTGTTTTTTAATGATCTCACAAGTCTTTTGCAAGGGTAAATCCTTTTTATCCAAATTAATAATAGTTTTTCCCTTTGCCCAAATAATAACTTCCTCTAAAGTAGGAATCTTGTAACTGGTTATATTTCCAAACTTATCTTTTAAGCTCAGTTTCTGAAGCTCGGCATAGGTATAGTCTGACACTTTACCTGCACCAGTTGTTGTACGCTCTAATGTAGCGTCATGCATCAAAACCACAATCCCGTCTTTTGTTAAGCGAGGATCAATTTCAAAAAAAGCTGGAATATATTTTAGGGTGTTTTCGAAGGTAGCTATGCTGTTTTCAGGATAATCTTTAATCATCCCTCCTCTATGACCGGATATTATTGGAATATCATTCCCGGTATAAGCAAAGAAATCATGTAGTTCTTTTGTTGAGTTAATTTTTAAAATATTAATCTGTTCTTGCGCTGACAAACTACTCTGAATCAGAAAACAAAATAATACACTCACAATAACCGTTTTTATTCTTTTTGTATTCATGCTATATATTTTACTACCCTTTACTGTTTAATTTATGTAGTGTCATTTCACCTAACTCATCAAAACTGAGAAGTGAAAGTGTAGAATTCTCCATTGCAATTTTTCTATAATTTTTCAGTGGCATACCTAGCTTATAGGCTAAGTACAGCCTGTTCACTCCGTTATGAGCAACAACCATAATATTCCCAGAAGTATGTTTTTGTATTATTTCCTTAAAAAAGCTATCTACTCTGGCAACTATTTCCGCACCTGTCTCCCCCGTTCCGCCGGCTCTGTGTTTTGAAGGATCTGCGTCCCAGTTATTCCATAAACCTGCATTTTCCGATATAAACTGTTCGCGAGTTTTACCCTCCCACAAGCCAAAGTCGGCTTCTATAATACGGTCGTCAATAATTACATTTTCACTATCAGATACTGTTTCTGCGGTAATTCTCGCTCTCTGCAAAGGAGAAGAGTAAACTGCTTCAAACTGCATGTTTTTCACCTGTTCTCTTACTAGATTTGCCTGCTGATATCCTTTTTCTGTCAATCCGATATCTGTTTTTCCGCAATAACGATTTCCATCAGCGTTATATACTGTCTCTCCGTGTCTTAATAAATAGATGTTAAGCATTTATGTCCTGTTTTTTAATATATCCTCTATCAGCAAGTATATTTATAAACTCCTGATAATTATTATTATACTTTTGTGAAATTAAAATGTCTGGAAGAACTTCTTTATCAATTTGAGTCAAAGCTTTTACGCTCTGAGGAAGGTCTTTAAAATATGTTTTCGAGGCGGCTAAAATAGCAGCCCCAAATGCCCCGGATACATGTTTCATTTTATAAATCGGCACATTAAGTACATTGCTCCTTATTTTAAGCCATGCATTACTGTTACTTGCACCGCCGGCAGTAAAAACCGCTTTAACCTTTTCGCCAGACAATTCTTCAATGATTTCGAAAGCGTATCTCTCTATATAGGCAACACCTTCCATATTGGCCAAAAATTGTTCATTTTTACTTAATCCTTCTGGCTCAAAACCTAAAGCTTGCGGGGCAATAAATGGAAATCGTTCTCCTTTTTGCCGTAACGGATAAGATAAATGATTACCAGGCAGGTGTTCGTCAGCATATTTGTTTAAAGCTACCAAATCCTTACCAAAATCATTTGAAACCCAATCCGCACCGGTATTACTTGCTCCTCCAGGCATCCAATAGCCCGAAGGATGCCTATGACTGTAGATTCGCCCTTCAGGGTCTTTAACTTCATTTTCAGTAACTCCTTTAATCACTAAAGTTGTTCCTATTGTTGTATTCCATTCACCTGGATTAATAGCACCTGCCGCTATTTGTGAGGCGCAACCATCTGTAATTCCCGCAACCACTTTTATAGTTAAAGGCAACTCCATTTCCGTGGCAAAGTCGGGAGCTAGGCTACCAATCACAGTACCAGACGGAACTACCTCTGGTAGCCACTCTTTTTTCAACGGTAGCTTTTCGTAGATATAAGTCGGCCATTTATAATTTAGAATGTCATAGCCGGATTTAAAGGCATTGGTATAATCAGTTACTGCCCATACCCCACTTATCTTTCCGGTTATAAAATCAGCCGCATGAATCCATTTATGGATATGCTCAGCTTTCTCAGGGAAATTCTCGGAAAACCAAACCATTTTTGCTAATCCGGTAGAAAAACTAAACGCGGTAAAATTCTGTCCTGATTTTATTGCTTCCTTTTTACATTCTAAAGCTTGCGGAGCAGATTTTTTATCGCTATACATAATAGCATTATGCAAAGGGTTATAGTTTTTATCAATTGGAATTACCGTACCCGAAGTAGAGGTTACAGCAATACTCAAAATTTTACTCCTATCAAGTTTTTCATCGACAGAGTTTAACATCTGCAACAAAGAACATTTGAAAGCATCCCACCACAATAAGGGGGACTGCTCTTCTCTCAATTCTTTATTCAGCACAAAAACCTGTTCGCCGGCCCCCAATAAATTACCTGCCGAGTCAATTAGATTCACCCTTACACCCTGGGTACCTACATCTACACCAATAAAAAACGGTTCTATCATACTTTTTCTTTTACAAATATTTCTTTTAGGCCATCTCTCAGTTCCTTCCACTCTTTATAAACCTTTAGTAGCTCGTCTTGATTTTCGGGCAGTATTTCTGTAAACGTTTCAGAAGCATCTATTTTATGATTTAAAACTTCGCTACAAATAACCGCACCGCCAGAGACGGAGGCTTGCCCATAACCATCTCTTAACAAAACTTTTTTATTGATTAACCCGGCAATATACTGAGTTAACAACAAGCTTTGAAAACCACCGCCACATGCCCATACATAATCTTTATTATAGTTTTTTACCCTATTTAGAGCATCGTAATTTTCTTTAATTGAACACGCAATATCAATTAATGCAGCCTTAACAAAACTAGACCGGCTAAGTTCATGAGACACCGGGGTACTAAATATAAATCCACCTTTATTCAACTGCACAGCATCATCTGCGATTAACGATCCTAAAGATGCAACACAGTCTGTTGAAGAATTTTCTTTTAGTTCCTTCGCTATTATTGCATAATCCTCATTAGGGTAAAAAACTTCTTTTAAACGTTGATAATTTAAACCTGTAACTCCGGCATTTGCTTCGAGAATAAACTTTCCTTCGTCAACATGCCTACCTGTCCAAGTTTTTTGTTGATCATCAATAACATAACTATCAACCACCATTGTTATGGGAGTGGTAGTTCCTGATACGATAATCACATCCCCTGTTTTAGGCATAGTGCTTTTAATAGCTAATTGCGTGTCTGCTCCACCTACAATTACTGGAATATTTGTAGAAATAGAAAGCTGTTGCGCTACTTCTGGAAGCAAGTTCCCTAGTACAGTTCCAGAGTAATGTAATGGAGGTAAGTGCCTTTTATCAATTCCAAAGGCATTGCAAAGTTCATCAGACCACGATTTTTTTTCTATATCATATAACTGTGTTTCGGAGGCTTGAGAATGTTCGTAGCCGGCAATACCCGAAAGTTTATATTGTGCCCAATCGCTAATACTGATGATAAAATCACAAGCTTCAAACAGCTCTGCTCTTTTGTTTTTTATGCCAACAAATTTCATTGCCGAAAAAAGCCAACTAGGGTACCTCCCTGTAAGGCTATATATCCGAGACCCGTCTTTAATGATATCTTCAAACTCTTGTCCTCTATGATCATGATTAGGTAATCCGATTAAAGATTTACCGTTTTTACCCACCAAAACTATCCCCTCTCGTTGGCTAGAGGCCGTTATTGCTTTGATCGTTACAGAAGAAAAAGTTGCTAAAGTTTTTTTTGCGAGATTTATAATCTGAGACCATAATTGCTCGGGATTAAAATCTAAAGCATCATTGTAGCGACTATCTTTGCTATATACTACGTTATCTCTTTCTACTGACAGTACTTCTCCGTTTAATGAGGTTATCGCTACCCGTACATTTCCTGTACCGATATCAATAATCATGTATGCTTCTTGATGCGACATATTAAGCCTTAATCTTTTGAGATGATAAAGTTTGTTTCTCTTTCCACCAGTTAACCAATTGTGCGTTTAAGATCTCTACATGATGATCTTCGACCTCAAATGTTGCACCTGCCGTATGTGGGGTGGCCAAAACCTTTGGAGAATTTATTAATCTATAATCTAACTCATCTGGCGGCTCATGGTCGAACACATCTAATACAGCACCTCTTATTCTGTTATTTTCCAGGGCATCTAACAAGTCCTCTCGCTTTACTACAGATGCCCTCGCTGTATTCACAAAAATAGAATCTGGTTTCATTTTTGAAATTAAAGATTTATTAATCATCCCAACAGTTTGCTTATTTACCGGAAGATGGATTGATACAATATCTGAGCTTTCAAAAACATCTTCTATTGATGTTTTAGTATATATAGGGTCGTAGTCTAACAGAAACGGATCATAAAATTTAATATTTACCGGAAAACCCTTCACTAAATGTGCAATTCTTTGACCCACGGCTCCAAAACCTACCATGCCAATGGTTCTTCCTGCTAGTTCATTTCCTTTGAACTCCAAATAAGAGGTATGAGCACCTTCGCTCCAGTTTTTACCGGTTAGCCATTGCCAGCTCGGGATAGTTTTTCTTAATACATTAATTACATTAGCCACAAACATTTCGGCTACCGCCTGCGCATTTCTTGCTGGGGTATAAAAAACGGGAATATCATAAATTGCAGCAGTTTCTAAGGAAACATTAGAAGGTGTACCGCGACAAACCCCAATAAAATTGAGCCCCAAATTTTCTTTTATAACACGCTCAGTAACTTGATCATGCTCAGTTATTAGCGCCTCCGCATTATGCTCTTTTAATAATGCTGATAACTCTTCTTCATTATAAGCCCTCCCATTTTCTTTCCATGTCAAGCATATTACATCTCCAAAATTCTCTCTTAATTCTTCCAAGCCCTGTTCATTGTAAGGAGCTGTCACCAATATTCTCATATGTATTTATTTTATTGTACTACTATTATCTACCTAAAACCAAGTTCTCCTGAACTGTTCCAGTATCATCTTTAACATCTGGTTCGTGAGAAAGTTTTATAAACCGAGTCAGGAATGCACTTAAAAAATATAGTCCGGCTAAAATCCACACCACACCTTGGCTACCTAATGGACCTATAAACACACCCACAATTGCAGGACCGAGAAAAACCGCTAAACCAGCACCTAAATTCAACACGGACATTGCGGCTCCCTTATCTTTTTTAACCAAAGACGGCACAAGTGCCGAAAGCGGAACATAACCGGCCAATAGGGCTCCCCACAATACTCCACAACCCATAACCAACCAAAAACTTGGCCCAAATATTACAGGTGAGTAAAAAAACAATAATGTGGTTAAACCGCAACCTACCCCACCAAACCAAGCAATGGTATTCTGCCAACCTAAACGGTCGCCTACAAATCCAAAAATCAAATTAAATGCAATGTTTGCGGTAAAAATTGTACCCCATATCTGTAACCATTCTTGGGTTGAGAACCCATGAACTGCCATATAAGTTGGAATAAATACCGGAAAAGCAAACTGTGCGGTGGTGTTAATAACCCTTACAATTCCGCCAATTAAAACTTTGGGCTCTTCTTTCATTATTGTAAGCCCCTTCATTAACTCCTTTGCTTTTGATTGCTTTTCTAATGTTTCGTTGCTAAATTTGTTTTTATTTAAAACCAGTGCGAAAAACGCACCTACTAAAACCCAAAATATAGAGCTCCACAATGTATCTACATAACCCAAATGCTCTATAGCCCAACTTGCGTAATAAGCACCAAATACATTTAAACCACCTGTAAATACAAACCAAAACCAGCCGACCGCTCGTCCTAATCGGTTTTGTGGACACTGATAAGTAATCCACACCAAAAAAGAATATGCAAATAATGGATAACCAAATCCTCTGATAGCATAGGTGAACAGCATCACTCCAAAATCCAAACTTTGTATGCCGTAACCAACAAAACCTATTGTACTTAGTATAAAAAGCACCAGCCCTATCAACATGGTTTTCTTTGGAGTAAACATTTCTGTTAAAACACCTGAAAACCACGAAGAAATTGCAATTGCAATTCCATAAACAGTAAATAGCAAGGCCGTCTGTTGCATGCTAAGCCCCCGTTCTATAAGATACGGACTCAACCAACCTTGCTCAACCCCATCTCCCATCATAAAAATCAGGATGCCTAAATAACCCCACGCGAATGGCTTTGGAAGCCCTACTCTATCTAGTAGTGTATTATCGTTTAACATACTCTGTCTCATTATTATTTAGCCCTGTTAGAAAAATTTACCGGAGGTTTTTAAGTTTAATACAATTAATTTAAACAAATTAAACAAAATAAAATATAAAAAGAGAATAAAATAAAATAAAATAAGAAAATAAAAGCCAATAAAACCTTAAATGAGCTAATTTTAAACAGAAATACATTTAATTAACAAACATATAACTCCTCATAACTATAATGAGCATATAGTTCATAATTAGAAAAACAATCTAAAAGCCCTAATTAAACACTACTCAATTGCAGAATGAATTTTATTTACCTCTATAATGAGGTTGAAAGAAATATCAATTAAAAAAACTGAATAAAAATCATTTATTTTATAATAACATTATCTGGAAAAGGGCTAAAATAGACTAAGCTAGATAACCAATCCGCAAGTTCGAAGAACACCTTAACCTTATCATAATTTCACTAAAAACACTACGGCATCTTGCGTAGTGAGCGATCATCATCTAATTGCCTGAGAAAAATCCTCTGTAATGGTATCTTGTGAATAAACATTCCCAAACTTATCTTTCGCTACAACCCTGATTTTAGCATTTATATCCTTAATCTTATACGTGTATAGATGAGTTGTATTTGGACTATGATGTCTGGGATCTCTATTTAAAACACCTATATGGTAGCCCATTGCCCATGCTTCTTTTTTGAAATCAGCAGGTTTCATTGAACCCATTTTTTTGTTGTTCTCATAAACTTCAATTGTCCAGTCTGGATCAACATTCCATACATTAGCTACAAGACAATCAGAAGGTTGTTCAAATGAAAACGAACCGTAATCTCCTCCAAAAACTGTATCTCCTTTATACAGTCTAATCTGGAAGTCTTTAGAATAACCTACGGACTTGTAATATAAGTTTGAAATTCTATTTCCCTTAACCTCATATACAGCATACCCATTTGGTGTACCATCAGCATTAATAGTTGACTTCCAAAATGCTCCGCAGGCCGCCGCTTGAACATGTTCATATATATTATCATAGGGAGCTTCATAGATATAATTATGATTGTAATGGGTGTGGCCAGACATTAAATGAACTTCTGCGTAGTCTTTCAGCAAATCAAGAATTTTATCCTTATTGTAAGTCTTTTCTTTTCGCAAAGGCATTAAGGGGAAATGAAAGTAAACTACTACCATTTTGTTCTTAGGAACGTAGCTTAAGTCCTGCCTTAACCATTCTATTTGCTCATCAGAAAAGGATATCTTATACTTCCCATCTTCTGTAAACAAAATATCGTCTAAACCCACAAAATGAACATCACCTCGGTTAAAAGAGTAGTTTAAAGGTCCAAAATGATCACTAAAAAATTCGCCAGTTTTATGCCCTGTCTTTTGATCCGGAAATTCATCATGGTTACCTATCGCAACAAACATCGGCATAGGAGCCGATGATAACGTTTCTTTCATTGACTCTGTAATTTCGGGCATATCATACAACACATCACCAAAAACAAGTCCATAAGAGTTCACCGAGTAAGACGATAACGTCTCGCTTATATCTTTCACTGTTTCGTTCTTGAAGTATTCTATATTTTGCTCAGTACGCACCTGCGGATCGGCGATACCGATAATATTAAACTCCTTTTCTACTTTTTTTTGTTTTTTGAGAACAAAATTTATAGTCGGTTTTTTCCTTGACAGCGAAACGGAATCGAGGTTGACATAAAAACTGGGATAGTTACTTGCTCCGGATTCAGTTGTTATCTCATAAGCTGATGGCGTAGAGTAATAAACAAATTTAGACGATTCATTTAGTATTATTGAATACTCCCCTTTAGCATTTGTAGAAACGCAGGAATAACCATCAGTTATAACTACATTGGGAACAGACTTTTTGTATTGATCAGTCACAGTACCCTCCACAACGACTCCTTTTCTATCTAGACTATTCTGCCCAAAAACAGGAGAGTCTAAACTAAATATCATTATACCCACTAAGAAGATTAAACGAACTGAGACTATCTTACACGCAGTTACCTTATTCATACCTTATAAAATTTATTTAAATTCAACTTGCCAATTATATCGAATAAGAATTCTAATCGTATTATTACTTTACTTTCCAACATCTATATATCACAACTAACCTTATTTTCTCGTTTGTGATAAAGACGTAACTAGAACATTCATCTATTTTTTGAAGAAAAGCACTTTAAACTGGCTTCATATGCTTCTATCGCCCTATCTGACAGGAAAATATCCGTTCCTTTATCAAGTGCCATTTTATAACCTTCTAACCGTGATGGTTTATCAACTCCTTTTTCAATCACTTTAGCGGAAAAAACCATGCACATTACCCCTTTTTTATGTAAAGCATCTACAAACTCAGGCGATTTTGGTTGCCCGAGGTAAGCAAAAAGATTAGACCAAGGGACACCTGCTTTCTCGTATGCAGCAAATTCCTTATCGTTTCTGATAAAAGACTCAAACATCAAGTTTTTGTTTCTTCCATGAAAGTAAATAGCATCCTCTATTATGTATGCGGATATAATGACAACATGTTCTGCGTTGTTCCTCATAATGGCATCATAAATTATATCGGCAGGAACATCTTTTTTATCTATCTGAATAATAGTTTTTCCTTTTGCCCATTGCAATACCTCGTCTAACGTAGGGATTTTATAAGGAGTGGGATTCCCATCTTTGTCTTTTAACCGGAGTGCCTGCAACTCTTTATACGTATAATCGGAAACGTTACCTGTACCGGTAGTTGTCCTATCTAAAGTCACATCATGCATAATTACTACTACACCATCTTTGGTCATCCGCGGGTCTGTTTCGATAAAAGCAGTAGGTACTTTACTTAATAGATATTCAAACGCTTCCATAGAGTTTTCCGGAAACACATCTGACACTCCTCCTCTATGCCCACATATCAGTGGGACACGATCTCCTGTATACTTAAAAAACTCTTTTAAATCTTTTGTAGATTTTATTGATCCCGGGTGTAAGGTTTGGGCTTTTATTACTGTCGCAGTAAACACAACTAGTAACAGCGTGAGGGATAATCTTACTGATTTTCTCATTTTTATTACTTTATACTTCAAGATAAAACATCTATTAGTTTGCACTCTTTATTTTTCTTGTTTTAATATTGCCATAATAGGACAATGATCAGAGGGGTGTATCCCGTCAGCTCTTCTATCATCAATAGTTTCAAATTCAAGTGTTTTAAATTTTTCAACAAAAATATAATCGACTCTTTTAAAAGGTATACTTCCTTTTATACCTGAAAAACTACCTTTTGGACCTTTCGGCGCAGTTAAAGACTCTTTGTAAGTATTAAGCAATTCTGCCTCTAGCACCTGCATTGGAGCTGTACCAGGAAAGCTATTTAAGTCCCCGGCGAATACAAAAGCTTCTCCTTTTGCAATTTCATTAACTTTCTTTAATATCAGAATTGCAGAGTTAAGCTTTGCTTCTACACCTTTTGGATCAAAATGTGCGTTAAAAACATAAAACTTTTGCTTTGTGTTTCTATCTTCAAAAAAGGCCCAATTACACATTCTAACACCAATGGCATCCCATCCTTTACTCATCACAACATCCGGAGTCTCTGACAACCAAAAGTGCCCTTTATCTTTTAACAGGAGACGATTACTATCATAGTAGATCGCTCTATATGAACCATCTGAAGTTGTAGTCCCGTCACTAGTAACCCCTACTTTGATAAGTCCAGTTTCAGCCATAAGGTACTCTCCCTGTTTTAACCTATCTTCTTGTGCACATAAAACATCAGGTTTATATTTCTTTAATATCCCAACAACGTAAGATTTCCTTTCAGACCACTTCATGTTTTCTTTTTCTCGTGAAGTCTCATGTAGAATATTATAAGACATCACTTTAAGACTCTCTGTTTTGGCTTCTTTTATAGAAGTCTCCTTAATACTACTACACGAAATAGCAAAAAAACAAAGAAATAAAAAGACAGCTGATTTAACTTTATTCATAAAAAAAATAATAATTTGATAAAACCATCATAGTAAACCCCAACCTTCTATTATTTTAATTAAGGGAATAAAAAAAAGTAATTCGCTTTCCATTCCCTTAATTAAGTAGAAAAAACTAATACACTCTTACTTCATATATCCTTGCATGGTCAAGCCCATTAGTAGATTGGACCACAACTCTAACAGCTGACGCATTCACTGATTTATCTAACTTATGTTGGCGCAAACGTAACCAGTTACCCTTTATTTTGAATTGCTCTGTCCATACTCCGTTCACCAAAAATTCAACAGAATAATCCTTTACCGTTTCCGGCTGAGGACGTCCCCAAATCATAGTAGGACTATAGGCTTCGCAATGACTAAGCGTAAGCAAGCGATGTAATGCAGTATCAAAGGTTATTTGTATTTCGCTAATTTCTATAGGACTTTCCCAAGCTAACATAATCGATGCAGGCAAACTTTCATTCGGATTGCTCATCCATCTATGACTACCTGGGAAATTCCTATCAGGAGGTGCTCCAGCGTCACCATGTACACTACGTGTTTGTCCACTAATAACATTTTTTGCAACACCGTTTTCCTGTTCGCTTGATGCTGTAACAGTAGAACGTAAAGCCAAATCTTTGTTATCTTCATTTTTCACACCCACCAAATAGCAATCATTTCGTAACAACTCTTGTTGCACTTCTTTCATCAAGGTAGGGTTTGTAGCCAGTTCTTCTGGACGCAAACCGTGTTTCAGTGCATAAGCAGCTGCTGTCCCAACACCCTGACCGGTAACCGCACAAGTGGCCATTACCCTGGTAGATGCAAACGCAATATGTGTTGAAGACATATTTCTACCAGCAAACATCAGATTAGGTATATTGTTGGAGATAAAAGCTTTTAGAGGAATATCATACAGATAAGGAACCGGTCGCATGTTGCAAGGCTTTTCATTTGGTCTATCAACCCCTTCAGGCGGGTGAGTATCGATTGGCCAACCACCGAAAGCAATGGCGTCATCAAAAATTCTACTTTGCAACACGTCTTCCTGAGACAGCGTATGCAACCCTATAAATCTGCGACTTTCCCTTTTTCCAGGTAAAAAACCAAACCAGTCAAGCGCCCAATTCTCAGCTCCGTGGTCACCGCTGTTTTTAATGTGATCCCAAATCCCCAAGGTGATAGCTAACAGCTCATCCCTAATTAATTCATTATCCTTAATAGTGTCCAGCTGACCTCCCCACTCAGCCCACCAAAACCCATAATCTAATCCACGATCTAAACCAGCTTCGGCATGTGGCCTTAATACCAAATCCTCCTCAGTAAATTTTCTCACCCACGAAGGAGCTATAAAAGGCATCGGCTGGTCGTATTTTCTCGCTGTAAATAGAATTGTAGAACCTAATGTTTTATGATCTGCTTTTTCGTTGGCAAAAGACTCTCCATATTCTTCACTCCCCTCACGGCCATGTCGGAAATTTGCCCCCGCTTCATATCCAAGGCGCCCATCTCCAGTACAATCGATAAAAAGCTTAGCATCAATACGAAATACATCCTCTGTACTCTGTCTTTCTGCAAAAGCACTGACAATTTTCCCGTCTTTCATTTCTACACCAACTACGGTTGTATTCAAGTAGATGTCGAGGTTTTCTTGTGAACGACATTTCTCGTAAAACACTAAGTCTAGCATCGAGGCAGATCGTTGTGGATTCCTTGCAGAAGTTTCTAGTCTAATTTCTTCAATGATACCAGTTTCTCTTGCTTCTGTAAGCATCTCTTCGGTTCTATGCCCGTTACTGTCAGCCCCAACAATATGCATCCTTACTTCACTTGAAGCATTACCGCCTAGTACAGATCTATTTTGACATAGAATTACGCGACAACCAGATCTAGCTGCGGCGATTGCACATGGAACTCCCGCAGGGCCTCCTCCTACTACTAAAATATCGCAGGTAAGCACATGTTCTTTAACTTTACTCATTTGAATATATTTTATTTAAAAATTTATTATTCTATTTTTCTTTTTTAATCATTACCCACAGTATTAAAACGGCTAAGGGATGAAGAAATGCCATTGCTATAAATATATTCTCAGCCCCTAATGTTCCCATAAATTGCCCAACAAAATAATTAAACAACACTGCTCCGGCGGCCCCAAAACCACCCGCTATACCCATAACACTTGCTACATTTTTTACTGGGAACGCTTCGGCTATTACTACAGGAATAATAAACAACCAGCTTAAACACGCAATAGTTACTAAACTAAATATCAATAAAGTTGCGAAAGGGGTTGGAAAATAAGTAGTAAGAATACATAACGGGGCTAATACAGCTATTACCGTTAGCACTATCTTTCTCGATTTCAATGGTTCTTTACCTTTTCTAACCATTCTATCCGACCAGGCGGAAGTACCTATCGCTCCTAAATCTGCCGCCAAAAATGGAATCCAACCTACCATACCCATCTGAATAAGGGATAAACCCGACTCTTCCTGTAAATATCCTGGAAGCCAAAACAAACAAAAGTACCATACAGGGTCGCTCACAAATCGAATCAATAAAACACCCCATAAGGTTTTCTTGCTCCACAATTGTGGCCAAGAGAATGATGCTGTTTCTTTAATATTTGCACTACCCGCAGCTTCGAGAGCAATTTCTGCAGGAGGATCTTTATAAATCAAAAGCCACAGTAATGCTATAATAAGCCCCACAACACCAGCCACAATAAAAACTGTTTGCCAATTATAAGCAATGGCTAACCAAGCAACTATTGGAGGCGCAATGATAGCACCTATAGAGCTCCCTGCTACACATAAACTATTTGCTGTTGCCCTTAGTTTACCAGGGAACCAAATTGTCACTACCCGAAGTTGAGCTGGAAAGTTAGTAGGCTCGGCCGCTCCAAGCATAGCCCTAAAGAATGTAAATTGTCCGAGTGTCCTTGAAAGACCACCGCCTATACATGCTATGGACCAACCTATTATTCCGATAAACATGACTTTTCCAGAACCAAATTTATCTACAAGCCAACCCGATACTGGATACATCACTGCATAAAAAATGGTGAAAATATTCACGATTACCGCATAACCAGAGTCATCAAGCTCAAAATGATCCTTCAAAACGGGTTTAAGTATTGAAACAATTTGCCTATCAAAATAATTAAATACAATGGCAAGAAATATGACTGATATAATTAACCAACGTCTACGTTTAGGAGCAATTTTTAATGCCATTTATGGGATTTTTAATTTAATTTTAACTGTTATCTATTTGGTTAATATTTCTGTCAAAGGTTTTCCAACACTTCCATTTGGCATTTGAATTTTAAGCAAAGCTGAAAGAGTAGGTGCTATATCAGTCATATAGACTTTGAACCTTGAGCCTCTCCATAACTCACAGAAAAAACACAACACAAGGCTAGTAATAGGTTTTTCATTTTTATATTGTAAATATTCGTAAAACTTTATTTCTCAATTTCGACACCTTTAAGGATTTCAAAGCTTATGCTTCATTTATTATTTTATCAAATGTCAACTTCTCCAAGTCGTTATTTATTAGTGATACTCACAAACAAATTTCACCCACCATTGTAGCCTTACATAAAGAAACCTGTTTCCTAATATTTGTATGAAATTTCAAATTAGGCCTTAAAATAACTTGGTCTATAATATCTTGTTTAGCTTTCGTTTAGCGATACACAAAGTAAGTTAATTAAAACAATTTAAACAAAAAATAAACCAAATTTAACATAATGAAAGAAACAAAACTCAACATAATGGCCCATAGAACTAGGTTAAACTGATTATTTCACCACTCCACACCTTTATATTGGTTTACAAATCAATTTGCCTTATTATATGAGACAAAGTGAACATCAAGCCTAAATACGGTCTATTTAGGCTAAAACGGACTTATCCCCTTTTATACTTTAAAATCCTATACTAAAGTCCAAATGACGAACCTCGAGTAAAGGGCACACAGCATCAACTGGGTATTCCTTTTTATTTCGACACAGGAAGCATCAGAGAATTAAACCCTAAAATTTAATAAATATGAATAAAAGAATATTGATGCATATAAAACACCTATAAATACAAACAGAATATAACAATTTGACTTATAAAAAGTATTCGAAAATTGTATTAAGCAAAAATCTACAGCTATCGAAGGTCTTCTGAGAGCCACCTGATTCAAAACACCAGTTTAGTACGGCACTATTCGGATTAAAAAAGGTAATTAAAGGATATAAATCTTAAGCTCTTTTCCATCTTATAAACTTGCAGTATAGCATTGTTCTGAGGTAAAATATCAGCTAATGTAATTAAGAACAGAGAGCAGGTTTAAAAAAAGCAATGACGAGTTCTTCAAAGTATTAAAGTATGACTACCAGAACCTAAAGCCAACCTTTCACTGCTGATTATTTTAAATACAAACTTCACTATCAATTAATTAAGCAAAAACAACAGACGATTCGATGAAAATTTCGAGAACCTAGAGTAAGCCATATTAGAAGTGCGTGATTCTACTTTTTATTGTAATCGATAAATAAATTAAAACATTATTAAATTCAAAAATATTAGTGAAAAAATAATTTTAACTTTTTTTTTTGATTTTTTATGTTAAAGTTCAAGTTTCATTTTAATACCTTTACACAGATCAATAGGAAAAATTAAATGAAAAACATCACAGATAGACATCAATTTATTTTACAAAAATTAAAAGACGACGGTCGTGTAGATATACAAGAGTTAAGCGACCTTATGGAAGTATCCGGCGTAACAATTAGGAAAGATCTTAAAATGCTTGAAGACAAGAACCTCCTATTTAGAACCAGAGGGGGCGCTTCTCTAACAAACCCTTACGCCAGGGACAGGCCAATAAATGAAAAAGAATTTATTAATTCTGATGAAAAGCAAAAGATTGCTAAGGCAGCCCTTACACTTATAAAGCAAAACGATTCTATAACTATAGGTTCAGGGACAACTGTGTTCGAGCTTGCCCGTTGCCTCTACCCCACAAAACACCTTACCGTAATTACTCCTGCACTTAAAGTTGGCTTAGAGCTGAGTTTACGTCCAAACATTGAAGTGCTACAACTTGGTGGATTAATAAGACCGAACTCTTCTTCAGTAGCTGGCAATCATGCAATGAGGGTTCTAGAGGAAATATCCTGTGGAATTCTTTTTATAGGCGTGGATGGAATAGATCCTAATTTTGGAATATCTATAAGTAATTTAGCAGAAGCCACAGTGAATCAAAAAATGATAGAAACCGCACAAACTGTTGTTATATTAACAGATAGCTCAAAATTTGGAAAGCGTGGACTGGGCAGAATTTGCGGGCTAGACCAAATTAACTATATCGTCACCGATGATAAAATATCTCCAGGACAAATTAAATCCATGGAAGAGTATGGGATAAAGCTTATTATCACTAATTAAATCTCCATTTTTACGCAGTTCATCGCCCAATAGCCAGCAGAAGTGAGAAGTTAACTAAACACTTTTAAACAAACCCGGTGATCCAGTTTTAGGTCAGGGCTTAGGGGAGAAACGAAAGGGAATGGCAAATTATGCCACCATGATTTCTTCATTAGATTAAAACATAAAACACCATTATCATCCTATCATCAGGTAACTGTTATAAGGGTGAGTAAAGTAGAAAATAATTTAATGAGGGACTCTAAAGGCTATATCTACGAAGGGGGGGGGGATAAGAGTGTCGACATTTATTAATTGGCTTGGAAAGATTACCCCACTCAGAAGCGAAGCACCAGTTACTTTATTAGATTATTTCCCAACTTTTTTGGATCTAGCCGGAGTGAAAGGTTATAAAGGAAAACTGGATGGAATTTCTATGACAAGTTTGTTTAAAAAGGATTCAAAACAATTTACTAACGGGGACCAATCCAATTAAAGCAGTTGCCAGAATGAAGTTTCTTAATTTATACTTTTAAAGTATTCTTTCAATTGTCTTTTTTGTATGGAAACCTATGCTCACAACAAAAGTCAATTCTTCTTTAAAATTTCAAAAGTCTGATTCTTTATTTTAAAATCAAAAACTGTATTACCAATATAAAACAAAAAAACGCATTTAAACCTAATTAAATGCGCTTTTTATAAATAATGGGTGGAGAATATCGGATTCGAACCGATCACCTCTTCACTGCCAGCGAAGCGCTCTAGCCAAATGAGCTAATCCCCCAAATAAATTAAGCGTCAAGAACAAACAACCAAAACCTTATAATCGTTTAAAATTAACCCTCCTATCGACCATCCCTTTCAAGCCGAGCGAAGCGCTCTAGCCAAATGAGCTAATCCCCCAAATAAATTAAGAGTCAAGAACCAAGACCTTATAATCGTTTTTTAGAGAATGCAAATATGTTAAATAAATCAGAAATATCAAGTGATAATTCTGATTTATTTAAACGTTAAAAATCAGAAACATGATATTAAATTAAATAGTTATTTCTAGCAATAATGGTAGTAATTTCAAATAGAAAGCATTTTATACTTCACCAATATTACTAGTAAAGTGATTACATTTGCTGATTAAAGTTTCGATATGCCAGAAGTATTAGTTGTACTCCTTATTTTATTTTTATGCTTTTCCCCGCAACTATTAGCCTATAAATTCGCCGAATATTTGGGTAGAAACCCTTGGTTTTGGTTCTGGATTTCTTTTATACTTCCATTTATTTCGCTGTTTATCTTAATGTTTTTACCTGACTTAGAAGAGGACAAAAAATACGTAAAAAAATAGCGTATTGCTGCGCTATTTCCTTGTATATCAAAGCTGGATTATTTTACTTTTTCATAAACGGATAATCCGTATACCCTTTTTCGCCAGGCGTATAAAAAGTATCCATATCTGGTTGATTAAGATCCGCACCCGCTTTGTATCTTTCCAATAAATCTGGATTTGCGAGATAAGGTTTTCCAAAGGCAATTAAATCCGCCTCCTTATTTGCTAATGTTTCACTCGCTTTTTTATCATCAAAATCACCACAAAGTATCAGTGTACCCTCAAAATTTTCACGGATACCTTTCCTCACATCTTCCGGTAGCGGTGTTGAACCCATTGCAGAATGATCTAACAAATGGATATAAACCACACCCAACTTATTCAACTCTTTTGCGATATAATCATACGTTTCTTCCATTTGTGGGTAAGCCCTCATATCATTGAAAGCGCCGTTTGGTGATAACCTCACTCCAACTTTTTCTGCACCGATAGCTTCAATAGTTTGCTCCACAATATCTAGTAAGAACTTGCATCTGTTGTGTAAACTTCCACCAAAATCATCTTTGCGGTAATTGCTATTTGGGTTTAAAAACTGCTCAATCAAATAACCATTTGCACCATGAACTTCCACCCCATCAAAACCGGCTTCAATTGCCAATTTAACGGCGCTTACATAACCCTCAATAGCTTCATGCACATCATTAATGGTCATTTCTTGCGGTAAATCATTTTCCTTCATTCCTTCTTGATCGGTATACATTTGCCCTTCCGCAATAATTGCTGACGGCGCCAACACCTTAGCTCCGTTAGGTAGATTTAAATGATGTGCAACTCTACCGCAGTGCATCAATTGCAAAAATATTACTCCCCCTTTGTCATGAACAGCCTTTGTAACCAGTTTCCATCCATCAACATGATGATGATTATACATTGCCGGGATACGTGGATAACCTAATCCGTTTGGCGATGGCGAGGTTCCTTCGGTTATAATTAGCCCTGCTCCTGCCCTTTGCGCATAATATTCGGCCATTAAGTCATTCGGGATATTGTTCTCCACGGCTCTCGAACGAGTCATGGGTGCCATCACCGCATGATTTTTTAAAGTGATATTGCCTAATTGATATTCTTGAAAAAGTTGATACTTCATTATTTAAATATTTAATTTATCTGACATAAGGTAAGCAATAATAAGTCCAAGCTAGTTTTGACAACGAAGTTTAAGATTTTAGAAGTCCTAAACCATCACACCTGAAAAAAGGTTTCCAAAATAAATTTGTTAGACTAATCTAACTTTATATATTTGCATCATCAAACTATAAAAAAGACTATGCAAAAAAAATACATTAGACTAAGCGCCTTTGTTTTCCTTCTAACATTAACGCTCTCTACCATTACTACAATGGCTCAAACGGGTTCCTTATCTGGCAGTGTAAAAACAGATGGCGTTAACCTGCCGTCGGTAGCCATTACCATTCTAAAAACAGAAATTGGAAATATCACAGATCAAGCAGGAAATTACAGCATCCAAAATATTCCAACTGGAACTTACCGTGTTTCGGCTTCAGCAATCGGGTTTAATTCGGTAGAAAAAACCATTATCATAAACGCCGGTCAAAATTTAAAATTGAATTTCAATTTAGAAGCACAAATCTCTTCATTAGATCAAGTCGTGGTTACGGGTACAAGAACCCCAAAACGAAGAACTAACTCTCCGGTAATTGTTAACTTAATTAACAGCCAAACACTTGACCAAGTAATTGCCACAAATCTTTCAGACGGTTTTAAATACCAGCCCGGTTTAAGGGTGGAGACAGATTGCCAAACTTGTAATTACACCCAATTACGAATGAATGGTTTACAAGGTGGGTATTCGCAAATTTTAGTGAACAGTCGCCCAATATTTAGCCCATTAACAGGTCTCTATGGCATGGAACAGATTCCTACAAATATGATTGACAGAATTGAAGTGGTGCGTGGAGGAGTTTCTGCACTTTACGGCTCAAGTGCTATCGGCGGAACCGTAAACGTAATCACAAAGATTCCGGTTTCAAACAGCTACAACCTAACAAACACTTTTCAGCGCATTAAAGGCCAAACCACAGATAACGTAATATCTGGAAATGCTTCTCTTGTAAACGAAGAAAGAAATGCAGGGATCAGCTTTTTCGTGAATAACAGAAACAGAGCGCATTACGACGCTAACGGGGATAATTTCTCAGAGCTACCACAACTTAAAGACAACTCTTTTGGAACAAATGTTTTTTTTAAACCTACTGACAATCAGAAATTAGAAGTGAGTTTAAGCAGTATTTACGAGTACCGTTTTGGTGGCGAGAATGTTAAAAAACCAGCTTATTTAGCTACACAGTCTGAAGAGAGAACACATAATGTTTTAATGGGTAGTGCCGATTATTCCATCAGTTTTAACGAAAACAAAAACTCGTTGAGCTTTTATTATGGCGGACAAAATACCAAAAGAAACCATTATACGGGCATCCATCCAGATGACCCTATGGAATTAGCTTTGTTTTTTGCGGACCCGCCTTACGGGATTTCAGATGTAACAACACACCAAGGTGGGATACAATTCAACAATACTTTCGACCAGTTTTTAGGAGGCAAAGCAGTATTAACCACCGGAGCAGAATACGTTTACGATGCTGTATTTGATGAGATTGAGACTTATAATTACCTGATTGACCAAACCACCAAAAATGTGGGTGTATTTGTACAAAACGATTGGGATGTCACTAAAGATTTAAACTTTTTAACAGGCTTTAGATTAGATAAACACAATTTTGTTGACCATGTAGTTTTTAGTCCGAGGCTTTCACTTTTGTATAAGCTTAAAGAAAAAACACAGTTCAGGTTAGGTTGGGGCACAGGATTTAGAGCTCCTCAAGCTTTTGATGCCGATTTACATATTGCCTTTGCAGGCGGTGGAATTTCTAGAATTTCTTTAGCAGATGATTTAAAAGAAGAAAAATCAAATAGCTTCACGGGTTCTGTAAATTACGACAAAGCCACCGAACATTTTATTGCTGGCTTCACCTTAGAAGGTTTTTATACTACTTTAAAAGATGCATTTTTCCAATTTCCATTAGGTCAGGATGCTTTTGGAGAACGTTTTGAAAAAAGAAACGGCGCCGGTGCAACGGTTAAAGGAATTACATTAGAAACTAGAGCCAACTTTGATTATGTAGTGCAAATTGAAGCTGGTTTTACCTCACAACTGAGTGAATATGATGAGGCAGTAGAAAACATTGATGGCTTAGCTACAACACGCGAGTTTTTACGTACACCAAACAACTACGGTTATGCTACATTAACTTATAACCCTACAAAAAACTGGAACATTAGCGCAAACGCAGTTTATACTGGTAGCATGTTGCTTACCCATTTTGCAGGTGTAGGTACAGGCCAAACTGTGGATGAGTATTACAGAACAAAATCATTTACAGATGTTGGTTTAAGAATTGGCCACACCTTCGAATTAGATAAAGTAAAATCAGGTTTGGAGTTATTTGCTGGAATGAAAAACTTATTCGATTCGTACCAAAATGACTTTGATACCGGAAAAAACAGAGATAGCAATTACGTTTACGGTCCGGCTTTACCACGAAGTATAGTTTTTGGATTGAGATTAAAATCTCTTTAAAAATCTTCTATCTATGAAGTTTAAACAGGTTGTTATGATAGTTCTATGGCTGGAGATTTTTCTTCCCGGTCATAGTTCTTTTGCCCAAAACCCAGCTATCAACTGGATCACATTTTCACAGCTAAATGATTCTTTAAAGGTTAACCCAAAACCTGTATTGGTTTATTTTAATGCCGATTGGTGTGGTGTATGTAAAGAGATGGAACATTATACTTTTAAGGACGAAAAAGTAGTTGAAACTTTAAACAAAAGCTATTACGCCATAAATTTGAATGTAGAAACTAAAGATACGATTGTATTTGGCGACCAAGTTTTCGTAAACAAGCGAATAAAGAAAGTAAATCCTGTACATGAAATTGCTTTGCTTATGGCCAGTAGAAAAGACAAGCCTTTTTCTTTACCCGCAATTGTTTTGTTAGATGAAAATTTTATTGCTAAGGCTAGGTATTTCCAGTTTTTGGATGCTGGTGCGATAATGGAAGTATTGACTATAAAAAATTAGGGTTTGGGCGTTTTAACACGCTTTCCGTTCATACACCGCAAGGCATTATTCACAGGCCGGTATCCACTGCAATCGTTAACGCGACTTGAATCTTACTTATCCTATCTAACTATTAAATTATTAAAAACACAAGACGCCCTTTCTCGCATTTCCCATCTTCAGTTAAACGAAGGCTAAAATGACTTAGAATAGGTTATATTAAACTCGACAAAGCTCTCTAGTTCTTAATAATTTCTTATCAATACTGATGAGCGTAACCTAATTCTTCATTTTTATCCCAAAATGCCATAAAAAGTTCTGCAGTTGTCCCTCTTCTACTTGTCCAAACCGCTACAATCTTTATAGCTTCTTCTAAATCTTCAACATAAGCCATTCTTCCATCACTCCCCCGAATCCCTTTTTCATCTTTCTTAGCACCTCTATTAATAAGAATATTTTTTTCATCATAAACGATTCTTCTAACTTCTTCATACTCTTTCCCTTTTGGCAGGTTATCTTTAAGTAGTTTAGTTAATCCTTGATAATACAATTGAAACTTTTGTACTGGATCATCTATTCTCTGACCAAGTAAAAGTTCAGCCTCATTTTCTACCACAATCTCGGAATCAAGATTTATTGAAAGCTGTTCACCTTTGACTTCCTCTGACTTTTGCAAGATTTCTAACCTTTCTAAATCTTCCTTGGAAAGTTTTCGCTCTACAATCTTCTTATTAACTTTTTTATCTTTCATTGTTCTGGTTTTATACTGTTAATAATTCTCTTAATTTCAATGCAGTTTTTTTTATTGATTCAATATCCCAGTTAGAAACATTTAGTCTTTTCGTTACATTTCTTATGTTAGGAAAACAATCCTTAAAAGCACCCCAATAATCATTTCCATTTTCTGATTGTCTCCATTGATATTGGGAGTAAATAATACAAGGATGGATTTGACATTCTTTAGCAAATTTTTCAACCATAAATTTATTATGTATCATCTTTTCAATGAATCTCATTTTCTCTGATGATAATAAATAGTCAGAAGCAAACCCATTTGCCTTATCTTCTTGGATTAAAAACAAATCAGGCTCACCTGATAGGTGATAAATTGTTTTTTTGATGGTGTCTAAGTCAAATAGGACGTGATGAAGCTCATGGATTAAAGCAAACCATATTGTAGCATAATTCTTATTAAAATCCGTAATTACAATACAAGGTTTATTTTTAATTAAAAACGTTGCTCCTCGTATTTGTGTTTTTGGCAACGAAGGTTGAAAAATCACTGTAATTCCGATATTATACAATGCCTGAAAAACTGTTAGTAAACCACTTTCTACATTTTGAGTGTAAGGTTTTATTTTAGGAATTAAGTCAATTAAATTTTGTCTATTATAATCATTAGGATTGTCAATTAACTCGAAATATCTATAACTAGATTTAATCCAAAAATCCTTCATTTTATCACTAAACGTTTTTTTGGTTCTACTATAAAAAACTGTGTTTAATTCTTTATCATATTCATAAATACTATTAATACCAAAAAAATCACAAATCCTTTCCTTCAGCTTTTCTAAAGAATCATTTTTTTTGATAAACCCTAAACTTATTAGCGTTTTAAGGTCAAAGAATTTATTGATAAAGGTAATATCCATAGAGGACTGAAGTTCTTTGATTTCCTCGGCTGGTCTTTCGTTAAAATGTACAACTAAAAGTTCATTAAAATCAATTTCCAAAAACTCTGCTAGCTTTAATAGCTTAATAATATCAGTTTGTTTGGAAGTCTTGTCTAGAATCGCATCTAAACTTCTTCTTTCCATACCCGACAATTTTTCGAATTGAGTTTTAGTCAAACCCGATTTCTCAAGCTTCTCTTTAAGTAAATCTTCAAGAGAAAGCCCATCATACTGGAAACTTCTTTTTAAAATATCGTTAATCATCAAACAAATTAAAGGTAAATTTACCTCAAATTTAATATTTTATTTCAAACAATCAACTATATAAAGGTAAATTTACCTCTTTAATAGTTTGAGGTTTTTTGTTTAAAAAAAATTTAAAAGAGAGAGCTTAGTTTATAAAACCCCACAACCCCTTTTAAAATAGCCCCGATTGAATTGGAAATCCTTTTTGCCTCTCTCTATTATGCAGGTGGCAAAAAAATTGTAAAGTAAAGCGGGACTGTCGCCCGTTAAAAGCACCATCCTTTGTGCTTCTACAAAACCCTCCAAAAAACGACAATTAAATTAACACCAAACTTATATAGCATAAATTTTTCCTTAATTTAGCGGAAACAAAAAAACAAATCAAATGCAGTACGACGTCATCGTTATAGGTTCTGGTCCGGGTGGATATGTTGCAGCAATTCGCTGTGCACAATTAGGTTTAAAAACCGCTATGGTTGAAAAGTATTCCACTTTCGGTGGTACTTGTTTAAATGTTGGTTGTATCCCATCAAAAGCACTTTTAGATTCTTCGGAGCATTACCACAACGCAACACACACTTTTGCAGAGCATGGAATTGATGTGAAAGAGGTAAAAGTGAACTTAGCGCAAATGATTAAAAGAAAGAATGAAGTGGTAGAACAAACTACCGGCGGCATTACTTATTTAATGAAGAAAAATAAGGTGGATACTTTTGAAGGATTAGGTTCTTTTAAAGACAAAAACACCCTTAAAATAGCTTTAACTAAAGGTGGTGAGCAAGAAATTACAGGTAAAAACGTAATTATTGCGACAGGTAGTAAACCTACAGAATTGCCTTTCTTGAAAACAGACGGCAAAAGAATTATTACTTCTACCGAGGCTTTAAATTTAACCGAAGTACCAAAACACATGATGATTATTGGTGGCGGTGTTATCGGCTTAGAGTTGGGTTCGGTTTATGCCCGTTTAGGTGCAGAAGTTACTGTTGTTGAGTTTATGGATGCCATTATCCCTACAATGGATAAAACTTTGGGTAAAGAGCTACAAAAATCCTTAAGCAAATTAGGAATGAAGTTTTTACTAAGCCATAAAGTTACCGGTGCAACGGTTAAAGGTAAAAAAGTAACGGTTACGGCTGATTCTCCGAAAGGCGAAAAAGTAGTACTAGAAGGTGATTACTGCATAGTAGCTGTCGGCCGTACAGCTTATACAGATGGATTAGGTTTAGAAAACATTGGAATCACGGTTGAAGAGCGTGGTAAAAAAATAGCAGTTAACGATCATTTAGAGACTTCCGTAAAAGGCATTTATGCTATTGGCGATGTAATTAAAGGGGCAATGTTGGCTCACAAAGCAGAAGAAGAAGGAACTTTTGTTGCAGAAGTTATTGCTGGACAAAAACCACATATCAATTATAACTTAATACCGGGTGTAGTTTACACTTGGCCTGAGGTTGCAGCGGTAGGTTATACCGAAGAACAGTTGAAAGAAAAAGGAACAAAATACAAAACAGGTTCTTTCCCATTTAAAGCAAGTGGAAGAGCAAGAGCAAGTATGGATACGGATGGATTAGTAAAGGTTTTAGCAGATGCTACTACTGACGAAATTTTAGGTGTACACATGATTGGCCCACGTTGTGCAGATATGATTGCTGAGGCGGTGGTTGCGATGGAGTTTAGAGCAAGTGCGGAAGATATTGGCAGAATTAGCCATGCGCACCCAACTTTTACAGAGTCTTTTAAAGAAGCGGCTTTAGCGGCGACTGATAATAGAGCGATACATATTTAATTTTGAATGGCTAGAATGAGAGAAGAGCTTTCAAAAAGAGTTCTCTAATTTAATATCACACAAATAATAAATGAGGGTTTAGAAAAAATTTCTAAACCCTCATTTTATTTAAATCACACCTAGTTCTTTTCCTACTTTGGTGAAAGCCGCAATGGCTTTATCTAAATGATGTTTTTCATGCGCCGCAGAAATCTGTACCCTGATGCGAGCTTTACCTTGCGGTACTACAGGATAGTAAAAGCCAATTACATAAATCCCTTCTTCCAACATCCTTGCTGCAAATTTTTGAGCTAATACTGCATCGTATAACATCACCGGCACAATAGGATGAATTCCTGCTTTGATATCGAAACCTGCCTTTGTGATTGCTTCCCTAAAATATTTTGTATTGCTCATTAACTTATCTCTCAGATCATGTGTTTCTGAAAGCATATCTAAAACGGCAATAGATGCTCCGGTAATTGCCGGTGCCAATGTGTTCGAGAATAAATAAGGTCTGGAACGTTGGCGTAAAATTTCAACAACCTCTTTTGGGCCAGAAGTGAAGCCACCAGATGCTCCACCAAGTGCTTTTCCCAATGTCCCGGTGATGATATCAACACGACCTACAACATCATGATGTTCATGTGTACCTCTACCAGTTTTGCCCATAAAACCAGAACTGTGGCATTCATCAATCATTACCAATGCTTTGTATTGATCGGCCAAATTGCATATTTCATCTAATTTGGCAACAGTGCCGTCCATAGAGAAAACACCGTCGGTAACAATAATTCTGTGACGTAAATGTTGGGTTTTCTTGAGTTGCTCTTCCAAATCCGCCATATTATCATGTTTGTAGCGGAACCTTTGTGCTTTACACAAGCGTACACCATCAATAATGGAGGCATGATTTAATTCGTCGGAGATTATAGCATCTTCATCGTTAAAAAGAGGTTCAAAAACACCGCCGTTCGCATCAAAAGCTGCTGCGTATAAAATGGTATCTTCTGTACCTAAAAACTCAGAAAGTTTTTTTTCTAAGGCTTTATGAATATCCTGAGTTCCACAGATGAAACGTACCGATGAAAGACCAAAACCATGACTATCTATAGCCGACTTAGCCGACTCCAAAACTTTTGGGTGTGCAGATAAACCCAAATAATTATTAGCACAAAAGTTAACTACTTCTTCCCCATTGCTAACCGTGATATCTGCGCCTTGCGGACTAAACAAAACACGTTCATTTTTGTACAAACCCGCTTCCTTAATTTTGACCAGTTCCTTTGTTAACAAAGGCTTTAATGTCTCGTACATAATCTTAAGTTTTAATTATTATTAGTGAATAATTTAATTTTTTGTTGCGTTGATCTTACCAATATGATGGAGCATATCTTTTACCATCATTTCCAAGTTATATTCCGGATACCAGTTCCAGTCTGTTTTTGCAAAACTATCGTCTATGCTTTGAGGCCAGTCTTTAGCAATATCTTGCCGAAAATCTGGTGTATAAGAAACCTCAAATTCTGGAAGATGTTTCTTTATTTCTTCCGCGATTTCTGCTGGGGAAAAACTAAATCCAGAAATATTGTAAGCTGTACGCACCTTAATGCTTTCTGCTGGTGCTTGCATCAACTTTATAGTTGCATTTACAGCATCAGGCATATACATCATTGGCAAAGTTGCATCTTTATCAAGGTAGCAATTATAAGATGCTGTTTTAAGTGCGTGGTGAAAGATATCAATTGCATAGTCCGTAGTTCCACCGCCTGGTTTTGCTTTATAACTTACTAAACCGGGATATCTTAGACTACGAACATCCAAACCATACTTTTTATGGTAATAATTGCACCAATACTCTCCGGCACATTTACTGATTCCGTAAACTGTTTCCGGTTCTTTAGTCGCATACTGCGGGCAATTTAGTTTGGGAGAAAGTGGACCAAAAACAGCGATACTACTTGGCCAAAAGACTTTATTTACTTTTTGCTCCACAGCGATATCCAATGTATTGAGTAAGGCTTGCATATTTATGCTCCAAGCTAATTGCGGATCTTTTTCACCTGTAGCAGATAGAATGGCGGCCAACATATAAATTTGGCTGATATGCTCCGCTTTAACCAGTTCCAAAAACGCAGTTTTGTCTAAAACATCTAATTCTTTAAACAGGAGGTTACTTTGATTATGACTGTTAACCCGATCTGATGCAATCACGTTTTCTGTACCGTAAAGGTTCTGTAAGGCTTCTACAAGCTCCTGTCCTACCTGCCCCATTGCACCTATTACCAAGATTCGTTCGTTCTTCATGTTATTACGATTGCTTTTATGGATCAATCTGTATAACAAAACTATAGAAAAGCAAAATTAAAATCTAGACTTACTACCATAATTAGATTATTAATCTATTTAAATAATATACAATAGATTAATATTCTATATTTTTGATTTTGTTGATTTGCTTTAAGAAAATATGGCTTTACTAGATAATACAGATTTAAAAATTTTGAACCTTTTGCAAAATAATGCAAGGTTAACCATCAAACAATTAGCAGCCGAACTGCAGAAATCACATACCCCAGTATTCGAGCGAATAAAAAAACTGGAAGAGAAAGGATACATCAAACGTTACGTTGCTATACTAGATGCTAAAATGGTTGACCGCCAGCTTAAAGCCTTTACGCATGTACAGCTAAAAGAGCACTCTCAAAAAATACTGAGTGAGTTTGAAAAAGAAGTGGTAAAGTTTCACGAAGTAATGGAGTGCTACCATATGACTGGTGCATTTGACTTCATCTTAAAAATAGCGGTGAAAGATATGGAAGCTTACCATGAATTTTTAATGCAGAAGCTATCTAAACTTCCTGATATTGGTACACTACAAAGTTTTTTTGTGATGTCTGAAGCCAAGCATGAAACCGCTTATCTTTTGGAGTATAATCAAAAGTAGTTACAGATCATCCGTCGCTGTAAATACTTCGATACTCTTAGATTAAGCACTTAAACTCTTCGTTTCAAATAAGCTGAAATCACAACCGACTTCAATAAAAAAAGGCTGCCTTTTAAAAAGACAGCCTATCATATAATTATTAATTGAGTTTATTAATGTTGTTTATCCAAATCGTATTCCAATACTTCAACATGGTCATACGGTTCTTCTAACAATTCATCAATTGTTTGCCCTTTTTTATTAAATCCAAATTTCTCTAACATCATATCGAAAACCAGGTAAACAACTGGTACAACAATCAAGGTTAAAAATAATGAACTTGTTAAACCACCAACAATAACCCAAGCCAAACCATTTTTCCACTCGGCACCAGCACCACTTGCTAAAGCAATTGGAAGCATACCAAATATCATGGCGATGGTTGTCATTAAAATTGGACGTAAACGAGCATGGTTAGCTAAAATTAAAGCTTCTATCGTTGATTTCCCTTCTTTTCTCATCTGGTTGGTAAAATCGACTAGTATAATCGCATTTTTCGCTACCAATCCCATCAGCATGATAAAACCTAAAATGGTAAAGATACCTATGGAGTTATTTGTTAAAGCCAAAGCCAAGAATGCTCCAATTAGCGCCAAAGGCAATGAGAACATCACCACAAAAGGATAAACAAAACTATCATACAGGGTTACCATAATCAAGTAAACCAATACAATGGATGCTAACAATGCTAGACCTAAAGTCCCAAAACCTTCTGACTGATTTTCCTGATCACCACCCCAAGTATAACTTACGCCTACCGGAGCTTTTAGCTGACCATTCTTCTGTAGCTCTTCCAATTTTGCCTGATATTCAGCAACGATTGTTCCGGTTGGTCTACCGATAGATTGTGCTTTAACAGTAACCGAGGTAGATTTATTTAATCGCTCCAGCTGACTTGGGCCAGAACCTTCAGTAATGCTTGCAAATTGAGAAAGCTTGATCTGATTTCCTACATTGTTTACAAATATGAGGTTACGTACATCATCAATATCTTTACGGTCAAAATCCTGATATTGAATATTAATATCATATTCATACTCTCCTTTTCTGTATTTACCATCTGTGTTTCCGCTAAATGCTGTTTGCATGGTAACCCCTACAGTTTGTAAGTTTAAACCTAAAGCAGCCATTTTATCACGATCAACCTGAACGTTAATCTCTGGTGTACCTTTTTCTACGGATAACTTAATTTCTGTAGCTCCTGGAATGGTTGCCAACACTTCTTGAGCACCTTCTGCATATTTTAAAGCACTATCTAAATCAGAACCCATTACAATTAATTGAATAGGTGCGTTTTCTGCAGTACCTAAGATACTGATAGGGACAGTTTTTACTTTTGCACCTACCAATTGTTTCGCTAATTCACGACTGATTTTTGTTGCGTAAATATCGGACGATACTCCCTCACGTTGATCACGACCTACCAACTTAACGTTAATCTCTGATTTATAAGCTGTTGCTTGCGTACCTCCAAAGTCTCCACTTGCTTGACCAACAGTTGTAATTAACTGAGTAATCTCTTTTTGTTGACTTAAAAAAGCTTCGGCTCTTTGTGTATATGAGTTTGTTTTTTCCAAAGAAGCATCTTTAGGAAGTTCAATCTGAACTAAGAACTCTCCCTTGTCAGATTTAGGGAAAAATTCTGACCCGATGAAACCAGCTACTGCCAACCACATTGCGGCGACAAATAAAACTACCACTCCAAATATGGTCCGTCTTTTATGTCCTAAACACCAGGTTAAAATACCTGTGATCCAGATGGTGAATTTTTTCAGTTGTTTTTCAAACCATAAAATGAATCGTCCGAAAAAGTTCTTGCCTTCAATGTGTTCTAATTTCCCGTAACGTGAGAATAATAAAGGGACAATGGTGAAAGAAGTTAGTAATGAAAGTAAAGTGGCAATAATTACCACCACACAAAACTGACGTAAAATATTAGAAACTAAACCTGTACTTATCGCGATTGGAAAAAACACCACCACAATAACTAAAGTAATAGAGACCACTGTAAAACCAATTTCTCTTGTTGCATCAGAGGCAGCTCTAACTTTATTTTTACCCATTTCCATGTGTCGCTGTATATTTTCCAGCACCACAATTGCATCATCCACCAGAATACCTACCACCAGCGATAGCCCTAATAAAGACATCAGGTTTAAGGTATATCCCAACAAATAAATTGCAATAAAAGTTGCTACTAATGATGCAGGTATAGATACCATTACAATTAGGGCATTTCTAAAACTGTGCAAAAAGAAAAGCATTACAAATGCTACCAACACTACCGCCAAAATTAAATCATGGATAACCGCATCCGCAGATTCAAGTGTAAAAATGGAACTGTCGTTAACAATTTTAATATCCAGCTTATCGCCTTTATAATCTTCTTTTAATTTTTCAATTACAGCATGTACGCCTTCACTCACTTCAACCGCATTGGCATCACTTTGCTTAATAATTTGGATGGCTATCGCTCCTTTTCTATCGATACGAGCTAATTTATCGGTTTCTTTTTGTGCATCTTGTACATCGGCAACATCACCTAACCGAATTTGCGCACCAGATTTAGCATCTGTAAGAACCAGGTTACGTAACTCATCTAAGTTTCTGTATTTACCAGATAAACGAATCAATACATCAGAACTTTTTGTTTTAACACTTCCTGTAGGGAAATCTAAGTTAGAACTCAAAATCATTTGCTGTACCTGTGGCACAGAAAGGTTGTAACCTTGTAATTTATTCGCATCAAGTGCTACTTGTATTTCACGTTCGGCACCACCAATTAGGTTCACCTGTGCAATACCAGAAACTCTGGAAATTACCGGAGCGATACGTTTGTCGATTAAATCATAGAAAGTAACGTCATCCATATTTGCTGATGCAGACATGGTAATTACCGGCAAATCATCCAAAGAGAATTTACTTAAAGACGGTGCTTTTACATCATCTGGTAAGTCGGCAAGGATGGCGTTTACTTTACGTTGTGCATCGTTTAAAGAGAAATCAATACTTGCCTTATCCGTTAAGGTAATGGTTACTACTGATAAACTTTCGTACGATACGGCGTTTACTTTCTTAATATTTTCCATGGAGGATACCGCATCCTCAATTTTTTTAGTGACGGTATTTTCTACCTCATTTGGTGATGCACCAGGGTATATGGTAGAAATAGATACTACGTTGTTAGAGAACTTAGGCAGTAACTCATATCCCAACGAAAAGTAACTTAATAGCCCCAATAATGTAAGTGCGGTAAATACCACAATCACCAGTGAAGGCCTTTTTATAGATATATCTGTTATTAACATTTTCTTTTTTTTATGGCAATGGTTAATGTTATTACCTATTTAACAATACTCACTGGAGTACCATCCGCAAGATTAATTTGTCCGCTAGTGATGACTGTTTCACCTTCTTTTAGTCCGTCTAAAATCTCCACTGTTTCTCCAAAAATACGTCCGCTAATTACATCACGACTTACTGAAGTACTGTCTGCTTTATTCAAAACAAAAACTTGATTACTACTTACACTTCCAATAAAAGAAGTACGTGGAATAAGTATGCTTGGTGCTTGTTTAGGGAAATTAAAAACTGCAGTACCGTACATACCTGCTTTTAAACTATTATTAGAGTTATTGGCAACTTCAATTTCAACTGGAAAACTTAAACTAGCGTCAGCTTTTGCCGCAATAAAAGTGATTTTTCCGGTAAATTTATCTGAAGGGAAAACCGATGATTTAATATCGATGGTGTTTCCAACTTTCAGGTTAGCCACCTGAGACTCGTTTACACTTACTTTAAGTTTAAGTTTTGACACATCAACCAATTCAAATAGTTGCGTTCCTTGTGCTGTTACAAAAGCACCAACTTCTATGTATCTTTTATTTACGATACCATTGATAGGCGATTTAATATTTGCATCACTCACTCTTCTTTGCGATGCTTGAAGGCGCAACTTTGCATTGTTTGTTGCTAGTTTAGCCTGATCCAATTGCTGTTGCGTTACTCCGCCCGTTTCAAAAGAACTTTGGTATCTAGCCTGGTCTTTCACTGCGTTTTGGTAAGTTGCTTCTGCCGTTTCTCTATCTGTGTTGATGATTTCCGCATCAATACGAGCCAATATTTGTCCTTTGCTAACACGGTCACCTTCGTCTACAAAAATAGCTTTCACACGACCAGCATTTTCTGACAAGAAGTTAAGCTCTTGTTTTGGGATAAAATTTCCATTTGCGCTGAAATCTAATTCTACAGGCTTTTTTTCTACTGTAGAAACCCTTACAGCAATAGCTCCACTACCTTCTGAAATGAAAGCTGTTTTTTCCTGATTCGTTTTCTTGTTATTGGTGAGTACCCAGGCAATAATTGCAATTACTGCAACAACACTTAGGAGTGATATAATTATTTTTTTCATGACTTTAGTTTAATAATGATTTGATGTTTCCGTTTGATTTGATTAATTGTATTTCTGCTATTTTATAGTTTAACAAAGCTTGTGTATAACTATTTTGTGCCTGTGTAAGTGAAGTTTCTGTATCTAATAAGTCGGTTAAACTGGCCAAGCCATTATGATAGTTATTTTGAGTGCTTTTATATATTTCTTCAGCTAACTCCTTATTTTTCCGCTGTGCACTAATGGTGTTTAAGCTGTTCCTCAATTCAATTTTAGAGTTTTCAAAAGCTAAGTTTAGCGAGTTGATCGTCTCTGCCTTATCCTCATTAAACTTCCTTAAGTTAACATCAGCTTGACGGACTTTAGAACGGGTAGAAAATCCGTTAAAAATTGGGATTTTTAATGTTAACCCAACAGCTGATGAACCATAACCAATAGCAGTGCTATTACTATTTAAAAAATCAAAACCATTACTTTGGCTTGAGTAGGTATAGTTCCCGGTTAGCGCTAAACTTGGGTAATACTCTGCTACATAAGCTTTACGTTGTAAACTCAATAAGTTTTGTTGATTGTTGAGGAGCTTAATTTCTGTTTTGTTAGAAAGGGCCAAACTATCCGTAAATTCTGGCAGTTTGGTTATTTCCGTTAGCTCTGCTTCAGAAAGTACAATAGGTCTATTCACCGACATCCCCATAGAAAATTTCAATCTATTTTCTAACTGGGTAATGGCATTCAATATTTGTGACCTTTGCGTTTCTAAATTGGTAATATTAACTTGTATACGGTCAACATCAATTTTCTTAGCTAAGCCATTTTTATATTGATTAGATATAATCTTCTCAATCACTTTCACATTTTTAATATTACTATCCACCACACTTAATTGCTGTCTGTTTACTAAAACTTGATAGTAATTATTTGCTACTAGCTCAATAATTTGTTCTTCAGTGTATTGAGAAGTAAGGCTGTAGTATTCTTCGCTAGATTTAGCGGCTTGTAAGCCTGTAAAAACCTGTTGGTTAAAAATCTGTTGTGAAAGTTGAACACCGGCATTTGAATTCCAATTTTGACCTAATTTAAAAGATTGTGTTTGACCGCCAATATCAGCAACCAACTGCCCAATAATTGGATTATAAGTTAAACCAGCAGTACCATTTAATTGTGGTAATGCTTGTGATTTCACTTCCTCTACTTTATACCTTCCGCCTTCAATATCTAACCTTGCTTTCCGTAAAGTTTTATTGTTTTGTATAGCGTAAGTTAAAGCATCCTTTAAAGTGAGCTTTTCTTGAGCCATTGAAATTTCTGCAATTGATATTCCTATCATCAAAAACAGTATCGTCTTTATTGATTTCATCTTGTTTTTCTATTTTGTGTATGTTGCTATTTGTTGTTTACCTGTTACACTACATATCCCATTTAGGTAAAATGAAGTGAGTTTATTAATGATTTTTTGAAGGTTAAAATCTATTGAAGGGAATGCTTTATCATCAAAAGCAGAAATCAACTGGTTTAAACGCAATTGAGCGGTAAACTCAATCTCTAAATCTTCCCTATAAAGTTGTTCCGTTTTACCTCTTTCTAAGTTGTCTTTGATCACCTCTAACATGCAGTTGTATCGATGGTCAGAAAACTGACCTGCTAAGTCTGGGAAATATTTTTCTACTTCAAAAAATACACTGGGTTTTAATTCTTTAAAAACCGAGTACAATGCTTGCGCATGCAAAGCCACCTCTTCTACAGCATTTTTCGAAACCTCTCTTATATTAAGCATCTCCTCGCCATGCTTACTCAACAAGTCGCCCATTATTAAATGAACTAATTCGTTTTTATCTTTATAAAAGCTGTATAATGTTTTCTTTGAAATTCCTAAATGCTTAGAAATATCATCCATTGTAACACTCTTTATCCCAAAGAAAAAGAACAATTCTCGAGCTTTATCTAAAATTCTATGCTCCATTTCAGTTACTTTTAATTCCATCACAAAAAATTGAGATTACACATTTACATTTTGTCTTGATTTTTTCAAACAGTTGCTCCGAAGGAAACAAACTTTTATGGTGCACATGGATTTCGCATATCCAAATACCTACTAACATATCAATCAGCACTTGTGCCGTTTCTAAGGTATTTACTGGTTTTAAAAAACCTGAATCCTGAAAACGCTGAATATGTGCTGCAATAAACTGAAGCTCTTTAGCTTTCAAACCTTCTAAAAGCACTTTAAATTTTGGGTCGCTGGTATTAATATCACTTTGTACATCCCCAATGTGCATCATAAAATATTTCTGCCCAAAAGAGATTCTAACATCCGATATATCATAAATACCGCTTTCAAAGTCTTTGCTTTTTTCCAAAACAAATTGTTGTTCATTAATAAAATCAGTAAGAATATTTTCCCCTACCGATAGCACCAAGGCTGTTTTATCTGGAAAATAATAGTATAAAGATGCTTTAGAAATAGAAAGGTCCTCAGCAATTTCGCTCATGGTAGTTTTTGCGACACCAAAATGCGAAAAGCGCTTTAGTGCCGCTTCTACAATCTGCTCTTGCTTTTGATCTACACTTGTCGAACTCATTATCTGAACAATAAACTTCCTGACTTTTTAAATTAATTAGTCAAATGTACAACAAGTTTTATTCATGAGCCGAAAAAACCGGCACTTAAATCATAAATGACAAAGTTTTGATAATTATTTTTTCTCTAGACCTTTGAGAAAAATATGCATGATTTCTTTTTGACGGTCAGAAATCATTTTTAAAAAGTCCTTACTAATACCAAATTGTACTTGAGCATTATTGATATACAACGTTCTAATACCCATAATTGCATCGAAAAGCAATTTGGCCGTATACGTAATATCTTTAACCTGGTATCTATTTGCGTTTACCCCTATTTGGATAATCGCTTTTAAATGTTCAGTTTCAGACTCGTTAGACTTATCCTTAATTTTTTTTAAATCCTGATACTTCTCAATATTTAAAAATTTATTAAAATCCAGAAGAGGCAAGTATTTTTCAAAAAAATCATGACGAGCATCTATATAACAATCTGTAGCCCATTCGGGAGTTTCCGCAGTTTTTAAAGCTTCGTTTACAATATCGGTAATCTCAGCAAACACTTTTTCAAGCACTGCCGCATATAAACTTAATTTATCTGGAAAGTAATAGTACAATAGTGCCTTAGAGAAACTTAAGTCGCTGGCAATTTCATTCATTGTGGTTTTACTTAAACCAAAATGTGCAAATCGCTTTAAAGCGGCGTCAATTATTTGTTCTCTTTTTTGATCCTGTTGATCCATTATTTATAAATTTGGGAGATATTTAGCTAAAATAGCTATAACGATTAATTACAACAAGTTTTGTGAAATTATGGAATGGTATTTTGCTTTATTAATCATTATTGCCACCATCATTGTAATGGAAATGGTTTCTTGGGCGATACATAAATATCTATTCCATGGTCCCTTGTGGTTCATCCATAAAACCCATCACCAACAAAGACATGGCTTTTTTGAATTGAATGATATTTTTAGTCTAGGATTTGGAGCTTTAGCTTTATGGTTAATGTGGATTGGACATGAAACTTTAAACTATAAATTTTGGATAGGTACGGGGATTTCTGTTTATGGAGTTATCTATTTCATCTTCCACGATTGGTTTATCCATAACAGATTAAAAGCTTTTAAATCGGAAAACAAATACCTAAAGGGAATTAGAAGAGCACACAAAATCCATCATAAAACAACAGAAAAAGAAGGCTCAGAAGAGTTTGGTTTGTTGGTAGCAAGCAGAAAGTTTTTTAAGTAGGTGGTTAGGTGAATTGCAAATCATTCTATCATTCAAAATTCATAAATTCGCAAATCATTCAATCATTATTAAAAGATGTTACAAATCCACGAAAACGTTTCTTTAAAAAATTTCAACACTTTTGGAATAGAAGCTTATGCTCGATATTTTGTAGAAATCAATCATAAAGATGAATTAAAAGAGCTTTTCGCCGATTTAAAATGGCACAATATAGACCGTTTGATTTTAGGTGGAGGAAGCAACATGCTCTTTATAAAAAACTTTGACGGCCTGGTTGTCAAAATAAATATCAGAGGGATTGAACATCGCATTAATCATGAAGAAGTTGTTGTTGAAGCTGGTGCTGGAGAAGTTTGGAACAGTTTTGTAAACTATTGTGTGGATTGGGGCTTTGCCGGAGTAGAAAACCTGAGTTTAATCCCTGGCTCTGTAGGGGCCTCTCCTATTCAAAATATTGGTGCTTATGGCGTCGAGTTAAAAGATGTGTTTGAAAGTTGCGAAGCTTTTGAAATTGCAACAGGTAATTTCATACACTTTAACAATAGCGACTGTCAGTTTGGCTATCGAGAAAGCATATTTAAACAAGAAAAAAAAGGGCAATACATTGTTTGCAACGTAAAATTCAAGCTTTCCACAGCAGGGAAAATCAATATCAGTTATGGAGCAATCAGTACCGAGTTAGAAAACAAAAACATCCTTTCGCCTACCATAAAAGATGTAAGTAAAGTAGTGTCTGAAATAAGGGTATCTAAACTTCCAGACCCATCAACCATAGGCAATGCAGGCTCTTTCTTTAAAAACCCGGTCATCAGTAAAGCAGAATTCGATGAAATCTATTCAGCACATCCAAATATTGTTCATTTCATTGTGGCTAATGGGATTAAATTGGCTGCTGGCTGGTTAATTGAGCAATGCGATTGGAAAGGTAAAGTTGTTGGCGAAACTGGCACTTGGAAAAACCAAGCATTGGTTTTGGTGAACCATGGAAACGCCACCGGAAAAGAAATTTACGATTTATCCACCTCCATTATTCAATCCGTAAAAGAAAAATTCGGCATCCAGCTAGAGCGAGAAGTAAATATATTTTAACTCTGAAAGAGTTAATTCCCATTAAAATAATATCCTAGATCAAATCAAAATTACATTGAAAAATTTTGATGAAACTTTGACCAAAACAACTTTTCAACAACAGTAAATCCTTCCTTTTTTTTGGTAAATTTGGTTTTGCACCGGATTTCCTTTCCGTGATTTTAATTTTCTAATAAACAACAACATACCGTTACTATGTATTTAATTTTTGATACTGAAACCACCGGATTACCAAAACGTTGGGATGCTCCAATTACCGATACCGATAATTGGCCGCGATGTATTCAAATTGCATGGCAATTACATGATGAATTAGGACGATTAATTTCTCATGAAGATTATTTGGTTAAACCCGATGGCTTTAACATCCCTTATGATGCGGAAAAAATTCACGGTATTTCTACCGAATTAGCCACAGAGCAAGGAGTCCATCTTTCAGAAGTTTTAGAGAAATTTAATCAGGCTTTAAGCCAAACCAAATTTATAGTCGGTCAAAATTTAGGTTTTGACAGGAATATTATGGGTGCCGAGTTCCACCGATTAGGTGTGGCTTCCCCAATGTTGGATTTACCCGTTTTAGATACTTGTACAGAAGTTACCGCTGGGCTTTTACAATTACCAGGTGGCCGTGGCGGTAGATTTAAGTTACCAACTTTAACAGAGCTACATCAATACTTATTCAACAAACCGTTTTCAGAAGCGCATAACGCTACTGCCGATGTGGAAGCAACCACCCGTTGCTTTTTTGAATTAGTAAAACGTGAAGTTTTCACAGCAAAGCAGTTAATCTGCGAGGAAACTTACTTCAACGATTTTAGAACTGCAAACCCGGAAACTATCCAATCTATAGGGTTAAAACATGTTAACCTAAAAGAGGCATCTGCTAAATTAAAAGCCGAGAACGAACCAAAAGGCGACGGCATCAGCAAGCAAGCGGTTGCCGAAAACTTGGCAGATTTAGCCGATGTTGAATTTGTGCATCTGCACAACCATACGCAGTTTTCAATTCTGCAATCCACCATTTCAGTCGCCAACTTGGTAAAAGTGGCTGCTAAAAATAAAATGCCTGCAGTCGCCATTACGGATCACGCTAATATGATGGGGGCTTTCCATTTTGTGAGTGCGGCAATGAATCATAACAAAGCCGCTAAAGCAAAAAATGAAGAAGCGATTGCAAAGGGACAACCTGCCTCCGAAACTATTGTTAAACCTATTGTAGGTTGCGAATTTTTTGTTTGTGATGACCACGAAGACAAAAAACGAAAAGATAACGGCTACCAAGTCGTATTGATTGCAAAGACGAAAAAAGGTTACCACAACCTTGCAAAAATGTCGTCCATTGCTTATACCAAAGGTTTTTATTACGTTCCGCGTATTGATAGGAAGCTTATTGAACAATACAAAGAAGATCTATTGGTGCTTTCTGGAAATCTTTATGGAGAGATTCCAAACAAGGTTTTAAACCTCGGCGAAAACCAAGCAGAAGAAGCTTTATTGTGGTGGAAAGAGACTTTTGGCGAAGACTTCTACATGGAATTAATGCGCCATGACCAAGAGGACGAGAATAGAGTTAACCAAACCTTAATCTCGCTTGCTAAAAAGCATGACGTTAAAATTTTAGCGACCAACAACACCTATTATATCAACAAAGAAGACTCTCATGCCCACGATATTTTACTTTGTGTAAAAGACGGAGAGAAGTTGGCAACACCTAAAGGTCGTGGCCGTGGCTTTAGGTATGGCATGCCTAATAACGAGTACTATTTTAAATCTGGCGAGGAAATGAAAAAGCTTTTCGCCGATTTACCCGAAGCGATTAGCAACATCCAAGAAGTTGTAGATAAAATTGAATCCTACTCGCTTTACCGTGATGTATTACTTCCAAAATTTGATATTCCAGAAGAGTTTTTAGTTGCCGAGGATGAAGCAGACGGCGGAAAACGTGGAGAAAATAAATTTTTAACGCACCTAACTTATGTTGGTGCAGAAAAACGTTACGGCGAAATTACGCCAGAAATTAAAGAGCGTTTAGATTTTGAGCTTAAGGTAATTGAGAATACCGGTTATCCCGGCTACTTCTTGATTGTTCAAGATTTTATTGCCGAAGCTCGCCGATTAGACGTTTCGGTTGGCCCTGGTCGTGGTTCTGCTGCGGGTTCTGTGGTGGCGTACTGTTTATGGATTACCAATATTGACCCTATCAAGTACGATCTCCTTTTTGAGCGTTTCCTTAATCCGGATAGGGTTTCCATGCCCGATATTGACATCGATTTTGATGATGAAGGTCGTGGTAGAGTAATGGATTACGTAATTAATAAATACGGTTCCAGTCAGGTGGCACAAATCATCACTTACGGTACCATGGCGGCAAAATCTTCTGTCCGTGATACTGCCCGTGTATTAGATTTACCACTTTTTGAAGCTGATAAAATTGCCAAGCTAATCCCGAATATGAAGCTGGCTAAAATCTTCAATTTGGACGAAGCTGCTTTAAAAAGTGCGTTACGTTCCGAAGAGTTTGAAGCCGTAAATTTATTAAAAGGCATCGCCGACGGAAAAGATTTAAGTGCTGAAACATTGCGTCAGGCTCAGGTTTTAGAAGGTTCGGTTCGTAATACCGGAATTCATGCTTGTGGGGTTATCATCACGCCAAGTGACATTACCAACTTTGTTCCTGTTGCAACGGCCAAAGACTCTGATTTATACGTTACCCAATTTGACAACTCCGTTGTAGAAAGCGCCGGTCTGTTAAAAATGGACTTTTTGGGTTTAAAAACCCTTACGCTGATTAAGGATACCGTTAAGTTGGTAAAACTAAAAACCGGCATCGAATTAGATCCAGATCATTTCCCGATTGATGATGAGATGACTTACGAACTTTTCCAGCGAGGGGAAACCGTCGGGATTTTTCAGTATGAATCTCCGGGAATGCAAAAGTACATGAAGGAATTGAAGCCTACCGTTTTCGGAGATTTAATTGCCATGAATGCTTTGTACCGCCCAGGTCCTATTGAGTATATCCCAAGTTTTATCCGTAGAAAAAACGGTGAAGAAGAAATAAAATATGACATTGGAGCCAGTGAAGAATACCTAAAGGAAACTTACGGAATTACGGTTTACCAAGAGCAGGTGATGCTTTTATCGCAAAGTTTAGCGGGCTTTACTAAAGGTGAAGCCGATGTTTTGCGTAAGGCGATGGGTAAAAAACAGAAGGACGTTCTGGATAAAATGAAACCTAAGTTTGTTGCGCAAGCGGCAGAAAAAGGTCACGACCCAAAAGTGCTGGAAAAAGTTTGGAAAGATTGGGAAGCTTTCGCGAGTTATGCTTTCAACAAATCCCACTCTACTTGTTACGCTTGGATTGCCTACCAAACGGCATATTTAAAGGCACACTACCCAGCCGAATACATGGCGGCGGTGCTTTCTAACAACATGAGCGACATTAAGCAGGTCACTTTCTTTATGGAAGAATGCAAGCGCATGGGGATGGAAGTTTTAGGTCCTGATGTAAATGAGTCTTTCCATAAATTTACGGTAAACCAAAATAACGCCATCCGTTTTGGGATGGGTGCTGTTAAAGGCGTTGGAGCTGGAGCGGTAGAAACCATTGTTGAAAACCGGAAAGAAAGCCGATATAAATCTATTTTCGATTTCACCAAACGTGTAGATTTAAGAGCTGCCAATAAGAAAGCCATTGAGAATTTAGTATTAGCAGGTGGTTTCGATTGTTTTAGTGGCACACACCGAGCGCAATATTTTTATGAAGACGGTGGAGCTATTGTACTGGAACAAGCCATTAAATACGGAGCAAGGCATAAAGAGAACGAAAACTCATCACAAGCTAGCTTATTTGGCGGTGGAACAGCTGTTGAAATGCCCGAACCTTCTTTGACAGAGTGCGAAGAATGGGGCTTAATTTCCAAATTAGCTAAAGAAAAGGAAGTGGTAGGGATATATATTTCCGGCCATCCGCTTGACGAATATAAACTAGTTTTAAGTAAATATTGCTCTAACGGCAACCTTACTATTTTCAACGATATAGATAAAGGCATCGACTTCCAGTTTAAAGTTGGAGGCATTGTTACTGCTGTAAATCACAGAGTTTCTAAAGACGGACGTGGTTATTGTTACTTCAAGGTAGAAGGCTATGATGATGCTTTTGAGTTTTCCATTTTCCGCGATGATTATATGAAATTCAAACATCACTTAGAGCCTAATAACTACTTATATATTAAAGGAAACGTAGGCTATTTCTCCAATCCTGACGGCACAAAACGGTCTCGTGTAAGTTTTACAGATTTCTCTGATTTACGTGACGTTTTAGAGAAACAGTCCAACAAAATTGACATCCGCTTAGAGCTAGATCACATTAACGCAGATTTAATCAGCGATTTAGACGAGATCTTTAACAACCATGTGGGTTCCAAAAAGCTCAACTTTGTAGTGGTGGATAGAAAAGAGAAACTGAAAATTGATTTGCCGAGTAAAGGTAGACAGATTAATATTTCAAAAGAGTTGCTGTGCAGTTTAGATGAGATGGAGTTGGATTATGTGTTGAGTTAAGTGGTTGGCTGATTAACCACAAAGGTCACGGAGGTTTTTTGTTCAGACTTGTCGAATGTTTTTTTAACCACGGAGGACGCAGAGATCACAGAGTTGGGTGGAAACACATTTAGGCATGAGCGGATTAATCGCCCCATATGCACACCGTCATGTTGAACGATAGTGAAACATCTCACCCAAAAAGTTATCACATTTTTTTTAATACATAAAAGCAGGGTCTCCTTTTTCAGGGACCCTGCTTTATTATAATTTAAATTTTCCAATTCAACTTTTTCACTGCCACCTAGAAAACCTAAGCTTCACAACTTGAACAAGTAATCATATTAGCAATAAATTCTTTAGACACACTTTGACTTCTTTGGTAATACAACGTTTTTACACCTAATTTCCAAGCCTCAATCATCAAATGGTTGACATCCTTAATTGGCAAGTTAGAAGGGATATTAAGGTTTAAACTTTGCGCCTGATCAATATATTTTTGACGGATGGAAGCTTGCTGAATAATCTCTAACTGGCTTATTTCTTTAAATGTTTTAAAAACCGCTTTTTCTTCGTCATTTAAAATATCTAGGTGTTGAACGCTACCATGGTTCAGCATAATACTTCGCCAAACATCTTCATTGTCCATCTCTTTTTCTATAAGTAGCTTTTTAAGGTATTTATTTTTCCGCATAAAGTTCCCTTTAGCCAAACCAGCCTTATAGTAATTACTACTGAAGGGCTCAATTCCCGGTGAAGCTTGACCTAAAATTGCAGAAGAAGAAGTAGTTGGAGCAATAGCCATCAACGTAGTATTTCTTTTTCCGTAACCTTTAAGTAAATCGGGCTCTCCGTAAATATTAGCTAGCTCTGCACTTGCTTTTTCAGCTTTTTCACTGATATTTTTAAAGATGACGCTCGTCAACCTTTTGGCTTCCATCCCTTCAAAAGGAATATTGTTTTGTTGTAAATAGGAATGCCAGCCCATTACCCCTAAACCCAAAGCTCTGTGGCGTTTTGCAAATCGGTTAGCGGAAGCTAAGTAATAATTATCTTCTGTTTTTGCGATAAACTCCTGCAATACAGCGTCCAAAAAGAAAATGGCTAATCTTACCGCACCGGTATCCTTCCACTCGTCATACAACTCTAAATTCATTGAAGATAAGCAACAGATAAAAGACTCATCTCGACTGGAAGGCAGCGCAATCTCGGCACATAAATTACTGGAATAAATTCTCATGTTTAAGTCTTTATAAACCTGAGGTTTGTTCCGGTTGATGTTATCCGAGAAAAATATATAAGGCAGTCCTTTCTGCTGACGGCTTTCCAAAACCTTTGCCCATATGGTTCGTTTTTCGGCATCGCCATCAATCATTTCTTGCATCCAATAATCGGAAACACAAACGCCATTGAAAAGATTTTGAATTGGGCTTCCGATATTCTTGATCTCCAAAAACTCTTTAATATCTGGGTGGTCAATATCTAAATACGCGGCAAATGCGCCTCGTCTTACACCACCTTGAGAAATTGTGTCCATCGCAGTATCAAACAGCTTCATAAAGCTCACCGCTCCACTACTTTTTCCGTTATCTGTAACTGCGCTTCCTCGTTCCCTTAAAGCACCAAAATAACCCGATGTACCACCGCCAATTTTGGTCTGCATAATCACTTCTCCCAATTTATGGGTAATACCTTCTATACGGTCTGGTACATACACATTGAAACAAGAAATTGGCAAGCCTCTTTCTGTACCCATATTAGCCCAAATTGGAGAGCTTAAACTCATCCAACCTTTTTCAATCATCTCGATAAAAGCCTCTTTGAGTTCTGGTTTATATAAGCGTTTAGCTGCTGCGTTAGCTACTCTCTCGATTGCTGTTTTTGTGGTTTCTCCGTTTAATAAATATCCTCTGTTTAGGATTTGTTGGCTTTCTTCATTTAGCCACCATATGTTTTCCATAAATTTTTTAAAATTATCTTGAGAAATTAAAACAAATCATTAGCAGTTATACTCTTGTCATGCTTGGTATATTCAACAGGTCTTTTAGCAAAAAAGTCATCTAAACTATTTGCAAAAACTTCCTCTTCAAACCAAATCATCGGTTGATAATCGGCATCAGAAACATTAAACTGCTTATCTAAACCAATTTGAAGTAAACTTTCATCTACCCTATATTTCATAAAATTCAATAGGTCAGCTTTGCTAATGCTTTCTATTTCACCATTTTCAAAAATCCAATCTAGTATTTCAGATTCCACTGCTATTGACTGGGCAACGATATTTTTAATTTCTGCTTTAGTTTCGGCATCAAAAAACTCCGGGAATTCTTCTTTGATTTTGTTGACAATAAATATCCCTGCGTTGGCATGCACCTGCTCATCCACGGAAGTCCAGGCGATGATATTGCTGATGTTTTTCATCACCCCTTTAAAGCGAGGGAAAGAAAGAATAATTGCGAACTGACTAAAAAGAGAAACGTTTTCTATTAGGATGGAGAACAAAATAAGTGAGAAAACATACTCCTTATGGTTTTCTGATTTGGTATGAGTCAACGCTCTAGATAAATAATCTACCCGCTTTGCAATAACCGGAACTTCAATTAAAGATTCAAACTCTCCATTATAACCTAATACTTCCAAAAGTCTGGAGTAAGCTTCTGAGTGCCTAAACTCGCATTCCGCAAAAGTACTACCTAAGCCGTTAAATTCTGGTTTTGGGAGGTGTAAGTATAGGTTCCCCCAAAATGACTTCACGGCAACTTCAATCTGGGCAATGGCTAGCAAACTTCTTTTAACCACTTCCTGTTCCGAAGCTTCTAAATGGGAATGGAAATCCTGTATATCTGCTGTAAAATCAACTTCGGAATGCACCCAAAAAGATTTGTTTATAGCATCTGTAAAGCTTAGAATCTCTGGGTATTCAAATGGCTTGTAGTTTACTCTCTTGTCAAAAATGCTCATATCAATTTGTTTTAAAAAAATCTAAAAAAAGATGTACAAAAGAATATGTTTGAATGATCTTGAAATGGATCAAATATTCGGTTGGACATTTACTTCTCTTGCGAAAGCAAAGTCAAGCATAAAGGAAAGGTAATCTGACTTATAGAGCTTTGTCTATTTACAGTTGCGCAACAGCTCGTGATTTACACACGATTCCCCTTTTTTAATTACAGGTGTAATGTTTCCTAATGACTGATTCTGGATCGAAACAAAACTATTGTTTTAAATTTTAGAAAGATGATACTCACATTAAGTATTTCTCAACAGAACTTATGTTATCAACATATAAAAAGGTCTCTCTTATGGTAAATTAAAAAACGCACCTAACGTTTAAAAAGCAAAAGCATGAAAGCGAGAACTGAGTAGTCTTGTTTGTGGGCATTATAGTTGGGCATGATAAATAATTCTTCTCTCTAAGAGCTAAAATTATTTTTAACCAATGTTACTCCTAGTTGATTTCTAACCGAAAAAACGATGCTCTGCCTCTAAAATCCGTGTTTCTGGGTACACCCACCCTTAATAATTCTTAGATATTTGAGGTATGAGAAATCTTCTATACCTCTTTATTATTACCATCCTTATCACAACGTCTTGTAAAAAGCCCTCAAGTGAAAGTGAAGGAGCTTTTAACCAAAACAAACAAGCGGTTGAAGTTTACACAACAACGCCGTTTAATGAAGCAAACACCATTTTAGCTTCCTTTAATGGAAATGTCATGGTGATACAATCCGTTAACCGTGATGACCAATATGAATATAGTTTAGACGGTGGAAAAACTTGGGCTAATCTAAATATTGATAAAGAACCTTTGGCAATCAACAATCAAGGTTATATCTTAAACAAAGACAGGTATAACAATCCCATTATTAGTCGATTAGACGGCAAGGATGCCAAAATCAGTTATAACGGAAGTCAAAACGATTTTTATTTCGGAAAAGATAATTACATCTATAATTTTAAAAAAAGCCTTAAAGAGTTAGCTGTTTTAAAGATTGAAGAAAATACTTGGACAACAATTAACAACAGAGCAGACACTTTGGGTATTTATTGCGGTCAGGACCAAAACGGCGGTATCGCGTTTCAGAAAGGAGACGTACTTAGCATTCATCAACCAATAACTAATACTTGGGAATACCACAAAATGAATATTAACGTGTATAAGGTGAGTAATAACACCCCTAATAAATCAGGAATAGTACACTTTAACGGTTACAGTAAAATAGTATTTGGCAACACTGATTTACATGCAGTTTATGATTTAAACACTAAAGAAGCACAATATTACGACTATCCAGATTATTTTAGAAACATTTACTTTAACCCTATAAGCTTACAAATAAACAAACAAGGCGATGTTTACTTAAACGTTGCAACTTATTATGGAATCTCCACATTATTTAAAGCAACTAACGGCATCTATAAGGTCATAGATAACGCTACATATCATTATACTAGTGGCGACTACTCTTATGAGTTTACACCCTTAGAAGCTAAAAAAATAGGGACTTCCACAGAAAATATGGACGGGCTTATTAAGTTCAAACGATTTATGATCAATGCCTACATTACGGATGACTATGTGTATAGTATTTACAATTTACGAACTAATTATCATTACTTTAATAGTGACAAAAGTAAGTCCGACTACACCCTCTTCACTTATAATAGAGCAACAAAAACCGAAAAAAAGATAAACATAAACGGCTCTTATAATTATGTTTATGCAGATGGGGAAAATATACTTATCACCGGTGGTGATTCTGTTACGGTATCAACAGATGGTGGAACAAGCTGGACCAGAAGGCATAGTCCCTTAACAGGAAACATTATAGATGTAAAGAAATCAGGTAGTACGTATTACGGAATGTGGCTATTTATAACATCGTATACTAGTAATTCTGGTGTCACCAGTTACTCTTATGATTTTAAAATGCTAACTAGCTCTAATTTATTTACATGGTCACAATTGCCAGGTGCAACCGCATCAGGTTCGGGTAAAGGACCACAAAGCTTCACTACTTTAGGCTACTTATCAGCAGTTCAAGGATTTGTTAGTAACACTTATTTTTTAGAGTATTCTCATGATTTCGGAAAAACATGGACGAATACTACTGAATACAGCTTTCCTGTTTTTAATACAGAGTTAGGAGGAGGGAAATTTGCAATGATCAATTATTCTGGCCCATCAGGAATTGAAAAAACACTGCTTGATGAAAGAAACAAAATAATAAACATTACAAAATATGCGGTTGCTCCTGGCAAAGGCTTTACTTTGAGGAGGGCACCGATAGTTACCAGTTCTAAAAAAGTATATTATATTTCTTACAATGAAATATACAGATTAGATTAAGGTAAACGGTTAATACTTTAAGTCCTGAGGCTTGCAGTACCTCAGGACTTAAGTTTTATCAAATTAGTAACCTACCTATCATCATAAACATCCTTTCCAAAAGGCAATTTTTCATAATTTTTGAACCTAAAAACACTCATTCTGTCTTCCGTTATCCTTTCTATTATAGCCAAATAACCCCCTATCTCCCAGACTTTAAAAAATCATTCAAAATGCAGAAAAATGTTTTCTAGATAAATAAATTACTACCTATATTTATCATCGAAAAATACAAAAACCTATGCGAAATATATTACCCTTACTAGCTCTTGCGTTAGTAACTTCTTGCTCTCCAAAAGTGAGCACTCAATTACTTGAGAACAACTCTGTATCAACACATAATGCTATTCAAGCAGTGGATATAATTGACATCGATCAATCTGTTCCACCTGATGCAAAAAAGCTAGGTAGTGTAAGGGTGTTTGATGCTGGCTTAACGCTAAAATGTGACTGGAAAACGGTTCTAGAAAAAGCAAAGTTAGAAGCGATAAATGCTGGTGGAAATATCCTTAAGATAACAAAACACACACCTCCGGGTATTATGAGTTCATGTCATCAAATTAACGCCGACATCTACTATGTTGATACCACAATAGAAAGAAAAATCGCATCCACCGAAATCCAGGTAGACAGTTTATCTGGGCAAAAAAATGAATCGGTAAAAGCGCCCTTAATTATCCCTTTTCAAAAATATAGATTATCGTTTAACGGAGGCCTAAGCTTTTTATTAGCCAAAACAAGTGACGACGTTCCTGCTGATTTTAAACAATACGTAAAAGAACTTAAATCAGGCTCTCATTTCAGTATTGACGGCGGTTACTTCTGGAAAGAAAACATTGGTCTAGGCTTAAAATACTCTAGTTTCTTCAGCAAAAACAGTATAAATGATGTGACTTTCGAAGATATCAACGGGCAATCCAGGTATGGTAGAATGGAAGATAATATTAACACACAATTTATTGGTGCCATGCTTTATAATAGAGGTTACTCCAAAAGCAGAAATACAATTTGGTTTTTAAATGCATCGTTAGGGTATATCGCGTATAAAAATAATGCTAAATTGGTTGATGATTTTATGATTACTGGCTCAACCGTTGGATTCGGGCTTGATTTAGGCGTTGACTTTAAGTTGACTCAAAACCTTTATTTAGGCTTGGGAGCAAATTATACAGCGGGAGCATTAAGAAAGCTTACTTATAACAATGGCTTTTCAGAACAAACCGTAGAAATGGAAGAAGGAAGTTACGAAAGTATGAATAGGCTTGACTTGCTTACGGGGTTAAGATGGACTTGGTAAATATCAACCTTGAGATATGTTTTATTAGGATATAACCCTTAACCTATAAAACTATCTTTCAAGCGTTGTATTACATCTTTTTTCACTTCTTCATGCATTCTATTTGCACTTTGACTATTGCGAGAATGACCGTGGTTCACTAAAACCAATCCGTTGAAGATGGTAACCAACTCGCCATCTAAAATGGTGGTCACTAAGTTATTTTCTTTATCAGGATGCTCTGTCCATTGGCTTTGAATTGCCCAACCATTCTCGTCTTTATGGTAAATTGTTTTAATGTGCTTAATACCTAAATAATCATCTCGGTAAGTTTGCAAATCATTATAAGCACCAATTTTATATCCTCCGTACATGGAGAGCAAAACACCAATACCTATTAAATACGGAAAAGCATCACTTCGTTGCGATTTCGGCGTTGCTTTAAACATAGACAAACCAATTAAAAACGCGAACATTAACCCTATCAATAAACCGGTAGTACTTGCAGTGCTTTCTTTTTTCAAACCGCTCATTATGTTAAGCCTTTAATTTTTCGTTTATGAACGAGATGACTTTTTGTGCTTCCTTTGGTTCAAACCAAACTATTCCATCATTTTTCTTGAACCAGGTAATTTGCCTTTTAGCGAAGTTTCGGGTGTTTTGTTTCAACTTTTCGATGGCTTGCTCTAAAGTCCATTCTTTATTGAGATGCCTAAAAATTTCTGAATATCCAACCGTTTTTAATGCATTTAGATATTGGTGAGCTTGTAAGGATTTCACTTCTTTCACCAAGCCTTCTTTAATCATTAAATCTACCCGATGATTAATTCGCTGGTAAAGGACTTCTCTATCTGTGTTTAAACCAATAAGGATAATGTTAAAATCTCTCTGCTTCGCTTGCTTATTGCGGAAAGAAGAAAACGTTTTGCCAGTGCTTAAACAAACTTCTAAAGCTCTAATGATACGTTGCGGGTTGTGGATATCTACTTCTGCGTAATAATTGGGATCTAACGTTTCCAATTCTTTTTGCAAAGGCTCAATCCCTTCACTAATTAATCGTTGATTTAATTGCTCCCTTAATTCTTCGGATGCTTTGGGAAGTTCATCAAAACCATAGAGCACAGCGTTGATATATAAACCCGAACCACCAACCATTATGGCAACATCGTTGTGTTTGAAAATGTTTTCTAAAATTACTATCGCTTCTTTTTCAAAATCGCCCACGTTAAAATCATCGGTAACAGAGTGAGAGTTCACAAAATGGTGCTTTGCTTGTGCTAACTCTTGTGATGAAGGTTTTGCTGTACCAATGCTCATTTCTTGATAGAACTGACGAGAGTCAGCAGAAATAATCTCAGTTTTAAAATATTGAGCCAACTCAATAGCTAAGGCAGTTTTTCCGATTGCTGTTGGACCGGCGATAACTAGGAGTGTTTTTTGTTTGGCGTTCAAGTCTTGCTAATTTGATAAGATTTCAATATAATGATTACTATCCACAAAGGACATAGAGACAAAACACATAGTTTAAGAGTTTTTGGATGGTTAATTATTCGAGATGTTTTTTTTAACCACACACATACATAGGTTTTTCGGGCTGATGGTCGGGATTTATTGCTGGCTATTTTTACCGCTACTAGAGTGTGTTATCAACCACGGAGCACACGGAGACACATAGTTGGGCGAAAATATTTCCATTTCTCCTGTCAGTCGAAATTTTTGTGACATTATAAATCTACAAATATCTAACGACTCGATGAACTAAACCCCAAAAGCAAATCTCTAATGACTTAATTAATCTTTATCATCATACTCTTCTGAATCAGAAAAATCATCATCAAAGCCACTATCATCACTTTCTTCCTCTTCTGCACCTTCTGTATCGGTGTTTAAACCATCAAGCTCGTCTTCATCAGCAATTATAACATTGCTATCATCTATTAGATCCTCACTATCGTCACCCACGTAATCATCATCTGGTGCTACAAACGGAACAAATATTTTTGGAGCTTCTCCAATAGATTTAAATAAACTCGGAAACTCTTTTGTAGGGTCGTTATCTAAGATTTTAATCAGCTGTACATGAAATTCATAAGGTTTTTCAAAATTATAGATGTAGTAAAACTTTTGGTGTGGATCATCAATAAACCTACTCAATTTAGAGTTTTCAAGAAGTGCTACGCCATTATCAATCTTACGTTGGTTGGGTAAATAAGCCAACTCTTCGTTTTTTATCCATTGGTCATTACTCACATAAAATGAGGATGATTTTTCTGGATCATAACCTATCTTGGTTAAAAAAAACACATGAAGATCTTTAAAAGTTTGATTTGATTTGATATCAATTTCACGGATTACTTCATCATAATCTTCAAAACTTATCCTAAATCTATATACTGCCATATTGCAAAAATAATGTTTTGGTTTTTAATTGTTGAATTTATAAAGACTAAAAAGCTAAATGCCTAAAGCTCAAAACCCATATAAGAAATTAAGTATATTATTGAATTTAACCTAAGCGAGCTTCAACCCTAAATCTGCACCCAATTTGGCCATCAATTTTAATGCTTCCTCGCGGTTATTTTGAATCTCACCATCTAAAATAGCTTCCCGTATTTGGTTTTTAATAATCCCAACTTCTTTCCCTGCTTTAATATCAAATGATTCCATAATGTCCTGACCAGAGATTGGAGGTTGCCAATTACGCACTTGGTCTTTTTCTTCCACATCTTTAAGCTTCTGCTTTACTAGCTCAAAGTTATTGCGGTATTTTTTTACTTTATATTCATTTTTTGTGGTTACGTCGGCATTGCAAAGTTGCATTAATGCTTCAATATCTTCTCCTGCTTCAAAAAGTAAACGTCTAACAGCAGAGTCTGTAACCACTTCTTTAGCTAAAACTATAGGGCGTAAATGCAAAAGAACTAGCTTTTGCACAAATTTCATTTTTTCATTAAGGGGAAGTTTAAGACTATTGAAGATTTTAGGCACCATGCGGGCACCTCTATCTTCATGTCCATGAAAAGTCCAGCCGTGATTTTTTTCGAACCGTTTAGTGGCAGGTTTTGCAATATCGTGTAGGATAGCAGCCCAACGCAACCATAAGTCATCGCTAGCTTTCGATACGTTATCAAGCACTTGCAAAGTATGGTAAAAGTTATCTTTATGTCCTTTTCCGTCTATATAATCAACCCCGTAAAGGTTGCTCATTTCAGGGAAAATAAGTTTTAGCAAACCCGTATCAAACAAATATTTAAATCCGATAGAAGGAATAGGAGATAAAATTATTTTATTTAGTTCATCACTAATTCGCTCTTTTGAGACAATACTAATGCGCTCTTTGTTCTTTTTGATAGCTTCTACAGCTTCCTTACAAATCACAAAGTCTAACTGACTGGCAAACCTTATCGCCCGCATCATCCGTAAAGGGTCATCAGAAAAAGTTTCTTCGGGATTTAAGGGGGTGATAATTATTTTTTCTTCTAGATGCTGAATGCCATTAAATGGATCTAAAAGATTTCCGAAATTATCTTTAGATAACTGCAAGGCCATCGCGTTGATGGTAAAGTCTCTTCGCTTTTGGTCATCTTCTAAAGTACCGTCCTCCACAATTGGCTTACGTGATTCAGCCCGGTAAGATTCTTTTCTGGCACCCACAAACTCCACTTCCAAGTCTTTGTATTTGAGCATTGCCGTACCAAAACTTTTAAAAACAGTGACCTGCGTATTTAAAGCATCACCTATGGCAGTGGCAAACTCGGGTCCATTACCCAACACCACAATATCTACATCCTTAGACGGACGATTTAAAAAAATATCTCTTACAAAGCCCCCAATTACAAAAGCCTCCACTTTTTGCGATGTTGCAATTTTTGAAATGACTTTAAAAACTGGATGGGTAAGGTGTTGTTTCAAGCTATTTGTTTTGTATTGAGGATTTAAATTCCGCCGATTTGCGCAAATATAAAAATTATGCATTAAATGAACGTATGGCTTATCTCATAAGATTTAGAACTTAATGAAACGGCTATTTAAACTACTGTATAGTTTTTACTCCGAAAAAACTTAAACCAAAGTTTAAAATCCACTATTACTCTTAATTTAATATTTAAATAATTTTATTATTAGTACAACCGAATTATTATGTTAGCTTTGTGCTAATTAAAAAAAACATACAATGAGTAATGGAGTAGTAAAATTCTTCAATTCAACCAAAGGATTTGGTTTTATTAAAGAAGACGGAACAGACAAAGAATACTTTGCACACGTTTCAGGTTTAGTAGATGACGTTAGAGAAAACGACGAAGTAACATTCGATTTACAAGACGGTAAAAAAGGATTAAATGCAGTAAATGTTAGACTTGCTTAATTAGCAGTTGAATTAATATACATCACATTTAAAATCGTTAATAACCATTGCCAAAAGCAATGGTTATTTTTTTGTCTTAGATTTTGTGTGTTATACAGTGGTTCTACTGCTCGTACAAAATTACTTCCTGATAAATACAAATTTACCATCGGCCTCTAACTTCATTATTGTTGAAGGTTGCTTAGGTTCAGAACTCATTTGTTCTAAATCAACCACATAATCCACACCATCCATTATATCTTGACTAATTTCAGAAAAAGTTACTGGAGTGGGTTCTCCGCTAATATTAGCAGATGTTGACACAATTGGTTTACGGAAACGTTGAATTAATTGCTCGCAAAAATCATGTTTTGGAATACGAATTCCAATACTTCCGTCGGCACTTACCAAATTACTAGCTAAATTTTTAGCACCAGAATAAATGATGGTTAAAGGCTTTTCGCTGTACTCAATTAAATCATAAGCCACATCAGGAATTTCTGATACATAACTTTGCAACTTATTATCAGTATCTAATAAAACAATCATGCTTTTGCTGTCTTCTCTTTTTTTCAGAGCGTAAACTTTTGCTACAGCTTCGGCATTAGTAGCATCGCAACCTATCCCCCACACTGTATCTGTTGGATATAGTATTAAACCTCCGTTTTTTAAAACTTCTAAAGCTTTATTGATTTCTATTTTGAGCATGGATTAGAACTAAAATTGATTAATTAGAAAATTGATTTTGACCTATCACTTTTTTAAAGCCTGATAAGCTTATAGGCTTGTTTCTTTCCAAAAAACATAATGGAACCTGTCCGTAAAAAGAAGCCCATTGCGAGAAAGAGCTTAGTGGCCCCATCAAGTAATCACATAAGCTTAATGCGTACAAATCTTCGATAGGATTTGCATCCTCCATTTTCACAGCTCTAAAAGGATGAAAATCATTTACATCCACATATTCATTTGAGCATAACACAAAAACCACCTCCCTATCTTTAAACTCAGGAAAACCTACCACTTGGCTTATAAAGTCTTTATATATAGCGTCTTCAAAGTAATGAATTCCATTCTTATAGTTTTTATAATCGCCTCTTCTCAGGTGTACACCTATTTTCACCTCAGACTTTATACCTGTAAAAAAAACATCAACCTTGTTTTTGTAAGCTTGTTTTGGTTCAAATATTTTGACTAAATAGCTATGAGAATCAATTAATGGATAGCGACTATTCCAGCCCGATGCATAGGTAATTCCTTTATTATTATCCCAGTTGATAGCAGATAAGTCATCTGTAAAACAGACATTAAAAACTTTCAACACGCTTTTTGGTAATAGTCTAAGCAGTTTTACACTTATTCTTCTAGTCTTGCCATAAGCTTTGCAATTAAATTTAGAAAAATATATATTTTCAATCAGGTTAAGGTTTTGGAAAAGATTGAAATATTTTCCAAAAAACGGAATTTTTAAGGTTTGCCCAGAGCCTATCGCTTTTGCAATTACTGGAGCCTGCGACCAAATTCTGTTGCAAAGCTGATTTGGTTTATCAAAAGAAATAATCATAAATAAACTTTCAACTATTTTATAAATAATAAGCCCATGACTTTCTTGATTTTGAGCAGTTTATGTTTTTTAAAATAGCGTCTATGGTAAAACTGATGATTATACACTACATTATTTTTACAATCACTATTTGAAATTGGGCTTGTATCATTATTTATAGCATTGCTGGGCCATTCCATACTTGTTATATCAAAACCTTTGTTTATAAAAAACTGACTCAGTGCTATTTCTCCATTTGTTATTATCTTCAACCTATCTGTTTCGTTTTCTGCTGGGAATTCATTTTTCAGCATTTTCAAGAATTTAACTTTTGTTAAAAAAGCATAGGTTTGTACGTGAGGCAGGTTCGTTCTCTTACTTCTTTTAGGATGATCATTAAAATTTATAGTGCTACCACAAAGGGCAATGTTATCAAATTTTTGATATTGGTGAACAAAATCTTCAATCCATCTTTTTTTATAAGGCCCACTAGCACTTCTGTTCTGGAAAAAGACGAAATCATTTACTGAAGCTTTTTCTTCTATTTTTTTGTATAATAATGAATAAGAACTAAAATCTCGACCTATATTTTCTTTAAAAAAGACACTTTCCAAACGTACAGTAGGATGGCCTTGGAACATTTTTTTAACAAGATTTACAAATATCCTGTCTATAAAATTTACGGGTTTAACTTTACTTATAGCGATGTATAATATTAATTTATCAACACCAGAGAAGTTTGATTTAATATTTAATAAGTTATTAAAATCTTCGAAATAAAACTTGCTATCGTTTGCTGTTGCATAGCAATGAAAATATTGCACTTCCGTTTCGCTAGCAACCATGTTTTCTGTCTTTGAAGAATGTAAAGGTATGTTTTTCAATTAATTTAAATTTCTTCGATTAGATATTCATAAGTCTTCTCAAGCAACAAAGTTTAATATTTACCGAATATCTAACTAATAATAAGGGTTAAAAGCACTCGCTTTCAGTAACAGCTTCAAAAGTAATATCTTCTGATGCACTTAACTTCTAAGCCCGTTTTTACAAACAAACTCTCTACTGTTCTGCTTAACTTTCATAATAGCAATATTTTCATCTTGCGATGTCCAGTTTTCTTTATGATGTAGATGATATTGTACCGCAAAATTACGCACTGACTTTAGTTGATAACCCAATCCTTCAAAGCGCCATACTAAATCTATATCTTCCCCAATTGCTGGTAATTTATAATCCTCATCAAAACCATTAATCGCCACTAAAGCGTTTTTGTAACAAGAAAAGTTACAGCCTTTTAACCAGCGCATTTTTCGCTTTTTTGCAAGCTTCCCTAAAACACTTTTAGGATCAAAATAAAGAGCCTCTTCAAAAAACTTGGCTCCATCTTTAAAAATCCTATGGGTGTTTAACAAAAAGTTATTTTCAAATTTTATAAGATTAGTATTTCGCAGTTTATCGCTAAAAACTGGACCTAATTTTATCCTTTTACCAGCTAAAATTTTGTCTTCCGAGGCAAAGGCTATATGATTTTCAATAAACCTATGGTGTAAAACACAGTCGCCGTCTATAAATATTAGATATGGGTTGTTAGACTTTCTTATAGCATTATTTAAAGCTCTATTTTTTTGCCAGCCTATATCCGGATGAGTTAAATGTACAATATTAAGATTGCTATAGTAATGTTCCAAAAATGACCGCATTTCCTCGCTATCGCCATCTTCAGAAACAATAATTTCGTCTGCAACAACGGTTTGGTAAGCCAATGCATCCAAAACAACCTTTAAATCTTTGGTGTTTTTATAAACAGAAATAATTAGACTAGCCTTCATTTCTCTTCACCACTCCGTAAGGTGTAAAAATGATAGTTAGATATTATTGCAGAAATTGTAATTTCACTTTTATTAGCTGCCATTATTTGGGTAAAAATAAACAATTGCGTGTTCAAAAAAAATTTAATAAATAATCTCATCCTAGTACTCCTATTGGCACTTACCATCGGTTTTTTTATATCAAGAGCACTGGTGTCAATTTCTATTGGAATATTATTTATAGTTGCTGTTATATATCTATGGAAACATAAAACAGGTTTCTCCAATAACACAAATAGCAAACTCTCTATTATTTTTGTCGGCTTTTATGTCTTAATTCTAGTCTCTAGTCTTTTTTCAGGGTCATTAGACTGCTTTACTCAGCCCGTAATTTCGTTTGCTCCTTTACTATTATTACCCTTTGCATTTCAGGTATTTGACACTAAACTGAACTCAATGACCTATTGGCTGCACCTAATCAATTGGGTTTTCATAAGTGGCGTCTTGTTTTTATTGACGGATACAGTCTTTCGACAAGGTTTTGATTCTGAAAAAACTATACAACTTGCACATGACAGCAAAAACATTGTGAACACTTTGGGTATTCACCATAATATAGTGGGTTTTTTAGCCGTCTTTTCTATTTTTTACCTCGCGGAAAGCTATAAACGAAACAAGAAAACAATTCTACTACTACCCCTTTTAATTATAATAGCTTTAATTCACTATCTGGGTTTACGCTTTGCAATCATCGCTTTTTATCCTTTGATGTTTATTTATCTACTTCGATTAAGAATAAAAACATTTATTAAAGTGACCTCTTTGGCTGTATGCGGAGTACTTTTAGTAGGGAGTTTTATTTTTATCCCTGCATTTAATGCCCGTTATAAAAACACCAAAGCTGATTTTAAAAATATTATAGTTAATAACAACCCTAATTATTGGTCTTTAAATCAACGATTAATTGCTAACGAAATAGGTTTAGATATTGCTAAAAAAAATTGGCTGTTTGGCGTAGGAACTTGTAACATTAAACAAGTGGTTAACCAAGAATATCTCAAGAACAGTAGGCTTCTAATTCCTGAAAACAGAAAGTTTATTCACAATCAACTGATTTATGGGTGGGCAACTTTCGGGATTTTTTATGTAGTTGGTTGGATGGTGCTCTTCGGGTTCTTAATCTACAAAGGCGTAAAAGAACAATCGATTTTACTAGAACTCACATTACTATTTATTATGCACCAAATGGTAGAAAATACTTTAGAGAAACAGTTAATGTTATTGCTATTGATTTATTTTACTTTAGTGATGCCGAAGGGGCTGGGAAGAGTTGAAAGTTTTAGGTTTTAGGTTTTAGGTTTTAGGTAAAAATAAAACTTCACCTCAAAATAAAAGTGGAAAGTATAAAATCATCAGATTTTATACTTTCCACCTAAAACTTATTAATACGGACTAATTAAACCGCTACGTTATGCTCTCTTAAAGCTTCGTTTAACGATGTTTTTTTATCTGTAGACTCTTTTCTTTTTCCGATGATTAAAGCGCAAGGCACTTGGAACTCACCAGCAGGGAATTTTTTAGTATAAGAACCTGGAATCACTACTGAACGCTCAGGAACTACCATTTTATGTTCAACCGGTTCTGGACCTGTAACATCAATAATTTTAGTTGATGCAGTTAAAACTACATTTGCCCCTAAAACCACTTCTTTTTCTAAGCGTACGCCTTCTACAACAATTGCTCTTGAACCAATAAAACAACCGTCCTCAATAATTACTGGTGCAGCTTGTAATGGTTCTAAAACACCACCAATTCCAACACCACCACTTAAGTGTACGTTTTTACCAATTTGAGCACAAGAACCTACAGTTGCCCAAGTATCTACCATTGTACCTTCATCAACGAAAGCTCCAATGTTAACATAAGAAGGCATCATAATTACACCTTTTGCTAAGTGAGCACCATATCTGGCAATAGCATGAGGAACAACTCTTACTCCGTTTTTCTTATAGTCGGTTTTCAACTTCATTTTATCATGAAAAACAAATGGACCAACAGTAATTTCTTCCATCTCGCGGATTGGGAAGTATAAAACCACAGCTTTTTTTATCCACTCATTTACATGCCAAGTAGATCCAACTTTTTCGGCAACTCTAAATTCACCAATATCTAAGCGGTAAATTACACGCTCAATGGCATCTCTATATTCTTTAAAATTCAGCAGGTTTCTATCGTCCCACGCTTCTTCTATCGATTTTCTTAATTCGGCTATCATTGTAATTCTTAATTATTCCGCAAAATAAAGGTTTTTTTTACGATAAGCGTAAATTTTGAGCTAATTTTGGTTAAATGGCAGAGAAATTACGGATTGACAAATATTTATGGTCTATAAGATTATTTAAAACGCGGTCTTTAGCTACCGACGCTTGTAGAGCGGGACGGGTAAAAAAAGAGGGGAACAACATTAAACCTAGTTACGAGGTTAAAGTGGGGGAAACTTATCAGGTTTCAAAAGCTGTAGAAAAGAAAACTATTAAAGTTTTAGACTTGCTTTATACCCGTGTGGATGCTAAAAAAGCAGTTTTGGCTTACGCGGATTTAACGCCACCAGAAGAAACGGCGAAATATAAATCCATGTTCCATTCTCCGGTTTTAACCAGAGACCGAGGCACCGGAAGACCAACCAAAAAAGACAGAAGGGATATTGATGATTTAAGTGAGCGTTTTTTTGAGGAGGAAGAGGATTAGTTGTAATGTCACGGAAGAGAGTGACACCAAATTTGCACCCACCTATCGCAATAATTATCTTTTTAATACAGATAAATATGTCCTGCATCAGATTCAAAAAGATCTGATGATAAAGTATCATGCTTGAAGCCACCAATAAAGTGCTTGTCACCTACAAAAAAACCAAAAAAGTTATACGTTGGAGTAGATATAATTGCACCAAGATTTTTCCATTTACCAGTATTTGTTCCGTACTCATACATATATTCCAAATCATCGATATTGTATAGTGCGTAAACACTGCTTGAATTACTATAAACCGCGTTTAGATAAATTTTCGAACCATTTAGAACTGGTTTTTCTAAATCTGCAGTCCAACTGTTTGTAAGCGAATTGTATTTCACTAACGTTGTATTATTAGTTAAAAAATAAATATCGTTTTTTACTGTTCCGCTGAAACTAGAGAAAGCTCTGAGCGCTATGAAAGGGGCTGTTTTGTTTTGCCAAGTTTTAGATTGATAATCAAATTTCAAAAACAACGAAGCTGATGGGTCAATAGTTCCAAAAAAATAATACTCTTGCAGGCAATAAATATCTTCACCAATGGTAAAATACGAAAATTGATTCTTTAAATTATCAGGACATTTGGTAATATAGGTGTTGCTCTTATCCACAAAATTATACTCAATAATATCTGTATAGTTCAAAACGTAATAAACATGATTTGGGGTAGCAAAAGCTGATGTTGTTTGCTGAGGAACAGTATCTAACTGATATTTATAGGTGTCGGGATTAAGCTTATAGAAATAGTTTATCTTTTTTGCGCCTTCCTGATTATTCCCCAAAACGTATCCTTCCCCCTTAAATACAAATGCACTGAACAAGTCTCTTTTCACAAAAGGACTATAAGCAACCCTAACCCACTTATCCGTGATTTTTGTTTCATAACCCAACTCGTTGCTTAAAGCCTCGTCTTTGACGGCTATCTTAACTTTTCGGTCTGGGTACAAAATATCCGGTAAAATAAAACTCATCCCATTTTCGTCGATAGTTTTTGGTTTTACCTCCACATTATTTATGACTAACAAAGGCGATGAAAGAAATTGAAAGTTTTTACCAAAAAGCACACAAAGTTCACCCAGCTTCACTTTATCGGAAACCTTAGTAAGACTAACATCTCCCAATTCAAATAAAAAGCTCTGTACAATTTGATTGTTCACTTTAACAGTTACCGTACTCTCTTTAGTTTTTAAAACAGGTACTTTAAGTTGAATTTCATCACTCTTTAAGGATATAATCTTTGAGTCATTTCCATTGAATAAAATTTTGAAATTTTCTACCTCGATAGGGAAATTTTCTCCTTTTATAGTGATGGTATCACCAATTGAAGCAGTATTTGGGATTTCAGAAAAAATAGATTCTTTAATTGGATCGTTTGCTTTTTCACAAGAGCTAAAAACTATAAGCAAACATGCTAGATAAATTATTGTTCTCACAATGCTTTTTTTAACTGTAAAGTTACATAAGAAATAATAATCGCATCTATTATTGTTAAAAAAAATCATTTAATACGCTATCAATAAGCAAGGTGCGAAAGAACCCATTGTAAAGCGATTAAATCTTGGCAAAGCATTCCATTACTTTCATGCTCATTAAAGCATCTTCCAAAGAACAAGGGTTTTCACAAGTTTCTCCTAAAAAATATTGAACCGTTTTTTCAATCATATCTTGCTGAACGTGTTGCATCGGTGGGAAGCTAAAATCTATAGTTTTACCATTTTTGGTTAAGCTCAGTTTAGCATTAAAAAATGAAAATGTAATTTTCCCTTCACTGCCAATTATTTCGCATTGTTCAACCTCATTTTCGGGGTGACTGTTGAAACACCAAACGCCATTAAAAACTACATCATTTTTAAAAGCAATATGCCCAGTAGTTATGTCTGCAACTTTATTTTGGCCACTTTGGTTTTTAGAAAAGCCATGATAATGCAAGGGCTTTCCGAAGATATGAATCAGAATATCTAATTGATGCGGAGCCAAATCAAAAAACAAACCTCCACCAGAAATCTCTGGGTTTACCCTCCAGTTCTCTTCAGTTTGTGCAATAGCATCTGACCCTGGTTTCTGAAACAACTTTAAATCAATAAAGCGTATATCCCCTATTGTTTTATCATCAATCAATTGTTTCAGCTTAAGAAAAAAGGGCTGTACTCTACGGTAATGTGCAACCGTAACTTTATTTTTAGATGACTTTTCAACAGCAATAATTTCTTCACATTCGGCACTGTTTAATGTCACCGGTTTTTCAATATAAACGTGTTTACCTGCCTTTAATGCTTGTATCGCATAATCTTTATGGGGAGCTGGCGGAGTTGCTATGTAAACTGCATTTATGTTTTCATCGTTAATTAAATCATCTGCATTGCTATACCATTTTGTAATATCATGTCTTTTTGCGTAATCGGCGGCCTTCTCTGCATTTCTGCGCATTACCGCTTCAATAGCAGAGTTTTCTACTTTATTAAATGCGGGTCCGCTTTTTACTTCCGTAACATCGCCACAACCTAATATTCCCCAGGTAATTTTCATTTTGTTTTTAGTATTAAGGTTTCAGTATCAAGAGCTTAATTTGTGTATTAAGGTTTCAGTATCAAGTATCAAGACGTAAGTATTAAAAGCGGCTCCAGCTTTTAGCTTTAATCAATATTTAGTTTTTCCTGTACTTATTTCCCACATTTTAAACGCTTCTTGTGCTTCGATATGCAATATTTGTTCAGTTTTCAATTTACGATCTTCTATTTTCAAGTCTATTTCGTCATAGATAAAAGCATCATCGAAGCCAGCGTTTGCGGCATCTCTTTTTGTATTGGCATAATACATTTTATCTAACCTAGCCCAGTAAATCGCACCTAAACACATTGGGCAAGGCTCGCAACTGGTATAAATTACACATCCTTCTAAAATAAAAGTATTGAGTTTTTCACAAGCTAACCTAATAGCAGAAACTTCAGCATGAGCCGTTGGGTCGTTATTAGTAGTCACCATGTTAGCACTTTTGGCTACAACTTCTCCATCTTTCACTATCACTGCACCAAATGGCCCACCTCTTTGTTGTTCTACGTTTTGCTTAGAAAGCGCTATGGCTTCTCGCATAAATTCCTCGTGTTTTTCCATTTTCTTATTCATAAAAAAAGCCCAACCTAGGTTGAGCTTTCTAAAATTAATAAAATTTTACTTATTTCTTGTCTTTAACGTAAGCATCATTTAAACCTTTAATTACTTCAGCAGTAACATCTAAACTTTCATCAGCAAACAAAATAGTTGGGTTAGCTTTTGAATAAGTTAACACCATTTTATATCCTTTATCTTTTGCGTAACCTTTTAAATAGTCAGCAACTTTATCATACAATTTTTCGCTTTCTGTAGCTTGTTCATTTTGTAAAGCTGCACCTGCATTCTGTTGAAAACCTTGTAATTCTTGTTGTTTTCTAGCTAAACGCTCTTCAGTTTTTTGTCTTTGATCTGCGCTCATTGTATTTGCATCTTTCTGGTAAGCTGCAACCTCACGTTGAAAAGCAGTTCCTTTATCTTTTAAGTCTGCTTCTGCCTTTTTAGATTTAGTCTCTAATTTGGCATTCATATCTTTAAAATAATCGTATTTACTTAAAAGAGAGTCAGAGTTTACATAAACAAACTCATGGGTAACTTTAGTGTTTTTTGTACTATCAGCTGAGGAAGTACTTGCTGTTTTTGAATCTGTGTTATTACAAGCTACTACCGCTACCATTAAAGCCAATCCCGCACTAGCTTGAGCAATTTTTGAAATAATTTTATTCATGTTTAATTTTGATTTATCCGCAAATATAGGGATTCAATAAAAGTATCCTAACGCTTTTAAAGATTTAAACGTTAAAAGGTGTTAAAATGTAGAACAAAAAAATGGTCCTCTTTTAAATATAAAGAAGACCATTCAAAGTGTTAAAATATGATTAAGCTAACTGAGCGTCTAATTTACCAGCTAAAACTGATTTAGGCACTGCACCAATTTGCTTATCAACAATTTCTCCGTTTTTAAAGAATAATAAAGCAGGAATGTTTCTGATTCCGAATTTTACCGAAATATCTGGGTTATGATCCACGTTAACTTTTCCTATAACCGCTTTACCGTCATATTCTTTAGCTAACTCTTCAACAACTGGCCCAACCATACGACATGGTCCGCACCACTCTGCCCAAAAATCTACTAATACAGGTTTATCTGATTTTAAAACTAACTCCTCAAAGTTAGCATCTGTTATTTCTAATGCCATGATCTATATTTTTTAATATGATTTAGATCAAATATAAGACCAATGACCATAGCTTGCAAATAGATAATAGTAATTTGACTATAGTATTAAATTATACCTTACTTTGGCTTAACCTTTGATTTATCATCGTAAATCATAAATAATTGAATAAATACTTAAAACTTAGTTTAACAATATTTGCCTGGATAATGGGATGCATTATCGGGCTTTTTTTATTGATAGTGTTACTGATACAAGTTCCAGCTATCCAAAATATCATAAAAAACAAAGCCGTAACCTTTTTAGAGGGCAAATTTAAAACACCTGTTAAAATAGATAGGATTGAAATTGGCTTGCCCAAGAAAGTTGTATTAAAAGGCTTTTATTTTGAAAGTCAGCAAAAAGACACCTTATTAGCCGGTGACAAGCTATCCGTTGATATTTCACTGTTCAAATTACTAGACAATCAAATTGAGCTGAATTCCATAGACCTTGAGGGAATTGTAACAAATATAAAAAGAGGGCAAGATTCTGTTTTCAATTTTGATTACATGATTAACGCTTTTATGAGCGATCAAAAGAAAGCAATAACACCGGAAGATACTTCGGCGGCTATGAAGTTCTCTATCAACAAAATTAATCTTGATAAGATCCGTGTTCGTTTTGATGATGCCATTACCAAAAACAATCTAGATGTTTACCTCAACCATTTTGACACCAACATTAAAAAGTTTGATTTGGACAATATGGATTTCAAAATCCAGAAAATCACGTTAAACGGTTTAAACTTAATGCTGAAACAAGGCGCTTTAGAGAAAGTTGCCGAAAGTGCAGTTGCCGTAGCCGATTCGGCATCAGCCTCTCCTGATTTAAAATTGGAGCTTGGTAAACTTGACCTATCGAAAATTGTGATAGGCTATGACAATGCCGGCACCGGCTTAAACAGTCAGCTAAATTTGGGTAAGCTTTTAATTGATTTTAACGAGATTAATTTAAAAAAGCAACTCGTGGACATTAAGTCTATCGACTTTGCAGATACCAAAGGAAACTTGGTTTTAGGTATTACAGAAAAACAGGCGGTTAAAAATGCGACTGCAAAAGACACTTCCACAACGGCAGAAAGCGCTAATTGGAAAGTAAACTTACGTAATGCGGATTTTAAAAACATCGCTTTTGCTTTCGACGACATGAATACTCCTCGCCTAAAAAGAGGAATGGACTTTATGCATTTGGATTTAAAGAATATCAACCTTGATGCGGACAACTTTTATTATAGCTTAGATACCATTTCCGGAGAAATCAACGCTTTCACTTTACATGATAAAAGTGGCTTAAACATACAGGAGTTTAAAACCAATTTTTATTATGGCCCTAAAAACGCCTTCTTAAAAAATCTATACTTAAAAACGCCACAAACTCTATTAAAAGATGAGGTAATTGCAAAATACCCATCCATCGAATCTTTATCTAAAAACCCTGGAGAGTTATATATTGATGCAAATATTAACGGGAGTAAATTAGGCTTTAAAGATATTCTACTATTAGTACCTACACTTGCTACAACAGCTCCTTTTAACACCATGCCGAATGCGGTGATGAACATCAATAGTAAAGTAATGGGTAAGGTAAAAGATTTACGCATCCCTAAATTGGAGATTTCTGGGATTGGCAATACCAAAATCGCAGCCAGTGGTAACATTAAAGGTTTGCCCGATATGGAGAAAGCTTATTTTGATTTAACCATCAAAAATTTCCAATCAACGGCTAAGGATATTAACTCTTTTGTGCCGAAAGGGACAATCCCGTCTAATATTCAACTACCATCAACCTTTGCTGCAAAAGGTTTTTTTAAAGGTGGAATCAATAATTTCAACACCAATTTGGCTTTGGCGAGCAATTACGGCATGGCTAAAATTAACGCCGGCTTTGACCAACGTATTAAAAACAAAGAAAAATACAATGCCATTGTTGACATCAATAATTTTGATGTCGGGAAATTGATTAAAAACGATTCCCTTGGGAAAATCACTTTAAAAGCCAATGTGAAAGGCATCGGGCTTGACCCAAAAACTGCTACCGCAACTTTAGATGGCACCTTAGTAAAAGCTGATTTTAATAAATACACCTATAAAAACTTAGCCTTAAAAGGAAATATTTCCGATGGACTGTTTAAAGCTACAGCAGACATGAAGGACCCAAATCTTTATTTTGATTTGGTAGCAAATGGAAGTTTTACCGGTAAGTATCCGGCAGTAAAAATGAAACTGAATTTGGATAGTGCCGATTTAAAAGCGCTCAATTTGTACACCACTCCGCTAAAAGTAAGAGGGGTACTTGATGCAGATATTGACACCGCCGACCCAGATTATTTAAACGGAAAGATATTTTTAACCAAGTTACTAGTTGCAGATAGTGAAAAACGCTATCAAGTAGATTCTATAAAAGTAATATCCACCGCTACTGAGAGTAACAACAGCTTAAAACTGAGTTCGCAAATTTTATCGGCAAGTTTAAATGGTAAATATCAGCTTACTCAAGTTGGCAATGCACTAAGCAATACCATTGCTAAATATTATGACAGTGGTTTAGCTACAAGTCGTCCGGATACTTTAAAACCTCAACGTTTTGCTTTTAACCTAAACGTGGCTGATGATCCAATTTTATATGCCCTTGTGCCGTCATTAACTCGAATTGAACCTATAAACATTAAAGGGAGATACAATAGTAAAGGCGATACTTTGGTGGTAAACGGCACCATTCCTAAAGTGACTTACGCAGGTAATACAATTACCAACGGTAGGTTAAAACTTAATACGGATAGCGCTATTTTAAAATACAGTTTATTAATAGATGAAATAAAAAGTGAATCATTTTTATTGCCAAAAACTAGCTTAACTGGTCAATTGAAGAACAATTTACTGGATTACCGCCTGCAAGTTCGTGATAAAGCAGACAAAGAACATTATTTAATTGCAGGTAACGTAAAAGCGTTAGAAAACCGTGATAGTGAATTTAGATTAAACTTAGATGGCTTAAAATTAAACTACCAAAAATGGAAGATTAATAATGATAATGTGATTAGAGTTGGTGAATCTGGAGTTTATGCAGACAACTTTGAGTTGAGCAATTCGGGACAGTCTATAAAAATACAATCACAACAAACATCGGCAAACTCGCCTTTAGCAATTGATTTTACCAATTTTAGGATAGAAACTATTACTGCCATTATATCTAAAGATTCTTTATTAGCTGGTGGAGTAATTAACGGTAATGTGCTAGCAAAAAATCTCGCCAACACGCCAACTTTCAACGCAGATATGACTGTCAAAGATTTCAACTTTATGACAGATACGGTGGGTAATTTGGCTATTAAAGTAAACAACAACACACCTAACGTGTTTAATGCAGATGTTGCCATTACCGGAAACGGAAATCAAGTAAACCTAGCAGGTCTCTACAATACTGGAGATAGTAGCTTTGATATGAATTTGGATATGCAACGTTTAAATTTAAAAAGCATACAAGGATTTACACTTGGTAATATTAGTGATGCTACAGGCTTTTTAAATGGTGCTTTTAAAATTACTGGAAATGTAGACGCACCAAAAGTTAGGGGCGATATTGCTTTTAACAATGCAGTTTTTAGAATAACGCCTTTAAATTCACAATTCAAATTAGGCCCTGATAAAATTGTTTTTAACGGCGATGGTATTTTGTTTAATAACTTCTCTCTAGCAGATTCGGCAGACAACAACCTACGCTTAAACGGAGCTATTTATACCCAAACATATACCGACTTCAGATTCAATTTAGAACTTGATGCCAAAAACTTTATGGCGGTTAATTCTACCGAAAAAGACAACGAACTTTACTATGGCAAGCTTTTCTTTGACACCAAAATGCGTATCAAAGGAGATTTAGACAACCCAATTATTGACGGAAGCTTAAAAATAAATAAAGAAACTGACCTTACTTTGGTATTGCCACAATCTGACCCGGGTATTGCCGATAGAGAAGGTATTGTTGAATTTATTGACCAAGATGACCCTGACTTTAATAAAGCTTTTGTACTGCCAGACTCTTTAAACAAAACCAACTTTACAGGAATGAGTTTGGCTATGACTATTGAGGTTGACCCAGAAGCGCAATTAACCATGGTGATTGATAAAGGAAACGGCGACTTTGTGAAGCTAAAAGGCGAAGCACAGTTGAGCGCTGCTATTGACCCTTCTGGCAAAGTTTCTTTAACAGGTAAATACGAATTGAAAGAAGGTTTTTATGAAATGTCTTTCAACTTTATTAAACGCCAATTTGAAATTGATAATGGCAGTACTGTTTTATGGACTGGAGATCCGCTTTCTGCAACTTTAAATGTAACTGCTATTTATATTGCTGAAACAGCCCCAATAGATTTAGTTGGAGATCAATTAGGTTCAGCTTCGCAAGCGGAACGTAACACCTACAAACAAAAGCTACCTTTTAATGTTTTGCTGAAAATGAAAGGCGAGCTAATGGAGCCCGAAATCTCTTTCGATATAATTTTACCCGACGGAAATTACAACGTGGCAACGGACATTATCACCAATTCTAAAACTAAGCTGACACAATTAAGGCAACAGCCATCAGAACTAAATAAACAGGTTTTTGCTTTGCTTTTATTGAACAGGTTTATCGGTGAAAATCCTTTTGCAAGTGAGGCTGGTTCTGGCGGTGCAGAAACTTTGGTAAGACAGAGTGTGAGTAAAATTATATCGCAACAGCTTAATAATTTTGCCGGCGATTTAATAGAAGGTGTAGAACTTAATTTCGATTTAGAAGCTACCGACGACTACACCACTGGGCAAAGAGAAAACCGTACAGATTTGAACGTTGGCTTATCCAAACGTTTGCTAAACGACCGCTTAAAGGTAAGTATTGGCAGTAGCTTTGGATTAGAAGGCCCGCAACAAAGCAACCAACAAGCTAATAATATTGCTGGCGATGTGGCTGTGGATTATTCGCTATCAAAAGATGGCAGATATTTGTTAAGAGCATATCGTAAAAATCAATATCAAGTGGCATTGCAAGGTCAGGTGATTGAAACGGGTTTAGGCTTTATTATTACTATGGATTATAATAGGTTTAGAGAACTTTTTGAGAAAGCAAAAGTCAAAAAAGAGGATAAAAAGAAAGAAAACACTGAGAGCAAATAACATGAAATTTAAGTCAACGATATATCTATTTTTCCTTGCCCTTTTTGTTGCCTCGTGTAGCAACACTAAATATTTACCCAAAGGTGAATTACTTTATGTAGGGGCTAAAGTTAAAGTAGAAGGAGACAGCGTAACAAAAACAGAAAAATCTATTTTAACAGAAGAACTAGAAAGTGTTTTACGCCCACTTCCTAACTCCAGTATTTTAGGTTTACGCCCAAAATTATGGATTTACAACATCACCAAAACAGATAAGCAAAAAGGAATTAAACACTTTTTAAACACCAAATTTGGACAGCCACCTGTTTATTTTTCAAAAGTTGATTTAGATTATAACGCTAAATTAATTGAAAACCGCTTAGATAACCGTGGCTATTTTAAGGGCAGAGCTTATACTGATTCTACCGCAAAAAATAAAAGAGCAACTGCAATTTATACGGTACGTCCTAATTTTCAGTATAAAATTAGAGAAGTGAAATTCCCTACAGATTCTAGCAAATTAGGTTTAGCAGTGGCGGCAACAAAAGAAAATACCTTTTTTAAACCCGGAGAATCTTATGATTTAGATAAAATAAAGGCCGAACGTACTAGAATTGATGCTAAACTTAAAGAACAAGGTTTCTTTTATTTTGGTCCCGATTACCTATTGGCACAAGTAGACAGTACTGTTGGTAATCATCAGGTCGATATTATTTTAAAGATAAAAAATGAGACGCCATCACCAGCTAAAAAAACATTTACCATTGGTGATATCTATGTTTATCCGGATTATAGTTTAAGGAACGATAGCTTACAAAAAAGCACTGATTCTTTAGACAGCTACAAAGATTTAATTATTGTTGACCCAAAAAAGAAGTTTAAACCTCAGGTTTTTGACCGAGCATTGCAGTTTAACAAAGGCGACATTTACAACCGGACCGACCATAATTTATCGCTAAACCGTTTGGTTAATGTGGGGACTTTTAAATTTGTGAAAAACGAGTTTAAGTCTTCAGATTCTTTAAGCAGTGCTCTAGATGCTTTTTACTACCTCACTCCCCTACCAAAAAAATCTATCCGGGTAGAGCTTTTAGGTAAAACCAACTCTGCAAATTATACCGGTTCTGAACTAAATGTAAATTGGACAAATCGAAATATATTTAGAGGCGCAGAGCAATTAACAGTTACCGCTTTTGCCGGGATAGAAACCCAGGTTTCGGGGCAAAATGGTGGTTATAATGTGTTACGTTTTGGTGGCGATGCAAGTTTAACATGGCCGAAATTTATAACTCCTTTTGTGAATTTTAAATCTATTTCTGCATTTCCCCCTAAAACCGTTGCTACTTTAGGTTTTGAGTACCAGAACAGAACCCGATTATATTCTTTAAACACTTTTAGAGGGTCTTTTGGTTATTTATGGAAAGAAAACATACGTAAAGAGCATTCCTTGAAGCTCACCGAAATCACTTACACCAATTCGTCAAACGTATCGGCAGAGTATCAGGCGCAAGCAGACACTGTACTTAGTTTGCAACGAGTAATTGATAAGCAATTGATTTTTGGACCTTCATACAGTTATACTTATACCACCACTGCCGAAACACAAAAGAAAAATACTTTTTATTATAAAGGACAAATTGATTTAGCAGGAAATATTGCTGGTTTAATTAATAAAGGCGATGTTTTAAATGGAGATACATCAAGGATATTAAGTGTTCCGTTTAGTCAATACCTAAAAATGGAGAACGATTTTAGGCATTACATTAAACTTGGCTCAAAATCAACCATTGCTAGCAGAGTAATTACTGGCTTTGGTTACCCTTACGGAAACTCCTCTCAGTTACCTTTTATCAAACAGTTTTTTATTGGTGGCACAAACAGTTTACGTGGATTTAGAGCAAGATCTGTTGGCCCCGGAAGCTTTAAAGAAAATGCTGATGCAGATTCGTTTTTGCCAGATCAGTCTGGAGATATTAAACTGGAACTAAACTCGGAGTACCGCTATGATTTCAATTCTATATTTAAAGGTGCTTTATTTGTGGATGCAGGTAACATTTGGTTACTCAATGAAACATCTGAAAAACCTGGAGCAGAATTTACTAAGCAGTTCTTGAGCGAATTAGCGGTTGATGCTGGTGCTGGATTACGTTTAGATTTATCTTTCTTGATATTACGCTTAGACTTGGGTTTCCCGATAAGGAAGCCGTATTTACCTAAAGGTGATAGATGGGTTTTTAACGATATCAAATTTGGGGATAAAGCATGGAGAAAAGAAAACTTAGTATTTAATTTGGCTATTGGATATCCATTTTAATGGACTGCGTTCGAGGGTAACCACAGAGTTGACGGAAGTTTTCACAGAGGTCACAAGAAAATTTGCTGTTGTTGTGTTAAGCCTGTGCGGAGTTGATGATTAACAACATAGGCACATAGCTTTTCATTGAAGGTTCGGGTTTTTTTTAACCACAGAGATCGCGGAGGTCACAGAGTTGAGAGGGTTTCAGTCGTCTTGATACTTCATACAAGAGTTAAAAAAAACTCAAACGAACCGTCTGCAATATTGCTAAAGCAAAAAACATAAAAGCGATGCTCCTATTGATTATCCGGTTGCTAAAAGAAAATTTATTTTGAATATACTGCGCAAAACGACCGAATAAATACAAGCATAAAAAAGAACCTACAGAAGCGCCAATTGCAAAAATAACTAAGCCCAAGCCTGCAGTAGTAATCCAATTATGGGCAATTAAATATGTACCTCCGATTGTCCAAAAAGGAATAATCATTGGGTTAAATACACCCAATATAATTCCCGTTTTAATGCTATCTCGCTTTTTCACATCGTCAACTGGTTTTCTTTCTTTTTTTGATTGCAGATAACTTAAAACCCCCATCAATAAAAAAACAGCTACCATCAGCCATTCTAACCAAATCATCAGGTTTTTCTGAGTAGCAAACCATTCTGCAAAGTGCATCAAAACAAAAGTAAAAACACCTTCTACCAAAGCAAAGCTGATTGCAAAAACGTAAGCTTGCTTTAGCCCTTTGTTAATAGAGATTTGCATCGCTGTTAAATTGATATTTCCTAAAGGGATATATCCAACAAAATTTACAATAACAGCCACAAAAAAGGTAAGCAAAAGCATGGGCGTAAAGATAAAAATTTAGGGAAAGTCAGCGCATAAAAAAAACCCATGATTAATCATGGGTTTTACAAAATATTATAAAAAATTATAACGCGGCTCTTAACATTAAAGCCCCAACAGTAACATTGGTACGGCTATCGATAATAATTGCGCCACCGTTTCTTTTATTCACATCGTAAGGATCAAACGCTAATTCATCAGCAGTTTTAATTTCAACTCTGCCAATATCATTTAAACCAAAGCTATCAGCATTAACTTTTTCTAAAGTATTGATATTTACTTTGTACAAAATCTCGCGTATTTTACAACGTGTAACTTTACTTTGGTGTTGGATAAAGTATGTTGCAGATGTATCTAACTCACGCGTATCCATCCAGCAAATATCAGCTTCAATTTCATTAGCAACAATCGGCGGACGTTCAATTTCGCCAACCATATCACCACGACTAATGTCGATTTCATCTGATAAATGCAAAGTAATTGATTTACCTTCTTCTGCAATAGCATGATCACCTTCAAAGGTTTCTATCCTTGATATTGTAGATTTAGTGCCAGAAGGATAAATCTTAACTGTATCGCCTTGTTTAAGTGCGCCACTCAAAATTCTTCCTGCATAACCTCTATAATCATGTAGTTGGTCTGTTTGTGGACGTATTACCCACTGCACCGCCATACGAGCTGGCAATAAAGTATCTAACTCACGTACAGGTACCGTTTCTAAATGACCCAATAAACTTTTCCCTTTATACCAAGGCATATGCTCAGAATCGTTTACAATATTATCTCCGCGTAAAGCACTTACCGGGATAAAAGTAACTTCATGTAAGTTTAATTTCAATGCTAAATCATGGTAATCAGCATGGATTTTATCAAAAACCTCTTCGCTGTAATCAACCATATCCATTTTATTCACACAAACTACCACATGCTCTAAAGCTAAAAGTGATACTAAATAAGTGTGGCGAATAGTTTGCTCAATAACTCCTTTACGGGCATCAATTAAAATAATGGCTAAATCAGCATTAGAAGCACCAGTAACCATGTTACGAGTGTACTGAATGTGTCCCGGAGTATCCGCAATAATAAACTTCCTTTTTTCTGTTTGGAAATATTTATAGGCTACATCAATGGTAATTCCCTGCTCACGCTCTGCTTTCAAACCATCAGTTAAAATGGCTAAATCAACCGTCCCATCATCATTTTTACGATTAGAGCTTTGTATTGCCTCTAACTGATCTGCTAATACAGAACCTGTATCATACAATAAACGACCAATTAAAGTGCTCTTTCCGTCATCAACACTTCCTGCTGTTAAAAATTTTAATATATCCATTAAAAATATCCTCCTTTTTTACGGTCTTCCATGGCTGCTTCAGAAACTTTATCATCCATACGGGCACCTCTTTCACTAATTTTTGATTGACTGATTTCTAAAATAATATCGTCAATATCTGTTTTCACTGATTCAACAGCTGCAGTACAAGTCATATCACCAACGGTACGGAAACGCACACTTTTGTTGTGAACAGTATCATCAGCATCCATATTTAGGTACTCGTGAGCAGCCATCCAAACACCATTACGTTCTATCACATCTCTGTTATGAGAATAATAGATAGATGGAATTTCGATTTTCTCTCTTTTGATATAGTTCCAAACGTCAAGCTCTGTCCAGTTACTTATCGGGAAAACTCTCACGTTTTCGCCTTTATTGATTTTACCGTTAAAGGTATTCCATAACTCTGGTCTTTGACGTTTTGGGTCCCACTGTCCAAAATCATCACGTACAGAGAAAATACGCTCTTTAGCTCTTGCTTTCTCCTCGTCTCTACGAGCGCCACCAATACAAGCGTCGAACTTATTTTGCTCAATAACCTCTAAAAGAGTTACCGTTTGCAAAGCATTTCTACTTGCATTTTTGCCTTTTTGTTCAATCGCTCTCCCACTATCAATGGCATCCTGTACGTTTCCAACAATTAGCTTTTCGCCAATTTTTGCCGCTAAACGATCCCGAAACTCAATAACTTCAGGGAAATTATGTCCGGTATCTACGTGTACCAAAGGGAAAGGGAACTTACCCGGACGAAAGGCTTTTTCTGCCAAACGTACCAATGTAATCGAATCTTTTCCTCCAGAGAATAACAGGGCAGGTTTTTCGAATTGCCCAGCAACCTCTCTTAAAATCGCAATGGCTTCTGCCTCCAGTTGATCTAAATAATCCATTCTTTATTTTTGTATTGAGTATTGAGATGTGAGATATGAGTCCTTATAACATGGCTCAATCTTTTCCCAAAACCATTTTATTTATTCATTTTTTGTTAGTAGTGAGTATTGAGATGTGAGATATGAGTCCTTGCACTATCGCTTTTCTCCTTCTCAATAATTTCACTTGTTAATTAATTTATAAGTCTGTCTTCAAACTGCGGACAGCGGACTAAAAACTGCTGACTCTTTACGGTTTAAAAACCTCTTCATGTGCGGTAACATCGTGTAAACCACATTCCTTTTTGCTTGCATCTTCCCACCACCAACGGCCGGCTCTAAAATCTTCCCCGGGTTGTACCGCTCTTGTACATGGTTGGCAACCTATACTTGGGAAACCTTTGTCATGTAGCGGATTATATGGAACATTTTTTTCGTCAACATAAGCTTTCACTTGATCTAAAGTCCAAAAGAAAAGCGGATGTACTTTAATTAAGTTATGTGCTGCATCCCACTCTACCCAGTTCATATCCTCACGGTTTACAGATTGATCTGCTCTAATTCCGGTTATCCAAACTTTGTAACCTGCTAAGGCTCTATTTAAGGGTTCAACTTTACGGATTCCACAACATTCTTTCCTGTTTTCTACCGATTCATAAAAACTACTTGGCCCCTTTTTGGTCACCATTTCTTGTAATTTTTCTTTATCAGGATAAAAAGTATGGATTGGTTTCTGATATTTTTCTAAAGTACGATTCCAGGTGTAATAAGTTTCTGTAAACATACGTCCGGTATCTAAAGTAAAAACTTTAACACCTAAGTCAGCTGAAAAAATCATATCAGAAATCACTTGATCTTCCCAACCAAAACTGGTTGAAAAAATTGCACTGTTTTCGAAATTTTCAGCAACAAAAGTTAAAACCTCTTGTGGGCTTAAACCTTCTATTGCTTTTTTAACTTCTTCTATATTCATTATTCAATTCCTTTCTTTATAATATCGTCATGCTGACAATAGGGGCACCTCACATGCAATTTAAAACGTTGCAAAACCTTCAAAAGGTGATGTTTCGTTATCACTTAAGATGGCCTGTTCTACAAAGCCATCAAAAACTTACTAATCGTATTCAAACTCGCCAAAATTACAATTATCCCAACAGCAACCATAATTGTTTTAGCTGATATTTTATTAGATACTTTTGCTGCTATTGGTGATGCTATTGCACTACCTATAACCAAGCCTGCTACCGCGTACCAACGTAAACCATCTAACATAGTTAAAAATGTTAACGAACTCATTAAGGCAATAAAAAACCTTGTCATTTTAACAGTCCCTAATGAGTAACGAGCGTTTCTACCTCCAGCTATTAAAGAAGAAAGTACAATTGAGCCCCAACCGCCTCCACCTACTGCATCTATGAAGCCTCCAAAGAACCCTAAAGGAGCAATTTTTTTAATTTTATCTTTTTTAGCAGTACGTTTTTTATTCAAACTCAAGGCCTTTCTTAGCACTACAATCCCTAAAATCAAGGTATATAGAGAAATTAATGGCTTTGTGTAATGGTTGTATTCTTCTAGGGAAGAAAGCAGAACTGCACCGCCCACCGCTCCAACAACGCCTGGAATAATCAGCACTTTAAAAAGCTTCTTGTTTACATTCCCCATTTTAAAGTGCATCCAGCCGGCAATTCCGTTACTCAATATCTCTGAGATGTGTACTGCTGTACTTGCGGAAGCAGGTGGAATACCCATAGAAAGCGAAAAAGTAGTCGAAGTAACACCGTAAGACATTCCTATTGCCCCATCAATCATAGCAAACACAAAACCTGCGGCTAAAAACCAATAGAATTTTGGATTAATACCCTCAACATAGGCTCTAAACTCTGGCTCTTCTTTCCAGATTACATAGAACGTAAGCATAGCAAATGCTACAACCAACGTCCAAAGTGTTAAGCTAACTTTACCTGGCGAAAGACTAGATTTCTCTTCTTCTTTTTGTACCAAACCAGCAGTAGCTTGGTTCATTGCCTTCACTTTATCAGTAAAAGTTCCACTTAAAGTTGAACGTAATTGACTCATCTTTTCTAAAGTTTCGTCAATTTCTTCAGGGATGTTTTCATTTAAAACCTCCTTAATTCGCTTTGCTACCGTAGGTGATTTTCCGTTGGTAGAAATAGCAATTTTCAGATTTCCTTTTTTAACAACAGAGCTCAGGTAAAAATCGCAAAGCTCTGGCGTATCAGCAACGTTAACTAAAATCCCTTTTTCTTTAGCTAATGTTCTTATGTATTTGTGTAGTTCTTGATTATCCGTTGCTAAAATCACCAACTCTGCACCGTTCAAATCTTTGTCTTCAAACTTTCTTTCGAAGAGGTTGATGCCAGAGAAATTTGTAGCAAGTTCTTTCACTTCATCCAAAAACCTATCAGCAACAATATTTACTTTAGCCTGCGGACTGTTGTTTAATATTGCCCCAAGCTTTTCTAAACCCACATTTCCGCCGCCAACCAATAAAGTTTGGAAATTCTGAAGCTTTAAGAAAATCGGAAACAATTCGTTTCCGTTTTCTTTATTGTCTTTATCAGTATGATTAGTTGTTAAACTCATATAAGCTTCTTAAAAGCAAATTAACTATTTGTTGGCGTAGAAACAGTTTGCTCTCTAAAGTTTTTAATCTGACTTAAAAAATCATTTGCTTGTGCTAAATAAGCTTCAGCAAAAGCCTCACTTGGCTCGTTTTTGTTGATTTGCAATACTAAGTCGTTAAAGCTTTTGATTTGGAAAGCCTCGGCATAATTCTCATTAAAAGCATTGATTACACCAGTTTGCGTACTTTGGTTAATACCTTTATCTAGCAGTAGAGCTTTTGCACCATTAACCATTGAATTATAAGCATGGTAAATAGCATCTGCCCAAGATTTAGCATCAAAGGACTCTACAGCCCAGCTATACTTCTCCTCAGCTTCGTATACTAAAGTAGCTACTAAGTCTATCACCACACCGGCACACTCTCCAACACCAATAGCAGTTTGGAAAGTTTCTTCATGTCCCCAATCAACAAACTCACTATCAACAATTGTAGATTGATCTGCAATCGGTTTTAACATTTGGTAAAAATAATCTTTTCCTAAATCATCATAATATTGATGAAATGATGAGTAGTTAACTCCTTTTATTTTATAATCATCTAAAACAGCTCTTAAAACATGAGTTGCTCTTTTTGATGGCACTTTCACTACTTTATCTGCAGCTCTACCAATTCCGTTACCTACAATTCCACCACCTAATAGAACTTGTACCGCAGGCATTACTCTTCCTGAGACTTTCATTGAGCTACCATGAAAACCGATATGTGCTAAACCATGTTGACCGCAACTGTTCATACAGCCACTAATTTTAATTTTAATTTCTCTGTTCTCTACGAAATCAGCATACTCGTCGTAAACTAATTTTTCTAAAACTCTAGAAAGCTCCATAGAGTTAGAAATACCTAAATTACAAGTATCTGTGCCCGGGCAAGTTGTTACATCGGCAACGCTGTCAAAACCTGGATCAGCTAGCTTTAATTCGTCTAACGCTAAAAACAAAGCGGATAACGCTTCTTTTTTAACATATTTAAACATTAAACCTTGGTTTATCGTAAACCTAATTTCATCGGCAACTAAATCTTTAACGGCAGCAACTAACTTTCTTGCTTGATCTGTTGGAATATCTCCTGTTTCAACTTTAACAAATACACCGTAAAAACCTTTTTGCTTTTGTTCAAAAACGTTGGTATTTAACCATAATTGATACGCTAATTGTTTACTAGCAGGGATTTCAACCTCTGTTACGTTAACATTTGATGGTTGCGCTTGCGGAACAGAATCTCTGTTAATTTTAAAAGTTTTTACTTTATTTGCAATTTGCTCTTCTTCAATTAACCTTACTACTTCATCAATTCCTAATTTATTCACCAAGAATTTTAAGCGGGCTTTATTTCTATTAGTACGTTCTCCATGTCTATCAAAAACACGTAGCATTGCTTCTCCATAAGGTATAATTAAGTCTTCATGTAAAAACTCATGAACTACATGCGCTAAAGATGGCTGAGCACCTAAGCCCCCACCTAAAACCACTTTAAAACCTCTTACTTCTTCGCCGTTTTCTTGTTTTACTTTCGGGATAAATCCTAAATCGTGAATAAAAGAGAAAGCAGTATCATCATCATTAGAAGAGAAAGCAAATTTAATTTTACGCCCCATTTCCTGGCAAATAGGGTTTCTCAAAAAATACTCAAAATAAGCTTGTGCATAAGGAGAAACATCAAAAGGCTCTTTAGGATCGATACCTGAGGTTGGCGATGCTGTTACATTTCTTACGGTGTTACCACAAGCTTCACGTAAGGTAATATCGTCTTCTGCTAATTTTGCCCAAAGTTCTGGTGTACGATCTAAGCTTACGTAGTGTATTTGTATATCTTGACGAGTAGTAATGTGCAAATTTGAAGATGCAAATTCATCCGAAACATCTGCAATTTTTAAAAGTTGCTTAAAATTCACTTTTCCAAAGGGCAATTTAATACGTATCATTTGTACGCCTGGTTGCCTTTGTCCATATATCCCTCTGGCTAAACGTAAACTCCTGAACTTTTCATCATGGATTTCTCCTTCTTTGAAAGCTCTGATTTTACGCTCAAGATCAATAATCTCTTTTTCAACTATAGGGTTTTCAAGTTCGCTTCTAAAACTTAACATAAATCTTTAAAATAAAAACACCTCTTCTTTTTATACGGAAGAGGTTTATTAACACAAAAAAGTTTTTAATTCCTCATTTATCTTTTCTTTCTTTCTCTACTAAAAATCAGTAGCGTTCATCAAGAAAAAAGCGAACTATATAATCACAATCCGCTCGGCAAATATATAAAATATATAGATTTAGTAGACTTTATTTTTCATATTATTTTAAATCAATCTAAAACACTATATATCAACCTATTAAAACTCAATATTAACTTACAAAATACAAAAAAAACCGTTTAGAAAAATCTAAACGGTTTATATTATCTATTCAAAATTCGAGCTACTTAAAGCTTTCTTTTTATCTCAACTTGTTCGTAAGCTTCAACAATATCATTTACTTGGATATCATTATATCCTTTAATGTTAAGTCCACATTCGTAACCTCTGTTCACTTCTTTCACATCGTCTTTGAAACGTTTTAATGATTCAAGTTCTCCTGTGTAAACTACCACACCTTCGCGGATAATTCTGATTTTACTATTTCTGTTAATAGTACCATCTAACACCATACAACCTGCGATGGTTCCAACCTTAGTGATTTTGAAAGTTTCTCTAATCTCAACGTTAGCAATAATCTTCTCTTCGAATTCTGGAGCTAACATACCTTCCATCGCCGCTTTAATCTCGTCGATAGCTTTGTAAATAATAGAGTATAACCTTACATCAATCTCTTCTGCTTCGGCTAATTTACGAGCACCTGCTGATGGACGAACTTGGAAACCAATAATAATCGCATCTGAAGCTGTCGCCAACAATACATCTGACTCGGAGATTGGACCAACTGCCTTGTGAACAATTTTAACCTGTATCTCTTCTGTAGATAATTTCTGCAATGAATCTGATAATGCTTCAACAGAACCATCCACATCACCTTTAATAATGATGTTAAGCTCTTTAAAGTTACCAATTGCCAAACGACGACCAATCTCATCAAGTGTGATGTGTTTCTGCGTACGTAAACCTTGTTCACGTTGTAATTGTAAACGTTTGTTAGCAATGTCACGAGCTTCTGGCTCACTTTCTACTCCGTTAAAACGATCTCCCGCTTGCGGTGCACCTTGAAAACCTAAAACCTGTACTGGTTGTGCTGGACCTACTTGTTCTACACGAGCTCCTCTTTCGTTGTAAAGTGCTTTCACTCTACCACTATAAGAACCTGCTAGAATAGGATCTCCAACTTTCAACGTTCCTGCTTCAACTAAAACAGTAGCAACATAACCTCTACCCTTATCTAATTGGGCTTCAATCACAGTACCAACTGCTCTTTTATTAGGATTTGCTTTCAGCTCTAATAATTCAGCTTCAAGCAATACTTTTTCTAACAATTTATCAATGTTCATTCCTGATTTTGCAGAAATTTCTTGGGTTTGGTATTTACCACCCCACTCTTCTACCAGGATGTTCATTGCTGATAATTGCTCACGGATTTTGTCAGGATTTGCTCCTGGCTTATCCATTTTATTGAAAGCAAATACCATTGGCAGATTTGCCGCCATTGCGTGGTTAATTGCTTCAGTAGTTTGTGGCATCACCGTATCATCCGCCGCAATTACAATAATTGCAACATCCGTTACTTTAGCTCCACGAGCCCTCATTGCGGTAAACGCTTCGTGACCCGGAGTATCTAAAAATGTAATACTCTTACCCTCTTCTACAGCTACCTCGTAAGCACCAATATGCTGTGTAATACCTCCGGCTTCACCAGAGATAACGTTTGCTTTACGTACAAAATCTAACAAGGATGTTTTACCATGATCGACGTGACCCATTACCGTTACAATCGGTGAACGTGACACTAAATCTCCTTCGTTATCTTCTTCTTCTAAGTTAATTTCCTCATCCACTGCACCAACAAACTGGATTTCGTAACCAAATTCATCTGCAACAATTGTTAAGGTTTCAGCATCCAATCGTTGGTTGATGGATACGAACAAACCTAAACTCATACAGGTTGCTATAATTTCGGTAACAGAAACGTCCATCATTGTCGCCAATTCATTTGCTGTAACAAACTCAGTGGTTTTCAACACCTTAGACTCCATTTCCTCTGCTGCTAACCTTTCTTCTGTAGTAGATGCAACGTCATCACGTTTTTGTCTTCTCAGTTTAGATCTTTGTGCAAATTTACCTGATTTACCGGCTCCACTTAACCTTGCAAGTGTTGCTTTTATCTGATCTTGTATTTCTTTTTCAGTAGGTTCTGCTTTTGGCGGAACTGGTTGCCCTCTTTTGTGTGGAGGTCTTCCACCACGCTCAGGTGCTGTTCCTCCTCTATTTGCGCCACCTGGTGCTCCTCCCGCTCTGTGCGGATGAGTTCCTGGCGCTCCTGTTGCTTGACCTGGCTGACCTGGTCTTGCTGTACCAGCACCTCCAACAGTAGGTTTGCGTTTACGTTTTCTTTTGTTATCTGAAGTATTTGGATTAGATGAAGATGCAACTGGCTGGTCTTTTTTCTTGTTTACAGGAAGTTCTATTCTTCCTATAACCTTAGGTCCAGTTAACTGTCTTGCTTTAGCTCTAATTACAGCATCATCTTCCTCTGCTGCCGGTGCTGACGCTTCTGGTTCTTTTAATGAAATTACAGGTTTCTCAGCCTCTTTCTCAGCTTTCTCCTCTTTATTAACAGGTTTAGCTACTTCTTTTGGAGCTTCTACTTCCTTAACAGGTTCTTCAGATTTCTTAACAGGCTCTTCAACTTTCTTCGGAGCTTCTTCTGCTTTTGGAGCTTCTACTTTCTCTTCAACTTTTGGTTGAACAGGCTCTTCGGCTTTCACTTCCTTTACTGGCTCAGGAGCAACAACTTTAGGTACTTCCTTTTTAGGTGCTTCTTCAGCAACTTTAGGAGCCTCTACAGTTGGCTCAACTTTAGCCTTTTTATCCGGACGAGTTTTTGTATTTAAACTAGCTAAATCAATTTTACCGACCACTTTTACACCTGGACTGTTTGTTGACTCAACTTCGTTTGCGCCAGACTCTTCAACTTTAGGAACAGAAGGAGCTGGAGTTTCAGCTACAGGCGAAGAACCAGTGTTTTTAATTAAAATCTCTGCTGACTCTTCATTTTCTTTACCCGCAGGAGCAGAAGGATTGTCATTTGACTCGATAACCGTATTTGCGTCTTCGCGACGGATTTTACCGATCACAATACTTTTTGCTTCCTCTTTAAGGATTTTATCTCCCTGATACTCTTTCAAAAGAGCGCCATACATATCGCTAGTAAGTTTTGTATTTGGCTTTGCTTCAACAGTGAAGCCTTTGCCATTTAAAAACTCGGCGATGGTGCCTAAACCAATGTTTAGCTCTTTCGCAACTTTTAAAATTCCTAAGTTTTTGTCTTCTGACATTTATTATTCTCTTTCTAACTTATATTTAAAACAAAAGTACGTTTAGTTACTGCAAAACAAAAATTATTCGAACTCAGAGCGTAAAATCCCTAGAACTTCTTCTACGGTTTCTTCTTCTAAGTCTGTTCGTTTAACCAATTCTGCAGTGGTTAATGCGATTACACTTTTTGCGGTATCTAAACCTATCTTCCTAAACTCATCTATTATCCAGCCGTCAATTTCATCTGAGAATTCCTCTAAATCAACATCTTCTTCTTCCTCAGTAGACTCACGGTAAACATCAATTTCATAACCAGTCAACTTTCCTGCCAGTTTAATGTTATGTCCGCCACGTCCAATTGCTAAAGAAACTTGGTCTGGTTTTAAGTAAACCGCTGCTCTCATAGTTTCATCATCTAATTTAATAGATGTGATCTTAGCTGGCGATAAAGCTCTTTGTATGTATAAAGAAATATTGCTTGTAAAGTTAATTACGTCAATATTCTCGTTTTTCAACTCTCTAACAATACCATGGATACGAGATCCTTTCATACCAACACAAGCTCCAACTGGGTCAATTCTATCATCGTAAGATTCAACCGCAACTTTAGCTCTTTCGCCTGGTTCGCGTACAATCTTTTTGATAGTGATTAAACCATCAAAAATTTCTGGAACTTCTAGCTCAAACAAACGTTGTAAAAACTCTGGTGCTGTACGAGAAATAATGATACGAGGATTGCTGTTTAGCATTTCTACTTTGTAAACAACCGCTCTTACAGAATCTCCTTTTTTAAAATAATCTGCTGGTATTTGTTCTGTTTTTGGTAAAATAAGCTCGTTACCTTCGTCATCTAAAACCAAAGTTTCTTTTTTCCAAACTTGGTAAACTTCACCAGTAACAATCTCTCCTACTCTATCTTTGTAGTTTTTAAAGATTTCATCTTTCTCTAATTCCAAAATTTTAGAAACTAAAGTTTGACGAGCGGCTAAGATTGCTCTTCTTCCAAAACTTTCTAAAGTAATTTGTTCAATAAAGTCATCTCCAACCTCTAAATCTGCGTCTATTTTATGAACGTCTGATAGTTCAATCTCTAAATCATCATCCTCAGAAAAACCGTCTTCCATTACGGTTCTTGTTCTCCATATCTCTAAATCTCCATTATCTGGATTCACAATTACGTCGCAATTTTCATCATTACCAAAACGTTTACGCAACATACTACGGAAAACTTCTTCCAGTACGCTAATTACCGTTGGTCTGTCAATATTCTTAAAGTCTTTAAACTCTTGAAATGAATCGATTAAATTAATACTGCTCATTTTTTTATCATTGCTATTTTTCTAAAATAATGCTTCTATTTAAATGAAACGCCAACTTTTATCTCGGCAATCTCATCTCTATTGATAATTCGTTCTACTTTTTTTATGGCTTTCTTACCTTTTTCTTTAACCTCTTCCATAATGGTAACCTGCTGATCATCGGCACTTAACAAAGTTCCTTCAGTATTTTTACCATCAGCAAATTTTATCTCTAAAAGTCTGCCGATATTTTTCTGTAATTGGCGATTCAAAGTCAATGGAGTATCTAAACCCGGCGACCCTACCTCTAAATTGTATTCTTTTTCAAATAGGTTTTCTTCTTCTAAATGAAAACCTACATGCCTACTAACTGCAGCGCAATCATGAATACCTATTCCCTCGTCACCATCTAAAAGGATAACAACCTTACTGTTATTCACCACTTTTAATTCTACAATAAAAAGATCAGGCCTATCTGCTAGTTTTTCTTCTATTAAAGCTCTGATTCTCTTCTCTACGCTCATTAATTCTATATTTTTCTAAAATAGAAAGAGGGGACTATCGCCCCCTCTTTCGAATCTCTGCAAATGTAGTAAATTTTTCTATAGTTTCAAATTTAGCGGGAAATTTAATCCAAACCTTAAACGCTAATAAATTGATTATTAATAGTTAAGCGTTCTACTAAAATAACTCCCCATTTAGACTAACCATGAAGAACAGTATAACACATTAATATTAATCAAACTCTTAAACATAGCCAAAATTAAGAAAGCGTTTGTTTTTTTATATTGAGTAAGAGTACTAAAACTTAAAACACCTAGCCGCGTTATCATTCGCCCCGCTGACCGAACCAAGATAGAAACCGATAGATAGCTCGTGGCTACCGTAATTATAATGGCCCAAGCTATTCAAAGAGTGGTCATACGAATATCCGACCCGCATTAAGGGTGTTGCAAAAAACTCAGCAATTAGTCCGATTGAATTTAAAGATGAAAGGTTGCTTTGCAAATTATCTTTCGGGTATAACTTAATAGACGAACGGTAAGAAGCACCGAAAATAAGTTGTTCCTTAATAAGCAAAAAACCATTCAAATCAACACTTGTCGGCCCTTTCATGTCATCTTTTATCAATAACACAGGTTTAACCACCAAAAAATCATTAACTGGAATAAGTGTGCCCGCCGTTAAGTAAACATGTGGGTGTGGCACTGGTAATAACATATTATCGGGGTTGTTATCATAGCTGAACTTGGTAAGTAAATTGGTAGCTGAAAAACCTGCAAAATACCTTTTATTTGCGTAATACACTCCAAAATTTACATCTGGCATAATTGTGCTTTGCGAAATCATTGGTACTGCCAGATCGCCCGGATTTATAGGGGTTAATTTATCCCCATCGATACCCAACTGCATTATTCCTGCTGCCAAACCTAAAGCTAAATGTGAGGTTTCATCATAACCAACCCTGATGCGGTAAGCAAAGTTCAAGTAAGTACTAAGCGCCGTTTGCGCTCCCACTTGGTCACTATTGACCGTCAATCCCAAACCAATGCGTCCATCATTAAACGCTCCATCTGCCGCTACAGAAAAACTCTTCGGTGCACCATCAACTCCTACCCACTGCGAACGGATATAGGATTGCAAAAACAGATCTTCCTTATACCCTGTATAAGCTGGGTTTATATATATGCCATTAAAAATATACTGGCTAACTTGGGTATCCTGCTGTGCCTTTGCTTGTATGCACAACAATACAATTAACCATAAAACAATTCCTTTTTTCACTTTACATTCAATTTAACTTAGCTCTAAGTAGGGTAACATATCCTTTATAAACATCCCACCGACCTGTATTTGTTTGTACTTTTAACAAATAAAAGTAGGTTCCCTCATTTAATCCTTCCCCAGTCCATTCGTCCTTATAATCTTTCTTTTGATAAACGGTGGAACCCCAACGGTTCATCACAGTCAATTCATTGCCCGAGTAAGAAGCGAGTCCCGGTACCTCGAAATTATCGTTCAAACCATCCCCGTTGGGAGTAAAAACATTTGGAATGATAAGACTTGTAATTACATCTGTTGTTGAAGCTACATTGTTGGCAAGGTTGTTATCAATAGTTTCAGATGTTACTGTGGTAGTATTATTAATAGTACCAGCCTTCAATGCTTTCACAGTGAAAACCATCGATGCGGTCTCCCCCATCGTCAACTGATCAATTTTCCAGGTAATATTTTTACTAAAATCGCTGAATACGGCATCTCCCTTGCTTACTGCTTCCATCTTTTGATACGCTATATCGTAAGGTAGATTATCCTGAACGTTTATTCCGGTAGCCGTTACAGGCCCATTGTTTTTAACCATAATGGCATAATTGAATACATCGTTGATATTGACAGGTGTGATGCCTGAGGTGATACTTATCGCTACATCTGCATTTTGAGAAGTAGTAGCCGTTCCTATATTTACAGCTACCGGATCCGAAATACCCGAAGTACAATTACCTAGATTAAAACTCATAACCTGATAAACACCTTCCGTACTGACTATATAAGTGTTTTGAATAGCATTAGGGATGTAACTACCATTTTTTACCCACTGAAATGTCACGCCATTAACGGATGTAGCATGTAATGTCACCGTTTGGCCTTGAGCAATAGTTACAGTTTGAGCCGACAGGTTTAACGGGTTGCCGGGTTGAGCAGCACCCGTTAAAGCAAGCAGGGTAGAAACCATAAAAGCAAGAATACTAACTTTCAGGTTAACCATTTATATAAGTTAAGTTCAGCTATAATAAATACCCCTGTAATTATGGCGTAATAGTAATAACCGGTTTGGTTGGTAAGTCCAATACATCAAAACTGATTGCACTTGAAGTTGTTTCGGTACAAGCTTTGATTTGATAAGTAATTTTTACTGTATAGGAAATACTTGTACCCACAGCTACATCATCGGTACTATTTAGCACATAAGTTGAAGATGTTGCTCCAGATATTGCATTAGCTCCTTTATACCATTGGTATTTATATGCGAATGTTTCTGACACAGTCTCAGCTTTTCCAGCTGTTGCCGTAAGTGTTAAACTTGTTGGTAATGCATTGGCACAATACTCTGTAACGGTAGGCGCACTTGAGGCAATAGACGCAGTGATACCCGGCAGTATGTAAATAGCTACTGGACTTGACACATCGGATTCGCAACCTTCAGCATTTAAAGCGGTCGACACATAAGTATAATAACCAGGGGCTGGGGGAGTATCAACAAGGCTAGCTGTTGTTTCGCTAAGTAAGGTAGCTGTACCCGTAGCATCTGCCGTAGGGTAACGCTTCCACACATAGGTGCTCCCTGTTGATGTAGCTGTTAGTTTTACCTCTTCGCTAGGGCAATAAGCAGATAAAGTTCCACTTGTAAGGTCGCCGATAGCAGCTACTTGTGCTTTCAAATTTGTGGCTGTCAGCAATACAATCAGCAATAAAAGAAGTTTCGGGATTCTAATTTTCATAATTTTTAGTTTTGACGAATTAATTATTAGGGTATTAATGTTAAGTTTATAATAGGTCGGGTAGCCACAGCGTCTACAGTGAAACTGAAAGGCATAGCTAGGCTCAAACAATCATTGGCATTTTTCACTAACAAACTACCGGTATAGGTATCAACCGCTGCGACAGGCGGTACTGCTACCGTGATGCTACCCGTGGGTAAAATAGCGTCGGTTACGTTTGTAAAGCCGGCTGTAATAGCGGGGGCATCCCATACTATACTATATTTAGTCGGTGTATTTAGAGCCTCGGTATAACTAATTGCGGCACTGCTAGTGCCCCGGCAAATAGCGGGGACAGCTCCCGGGCTTATGGCCGGCAATGGGTTGATATTGATAGTAGCCAGCTTACGGGTACTGGTCTCGGTACAGCCATTACGGTTCGCCTGTACGTAAAATGTGTTTGCCCCTGTTATCAGGTTTGCTACGGTAGGGGTATAAGTATCCCCGGCGAATAATAAGTCACCCCCCGTAGCGGCATTATACCACTTATAGGTGGTACAGGCTTGGGTGTTATTTACCGATAAGGTTGACGTATTACCGACACAAAGTGTTTTTACGTTCAAATCGGCCCCATCCATATTTATACCGGGAGTAGCTATAATGGTTCTAACATCGTATATCCGCAAGCCAGGGGTAAGTGATAAGTTGGCAATACCGCCTAACTGAATCTCTACCCTATCAAACACCACGACCGGTGTAATAGTTATATGAGACCGCTGATCACCTGGGGTACTAGACAGCAAAGAGAGCGACAAAAAAGAAGATAAACTATTAATGGGTACCCCCACCGCTGTAGCTCCATTATATAATTGAATAGAAAATCCTGATATAAGACTTAGGTCTAAAACACTGCCATTAGGTTTTTCCAGCACCATACTTATTTGATCACCTATTTGCGATGAACTACTAAATATAGTAGTATGGTATACTTTGCTCAAAAGCTGCAGACCTACAGACATCTCAGCATAGGTACTGTAAGTAGGATCGTTATCAATGGCATTATATTTATCGCTTACAGAGCCAGTTGCGCTTAAAATACCACCCAAAACGGCACCTGCTCTCACGCCTGCTAAAACATCAACAGGGGCGCCACAACTCACAGAAGTAGGTGCATCTTTCATAATATAAGCATGAAATACGTCAAGACTTTCACCTAGAGTAAGAGGTCCTGAAAGCTTAATCCATACCCCATCATAACCTACATTTACACCGCCTGAGGTTTTTGGTATGATGGTAATCTCTAAATCACCCGCGGCATTAACTACATTCGCTAATGTTACAGTACTTACCGCAGTGCCTGCGGCATCGGCAATCCAATCACCACTGACCTTACGTAGGTTGGTGAAGGGCTGTATCTCTAAATGACTTAAAATTGTTAGCAAACTGGCGGGAAATGCAGCTTTAATTGTTACAGGAGTCCCCGCGACAAGCTCTTTACTATTGAATTCTAAAAATTGGGTAACTGCACCCGTTGATAGAAAGTTGCGACTAAGGGTAGCGTAATTTGAAGCTACACCATCCGTAGCATTTGAGGCATTAGTAACCGAGGTATTACTACCCTTGTTTACCTGTTGGTTGGTGGCGTATTCCCGTATTTGAATAGCGCATTGCCCAAAGGCACCTTTTATGAGTAATAACCAAAAAAGAGGGATTAAGGTGTACTTTCCTACTGACATATTACTCACTCCTGCTACTCCTTCCAGGGATAATGTTTGGGTTATGTAAAACTAGCAGGCATTATCCGATATCAGAACTTAGCCTACCCTACAAACATAACAGAGAAGATCAAAGAAATAGTTGTTCATCTTATTCAATTTATCGAACTTAAAAAGCAAAAAACGGAAACTATTAAGATATAATTAATAACTTAAAAGCATAAAACATTAATAACAAAGTAAATAAACACGAAAATATGTTTCATTCATTTATTCAGCGAATTCTTAGCAAGAAAGGATTTTGTGAATAGTCCTAAAAACGGAAGGAGATGGAGCTGTATATGTGTTCAATATGCAAGCAGTAACATCAAAAACACTTTTACAAGCGATCAATTGAATCAAGATAGACTCAATTTATAAGTATACTTAAGGGCTACTTAAAATAATTTTGCGCTAAGGTTAGAAAGAAAAAACTGAATTACTTGTGGGTAAAGTATAATAGTAATGAAGACGCCCGATAAGGCTCCATAAAAGTGAGCTTGATGGTTAATTCCGTCATTTGCCTTACGCCCAGCATAAGAAGTATATATTAAAAATAATACTCCATAAATTATTGCTGGTATCGGAAATGGAATTGGAATAATTAACAAAGTGGTGAACGGCGAAAAAAGAATAAAAGAAAACAACACCGCACATACTGCCCCAGATGCGCCCAAACTATGGTAATGATAATTGTTCTTATGTTTAAAAACGGTTGGCAAATCACTTAAAATCAGACCCAAAATATATAATACCCCAAATTGCCAATGCCCAATAGTTCGCTCCAGATCAAAAGCAAAGAAATAGTACGACAACATATTAAAAATAAGATGTTGCCAATCTTTATGGATAAAACCACTTGAAATAAGTTGATATATATTTCGCCCTTTACTTACCGAGTATGGATGAAGCATAAACTTCCCAAAAAGCGAATCTTCATAAAATGCATAAACACTGGTTGCAATGGTGAAAATAAATATGATTACCGAAACCGGCGTGTCGTTAAGTATCTGATACATTAATTTGAGATTGTACTGCTTTAGGTAAACTAGAAAAAACTAGCTGATATGAGTGGTCGATAAGTTCTTTTAAAAGTGATTCGGAAAGGCTTTGATTATAATAGACAGTGTTCCAGTGTTTTTTATTCATGTGGTAACCGGGGATAACCTCTGAATGTTGCTCTCTTAAAATAATTGCTTTTTCGGGATCACATTTAGCATTAAAGCTTTCTGGCTTTGTTAAGCTAGCCAAAATAAAAACTTTTTCACCCACTTTAAAAACCAAGGTTTGATCACCAAAAGGGAAACTTTCTGTAACTCCAGGCTTATTGATGCAATACTCTCTAAGGCTTTCTATATTCACCTAATTACTTGAAATATAAACTAGTAGGACCAAAAAGGTATTTTAATGAAACTCCAAATGTAGTGTAAGCATCCTTAGCGTTGTTTTGGAAGTTAGAAGCTGTATTTGGGTCATCAGCAAAACCATCCAAATCATCAGAAGTGGTAAACACCATTTTATACTTGAAACCAACTACAAACTTAACTTCTTGATAAGCGTTATATATGTTTAAGTTGTAACCAACACTTATAGGTAAAGAGATAACACTACTAAATTTGCTTTTACCTATATCCTCATCATGGGTTCTGCGAGGAAAAGGAGTAGTAGCATCTAATGGAAGATTTTCATCAAACTCAGCCACATTGTTTTTTCCACTTATGAAGCCGATGCCTATCCCAGCGTTTACATTACGGATAGCATATAAGAAAGGGCTGTAAGAAAAATCTATAAACTGACCAGCCGAAACATTTCCTCTAATCTCAATAGATGAAAAGTCAGAAATAAATGCTCGGTTATACTTATCTGTACCATCTTTAAGCTGTACCATATTATACTCTACTCCCCCATGAATAAATGGAGTAAAATAATAATCAAGAGAGGCACCAAGCACTTTAGATTTATTGATCGTTAGCGTTTTATTCGGATCTACGCCAGCTAAAGGAAAAACATCAGGGCTTAAGCCGTAAGTTAACCCCGTAAAAGCAGTAGTTAATCCGCCGGCAACACCAAACCCTATTCTACTAAATTGAGCTTGCGAAAACGCCTGAACAGACACGAAAAGTAAAAGGATGAAAATTAATTTTTTCAAATTTCTTAATAGCTAATGTAAAATTTTCAAGTTTGTAAAATATCTTTTACTTTATTTGTTTTTTCTTTTAAACAAGCCATAAAAATATTTTAAATAATCCGTTAATCAAAATTCTATTTAAATGAACATCAAACACACTGTTAAAGAGCGCTTTACAAAATACGTAAAATACGACACTCAGTCTGATTACAACTCTGTTTCTGTACCTTCTACTCCTAAGCAAAAAATACTTTCTGCTGAATTGGTAGAAGAACTGCTAGAAATGGGCATTACGGATGCGCATTTGGATGAATTTGGTTATGTTTTTGGGACAATTCCGTCAAATACCGAGAAAGCTGTACCAGTAATATGCTTCTGTTCTCATGTGGATACTTCTCCAGACTGTAGCGGTGAGGGTGTTAAGCCTATTATTCACACCAATTATAATGGCGAAGACTTGGTTTTACCTGATGATAGTTCTGTAGTGTTGAAAATGGATGACCACCCAGATTTGAAAGCACAGATAGGAAATGACATTATTACAGCCAGCGGCACTACACTTTTAGGTGCTGATAATAAAGCGGGTGTCGCCGAAATTATGGATGCTACAAATTATTTTATGCAAAACCCAGAAGTTAAACATGGTGAAATAAAAATATTATTTACCCCAGACGAAGAAATTGGCAGAGGAGTTAACCATTTAGATGTTAAAAAGCTTGGTGCTGATTTTGGTTATACCATTGATGGAGAAACCTTAGGTTCTTTTGAAGACGAAACTTTTTCGGCAGATGGAATGCAGGTTAACATTAAAGGTGTAAGCGCCCATCCCGGATTTGCGAAAGGTAAAATGCAAAGTGCCATTAAAATAGCTGGAGAAATTATTGCCGCTTTACCAAAAGACAGGCTTTCGCCAGAAAGCACTTCTAACAAAGAGGGCTTTATTCATCCGGTTGAGTTTAGCGGACAAGTGGAAGAAGCTAATATCCATTTTATCATTAGAGATTTTGAAGATAAAAACTTGCTAAAACATGAAGATGAGCTAAAAGTAATTTGTTACTCAATTTTAAAAAACTACCCAGGTGCTTCTGTTGACTTTATTATTGAGGAACAATACCGTAACATGAAAAAAATTGTGGCACAACATCCAAACGTTAGTGCTTTTGCTTTAAAAGCCATTGAGAGGGCCGGCGTAAAAGCTAAGAAAAGAAGTATTAGAGGTGGGACGGACGGCTCTAGACTCTCTTTTATGGGTTTGCCTTGTCCAAATATTTTTGCTGGCGAACACGCTTTTCATAGTAAGCAGGAATGGGTTTCTGTACAGGATATGGAAGCTGCTGTGCGAACGATTATTAATTTGGCGATGATTTGGGAAGAGGAGAGTTTTTAGGTGTTAGGTGTTAGGTGTTAGGTGTTAGGTGTTAGGTGTTAGGTGTTAGGTGAATATCAACAATTATGGAATCGATAGTTGTTTTGTGATCGATTGGAGTTTTGGCGTTTACGCACATGGCTTGCCTGCCCTCATGCCGGGCAAAAGGCAGTGACTTTTTTTTCCGCAAAAAAAGTAACCAAAAAAACTCTCGCCTGCGGAATTTACTAGGGGTGGAAGTGGTTTTACTTTTCATCTGTATCGTAAATTCCAAGGGCGAATTAGCGGTTAATTAAAGGCAGTGCTTTGGCTGGGTGGAATAGTTCGAAACGTCCAAGTAGGGTCTGTCGCAGACGACCCTGCGTTGACTTAATTTTTTTTCAGCTTAACAAGAAACTAGCGTTTTAAAATCAAGTATCCTTTGTTCATTTTACGTTTATTATTTTCATCTGTGTAGATGATGTAATAATAAACGCCGTCAACCAAGTCTGTATTGGAGTTAGTCAGGATACCCACATTTGCTATTCCTTTAAATGAATTTCCTTTATTATCGTAACCTCTAGTTTGGTAAACCTTATTTCCCCAACGGTTAAAAATCAACACTTCATTATCTGGATACTTTGTAATATTATAAATAATAAAACTTTCGTTACCTAAACCGTCGCCATTAGGAGAAATTAAAGGATCCGGATTAATATCTGGGTTTTCCGTTGAATCGCTTGTCACCGCTTCCGGGTACACATCTGTGACAGTCACCGTTGAGTTATTGCCAATATTTACATAAGCTGGTTTTGAAGTACTAGATATATTACTAATAATGACTTCATTATCATCTTTTACATCATCTAAAATGGTGTTGATACTAAAATACTGTGTGGTTTCTGTTTGGTTTGCAGGAATGATTATAGATACATAGTTATCCATTAAAACGTAATCTTTATTGACTTCAGCCGTCCCCGAAAAACTCAGGTAAACGGTTACATCTTCTACTAAAGATTCTGTTAAAACAGCAGTGACTTTAATGCTATCGCCTTCTTTAATGGTTGCTTCTTTCGGGATTAAATTTACCGTTACAATTGGCTGAATTACAAGTATAACCGTTGCGTCATCACATAAACCGGAAGGGTCACAAGCTCGATACGTAAACTGATCTAGCCCTTTAAAATTAGGATTCGGTTGATAAACAAATGTTCCATTGGCGTTAAACACTAAACTCCCGTTTGTTGGATTTGTGAGTTTGGTAAACTGTAAAGGATCTCCATCTGCATCACTATCGTTAAGGGTTACCGTCTGACTAATTTGCCCATTTCTTTGTATGGTGAACTTATCATCAGCTGCAATTGGCGGATCATTAACCGGCGTAACCGTGACGGTAGCTGTTGCTTGTGCGCATAAGCCCTGCGGATCACAAACTTGGTAGTTGAAGGTAACCGTTCCGTCGAAATTTTCTTCTGGAATGTACGTAAATGTACCATCGGGATTTAAAGTAACATTACCGCTTGAAGGCTGTGTGGTAATGATATAATTTAATTGTTCATTTTCAGGGTCAGAATCATTAGTTGCAACCGAGCCATTTACTGGGGTATCTTCTACGGTAATAAAAAAGTCATCTAAGGCATTAGGTGGGTCATTTACCTCTGTAACTACAATGGTTACCTGTGCAAAATTCGATTTAAGTTCACCATCATTTACTTCATAAATAAAATGCTCAGTGCCTACAAAGTTTTTATTTGGAAAATATGTAAATGAGCCATCTTGATTTAAAATAACTTTACCATTTTTAGTTCTAAAAACGGTGTTACTAGCATCTACATCTCCAACTTCTCCGCTAGGATCTTTTGCGCTTGCTAAAGTCACTTTTAATTGATCATCATCTGGGTCAAGATCGTTCACAATAACACCTGGTGTGTTGATAATGATTGGGGTATCTTCTTTTGTTTCGTACCTATCGTTATCTGCACTTGGTGCACAATTACCCGGTAAAACTTCAGCAGAAATCTGTATGGAGCAGTTATTTGCATCAATAACGGTGATGTTGTATTTGCCAACATTAACGTTTAATAATGAGTTATTTTGACCTCTATCTGTACTGTTCCAAATAAATTTATAAGGTTGCGTTCCGCCCGAAACGTTTAATTTAATAGCACCATCTGGAGAGTATTTACAGGTAGTATTTTTAACTTCTGCTTTAGCTGAAAGCAATTGAGGTTGAGAAATAATAATTGTTTTGGTTTGTATACAACCAAAAGCATCTTTAGCTGTATAGGTATAATTGCCTGGTGCTAAATTTTTAAGTCTTAAACCGCTTGCTCCATTTGACCAACTAACTTGATAAGGAGCTTCTCCCCCATTTAATTCAAGGGTAATTTCACCTGAGTTCCCACCAAAACATTTAATCTGTTGTATTTGCTCGGTAATTACAAATGGTTTTAAAGGTAATATCTGTGTGGATAGTGTTTGCGTACACCCGTTTTGATCCGTAACTGTTAGGCTGTAAACACCAGGAGCAAGATTTGTTATGTTTTGAGTGGTTGCGCCGTTGCTCCATAAATATTTATAAGGTGCTGTTCCGCCAGATATTTTCGTTTCTATTTTCCCTTTTTCTTCGGAGTAGCATACATTATTTTCATGTGTTCCAATAATTGAAATTGGAAGGGACGGTTGATCAATTTTCACGAAGATGGTGTTTACACAATCATTCTCGTCTTTTACTGTAAAAGTGTAACCACCCGCTAATAAACTAGTGAATGTATTTCCGGACTGGAAAGTGGTTCCGTCTTTGCTGTAAGTATAAGCTCCGGTTCCGCCTTCTCCTTTCAGCTTAACTTCTGATATTCCGCCAAAGCATTTAATCGTCGTATTTTCGGCTTCAGCTTTTAGCTCTGGTGGCTCGGTAATACTCACAGCTATTGTAGTTTCGCAATCATTCGCATCTTTTACTGTGAAGGTGTAATCATCTGCTAGTAGGCCAGTGAATATATTTCCTGACTGGAAGTTCGTTCCGTCTTTGCTGTAAGTATAGACTCCGGTTCCGCCTTCTGCCCTTAGTTTAACCTCTGATGTCCCACCGAAACATTTGATTTCTGTGTTTTCTGAGCTTAACTTAAGTTTCGCTGGCTCGGTAATGCTCACAGCTATTGTTGTGGCGCAGCCGTTAGCATCTTTTACCGTAAATGTGCAATCATCTGCTAGTAAACCAGTAAAGGTGTTTCCGGATTGGAAGGTTATTCCGTCCTTGCTGTAGGTATATACTCCTGTTCCGCCTTCTGCCTTTAGTTTAACCTCTGAAGCTCCACCAAAGCATTTGATTGTGGTGTTCTCTGCTTCAACTTTTAACTCTGATGGTTCAGTAATGCTTACAGCAATTGTAGTTGCACAATCATTCGCATCTTTTACTGTGAAAGTGTAATTATCTGCTATTAAGCCAGTGAACGTGTTTTCCGATTGGAATGTTGTTCCGTCTTTGCTATAAGTATAAACTCCGGTTCCGCCTTC
>JBBKWF010000006.1:0-197912 GCA_037968815.1 Pelobium sp. | reverse complement strand
AAGGCGTAATGCTAAAAGCAAGGCAAGCTTTCCAATTAATGGCCCGTTCGTCTAGGGGTTAGGACGTTAGATTTTCATTCTAGAAACAGGGGTTCGATTCCCCTACGGGCTACACATTTCAGTAGTAAAATCAATCAAAAGGCTGTAAATCATAAGATTACAGCCTTTTTTGTTTTCTGAAATATCACAAAATATTCAATTCTTCACATAATTCGAGTGAGTAATCAGAATCAAAAACCAATACTCACTGGAAACCCTGTAATAGATTGTAAAACAACCCGTTTGCTCACTAAACATCTTGATTTGGACTAGTTGCAAGTGTTTTTTTGTAAACCTTTAAAATCAAGTTGTTATGTTAACTAATTTTCAAGTGCTTTTCTACCTGAAAAAGCCCAAAAACTATTCTTCAGGCTCAATGCCGATTTATTTACGCATCAGTGTGAATTGTAAGCGGACAGAGATTTCCATCGGTAAAAGATCTATTCCCTCGAACTGGAATTCACATTCATGCCGATGTAAAGGCACTAAAGAAGAAACGAGACTGTTGAATGCCTACTTGGATAGCTTACAGACAAAGTTGAATGTCAACCATCAACTTCTGGTAGAGGCAGGAAAAGAAATAACTGTAGAAAGTTTAAGAAATTCATTAACTGGAAAGAGAGAAAAATCAAAGATGCTCTTGGATATTTTTGAAGACCATAACCAAAGAGTAGAGTCTCTTTTAGGGAATGGGTTCGAACCGAACACCCTGAAAGGATACAAAACAACGATCAAGCATTTGAGATCTTTTATCGAAATGAATTGTAACGAGACCAATTTTGAGATTGACAAGTTATCACATGAATTTATTGTCGACTTTGAATATTATTTACGAAGTCATTGCAGCCTTAGTCTTGTCTCCGCTGCGAAATACATTAAAAATCTGAAAAAAATTGTGAACATCTGTATTGCTCACGGTTGGATACCAAACAATCCATTTTCAAATTATAAATCTAAAGCAATAGCAGGGGAACGGGTATTTATGACCCAAGCCGAGTTGAGCATCATCTATAAAAAGAACTTCGCAATCGAACGTTTAGCACAAGTGAGGGATATTTTCTTGTTCTGTTGCTACACAGGTTTGTCTTATGCGGATGTAAAAAAGTTAAAACGGTCGGAAATTGGAACTGGAGTTGACGGTGGCTCATGGATTTTTACGGCGAGAAAGAAGACACTTACCGCTAGCAGAATACCTTTGTTAGAGATAGCAACTGAAATTTTGGATAGGTATCAAAATTATCCTAGTTGTGAAACTGACGGCACCTTGCTCCCAGTTTTAAGCAATCAAAAAATGAATTCTTATCTCAAAGAGATTGCAGATGTTTGTGGTATAACAAAGATACTAACCTTTCACATAGCCCGACATACTTTTGCTACAACGGTGACATTAAGTAACGGAGTGCCAATTGAGACGGTGTCTAAAATGCTCGGACATACGAACTTGAAAACAACTCAGCATTATGCTAAAATTCTTGATGTTAAGGTAAGTAGTGATATGGGCGAATTGAAAAGAAAGTTGTCAAGGTTTTAAAATGCAGAAGTCTCGATTTAAGGTTAGTTAATCGAGACTTTTTGTTTGTTTAGGTACATAACTTACTCTTTTATATAAACAGAAAGGTTTGCAAAATAAATGGTAAAATTCTTTATCGGAATGGACGGGTCATTAACCTGTTCTACACTTTGCTTTAAGCTAGTAGTTTATGAGGAATATTTTAAAAAACTCCCGAATTACTCTCTTTTTAAACTGCAATAATTTGAATCAAATGATGTCGCATAAAATTAAGGTTTTAGATGGTTTTTTATCTATTTTATGGAAGAAGCCCTATATTTTCTAATGTTGGTTTTCCCGGATGGAATTGTGCTTTCGTGAAAATCTATCTCTTTTAACTGCAATCAATGATTCGGCTTTCTTATTCACCACTTAACTCACCGCCGTATTAATTTCGTTTCTGTTGTCTGCTATGGATAAAGGTGCGATTTCAAGGAAAAAAACTCTAATAAATAGGCTCTTAGTTTCAAGAAGATTTAAATTTTTTGTTTAATTTAATCTTTTTTTGGCTAAATCCCATTAGTCTTAACTTCTGAGAGAGAGTAAAAAAAAACTACCAGATCGTTCAAATATTTATGATAAGTAACTAAATGAGTTAATTCTTCTTATTCGCATAAGCTCATTTATGCTTAAATTAATTTAGGGTATCTATTTTGGCTTAAGATATTGCTTTAAAAGTAATAAAGGTAGCTTAGTCATTCCCGTGACCTACGCCAATCTTAGAAAACGGACCATATACAAAACGTTAACAGGCAGAACTTGATTTAGATTATCGCTTCGCTAATTTTACGTATATCAAAAAGGGCTATGCGGGCTATTCAAGAATCTAAAATGTATGAGCTAGATGGTCCAATCCAACTATTAGAATGTCAAATACTGAAATTTTTAACTGAATCATCTTAGAGGGATAGTCACTGGTGTTCTTAAAATATATTATTTATTATTGGCAATATCCCAATTGTACTCTTGGTAACATCATGTGTAAAAATTAGCTTGGTCGGTGCACTCCTACCTAGTACTGAGTCTCTATTTTTTATCATCCAACACGGTAGTCAACTTTTGAATATTAAAACGAAGTTTAAGCAATAAACTTGAATCAAAAGCACTCTAAATCAGCGGGGAAGCACTTCCTATATATACCAGGTACTTTAGGGACAGTAAATGATCGGAAAAAATGGATATAGTCGTTTACCAATTGCTCACATAGCACCTTAATTAATACAACTTTAATATTTTTAACCCAAAGTTGTGGAAGCTTTTTGAATTTATGAAAAATAATATTAGTAATAGATAGGATTTTTATATTAAAGAACATCATTCGATTTTACCTTTGGAGAAAAGAATATTAAAAATCTTTAACATGAAAAATTTATCTAAGAATAAACAAAAGATTGCACATCCAGATCGTATCGAAGGTTTTGATACGGGAGCATATTCCGATGGTATTATAATAGATGGTTTATTATTTGTAAGTGGACAGGCCGCTGTTGATTTTAAGACCTCCGAGTTTAGACTTGGGACCATCGAGGAAGAAACAGTTCGTACAATGGATAATTTAAAAGCAATTATTGAAGCAGCTGGAGCAACTTTGGATGACGTGGTAAAATGTACGGTGCATCTTTCCAATATTGATGATTTTGACCGATACAATAAAGTTTACGCTTCTTATTTCCCAAACATAAAGCCTGCTCGTACAACCGTACAGTCTGTTCTTGCCGAAAATATCAAAGTAGAGATTGATTGTATTGCAATAGTACCTCAATAGTTTATATGGAAATATTGAAACCAAATCCAAGCTCCGTAGAGATTGGTGTTGTCGGTATTGGCCTGATGGGGAGTAGTATAATCGTCTCACTTTTAAGTGCAGGTCATGTGGTTAAAGCAATTGCGCCAATCCCCGAAGATTTGGTAGGAGCCGATAAGATAAAGGAACTTCTTTTAAATTGCTCCAAAGCTGGATTAGTGGATAAACCTACGACGTATTATCTAAAAAACCTTGAAATCAGTATGGACTATAATACAATTGAGAATTGTGATCTAGTCATAGAATGCGTTATAGAGGATATAGATATAAAAAAACAAGTTTATAAAAACATCACAGATGTTGTATCTACAAAAGCAATAATTGCAAGTAATACTTCTGCAATTGCGATATCAGTGTTGCAAAATTTAGTAGTGAACCCAGAACGTTTTATTGGGGTTCATTTTGCAGAGCCTGCTTATTCTACAAGGTTTTTAGAAATAACTTGTGGAGATCAAACGGACCAGTATCTTGCAAATTGGGTTTTTGATTTAGCACACTTTTGGGGAAAGGAACCAACGTTGTTGCGTAAAGATATAAAAGGTTTTATCACCAACAGATTGATGTATGCTGTTTATCGTGAGATGTTCCATTTAATTGAGGAAAATAAAACAACAATGGAAAACGCAGACAAGGCTTTTAGGTATAGTGTAGGTTCTTGGATAACGCTTATGGGGCTTTTTAGGAGAATGGATTACATAGGAGTTCATGACTACTTAATTATATTCAAAAATCTGTTTCCAAAATTGTCCAATTCAGAATGTGTCCCTGAGGTAATGGAAAAAGTTGTAGCAAATAATTCGAAAGGAGTTAAAAATCTGAGTGGGCTTTATCATTATAGTAAAAAAGAAGCGGAAGAATGGGAAAAGTCTTTTCTGGCGTTTAATGAAGATATTTTTAAACTTGCCGCAGAGTACCCCTCACCAAGCTTAGAAAAGGAAAAAGTTTAACATAATCAATCTATCAGATAAATGGAAATTAGGAATTATGAGCAATCTGCTCGTTTACTAGAAAGGGCAAAAAAAGTACTTGCAGGAGGTGTGTCGTCAGAATTTAGAAAATATAATTATCCTCATGCAATGTTTTACACCCATGGAAAAGGCAGTAGAATTTATGATGCGGATGGTAATGAATACCTGGATTTTACGCTTAGCCAAGGACCTTTGATTCTTGGACATTCACATCCAGAAGTTTTAGAGGAAGTCGCTGCTTACTCAAGCAAAGGGCAACTTTTTGCCGGGCAACATATTAAAGAGATAGAGTTAGCAGAAAAGATAAATGAACTTATCCCAGCGGCAGAGTTGATGCGGTTTTGCTTAGATGGTTCAGAAGCTGTGCAAACGGCATTTAGGATTGCAAGAGCGAAAACGGGTAAACAAAAATTTTTGCGTTTTGAAGGGCATTATCATGGTTGGCTTGATAATGTTAGCTGGGGATTGTCTACTCCATCGAAGGATGCACTTGGGAGTGCAGAGGAACCTAATGTTTTTCCTTGGTCAGCCGGTCTTCCACAGGGTTCTAAGGACGAATTTATTATAATTCCTTGGAATGATTCTGAAATTTTAATCAAAACCATTGAGCAACATCATCAGGAATTAGCGGCAATAATAACTGAACCTTTAATGTGTAATAATGGATGTATACTTCCCAAAGATGGTTTTTTACAAACAATCAGAGAGCTGTGTACCAAGTTTAATATCGCATTTATATTGGACGAGGTTATTACAGGTTTCCGTTTGTCTTTAGGTGGTGCACAAAAATATTTCAACATACAACCAGATATTGCAATTTTCGCTAAAGCGATCGCAAGTGGCTATCCTTTAAGTGCGGTTGTAGGAAAAAGAGAATGGATGGAGTTATTGGAAAATGCTACTGTTATACAGGCCGGAACAATGAACTCTTGTAACCCGACTGTTGCCGCCGCTCTTGCAACTATTCAGGTTTTGGAGCGAGAAAATCCATACGAAAGAATGTTTTTTTTGGGAAAAAAACTGATGGAAGGCATACGGGAAGCCGCTCAAGCAAATAATCAACAGATGGTGATTCAAGGACCAGGGCCTGTTTTTAATACCTCTTTTTCTTATTTACAATCTATTCAAGATTATAGAGACAATTTAGAGACCGATAAAGTAAAGCTCGGAAAATTTATCGCAGCAATGCAAAATCAAGGGGTACGTATTATTGGAAGAGGACTTTGGTATATAAGTGCCGCTCACACTGCGGAGGATATAGAATTCGCTATTGAAAAGGTTAATAAGGTACTGAAAAAATTAAACTAGCAAAGCAACTAAAAACAAGCCTGTGAAGAAGTTATTAAGCCCTGATGATCGTATTTTGCTTACTGGAAAGTCAAACCTTCTCAGTGATGTTGCCCTATGTTTGTTAAATTCGGGTCATTCAGTTACGGTAGTTACTGAAAATACAGAAGAATTTCATCGACTTTTAAAAAGTCTGTGTAACGGAGAGTATAAAGAATCAGATCATGACGGTAGGTTAACTGTTTACGAAGCTATCAGTGCTTCTATTGGTTGTAGTTTAGTCATAATTCTTTCAAATGAAATTTTTGAGAGTAAAACCAGCTATATACAAAATGTTTTGCCATTTGTAGCTTCTGACACTATTGTTGCTATAAATATGGAAAGTATTTCGCTGAGTTCGCTAATACAAAATTTCGATCACCCAGAAAGATTCATAGGATTAAACTGGACAGAGCCAGTTCATACCACACTATTTTTGGAGATAATAGAATCTGAGGTTAATCATTCGGCTGTAAACAACGTCTTAAATATTGCTTCAAAACATTGGTCTAAAGACCCGTATATTGTGAAAAATGAAGGAATTCGGAGTCGCCTAATAAGTGCAATGACTCGCGAAGCTGTTTATTTAGTTGATAATGGATATGCCTCAATTGCAGATGTGGACAGGGCATGTAGAAACGATGCCGGATATTATTTACCGTTTTGCGGAAATTGCCGTTATATGGACTTAATGGGTGCTTATGCTTATGGTAGGGTAATGAAAGACTTAAATCCGGATCTCTCAAAAGAAACTGAAACTTCTGGTTTGTTAGAAAGGATTGAGAAAGAAGGTAGACAAGGGATGATAAATAATAAGGGCTTCTATGATTATACAGATACTGAAGTTAAACAATGGAAAGAAACAATGGAAAAATTTAGCTATCAAATACAGTCCATTATGGAAAAATATCCTTTCGATTTAGAGGAAAAAGCTTTTATTGATTAGCATGAAAAAGCTCTTTATTGTTGATGCTCATCTTGATTTGGCAATGAATGCCATGGAGTGGAATCGTGATTTAGCACTACCTTTATCTAAAATTAGAGAACGGGAGCTGTTTATGAAAGATAAGCCCGACCGTGGTAAGGGAACCGTTTGTTTGCCAGAACTGAGAAAAGGAAGAGTGGGCTTGGTGGTGGCCACCCAGTTAGCAAGATATACACCACCCGGAAGCTCATTGGCAGGATGGAATTCGCCCCAGCAAGCTTGGGCCATGACCCAAGCTCAATTAACTTGGTATCGTGAAATGGAGAAAATCCAAGAAATAGTTCAGGTTACAAATTTAGAGGAATTAAATAATCATTTACAACTTTGGGATGATGATAGTATTGCAGATGAAGATAAACCTGTAGGTTATATTCTGAGTTTAGAAGGTGCAGATTCACTAGTTGATATTGATTATCTTCATGTTGCTTATGAGTATGGTTTAAGAGCATTAGGTTTAGCGCATTTTGGCCCGGGCAGATACGCTCCAGGCACAAAAATGGAGGGACCTTTATCAAAAAAAGGGGTCGAATTGTTAAAAGAGATGAATACTCTTAATATGATCTTAGATACTACCCATCTTACGGATGAGGGTTTTTCTCAAGCTTTAGATATTTATCAAGGGCCTATTTGGGCAAGCCATTGTAATGTTCGGAACATTGTTCCAAATCAACGGCAGTTAAATGATGATCAAATTAAAACATTGATTGATAGAGGAGCTGTAATTGGAGGAATGCTAGATTGTTGGGCAATGGATATTAGATTTATTGACACAGTTTCGGATCCATGGCAATTAGATATAAAACTGGAGCACCTCGTGGATCATTGGGACCATATCTGCCAAATAGCGGGCAATACAAACCACATAGCAATAGGTAGCGATTTAGATGGGATATTTGGTACCGAACAAAGTCCGTGGGACTTAAATTCCATAGCGGATCTTCAGAAATTTGAAAGTATTTTAACAAAAAGAGGGTATACCTCTCAGGATATCGAGAATATTTTTAGTGAAAATTGGTTGAGATTTATAAAAAAAGCTTGGTCATAATCAGTTAATATGCCCAACTCACAATAAGTTCTGTAGAGTAGTACTTAACAAGGGAAGCATTTAGTTGCATCCCTTGTTGTCAACTGCTAAACATTAAGGGGGGGGATAAAGCAGAAAAATATTTAATACAAGAGTAGCTATGCCTCCGCTAGAACCGCTTGGCTTATCTTATGGCAAAAAATATCACGAACCAGTAAACTTAAGGAAAGTGCTAACGAAACATTAGAGAAGAATTATTAAGTCAAATCAAATATTTACAAGCATACAATAATTTTTTTATGAAATTAATAAGATTCGGAGCAATAGGTAAAGAAGAACCAGGTGTAATTATTGATAACGATTATTATAGTGTTAAATCATTTGGACAGGATTTCGACGAAGATTTTTTCGCAAATGGTGGGGTAAAAAAATTAGCAGCTTTTGTAGCTGTAAATTTGGATAAACTACCAGTATTAGATCAAAAAATACGTTTGGGTGCGCCTGTAAAGAGACCGGGAAAGATAATTTGTATTGGACTCAATTTTATAGATCATGCTATAGAATCAAATGCTCCCATTCCAACAGAGCCAATTGTTTTTTTTAAAGCGACTTCAGCTATATGTGGACCTAATGATAATCTAATTATTCCGAAAAATAGCCTCAAAACAGACTGGGAAGTAGAATTAGCTTTAGTGATAGGAAAGAAAGCCTCCTATGTTGATGAGAAAGATGCAGATGATTACGTTGCAGGTTATCTTTTACATAATGATTATAGCGAAAGAGAGTTTCAGCTTGAAAAAGGAGGACAATGGGTTAAAGGAAAAAGTTGTGATACTTTTGCACCATTAGGTCCATTTTTAAACACAGTCGATACGTTAAGTGATGTAAGTAATCTTAAAATGTGGTTAAAAGTGAATGGAAAAATGATGCAAGATAGCTCCACAAGTCAAATGATTTTTAAAGTTCCTTTTTTAGTGCATTACCTTAGTCAGTTTATGACTTTGCACCCCGGCGATATTATTACAACCGGTACACCAAAAGGAGTTGGGCTTGGGTTTAAGCCACCTATTTACCTTAAAGAAGGTGATGTTGTTGAGTTAGGGATTGATCAGTTGGGAAGTTCTTCCCAAAAAATTGTTGCATACAGATAAATTAACTATTTAGTGATGAGTGAAAACGATACATGGTATAAATTGAAGAATTCAGGTGAAATAGATAGCCCTGCACTTTTAATTTATAAGGAGAGAGTTGTTGGAAATATTAGAAATTTAATCAGTCAGGTTCCAGGGAAATCTCTCTTAAGACCACATATTAAAACAAATAAATCTATTAATGTTTGTAAGCTGATGATGGCGCAAGGCATTAAAAAATTTAAATGTGCTACTATTGCTGAAGCAGAAGTACTAGGTAAATGCGGAGCAGATGACGTATTAATTGCGTATCAGTTTAGCAATGTAAAACTGCAACGGCTTATAAAACTCATTAAAAAGTTTAAGGATACTAAGTTTTCTTGTTTGGTGGATAATGAGGTTTCTGTTGCAGAAGCGTCAGCGATTGCCATCGCTAATGATCTCATTATACCTGTATTTATAGATTTAAACGTTGGGATGGATAGGACGGGGATTAAACCCTCAGATGCGCTGTCATTATTTAATAGTTTAAAAAACTATAAAGGAGTATTTTTTAAAGGTTTTCATGCATACGATGGCCAGATAGAAGACTTTGATTTTTCAGAGAGAATTGAACACTGTAACACTCAATTTGCGCCGGTAGAACGGATAAGAAAGGAAATAGAAAGTTTAGGCTTTGATTTTCCATTACTTGTTGCTGGAGGCTCACCGACTTTTAAAATTCATACCAAGCGAGAAAATGCTGAAGGTAGTCCAGGTACTTTCATCTTTTGGGATAGAGGTTATCAGCAACTTTTGCCCGAACAGGGTTTCGATTTCGCAGCTGTTGTACTGACTCGTATTATCTCTTTCCCAGACAAAAATTTAATATGCATTGATTTGGGATATAAAGCTATCGCGTCTGAAAGTGAGTTACAAAAAAGAGTGTTTTTTCTGAACGCTCCAGATTTAGTGCCTTATAGTCAAAGCGAAGAGCATTTAGTACTAGAGGCACCTTTAGGACATGAGTATAAAATTGGAGATGAATTGTATGTTGTGCCATGGCACATATGTCCCACAGTTGCAATGTATAATGAGGCTCATGTCGTACAAAACCAAAACTATCAAAAAAAGTGGAAGATAGACGCTAGGGGACGGGAACTAGACATCTAATTTAGATTTCATTTAACTAGCTTAAAATAGTTATGTTGACATACACATTTGTCTTTCTATCAAAAAAAAATGATAGAAAGACGCTTCTTCTTTTATAGCTCTGCTGCTTACCAAGCTCAACTTTTAGCTTATTCTACAAAGGGTTCACTATTTCAAGAGAAACTGATAGCTGTAGCTTTACCCGACTGAATCAGATATCATTTGTTTAAAATTTTGCTCATCAAAACAAACTTATACTAGCTCTTAGCGGAGGCATATCTTTGTAAGGTAATTCGTTTGATATAAGTTATTTGTATTAGTTCTAAAACAATATTTTTATTTGAGTATCACTGATATTGATAATAAAATAAGCTAAAATGCCAAAAATACTCGTCTATTGCATGTTTAAAGTCTAAATAACCATCCAAAAAAATGATTTAAGTGTTGAGTAATAAAATATTACAATTTTTAGATTTCGGTTACTCATGTAATATTTAGATGCGGAAATTAATATAAAAATTTATTTGATATAAATCACACTTCTAACAGGTCTTTGGTATGTTCCTCCGCTAGGAAAATTGACGCGGCCGCTTGCTCCCTGACCCTCTACAAACATTGTGGAGGAACCTCCACCATCTAAGTTCATGGCATTTACAGCACCGAGAGCCTGTAAGATTTTTGCCAGCTGTAGGGTAGTCACACCTGTGACGCCCCCTCCGGTATCAACAACCACCATAAATACACGTTTCCCATCTGCAGTTACACCCAGCCCTGTTCTTGAAGTTTGTGAATAATTATGACTTGCACCCATATCCAGATCCTCTATCTTATCAGAAGTGATTAACATAGGGCCACAAACGATAATATTGTTTGCCTCTACAACAGAAATTGCCGCTGCAACCTGATTAAGATTTTTATGTGTCTCGGTAAACTTTCTTATGGTAGCCACGTTGTTATTTATAATAAGCGCAGAATTGGTGAAAATCTGGCTTACGTTCAAATGTCCGCTTTGAACTTCATTACCATCAATCCTTATGTATGGATCCTTGTCAGAAGCTCCTCCAAATGGGAAATACCCTGCATTTATACCAGCTACCGCATTATAGTTAGTGCACATCGCGGTAGTGGACGCATTGGTGGTAGAAAAACCTATTCCCATTGTATTGGAGGTGTTAAGGCTAGCATCCAAAATATATATTCTCCGTTGCACCTCCCCAAAAAGAGAGAATTGCCCTGTTTTGTATATTATTCCAGGTTTTGTTGTTGTTGATAACCAATCGTACGTCGCAATCTTATTTTGGTCTAAATCTACATCAATACTTTTAGCATTTGAAGGTCTGCCCGAACTGTTAACCGTAACCGATACGGTAGTGAAGTCACCCAAGTTGGGTGTTTTCACCTTCAAAGAGGTACTTGTGGCTGCGACAACCGTCCCTGAAACCGTTCCGAACTTAACAATGTTGTCTTCTTTAATTGAGCTGAAATTTTCACCTGTAATTACTACGGTAGAATTATAGAAGCAAGAAGTGCTCATGGTTTTTATCAAAGGGGGCGTAGTGTTGATATAGAAGAAGTCCATCTTATTAGAAGTCTCATTAACCACGCTTACCCTAACACTAACCCAAGCATCACTGAAGCCAGTTGGAGCTTTGACCTTAATGCTTTGTGGAGAGAAAGAGGTTATATTAGCATTTTTAGAGTCAAAAGTTACTTTCACATCACCGCTGTTGTTTCCGAAATTTTCTCCAGTAATGGTAAGCTCAGTGTCTACAGTTCCTGTTCGAGGAGTCATAGAAATGATAGAAGGAGTCGGTGTGGAAGGTGTCGGTGTGGTAGGCTCTTGTTTATTCTCCTTCTTAGTACAGGAAATAATAAACAAAAAGATTATGCTTATTAAAAGCAGTTTCCGATTAAAGTAACTAGTTTGTTTTTTCATTGTATGGTTTTATTGGGTCAATCTTTGTGATTGAAATTTAATTTAGCCTTGGTAATATAGTTGCAACACATTGCATTTTTTTAGTAAAACCTAACCGGAGGGTCTTATGTCTTATCTTCTTATTGTTCTACCCAAAACTCTATAGCAAGTGATGGCACTGTTGGATTAATTACGCGTCCTTTTGTTTTTCCAATCTTTAGATCCCGCTCCGAGGGTGTATATCGATTTCCTACAAATGTTTTTTTGATTCCTGTATTTATATTAAATGCGAACGGCTTTTCGGTTCTATTGGTTATCACAATCACCAGTTTGTTTGCAGGAGTTTTAAATGCCAATATGCGATTGTCGTCTCTTACTTCAGATTCTTCAACAACATATCTTTTGGAATCCCAGGGCATGTATTTTAGAAAACCAGCAATCGCATTATAATTCTGATTATTATAGTCCCAATGCCCTTTCTTTATGTGGCCATTTCGAGTGAAATCGTTATCGTCTTCTGGTCTCCAGTACCCCAAGGAATACCCCGAAGCCTCTGCGTTATAGGTGGGTTTTAGTGCATGTAGCCAAAACCAAGTAGGGGAATCGGCGAAGGTGAACCAATTCATGATATTCTGCGCAGTATTAATACATAATGTATCGTTTGTTGGATGCTGATATTCAAATTCGTTCTGAAATACTGGCTTACCAAAAGTATTGGTATTATATAACGTACTTTCTTTGCGTATCTTAGTTGAGTTAGAACCGATACGATGGTATACCCAAGCATCCACATAGTCTAACAAGGCATCGTCCTGCTGTACAAGTTTTGCTATTTTACCCGAATTGCCATGATGGGAGTCCAGCATAATGAGACTTTCGGGAATTTCTTTTCTGATTTTAGGGGCTATTATCTTAAAAGCTTTATAATAAAGTTCGGGGGAATAGTTGCAGTGTGAATAAGATTGGGGTTTTGTACCTAAAGTAATATGGTCGAGTTTCCTTACGTTTGGTTCATTTTGCAGTCCCCACATAGATATGTTAACTCCATTCTTTTTCATATATCTAATATCATCGCATAGGGCATCGCCAAAATCATTGAGGAATAAATTGTCGTCCTGTTTGAGTGTTCCTCCAAGGTAGCTGTTCGTTGATTTCCAGTAAGGTGCCGGAGACCAATACTCCATAGAGATACCTTCCATGCCAGACTCGTGTATTAGTTCCTTCAAATCTTTCATTTGGTTAGGGTAGCGTTCAATAATTCGAGACTGTGTAGAGTCAAGTCCTCTGAAGTATAGTCCCATAGCCAATCTGCAGTATCTGAAACCTTTAAGTAAGTCATTATAAAATCGTTGCCGTTCTGACGGAACTAAGTTATCGGGGATAGCTATCACTTCATTAGGCAAACCTGTGTTGCCTGAACCAATTGCGTCATTTTGTATTTCTACACCCAGACCCCAAATGGTTTGTTTGGGCTGGTCTAATCGAACTTGATAAGTTACGCTTTTTGACTGGGCTACACATTCATTTATAGCTCCTATAAAAACGATCCAAAAGCAAATATTTTTAATTATTTTCATGATTAATCTTTTTTATATAAACTCTTATTAGAAAGAATAAATCAAATGTTTAATGATGTTCGAGTAATATCTCTTTTACATCGGCCAAATAAGAGTCAGAAAAACAGAAAGAATGTACTAAGGATTGAAAATTTCATTCCATTAGTTTAAAATTTTTTCGCTAATTAATTTCCCAATAGATAACGCAGAAGTAGCAGCAGGGGATGGTGCATTTCTTAAATGAATAATATTACCGTTTTGTAAAATGTTAAAGTCGTCAATTAAATTTCCTTTTTTGTCACATGCTTGGGCTCTTACTCCGGCTCCACCCTCAACCAAATCATCTTGAGTTATTTCAGGTATCAATTTCTGTAAGGATCTAGTAAACGCCGCCTTAGATAAGGAACGATATATTTCTCCCATGCCTGTTTGGCCGTATTTAGCCACAATTCTCCAAAATCCTGACCAAGTTAGTGTGTCGGCCATATCTTTGAAGCTAAAATCTGTAAACTGGTACCCTTCTCTTTTGAAGGCTAAAACCGCATTTGGGCCGGCTTCTATTCCTCCTCCTATCATTCGGGTAAAGTGTACACCTAAAAAAGGAAATTCCGGATCCGGAACCGGGTAAATTAGATGTTTGACTAAGTTCTCTTTTTCTGGTTTTAGTTTGTAGTACTCGCCCCTAAAAGGAATAATCCTTAAGCTGTTGTCGCCTTCTGTCAAGGATGCAACACGATCAGAGAACAGCCCCGCACAAGAAACTAGTTTACAACTGAAGTAAATTTCTTTTTCAGTTTGAACGGTTATACTTTTAGGGCTTTCTGAAATTTTAATAACTTTCTCATTAAATATAACTTCACCTCCAAGGTCTTTAAAAAGCATTAAAATAGTTTGAGCCATTTTAGGGTAATCGATAATACCTGTTTGTGGTACATAAATAGCTTCTAGGGCGGCACAATGAGGCTCAATCTCTCTACTTTCTGTAGCTGAAAGTTTCTTTAAGCCTTTTAATCCATTATCTATTCCACGCTGATAAATATTATTTAAACCCGGTAATTCTTTGGCGGATGTTGCAACAATAATTTTTCCGCAAATATCATAGGGAATATCATGTTTTTCCGCAAATTCAATAATAGATTTATAGCCAGAAATGCAATTTTGAGCCTTTAAACTTCCGGGTTTATAGTAAATGCCACTATGGATAACACCACTGTTATGTCCAGACTGATGTTGAGCGACATCATTTTCTTTATCCAGAATTAGAACCTTTAGCTCAGGCTTAGTAAGCTTTAACTGGTAAGCCGTAGCTAAGCCCAATAACCCACCCCCAATAACAATTACATCATATTTAACAGAAAACTCCATAATCTTTTTTTTAATAAACGACATTCCTATAGATAATGAATGGGTATCAGAAATGCCAGTTCCATATAGTTATAAGCTTGGAAGTCGAGTTTTAATACATTATCCATTCTGTTAAGTACTAAAACTCAATAATCGCAAATCCATTTTTTGTATTAACCGATAATTTAGAAAGGTAAAGATAGGGGAGTTTGCTGTTACTTTTAGTTGTAATTCTAATACTATCTTTCAATAATCAATTTCATTTTTTAAATAAAAATAATTACGCTACTGTTTTTAAGTGATTGATAAATAGTGTTATATAAATAAAAAAAGTAGGAAAGCGTCAGAGGTTAATAATTATCACCCATCTCTATATATGCCATAACCATAATTTTTTAACAGGAAAGCATTATCAATTAAATGCTTTTGATGTAGCATTTAATAATTAGAAGGTATGATACACAATTGGCATTAGGGCTTGTCGGTGAGTACTGACTTGGGGCAAATCGTTATCACGAAATAAATGAAGCTATTGGAAATGAACGATACTGATTTTAGGCTAAAAAAATAATATTAAAGTTGGGATTTACTGATAGAAACAATCTGACTTTCCATATTTCGCTCAATTCTTGGTTGAAGAAGGCATAGATACTACTTCAGCTTAACCATTTTTTCAAATCTGTAAAAGCTACTCATAAATTTAAATCTATTTAAACATAAATCAGATAGAGTTTATAGATGGAGGAATTTAAAGTATAAATTTTGAGACTACGTAAGTTGAATCCAATCTAATATCTTCTGACTATTGCAATGTATAACAGGATAGTATCACTATTGTAAATAAAAGTTGAACTTTTGATTACTTTCAAAAGATATATTTGATACTTATTAAATTAGAACACATTTCATCATGATAAAAAGTACCGTGGATTCCCCTAACAAGAAAATTTCATTACCAACTGGCGCATGGTTGGTTGTTGCATTGCTTTTTGTAGTCGGTTGTTTAAACTACCTTGATCGTGTAATGATTACCACAATGAGAACCTCGATTGTAGATTCATTTAAAATCAACGATGCTGAATTTGGATTACTTACTTCAGTTTTTTTATGGATATACGGGTTTTTAAGTCCATTCGCTGGTTTTCTAGCAGATAAATTTAAACGTAGCCGTGTAATTATCATTAGCCTATTTGTATGGAGTGCGGTTACCTACCTTACATCTCATGTCACTACTTTTAATGATCTTTTACTCACAAGAGCTTTAATGGGATTTAGTGAGGCCTGTTATATTCCTGCAGCTCTGGCGTTAATTGCGGATTATCATCGCGGTTCTACCAGATCTTTAGCAATGGGACTACACATGGGAGGCATAATGGTTGGTCAGTCATTAGGTTTTGTTGGTGGAATGATTGCCGACAGTTCTCATTGGACACATGCTTTTAGTTTTTTTGGAGTCTTTGGCATCGTTTATTCAATTGTTCTCCTTTTCTTTTTAAAGGATGTAAAACATAAGGATGTAGTCGAAAATTCAGTCGATAAATCAGAAATTCGATTTTTTGACGGTATAAAGAGCTTATTTAAACTCCCTTCATTTATCCTCTTACTGATTTTTTGGTCATTACTAGGTGTAATTGGATGGATGTTAGTAGGATGGTTGCCTACGTATTATCAAGAACATTTCAATTTGTCCCAAACTTTAAGTGGATTTTATGCCACATCTTACAAATTCCCTATGAGTTTTGTCGGAGTAATTTTAGGAGGATTTTTAGCGGATAGATTTAGTCGAAAAAATCCTAAAGGTCGAGTTTGGGTACCAGCAATCGGTTTGTGCATAGCTGCGCCAGCTATCTTCTTGGCAAGTAGTACAGATGTAGTGTGGATCACAATATTGGGTTTTGCCGTTTATGCGCTTACGAAAGCATTTAGTGATACCAATCTGATGCCTATCTTATGTCTGGTTGTTGATCCACGCTATCGAGCAACAGGTTACGGTGTGCTCAATATGTTTGCATGCTTTGTTGGTGGTGTCGGAATCTATGCTAGCGGAGCTTTAAGAGACGCAAATATAGACCTCAGTGTGTTGTTTAAAGTGGCAGGGTTGCTTCTTTTGGTTTGCGCCGGAATTTTATATATACTTAAGATTAACTATAATACAGATAAACAATCCTAATGTTTATGGGATGGACCATGAAAATTTTAATACTTACTATTTCAAGTTTATTTATTTCACTAAATATGGTTGTTTCTCATAATGAAGTGCAATCTGATCCTCTTGCTGAAAAGGCAGAGAAAGTATTGTACCAAGTCCTAAAAACACAATCAGAATTTGTAAAAGCCCATGCCGCCGAATACCTAATTTGGTTAGGTAAGACTGAAGAAGCTCGAATAATATTTTTAGAAGAAGATAAACTTTATCATGATTTGCCAAAATATCGCGTTGTCGTGTGGCGTGTTCTTGCGCAAACAGAAAAAGATACAGAGGGTAAAAAGAAATGGACGGATCAGATTTTTAAGGCATTTGTTGATGAACAAGGTCAAGATCGAATTCATGCAGCAGAAACTTTAGGCAAGTTAAAGTTATCACCTACGATTAAATATGCTGATGCTACCAATAAGATATTAAAGACAGAGAAAGAAAACCTCTACGTTTATACGTTATGGGCAAGTTCTCAAGCCAGTAAGGCAGCTTACGAAACCAATAAGGTTAAGTTTCTGAATTTATTATATACCAGTAAAATAGAGAATTTGCGTAGAGTAAGTGCTTTTGTGTTAAGGAGGGAAGGAAATTTAACGGCAACTGAATGGACAACTTTAACCGAAACAGCATTGGCCGAGACAAGTACTTCTTCATTAAAAAAGACTCTTTTGAATACGGCTATTGCAACTGTTCCAGTTAAAATGGATACATCGCTTATATATGTAAAAGCAAAGGAAGAATTGTTAAATGATTTTGATGACATGCCGGCTGGTACAAGAATAGAAACAGCTTTGGTATTGGCAGATCATGGAACATTGAAAGATTTGCCTGTTTTAGCCTATTTTTTAGCAGATAGATACAGCGCTGGACAATTTGAAACTAACAGTCCTGTGGTTGCAGATATCCGAGCAACAGCTGCCTATGCTATTTTAAAAATTAAGAAAAGAATAAATATATATTAAATACGTATCAGATGAAAATGAGGGAAAGTCGCGTACTCAAAAAATTGAGGGGTGGAGATATTGCAAGTTGCTTAAAAGTTAATCTTGGCGACGGTCAGGCCGCAGAAATAGCCTCGATGTCTGGATTTGACTGCTTATGGATTGATCGCGAACATTTGGCGCAAAATTGGTCAGTACTCAACTCGCAGGTTTGGGCTGCAAAAGTTCACGATGTAGATGTAATGGTGCGTGTCCCCCGTGGCAGTTATAGTGGTTATGTGAAACCACTTGAGATGGATGCAACAGGCATTTTAGTGCCACATATTATGAGCTTAGAAGAAGCTAAACAAGTGATAAAAATGACGCGATTTCATCCTTTGGGCAAGCGGGCTATTGATGGTGGAAGTGCTGATGGCGCATACACCAACATGGATTTTGGCGATTACCTTAAAGACTCTAATGAGCAGCGGTTTGTGATTCTTCAAATTGAAGATCCGGAAGTGTTGCCCGATATTGAAGCAATTGCAGGATTAGATGGGGTAGATGGGTTGTTTTTTGGACCCGGAGATTTTAGTCAGGGTATTGGTGCACCTGGACAATGGGATCATCCACGCTTAATTGAAGCCCGGAAACTGGTTGCTGAAGTGGCTCGGAAACATGGCAAGATAGCAGCGACATCTGGCGGAATAGACAGTTTGGATAGCTTCCTAGAAATGGGCTATAATTTTGTAAATGTTGGAGCCGATGTAGTTGGCTTAAAAGGCTATTGCAATAACTTAATCAATCGTTTTGGACAGTCAAAAGAAAACGCTAAAGTTGGTGCTAAATCTAAACCTGGTAAACCTTATTAAATAATAATATGAAAAGGAAGAAATTAGGTGCAACGGGAATAGAAGTTTCAGAAATCGCTTTTGGCGGTGTAGAAATTGGTACGCCTTATGGGATTGGCGTTAAAAATAAAGCAGATATGCTGTCTGAAGCTGATGCTATCCGTCTTTTACATAAAGCCATTGATGAGGGTATTAATTTTTTTGATACAGCTCGGTTGTACGGTGAAAGCGAACGAATTATGGGCAACGCGTTTAAAAACCGTAGAAATGAAGTTGTACTCTGTTCTAAATGTGGTCATATTAGAGATAAATCCGGAAAAATTTATCCTCAGAATGAGTTAAAAAAACTGATCGAGTGCTCTCTTTACGAAAGTTTGAAAACATTGCAAACTGATACGTTGGATGTTTTTATGTTGCACCAAGCCGATTTAGAAATTTTAGAGAATGATTTTGTATCCGAAATTGTCACCAATCTTAAAACCAAAGGATTAATAAGGGCAACTGGCGTTTCTGTTTATGTACCGGAAGAAACCAAAAAAGCAATTGAAACCAATGCTTGGGATGTGATACAGCTACCGTTTAATTTAATGGATCAGCGACAAAAAGCGTATTTTGAAACGGCATATCATAAGGGGATTGCTATTGTAATCCGTTCGGTATTAATGAAAGGATTATTAAGCGACCGTGGAAAAGACTTACACCCGGCTCTAAAAGAAGTCGAAAGTTTTATACAAAACTATCAACAGCTTCTAGGTCCTAATTCCAAAGATTTGCCATCTTTAGCTACTAAATTTGCGCTATCCTTTGATGCTGTTTCTGCAGTTTTGGTGGGGATAGACAAGATGGAATATCTAGATCAATCAATACATGCGACCAATGGTGAACCATTGGATGAGCACACAGTAATAAAAGCAAACCAATTATCGTATCCTCAACCAGATTTTCTCAATTTGGCGAATTGGTCTAAAATGGGTTGGTTAGTTTAGCTTTTTGGTTTCAAATTTTTTTACAAAAAAAGCAACTAATCAAAACTTATCACAAAATGCCTCAACACTTTATTCTGTAAAATAGTATCACATTTTTAAATGATATAGCTATCAAGCTTGGTCGCAGAAACCGAAATTTGAAATAAAAGCATCTATATGAAAAATCACATTATTATATTCCTGTTATTTTTATTTCCGTGTTGCAAAGTACAAGAGAGAAAAGTAGGTCAAATAGAAGTTCAAAAAATTTGGGATAAAGCTCCTCACAACGCTTTTACAGATTTGTTGATGTATAAAAATAATTTCTATTGTACTTTTAGAGAAGGACCGGACCATGTTTCTGGTCCAAAAGGCACTGCAAGGATTCTGAAATCGGCAGATGGGGAAAACTGGAGAAGTATTGCAAATTTTAAGATGGAAGGTCTAGATCTACGTGACCCTAAGCTTTCAATTACGCCAGATAACAAAATCATGGTCTTAATTGATGTTGAAACTTATAAGGACGGAAAAGTTGATACCCGTAAGCCGTACGTTTCTTATGCTGATTCGAACGGAGAAATATTTTCGGAGCCTATAGCTTCCTATATAGACGAATCAATAGCCGTAAAATCTGATTGGGTTTGGAGAGTAACCTGGAAAAAAAATGTAGGTTATGCAATAGATTATCAGCCTGGTGGCAATTTATTCCTCTTAAAAACCACTGATGGTAAGAGATTTACAAACGTTTCAAAAATTAATATTGATGGTAAACCAAACGAATCAACTATCCGGTTTGATAAAAACGGAAAGATGTATGTTTTGGTGCGTAGAGAAGGTGGCGATAAAATGGGTGTAATAGCAACTGCTGATGCACCTTATGCCAATTGGGAATTTAATAAAATGACCGAACGCATTGGGGGTCCCAACTTTATTTTTCTTAACGATAGCACACTTTGTATTGGTAGCCGACAGTATATCCCAAACCCTCCCGGTTCGGCAAAGGAATACAAAAAATACATTACCAGTATATTTATTACAGATTTGAAAGGAAAAATCAACAAAACTATTCCTATTGAACAAAGTTTTGGCGATACTAGTTATCCTGGAATGGTGGTCTATAAAAACAAATTATGGATGTCATATTATTCTTCTCACGAAGAAAAAACCGCTATTTACCTTGCTAAAATTCCTTTAGTTTTACTTAAACCCTAAAAAAGCATGATCAAAATTGGTATTATTGGTATGAGTCCAGGGAATGCCCACCCGTCTTCTTGGTCATCTATTATTAACGGAGATTTTGATGGCGGTGAAATAGATGCGCTTGGATTTCCGGCCGTTACAACCTATTTGAAAGCAAATCGAGCAACATTAGGCCTGCCCAATGCAAGGGTAACTCATATTTGGGCACAAGATCAAGATTTAGCTAAGCAAATTGCAAAAACAGCAGATATAAAAAATACCGTAGTCAACTATCAAGATATGATTGGGAAAGTTGATGCAGTAATTCTGGCCAGAGATGATGCAGAAAACCATCGTGAAATTGCTAAACCTTTTATTGACGCTGGAGTCCCTATTTTTATCGACAAGCCATTATGTAGTAATCAGAAAGATTTGGATTATTTCACTTCAGAAATTGCGAAAGGGAAATTGATTATGTCCTGTTCCTCAATGCGCTATGCCGCCGAATGTATGACAGCAAAAACTGATTTGTTAGGATTTGGAGAAATTAAACTTATTACCGCGGTGGGTAAAAAAGATTGGATTAAGTATGGTGTCCATATACTAGAGGCCATTTTTTCTGTCCTCGATGACCCAAAGCCTATAAGCGTAATCAATACAGGGAAGCCTGATGCGGCGGTGGTAACCATAAATTTCGAAAATGGTTTACCCGTAGTAGTCAATCTATTTATGGATATAGCTGGACCTTTTCAATTTTCTGTTTTCGGTGAAAAAAACTGGAAATTGTATGAAATAAGAAATTCCTATTCGATGTTTAGAAACAATATCATCGAATTTATTAGATCTGTTGAAGAAGGAAAAGCCAGACTGGACTTCACTAAAACGAAGCAGATTATTAAAGTGCTGATGGCTGGCGAAGAAAGTTTAAAACAGGGCGGTAAGCTCATAAATATCTCCTAATGAACGTAAAAGAACTATTTGATTTAACTGGTAAGGTGATTTTGGTAAGTGGTGGAGCCGGAAATTATGGGAAATGCATCGCTGAAGGATTAGCAGAAGCTGGAGCAACGGTAATTATCGCCTCAAGAAATTTGGAAAATGTTAAAGTGGTTGCACAAAATTTTCAGGATTTAGGTTTGGATGTTCACGCTTTACAACTTGATCAAGGGGATCATAATTCCATAATTGCTTTAAAGGAAGTTATTTTAAACCAATTTGGGAAACTTAATGGTTTTGTGAACAATGCTGTGGCTAGAACGATGAAAGGTTACATGGCACCAATTGAGCAATTTGCAGCTTCTATGGAAGTTAACGCCACAGGGATGGTGGATATATTACGGGAAATGGGCGAATTACTTAGCCTGAACAAAGATGGAGGTAGTATTATCAACATCAGTTCAATGATGGGCATGTTTGGTCCAGACTATTCTAATTACGAAGGAACAGAAATGGGTAAAGACCTTCCTCCAGATTATTTTTTTCATAATGGAGGGCTTATTAACCTCACAAAATATATGGCGAAGCATTTAGCTGGGAGAAATATTAGGGTAAACTGTATAAGTCCAGGGGGGCTATTCAACAACCAACCTGAGCGATTCCTGGAGAACTATACCGAAAAAGTTCCACTGAGAAGAATGGCAAATAGCGATGATATCAAAGGACTGATCGTATTATTAAGTTCTCAAGCAGGAGCGTATATTAATGGTGAAAACATTTTAATGGATGGAGGTCTCAATGCGTAAAATTTTTCTGATTCTTTTGTTTAGTGTAATATATACCCAAACTCATGCACAAAAAGTGACTTGGGATAGTATATCGAGACCAGTAATTTACGGACCTCAATTGGAGCAATATCGAACTTTTAAAAGATCGAGTAATGATATTGTCTTTTTAGGGAATAGTATTACACATTGGACCAATTGGAATGAACTTTTGAATATTTCTAATGCAAAAAACAGAGGTATCCCAGGAGACGTAACTTACGGCGTAATTGACCGATTGGATGAAGCATTAACGGGCTCACCAAAAAAGGTTTTTATCTTAATAGGAATTAATGATGTAGCCAGAAATGTGCCTGACACGGTTATTTTAAATAATTACCAACGTATAATCAGTGGAATTAAAAATAGGTCACCCCGTACCAAGATCTATTTTCAAACGATGCTACCAACAAACTCTTCTTTTAAAAAATTGTCTAATCATTATAAAAATGATCATGTGGTAAATATCAATGAAGGGTTAAAGAAATTGGGTGTCCAAAACGACATCACCATCATTGATCTGTACAGCGCTTTTATAGATGACCAACAAATGCTAAAAAAAGAATTCACATACGATGGGGTACACCTGACAATAAAGGGTTATAATACTTGGGCAACATCACTGAAAAACGGGAATTATCTCCAAGATTAAATCATTAAAAATGTACTCAGAATTTTTAATCTTTTTGTTGATGGTGGATGGACTTCGTGGTAAACTTTTCCTAAAGTAATTATATTTTATTTCCCCTTTTTTTAATCATTGTTAGTGACTACGGAGATGGAAACACAAGAAAATCAAGTGACTGTGATTAACGCAGGCATAAGAGGTAATAATACTTCAGACCTTTTGATTAGGGTAGACAAGGATATTTTAGATCACGACCCAGAACTGGTTGTGATGATGGTTGGGACAAATGACATGCTCAATTTACCAAAGATTTTAACCTTAATGCAGTATGAAAGCAATTATCAGGAACTGATTACAAAAATTAAGAAAAAATCGAAATTGTTATTAATTACTATCCCTCCTGTAGATAATGAATCAATAACAAAAAGGATTGGAAGAGATTTATACGGTCTTAGTTCAAAAGAACGAGTTGATGTAGCAAATACAATCATAAAAAGGCTTGCTCTCAAAAATAAATGTGATCTTATAGATCTTAATCTTATACTTACTGCCTGTGGAGGTGCGACGGAGAATAATGAATCAATTTTCCAAAATATGGCAAATACAAATGCCATAGATGGTCTTCACCCTACAAAATCTGGATACCTTACCATAGGGTCTGTAGTTTATCAAGCTATTGCTTGTTTTATGCCTAACGTAAAACGGATATTTTGCTTTGGTGATAGCATCACTTTTGGTTATAGAATGGCAGGGGAGGGGAAAGTAATAGGTGATAGTTATCCGGCAGTATTAAATAGAATACTCAATTCCACTAAATAAATTTAAACAGATGAAAAAAAAAGTGAATCACGATCTTAAACTCGTTAACCGTAGAAAATTTTTGAATCTTGCTGGTTTAGTAGCCACTGGCACAATGATACCTTTACCTAGCTTTAGTCATTTGGCTTACGAAGAAAATGTGGTCTCGGCTGTTGGAGAAGAGTCTATACCTACGCCATTAATTAAGAATGCCATTGCTGAGATTATTGAAACAAAGGTAATTTGTATTCAACAAGGTAAATTTTTGGGGATAGGTACACAATATGGTTTGGATAAAAATGGAAATAAGATAGTTGTTAAAGAAGTAATGGAGCCAAATCGTTATATCGGTTGGCCAACAGTAGCTCGCACAGATGCGAATCAATTAATTGTTGCCTTTTCTGGTGATCGAGATGCACATATTTGTCCCTTCGGAAAAACACAATTGATAACTTCTAATGATAATGGTGCAACTTGGTCTGAACCAAGAACCATCACCAATACACAGCTAGACGATCGTGACGCAGGAATCATCCAAACCAAAAAAGGTACTTTACTAGTAAGCTGGTTTACTTCTACAGTTTTTGAACGTAGGGGTAAACAAATAACTAGAAATATTTACGCGAGAATAGGTGAGAAAATTGGCGATGAAGCCAAGAAAGAATTATTAGGCAATTTTGTTCGTCGCTCAGAAGACGGTGGCAAAACATGGCAGGAGCCGATTAGAACAGTGGTGACAGCACCACATGGGCCAATTAATTTAAAGAATGGTAATCTAATGTATGTAGGGACAGGGATGTGGAATGGTAAAGCTGAAGTAATTGCCGAAAAATCTATAGATGATGGCAAAACATGGAAAGCTATTGGCGTACTACCAAAAAATCCAATGTTTCAAAAAACTTTATCAGAACCGCATGTGATTGAGTTAAAATCAGGTAAATTATTGGCATTGGTTCGCTATGAGCCAAAAGACCGAGACCAATGTTATCTTCTCCAGTCAGAGAGTGCAGATGGTGGTAAAACTTGGTCCGAAATGAAAAATACTGGAATTTGGGGTTATCCGCCACATTTAACGATGCTTAAGAATGGATGGTTGCTAGTAGTGTATGGTTACAGAAGAAATGTTTATAGCGAGCGAGCTTGTATTAGTAAGGATGAAGGTAAAACTTGGGATATCGCGAACGAAGTTGTTTTATGTAACGGAGTAAATTCAGACCTTGGTTACCCATCAAGTGTGCAGCTAGATGATGAAAGTATTCTTACAGTTTATTATCAGGTAACAAAGAAAGGTGAGCCAACGGTTTTGATGAGTACCCATTGGAAACTGACTTAATGAGGTTGACCTAAGCAATCTGGCATCAGATATTTTGTAAATTAACTAAGCGATGTAAAAAGTAAAAAAATGCTGAACCGTAAGTTTAGCATTTTTTTTGTCTCAAGACTTCAGTTATTAAAGACTAGCTCAACGTTATGTTTCGAAAGTTTATTTATAACAGTAATTCGATAAAATCTTATGTGAATATAAAATTGTATTAGACATGTAAAATATTCTATCACAATTTGATAGAGTATAAAAGTAACTTTGATAAAGCGCTTCTCAAAAGCTGTTATACTATAGTGGAATAACGGTAGAAAGTGTTATTTTTTTTTTATGCAACAACAATAACCAAACCACGTTTTATGTTTAAAAAGGAAAAAAATAGTAATTACTTCTTAAAAAGAAGTATGCTAACGATCCTAATGTCAGTTTCTATGTTGGTCGCCGTTTCTCAAACTGTGATAAAAGGAACTGTTAGGGATGACGGGGGCGGTCCCTTGCCTGGTGTTACCGTCCAATTAAAAGAATCAGGAAAAGTTGTAGGTATTACTGGCGCCAATGGAGCTTATTCGATATCTACAACTTCGGTCGACAAGACTCTGGTGTTTAAATTAATCGGCTATAAGACACAAGAAACTTTGATCAAGGGAAGAACAGCCCTTGATGTGAATTTAGCAGAAAGTACTACCGGACTAGACGAGGTTATAGTAACTGGATATAGTACAACGGTTAGGAAAGATTTAACAGGGGCAATCGGGTCAGTAAATGTGGAAGACCTACAAAAAGCACCTGTCCGTTCTTTCGAAGAAGCATTGGGAGGGCGTGTCGCAGGTGTGCAAGTAGTGTCGGAAGATGGTAAGCCCGGGTCTCCGATCACAATCCTGATCAGGGGTGTAGGGTCTATTTCTCAGAGCAGCGCTCCACTATATGTCATCGATGGTATGGCAATGGAGAGCCCCGACAATAACCTGATAGACCCTGCGAACATTGAGAGCATCAGTATACTGAAAGATGCTTCAGCTACCGCAATCTATGGAGCAAGAGGTTCGAATGGTGTTATCGTGATTACGACTAAAAAAGGAAAACCGGGTCCCTCTAAACTAAGATATGCCGGAAACTACGGCGTAAACGAGCCGGTCAATTACTATAAGTTGCTAAGCCCTTTCGAGTTTGTAAAGGTAATGTCCGACCAGTACGGAGTATCGGGTAATCCTTATCTAGTTGATGATGTAGTTTTAGAAGACTATAGAAACGTGAAAGGTACCGACTGGCAGGATGAACTGCTGAGAACCGGTACACAGCAAAACCATTCGGTCTCAGTATCGGGAGGTAGCGCTGGAACTTCCTATCTTATTTCCGGAAATGTACTGAACCAGCAAGGAATTATTGTTGCTTCAGACTACACTCGCTATCAGGGTAAAATAAGTTTAGACCAAACAGTTGGGAAAAAGATGAAAATCGGAGGTTTTCTTACCTATACATCTTCTAAGGTTACGGGAACCGATCCGACGGCTTCTGGTGCCTCCTCGCTTTTCTATAGTGTCTATACTTACCGTCCAATCCCGTTGCCCGGAATCGCACTCGAAGATTTTGAGGAAGACATTTACGATCCAAGCAACGGTGTTTCCGATTACCGTGTAAATCCGGTAGCCAGTGCGGAAAATCAAGTACGGAATAGAAATACTGACCTCATAAGGGGGAATGTATTTTTGAATTATGATATTCTTAAGAACCTGAAACTGACTGTTCGTGGTTCAGTAAGTTCACGTAGTCTTCGTATCGAAAGCTTTAATGGTTCAAAAACACGATCTGGAGGCCCTAGAGGGTCAAATGGAATTAATGGAGCACTTACAGACTACTGGTACGATGATTACGATAATACGAATTTGTTGGAATACAATACAACAATCGCTAAAAAACACAGAATAAATATGTTAGTTGGGACATCTATCCAAAAAGGCGTCACTGAAGCCTATGGCTACTCAGCAACACATATCCCTGATGAATCCTTGGGTCTTAGCGGGATTGATGCAGGTACAGTCACGACATCTCCATTAGGTAGAATGTCTGGAAAAACCCTCGCCTCTGGATTCGGTAGTTTCAATTATATTTTTGACAACAAATATTACGTAACGGCTAACTTTAGAGCAGATGGAAGTTCGAAATTTAGATTAGATAATAAGTGGAGCTACTTCCCATCGGCAGCCGTTAAATGGAAAATGAGCGAGGAGAAATTTATGAAATACGTTCCCGTAATTTCTGATGCCAACGTAAGATTCTCCTTTGGAGAAGTCGGAAATAACCGTATCGGTGATTTCGATACCTATGCGCTCATTGGTTTTGATAGGCCTCTTTACTTATATGGTACTTCTCAAGGAAACAGTGCGGTTACGACTACTTTGGCCAATCCTGGTCTACAATGGGAAACCGCAAGAACCATCGACTTAGGATTTGATTTCGGTTTCTTTAAAGACAGGCTTAGCTTAACGGTGGATCTTTATAAGAAAACAACGCTTGACTTATTGTATCGGGCTACATTCCCTGGGTCCTCAGGCTACACTTCTTCCATAAAAAATATTGCCAGTATGAGCAATAGAGGTGTCGAGGTCGCTATTGGTGCCGATGTGATAAAGAAATCGAATTTTACCTACAATACCAGTTTCAATATCACTTTCAACCGTAACAGGTTAGAAGCTCTGGCTGATGAAGGCGAAGAGGCAATTACTTCTACAGTGAGCTGGGAATCGTTGTTTAGCGGCGTTCCTGCATATATAGCGAGGATTGGGAGTCCCTTAGGTCAGGTTTACGGACTGATTTCTGATGGCTTATATCAATATTCAGACTTCGATAAAATGCCAAATGGTGATTATGTATTAAAAGGGAGCATACCATCAAACGGCTCTTATTCCAGAGCCGCACAACAACCGGGCGATAATAAGTTTATTGACATAAACAACGATGGAATAATTACAGCAGATGATCGTACCGTGATTGGCAATGGCTATCCAATCCATGTCGGTGGGTGGAGTAATAACTTTAGGTATAAAAATTTCGACATGAACATGTTCTTACAATGGTCTTACGGAAACGACATTATCAATGCCAATAGATTATGGTTTTCTCCCGGAATGGGAATTCAGCAAAGAAGCTCGCTGTTTAATGGTCAGAATACTTTCGCAGAATTTGCCAACCGCTGGACTCCAGATAACCAAAATACTGATATTCCTAAACTTAACAGGACATCGGCAGGTGTGTACTCTTCACAATATGTGGAAGATGGTTCGTTTTTGAGGTTAAAAACCATAAATATTGGCTATAGGCTACCTGCTAAAGTCCTAAGTAGATACAAAATCTCAAACCTGAGGGTATATGTGGCCACTACGAATATTTATACCTGGACCAAATATACAGGGGCTGATCCGGAAGTATCTGGTTTTCAGACTGGTTTAACACCAGGCTTGGATTATTCGACTTATCCAAGACCTTTAACAATCACCGCTGGCGTTAATCTAACTTTATAATTACTATTATGAAAAAATTAATCTTTACTTTTTTTATAGGGGCGATGGTACTGGGTACCGGATGCAAGAAGTTTTTAGAAACAGTTCCTCAAGACTTTGTAACCCCCGAGACTTATTTCAACAACGAAGCGGATGCAGTTTCTGCCCTGAATGCTGCTTTTTCTATAATGACAGACCGGTATGTGTATGCCGGCTATTGGCAGTGCCGGATGCTGGCGGCCGATGATGTTTACTCAAGGCTAACGGGCTCAAACTATGCGGCAACTTTCTCTATCACTGCTACAGGTCAGTATATTCCAGATCGCTGGAACAGCCTGTACAAAGCAATCCAGTACACTAATATCGTACTGCACAATCTCCCCGGGATTGATATGGATGAGGTTAGGAAAGGTGAGATTAGAGGTACAGCACTTTTCTATAGGGCTTATCTTTATTTTGTACTGGTGGACGAATGGGGGGCAATTCCCTTAAAACTGACTCCTACCGGCGGTCCCAGTGATATCAACTATGCGAGAACACCTGTCAAAGAAGTGTATGATCAGATTTTAAAAGATATGACCGAAGCAGAAGCTTTGGTACCCACTACAGCTAGATCACTTTATGGAGGGGCAGGTTATCCTGCAAAGACCACAGTACAGGGGGTTTTGGCAAGGGTTTGTTTAACAATGGCCGGTTATCCACTTAAAGATGAAACTAAGTATGAGGATGCAAAGAAATGGGCACAGAAGGTTGTTGATTCTAAAGAACATAAATTGAACCCCGACTACACTGCTGTTTTTATCGCTTATGCGGCTCAGACTTATGATAAGGAGGAGAGCATGTGGGAAGTTGACCTCAATGATATCAATGGTGAATCAAGTGGATTTGGTTATTTGGGATACCTTGACGGTCTTCTTGGTGGCGCAGCTTCTTTTGGTAATTCGACCGGTCAAGTAAGGGTTACAAGAAAACTGTATGAGTTATACGGGGCAACAACCAATGATACTAGAAGAGACTGGAATTGCTCACCTTTTTATTATAAAAGTACCGCAACCGCCAATACCGCCGCTAATAAGACCTATTATACAAGCTCACAGATATATGACCGTCCAAGTGCTAAGTTTCGTAGAGAATATGTGCCAGGTACTCAGATCGTAAACAGATCACCTATTAACTTTCCATTGCTTCGTTACTCGGATGTACTGTTAATGTTGGCCGAAGCAGACAATCACATAAACAATGGTCCAACACCGTTAGCTTATGACCAGATAGATAAGGTTAGAGCAAGGGCTTACGGAAAGCTTAAGGCTGGAGCAACAAACTTAACAGAAGCAAATGTTACCAGAACATACAATAAAGATACTTTTCTGCAACTAGTTCAAGATGAACGTTGTAGAGAACTAGCAGCTGAAGGATTGAGGAGACATGACCTGATTAGATGGGGTATTTTCGTTTCTACAATAAGAGAACTGAAGGCAGACGTGGAAGACACTTCCAAACCTACTGTAGCGTCTAACTGGAAAAAACAGATGCAAGATTTTGGTGATAGAGTGCAGGATCGCGATGTGTTATGGCCGATACCTGCAACAGAATTAACATTTAATAAATTAGCTACACAGAACCCGGGATGGTAGCACTTAGCAAGATAAACATGGACAGATATTTAAAATTTACAATAGCATGTGGTATGGTTGGTTCTTTGCTAACCCTATCCTGCAAAAAAGAGGTGGAAGCCCCTAAATTCGATATTACTTTTGACCAGAAAGTTTATACCGTGGATGAACCTATCACATTCGGTATTACTGGAGGTGCGGAGCTGATTACTTTTTACTCTGGAGAGAGCGGAAATGAATATGAGTTCCGCGAACGGTTTAGGGTAGATGGTACACCGACCCTGCAGTTCAATACTTACAGGCAGAATGCGCCACAGGATAATTCTTTGAGCCTAATGGTCTCCACAGATTTTTCTGGCACCTATGATGTAGAAAACCTGCAAAAAGCAACATGGACGGATATTACATCAAGAGCAATGCTTTCTGAAGGGATCGATAATACTCCTTCCGGGTCGATAGACCTTAGCGATTTGCAACAAGAAGGTATTCCTCTTTATATAGCTTTCAAGTATATAGGTAAAGAGGGACGGAATTCACAACCAATATGGGCAGTCAAAAATATGGAAATCGATAACAATTTAGCGGATGGGAGTGTGGCCTCAATTGCAAAATCTTCGAATATATCGTGGGGAGCAATCAGTGTAGCTGGAGATAAAATTTGGTCTTACAATACCACACAAGCCCGGATGGTTGGAAGTGTAGCATACGGAGTTGACAATGAGGATTGGCTAATTACCGAACCCCTGCAACTAGACCGTGTGCAACGTAGCTTTGGGGTGAATATCAAACCTAACCCCACTTCTTCTGTTAAATCATATGAGTTCAGTGGTTTTAGCAAAGCAGGCATTTACACGGTCACGTTTGAAGCGATAAACTCTGACATTGATGATATCAAGAGGTCTTTAAAAGAATTCACCATTACTGTTCAGTAATCAAAATTTAGAAGAACGTTATGAAAAGAAACGCAAAATTAATAATAGTTATCCTCTCGGTCCTTATGTCAGTTAACCTTATGTCGTGTAAGAAACTGTCCTCCTATGATTATCCTTCCGAAAGGGTAAGTGCCTACGAAATGATTAAACAGGACTTAAATGTCTCTGCTTTTAGATACGCCCTAGAAAGAGCAGATTTGGCAGAACTGTTAGACGGAGGTGGAGATTATACAGTTTTTTTACCTACAAACAGTGCGTTTATCAACTCTGGCTACCCAATAGCTGTTTTACAGGAGATGCCGATTGCTGATTTAACCACATTGGTTAAGAACCATATTGTCGCCGGCAAAACCGACATCAAAAATCTGACTACATCAGAAGAAAAAACAACGTTATCGAATCAAAAGATATTATTGGAGCGTATAGCAAACTCGAGCTATGTTGACGGGGGCGATATCACAAACTCAGATCAGGAAACCACAAATGGTTCTGTTAACCTTATTAATAAAATTATTGTAACCAAGCCGACCATGCTGGACGCGATTACCGCTTATACGCACACTACTTCAAACTCCCAATTTACCATATCTATAGCGGCCATTACACAGGCGAGTACAGGTAACACGAACTTCACCAACCTTTTAACTGGCAGTGTGCCATATACGTTTTTCTTGCCGAATAATGGAGCTTGGAAAGATGCTGGATATGCTACAGAAGCGGCTGTTAGTGCGGCTTCCCCGTCCACTTTGGAAGCGATTCTGAAGAATCATTTGATTGACGGTGCAAAGTTTACCACCCAGATAGACAGCACAGCTATAAGTGCGATAAGTGGTCAGAAAATTTATTTTGATAAAAGCAGACTTTTCCGAACAACCTATTCTTATGCGGATGGAATTAAATTCGGAAACGGTATTGCTTCAAATATTAAGGCAGACAACGGCATAGTGCATACCGTATCGAGACTGTTGCCCACACCAATCGCTACAAGTACACTAGATAGAATTAAGAGCGATGCCAATTTGACCATCTTTGCGGCAATGTTGAAAAAAGCCTCGGAAGTTACAGGTGGTGTTAATTACGAAACTTTATTGAGTGATCCTTTAAAATCCTATACAGTTTTTGCTGTGACCAATGCAGGGATGATAGCTGGGGGATATGAATCGGTAGCTGATGTCAATGCGTCAAATCCTGCTGTTTTGGCTGAGACTGTGAAGTTCCATTTGATTCTCAAGAGAGCAAACAATATCAATTACATAGAGAATGGATCGGGTCCAACCTTGTTGATAACAAAAGACGAAATAGGGACTGAAGTAGTAAACTCGATTACTTTCTTGATTAATGGTGGTTTTAAAATAAAAGGAAAGGGTAATGTTAATACCATAGATGTTATTTCACAGAATGTCATCACTACCAATGGGTTGTTGAATATCATTGGAACAGTGTTGAAGCCATAATATTTATAACTTACCGAACCGAGTTATTGAAGCATTATAAATTTAATAGCCCAACATTATACTTTAGAAAGTTATTTTAAATAAAAAAATATGATTAAGCTATTTCGACCGATTTTATTTTTTATTTTTTTATTTTCAATTGTGTTCTCTTCAAATGCCCAAGATTCGTTAATAATCAGAAAAATATATGATGAAGCATTAGTTAACGGTCATACTTATGAAAATTTAAGGTATTTATGTAAGGAAATTGGACCCCGCTTAAGTGGTTCTTCAGGAGCGCAAAAATCCGTGGAGTGGGGCAAAACCATAATGACAGAGTATGGTTTTGATAAGGTATACTTGCAAGAATGTATGGTGCCACATTGGGTGCGTGGTAAAAAAGAAATTGCAAGAATTATTGACGGAAAGAATAGGATTGATGTGCCCGTATGTGCAATAGGCATGTCACCACCGACACCTGAAAAAGGAATACAAGCAAAAGTAATAGAGGTTAAAAGTTTAGAAGAACTCACGGCATTAGGCACTAAAGCTGTCATGGGTAAAATAGTTTTTTTTAACGGATCATTTGACCCACGTTTTATAAGTCCTGGCAAAGCTTATAGCGCTGCCGGAGCTCAACGGTTCAAAGGACCTGCTTTGGCAGCTAAATTAGGTGCTGTTGGTGTTCTCGTTAGGTCATTAACCCAAAGCTTAGATGATTTTCCGCATACCGGCACTACCATCTTTAAAGAAGGGGAGGCGAAAATACCTGCAGCAGCAATATCTACCAATGCGGCAAATCAGTTGAGTGATTTACTAAGGCAGAGGAAACAACCAGAAATAGAGTTTTATTTTAAACAGAATTGTGAGTTGCTACCAGATGTAAAATCATATAATGTAGTCGGCGAAATTACGGGTACTGATAAACCAAATGAATTTATTACTGTTGGTGGGCATTTAGATTCGTGGGATTTAGCAGAAGGAGCACATGACGATGGTGCTGGAGTAGTACAAAGCTTGGAGGTTTTAAGAATTTATAAAAGCTTAAACATGAAGCCGAAACATAGCATTAGAGCGGTGATGTTTATGAACGAAGAGAACGGAGCTCGGGGTGGACAAAAATATGCTGATGAAGCTAAAGAGAAAAACGAAGTGCATATTGCTGCTATAGAGGCAGATGGAGGTGCTTTTACGCCTAGAGGCTTTAACTTTCAGGATATTTCTAAAGAAGGTTTAATTTATATTAATGCAAATTGGAAGAAACTTTTAGCTCCTTACTTAGCAGGTAGATTACAAGCAGGTGGTGGCGGTGTTGATATTGAACCTCTCCGGAAACTGAATACAGCGGTCTTAATTGGCTATAGACCAGATTCTCAGCGCTATTTTGATCTACACCATTCTGCAAAAGATGTTTTTGAAGAGGTAAATAAAAGAGAGTTGGAATTAGGCGCAGGAGCCATGACGAGCTTAGTATATCTGATTGATAATTATGGGATACAGAGAAAGTAATTAGTTGAGCTTAGGAAAATACTCACGTTGCCAAATCTGTTTTTTTGGCTTGTGGGTCATTTGTTGTAACCCCAATTGGATAAGCTCTTACTCCCCGTTTAACGCCTTTGTCTTTTGTTGAAATACCTTTTTTAAACGATAAAGAATTTAGGAAAGATGAGTGTTCCTAGTTTTTATCGGGTTGAGGCGATGATTTTAAAGTAGAGATCGTAGCTTTCAACAAATTGGTGAATAACTTGAGCCCTATTTCTCTCCCAAATCTTATAACTGACTGGTTTTGAAGTGGACATTTTTAGAAATTCTAAATACTCCACGCTTTCTATTTGGTTGCTTTTTTGTGAGTTTCAACTAGCTTCCCATTGAGTGCGGTTTATTGCTTATACTCATTTTGAGTGGTGAGGGGATTAATGTAGTCATCCTGTAAATGCTGCCTCGTATATTTTAAAAATATCTTTTAGTTGAGGCAAAAATTGAGTATTGACTACCCAGCATTCCTCATAGCAATCTGAGGATTATTATCTTCATAAAGAATATCACCCATTTCTGATGTTCTTCTATATTCGCTTGGCGTCATATTTTTCAATTTTCTAAACTGACGGTTAAAGTTGGCTAAGTTATTGAAGCCACATGCATAGGCAATTTCTACTATATTCTGTTTCTCTTCATATAAAAGTTTACATGCGTAACCAATTCTTACTTTATTTAAATATTCAATAAAAGTTTGACGATAGTGTTCCTTAAAGAAGTTGCAGAAGGTAGTAACAGCCATATTTGCTACCGAAGCAATTTCTGGAAGAGTGATTTCGTTATGGAAGTTTCTTAAAATATATTCTGTTACTTTACTGAAACGATCCGAACAGTGTAAATGTGAATTTTGTACAAACCCTGGACTGGCTAAAAGCTCATATTCTGTGTTGGAAACTAATATGTCAAAGATTTGTATCAAGGCCGCTAAACGTTGAATGCCATTCATCGCTAGCATGCTTTTCATCAGCTGCCCGATTTGCTTTTTGGCTTCACCATTAATCACAATTCCATGGTTAGATAGCTTTAAGAAGTTTCTGATATTTTCCATTTCTGGAATCTGAAAAAATCCTTCTCCTAAAAAATCATCCAAAAAATGAATTACAATAGCATCTGCATTGGTTTTAGCCAAACCTTTGGTGTATTTATCATCGCTTACCCAAACATGCGGAATTTTAGGTCCCATGATAACTAAGTCACCTTCGTTAAAATGACCAATATGATCGCCGACCATTCTAGAACCAGAACTTTTGTTTACCAGAACCAATTCATATTCTGGATGAAAATGCCATGGGCAGGGGAAGCTTTTACAATTCTCTCTAAATACTATAAAAGACTTATCGAAGTCTTTTGCAAATCGCATTTCAACTGGTTTCATCTTTAAATCTTGTTAGAGTTTTCTAATTACTGAATGTATTCAAATTAAAAAAAAAAAATGAATTATAGTAAAATAGTATCATAAAATAATAATAGTATATCATGTTCGTGACTATCTTGCCAATAAGTTGTCCGGAAATTGTTTTAATTCATCAACTTTAAGCGACTTTTGTTTGCTTTATTCAAAAGGGGGACATTAATTTCTTCTAATTTGAGAAGAGTAGCTTCGATACTATTTTTCATAAAAAACACTTGTGTATAGGGTTCTGATTTTAAAACCAACACATTGTTAAGTATTCCAACTTAAATTCTTCCACTTTTATTTGATAAAATGTTTAGTGAAAAATAGTATTAGAAATGTAACTAAAAGTAATATACAAGAAACGAATCTTCCTTTACTTTTGGGATATTGGTAAGTAAAATACAGGTTTGCTTACCAGATCGCAATCTAATTTTATGCAATGAAGTTGTTGATATAAAATGAAATAATAGCGAAATGAGTTGTATATTAAGTTACTATATTCTTTATTGAGACTGTTTATGTCTCGCTTTATGGTCGGATTGTTAATTTGGGTGATTTGCAGTTATATCTTTACAACATTAATTAAACCATGTAATTAATATGACGGCATTTAACAATCTATAAATATCAGGGAATGTAAAGCAATGACGGTTATCTAAAAATTGATGTAACAAAGTATTTAATCAAAATCACTTAATTTTATTAGAAAAGCATGGAGTTTAAACCATACAAACTAGAAGCAGGCGTAGCCCAAGTTGATATTACTCCGCCATTGGGTACTGTTATAAATGGAGATTTTAGAGCGCATTATGCCAATTATATTCACGACCCACTGCATGCAAAAGCAGTGGTATTGCGAAGTCAAAATCTAACTGTGGTTATCGTAGTAGTTGATATTTGTGCAATGCCAAAATTTTATGTAGACCAGATTCGGCAAGAAATTGTTTCTAATTTGGGCCTTAAATTTGAACATATTCTCATATCGAGTACACATACCCACGCTGGTGGTTCGGTTGCCGAGGCTTATCTGAGCACTGTTGATTCGGGATACGCTAAACGTCTTCCAAGTTTAATACTAAAGGCAGTAACACAGGCAATCGCGAAATTTCAACCTGCAAAAATAGGCTTTGGGCGAGTTGATGTACCCCAACATGTTCGTTCTCGTCGCTATTTCATGGATGGTTATACATCAAAGAACCCAATAACTGGCGAACAAGAAGAAGTTAAAACAAATCCTTTTGGGGCCGAAAAATATATTAAGGGACCAGCTACTCTTACCGATCCAGAGGTTGGTTATTTAGCCATTCAGAACTTAGCAGGCGAGTGGATCTCAATCTTGGCAAATTATTCTCTTCACTATGTTGGCGATTGGGGAAATGGTACAATTTCGTCAGATTATTTTGGCTGTTTTGCAGCAAGCTTGAAAGAAAAGCTCGGTGTCGGAGCTGAGTTTGTAGGAATCATGAGTAATGGGACTAGTGGTGATATTAATATATGGGAATTTATAAAGCAAGAAAATTATCCGGACAAATATTTTGAGAAAAGTAAGTTGATAGGTAATGATATTGCGCAGAAGGTATTTGATTCTTTATCTGCAGTAGAATGGGAAACTAATCCAGAATTGAAGGTTATTTACCAAGAGGTCAATCTATCTGTTAGGAAACCTAATTCAGAAGAACTTGAGAAAGCGAAAAAAATGGTTTCAACAAGCAAATATGAAACACTTGTTATTGATGAGGAGGGATTACAACGTTTATATGCAAGGGAACAAGTTTTATTGAACGAGTATCCATCAGAGATCTCATTTCCGGTTCATGTAATTAAATTGGGTAAGGGGACAATTGGAGCGCTAGCTGCAGAAATTTTTGCGGAGACAGGACTGTGGATTAAAAATAATCAGACTACAAAAAATTACTTTACCATCGGAATGGCAAATGGAAATTGTGGTTATGTTCCTACAGAAGATGCCTTTGAAAAAGGTGGATATGAAACTTGGAGAAGTAGAACGAGTTATCTGCAAAAAGACGCTGCAACAATCTTACAAAAAAGGTTGATAGACATGATAAATGAAGAATAAGGTTTATATAACTGCCCTAATTGTTACAGTCGCTTAGAATGGAATTAGTCCAATTTAGCTCCGTCGACTAAAAAACGGCTATTGTTATAGATGACAAGCCTTTTGATGCATCTTCTTTTGGTGAAGTTTACGATGAAAAATTTCCGAAAGATGAATAAAAGATACTATCATATTTATCACAAAATAGCAATTGAAGTCTGTTGCGGGTAAGCGTATAAAGACGAGAGCTATAATGGTCTTATCGTTATCTCAAAGCAGTAGAGCTAGTGTCGATGTACTGTATACTAGATAAAGAATTGGATTCTCCAGAGTTGGTTTTATTCAGTTTTTTAGTAATCCATAATAGTCAGATTCCGTTGAGGAAGATTTAACAGAATGAAATTGCTTCTTATACTCCATAGGCGTTTTATGGGTAATTAATTTAAAATGCCTGTTAAAATTAGAATCATTCATAAACCCGCTTTCATAAGCTATTACAGCAATACTATGGTCAGACTCTGTTAGCAGTTTGCAAGCATACCCAACCCTAACCTCCAAAAGAAACTGGGAATACCGTTTTTGAGTTCTTGATTTGAAATACCGACAGAAGGAGTGAGGTGCCATGTGGATTACGTTGGCTATCTCTGCCAGTGTGATTTTTCGGGTAAAATTGTTCAGGGTGTAATGGTAAATTCTATTCAATCTAGATTCGTCTTGTTTGTTCGCATAAAGTTTTAAGGATTTGTTGGAGATAGGGCTGGTTTCCTCAGAATTAGCAACAACGTTCAAAATTTCTAATAAGGAAACCAAACGCATGGTTTTGTAAATATAGTTAATGCCCTGCATGAGCTCAGTTACTCTTTTTCTGGTTTCCCCTCTCACCGAAGTTCCTACCAAGGCTTTTTCCAAGAGACGAGCAATCGAGTCGTTCTCCGGGAGGCTTAAAAAAGCTTCAAATATCTCCGGAAGAAAATGGATAGTCAGAATTTCTGTGATTGCGTTGTCGTCTTGCTCTACGTCGCTTCTAAACATGTGAGGAAGATTAGCGCCAATCAGTAAAACATCACCACTCCTAATATTCACAACACTGTCGCCAATTAAAGCAGTTCCTGAGCCTTCTACAATCAAAATCAACTCTACTTCTGAGTGATAGTGCCATTGATTGTAAAATTGTTTCGAGATAGTTGTTTTTACCCGAAAAGATTGATCAACAGATAAAGGAATCTTTAGAAGTAGTGGTTTCATTACTATAATAACTTATTTTTAGTAAAAATATCATTATTTAGGTTAAGATAGTATTAAAACTTGTTATTCTTGTTCTTTTTTGGCGAATTGCATATATCGACTTTAGCGGAATAAATAATTCGTTATGAAAGAAAACAAAATCACACTTAACCTCAACGAAGTAGGTATTAATGACATTAGCGTTGCAGGAGGAAAAAACGCTTCATTAGGAGAGATGATGAAAAACCTGTCAAGCTTAGGGGTGAAAATTCCAAATGGTTTCTTAGTCACTGTTGCTGGTTATAATGAGTTTATTGCTTTCAATAACTTGGAGCCTGTTATTGCTCAAATCGTGAATGACACCAATGTTAATGATCTAAATTCGTTAAGTAACTGTGGGAGTTTAGTGAGGTCAAAGATTAAGGAGGCTACGTTTTCAGATGCTTTTAAAGCTAAAGTTATTGAGGATTATAAAACATTATCTGTTTTATATCAGCAAGAAAATGTAGCGGTAGCAGTACGCTCTTCAGCCACAGCTGAAGATTTGCCCGATGCTTCTTTCGCTGGGCAACAAGAGACCTTTTTAAATGTAAGTGGAATTGAAGATCTTTTTGAAGCAATTAAATGCTGTTTTGCGTCTCTTTTTACAGATAGAGCCATCAGTTACCGCAAAAGTTTTGGCTACGATCATTTCAAGATTGGGCTTTCTGTTTGCATACAGAAAATGGTAAGGTCTGATGTCGGTTCTTCCGGTGTTGCTTTTTCTTTAGATACGGAGAGCGGTTTTAAAGATGTGGTAGTAATTAACGGAACTTTTGGGCTGGGCGAAATGGTGGTTCAAGGTGCAGTGTCGCCCGATGAGTTTATTACCTACAAGCCTCTATTAAAAAAGCAGTATCCCGCTATTCTAGAAAAAAAATTAGGTATCAAAAACCAAAAGATGGTGTATAGCACAGCTAAAAATGAGCGAGTTAAAATTGTAGCTACAACAAAGCTGGAGGAAGAAACCTTTTGTTTAACAGATGCTCAGATTCTTCAGCTTTCTTACTGGGTGATGGCCATAGAGCAATACTATACAACTATAAAAGGTCACTGGTGCCCGATGGATGTAGAGTGGGCTTTAGATGGCGAAAGTAAGGAACTTTTTATTGTTCAGGCTAGACCAGAAACAATCCATTCAAGAAAAGAAGATACCAAAATTGTGAGTTACCGAATAGCTGAGCCAGAAGATCGCGAAATCTGTTTGAAAGGGGTTGCAGTTGGTGATAAGATAGGAAGTGGAAAAGTTAAGATTGTACCTTCTTTGGTGAAAAACCTCAGCGAAATCAATTTTGAACCTGGGAGTGTTTTGGTAACAGAAATGACCGATCCCGATTGGGAACCTATTATGAAAATAGCATCGGCAATAATTACCGAAAAAGGTGGGCGTACTTGCCATGCCGCTATTGTTGCTAGAGAGCTAGGTATTCCTGCAATTGTTGCTTGTGAAAATGCAACTCAGCTTTTAAATAATGGTGATCAAGTGACAGTTTCTTGTGCAGAAGGTGAAGTAGGGATGGTTTATAAAGGGATTTTAAAAGTAGAGAAAAGCGAGGTCTTGCTCGATGAGTTGCCTCAGATTACTACACCTTTATTATTAAATGTAGCCTCTCCGGATAAAGCTTTTCATTTCGCAAACCTTCCTCATAGCGGAATAGGTTTGGCTAGGATGGAGTTTATCATCAATAATTATATTAAAGTACATCCTTTAGCATTATTAAATCATACAACACTAAAAAACCATGGACTTAAAAAGCAAATCACAAAAATAATAAAGGGGCATAAAGATGGAGAGACTTATTTTATTGAAAAACTGACACAAGGCTTAGCTAAAATAGCGGCTTCTTGTTACCCTAAACAGGCCATAGTACGCTTTTCAGATTTTAAAAGTAACGAGTACGCTAACTTGTTAGGTGGAAGGTTGTTTGAACCCAATGAAGAAAACCCGATGATAGGCTGGAGAGGAGCATCAAGATATTATTCTGATGCCTACAAACAAGCTTTCGGACTCGAGTGCAAGGCCATTAAAAATGTTAGGGAAAACTTAGGCTTGGATAATATTACGGTAATGGTTCCTTTTTGCCGTACCACTCAAGAGCTAGAGAATGTGTATGAGGTGATGGCCGAAAACGGATTAAAAAGAGGGGAGAACGGTCTTCAGGTTTATCTGATGGCAGAACTGCCTTCCAACTTCATCATGGCGAGAGAGTTTGCAGATTATGTGGATGGTTTTTCAATTGGCTCTAATGATCTTACGCAATTGGTTTTGGGCTTAGATAGGGACTCGGCCCAGGTCTCTCATCTTTATGATGAAAGAAATATTGCTGTTAAACGAATGATTTCGATGCTCATTACTGCCGTGAAGGATAAAAATGTGAAAGTAGGTATATGCGGACAAGGTCCATCTGATTTTCCAGATTTCGCAAGATTTCTGGTAGATGAGGGTATAAACACAATTTCTATAACGCCCGATTCATTTTTTAAAACAGTACATGCAATAGCTGAGAGCGAGAAAAATGTTGTAAAGAAAAAGTTTAGTGTTGCTCAAAGTCCAAAAATGTTTAAGGTAGGTTAGTTGGATGTTTTGAAAGTGACGAACGCTCATTAGTTGAAGATGAACAACTATTGTTTTAGATTAGAAAAAGCTAGTTCTGAGAATGGTTGAGTAGTTAGAAAGTGTAATCCTATTTGATACAGTTTAGGTTACACTCTCTTTAGAGAACCTTGGAGTTTGTCGATCAATAAAGCTAACAGGTTTCAAAAACCTGTTAGCTTTAAATAAAACCAGAAAAATATAAGAAGGTTTACAGGAGTTACAATCCAAAGATTTACACTCGATAAAATGAAACGTTGGGATATTTTAGTTTTCCAAATCGAACTTCAAAGCCAATTTGCTCAAAAAATTGATTATTTAAATCATTTAATTAACTTCCCACCAAAATATTCCTTTTCATGAAAGCTGATGAATTTTTTAAATATATATACGTTGATGAATATTCTGCAACACCAAAATATCTGCAATTAAGCAATTCCATTATTGCGGCGGTTGAAAATGGTCATTTCAAAAAAGAGGACGTTTTGCCTTCAATAAATGAGTTGAGCTATATACTTGAAATTTCTAGAGATACTGCTGAAAAAGGTTATCGCTACTTAAAAAAGAAAGGCGTCATTGTTTCTGTTCCCGGTAAGGGGTTTTATATCGCAAACGCTGATTTCAAAACCCAAACAAAGATTTTCTTACTTTTTAATAAATTATCAGCACATAAGAAAATTATTTATGATTCTTTTGTAGCTGCTTTGGGAGATAATGTTTCTATTGATTTCTATATCTACAATAACGACTTTTCGATCTTTAAGAAACTTATCCTAAACAAACAAACCGATTATAGTCATTATGTAATCATCCCCCATTTTGTAGAAGGCGGAGAAAAGGCACATGAAATTATTAACACCCTTCCGGCAGACAAGCTTATTATTTTAGATAAAAAAATACGGGGCGTAAACAATCCTTATTCCTCTATTTACGAGAATTTTGAGAAGGATATTTATGGCGCCCTCACCCAAGCAAAAGATGCTTTAATGAAGTACCAAACATTAAAGATCATTTTTCCGGAAAAAAGTTATTACTCCAAAGACATTGTTAGTGGTTTTAAAAGATTCTGTCAGCAATATGCATTTAACCATGTTATAGTGAAAGATATCCAGACAGAATCCATTTCTCCTGGAGAAGCTTACATCAACCTAATGGAGGATGATTTGGTTACCTTGATAGAGCGTATCATAGCGCTAAACTTAACAATAGGGCAAGATGTAGGTGTTATTTCTTATAATGAAACACCTTTGAAAAAACTCTTATTAAATGGAATAACCACCATTTCAACAGATTTTAAATGGATGGGAAACATGGCTGCAACAATGATCAAAGATAAATCGACCGGCCCTCAAGATATTGAGATTCCATTTTACCTTACCCTTCGTTCTTCTTTATAAGCTTTAGACCTTTTATTAGATTAAGTGTTTTTAAAGGTTAGATTTCTCTAGCTAATAACATCTTTATTAGCCTCTATTTTTTTTTGCTAAAAAGCCATACTGCATAACAGTTCATAACAGTTCTATTAGCATTCCTTGTTACTTTAGCACAACCAAAAATAAACTTAAACAATTAAACATTTATGTCTGCATTATTAGGTGTCCTATATCACTTCCTTGGCGGCTTCGCATCAGGTAGTTTTTACATCCCGTACAAAAAAGTAAAAGGTTGGTCTTGGGAAAGCTACTGGATTGTAGGCGGAATTTTCTCTTGGTTAATTGTGCCACCGTTGGCAGCTTATTTAACCATACCCGGCTTTGCTGATATTATTAAAGGAGCATCAGATTCAGTTTTATTTTACACCTTTTTATTTGGTGCACTATGGGGGATTGGTGGCTTAACATACGGTTTAGGCGTTAGATATTTAGGTGTAGCTTTAGGAAGCTCCATTATTTTAGGTTTATGCTCTGTGTTTGGAGCCTTAGTTCCTTCCATATTTTACGAGTACTACCCAGAAGCTGGCAAAGATTCTTTTAGCATGATTGCCGGTTCTACTTGGGGGCAATTAGTTTTATTAGGTTTATTTATCTGTATTGTGGGGATTGTAGTGTGCGGAAAAGCCGGAGCTATGAAAGATAAAGACTTAGGAAGTGCAGAAAAAGATGCATCCGGTACAGAATTTAAAATTGGATTAGGATTATTTGTTGCCATTGTTTCGGGCATATTAAGTGCCTGTTTTGCCTTCGGGATTGATGCTGGAAAACCCATGGCAGATGTAGCAAACATTTCATGGAAAAATGCTAACCCGGGTCAAGGAGAGTTTTTGTACCAAAACAACGTAACCTATATCATAATTATGTGGGGTGGCTTGTTGATAAACTTTATTTGGTGCATGATTTTAAACAAACGGAATAAAAGCTTCGGAGATTATACTAACAAAAAAACGCCGTTAACAAGAAACTATATTTTCTCTGCCTTAGCTGGTACAACGTGGTTTTTACAGTTTTTCTTCTACGGAATGGGCGAAAGCTTTTTAGGAAACGGCGCAAGTTCATGGATTTTACACATGGCCTTTATTATTCTAGTTGCCAACCTTTGGGGTTTAATCCTTAAAGAGTGGAAAGGGGTTCGCACCCAAACATTAGGGACAGTAATTGGCGGAATCGTCATCATATTAATATCTATCCTAGTTGTAGGATACGGAAATTCATTAAAATAGAAACAATCATTATCAAAACAATATGTCATTAAATAACACTTCTTTTAAACATGTAAGCTATTTGTGGGACGAAGCCGAAGCGGCAAAACTTGCAGGAGATGAGGTAGCATTATTAATATATCGCTCAAACTTGTTAGGTGCCGATTTAAGGTTAACCAACTATGGAGGCGGAAACACATCATGTAAAGCAACAGCAAAAGATCCCTTAACCGGCCAAGAAACTGAAATCATGTGGATTAAAGGATCTGGTGGAGATATAGGGACTTTGAAGAAAAGCGGTCTAGCGGCATTATATGTTGATAGATTAAGAGCTTTAAAAAATGTTTACCGTGGGATTGAGCATGAAGATGAAATGGTGGAGCTTTTTAACCATTGTATCTATGATTTAGCTTCAAAAGCACCATCAATTGATACGCCTCTACATGGTTTTTTACCTTTTGCACATATAGACCATTTACACCCTGATGCTGCTATTGCGATTGCTGCAGCTAAAGACGGAGAAAAAATAACTCAAGAACTTTTTGACGGAGCTATCGGTTGGGTACCTTGGCAAAAACCAGGTTTCGATTTAGGTTTGCAACTGAAAGAATGTTTGGATAAAAACCCGAACATTAAAGGGATTATGCTAGGTTCCCACGGTTTATTTACTTGGGGAAACACAGCTTATGAAAGCTATGTAAACACCTTAGAAGTAGTAGAAAAATGCGCTGAATATTTAGAGCAGAACTTTGGCAAAAAAGGACCTGTTTTTGGAGGACAAAAAATCCAAAGTTTAATTAAAGCGGAAAGATTAAATAAAGCTGCTGAATTAGCACCAATATTAAGAGGCTTCTGTTCAAGTGAACGTTCAATGATAGGTCATTTTACTGATGACGACCGCGTTTTAGAATTCATCAATTCTAATGATTTAGAAAGGCTAGCCCCAATGGGTACAAGTTGTCCAGATCACTTTTTAAGAACTAAAATTAGTCCGCTAGTTTTAGAATTGACAAAAGATGAAGACTTGAGCGATGTTGAAGCGATAAAAGCCAAACTAGCGCCTGCTTTTGAAGCTTACCGTAAAATGTATGCAGATTATTATAACACTTGCAAGCATGATAACAGCCCTGCAATTCGTGATGCAAATCCGGTAATCATCATTTACCCTGGAGTAGGAATGTTTTCTTTCTCTAAAGACAAACAAACTGCTCGTGTTGCTGCAGAGTTTTATACCAATGCAATCAATGTAATGAAAGGCTCAGAAGCAGTTTCTGAGTACACTTCTCTACCTCGTCAAGAAGCTTTTAATATCGAATATTGGTTGTTAGAAGAAGCTAAGTTGCAACGCCAACCTAAGCCAAAAGCTTTATCAGGCAGAGTTGCGATGATTACTGGTAGTGCAGGTGGAATTGGAAAAGCAATAGCAAGAAAGTTTGTTGAAGAAGGTGCATGTGTGATTTTGAATGACATGAATGCAGAGCGTTTAGGCGAAGCAAGCGAAGAGTTCAAAAAAGATTTTGGTAAGGATTCTTACGCAATCGCAACAATGGATGTTACCAACCAAACCCAGATTGAAGACGCAATGAAAATAGCATCCTTAAGCTTTGGTGGTGTAGATATCATTGTGAACAATGCGGGTTTATCAATTTCTAAAACCATTGAAGGCCATAGCCAAAAAGATTGGGATTTATTATATGACGTATTGGTTAAAGGTCAGTTCTTAGTTACCCAAGCGGCAACTACTATAATGAAAAAACAAGATATTGGTGGAGATATCATCAATATTGTAAGTAAAAATGCTTTAGTTAGCGGGCCTAATAATGCAGGTTACGGAAGTGCTAAAGCGGCGCAATTACATTTAAGCCGACTAAATGCTGCAGAATTAGGTGCAGCCGGAATTAGAGTAAACGTAGTTAATCCAGATGCTGTAATAAGTGACAGTAATATTTGGGCAGGCGGATGGGCAGAAGGTAGAGCAAAAGCTTACGGAATTACCGTAGCTGAACTACCTGCTTATTATGCAAAAAGAACTTTGCTGAACAAAATCATCCTTCCGGTTGATATTGCAAATGCTTGTTTTGCTTTCACAGGAGGTTTATTATCAAAATCAACAGGTAATATGCTAAATGTTGATGGAGGGGTGGCAATGGCTTTTGCTAGATAAGAACCTAACCTCTCCAAAGGAGAGGGATTATTATGGGAATGTAATTGTGGGAAGCGATAAGTAACCAGGCCGTCATGTTGAACGATAGTGAAACATCTCACATTTAGGTAACAAGCAGTAGAAGACGAATTCCGTATGTGAGACTTCTCGTACCTCGAGATGACGTGGTTCAGAGAACTGAATTATTAGAAATGAAAAACGAATAACAATTCCCCCCGAAAAGGGGGAATTATCATAACACCAATTATGAAATTAGACAAAAATTTAATTGCTGAACACAACGATAGTTTAGCTGCTAAACACCAAACTAGATTAGCAAACTTTTTAGAAGAAAATGAAGGGGCTAAATCACATATTCAAAATTTAAAAGACTTTCAAATTGCAATACCAAGTTGGGCTCTAGGTACTGGAGGGACACGTTTTGGACGTTTTTCTGGTGGTGGAGAACCAAGTAGTTTAGAAGAAAAAATGGCTGATATTGGTTTATTGCACCAATTAAATCAGTCTAGTGGGGCCATATCTTTACACATTCCATGGGATATCCCAGAAGATGCGGAGCATATCATGAGTTTAGCAAAATCGTTAAACCTGAAGTTTGATGCGATAAATTCTAATACTTTCCAAGATCAGCCAAATCAAGAACATAGCTATAAATTCGGTTCATTACAGAACGTCGATAAAAAAGTAAGAGACCAAGCAATCGCTCATAATATTGAGGTGATTAAGCATGGCGAAGCCTTAGGTTCAAAGTCTTTAACCGTTTGGTTGGCAGATGGCTCAAGTTTTCCTGGTCAACTGAATTTTAGAGAGGCTTTTGAAAACACCTTAGCTAGCTTAAAAGAAATTTATGCTGCATTGCCAGAAGATTGGAAAATATTTGTGGAGTACAAATCTAACGAACCTAACTTCTACTCAACTACAGTTGCAGATTGGGGTCAGTCTTTATTATACGCTAATAAACTAGGCTCAAAAGCTTATACTTTGGTTGATTTAGGTCATCATTTGCCAAATGCCAACATCGAACAAATTGTTTCTTTATTATTGATGGAAGGCAAGTTAGGTGGTTTCCACTTTAACGATTCAAAATATGGCGATGATGATTTAACAACCGGAGCAATCAAACCTTATCAATTGTTCTTGATTTTTAACGAACTGGTGGACGGAATGGATCATGCACAAATGAACCACGCATCTGGTTTAGCCTGGATGATTGATGCGTCTCACAATGTTAAAGATCCTTTAGAAGATTTGTTACAGTCAGTTGAAGCAATTATGATGGCTTATGCTCAAGCTTTACTGGTAGATAGAAATGCGTTGAAAGAAGCACAGCAAAAGAATGATGCTAGTTTAGCTCAAGAAATTTTGCAACAGGCTTACCGTACAGATGTTCGTCCTTTAATAGCTGAAGCAAGGTTACAAAGCGGTGGAGCTTTAGATCCTATAAAATTATTTAGAACAGCGAAAGTAAGAGCAACTTTAATTGAGGAAAGAGGTTTGGAAACTAAGGCAACAGGACTGTAGAGGAGATTTGAGAAATGAGATGTGAGATTTGAGTACCTTTAAAAGTGCTTTAATTTCATGTTTCATTTCTTTTTGCGTTAACGATAGAAGTGGATACCGGCCGTGAGCTTAATGCCTTGTGTACGTATGAACGGATAGCGTGTTAAAACGCCCAAGAAATTACTCTCATTTATTTTCCGTGATGTCAATCATCTCACGTCTCAATACTCATATCTAATTAAAAAAATGAAAATCCCTGTTATAGCCATATTTGATATTGGAAAAACCAATAAAAAACTATTCTTATTTGATGAAGATTATAAAATAGTTTTTGAAAGAACGGCAAGGTTTATAGAAACAAAAGATGAAGATGGAGATCCTTGCGAAAACTTGGAAAGTTTGAGGCTTTCTGTTTTTGATTCTTTACACGAAGTTTTAAGAAACAAACAATACGATATAAAGGCCATCAACTTTTCTACTTACGGTGCAAGCTTAGTTTACGTAGATGAGAACGGCAAACCTTTAGCTCCACTTTACAATTATCTAAAAAAATATCCTAAAGAATTAAAAGAACAATTTTATAAAACCTACGGAGGAGAAGAGAAAGTTGCCTTGAGCACCGCTTCGCCAGTTTTGGGTAGCTTAAACTCTGGAATGCAATTATACCGCATCAAATATGAGAAGCCCGAATTGTTTGAAAAAATAAAATATGCCCTGCATCTACCGCAGTACATGAGCTCTATTATTACTGGAAAAATGTATAGTGACATTACCAGTATTGGGTGCCATACCGGCTTTTGGGATTTTGAGAAGCAGGATTACCATGAATGGGTGCACAGTGAAGGTTTAACAAATAAATTACCTCCGGTTTTTCCTGGTGATGATGTAACACAGTCCACTTTTCCGAGCGAGAATTATTTAACAGGTGTAGGTTTGCATGATAGCTCTGCCGCTTTAATCCCCTATATCGAGAGTTTTAAAGAACCGTTTATTCTCTTGTCTACAGGTACATGGTGCATCAGTTTAAACCCTTTTAACAATCAGCCTTTAACAAAGTCTGAATTGGACAAAGATTGCCTTTGTTATTTGTCTTATCAGGCAAAGCCGATAAAGGCCTCTCGCTTGTTTGCTGGTTTTGAACATGAGCAAGAAGTGAAACGCATTGCCGAATATTTTGACACTACAGTGGGCAAATACAAAACTACTAAACTATCACTTCCTGTTATCAATCAGTATTTACCTAAAGGCAGTTTATCTACTTATTTTGAAACCTTAAATGAAGGTCATTTAAACTTTGCAGATAAACCTTTATCAGACTTTAAAAACGATGAGGAGGCTTACCATTATTTAATTTTCACACTCGTTTTCAAACAATATAACGCTACACAGCTGGTATTAAAAAATACTAGTGTACGTAGAATTTTTGTGGATGGCGGATTTTCTAAAAATCAAATCTTCATGAATTTGTTAGCAATGGTATTCCCTGATATTGAGGTTTATGCCGCATCAATGGCACAAGCAACTTCAATGGGTGCCGCAGTGGCTATTCACAAGCATTGGAACACCAAACCCTTACCCACCGATATGATTGCATTAAAATTATTTGTATCGCCAGTAAAAAATCAAGAATGAGAGTAGCACTATTTATCCCCTGTTATGTTGACCAGTTTTACCCAAATGCAGCCATTGCTACCTTGCGTTTATTGGAGAAGTACGGCTGTGAGGTCAGCTATCCTAAAAACCAGACCTGCTGTGGGCAACCGATGGCAAATTCGGGTTTTGAGCATTTGACAGGTGGTTGCGATCGTAATTTTGTAGATAATTTTAAAGGCTTTGATTATATCGTAGCCCCTTCGGGCAGTTGCGTATTGCACATCATAGATCATTTACATGATGATAGATTCCCGAAAGAAGCTAAAAAAATCCGAGAAACGACCTACGAGCTAATTACTTTTTTAACCGATATTTTAAAGGTTGAAGAGATAAAAGCAAGTTTTCCGCATAAAGTAGGGATTCATCAGAGCTGTCACGGATTAAGAGGCTTAAAAGTAGCGCAGATGAGCGAACTTAATGCTCCTTCTTTTTCGAAACCTGTACACCTACTGAATATGGTTGAGGGTATTGAACTGATAGATTTGGGACGTGTGGATGAGTGTTGCGGTTTTGGAGGAACATTCTGTGTTGCAGAAGAAGCCGTGTCCGTAAAAATGGGGGCAGATAGAGTCGAAGATCATCTCAAACATGGAGCAGAGTATATTACTGGAGTAGATATGTCATGTCTGATGCATATGGAAGGTTTGCTGAACAGAGATAAAAGTAAGGTAAAAGTAATCCATATTGCAGAGATATTAAACGGAGGTGTAGAATGAGTAGAGTAGACCACGCAGAAAAATCAAAAGTTTTTAATCAGGATGAAGACCGGGTGGATTGGCATGATGAAACTCTTTGGTTTATTAGACAGAAGAGAGATAAAGCTACCCACCATATCCCTGAATGGGAAGAGCTTCGTGAAGCCGGCTCCCAGATTAAAAACCATACGCTTTCAAACCTTCACAGTTATTTACAGGAGTTTGAAAAAAATGCAACAGCGAACGGTATTGTAATTCACTGGGCTGCCGACGGCAAAGAGCATAATGATATTGTACTGAGCTTATTAAAGAAGCATCAGGTTACAGAAATGGTGAAAAGCAAATCAATGCTGACCGAGGAATGTCATTTAAATGATTTTCTGGCAGAAAATGGTGTCGAAGTTATTGATTCCGATTTAGGCGAACGCATTGTTCAACTGGCTAAAGAACCCCCGAGCCATATTGTATTGCCCTGTATCCATAAAAAGAAAGAAGAAATAGGTGAGCTTTTTCATGAACATTTAGGTACACCAAAAGGAAATGCAGATCCACAGCTCTTAACAGAAGCTGCCCGTCAAAGTTTAAGAAATACTTTTTTAACCAGAAGAGCGGCACTTACCGGAGTCAACTTCGCCGTAGCCGAGACAGGCGAATTTGTGGTCTGCACTAATGAAGGAAATGCAGATATGGGTGCTCATTTGGCAGATATTCATATCGCCAGCATGGGGATAGAAAAAATTATTCCCCAGCGTAAGCATTTGGGTGTTTTTTTAAGGTTGTTGACTAGAAGTGCCACCGGACAGCCCATCACTACTTATTCCAGTCATTTTGCAAGTCCGGCCAAGGGAAAAGAATTGCATATCATTTTAGTAGATAACGGGAGAACCCGTCAATTGGGAAGGCCCGACTTTAGGAATTCTTTAAAATGTATCCGCTGTGCTGCTTGCTTTAACACCTGCCCTGTGTATCGTAGAAGTGGAGGACACAGTTATCAAAGTGTGATTGCAGGCCCTATCGGTTCTATCCTGATGCCAAATCTGGATATGAAGAAACATGCAGATTTACCTTTTGCATCCACACTATGCGGTTCCTGCAGTAATGTTTGTCCGGTGAAAATTGACATTCACGAGCAACTTTACAAATGGCGACAGGTAATTGTAAAGGAAGGTTATGTAGACCCTAAAAAAGCAATGGCTATGCAGGTAATGGCAAAAACTTTGGCATCGCCAAGTTTATACCGCATCGCTGGTAAAGCTGCGAGGAAAACACTTAAGTATGCCCCTTTTTTAGTTAATAACAAACTTAATACTTGGTATCTACAGCGAGAGATGCCGGAAGTTCCCAAATCTTCTTTCGGAGAATGGTATAGTAAAAACAGAAAGAACAATGACTAGCAGAGAGAAAATATTGGCCGCTGTAAAAGAAAATCAGCCGGAGCTAACCGAACTGCCCAACTTAGATCTGTTCTATAAAAATCAGGATACTGGTGCAAAAGAGAATCTAAAGAACTTTATAAGTACGGTAGAAACAATTGGCGCTAAAGTATATGAAGTTGAGCATCAGCAGCAGGTTATTGATCAGTTAAAAAGAGATTTTGATTTAACGGGTAAAAAAGTTGTTTCTGCTGTAAAGGGTTTTGAAACAATTGCAGAGGAATATACAGGTACAAATAATCACGAACTTGCGGATGTAGAGCTGATGATTTTGCCTACTCATTTTGCAGTTTCCGAAAACGGAGCTTGTTGGGTGAACGATGAACTCTATCAAGAAAGGTTATTGCCTTTTATCCCCCAGCATCTGGTTTTTCTATTGAAAGAAGAAAATGTTGTACCTACCATGCACCATGCTTACCAACTGATAGCTGATAAAAGCTATGGATACGGATCCTTTATATCTGGGCCATCTAAAACTGCAGATATTGAACAAAGCTTGGTATTAGGCGCCCATGGGCCACGAAGCTTGACTGTGTTTGTGGTTTAAAAATGTTTTGAATTTAAAGCTTCAAGTATTGTATAATACAGGTTGAGTTAGTATTTCTAATCTTTCGAATTAAATTAGAAAACATCTAAAACATTAGTCCATTACTTTAGTGTCAGAGTAATCGGTTTTTTATTTAAAATATTTTTCTCTACTTTAACAATTAGTTGTCCCAATAAATGGCAGTAAAAGCCGTTTAAACCATGAAATTTGACGTTGATTAAGTCAAAGTCTATCTATTATAATAATTTAAACATTAATGGACGATCAAAAGTTAAAAAGAAGAAGCTTTTTAAGCGTTGCTGTTAAAGCAGGAGCAATAATTGGACTTGGAGGGGGCGGTACTCTGCAAGCAAAAGAGATTGATAAAAGTGATATTACTGATCCCCATTCGTTTATAACAGAACCCTACCTTCAAAACGTATCGCAACAAAGAATAACTATAAGGTGGATTACCAATAAGCCTTGCTACAGTTGGGTAGAATATGGTTTAGATGAGCAATTAGGTAATAAAGCAGAAGCCTCTAATTTAGGTTTAATTGAAGCAAATAACCGTATTCACGGAATTACGCTGAAAGGACTTATACCAGGAAAAAAGTATTTCTATAAAGTTTTTTCTAAAGATTTTGAAATTTATAAGCCCTATAAAGTAAAGTTTGGTAGCAGTTTAGAAAGTAAAGTTCACAGCTTTAAAACAGTGAGCGAACAAGAAAAAGAGATTTCTTTTTTAATATTAAACGATATACATGAGCGTCCACAGTCAATTGGGCATCTTATTGGGTTAAATGGTGAAAATCCCTACGATTTTGTATTGCTAAACGGAGATATGTTTAACTATCAAACTGATGAAGCTCAGATTGTAGAAAACTTAATAAAGCCATGTTCAAAGGCTTTTTCAACAGATGTTCCATTCATTTTTTTAAGAGGTAATCATGAAGTTCGTGGGAAATTTGCCCGTCACCTGCCAGACTACTTCGAAAATGTTAACAAGTCTCAGTATTTTACATTTACTCGTGGCCCAGTACATTTTATTTGTTTAGATACCGGTGAAGATAAAGAAGATAGCAATAAAGAGTATTTTGGCTTAGCCGATTTTGACCCTTACAGAGAAGAGCAAGCTGTATGGTTAGCGCAACAGCTAAAAAGTAAGGCGTTTAAAAGGGCAAAGTATAATGTGATAATTATGCATATTCCCCATTATCACTCTAACGAAATGCATGGTCCAAAACATTGCAGAGCGTTATTTGGCCCTCTCTTGAATAAACATAAAATAGACTTGATGATATGCGGACATACGCATAGACCCGGATTTCACCCGGCTCAACAAGGAGAACATAACTACCCAATACTTATTGGTGGAGGCCCTAAAGATGGTCAACGCACTCTTATACGGGTAACCGCTAATGACGAACAATTTTCTGCATTAATGCTTGACGATAAAGGTAACGAACTACATAATTTTACCATCTAAGCGCTATTTTAAGTTGATTTTGAGAAACTAATAACCATACTTGTCTTTCCACAGTTCTTTTAAATAAGCTCTGGTTTTCTGTTCGGCGGGGTTTGGTTGCGGTTCGTAAAGTTTGGTTCCGCTAAGGTTATCTGGAAAAAACTCTTGCTCGGCAAAATTATTTTCAAAAGCGTGAGCATATTTATAGTTTTTGCCGTAATCCATGTTTTTCATCAGTTTTGTTGGCGCATTACGTAAGTGCAAAGGCACAGGTAAATCGCCTGTTTGTTTTACCAAGGCTTGTGCTTTGCCAATGGCTTCGTAAGATGCATTGCTTTTTGCGGATGAAGCCATATAGGTTACCGCTTGTGATAGAATAATCCGCGACTCCGGCCAACCAATTACATTTACCGCTTGGAAACAGTTGTTAGCCAGCAATAATGCGTTAGGGTTTGCATTACCGATATCTTCAGATGCTAAAATCAATAATCTGCGGGCAATAAATTTCGGGTCTTCGCCACCTTCAATCATCCGGGCTAACCAATAAACCGCTGCATTTGGGTCGCTTCCACGGATAGATTTAATAAAGGCCGAAATAATATCGTAATGTTGTTCTCCAGTTTTATCGTAAAGCGCCATGTTTTGTTGCACATGGCTCAAAACAAAATCATTGGTAATAATTACTTTTTTATCGTTTGTGGCATTTACCAAAAGTTCAAAAATATTCAGGAGTTTTCTACCGTCACCGCCAGATAACCTGATTAAAGCTTCCGTTTCTTTAAGTACAATTGTTTTACTTTTTAAAACTTCATCACTTTTAATGGCGTTGTTTAACAAACTAATAAGTTCATCCTCTTTTAAGTTCTGTAAAACATAAACTTGGCACCTCGAAAGCAAAGCCGAAATCACTTCGAAAGATGGATTTTCTGTAGTAGCACCAATTAAAGTAACCAATCCTCGCTCCACAGCTCCTAATAAAGAGTCTTGTTGCGATTTAGAGAAACGGTGAATCTCATCAATAAACAGCACCGGTACAATCCCCCCTTTTTTGTATTGCGCTGCTTTTTCAATCATATCCCGCACATCTTTTACTCCCGAATTAATGGCACTCAGCGAGAAAAATGGTCGATCTAAATTTTTAGAAATAATAAATGCCAAAGTAGTTTTACCTACTCCCGGCGGACCCCAAAAAATCATTGAAGGAATGTGATTGTTTTCAATGGCTTTACGTAAAACAGCACCTTCACCAACTAAATGCTGTTGTCCGGTGTATTGCGCCAAGGAATTAGGACGCATACGTTCTGCTAAAGGATCTGAATTTGCCATTTTTTTAATTTGATGATTTTTTAATAAGTTTATATAAACAACGGGCTAGCACAATATAAAGTCTAAACTTTGTTGGCTAACAAATTGCAGTAAGCATATTAGTGGCTAATAAAGCCAAAGAATAATATAATAGCCTTCACATTTTATAAAATTAGAAAATGAAACTGATTATTGAAATTTTGATTATGGGCATTGCTGTTCTAATAGCTGCCTTTTTAATTCCAGGAGTAAGCGTTGACGGTTTTGGAAGCGCAATTTTGGTTGGGATTTTATTAGCCTTAGTTAATGCTACTATTGGGTTTATTTTACGGATTTTAACTTTTCCAATCAACTTCCTGACTCTAGGCTTAATGTCTTTTGTGATTAGTGTATTGATGATTTTATTGGTGGATTCTTGGATGGATAGCTTTCATACTTCGGGCTTCTTTTCTGCAATGATTTTTGCACTGGTTTTGGCAATTATAAAAATGATTTTCAATACCAATAAGGAGGTTAAGGATTAAGTTTATAATAGGATTTTTACAAAAACCACAGTAAACAAACCTGTAAATTTGATAATGGTTATTGATGTGTATGATGGTTTTATTCCTTTTACAGCCTAACCTCAATGAAATTGATAAAACTTTACAAGCTACTTATGAAATTTAATCAAAATGATAAAACCACTGTAAGTTCAACTCGAAGGAAGGCATGGATAAACTTCTTTCTTTTTGCACTTTTATTCCTTTTTTCAACTACCACTTTTGCACAATGGGGGCAAGAAACCTATTGGTCTTTAGATGGCAATAAAATTATGGAGGTAGAGAATGGAAACATTGTTGAGCGTAGCGCTATGGACGCTTCTAAAACTTCAGTAATAATTGCGAAAGAAGATTTGGTAGGAGACGATGGTAAACCTTTGGAAGTGGTACGTTTTGCTTTCGCCAACGGAAATCAGAAGTTATTGTTAAACTCCAATACCAAAAAAGTTTGGCGATACGATACTCGTGGAGATTTTTGGGTTTATAACTTGAAGAGTAAAAACTTAAAGAAAATCGGTAAAGATCAACCTGAATCGTCACTGATGTTTGCTAAATTTTCTCCGGATGCTTCAAAAGTAGCTTATGTAAGCGGACATAATATTTATGTGGAAGATCTAGCAACTGGTACAACAAAAGCACTTACCACTGATGGAACTTTACGTTTAATTAATGGAACTTTTGACTGGGTTTACGAAGAAGAATTTGATTGCCGAGACGGTTTCCGTTGGTCGCCGGATAGCAAATCTATTGCCTATTGGCAAATTGATGCTCGCAAAATCAAAAACTATTTAATGATTAATAATACAGACTCTCTATATCCATTTACAATACCTGTGGAATATCCGGTAGTGGGAGAGGATCCAAGTGCTTGTAAAGTTGGTGTAGTAGATATAGCAACTGCACAAACACAATGGATGAATGTTCCTGGAGATGCAGTTCAGAATTACATCCCACGGATGGAATGGGCAAACAGCTCAAAAGCATTGATTATACAACAGTTAAACCGCCGACAGAACATCAGTAAAATAATGTGGTTAGATGTGGCAGGTAACACTTCAAAAGTTGTTTACACGGAAACAGAAAAAGCTTGGGTCGATGTCAAAAAAGAACCAACAGGCTGGACTTGGATTGATAAAGGAAATAAGTTTATCTGGTTGAGTGAGAAAGATGGCTGGAGACATATTTATACCATCGACCTAAACGGAAAACAGACTTTATTGACTAAAGATAATTTTGATGCGATAGAACTTAATTTGGTAGATGAAAAAAATGGCTTTGTTTATTTTATGGCTTCGCCTGATAATGCTACACAAAGCTATTTGTATAAAGTGAGTTTAAAAGGAGGGAAATCTACTCGTGTAACACCAGCCAATCAAAGCGGTACTCACGAATATGATATTTCCCCAAATGGAAAATTAGCCTTCCATAATTATTCTAGTGCAACAGTTTTTCCGTTAAGTGATGTGGTTGCTTTGCCCACACACAAACGTTTAAGCGGTGGAGAACTTAGTGAGTACGCTAAGAATTATGCTATTCCTAAAGTGGAGTTTTTTAAAGTAAAAACTGAGGACGGTATTGAAATGGACGGCTGGATGGTTAAACCCACAGATTTTGATGCTACTAAAAAGTATCCTATAGTGTTTTATGTTTACGGAGAGCCCGCAAGCCAAACCGTTGTAGATCGTTTTGGTACTGGTTTTAATCGATTATACGCTGGGAATATGGCGGATGATGGTTATATCTATATTTCAGTAGAAGGTCGGGGAGCGCCGGCTCCAAAAGGTAGAGAATGGCGTAAATCAATTTACCACCGTATTGGGGATGTCAACATCCGCGACCAAGCAATGGCTACAAAAGAAATTTTGAAATGGGATTTTGTAGATGCCGAAAGAATAGCCGTTTGGGGATGGAGTGGGGGAGGTTCGTCTACTTTAAACCTCTTAATGCAATATCCAGAGATTTACAGCACAGGAGTTTCTATTGCAGCGGTTGATAACCAATTAAATTACGATAATATTTACCAAGAACGTTATATGGGCTTACTGCCCGAAGACCGCCATTATTTTGTAGATAATTCACCTTTGGCTCATGCCAAGAATTTGCAAGGAAATCTATTATTGATCCATGGTACAGGTGATGATAATGTGCATTATAACAACGCCGAGCAAATGATTAATGAATTGATTAAACATGGTAAGGTCTTTCAAATGATGAGTTATCCAAACCGTAGTCATAGCATTAGAGAGGGCGAAGGAACAAGCATACATTTAGCATTAACTTATACTAAGTTTTTACAGGAAAATTGTCCGTCGGGAGGGAGGTAATTTGGTTTCTAGATAAGAGTTCAAGTCTTTTCGAAAGGTTAAAAATGATGATAAAAATTACGGTTTTTTCTATGTATCCCGTCATTTCGAGGAACGAGAAAACCCACTATAAAGGTCTGCTCATAGAATTTAAACCTATTTATGAGATGTTTCACTATCGTTCAACATGACGAGGTCTCTTAACTTAACCATTCTGTTTGAGATGTTAAGCGTAGCGCATCTCGAATTATTAAAAACATCGGATTTGTAATCCGCTTAAAGCAAATAGAAAAAAAATGCCCAACTCTTTTAAAAATTGGGCATTTCGTATTTTCAAAACAACGAGTGTTAATTTATTCTTCGCAACAACCTGTTCCATCTAATTTTACTTAGGAAAGAACCATTGTCATCCCAGCTCATCCAAATAAACATGGCTTTACCTACAATATGATCTTCTGGTACAAAACCCCAGTATCTTGAGTCTAAGGAGTTATGGCGGTTATCACCCATCATCCAGTAGTAATTCATTTTAAAGGTGTAGGAGTCCGTTTTTTGACCGTTTATGGTGATGTCATTTCCGTTTACCTCTAAAGTATTGCCTTCATAAAGCGAAATTGCTCTTTGATAGATTGGTAAGGTTAAGCTATCCAATTTAACTGTCCAGCCTTCTTTAGGAATTATAATTGACCCAAAATTATCTTGGTTCCAGTTAAAGTGTCGGTTATTAGGGAAAACTTGTTGCTCAAATGCACCTTGTTCTGCAATTACCGGTGTTAACACTTTAACGTTAGAAAAAGCTTTTATTTTAGCTACTTCTTGCTCAGGCATGGTCATAATGTATTCGTCATTATTTACCCGTTCTACATCCGTATCAACTTCTTTTAAAGCTTTTGGGTTAAAGTCAGTTCCGTCGGTTTTAACGTAATACTGTGTTTGGCTCATTTTAGGTAAGTCGCCTGGTTTTCCGTTAATGTAAACCATTGAATTTACAATTTTCAGAGTGTCACCAGGAATGCCTAAACATCTTTTGATATAGTTTTCTCTTTTATCAACCGGGCGGTTTAATGGTGCATCAGCATCCATAGGGTAATTAAAAACTACCACATCATTTCTTTCGATTTTACCAAATCCCGGTAAACGGTAATAAGGCAACTCAATACCATCCCAATAAGCTTTAGTGCCAGTAATAGGCATGGTATGGTGCGCAAAAGGAAATGCAACAGGTGTCATTGGTGTACGAGCACCATAACTCATTTTACTTACAAATAAGAAGTCACCTACTAAAAGAGACCGTTCCATTGATGCCGTAGGGATAGTGTAGGCTTCAATAAATAAACCCCTGATAATTGTTGCGGCAATAACTGCAAAAACTACTGCATCTAACCACTCTCTGCTAGCGCTTTTCTTTTTCGCTTCTTTATTTTTTTTCCAGAATTTCCAGTTCATTTTTTGCTGATTAAGCGTTAAAATTATACATCTCTTTTACCGAGTAAAAACCCGTTTTGCCTTTTAACCATTCGGCGGCAATTACAGCACCTAAGGCAAAACCTTGGCGACCGTGAGCTACGTGTTTAAACTCAATCCTATCTACATCCGAGTCGTAAATTACCGAATGTGTTCCCGGTACTTCGCCTTCTCTGTAAGATGCAATAATTAGATGCTCAGCTTTATGATTTGTTACTTCATCATCTGCTTTTACATCAACCCACTCTGTTTTATTGTCAAACTCTTCGATTACATCCTCTGCAATGGTGATTGCAGTGCCACTTGGCGAATCCAGTTTATGAATATGATGAATTTCTTCCATCGCAACATCGTACTGATCGGCAAAATTGTTCATCATTTTAGCCAATTGCTGGTTCAACTTAAAAAAGATATTTACACCTACGCTAAAATTTGAACCATACATTACGGCAGACTCAGCAGCAATGCAATCGTCTTTTACTTTCTGTAATTGACCGTACCAACCTGTTGTACCCACAATTAATGGAACGCCAGCTTTAATACAGGTTTCAATATTATTTAATACAGTGTCTGGAGTGCTAAATTCAATGGCTACATCTGCTTTTTGTAGATTTTCGAGCGTTAACTCGTGGGCATTATTTTGGTCAATAATTAACACAATTTCATGATTTCTGTCTAAAGCGATAGATTCAATCATTTTACCCATTTTCCCGTATCCGATAAGGGCTAATTTCATTTATTTAAATTTTAGGTTCAAAGTAAGCATTGGAGATGGTGCATACATCCCCGTATTTGCATAAGTAGGGATATGGATGCTAGGCTTAATTTTTAAAGATAAGTCATCACTAACATCAAACGTCGCTAATTTTGCATCTATATAAGCATCTACCATTTGCAAAAGATAAAAGCCAAATGTACTATATAAACTTAAATCTCTGTTGCGGCGGTAAAAATCTTTTGCGCTGTAAATTTGGTTATCGGGGATTAGCTTGTACTCCTCAAACTTGAATCTAGTTTCATCAGGAAGTGTTGGATTTGCTTTTCTGAACTGACTTTCGGTTAAAAATATTTTATAAAACCTGTTGTTAAACTCGTAAACCAAACCTAAACCAACAAAACCGCCATATACTAAAGGTACTTTCCACCATTTGCCATTTCGTACTTGGCCCCAACCCGGTAATATAGCGGAGCGTAAAACTGCTCTTCTCGGGTTTTGTAACTCGGTGCTGTCTTTAAATAGAAAGCCTACTTCTTTAGTAAAACTTTGTGCTTTTTGCTTAAAGCTAGTTTTTTGGGTAGTATCTTTTACAGTAATGATATCTTTTTTTGGAGCGTTGGCTAAAGAATCCGTCTGCTGGGCATTAACCTGCAGCATCGCCAAAAACAAAACAAAAAAGACAGTGTACTTAAACATTACCAGTCTAACAGTTCCAAAATACGGGTTAAATCATCATCAGATAAAAACGGAATTTCAATACTTCCTTTACCGCCACTCTGCACTTTCATCTTTATTTTGCTAGAAAATTTTGATGATAAATCGTCCTGTACTTTTTGATATTGGAAAGAAATTGCTTCCTGTTTTTTGTCTTTACCTTCGGGTTTGATAGGGCCGTTTTTCATTTGGCGCACTAGCTCTTCTACTTTACGTACAGAAAGGTCTTTGTCCAGAATCTCCTGAAAAATAAAAAGCTGTGTTTCAGAATTTGCTACACTAATCAATGCCCTAGCATGACCCATAGAAATTCGGTTATCCCGGATTGCTGCCTGTATAGTGGGTGGAAGTTTTAATAAACGTAGATAGTTGGTAACTGTTGATCTATTTTTAGAAACCCTATCGCCTAATTCTTCTTGGTTAATTGCACACTCATCAATCATTCTTTGAAAACTTAACGCTACCTCAATGGCGTTTAAATTTTCACGCTGAATGTTCTCAATCAGTGCCATTTCCAACATCTGCTGATCATCAGCAGTACGGATATAAGCTGGTATTTCAGTGATTCCAGCTAGTTTAGAAGCTCTTAATCTACGCTCACCAGAAATTAACTGGTAGCTATTGTGGCCCATTTGCCTTACGGTAATGGGTTGTATTAAGCCTTGTAATTGTATAGATTCCGAAAGTTCTCTTAAAGCAACCTCATCAAATTCAAACCTTGGTTGGTAAGGGTTTACCTCCACTTGGTTTACTTTGATATGGCTTATTGCTCCTAAAGCAGCCGATGGATTATCGGTTACCGAAGAATTTCCGTTTGTATTTGTTTGATTTCTTTCTCGGCTAACATCGGGCGAGTCGCTTAATAAAGCGCCTAAGCCTCTTCCTAGTCCAAATTTCCTGTCTTTACTCATCTTTTCAATGCCTGCTTAGGGTTAAGCTCTGGATTTTCTACCGTTAAGCCATTTTTATAGATAATTTCACGAGCTAAGTTTAAATAATTGATAGCTCCTTTAGAGTTTGCATCATGCATAATCACCGAAATACCGAAACTTGGAGCTTCGCTTAAACGGGTGTTACGAGCAATAATGGTGTTAAAAACTAAATCCTCAAAGTGCGAACGTACTTCTTCTACCACTTGGTTTGATAAACGCAAACGTACATCATACATGGTTAACAAAATACCTTCAATCTGCAAATTTGGATTTAACCTGTTTTGTACAATTTTTATGGTGTTTAGCAATTTGCCTAAACCTTCCAAAGCAAAATACTCGCACTGTACCGGTATAATTACAGAATGAGCTGCCGTTAAAGCATTAATGGTAATTAAACCTAGAGATGGCGAACAGTCGATAATGATAAAATCGTAATCGTCTTTTACCTGCTCTAAAACCGCTTTCATTTTATACTCACGCTCATGCAGATTAATCATTTCAATTTCTGCTCCAACCAAATCAATATGTGCCGGCAACAAATCTAAATTTGGTGTATCTGTTTTTTGGATGGCTTCTTTTGCAGTAACATCATTAATTATGCACTCGTAAATACTGTGCTGAATGGTACGCGGATCAAAACCAATACCCGATGTAGAGTTGGCCTGCGGATCTGCATCCACTATTAGAGTTTTAAACTCTAAAACGGCTAAACTAGCGGCTAAATTTATTGAAGTTGTAGTTTTACCTACTCCTCCTTTTTGGTTGGCAATTGCTATGATTTTACTCATCTAATAAATTCTCTGTTTTGAAACTTTTACTTTGATTCGCTGTTTATTAAAAATTAGTCGTTTTTTGTAGTTTGAGAGCAAATTATTAATTTTTTTAACAGGGGTGCAAGATACAAATTTAAACAATATCTATTTCCACAGGTTACTGCAATTTATAAACAAATAAACATGACAATTATTGTTTCGGGTACTAACAGACTAAACAGCAACACCGCTAGAATTTCAGCATATTATCAAAAAGAATTAGCCAAAAAGGGTTTAACATCCGATATACTTTACCTAACTGATTTACCCGAAACCATTATAAAGACAGATTTATTTGGGCAAAGGAGTGAAGCTTTTCAGCTGATACAAGATAAAGTTGCTGCAGCAGATAAATTTATTTTTGTGGTGCCAGAATATAATGGCAGTTTCCCCGGTATTTTAAAGCTTTTTATTGATTGCTGTAAATTTCCAGATTCATTCTACGATAAAAAAGTTGCATTGGTGGGTCACTCCTCGGGTAAATACGGCAACATTAGAGGGATAGATCATTTAACGGGTATTTGTAATTATATCAATTTGCATGTAATGCCGTTGAAAATTCATATCCCTGCCATACATACAGAACTGAATGAAGAGGGAGATTTTTTTAAAGAGGATACCCTTAAGTTTATAAACCAGCAGATGGATAAGTTTGTTGCTTTTTAGGTAGAGGGTGAAGCTAGTTAGAAAGAATTATTGAACTTCAAATTGCTTTAGATGTTGTGAAGTTGAATTCTTTTTAGAATAATTTGGGCGTTCGAGCGGGCTATACGTTCCAATCTTTTTGTGAAAAACAAAAAGGATTTCCACTGCTATCCCTAACGCGAATTAGTTTTGGGTAGAGTTTTTTTTAAGGATTTTTGTTGTTTTCTATTCCAAGCAGAGTCTCCTTTTTCAGGGACTATGCGTTGCTAATCTTTTAATTCCTTCAAATTTCTCTCCATTTCAACAAAACCGCCACTTAAAAAAAAGAAACTATTTGGCGTAAAAGGCGATTTAATTTTTACCCCAAGCTCTTCAATATTTATTTTGACTTTCTTCTTCGATAGGTTTTTGAAATACAAGGCATAACCTTTTTTAGAAACCAGCAAGGGTTTGCAAGTACTCTTTTTTCTGTGAAGCGCTTTTAGGCTACCTGCTAAATCGCTATCTTTTTTTTGCCTTTTCAAATCTATGAAACTTAAAACTTCGTCATTTTGTAGTACAAACGAAACGGATTTGGTAGCGTTATTTAAGAAGTAGCTATCGAATTTCAGCAATAACTCTTCGGTATGTTTTTTCAAAAATCTCACCGATAGGTCAAACTTGTTGACTATTACCCATAAAGAATCTGTCGCAAAGAAAACGTCCTCTAAGTTTTGCGTAACCCTAATATTCAAATGCTCTTTTGAAGAAACGGAAGTATTTTTTTCAGCTTTTGTCGGCTTATCAAAAAAAGTTAGCTTAATCACGTTCGCTTTATAGGCTGTGATGTTTAAGTTTCCGGAATCGCTTTTAATTATTAAAGTATTATTCTTTAAGTTCTTAGAATTATAAATCGGGATAATTTGCTGAGCCTGTACTTTCGTAATCTGTGTAAACAGAAACGAGAGAACTGCAAAAGAAATTAGTCTAAAAATCATTTATTAGTAATTGGCAACGCTTTGTCTCCAAATTCGTGATAAAGCGTACGAGAAGGAAAAGCAAAGTCGGCTCCGTTTCTCAAAACAATATCCATAATGGCAAAGTTGATTTCTTCTTTTATACCAATATAAATCGTGTAATCCACAATTTCTATATAATAGAGTATCTGTATATTTAATGAGGAGTCGCCAAAACTATCGAAATTAACATGGGTATCCATATTAGTTTCATTTCTGTCATCAATGTATTGCTTAATCTCCTGACTTATCTTTTTAATAGTTTCTGCTGGAGTGCCATACAAAACTCCGATATTAAACTTTACCCGTCTTAAATTACGAAGAGTTAGGTTTTCTAAAGGGCTGTCAATCATCGATTTATTTGGGATTACCACCAAAGTTTTATCAAGAGTTCTTACTACAGTACTTCTAAAGCCAACTTTTTCTACAACAGCATCATAACCGGCAACATGTACTAAGTCTCCAACAACAAAAGGTTTATCCGCAAAAATGGTAAATGAGCCTAATAGGTTTTGTAAGGTATCCTGCGCTGCCAAAGCAATAGCAATACCTCCAATCCCTAAACCAGCAATAATAGCTGCGATATTCATATTGAATACTGCACCTAAAACCACAAAAACGCCCATGATAACGATTAAAATTTTGGAGAGTTCTCGTAAAAAAGGGACTAACTGGTCGTCGGTTTTAGATTCTGTTAAACTTGCTCTGTAAGCAAACACATGGGAAACAAAGTCAATTAATCTTAAAAATATTTTAAAGCTGGAAAGTATAATTAGCAATAAAAAAACTTTATCAATTACCTCAATTATTTTTATAGTATAACTGGCTTTATCAATGGTGCGCTTAAATACTACCATGTCTAAGGGGTAGCTTAATTGGTTAATTGCAACGTAAAGTATAATTAAGGTGATTAAAAACTCGATAGGTTTTAGCAATAGTGATAAAAACGTATCAACCTTAATTTCTGTAGATAGTTTCCGGAAAAACACAAAAAGCAACCTTCCTAAGTACTTAGAGATTAGTTTTTTGAGAATTAAGCCTAACAGCAGAATACCGAAAAATAGGACATAACTTTTAATGGTATTGCCTAAAACTATCTGATTTGAAAATGTGAGATCCATTGCCGTTAAATTACGAATTATACCCTAAATTTTTGACACAAAAAAAACCTCCCGAATATGTCCGGAAGGTTTTTATTATATTTTGAAAAATTATACTCTTCTTGTTTTGATACGGGCAGCTTTACCAGTAAGAGCTCTAAGGTAGTAGATTTTTGCTCTACGTACTTTACCATGACTGTTAACTATAACTTTATCAATGTTTGGAGAGTTTACAGGAAAAATACGCTCAACACCGATACCGTTAGAGATTTTACGTACAGTGAAAGTTTCAGTAGCGTTGCTACTGTTTCTTTGAATAACTACACCTTGGTAAACCTGAACACGTTCTTTGTTTCCTTCGCGGATTTTATAGTGAACACTTACTGTATCTCCAGCCTTAAACACAGGTAAAGATGCTTTTACAATTACCTGCTCTTCTACAAATTTTACTAAATCCATGATTTTTTGCGATTTATGACGATAAAAAAATGATTATCGCCCCCTAAATTTGGGAGTGCAATATTACCTAATAATTTTTAGAATTAAAAACGAAATTTAAAATTAGTTTTAGAAATATTTTTTGAGACACGGAAAGAGGAGTTTTGATTGTATAAGAATACTGACTTTTAACTTTTATAATGTGATAGATTGAGTTTTGATAAAATAACCAGACTGGAGGTTTTATTTTCAAAATGGCGAGAAGTTAGCATTCTTATGTAGTCTATTTATTCTAATAAGTCTGGTCTTCTTTGCTGTGTCCTTTTTAAAGCCTCATCATGACGCCAGTTTTCAATTTTTGCTTGGTCGCCACTTAATAAAATATCAGGGACTTTATGTCCGTTCCAGTCTGCAGGGCGAGAATATAAGGGTGCGTCTAATAGTTCTCCTTGAAAAGAGTCTGAAAGGGCAGATGTTTCATCGTTAAGTACACCCGGAATTAACCTCACTACTGCATCAACTACAATTGCTGCAGGTAATTCTCCTCCAGATAAAACATAATCGCCTATGGAAAGCTCGCGGGTAACGTAAATATCTCTGATGCGTTGGTCAATGCCTTTATAGTGACCGCACAAAATCATGATATTCCCTTTGCCAGAAAGTTCGTTTGCAATGGTTTGGTTAAGTGTTACCCCGTCTGGAGTCATGAAAATAATTTCATCGTAATCACGCTCAGATTTTAGTTTTTCTATACATTTTGCAAAAGGCTCTATCTGCATTACCATTCCGCTACCGCCACCGTAAGGGTAATCGTCCACACTTTTTTGCTTATTATGCGCATACTCTCTGAGGTTATGCACCACAATTTCTGCTTTACCTTTATTTTGTGCCCTCTGTAAAATAGAGTGTGCAAACGGACTTTCTAATAATCCTGGTAAAACGGTTATAATATCAAAACGCATCATCTGTTAAATTCTCTGAATAAATGGATGTTAGCCATAAAAGATTGAATAACTTACAAACACTCATTTTTGTTAGTGTACTTATAGTAGTTATCCCTAATATCACTTATAAGTTAACGGGATTTAAAGCTCTCTTAATCTCTATGCAAACATAAATAATTTAGACAAACGATGATAGCTTGATAATTTCTTATATCACCCTCTCTTCTATTGCTTATAGTAGAAGAGGTTTAACAGACAAGGTTTATTTCTTTAAAAACTTTTTAGTATAAAGCTTGTCGTTGCTAAGTATTTTAATGAGATAATATCCAGGATTAAAATCAATGACATTAATAATACCACTTTCTGATAATTCTTGAGTTTTAATGACTTTACCTTGCATATCAACAATAGTTGCAAATCCTTGGTTAACCCCTTCAATTTTGATAGTATTAGAACTTGGGTTTGGAGTAACAATAATGTTAATTTGAGCAATTGTTTTAACAGAAATTGCTTGGCTATACTCAGCCTTGCCATCATTATCGATGCTTTTTAAACGATAATAATTTTGTCCACTATTTGGATTTAAGTGGGTGTATTGATATTTACTTATAGCGTCTTTTGTACCCTTGCTGTTTACAAAGTCTATATTTTGCCAGCCTGCTTTATTCACAGAATGTTGTATTTCAAAAGCCTTACTGTTGGTTTCTGAACTTGTTTCCCAATTTAAAACTACTGATGAGTTTGCAGAATGACCAGTAAAAGAAGTTAATTTAATGGGCAGTACGTTTACTTGTGACGCCGCTATAGATAAAAAATCTCCACTAACTAAAAAAGCTGTATATGGACCTGAATTAATAGTGGGGATTGTATTATTAGCATTACTGCCATCATAAGTATTACTACTAATAATAGTCCCAGCTTTTATGGTGATAATATCGCCAGACTGAAACGCAAGAGTATGTTCTGGGAAAAGTATTACTGCATCTTTTTGATCATAAGGACCGTAATTAAAACCGTATGCCCCCATCTGGTTAGCACTTGCAGTATTGGTAGTGTTGCTGATGTACGTAATACCACTTCCGCTAGGGCCACTACTAAGGATGTTACCAGCATTAGTTGCAAAAGCATTTTTAATAATTAAACTTGGTGAACTATTACTACCAACGGCTAGACTTTGATTAAATTGAAAACTAGCATCTTGATTTAGCGTCATTACAAGTTGGTTAGACCCGTTTTTAGAAATAGTAATATCTAAGGTTTGAGCGCTAGCAGTTAAAGTAAATAAAAAAAGCAATAAAAAATAAAAATTTTTCATAATTAAGGGTTTTTCTTACAAAGAAATGAAATATATTTAAAACCACAAGGTTTAGATTTTTTTTGCTAAAATTTTTCTTGATTAGAAAGTATAGCTATACAGCCATGTTTTTCTCAAAATCTTTCTTTACTAAAGCTCCAACAAACCTTCGGGTAAATTAAAGTGTACTGCTTTTTTATTCATATCAATTTCACAAATAAATGCTTCATTAAGAGGTATTAAAACTTCTTTTTCTTGATATTTAATAGTTGCAATAAACTGTTGAGGGTATTCCTGAACATCTAAGATGTTCCCTAAATCGCCTGCTTGTGCATCATCGGCGGTAAAGCCAATTAAATCTGTGAAGAAGAATTCGCCTTTTTTACGTTTTGGCTTTAAGCGGTTAGCTAAAAAAATCTTCCGCTTGGTAATAATGCCGGCTTTATCAATATGGTCTATATCCTCAAAATTGAAATAGCCAATCATAGGCATTGGTATTTTGTAATTGCTTACAAAATAAGGGACTAGCTTATTGTTAATTTCAATAAAAACAGCATTTATCTTCAGTTTTTCGGGCTCATCAAAAGTAAATGCAACTTGCACTTCTCCTTTTAATCCTCTGGTTTTACTGATGTAACCTATCTCAAAACAATCTTCAACTTTCATCTAATAGTCAAGGTTTATATTAATTTCCCTGATTTTGCGAAGATACGATAAAGTTGAAAGTCCAAAGTTAAAAACCTTGTAAAGCCGAACCAACTAACCAACTAGAAACTTGATCAACTAAAAAACTACCTATCCAAAGCATCATTAACCAACTGCTCAAATTGGTTATAAAGTTCATTTTTATGAATTGCAGGATAAACTTGAGTCATTAAAACGGCAATTGATTTACGTTCGGGATCTATCCAAAAAGTAGTGTTAAATGCACCACCCCAGTTTAATTTACCCGCTTTAGCTCCATTTTTTACTCCTTCTTCAGTCGCGATTTCAAAGCCTAAACTAAATTTGTTTTTTCCTTTATTAATATCTCCAATTTGGTTTTTAGTCATTTCTTTAACAGACTCCGTACTTAAGATTTGTTTGCCTGCAAAACTCCCGCCGTTTAAAATCATTTGCATAAACTTAGCGTAATCTTCAACATTAGAAACTAGCCCAGAACCTCCAGAGAAGTATGTCTTTGCACCAACAATCGGGAAATTTACATTATACCCTTGGCTAATTACGGGTAAACGTTCTAATCTTCCGGTTTTGGTTTCCCCGTACATTACCGCAAGTCGGTTGCTTTTTTCTGCTGGCAAAAAGAAATGCGTGTCTTTCATTTCTAGAGGTGTTAAAATGCTTTGACTAACATATTCATCTAAATTTTTTCCACTTGCCACTTCAATTACAGCACCTAACACATCAGTTCCTAGCCCGTAAAAAAATTTAGTGCCAGGCTGCACTCCTAATGGTAAAGTTCCTAAGATTTTCATCTTATCTAAAGTTTTAACACTATCTGCCACAGCTAAATTAGGGACACCGTTTTTCTCATAGATCATTCCTAAACGTTTGTCTCTGAAGCCGTAACCCACACCAGAAGTATGCGTCATTAAATCTCTTATAGTAATTTCTCTAACTGCATCTACAGTGGTATAGGTGGTGTCCTTTGGATTAAAGGTGAGTAAAACCTGAGGGTTCGCGTATTCAGGAATGTATTTTGACACCTTATCATCCAGCTTTAGTTTCCCTTCCTCTACTAACTTCATTGCAGCAGCGGTAACAATAGGCTTGGTCATCGACGCGATTCTAAATTCCGTACTTGGCCTCATTAAAGCTTTTGTTTCACGGTCTCTAAACCCGAAACCTTTATTATAAATTATTTTACCATTTACTGCAACTAAAGCTGTTGCTCCAGCCATCCAATTGTTAACTAATCCTGTTGCAATTAAGCTATCTATACGATCAAGATTCTTTTCTTCAATGCTTATTTTTTTTAGGTTTGAAGCGACAACCAAGCCGTTTGAAGCTTTTTGCGAACATCCCGAAAGGATAAAAAGTGTTGCGAATAGGAATGTAAAGTACTTTAATTTAATGCTCATAATTATTTGTTGTTTCTTTCTTTTCGTCTTTCAATACGCTTTTCTCTGCGTTTTTCTCGGTCAGATTTATCTTGTTTAAATTTATCTGCTCGCTTTCTTAATTTATCTTCTTTGTCTTTGGTGATGCCAACACTTGTTTTTAATCCTTCGAAAACGGTTTTCCACATTAGATTGAAAAAAGAAGCTTCACGCGGTCTTTCAAAAACTGGGTGGGCAATTTTTAAAGGGTCATTTCCTTTTGGGTTTGCACTTTCAACCAATAAGGCGTTTGCTAAAAAAGAAATAAATCCTGATTTTTTCAAGTTATCATCATCATCTTTTTTCATGATGGCAATATTTAGTTCGGTATATTTAAGTACTAACCTTCCTTGTGCACCATCAACGTTCCCTTTAATGTTAAACTCCATGCTTTGTACTTCACCGCTCTTAGTGGTAATCATAGACATTGGTTTTGTTAACGGATTTAATGCCGTAAAACTCATTGGCCCTAAAGTTCCATTATAAGAAAAAGCCCCTTTTTTATCTTGCAAATTAAAGGCAATATGAATATCTATTTTTCCTTTGCCCATTAAATACGTTTGTATATAAGCATTAGCCATATGATTTTTTTGTAACGAAGCCGAGTCGTTTGTTACATTGAAAATCCGCCCATTTAAACGTCTAAAGTAAACAGTGCCTTTAGCATCAGTTTTAGGGTTGTATTCGGCGTAAGCAATACTGGTGTTTTTAATTACCACAGTATCAGCAATAACATCCCATTTTAACCTTTGTAAAGCCAAATGTGGGAAGTTTACACCTTTATCAATTGTTTTAGGAGGCTTTGCCCGGTTCAAAAACACTTCTACTTTTCCGTTTACTAAGGCAACATTATTACTTTTAACTCTACGACTTTCTATTAACTGGTGAAAGTCTATGTTATTAACCAAAATTGAATCAAAAGATATTTTGTAACGCTCTTGCTGTTTCTCAAACTGCTTGGCAAATTCCATTTCACCCAAACGTGGCGAAAGTGCCATTCCATTAATTTTTAGCAGTTTTTTCTCCGATGATACATACGCATGGTTGATGTTAATCCGATACAGAGAGTCTGTGGTTGGGTAACTGTAATTGTTGATTTCGGCAATGATATCTTTAGTGCTAAAGATTCGAGTGCTATCTAAATGCGAAAGCGAATCGACCAAAATATCGTTTAAACGGATATTCATCTGATCAAAAGCCGTGATTTTTGGTTTTTTATACGATTGATCTACGTACTTAAACTTCACATCGGTTAAAAAAATGCTGGTAATTTTAAGTTCTTTTAAACTTTTACTTATCCTTTGGTAAGGTGTTCTGTTATCTTCTTTTTCTTGAACTTGGTTATTAAGTTTTGTATAAAAAACGGATAATTCGGGGTTTTGGATGGTGATATTTTTAATGTCGAGCTTTTTCTGCTGATAAACTTTTAAAGGTTTTATATTTTTGAGCGATAGCTTGAAGACCTTTAAAGAAAATATGTTTTCTGGAGCTATTCGGGCAGCTTTCATTTTCTCGTAAACATCCAAATTCGGACTAATTTCAATACTGTCAACTATAGCACTACCGGTAAGTATGTTGACTTCAATATCAGAGAATTTCACCGTGTATAAACTGTCGCTAGCATCAATCAGCGCATCTTGGATTGCTGTGGTAAGTAAAGGTTTCCATTTTAAATTTACATACCAGGCAACACCGCCTGCTAATAAGATTAATACTCCAATAATTGCGGCGACCCATTTTAATGTTTTGTGTTTTTTCTTTGGCGTAGCTGTCTGACTCATAGGTGTTGTTTTTTCTTCTTATAAATCAATTACTATGCTACAAATTAGGGTAAATAATTAAATAGCCAGTATAAAAAATATCGTTAGGAGTTAAGGGTGTTTTATCTGGGTAATAAGCACTCACTTCTTCTAACCTTAGCCTAAAAGTATAGTTTTTGGATTTGTAATCAATGATTAATAAATTATTTGGTACTGATAGAGCGTTTGAGTGCTCTTTATCAGCTTTTAAAGCTTTGTTGTTATTGAGTAATTTTAGGGTTTCGCTGATTTTAAAAACAACTTTAATGTTTTTTTCATCACTTAAAACCAAATTATTATTGTTGTCAACTATTATTGAATAAACCTTGTTATCAAGAGAAAAAGTCTGCTCGTTATTCTTGTTAAGGTTAGAGCTAAAAGCGATTAATTTTATTGCATTGTTAACAGCAATAACACTTTTCTCTGCATTAATGTATTCTTTTTGTTGCCTGTTGCGACTTTCTGTGGTAGAAATTGTGCCAACTTTTAAGCTAGTTAAAACAGTGTCAACAATTGTTCTTTGTAAATGCCATTGGGTATTCCTCCTTCCGTTAGTGGTATCTCTGTTTTGATCTTCAATTGCTTGTAAATCTATTTTAACAAACTTTTGTAAGCTTTTGCTTCCATAATTGTCATTGAGGTGACTAACTAACTCACGGATTTCATCGTTTCTTTCTGCAGATGGTTTTTGTACGATATATTCTGCTAACCGATGGCTTTGCGAATTAAGAGAAACACTTTTAACACCCCAAGGTCCAATTACAATCAATACTGCAAATACAAACAAACTTATTGGGATAATGCGAATATGCTCCCTGCCTTTTATTAAAAAGTAAACTGTTACAAAAGTAAGCCATACAGAAAGGGTGATTAAAAAGTAGCGACTTTCTGTAATGCCATAATCTGAAATACGCTTGCCAATGGCTACTGCTAAAAGCACTAATAAAGGGAGCATCAACAGATAGAAGCTTTTACTATAAAGCTGAATCCATTTGTTGCCTTCCTGGTTTCTGATGGGGTGAACCAAAAGAATGGATAACATCCCGAAAACGGAATAACCTAAAATTAAAATGGCTACAGAGCTGTTTGGCAAGCTCCATTCTAAAATAATTTTGGCTTCGTATGCCAATAAAATTAACAAGTAAATGCTGGCTAATGGAATTAATACATACTGCGTAAAAACTTTTAAAGCTTTTGGGTAGCTGGTTTCTGAGTTAAGTGCGCTTAGTGGTTTAGGGATGCCAGCTAAGAAGAAAATAGTATTAAAAAGCCCAACTATAACTATCCATAATCGGATGTAAATTTCACTATCAAAACGTATGTTAAACAGAGTGCGGATACTTAATAAAGCAATACTTAAACCGGCGAAAAGCACTATGCTATACAATACTGAAGTAGCAAACCTGATAAAGAAAGTTTTATTGATTTGCCAAAAGCCAATTTCTTTTCCATTGCCAGAAAAGGCAGAGAAAGAGACTAATAAATGAAAAGCAAAACCTAAAGAAAGTAAAATATAAGCATCTGCCTGACGAATTGCGGGTTGTAGCGTAAAGTAAATTAAAACAAGCAACAGCAGAATTAAGGTGTTAGCAATTGCTTTTTTTATGGTGTTTACAAAATTTGTTTCGGCGTAAAGTGAAAAAGCTAGGGATAGCGATAAACCAAAATTACCCAAGTAAATAAACTTACCAAGTATTTTATCTGGGGCAATACCTTCACCAGCTTTATGTGAGAGTGCTAGTGCCGCAATTGTGGCAATTACAGCATATAAAATTGGTAAAGTGAATCGTTTGCAAACTGCAAAAAACGATTGCCAAAGTTGGTTGAGAGAAGGAAACTTCATCGCTGTTTAATTTCCTTAAAGATAATAATTTAGTTCACCAATAATTTATAACCTTTTCCGTGAACATTAATAATCTCTACCTTTGGGTCTTCTCTTAAATACTTACGTAATTTGCTTAAAAACACATCCATACTACGTCCGTTGAAGTAGTTGTCGTCATGCCAGATTTGTAAAAGTGCTTCTTCGCGAGTTAATACATCGTTTATTTTTAAACATAAAAGGCGCAATAATTCCGCTTCTTTTGTACTTACCTTTTGTTGTTGGTCTTCTCTTGCAATAATTTGCTGTTGAAAATCAAAAGTGTAGCTACCTATTTCAAAAACGGTTGGTTTTGGTTCTTCGTTTTGGTTTTGCTGACTGGTTCTTTTTAGCAATGCATTTATGCGTAAAAGCAGTTCTTCTATTCTAAAAGGTTTGGTAATGTAGTCATCGCCACCTAAGTTGAAAGCTTCTGTTTTGTCTTCCATCATCCCTTTTGCAGTGGCAAAAATAATAGGAATGTTAGTGTTTATTTTACGGATGTCTTTTGCTAAACTGAAGCCGTCTTTTTTAGGCATCATCACATCTAAAATGCAAATGTCGAAACTGTTTTCCACAAAAGCTTTTAGCCCTTGGTCGCCATCGGTACATAAAACCACTTCAAATTTACCTTTCAAACTCAGGTAATCTTCTAACAACAATCCTAAATTTGGGTCGTCTTCTACTAAAAGTACTTTTTGCTTATTCATTTTTGTAGCTTCTATTTATTGATGGGTTTTGTAGAGCCTAAACTTAGGCTAAAGGGAACTTAATTTCAAACTCAGAGCCTTTGTCTTTCTCACTTTTTACGCTTACCGTACCTTTCATTTTTTTAACGATGGTATTTACATAGCTCAAGCCTAAACCGAAGCCTTTCACATCGTGTAAATTACCCGTAGGGATGCGGTAAAATTGATCAAAAATTTTCTTTAATTGTTCTTTGTTCATCCCCACACCGTTATCTTTTACCCTAATAATAAGATTACGATTGTCATTTAAAGTGGTGATACTAATTTTTGCCGAATCTTTACTGTACTTGTTTGCGTTATCAACCAAGTTATAAATTACATTGGATAAATGCAGTTCATCGCCAGAAACTGTTGAGTTTTGAGCCCCTAAATTTAAGCTTACCTGAGTGTTGTTTTTTTGTAGTTGCAACTCCATACTATCTACAACAGCACTAATTAAATCATTAACCTGTTGTGGGAAATGATCAAGCTTTACGTCTTCTTTGTCAATTTTAGCGATGTTAAGCACTCTTTCAATATGGTTGCCTAACCTTATATTTTCATCGTAAATAATTCCGGCAAGCTTGTTTACTCTCGCAATATTATCGTTGATTTCTGGGTCTTTAAGCGCTTCACTAGCAATCATGATAGTAGCAACGGGCGTTTTAAACTCGTGGGTCATGTTGTTGATAAAGTCTGATTTCATCTCAGCAATTTTTTTCTGTTTTAGGATAGATGAAATGGTGTAAATAAAACTTGCGGCTAAAATCAATAATAAACCAACAGAGGAAAGTAGAATTGAGCCCATATTACTGAGAATCACACTGCTTTTTTGTGGGAAGCTCACCATTAAATAACCACCATCTCTAACCATATCTTTACTAAAGAGTGCGGTTTTATAGGTGTTTTGTGGCAAAAATTGGTCGCTGTATGCCGATGCTGTGGAGAAAATAATTGAATCTGCCTGTACCGAACCAATTCTGTAGCTGTAGCTTAAACTAATTCCACTATTCATTAATTCTGTAGCAATTAAAGAGTCGATATTTTGTGCTGCAACACGCTGTTTTAGAGGTACATTTACTTGTTGCATTTCTGAAGCAATATCCTCAAAAAGACTGCTCCTTGCTTGTACACGCTCTACAGAATCTAAATAATTGGTTACTTTTTTGGCTTGTTTTTTTTGCGATGCCAAACGAAGTTCTTTTTCTGATATACCGGTTAAAAAGTTTGGTTTAGGAATGGTTCTTAAAACAGTACCCAAAACTGGGTCTTGTACCATATAACGCCTTACCGTATCAATTACCGCAGTACCTCTTTTTATTAATTTAGGACTTTGCTTTATTGGCGCTTCAATTAAAGATTGTCTTTGTATGGTTTGTATGTTGCCGTACTCGTCAATTATTTCATCAACATCAACCCGAACGTTAAAACTTAAAGACTGGTTTTCTGGTGAAACCGGACCGTTATAAACTAACTTATAGGGATACCTGCTTCTTATAATACTGTCTCGCATTCTAAAAATACTGTCAGATTTGGCTTGGTTAGCTTTCATCTGTTGTACAAATGCTATGGTAGAATTTTCAATTTTTTCGGCTTCTGTTAAGGTGTGCTTCTTCCTTCTTTTCTCTCTTAATTCTTGATGTTTTATAGCGAAATCTTGATTTCTTTTATGTGCTAGATCTGCTTTCTGAGCTAAGAAAGCTAATGCTTCTTTTTTTTCAAGCTTGGAAGAAACACTTTTTAAGGCTTCGTTAACTGTTTGGTCAAAAAGCTGAGCTTTAAGTTCGTAAGACTCCCTAATAAAATAGAACTGCATGGCCATTACTCCCACCAATGCAAAACTCATTAAGGCCATTATCAATATGATACTCTTCCGCTTCATCTCTTAACAAATATAATGTTGTAGGTTTTAAGGCTCTCTTGTTTAACACAATTTAACATTCATTAACATAAATTAAGACTTTTGCCTGCCCATAATTTGTAAATTTGAATCATTGAAAGCAAAGATTTAAAAGCGGTTTATAGTGCATTATTTTTGTGATTAGTTTAGTTTTGGTTTAAGAAAGGTGTTGGGCAATCAACACCTTTTTTATTTATGCGCTGTTAGTGGGCTAAACCATATATTTACTGATTATAAAACATGAGATATTTTTTCCATATCGGTTACAGAGGTGCTAACTACCATGGCTGGCAGAAAAACGCAGATGTATTTAGCCTACAGCAAGTCATCGAAGAAAGAATTAGCCAAGTTTTAAAAACCCCTATTTTTATTAACGGTTGCGGACGCACAGATGCGCAGGTAAACGCTAGTCAGTATTTTTTTCATGCGGATATTGAAGCAGTTTGTGATGAAACTTTCTTTTTTCGGTTAAACCGGATTTTACCAGATGATATTGCTGTTTTTGATATTATCCCGATGGACGGATTGCCACACGCTAGGTTTGATGCTATCCAACGGCGGTATGATTATTTTATCCATACCTATAAAGACCCATTTCTAAACTTATCAAGTTCGCAGTTTTTAGATTTAGATATGGATTTTGAGCAATTGAAACAGGCGACTGCTTTATTGACAAAATATAATGATTATCGCCCATTTTGTACTTCGCCAGATAAAAACGAGCATACCATTTGTCATGTTTCTGAAGCTAAATGGTTAAGGAAAAGTAATGGGCGTCAACTGCGCTTTCAAATTTCATCGAACCGTTTTTTAGCTAAAATGATACGAATTATTGTGGGGCAATTGATAAATGTGGGAACAGGTAAATTGAGTGTGGATGCTTTTGAAAATTATCTGATTAAAAAGGAAACGCCAAAGATATTAAACGCTGCTCCGCCCCGTGGGCTTTACCTCTCAAAAGTTACTTACCCGTATTTGGATTTAGTACCAAAAACAGAATTTATGGGCTTGAATTTTGGAGAAGATGGTTGGGAGGAAGTATAGTCGGGAAGACTAGAGCTTACTGTTAAATTGATTGTTTTAGCAGAAATAAAGTTTTACAAAAATAATTCTTCCCTAATTTCAGGAATAATCTTTTTATTAACCGCTTCTGAAAACAACGTTTCTATCGCTTTTTTTCCTTCTACACCTAAATCAACAGAATATTTGTTTACGTATAAATCAATGTGTTTATACATTACGGCTTCTTCCATTTCTTGGGCATGTGATTTTATAAAATCTAAAGCTGATTTAGGGTTGGCGAAAGCATATTCAACCGACTTTTTAATTAAGCGATTAACTTTCTGTTTGATTGCAACGGGTAAACTTCTTTTGATAACAATGCCACCTAAGGGAATAGCGCAATTTGCAGTTTCTTCCCAATACTCACCTAGGTCTTTTACTTTTTGCAAGCCTTTATCTTGATAGGTAAACCTGTTTTCGTGGATAATTAAGCCTAAATCAATTTCACCATTTAATAGCTTTTGTTCAATATCAGAAAAAACCATTTCCACTTTATTTTGCAGCTGTGGGTAAGCTAAACTCAACAAAAAGTTAGCAGTGGTGTATTTTCCGGGTATCCCCACTTTTAAATTTGGGTTGTTTAAATCTTGAGGATTTTTGCAGATTAACATTGGTCCAACTCCAAAACCTAAGGCACTACCTGCATCCAATAAAACATAATTTTTTATGGCATAAGCATATGCGTGGTAGCTCAATTTTGTAATATCTAACGCTACATTAAAAGCTTTTTGGTTAAGAGTTTCCACATCATCAAAAACAACTTCAAAGTTTAAACCTTCGGTATCTATTTTATGATGGATAAGCGCATCAAAAATAAAAGTATCATTTGGGCAGGGAGAAAAACCTAGAGTTAGTTTCATAGCTTGAGTTTTTTTTGTGTAATATTTTTCCACCACATAGTAACATAGCTTTTCAAGTTTTTAAAATCGGATTTCCAAGTAATTTTTTTTCATATAGGTTTCTAACCTATAGGCTATGTTCCTATGTGTTTTATTTTTCAAGAGTCTAAAATTCTTTAATCCCATTAATTAGCCAATCATTTAAGTTTTTAACGGCTAGGGGCAAATTCCAATTGTCACGATTGCGTTTTTCTACATAGTTTGATATAGAACGCACTTGCAAAGCTTCGGTCTCTGCCTCCTCACAGGCGTAAAAAAACGAGGCTCCTTCCATAGATTCTATAGTTGGGTTTACCCGCTCACGAATTTCGCTGATGCTTTCTTCGTTACCGTGAACAGTGTTTACTGTAATTGATGTTACTTTTCTAAAGCCTTCGCGGATAATTATTTTGTCTGATGCCGTAAACTCAACATCACCTAGCTCCATTTGGTCTAAAGAAATAAACTCTTCATCATCTTCGGCACCCAGTTCTGATAAAATATCTTCACGCACTTCTACCAATTGCCCCATTTTTATATTGCGGTAAAAACTACCAGCAATCCCTACATTGAGTGCTAAATCGTATTTTTCTTGTGAAAAAGCTTTACCTAAAGCATAGGCGGTTGCTACCATTCCAATACCGGTAATCAAAATTTTAACTTCGTTTTCACCGATTTTTAAAAATTCATCAGCATTAAACTTTGGTGCATAATGCTTAATAAATGGCTCAATTTCTTGATAGGTAGCGGCAACTAATAATATTTTCATTCTCTTTTTTTTAAACCACAGCGTTCACTAAGTTTTTCACAGAGGAAACGGAGTTGGGTGTTTTGGTGTTGGATGTTAGTGTTTTACGTTTACAACTTATTTTATTTTGCGTTAACGATGGAAATGGATACCGGCTTTGTGAATAATGCCTTGTGGGGTATGAATGGACAGCGTGTTAAAACGCCCATAAAACCACCTAAAACTTCTAAACTGCCATTATCATCCTAAAACAAATCAACACTATTTGGCAAAAATACATAAATCCCTTTACCGATGGGTTTTCGTTGTAAATCCTTTACGTATATTTGCAATTATTTTTAAAAAATGATTTATATCACAAGAAAAGAGCATTTTAATGCTGCACACAAACTTTACCGTGAAAACTGGAGCAAAGAAAAAAACGAAGAGGTTTTTGGGAGATGCGCTAATACAAACTGGCATGGGCATAACTACGATTTATTTGTGACCATAAAAGGCGAAATAAATGAAGATACAGGCTTTGTTATAGATTTAAAAGACCTGAGAGATATTATTTTGGAAAACGTGGTTGACAAGTTAGACCATAAAAACTTGAACCTTGATGTTGATTTTATGAAAGGAAAAATGGCATCAACAGAGGTTTTAGCTATGGAAATTTGGAAACAATTGGCGGGTAAAATTATTGAAAAAGGAGCTGCTTTACACTGCGTTAAACTTTATGAAACGGCCAATAATTACGTAGAATACTTTGGAGAATAGAAGATGAACGATAACAGCGAAACAGGTTACCAAAAAATTGATACTTATAATGATGAGGTAATAGAAAATATTGCGAGTCATTATAAACAAATATTAGGCGCTATTGGCGAAGATCCACAACGTGAGGGGATTTTAAAAACTCCTGAAAGAGCGGCCAAAGCCTTACAATACCTTACTCATGGTTACGATTTAGATGCTTCGGCAATTTTAAAATCGGCAATGTTTAAAGAGGAGTATAGCCAAATGGTCATTGTTAAAGATATTGAGGTTTACTCCTTATGTGAACATCATTTACTGCCATTTTTTGGAAAAGCGCATATTGCTTACATCCCCAACGGACATATTGTTGGTTTAAGTAAAATACCTAGAGTGGTTGATGTTTTTGCTCGCAGATTGCAAGTGCAAGAACGTTTAACTAACGAAATTAGGGACTGCATACAAAACACTTTAAACCCAGCGGGTGTAGCAGTTGTTATTGAGTGTAAGCATATGTGTATGAGTATGCGTGGCATTCAAAAGCAAAATTCTGTAACTACAACTTCGGCCTTTACTGGCGAATTTGGCAACGATAAAACCCGGTCTGAATTTTTGAAGTTAATTACGTCGGACCTTTCATAGTAGGTTACTATGTAAAACTGAAAGCAAAGAGCTAAAAGAAATTTAATAAAGAATTTAATATAAAAACATGAAAGCATACGTATTTCCAGGACAAGGCGCACAGTTTGTGGGTATGGGTAAAGATTTGTACGATAACTCTGACTTAGCTAAAGAACTTTTTGAAAAAGCTAATGATATTTTAGGTTTCAGGATTACCGATATTATGTTTAACGGTACTGATGAAGATTTAAAACAAACTAAAGTAACGCAACCTGCTATATTTTTGCATTCGGTTATTTTGGCTAAAGTTTTAGGTGATGATTTTAAGCCTGATATGGTTGCTGGTCACTCTTTAGGCGAATTTTCTGCTTTAACAGCTACTGGTGCACTTTCTTTTGAAGATGGCTTAACCTTGGTTTCAAAACGAGCAAATGCCATGCAAAAAGCCTGCGAAATTCAGCCTTCAACTATGGCTGCGGTTTTAGGTTTAGATGATTTTACTGTTGAAGATATTTGCCAACGTGTTAGCGATGTAGTTGTGCCGGCAAATTATAACTGCCCAGGCCAATTAGTAATTTCTGGTAGTATTGCCGGTATTGATAAAGCTTGCGAATTATTATTAGCGGCAGGTGCAAAAAGAGCTTTGAAGTTAAATGTTGGTGGTGCTTTCCACTCGCCATTAATGGAAGCAGCTAAAATGGAATTAGAAACCGCAATTGTAGCTACAGAAATTAAAGAGCCACTTTGCCCAGTTTATCAAAATATTGATGCAAAGCCATATAAAGATGTGCCAAGCATTAAGCATAATTTAATTGCGCAACTTACAGGTTCTGTAAAGTGGACACAAACCATGCAACGCATGTTAGAAGACGGTGCAACATCATTTACTGAAGTTGGTCCGGGTAGCGTTTTACAAGGATTAGTGAAAAAAGTAAACAGGGCTATCCCTACGGAGAGCGCCTCTATTTAAAAATACTTTATATTTAGGAGCAGGAAAGTAATTTCCTGCTTTTTTTTGGCTTGATTTAGGCTGTTGATTAAAACGTTATAATTTATAACGATTAAAAAATCAGATATTGAATAATTGAAAACTTCCACAAAAATACGTTGGCTTTTATTTTTAGTAACTATTGGCTTGTTTGCTACATCTTTAACCGCAAGATGGACATCAACGCAATTGGTAAAACTATATGATATTGCTGATGATATTAGTGAACGTTTAATCAATAAAGAAAATGAGATTTACGATTTTCTAAGCACTAAAGAAAACGTTGAGAATCTTAAAAAGTTAACCACTAATCCAAAAACTGCTACAGAAGTTCTTCGGTATTTTACAGCACAAAATATATTTTTTCAGGTTTATAGAAACAACCAACTCATTTTTTGGTCTGATGCTGTAATTGCCACCAATAATGCTCGCAGTATTAAGGAAGGTACTAGCTTTTTAGAGCATGGCAATGGAAGTTATGAGATAATAAAAAAGACAGATGGTAACTTTACTATGTTGTTTTTTATACCGATAAAGTCTCGCCTGCCCTTTAAAAACCAGTATCTAAACAACGATAATTCTAAAGACTATGTTATCAATAACAGAAATATAGAAGTAGCGGATATTGATGATGCAGAAGTAATTGATATAAAAAATAGAGACGGTAGGTTTCTTTTTTCCATAAAAAAGGCGAATGAAAATATTGAAGTTCCGTACACCAATATTGAGGTTTTTTTATGGTGCTTTGGCCTTTTTACCCTACTATTATTAATTAACAGTGTATGTAAGCATTTTGCAGATTCGGGTTATCCGGTTTTAGCTTTACTGGCTTTGGTTGTATTACTGTTTTTATTACGTTATTTGGGTTTAAAGTACCACTTTCCCGAAGCCTTATATAGCCTTAAATTATTTGATCCTGCTTTTTATGCTTCAAGCTTCTATTTCCCTTCTTTTGCAGATTTTATTTTAAACACCATCAGCTTTTTATGGATTGCAGGTTTTGCATTCTCGTATAAGAAAAGGATGTTTAAGCCTATAAAAAACAAGTTTGTAGGCTACAGTATTATATTTTACAGTGCATTGTTTATTGCATTACTATCCTTTTTCTATTCCAAGGTCTTTTTTGGATTAATTTTCGATTCAAACATCAACTTTAAAGTATCAAACTTAGTTAACCTAAATTACATTAGCTTTTTGGGTATTTTAATGATCATGTTTGCCTTACTATCGTACTATTTAATTATAGATATTTTAGTAAACCTTAGTACCTATATCAACGTCAGCTCAAAAGGTAAAAAGATAGCTTTATTAGTAGTTTCTTTGATTTTTATTGCAATAACGTTCATTTTTCAACAAAACTCGGTTTTTCATGTCTTAGTTTTTGCTATTATTTTGATAGCAATTAAACTAAATTATCAGCCTAATGATAGAGCGATTTTCCCTGCACTATTGTTGATCTCGTTTGTGTTTTCTACCGTAGTTTCTTTAAAATTGAATGCTTATGAAAGCTTTAAGCAACAAGAGGTTAAAAAAACGTTATTGCTAAAGTTATCTTCAATAGAAGACCCAAGTGCAATTATTGCTTTTAGTGAGGTTGAAAAAGATATCATCAACGATAAGTATTTTGCAAACCTGTTAAAAACGAAAACCGCCAATAATATTAAGCTTAACTCTAGGGTGAGTAATAAGTACTTAACTGAATATCTTAATAAGTTTGATTATAGAGCGTATCTTTTTAATACCTCAGATTCGCTAGTTAGTTTTGGTAAAAACATCAAAATTGATAAGTTTAAAAAGCAGGTTGAAAACTCATCAATAAAAATTAGCAATTACTTTTATAGGCTAAACAATACTTTTGGGTATCAAAGTTATTTTGCTGTTTTTCCAATTAAAGAAGCAGATACTACTGCAGGTACATTGATTTTAGAGCTATCATCTAAACAAGTTGCATTTAACGGTACTTTACCCCAATTGCTACAAAACGGTAATGCCAACCAAAGTTCGCAGTTTACAAATTACTCTTACGCTTTTTACGAAAACAAAAAATTAGTAAACCAATACGGTCCATTTGTTTACGATTTGATAAATGACTTCTTTATAAACGGAGCAATAAAAGAATTTGTAGTGCTTAATAAAAATGGGTTCGAGCATTTAATATATAAACCTACCAGCACTACCACCATTGTGGTAACTAGCGAGTCAAACACTTTTTGGCGAGAGCTAGCTTCATTATCATTTTTCTTTATCATATTTTTATTGTTTGCCATAATCGCTACTTCTTATAAATGGATTATAGCAGGTTTTGGGAAGTATAGTTTTGATTTTAAGCGAGTTAAAAGCCAAGTCTTAAAAACAAATAATGAAATTTTATACAAAACCCGTATCCAAGTTGCATTGGTGCTGGCAGTAGTCAGCTCGTCTTTAATTATCGGGATTATTACCTTTTCGTATATCTCTATTCAGTATAAAGAACAACAGCAAAATTTTATTAAAAATAAAATACGAACCATTACAGATTCTTTTGAGCATAGTTTGTTTAATGATTCACGTTCGTTTACTGAGAATTCGGGGAATATTACTTTTGATGAGTTTTCTAAACTTTATAACTCTGACCTAAATTTATTTGATACAAACGGAAGGCTAATTTATTCTACTCAATATAAAATTTATGCTATTGGCTTAATTGCCGATAGAATGAATGCCGAAGCTTATTTAAATCTTAAAATAAAGAAGAAATCGGAGTTTCTACAAGACGAGTTTATTAATCGTTTAAAGTTTACGTCGGCATATATGCCCATCAAAAACAATAAAAACAATGTAATAGCGTACTTGCAACTACCATATTTTGCAGATCAAGACGACTATAACCAAAAGATAGGGACATTTTTAAACCTGCTTATCAATATATATGTATTGGTTTTTGTGGTGATGGGTTTCTTTGCCTTTGTGGTAGCTAATCAAATTACAAGCCCCTTGAGTTTAATTCAGGAAAGTTTTTTAAAGACCAGAACAGGTAAAACAAACAATCCTATTGAATGGAAACGTAATGATGAGATTGGTAGTTTAATTATGGAGTATAATGCCATGGTTGAAGCCTTGGAAGAGAATGCTAATAAATTGGCACAATCTGAAAGGGAGACTGCGTGGCGTGAAATGGCAAAGCAAGTAGCGCATGAAATTAAAAACCCGTTAACGCCTTTACGTTTAGGAATCCAGATGTTAGACAGGTCTTGGCGAGAAAAAGACGAAAAGTTTGACATTAAATTTCAAAAATTTAGTAAGTCTTTTCTAGAGCAGATTGATAGTTTAAGCCGTATTGCATCCGAGTTTTCAAATTTCGCAAAGATGCCCGAGTTAAAGTTAGAGCGGGTAGATTTACTAGAAACTATTAACAAGGCAATTGAGGTTTTTAGTCAGATGGATCACATTAAAATTAATTGTGACGAAGTAAGCTTGCGAAACTGTTTTGTGCGGGCAGATAAAGACCAATTGTTACGGTCGTTTAATAACCTCTTGAAAAATGCCATTGAAGCAATTGACGAAGGGAAAGAAGGTGTAATTACGATTGAAGGGCAAAAAGGAAATAATAAGATAGAAATTAAAATAGCAGATAACGGTGCGGGAATTCCGTTGAATTCTAGAGACAGTATTTTTGTCCCTAACTTTACTACAAAAAGCTCTGGCACAGGTTTAGGTTTAGCCTTTGTTAAGCAAGCTATCCAAAATGTAAACGGAAATATTTATTTTACCACAGAAATTGATGTAGGCACCATATTCTACATCGCTTTACCGTTGGTTAGTTAATGATAAATAAATGTGTAATCGGTTTTCTGTTGTTTTTTGCATCGCTAACTGGTTATGCACAAATTAATCCGTCCCAAATTTTAAAGAAAATAGCTGTTAAAGATTCTATTAGCTTAGATACGCTGAGCATTTTACCTAACAGTTTTAAAGTTTTATCAGGCACTTTAACGGTAGATCAAAAGCAATATCAAATTAATTATGCTTCATCCGTTTTGGTGTGGTTGCAAAAACCTAGTGTAGATTCTGTTTTGGTGAGCTATAAAACTTTACCAGTTTTACTCGCAAAAAAGCAATTTTATAAAGACCCCAAGTTAATTGAAGAAGAGGTTATCAATAACCAACCCTACATTTATCAAGTAAAAAAAGAGGAGAACGCAATCTTTAATTTCGAAGGGTTCAACAAAAGTGGAAGTATTTCTCGTGGTATTGGCTTTGGTAATAATCAGGATTTGGCGGTCAACTCTAATCTGGTTTTACAACTTTCGGGTAAATTGAATAATGATATTGAAATTCTAGCTGCAATATCTGATGATAATATTCCAATTCAGCCGGAAGGGAATACGCAACAAATCAATGATTTTGATAAAGTTTTTATCCAATTAAAAAGAAAAGAAGCCACCTTAATAGCGGGTGATTACGAACTCCGCAGACCTGACAGCTACTTTGCTAACTATTTCAAAAGAACACAAGGGATAAGCGCTAGCAACGTTTTTAAAGATAAAAAAGACAGGACTTATGAAACTGGCTTTGCGGCTGCAGTTGCAAAAGGTAGGTCGGCCAGAAATAGTTTTGATGGAATTGAAGGCAACCAAGGGCCTTACCGTTTACAAGGTAATAATGGCGAGCAGTTTATCATTGTTTTATCGGGTACCGAACGTGTTTTTATTGATGGTGTTTTGCTTTTACGTGGACAGGATAATGATTATGTAGTTGACTATAATACCGCCGAACTAACTTTTACTACCAAGCGATTGATTACCAGAAACTCAAGAATTGTGGTAGAGTTTGAATATTCTGATAAATCTTATGCCCGTAGTCTTTACCAAGTTAACCAAGGTTTTAAATCAGAAAAACTGAAACTAAACTTTAACTATTATAGCGAGCAGGATAACCCATCGAAACCTATTTTACAGGATTTAAACGATAACCAAAAGCAATTTTTAGAAGGAATTGGTAACGACATTAGTCAGGCGGTTTACCCAAATGTGGATAGTGTTGCTTTTAATGAAAACGAGATTTTATACAAAAAAGTAGATTCTTTGGGCATTGCCGATATATATGTTTACAGCACAAACCCTATAAACGCAAAGTATCGGGTTGGTTTTTCTTATGTGGGCCCAAATACCGGTAATTACCAGATAGATGTTAATTCTGTAGCAAACGGTAGGGTTTATGTTTTCGTAGCTCCGCAAGGCGGTGTTTTACAAGGGGATTATTCGCCGGTGAGCTTATTGGTTACTCCCAAAAAACAGCAATTAATTACCTTAAACGCTGATTATAAAATTTCCAAGAGAACTCAAGTTTTTACGGAAATTGGCTTTAGCGATAATGATGTAAACCTTTTCTCTGATTTGCAGAACAACCAAAATAAAGGCCTGGCTTATAAGATTATTGGAAAAGACACAAGGATAATCAACGGAAATGACACCACGGGTTTACGCTTAAAGACTAGCCTTAGCTACGAGTACGTAAACCAACAGTTTAAACCTTTGGAGCGTTATCGCCCGGTTGAGTTTGACCGTGATTTTAACTATAGTTCTACCTCGCTTTTGCCTGAGGATGAACATTGGAGTACTTTAAGCCTACAGTTGATAAAATCGGACAGGAAAAACATTGCTTACGGTATTTCCAACTTTAACCGAGGGACTTATTATAACGGTTTGCAACAAAGTTTAAACGGAGTTTATCAGCTTAAAAATTATACCGCAAGATATGCAGGAAGCTTATTGAATAGTAAAACCACTACTGATGACGGAAGGTTTTATCGTCAGAACTTTACTTTGTCCAAGGCGTTCAATTATTATGAAACTGGCTTTAATTATAACGAGGAAAACAACCGGACTGTTAATTTAAGTAACGATACTCTAAACCTTCAATCTTTTAGCTTTAGAGCTTATGAGTATTTTGTTAAATCTGCTGATAGTGCAAAACGCGAGTTTTTATTATTGTACAATCAAAGGTTTGATGAGTTGCCTGACGGAAAAAACTTAAAGTCTTTTTCAAAAGCCAACACCTTTACGGGGAAGTTGGTTTTAAGTAAAAATGTAAACTCTAACCTAGCATTAAATGCTACTTATCGTTCGGTAAGTTATTCAAGTGCTGATACCCTCAACAAAAACGAGGAAACTTTATTAGCCAGGGTTGACTATAATTTTACAGGTTTAAAAGGCTTTATCAACCTACAATCTTTTTACGAGCTGGGAACAGGGCAGGAGCCTAAGCGAGAGTTTGTTTATTTAGAAGTTACGGCATCGCAAGGAATTTATGCTTGGAATGATTACAATAGTAATGGAATTAAGGAACTTAACGAGTTCGAGATTTCTAAATATCCAGATCAAGCTAAGTACATCAAAGTTTTTAGGCCAAACAATCAGTTTGTAAAATCAAACTTTACCAATATTAACCAAACTTTAAGTTTAAACCCTGCTAAATTATTACGTGATAACGAATCGGGATTTGCCAAACTATTAGCCAAGTTTTCAAACATTACATCCTTACGTATCAATAAAAAATTACTGAGCGGTAATGGCATTTTATTTAACCCTTACCAAACCAATATCAGCGAAAGCAATCTGATTTCTCAAAATTCTTTTGTGCGAAATACTTTGTTTTACAACCGTACAAATCCAATTTTTGGTGTTGATTTAAGCGTACAAAAGTTAGGAAGTAAGCTGTTATTAACCAACGGTTTTGATAGCCGAGCCAATGAAGAAAAAGGATTGAGATTAAGATGGAACTTTTTACGGAAAAGCAATTTTAATATCAGTTTAAATCAAGGAAATAAAGATTTTTCATCGCAACTGTTTGTCGAAAGAAATTATAGCATTACCTATTATGAGTTAACTCCCGAATTTGGCTACCAGTTTAGCACCGATTTAAAAGCTACCCTAAAAGCCAAATTAAAACAACAAGAAAACTTGCCGATTTTTGGTGGAGAGAAAACACTAAATAGTAGCTTAGGTACCGAACTGAGGTATAATCTTTTAAAGCGTGGAACGCTTAGCAGTCAGTTCAGTTTTATCAATAATAAGTTTGATGGTGCAAACAACACGTCGGTTGCTTATGAGTTACTAGAAGGGTTACAGCCCGGTAAAAACCTAACTTGGTCTTTAGGTTTCCAGCGTACAATTTCAAACGGTATTCAACTAAATTTTACTTACGAAGGCAGAAAATCAAACGAAGTTAAAGCAATCCATACCGGTGGCGTACAAGTAAGGGCGTATTTTTAGTTTTTACAGACCATTTTGGCCTGTTTTAGCAAAAATGAAAACTAAAGTCTATTGTTTTCGATATTCAACAAGCCTTTTTTCAAGGTAAAAATCACATATTCTCTTTTGCGTCTTAAACGTTCTTGCAAGTGAGTGATTAATTTTTCTTCTTGTCCGGCTTCAAAAGCTAAATCCTCATCGCTTAAATGGTTGTATTTGCGTTGAAGCTTAATCTTTAATCTGTCCCAGTCTGTATTGCTGATGCTAATTTCTGCCATGATATATGTTTGTACAAAAATAGCAATTGGTTGCGGATTAGAAAATTTTAACTATTTAAGTTTTATAGCATTTCCCTTTATTTTTTAAGAAGAGCTTGGTTTTCTTTGATGATTGATTGTTGAGCAGAGCTTTCGTCATGTCGAGGCAACGAGACATCTCACTAGCAGGTGCAATGCTACGAGTATATTTAATTTGTGAGATGTCTCCTATCGTCGACAGAAAGAAACGGGCATTCCCTCGCTCAATAACTTATAAAGAATTTAAAATGCTTCCTAACCCTTCGTAATCTGTAAAAGAAAAAAATAATTATCGAACTCAAGTTTTTTTTTGCTAAAAGCAGAGGTGGGGATTTTTCGAGTGGTTAATTTTAATACTTACAATTTTTAACATAGTGTAAAATCAAGCTTATATTATTACTTTGTACTATTCTTTAAATAGGGGTGCCAATTATTAGTTTGCACAAATACGGTTAAAATATTGAAATTAACTGAACAACAATTTGAAAACATTTACCGTACTTATAAAAGTATGGTTTATAACTTGTGCCTAAATTACTTGTTGAATGCAGAAGATGCAGAAGACATTGCACAAGAAGTTTTTGTGAAAGTATATCAATACCACCCAAAGTTTGATGAGCAAAAAGCATCTTTAAAAACTTGGATTTATAGAATTGCAATCAATGCTTCTCTCGATTTTTTAAAAGCCAAAAAAACAGAAAAACGTTTTGGCTTTATTACTTCTCTTTTTAAACCCGATACACAAGAACCTATTTCTGATTTGGTAGATTTTAACCATCCCGGTGTGCTGGCGGAAGATAAAGAAGCAATGGAAGGGCTGTTGAAAGTTATTTATGCTTTACCTCCAAACCAAAAAAACGTTATTATTTTAACTAAAATAGAAGATAGACCGCAAAAGGAAGTTGCCGAAATTTTAAACATAAGTGTAAAAGCGGTAGAGTCTTTATTACAACGGGCTAAACAGTCCATCTCAAAAAAAATAAAAGAAAACGAAGGAATTTAATTCAGATATCGTAAAAGTATAATAGTATGAATATTGAAGACAGATTAAACAAGCTTTCGAATATCAAAGAGGTAGATGCTCCGCCATTTATGTTTACGGGCATTAAGCAGAAAATCGAAAATTTGGAGACGGTTATAGCTCCGGTAAGATGGAAGTGGAGTTTTGTTGCTGCCGGAATGGTGTTAATGATTTTAAATGTTTCCGTGTTTTATAAGCAAGTCCTTACTCCTCAAAAAGCAAGTATATCAACATTGGCTAAATCATTAGACCTAACAAATTCTAACGAGCTATATCATGAGCAAAATTAAATTATTAACCATAGCTGTTATTGGCTTATTGGTGTTAAATACAGCATTAGTCGCATTTTTAATGCTCAGAAAACCTTTTCCTCGACCCGGAAAAGGCGGTGGAGCTGAACGGGGGCAAGAAAGCCCTAAGGGAGTGGTAATTAACCGACTTCATTTCTCTGAAGCACAAGCCAAGCAGTATGGGAAACTGATTAAGGAACACCAAATAACTATTAGAGTATTGAGTGATAGTGTTGGGTATTATAAAAAAGAACTTTACCGCTCTTTAATTAGCGAAAACAATGATGAAAAAGACGCTTCTGTTGATCGTTTAGGTAATTTGCAAAAACAGATAGAACTGGCGCACTACAATCACTTTTTGGCAATCAAAAAGTTGTGCGAACCTGATCAAATTGCTGATTTTAATAAGCTTAGCCGAGATTTGTCAAAATATTTTTTTCAACGAAAGAAACCAGAGATGCAAGGACCTAATGATAGGTAAACAGTTTCGTCAAAATCATTGAAAGAAAAAAAATATTTTCTCACCGAAGGTTTTTCATGAAGGCATCGTATAAACAGTTAAGTAAGTGATGTTTTTAACGCGACCGTCATGTCGAACGATAGTGAGATATCTCATAATAGGTTTTGCTATATGCCGACTTAGTTTGTGAGATGTCTCGTACCTCGACCTGTCGGACGGGATAAGAAAAATGTATTATAAAACCTAACAATCACTATTTTGAAAAAACTAAGAATAACTCTTCTAACGATGCTTTTAGCAGTCTTCACTTTGTCTTTCTCGTGGATAAGTGATAGTGCAATCCGTGATACCAAAATTGAAGTGCCATCGGTTTACAAAAATATATATGGGGCAAAAAGTATCACTTCTGATGGCAAATTTGTGTACATTAAAACCAATGGAACTCCAGATCACAAAAGTATTTATTATTCAAAAAATGATTCTTTATATCAAGATTTTAGCGGAACTACTTTTGGTGGACGCGTATTCAGGAAAAATCCTAACCAAATTGAAGCTCAAAGCTATACTTTTAAAATCCCTTTAAACCCACAAGTGTCTAGTGTACATAAGCCTACACCTTTGGGTCCAATTGGTGTTGCTATAAATGGAGTTCCATTTTTTAATCAATACGCCGGACCAGACGAACCTCTTTCTAGAGAAGCGGGGAGTTTTGATCAATACCGTGGGCATCCGGCAAGGCGTGGAGACTATCATTACCATGTAGAGCCTCTTTATTTAACTACCGTAAAAGCTAACAAATCTGCTTTATTAGGCTTTTTGTTAGACGGTTTTCCAGTTTACGGTCCCGAAGAAAATTCGGCAGCTGTTAATGAAAAGCAATTAGACGAGTATCACGGGCATTTCGGAAAAACTTTAGAATACCCTGAAGGAACTTACCATTACCATGTTACCAACCAAGATCCATATATTAACGGAAGTGGTTTCTACGGTAGTCCGGGGACTATTTCAAGATAACATAATCAAATATTTAATTTAGCTTTACTAGTATTTATATTCATAGATGTTAAAATATAAAAAATCTTTTTTAAGCCTTGCTAGCCTGCTAATTGGTTTAAGCTTACTATCCTGTAAAAAAACGGGAAAAGCCAGCGATAAAGAAATTGTTGCCAACCCAAGTTCGACAAATATTGTTTTTATTGTGGTGGATGACATGGGCTGGGATGCTTTCGGGAAGTATCCAAATGCTAATGGAGTTAAAGCTATTACACCAACTTTAGATTCGTTGGCAAAAAGTGGAATTACATTTACCAATTTTTGGGTAAATCCCGAGTGTGCGCCAACCAGAGCCGCAATGATTACCGGAAAACAGGGATTTAGAACAGGAGTTGGGGCTGCCGCTAGCCAGTTGCCAATTAATGAGACCATTATTCAAAAGTATATCGATACTAAAAAACCAAATACTTACGCTTCAGCAGTTATTGGTAAATGGCATATAAGCAAAGCAAACGACCTTTCATCTCCAAATGATATGGGAGTTCCATATTTTTCGGGCTTTATGTCAGGTGGTGTTAGTGACTACTATAACTGGACAGAAAACACGAATGGTGTTCAAAAAAACGTGACCACATACACTACTACTCAGTTTGTAAACGAGTCTGTTAGCTGGGTTAAGCAACAAAGCAAACCATTTTTTCTTTGGTTGGCGTTTAATGCTCCGCATACACCTTTTCACCGTCCACCCTTAGATTTAATCACAGATAAAACATTATCAAACAGTCAGTCCGCCATAGATGCAGATCGCTTAACGTATTATTTGGCAGCAATAGAAGCAATGGATAAGGAAATAGGTAGGTTTATTTCTTCACTGACAACCACACAAAAAGAAAATACCATCTTTATTGTTTTAGGCGATAATGGTACACCAGGACAGGTTGCGCAACAACCATTTTCTTCAACAAGAGTAAAAAGCACTTTATATCAAGGAGGAGTTAATACGCCGTTAATTATTTCTGGAAAAGATGTAACGCGGAAAAACGTTACTGAAAGTGCTTTAGTACAAGCGCCAGATATGTTTGCAACCATCGCCGATATTGTTGGTGCAGGGAGTGAAGATTATCAAGACAGTAAAAGTATTAAGCCATTTTTCACCAATGCTAGCGCCACAAAAAGAGACTTTGTTTATAGTGAACTTTTTGGTTCTGTATTGAGTAATAATGATGGTTATACTTTAAGAAACAATAACTATAAATTGATTCATTTAGATAATGGAACGGAATACTTTTACAAAACCAGCACAGATCCATTTGAGCAACAAAATTTATTAGCAACTACATTGTCAACCGAAGCACAACAAAATCTTGATGCTTTAAGGCAGGCTAAAATCGCATTAAAATAATTAAAAACCCATACGGTATAAACAACAAATTACTTAAAACAATAAACGAATAAAAAAATGAGACAGCTTAATATTAAACAACTAGTTATAATTTTCATGGCTTTTTTAGCCTTAGGATGTAAAAAAAGTAGCAATAGCAGTAGCGAAACTGGAGATGGTTTTGGCGATGGAATTCCGGAAGTGTATAAGAAAATTTACGGTGCAAGCAGTGTTACATCAGATGGTACTTATATTACCATCAAAACCACAGGTACACCAGATCATAAAAGTGTATACTATGCAACATCAAATAGTTTGTACGAAGCTTTTAGTGGAACTACATTTGGCGGTACAACGTTCAAAAAAAATCCGAATACTATAGGTGCACAAAACTATACATTTAAAATCCCGGTAAACCCGCAGGAAGCCACAAACCACAGGGCAACTGCTTTAAGTGCGATTGGTGTAGCATTAAATGGTGTTCCTTTGTATAATCAATATGCAGGTCCAGATCAACCTTTAACCAATGAAGTTATGAGTTTTGATAAATACCGTGGTCACCCAGACGGTGGAAGTCGATACCATTATCATGTGGAGCCTTTGTATTTGACTGAGGTTAAGTTTAATAAGTCAGCGTTAATAGGCTTTTTATTAGATGGTTTCCCTGTTTATGGACCAGAAGAAAATGATGTAGCAGTTACTAATGCGATGTTGGATGCTTATCATGGCCATTTCGGTGTAACGGCGGATTATCCAAATGGAATTTATCATTACCACATCAATAATACAGATCCTTACTTAAACGGAAGTGGATATTATGGTACAGCCGGTACAGTTACAAACTAGCATTTTTCTTTTCTTTTTAGGAGTGCTTTGCGGATGTGATGCGCCTAAAGAAAAGGTGATTACAGCAAGTAAATTTGTAAATGCAGATACAAGTATTTTAACAAATGTGAATGGCTTATTGATGGATAAAAATGAGCCATTCAGTGGGACTTTATTTGCTTTATTTCCCGAGACTAAGGATACCGCTTATTTAGCTAGTTATTTGGATGGGAAGGAGCATGGGGAATGGAAGAAGTTTTATACTAACCACCAACTGAAAGAGAAGAGGTATTTTGAAAACGGCCAAAAAACGGGTGAATTTATTGCATGGTGGGAAAACGGCCAAAAGCAATTGGCCTACACTTTTGCGGATGATGAGTACCAAGGCACTTGCAAAGAATGGAATACTGAAGGTCGGCTTGTTAGAATAATGAACTACGATAAAGGTTATGAAGAGGGAGTGCAGCAGTGGTGGTATAATAACGGAAAGATAAAAGCAAACTATGTAATTAAAGGCGGTAGAAGATATGGTCTTTTAGGAACTAAAAACTGTGTAAATGTTACGGATAGTATTTTTTAAAATTTTTATCGGATTAGGGATGTTTTTAGTAGTTTCCTGCTCACAGAGTGTGGTAGAAGAACCTTTGCCATACTACAATACACCTGAATTCTCTCCCCATTTTTTGAGTTCAGAGAATGAAGTTTCTCAAAAAATTACGCATACTATTGGAGCTTTTTCTTTAAAGGATCAAAACGATAAAACCATTACCGAAAAAGCTATTGAAGGTAAAGTACATGTAGCTAATTTTATTTTCACAAGTTGCACCAGCATTTGCCCAACCATGACCAAACACATGAAAATGGTGCAAAAAGAGTTTGAAACTAACCCAGATGTGGTCATACTTTCCTACAGTGTTACTCCGTGGATTGATAGTGTTGCGAGACTTAAAAGCTATGCGGAAAAAAATCAAATTGTCTCGCCAAATTGGCATTTGCTTACAGGTAGCAAAAGTGAAATATACACGCTTGCTAGGCAATCTTATTTTGCAGAAGAAGATATAGGTTTCAGCAAAGACAGTACGGAGTTTTTACATACCGAGCATATTTTGCTGGTTGATAAAGACAAAAGAATTAGAGGGATTTACAACGGAACTTTGCAGTTAGAAGTAGAGCAGATGATTAAGGATATCAAGACTTTAAATAAAGCAGATTGAGCTTCTAGGTTCTCCAAAATAAATAGCAAGAGTACTTTGTAGCTATTTTAATTATCAAATAAATACAAGCTTATAATGTGTTGATATTCGGTAAACTTGAAAAGAGATTTGAAACAAAAAAAGGATGCAATCTGCATCCTTTTTTTGTTCTATTTTATTGCTAAAAGCAAACTTCTCTAATTAGGCGCTAACCAATATTTAGGATCTTGCTCGTCTTTTGATTTATAAATATGGAATTCTATTTCCGCTTGTCCGTCTGCAGTACCAATTGATTGCTTGGTGGTTACTTTCTGTCCTTTAGAGACGTTTACGGAGCTTAAATTTTTATAAGCTGTAAAGTACTCACCGTGTTGAATAATTACCACTGTTGAACCTGCAATATCTATTACTGTGGTTACTTTTCCATCAAAAATTGAACGAACCGAAGCACCCGGGTTTGTTTTAATAGTCCAGCCGGCAACATCAACCGTTACATTTCCAATCTTTTTGACGCCCATATACTCAGTAACTACCCCATTAGCCACTGGCCAAGGTAATTTACCACGGTTACTTACAAAATCTGCTGATAATTTTGCCGCTTCTGGCGTAGAGTTTAAGATTGAACCACTACTTGGTTTTACAGTTGGCGCCTCTGTACCTGCAGCTTTGGCTTTAGCAGCAGCAGCTCTTGCTTCTTCTTCTGCTTTCTTCTTTGCTAAGGCAATTTCTCGGTCAATAGCTTTCTTAATTGCTCTGTCTAGCTGTTGTGCGTCGCGTTGTTTTTTAGCTAAATCTTTCTTTAATTTTTTCTCTTGGGACGTTAAAGAGCTGACCACTTTTGCTTGCTTACTTTGCGCAGTGCCTAAAGTGCTTTTCTCTTTTTCTTGATCACCTAAAAGATGATCTTTTTCTCTCTTATTCTTGTTAAGAACGGCTATTTTTTGTTTGAGCGATGCCTGTGTATCTTCGATATACTTAGCTTGTTTTTGGCGATATTCTCCAAACTGTTGCAGATATTTTAAGCGTTTATAGGCTTGGTTAAAATCTTTAGCAGCAAAAATGTACATCAATTTGCTGTACGAGCCTTGATTTTTTTGTGCAAACCTAATCATGGCTGCATAGTCTGATTTTAGTTGCGTTAATTGAGCTTGTAACGAACGTACCTGGTTAACGTTCTCGTTAATTTGCCCATCCAATAATCTAATTTCAGAATTAATGGTGTTTATTTTTTCTTGTCTTAAACGAATTTGAGTGCGTAAAGCATTTAATTGCTTTAAAGTGCCTTTCTTCTCAGATGATGTTTTTGATAACGTTCTGTTAATCATCTCAATATCCTTGTTCAATTGAGCTTTTCTTCTTTCAAGCTCTGTACGTGTTTGGGCAAACAGCTGAACGCCGGAAAACAAAAACAGAATAAATAAGACAAATTTAAGATACTTCATTGCGGCAAAGGTATTTAATTTAGTCAATCACAGAAAATCTTTTAGAAACATTAAATGGAAAATCAACAACTTCATTTAATACTGTTCTGCTATAGTCCATATTTAGCTTTATAGATTGCGAACCTGCAACCGATTCTATGTTTAACATCTTAGGAATTAAAACTCCGCTAATGTTTTCAAATGAACCCACATTTACGGTTAAGTTTTTTAAATCGTTAGTTGTTTTTAACGTGGTAGAAGCGGGCTTTAAGTCACTATTAAAGTTTACCTGATACATAATTTGGTCACTTTGACCTTTGATTAACAAGCCTTGAGACTCCATAGATAAGTCTTTTTTATTGCTTAAAGTAAAAGGAATGCAGTTACCCACCATTATGGCTTCTAAAGTAGCGTAATCAATTTTTTCGTTGCTGTATTTTTGTACAAAGCTAAAAGGTTTTTTTAGGTACTCGTTGTTGATTTTGTCCATTACTTTAATACTGTCTGGTGTAATTAAAGCTCTAGCAACCTCTATTCCTGCAAAATAAGTTACAGAAACCCATATACCTTCTCCTTTTTTAATTCTGATGTTCATGGTTACATCAAAAGACTTCCCTTTAATACTAAGCTCTGTTGCTGCTTTGGTACTTAAAGTTTTAAAATCTGCTTGCTGTGCAATAACTTTTTTTAGGTTAGCACTAGCTTTTTCTTCAAGCTCAATATTATTATTTGAGGTTGATGAGACTTTTTTTTTGCTTTTACAGGACGGTACTATGGAAATACATAGGATTAGTATAAATAGTTTGACTGAGTATAAGACGTTATTCTTTAAATACATAGATTTTATTTTTAGATAAAACACCGAAATTATTAATTTTTGAAACCACTTGGTGCAGGAGTTTTATTCGTCAGATAATTTACTGAAATATTCATTTACATAAGTTTTTTGACCTTCTTTAAATATGTTTGAGCAATTAAAATTTAGTAAAATGCCCTTCGGACACTTCAAAAGTTTCATATAGGTCATAAGTTGCGCTTCATGTACTGGTATTATTTGCTGTACAGATTTCAGTTCCACAACTATAAGTTGTTCCACATATAAATCGCATCTAAAATCTGCATTAAGTATTATCCCTTTATAAATCACAGGGACTTTCATCTCTGTAATAAAACTAATTTTTCTCTGAAAAAGCTCTTCTTTCAAACATTGATGATAAACGCTTTCCAGTAGCCCGCTTCCCATAATTTTATGCACTTCAATAGCTGCACCAATTATTTCATACGTCAAACCATCTAAATAACTTTTTGTGATCATTGTTTATTAGATTAGAGTATTTTTCTTCAACCACATAGGCACATAGCCTATAAAACTGTCCAAAAGGAGCTTGTAATCATTTCACAAGTGTTTCAGCCACCGAACCTATGTACCTATGTGTTTATTTTTTTCAACCACATAAGAACATAGCCTATTAATGGTAAGTAAAGCGTCTACTGTTTTTTACCCACACTTGTGTTTATTACACCATTTTATTAGCCCCACAGCCTATATGATTAATGATTTTCAAATACACAGATTACTGTGGTTAAGTCAACCCTCTCACTCAGAATATTTTTTCTCATTTATTTTCTTTTTTACTAACGCATTACTGGAGTCAATTTCTAATGACTTACGCCAGTTTTCCAAAGCCTTTTCAGTATTGCCCATTTTATAAAAAATATCACCCAAATGCTCAAACTGTACCGCACTGTTCGGGTTATTTAATATCGCTTTATGCATCCAATCCTTAGCTTCTGTATACTTTTCTAGCTTAAACAGTATCCAAGCATAAGTATCCTGAAAAGAAGCATTATTTTTTTCTAACTGATTAGATTTGATAGACATTTTTTCGGCCTTTACCAAGTCTTCATTTCTTAACGATAAATAGTAGGCATAATTATTTAACGTATAACTATTATTTGGATCTAGAGCCAATGCCTGTTCATAAGCTTTTGCCGATTCTTTATATCTTTTTTGACCTTGGTAGGCATCGCCCAAACTGCTATGAATTTGTACTTTAAGAGCTTTACTTTCAATATCGTAATCCAAAGTATTATTTAAGTAACCAATTGCTTTTTCGTAATTTTTCTCCATCAGATAGCCCATCCCAACATAAAAATATAAGCTGTATTGGTTAGGGAAGAGTGTTAAAGCTTCCTCACCGTCTTTTATCAGTGATTTGGTGTCGTTATCAAAAAGCTGGATACGCAATACCTGATCCCAGATTACGAATACGTTTTTATTGATTGATAAAGCCTTTTTATACGCAATATTAGCATTTTTAAAATCCTGTTTTTGGTAAAGCACATCACCGTAAAGCGAGAAAGATTTGGGGTCTGTTGGGTGTGCAATAGTTAATATCTGCGATAGCTCTTCTGCTTTTGCTATGGCATCAACATCCGGAAAGGCATCAAAATATTTGATAATGATTTTAACTTTTTGGTCGATATTAAAATTGGGTTGTTCAAAAGCAATCTTAATTTCTTCAAATGCCTCATTAGGTTTTTTCTGCGATTCTAAAATTTGAGCAATTGCCATCCGTGTAAAGGGGTTGCTATCATCCAATTGCTTTGCTTTTTGGTAAACTCCTAAAGCGTCGTTCAGCATTTGATTGGCGTAATATAAATCGCCCAAGTAAAGATAATAGCGAACGTCTGAAGGGTTGTTTTTTATAAGTTGGTCTAAATCGGCGACAGCTTTTTTAACATCTCCATTTTTAAGATATATTCTTTGCCTCCCTTGCAAAACTTGATCAGTTAAACCAACGTTGCTTTCTAAGTCATTATAAAGTGCTAAAGATTTATCTAAACTGCCCATCATAAATAAGGCGTTTGCTTTATCAAAACTATACTCTTGCTTATCTGGTCTGAGTTTAATCAGCTCGTTTAGGGCATAATTTAGCAACTTGTAGTCTTGCTGTTGCTGATAAATGTTGGCAACCAAAAGCCAATACCATTCGTTATCAGTTTTAATGGTTACTGCTTTTTCTGCGAAAGTACGAGCGTTGGTTAAATCGCCTTTTTTAAAATAAATTTGCCCTAATTCGTAATAGGAAGGGTGGTGAAGTGGATCTACTTTTATGGCTTGGTTAAAACTTTCTATAGCTAAAATTTGGTTTTCTACCACTTTTTCACGCAAGCCAGAGTAATATAAGTCAATTACTTTACTGCTATCACTGCCATTTAGGTTATTGCCCGATAAAATGATAAGCGGTTGGTCTTTTACTTTTTTCCGTTGCCCAAAAGAACTAATGCAAAGCAAAATCAATAACGTAGTAAAAATGCTCCGCAAATTCATAGTTTTATTTAACACCTGTATGTCCGTAACCACCAGCACCTCTTTGTGTATCAGAAAGTTCTTCAACCTGTTGCCATTCGGCTTTTTCATGTTTGGCAATTACCATTTGTGCAATTCGGTCGCCATCGTTTACGGTGAAAACTTCATTAGACAAATTTACTAGCAAAACCTTGATTTCTCCACGATAATCCGCATCTATTGTTCCTGGCGAGTTAACAATGCTAATCCCAAATTTATAAGCCAAACCACTACGAGGGCGAATTTGTGCTTCAAAACCTATAGGTAGCTCAATAAAAATTCCTGTTGCAATTAACTGGCGTTCCAAAGGTTTTAAAACTATTTCCTCGGTAAGGTTGGCTCTTAAATCCATTCCAGCTGAAGCCTCAGTCTCGTAACCTGGAAGTTGATGTTTTGATTTATTGATGATATTTATTTTCATAAGCTTGTAAATATTTTTTTAATCTGCTTCCGTTCAAGATATAAAATTATCAGGCCAAAGCCTATAAAAAGTGCATTTCCAATAATTAAATCTCGTTTAAAATAAACAAAGGAAAGCCAAACAAAGACCACAGATAAGAGTAGGTAAAATATGTTTTGTTTTAAATGGTAAGGGATAGCGTAGTTTCTTTGACCGAGGATGTAAGATAAAATCATCATGCTGGTATAAGCCGTTAAAGAAACCCAAGCCGAAGCCATATAGCCGTAATAAGGAATAAAGATAAGGTTTAAGATAATGGTTAAAACAGCGCCTACACCAGAAATGTATAAGCCGTATTTGGTTTGGTCTGATAGCTTGTACCATATTGAAAGGTTCATGTAAATACCTAAACTTACATAGCCAAACAATAAAATAGGAACTACATCTAAACCTACCCAGTAAGCTTTATCGCTAATAAAGTATTTTAAAATTTCGATGTTAGCTACAATGCCGACGAAAATTAGCGTAATTACCATTACAAAATAATTCATGATGGCGGCATAGGTTTGCTTGGCATTTGCATTCTTAGCATGAGAGAAAAAGAATGGCTCGGCACCTAGTCTAAACGCATTGATAAAAATACTGAGGAAAATAGCTAATTTACAGCAAGCACCGTAAATACCTACCTGAACTTGACTAATGGATGCCGGCAGTAATCGCCCAAGGAAAACTTTATCGAGATTCTCGTTTACAATGAAGGATAAATTTGCCACAAAAATGGGCAAACTATACAGCAACATTTCTGTAATCAATTTTTTGTCTAATTTAAAATGAAGCTTTAAAAGTTCGGGAACAAGCATTACTAAGGTTACCACACTTGCAGTTAAATTGGATATAAAAACATAACCTATCCATTTTTCTTGATACCAACTTGCAAAGAAACTTGCTCCTAAAAATTGATTTTCAATAATGTATGGAATTACAAAAATGAAGAATAGATTTAAAGAAATAAAGGTGAGGATATTAATGATTTTGAGTATCGAATACCTTCCTGGTCTTCCATCGGCCCGTAACCTTGCAAATGGCACAACACTTAAGGCATCAGCTACCAAAATTAAACTGAACAGCTTTACATATAAAATATAATCTGCCAGCGGTGTAGTGGTTGCATCTTTCAACCAAACTGCAATTGGTTGAACAAATAACAGAACAGTAAACAAAAATAATGCGCTTACAAAAGCAACCATCATAAATGTGTTGCTATAGACTACTTCTTTTTGACCTTCTTTTTTATTTAGATACCTAAAAAAAGTAGTCTCCATACCAAAGGAAAGTAAGGCATTTAAAATGGATGCATAAGCATACATCGTGGTGAAAATACCGTAGACCTTAACAGGGTAAACCTTGGTGTAAATTGGCGTTAAAAAGAAATTTAAAATGCGAGACGCAATAGTGCTAATTCCGTAGATAGCAGTTTGTCCAGCAAATTTTTTGATCGTTGACAAATTATTTTTTTAAGACCTCAAAATTACGATAGTTTTTTACTTCTGCATCCTCAATAGTAGCATCCTCTACATTGGCGTCATCTGGGCCGTATTTGCACCAGTCAATAAAGCTATCCATTAATATTGCATCGCCTTCGGCATGGATTAAAACAGTGCCGTCTTTTTGGTTTTTTATAAAACCTTTTAGCCCTATTTGGTCTGCAACGGCTTTTGTAGAAGCTCTAAAATACACGCCTTGAACTTTGCCTGTTACTATGATTTGGATTGCTTTCATTGTGTAATTAAATTAAAAGTAGAGCGTCAAAAGTTGACACCCTAATAATTAAAGCTTGTTTTCTCTTCTACGAACGCTTCCCAAATTTCGGCTAAAATTTCTGAAGCGGGTAAATTTTATGATAATAGTGTGCAATTTAATTTGATTCGTTTTTTTTTATTATAAATATTACGGTTTTACGTCCGCTTTTTAAATTAACTCCTCATTAATAAAGCAGGATAATGTGAATATAAATTTTGAATAAAATAAAATATAAGTTAGAAATTATAAATTTAACGCATGAAAAAAGTTCTGCTCTATATAATATTAGCTTTTGTTTCGTTTTCTGTAAGGTCTCAAACCTCAAAAAACAAGTATGTAGAGCAAACGATTTCCCAAAAATGGGAACTAGACTCGATGAACAAAAAAGGGACTTTTCGTATAACATCATACAAACCAACGTATGTTACTGCTGGTAGGTGGTCAAGTAATCCTAATACGCAACCGTATAGTGAAAATCCAGATTTCAGTGTTCCCAAAGCCATAGCTTATAACAGCAGGGAAGCTAAGTTTCAATTAAGTTTTAAAATTAAGGCAGTTCAAAGCATGCTTTGGGGTAGTGCAGATGTTTGGGTTGGCTACACGCAAATAGCACATTGGCAAATTTATAATAAAAATATTTCCAGAGTTTTTAGAGAATTAAATTATGAACCAGAGGTGATTGTTAATTTTCCTATTAATGCGTCCTTTTTAGGATTTAAAATGAGAGCTGCCGGTATATCCTTTAACCACCAATCTAACGGTAAGGATTTGCCATTTTCAAGAAGTTGGAATAGGATAATTTTTCATGCTGGCTTTGAAAGCAATCGCTGGCAATTTTTAGTTAGACCATGGATTAGATTAAAAGACACAGAAGATGAAAACCCATTAATTGTGGATTATGTGGGAAGCGCTGAAACCACCATTGGATATGGATTTAAAAGGATGCAAATATCTTTAATATCTACACACTCATTCAATAAAATTGGAAGAGGCAATTATCAAGTTAACTATATATTCCCTTTAGCAGGAAATTTAAGGGCACAGGTACAGTTTTTTAGGGGTTATGGAGAAACATTAATTGACTATAACCACAAGCAATTTACTGCAGGTTTAGGTGTTTCATTTTCTGAGTGGTAAAAACAGAATCAATTAGCGTAACAAGTGGAAATAAGTACTAGAGCTTTAAGGTTAGAAGTTTGTTGTTCTCTTTTATGAACTCTTCTCAAATTTTGCAAACTATATTTATATCAGTTTTTTAACATTTGTACTTTCGCCGATTAAGCCGTTTTCTAAATTAGTCAATAAATTTAAGCCGGGCTGTTTACCTACGGATATACTCCCTAAGTCTTTATCGAAACCTAAAAACTTTGCACCATTGATACACGTCCACTTTAAAAGTTGGCTCAAAGGTAAATCCGGAATGTTTTTTTGTAAAACTTTCATCTCGTCCAAGATAGAAAGGCTATGGTTTGATGCTAAACTATCCGTACCAATAGTAACAGGGAATTCAGAATGTTTAAAAAAGTCAAAATTAGGGAGCTTATTTTCAATGTAAAGGTTTGCATTTGGACAAAAGCACCAGAAAATATTTTTTTCGAACCTTTTGGTAAAGTAAACGTCTTTTAAACAAGTATAGGTGTTGTGTACCAAAAGAATGTTCTGGTTTTTGGGCATAAATGGCAATAAAGCCTGTAAAGAACTTTTTGATTGCGAGGTGAAAGTTTCGGTATTGATATTTAGGTCTTTATAAAACTGTAGAAAAGGCCCAGAGCGGGTTTTATAAAGCTCATCTTCTTCATCGCATTCCTGACTGTGAAGAGAGATTCTATTATCAATTTCTTTGCTATAATCTTTTAGCAGATGAACTAATTCTTTCGATATCGAATAAGGTGCATGGACGGTAATAGAAGCGGGGGTTTCAAAGATGTTTTTTTTGATAATGGCTTCATCTAAAATTTCTTTCGCTTTATTAGCATCAAAGCCTAACATCTCTATAAAAGTATGGTAGCGGATTTTGCTTTTTGCTTTTATTTCTGCAGAAATGGTTTGGTTAGATATATCTCCAACTGCTACAATACCTGCATCCCACATGGCTTTGTCTTGTTGTAGCATAGCTTCTGCAACTTCATTTTCTGTAGCGTTTCTTGTAGTAATTACTTCTTTAATAAAATTGATTAAACCAGTTTTCTCTTTTATTTTTCCTTGAAGGTGCGAAAGCTCTAAATGACAATGTGCATTAATGAAACCAGGGACAATTACACCTTTGTGACGTTCAATATTAGGGTCGAAAGCAACTTTTTCTTCTGTGACGTTTAAAATTTTCCCATAGTCATCTGTAATGACAATACCACGTGGGATAGCATCGCCCTCAAGAGTGTAGATTAAATCAGCACTAAACCTTCGCATAAAAAATGTATTTTCAATTAAATTAACTTTCTAATGTAAGAGGAAATTTTTTGGATTTCAAATAACTTTTGCATTAAAATTCAATTTATAATGTCCAAAAGCTTATATAATGTTAAACACAATCGCTTTGAAAACCGAAGCTTTTTTATGTGTCGATTTTATAAAATTGATTTTACAGTGACTTATTGAAGTCAACCAAATTTATATCTTTATTGCATACAGTTACGATGGCTTATACCCTGAAATCTTTTAAAGTTTCATTACACCTATTTTAAACAATGCTTTAAAAGCATAAAAAACATTTATTCCTATAGAAAATGACCTTATTGTTAATTTATCTTTTCATTGCCATTTTTACTTCATTTTTGTGTTCGGTGATGGAAGCTGTTTTATTGTCAGTACCAATTTCTTATTTAAGATCTAAATCTGGGGCTGGCGATAAAGGTGCAGAAGCTATGATCACACTCAAAGAAGACATCGACAAGCCACTTTCAGCAATTTTATCTTTAAACACTGTAGCGCACACCGTTGGTGCTGCTGGAGTTGGGGCACAAGCTGCTGTAGTATTCGGAGATGCATATTTTGGGATTGTATCCGGAGTTTTAACTATTCTGATTTTGGTGTTTACGGAAATAATCCCTAAAACTCTTGGAGCTAATTACAATAGGGAATTGGTAGGTATTACTGCAAAAATCATCAAAGGAATGATTTTTATCATCTATCCATTAGTTTGGCTTTCTTCGATACTTACAAAAATGCTTTCCAGAGATAAAGCTCAACTAACCACCAGCCGGGAAGAAATATCTGCCTTGGCAAGTATCGGTATGCAAGAGGGTATTTTTGCGGATAAGGAAAATAAGATTATCCAGAATTTAATTAAACTGAAAAGCTTAAAAATCAGAACGGTGATGACTCCTCGTATTGTGGTAGTTACTGCAGATGAGGAAATGACTTTACAGGAGTTTTTACAGAACAAAGAGTTTCTGCACTTTTCAAGAATTCCGATATATCGAGATAATAAAGATAGTATAACTGGATATGTTTTTAGGGAGTTAGTATTTGAAAAATTAGCGGAAGATAATTTCGATTTAAAATTGAAAGATATCAAACGTGATATTGTGATTTTCTCGCAAAATAAGACCTTGTTTGATGCTTGGGAGGAAATGCTTACTCAAAAAGAACATATTTCATTGGTTTTAGATGAATATGGCGGAATGGATGGGATTACCACATTGGAAGATATTATAGAGACTTTGCTGGGCTTTGAAATTGTAGACGAGAAAGATAGGGTAGAGGATATGCAAAAATATGCCGTTAAAAGGTGGCAAGAAAAGCAAAAGAAATACGAACTTTTGAAAAATGGTTGATCCTAGATAAGATATTGGCCTATTTTAAAGCAAGTTGTTTTTATACTGGGAACTAATCTTATTTTGCTGATGATAGTTTTGCTTGAAAAATCAGTTTCTGATTTTTCAAGCAAAACTCAACTAACCTACTAAGCTAATCGAGTTTACATGTACATGTTTTTATGAAATTATCATTCTACTTTTTAATTGCTTTTATATTCCACTTCCCCTCGGTTACCTTAAATTTTAAATAATTTTTTGACTCTTCTCCAGCTTCAGTGGTGTAATTGCCATCCTCAAAAACTGTTTTACCGTTTATCATTACTTTATTGTATTCTTTAGGAAGAACAATGATAGCCGATGAAGCGTTGGGCACTAAAGCGCTTAGCTTTAGCTTTCTTTTTTTATTTACAAAAGATGTTTCAATATTGCCGATGACTGTAGGAATTGTTGCTGAAGCATATTCCATATTGCCGATTTGTGGTTTAATTTGAAATTGCTGATATCCCGGTTTCAAAGGAGAAATTCCGCATAAATACTGCGAGAGTAATACTAAACCACCACCGCTCCAGGAATGATTGATAGTTCCTCCGCCATATTTAGGGTCGTTAAAATTCCAGCCTTCCCAAAGTGTGGTGAAGGTTTTATTATTCACCATTTTGCTAAAGCGTTTCTTTTGTCGCTCCAAAGCAAATTCAGGTTGGTCCATCATGAAAAGCGCTTCCATTACATATTTCTCCATATACGGACTAGCGTGTTCTTCCTGTTTTAAAACAGAGATAATTGCGCTGTACTTTTCTTTATCTGCCAATCCGGCAACAACCGCCAAAGCCTGAACACGGTCATCTGTTTTTCCTTTATATTTTAAGTCTCTGTAAGAAACTCCATTCCAGTATTTTTGGTTAAATGCTTTTTTAAAAGCTTTCATCTCAGTTAAATATTGCATCGCGTCTGATGTTTTTCCTAATGCTTGTGCGGAGTTTTGCATCCCTTTTAAAGCGAGGTAATAAAAGGAGTGGAAAATCAATTGTATATCTTTATTGTCTCCCCAGTCACCCCAGGTCCAATCACCACCCCTAAACTTAACTAAGCCGTTCCCGTCTGAGTCCCACAAATTAAGATATCTCTTTGCGGGTTCATAAGCATGTTTTAGGGTTTCTATATCACCTGTATACTGGTAATAATTCCAAAGCCCATAGTAACCGATGGTAGCTAAACATTGGTCTGGTAGTTCTCTGTTCCAGTTTCCAGCAGGTATAGGAGAAAATAACGCTCCACTTGCTTTTTGCCAGTCCACCATTTCATACAGCCATTTTTTTGATAGCTGATAGCTGGAAGGTGATAGCGAATAAAATGCTTGCGCAGATTGATTAACCGCGTCTCCAGTCCACTGTGCTCTTTCCCTATCTGGACAATCCATATAAGTGTCTCTCATGTTGAGGTATAGAGTTCGTCGGGCTTTCTTCCAAAACTCATTTAAGAAATCATCACTACTATTGAAAGAACCTGAAAATTCGGTATTGTAACTGGTCTCTCTGTAATAAAGGTCGACTACTTTTACGCCTTTCGGAATGAGGTAATAAACTTTATGCCCATTCAGCCAGCCCAAACTTTCATATTCTTGTATACCTTTTTTTGTGATGTATTCCGTTCTTAGGTACGTGTCGCCACCATTATAAGTAAGGTAGTTATCTGTAAAGACCGTTATATGCATTCCAGCTTCTGGGGCGTCAACTTTAAATAAGGGAGTGATTTGTGAGTTGTAAGGCAATTCACAAATGATGGTATCCACTAAACTGCCTGATTTAATCACCTTTTTACCACTATACTTTTTAAAACCGTGATCTTTAAATAGGGGTATAGGCCTCAGAACTAATTTATTCCAAGGCTTGCTACCGGCTTCGCCAAGCATTACTGCTTTATCCATTTCCACAGAAGAAGCTATGTGCCAATTTCCCTCTTCTTTTCTCGCATCGTATAAAATACTGGACTCGGGCAATCGGTAGTTTGGAAAAGGTTTTGAAGCGGTAGCATAAGCTTTCAAAATACTAACCTCCCACGTACTATCGCTGTAAATAGAAGAATCATCGATTTGACCTTCAAAAAACAACCCTGCTTTTCCGCTACTATTATGCGAAAAACCTTGTTTGCCGAAATACCAGACTTTTAATGCAATTATATTTTCGCCTGCTTTAAGCCATTTAGTAATATCAACTTCGTCGTAATAAGTGTCGTTCGGATTTGGACCTCTTTTTAAGCCCCCTTCAAAAACTACCATTTCTCCGTTAATGAACAGCCAATATTTACTGTCTACAGCAATTTTAGCGGAAGCTTTGCTAGGTTTCTTTTTCAACTGCACCACCTTTCTGAAAGCGAGCCAAGTATTGACACTATCAATGTCTTCAGAACTGCTTATCCATTGCGCTTTATCGCTTTGCGAATAAGTATATTCAGTAGAAAATAGACACAAGAGAACTAAAAAGAAAAGAAATTTTTTCATTATTAAAAGATAGATTACTGGAGATCAATATGCATGTAAATGCAACTCAGGCTAAAGTGTTTTTATGGGTTTGTAAGAACCTTTTGTTATTACAAATTTCTTCTTTAAATCTTGAGTCATTATTTTGAATTGATTTACAACTTGAAAAGTAGGATAACTGCTAAGGACTAAGATAAACATAGAATACCGTTCATCTATCCTGTGCTGTCATGTTAAGTGACTGTAATTATTGATTTGTTATACTTTATAATAGGGTTTAGTGATTAAATTATCTATTTCTTTGGATAGTGTTTTCGTATCCTACTTATGTGCCAAACAAGGGAACTATTTTTCTAATAGTTTACCTTCAAATGATAGCATTATGGGTAAATCGTAAAAAAAGCACTCCCTTTCCATAATCCCCTTATAAAATGTTAATTTTGAGCCGATAATGGAAAAGCTGAAAAAGAAAGACATCAGGGCGTATACACTCCCGCAACTCAAAGAACTTTTTACCGAAATGGGCGAGAAAGCTTTTAGGGCCAATCAGGTTTATGAATGGCTTTGGAAAAAATCGGCAAGAAGCTTTGAAGAGATGAGTAATCTTTCTAAAGACTTACGCGAGCAACTCAATTTAAACTTCGTGATTAATGCGGTTATAATTAACAGTTCGCAAACCAGTGCAGACAGAACCATTAAAAACACTTTTAAATTACATGATACCCATTTGATTGAGGGCGTTTTAATCCCAACATCAGAAAGAATGACCGCTTGTGTGTCTTCACAAGTGGGTTGTAGCTTAAGTTGTAAGTTTTGCGCAACTGGTTATATGGACAGAAAACGTAACGTTACTGCCGATGAAATTTACGATCAAGTGGTTTTAATAAATGAACAAGCCATTAAAAACTACGGAATTCCGCTTTCTAATATCGTTTATATGGGCATGGGCGAACCGCTTTTAAACTACGCTCATGTATTAAAGTCTATCGACCGCATTACTGCGGAAGACGGTTTAAATATGTCATATAAAAGGATTACGGTTTCTACTGCAGGCATAGCTAAAATGATTAAAAAACTGGGCGATGATGAAGTTAAATTCAACCTTGCGCTATCATTACACGCTGCCGATGACACTAAGCGGAACGAGATTATGCCAATTAATGAACAGAATACTTTGGAAGCTTTGGCAGAAGCCTTAAAGTATTATTACTCTAAAACTAAGAATCCGGTTACTTACGAATATATCGTTTTCAACGATTTAAACGATAATTTAGAAGATGCAAAGGATTTGGCGAGGTTTTGTAAACACGTTCCCTGCAAAGTAAACATCATTGAATATAACCCAATTTCTTTTGCTGATTATACCAACGCATCTGAAGATAAATTGGATGTTTTTGCCAATTATCTAAAGAAACAGGGTATTAATACTGTAATTAGAAGAAGTAGAGGAAAAGATATTGATGCCGCTTGCGGACAGTTAGCGGTTAAAGAGGGCGCTTAAAATTGAGCTTAGTCGGTAAATATTTCAGTGATTTTGGCTCCTTGCTTTTTCCGGAGATTTGCCACGCTTGCGGTACCTCGCTATCGCAACAAGAAAACCATTTTTGTACCACTTGTTTGCACCAATTACCTTACACCAATTTCCATTTGGATGCTGACAATAGGTTAGCAAAACAGTTTTGGGGTAGGGTAAATATTGCTTCTGCAATAGCTTATCTGTATTTTAATAAAGGCGGACAAGTGCAAAACATCATGCATCAGCTAAAGTATAATAACCAACCACAAGTTGGAGTTGCAGTGGGCAGTTTATATGCACAAGAATTAAAGAAGCTGGAAGTTTATCAGCAAGCGCAAGCCATTCTCCCTGTTCCGTTACATCCACATAGAATAGAAAAACGTGGTTATAACCAAAGCGAACAATTTGCCATCGGTTTATCAGAAGGGTTGGAAATCCCCGTTTATACTGATGTTTTAACAAGGGATGCCGAACGTGAAAGTCAGGCAAAGCAGAACAGAAGCCACCGTTTTGATAATATGCAGAAAGTGTTTTCGGCAACAGCAAAGGGAACAGGTCTCGAGAATGTTTTATTGGTAGATGATACCATTACCACCGGTGCAACTTTAGAAGCCTGCGTAATTGCCCTGCAAGAAATTGGTGTAAAAAACATTCATATTGTGGGCATTGCGTTCACGGAATAATTAAGCATATTTGTTAAAATGATTAAAAAGCTATCTCTTGCGTTGTTAATTATCTCGGTTCTTTTTGCTTGCAGAAAAAATGAGCTTATTGATACCAGCCCAAATATAAACTTACAGTTTTCTACCGATTCTTTGCTTTTCGATACTGTTTTTACAAGTACTGGGACTACCAATCGCACTTTAAAAATATTCAACTATAATAAAAATAGCATTATAATTTCAAACATCCGTTTGTTAGGAGGCAGTTCTTCTGCTTTTAAAATTAATATCAACGGTGTAGCAGCAACATCGATAAACAACTTAAAAATTAGGGGGAATGATTCTATATACGTTTTTGTAAAAGCGTATATCAATCCAACAAATGTGGATCAACCGTTTTTGGTTGAAGATGAAATTCAGATTGATTTAAACGGAGATCAACATCAAATTCCTTTAGCCGCTTATGGGCAAAATGCAGTTTATCTGAATAATGAAACCATCAACAACAATACAACTTTTACCAAAGGCAAGCCTTATATTATTTACAGTAATGCTACGGTTGCAAAAAACACAACTTTAACTTTAGAAGCTGGGGCTAGATTGTATTTCCATAAAGATGCAAGCTTGACTGTTAATGGCTCTTTAATAGCAAACGGAACTTTGACAGATAGCATTACTTTTACCAGTGATAGGCAGGAACGTATTTACGATGACGAGCCAGGGCAGTGGGGAGGAGTTCGTTTTTCGGCATCAAGTATCAACAATAGTTTAAACTATTGTACTGTGAAAAATGCTTTAGTAGGTATTACTATCGACTCTTTGAGCAGTAATGCTAATCCAAAACTTTTGCTCACTAACTCCATCATCAAGAATCATCAGGTTGCTGGTGTTTTAGGTTATAACGCTAGTGTAACGGCAATTAATAACTTAATGTACAATTGCGGACAATACTTGGTGGCTGGTTTTTACGGTGGCGATTATAATTTTTACCAAAACACCCTAGCAAATTACAATTTCAACTTTCCACGTAAAACTCCGTCTGTTTATTTTACCGATTATTTAAATACAGACGCGGCAAGCCTTAAACCATTACAAACTCAATTTTTTAACAATATTATTTACGGAAGTTTGTTTAACGAGTTAGACTTTGACAAAAAAGGAGATTTAGCATTTGTAAAGGATTTCCAGAACAATAGTATTAAAACGGACCAGCAAGATTTAGGCTTAAGTAATACCTACAATATTGATCCTTTTTTTGTCGATACTCGTAAAGAAAACTATCTATTGGTAAGCAACAGCTCTGCACATGATAGCGGAAAAGATTTAAGCACTAACACTTACTTTGGATTGTATTTAAGTAAAGATTTTTTACAAAAAACTAGAGTATTTCCTTCTACTTTAGGGTGTTACGAAAAATAGAATTTTTGTAACCTTTCGAAAATTACCACGTATAATTATTTGAGAGCGTTAATTTAGATTAGTAAAAGCGGAGTTTTTAATTAAACTTCGCTTTTATTTTTTTCGTAACTTCCTAAAGTTGCTTTGAAAAAAATATCGAACTCCAAAGCCAAAAAAGTTATTAAATCATTATGAAGATATTGCTAACCGGTGCAAACGGGTATATTGGTACAAGGTTGCTCCCTGTTTTAGAAGCAGCCGGACATGAAGTTTACTGCTTGCTTCGTGATAAACGCAGGGTGAAAAAAAGCTTAACGCTTAACAAAAATACCCATCTCATTGTCGGCGATTTATTGGAGGCCGATTCGTTAAACGAAATCCCTAAAGATATTGATGCAGCATATTATTTGGTGCATTCCATGAGCAACAATCGCTCAGATTTTAAACAGCTCGAGATACTTTCTGTAAACAATTTTGTGAAAGTTTTAGAACTAACTGCCTGCAAGCAGATTATTTATTTAACAGGTATCGTAAACGACGAAAAACTTTCTGAGCATCTAAAATCAAGACTTGCAGTTGAAGATATCATCAAGGAAAGTCAAATTGCGTACACTTTTTTACGGGCAGCAATTATTATAGGTTCTGGCAGTGCCTCTTTTGAAATTATCAGAGATCTAACTGAAAAGCTACCAATAATGGTGGCTCCTAAATGGTTACATACCAAATGTCAGCCCATCGCTATCCGCGATGTGCTTTTTTATTTAGAACACATTTTAACAAACGAAAAAACCTATAATCAAACTTTTGATATTGGTGGGCCAGATATTTTGACGTATAAAAATATGCTTCTAGGCTACGCAAAAGCTAGAAATCTAAAGCGTTATATTTTAACTATACCTGTTTTAACCCCTCGTTTATCCTCTTATTGGCTCAATATTGTAACCTCGGTTAATTATAATATTGCAAGTAGTTTGGTGGAAAGTATGCGTAATGAAGTTGTTTGTCATGATCATCGTATACAAGAAATCATCCCACATAAATGTCTGAGCTACCAACAGGCACTTAATTACGCTTTTGTAAAGATAGAGCAAAACTCTATTGTTTCTAGCTGGCGAGATGCGCTCAACAAAGGCTACCTAACTACCAACTTTATGGATCAGATTGTAGTGCCAGAAAAAGGGACGCTGAACTATCAGGTTAAATTAAACTTTAAGAGAGACAGTAATGAAGTTCAACGCAATATTTGGGCAATTGGTGGCGAACGCGGATGGTATTATTTAGACTGGCTTTGGGGTTTGCGGGGCTTGGTAGATCAGTTTATTGGTGGTGTTGGTTTACGTCGCGGTCGAAGAAGTGAGAGCGAAATTATTGCCGGTGATGCACTAGATTTTTGGCGGGTGCTACTAGCGGATAAGGAAACCAAACGTTTATTGCTGTATGCAGAAATGCGCCTACCTGGCGAAGCTTGGTTAGAGTTTAAAATAATAGAGCATGGCACTCATCAATACCTTAAACAAACGGCTACTTTTAGGCCCAGCGGTTTATGGGGCAGAGCTTATTGGTGGCTAATGTGGCCTTTTCATCTTTTTATTTTTAACGGAATGGCCAAACGGATAGTGAATTTCGGAAAATAATTGTTGAAAAATTTGGGCGTTTTTACGGGCTATACGTTTATACGCCTTCAGGCCTTACTCACTCGGCCGGTATACACTGCTATCCCTAACGCGGGGTTCATCGGCCCTTTTTCTAAGTGATTTTTATAGAAACTAGGAACTAAACTGATTGAAAATAAATTTCAGTTGGATATACATATAGAATTAGAGACTTAGTTGTGAGATGTGTCCTAAATATTTGAATGTAAATTTTTTTTAGTTACATTTAGTTACACCAAAAACCTTTTTTCATGAGCACAGTACATCAAATTTTAAGTTCTAAGGAGAACGAAATTATTTCAATATCACCTTTATCTATGGTTTACGAAGCCTTGGAGATTATGAATAGCAAAAATATCAGTGCTATATTAATCACCGAAAACGATATTTTGAAAGGTATTTTTACTGAAAGAGATTATGCTCGTAAAGTAGTTTTAAAAGGTAAATCATCAAAAGAAGTACGTATTGATAGCGTAATGACACCTTCGCCTATTGTAATAAACCCAGAACAAACTTTAGAACACTGTATGGAAGTAATGACTGATAAGCATATCCGCCATTTACCGGTAGTTGATGAAGGTAAACTTACCGGTATGGTTTCTATTGGTGATGTGGTTAAATTTATTATCGAAGATCAAAAAGCTACTATCAAAAACTTGGAAAACTACATCAACAGCTAGGTGTAGGTTGAAGTAAAAGTGAGACTTCTATCGTAGACCATAGGGAGACGAAAAAGACGTTTACTTTAAATATATAATTACCATTATGCTTTTATTAATAATCTCAGTTAATGAGGCATGATTTTTATAGCTTTATAAGCAAAATGCAAGTATTTTGTGATTAGACTATGGGTAAAAAAATCTTAATTACCGGCGGAACAGGAACGGTTGGAAAACATTTGAGTGCGACACTCACCCAAAAAGGACACCAAGTAGTGCTGTTAAGTCGAAACCCAGAAGAAAACGCATTTTACAAAACCTTTAAGTGGGATATCAAGAATCAAGAAATTGACCCCAATTGTATTGACGGTGTTGATACCATTATCCATTTAGCTGGAGCTGGTATTGCAGATCAACGCTGGACAAACGAGCGTAAACAAGCTATTGTTAAAAGTAGAACAGATTCTATTGCCCTCATTTATAAATTACTCAAAGAAAAAAAGCATCAAGTTAAATCGGTGATTTCTGCTTCGGCAGCTGGCTATTATAGCGATAGAGGCGACAAATTAATGTTCGAAGAATCTGAGCCTGCTCATGATTTTTTAGGCGAATGTTGTATTAAATGGGAAGAGGCCGTTGATGAAGGAGTTCAATTAGGATTAAGAGTCGTAAAATTTAGGACAGGTGTAATTTTAGATAAGGAAAGTGGCGCACTCCAAAAAATTGCACAGCCTATTAAATATGGTTTTGGTGCTTCCTTAGGTAACGGGAAACAGTGGATTTCTTGGATTCATTTAAATGATGTTTCATCAATGTATGTTTTTGGTGTTGAAAATGAAGATTTAAAAGGTGCGTTTAATATGTGTAGCCCACATCCTTTAACTAACGCATCTTTAACCAAAGCAATCGCAAAACAACTACATAAGCCACTTTGGTTACCTAACATTCCAGCTTTCGCTTTAAAATTAGCTTTAGGAGAAATGAGCTCTGTTGTTTTGGGAAGTACAAAAATGAGTACACAAAAAATTGAAGAGTTTGGTTTTAAATTTATGTACCCTACTATAGAAAACGCCCTGCAATACATTTATGAATAAAGAAAAAATTGCAGTTTTTTGGTTCAGAAGAGATTTAAGACTTGAAGATAATGCGGGGCTTTACCATGCTTTAAAAAGCGGACTTAAAGTGTTGCCTCTTTTTATTTTTGATACAGAAATTTTAGATAAACTGGCTGATAAGTTTGATGCTAGAGTTACTTTTATTTACGAGGAACTTCTTGCCATTAAAAAGGAGCTGGAAGAAAAATACAGTTCAAGTCTGTTGGTTTTAAACGGTAAACCGACAATTATATGGACTCAAATTTTAAAAGAATATACAGTTGCTGAAGTTTACACCAACCATGATTACGAGCCTTACGCCATTAAAAGAGATAATGTTTTAAGGGATCTTTTTGGTGAAAACGATATTAAGTTCTATACTTTTAAAGACCAGTGCATTTTCGAAAAAGAGGAGGTTTTAAAAGATGACGGCAAACCTTACGTAGTTTTTACGCCGTATAAAAATAAATATCTAGCCAAGCTAAACACCTTTTACTACAAAGCTTATCCCACAAAAAAATATGGACGAAACTTCCTTAATTCGCCCAAATTACAAACTCCAAGTTTAAAAGACTTAGGCTTTGAAAAAAGCACTTTGACATTTCCTGATAAAAGTTATCAATCTGTTTTGTTAGATTATGCTGAGGATAGAGATTTCCCAGCAATGGATGCAACATCGCACATTAGTGTTCACCTGCGTTTTGGTACGGTGAGTATTCGGGATTTAATTAAAAACGCTGTAGAAGCAAAAAGTAACGTTTGGCTTAGTGAATTAATTTGGCGTGATTTCTATTTCTCTATTCTTTATCACTTTCCGCATTCAGCAAAAAATGCTTTCAGAAAAGAGTATGACCAAATTGAGTGGCGCAACAACGAAAATGAATTTAAAGCTTGGTGCGAAGGGAAAACAGGCTATCCAATGGTTGATGCTGGAATGCGCCAATTAAACGAAACTGGTTTTATGCATAACCGGGTGCGTATGGTAGTTGCCAGTTTTTTAACAAAACATTTACTGATTGATTGGCGTTGGGGCGAACATTATTTTGCTGAGAAGCTATTAGATTACGAACTTTCAAGCAATGTTGGTGGCTGGCAATGGGCGGCCGGTTGTGGCGTGGATGCTGCGCCTTATTTCCGGATTTTTAATCCACATGAGCAGTTGAGAAAGTTTGATAAAGATTTAAAATACATCAAAAAATGGATTCCAGAGTTTGATGATGCTTTTAAATATCCAGCACCCATAGTAGACCATAAAGAAGCCCGAGAAAGGTGTTTGGCAACTTATAAAAAAGGTCTTAAAAAATAAAACAGCAACCTTGAGGGTTGCTGTTTTATAATTCAAAAAAATCTTGTTAGTTAGTTACTTCAATTACTTCAATCTCAAACTCTAGAATTGAGTTTGCTGGTAAGCCAGTACTAGTACCTGAACCATAAGCATATCTTGAAGGAATATATAATTTCATTTTTCCACCAGCTTTAATCAAAGGAACGGCAAGCCTCCAACCTTCTATAGTATTACTAATATTAATTGTTAAAGGAGAACTAGCAGTAGCTTGATCAAAAATACTTCCTGTTAGCAAATTACCCGTGTAGGCAACACTTAAACTTGCAGTTGTAGATGTAATAGCGTCTCCAGTACCTGGTGTTATTATATTGTAATAGATGCCATTGGCATCTATAGTAGCAGTTAAGCTGTTTTCGGAAAGATAAGTGTTAATTAGGGCATCTTCATAAGCTGGCCTATCAGTGTCATTTATCAAAGTTATTTTACTATCTAAAATGGCATTTCCGGGAATAGTAGAACCTGATCCGTTTTTTCCAAAAGCAAGCGATGATGGTGTAATTACCCTAATTTCGCTACCTTTTTTAAGGTTCAACATGCTTTGACGCCACGATACCGGACTAATATAACCTAGGTAATTAAACTGAGGGCTATATTTAGAAAACTCATAGCTCATGCTTTTATTAATTGATGTGGTGGTTTGTGAAATACCTACATAATCAGGGTAACCAACAACATCTCCGTCACCAACAGAAACTACTTTGTAGTAGTAAACTGCAGTATCAGAATAACCACCATTGTCGTACGCGGCGCTGTCTTTTATAAAATCGGTTAAATTATTTGATTTTAAATAAGCCTGTATATCTTCTTCTTCTATTTGCTTTAACGATCGCGTTTCTTTTTTACAAGCGTTTAAAGCAAGTATTGCTATGATAGATAAGCTTAAAATTTTCTTTATCATTTATTTTATATCTTTTAATTCGATGTCGAAATCTAATACAGAGTTTGCAGGGATTGGACCACTTGCTTTGTCTCCGTAACCATATCCACTTGGAATAAGCAAGCGTATTTTGCCCCCTTTTCTTATTTTAGGGATACCTAAACGCCAACCAGGTATCAAGTTGCCTAAGTAATAGGTTAAGGAATCGGATTGGTCGAAAACAGTGCCATTCAGCAATCTTCCGGTATAAGCTACGGTTATAAGAGAATAATCGTTGGCAACTGTATCACCAGTTCCGGTTTCAATAATTTGATAGTAAACATCAAAAACAGAGTCTTTTACGGCAGGTATATTATTATCGGCTATAAATTTATTGATAATAACAGTATCTTTTCCATATTGCTCCAATGCTACCGCTTGGTAATCAATATATTCTTCTTTTTTACATGCGCTAATTCCTAAAATAGCGACTAATAAAATGTATAAGTAATTTTTCATTCTCATTTCAATCTGCAAATTTATCTTTCTTTTGCGCAAAACCCAAACATTAACGTTATTTAACTTATAAGATTGCTGTGGTTTTTAGCTTAAGGGATGTTCCTTTGTAAATTTTTAATGGCTTTTTACTTAAAAGAGGCTATAACCTGTAGTTGCAAAAGCTTAACCCATTCTTTATACATTTCTGCGGAAGGGTGTAAACCGTCTGCCGCAATTAAGTTAGGCCTGGCTTTAGCTTCTCTAGAAACTGGAGTTATATCCAAGTAATTGACCTTTAATTTAAGGGCTTCTTCTTTATTAATTTGGTTGTAAGTATCTACTTCGGTAGCAATTCTAGTAGTGGTGCTAACATCATTCCCTGCAAAAGGCGTAACGCTATAATCAGGTATTGATAAAACAAAAACCCGCGAAACATTACCGCCAGCATACTTAATGCTTGTTTGCAATAACTCCACAAATTCTTTTCGGTAGGTGTTGATGTTATAACCTCGGTATTGGTTGTTTACGCCAATTAGAAGGGTTACAAAATCGTATTTTGGGGCTAATGTTGTAGCTTTAATCGTGTTGATTAAGGCATCGGTTGTCCAGCCGGTTTGGGCAACAATCTTTACAGATATATTTATACTATCACTTTTTATATTGCTTGCAAGCTGATTGGGGAAGTTTTTTTCTGGAACTACAGATTGGCCAATGGTGTAAGAATCCCCTAAAGCTAAATAAGTTAAATCCCCGGTAGCGGGAGCAACCTCTAAAGGCGGTAGTGGTTTTGGATTGCTGATTGCTACAGCCTCAGTTTCTTTAGTGCAGGCACCAAAAAGAAAACAGCTGCTGAGTCCTAAAACGAGTAAAATTTTCATACATCATACAATTTGCATATCAAAAAGTACGGAAATATGTTGTTTTAGGTTTTCTTTAACTTCATTTATATCAAGTGTATGCCCTAATTCGCGTTGCATAGAGGTTACATCTTTATCATCAATACCGCAGGGAACTATGTTTTTAAAATAATTTAAATCGGCATTTACATTAAAAGCAAAGCCATGCATGGTAACCCAGCGACTGCAACGTACACCCATTGCACAAATTTTTCGGGCTTTTTCATTATCCCCATCAAGCCAAACGCCGGTAAAACCGGGATACCTGCCTGCTGTAATACCGTAATCCTTTAAAGTTAAAATTACCGCTTCCTCTAAGGTGCGTAGGTATAGGTGAATATCAGTAAAAAAATTGTCGAGGTCTAAAATCGGGTAGCCCACAATTTGCCCCGGTCCGTGATAAGTAATATCGCCACCACGATTAATTTTATAATAGGTTGCTTCTTTTGCTTTCAGTTGATTTTCATCCAACAATAAGTTTTCGGGTTTGCCACTTTTGCCCAATGTGTAAACATGAGGGTGCTCAACAAAAACAAGTTTATTAGTGGTTAGTTTTTCATTATCGGGATTGTTCCGGTTGAAAATTTTGGTAGCTACCGTTTCAGAAAAAATCTGCTCTTGCCTATCCCAAGCTTCTTGATAATCAACCAAGCCCCAATCTTCAAAAATTACTTTTTTATTTTTTATCATTCGGAAACGTAACCTAACATATAATCTTCAAATTTCTTAAAATTTACCACATAACTTTTGGTACGGTTGTTTTTTTCAATTTTAGCTTTTAGCGTTCCTTCATCGGCGTAAGCAAAACTACTGATAGCAATATGGTCTTTAAAAGAAGTCTCTTTTTTTCCGTTAAGCTTATATAACGCTTCTTTGGCGCACCAGCATACATAAAGTTTTTCTAACCTGTTTTCATCGGATATAAAGTCAAGTTCTTTATCTGCTAAAAACTTGCTCTGTACTCTTTCAATTTTCGGTTTTATAATTTCCACATCAATCCCAACTTTTCTAGTTTTGCTTACCATTACGGCAGCATAATCATAAGAGTGGCTTAAAGAAATATGGTGCGGATGGTTTGCTAAATATGGTTTGCCATTATCATCTACCCGGAAATCAATATATTCATTGGTATTTATCATCTTACGCAATAACACACGAGTAGCTAACCAATGTAGATTTCTTTTTTCTTTACCTAATGAATGTAAAAGTTTAAGCTCATGTTCTTTAAGTTGCAATTGCGCTTCAAGTTCTGTCGGATTTTCAGTTATTTTCCATAAACCAATTGCGGTATCGCTGTTAATATCTTGGTAAAATGTAATGGGCATTTCTAAAATTATAATTTATTGTCTAATTTATTTTAAATTAATTATAATTTAGGGATTATCAAAAATTAAGCATGATTCTATCCGACCAATTAATATTAAAAGAAATTGAAGCAGGCACAATTGTAATTGAGCCTTTTAACAGAGAATGTTTAGGAACCAACTCATACGATGTGCATTTAGGTAAGCATTTAGCCTGTTATACCAACAGAGAGTTAGACGCAAAAAAGCATAATACAATTGAGCATTTTGAAATTCCTAAAGATGGTTTTGTATTGCAACCCAATACTTTGTATTTAGGCGTAACTTTAGAGTATACCGAAACGCATAAACACGTTCCCTTTTTAGAAGGAAAATCGAGCACTGGGCGTTTAGGGATTGATATCCATGCTACTGCCGGTAAAGGTGATGTTGGGTTTTGTAATACTTGGACTTTAGAAATTTCTGCAACACAACCCGTGAAAATTTATGCCGGAATGCCGATTGGTCAGTTAATTTATTTTGTGGTAGAAGGCGAGATTGAAACCATGTACAATACCAAAGGCAATGCAAAATATAACAACAAGACCACTAAGCCAGTGGAAAGTATGATGTGGAAGAATCAATTTTAGTATATAAAACAACAAAAATAGCAAAGCCTCAAATACGAGGCTTTTTAATTTTAAACTTTATTGTAAAAAAAGCATCATACCTAAATGAAAACAAAAAAAACATCTCTCGTTTTAGTTTTATCCCTCAGTATTTTTACTTTTTTAGGTTTTGTGGCGTCCGATGCTCCGTTTATTAAGTTGATAAAGAATTTTGAACAATATTTTAGCAACAACACTCAAGAAAAAATTTACCTACAAACTGATAAGCCTTATTATGCAGTTGGTGACTTTATATGGTTTAAAGCCTACGTTCTTGATGCACAAAGTTTAAAGCCATCGTCAAAAAGTGAGATTATGTATGTTGACCTGATAGATGTCAAAGACTCCGTACAAAAAACCTTGCGTTTACCTTTAATTGCGGGCTTAGGTTGGGGAAGCTTTGAGCTGAAAGATTCGATAAAAGAGGGGAACTATCGCCTAAGAGCTTATACCAATTGGATGCGTAATTATGATCAAGCTTTTTTTTATGATAAAACATTTAAGGTGGGTAACGCGTGGACCAACCAGTTGATTACAAAAGCCAATTATAGTTTTAGTAAAGAAGGAGACACGGAAACTGTAAATTCAAGAATCAACTTTAGCAATATGGATGGCTACCCTTATGCTAATAAAGAGGTATTGTACAGCGTTGTACTTGGAGATAAAGTGATAAATAGAGGGAAAGCTAAAACTGATGGGAAAGGGGATATTAACCTCGACTTTAGTGATAGAAAAGGTTTTTCTGGGAATAACGGACGTATAAACACCTCGATAAAAATTGGTGAAAATTCAACAGTAGAAAAAACTATTCCAATAAAGGGTACTTCAAATTTAGTTGATGTACAGTTTTTTCCGGAGGGTGGAAGCTTAGTAGAGGGTGTAAGGAGCAGAGTTGCTTTTAAAGCTTTGGGAGCAGACGGTTTAGGTAAGCCTATTTCTGGATATGTACAAGACAACGAAGGGAATAAAATAGCTTTAATTAAAACACGCCATTTAGGGATGGGTGTTTTTAGTCTTTCGCCTATTGCAGGGAAAACTTTTGAAGCGGTGGTGAAGTTTGAAGATGGTTCTGAACGAAGTATTAAACTTCCGGATGCTAAACCAGAAGGTGCTACATTAAGCGTTAATAACTTTGATGCCGATAGTGTTTTGCTAAGAGTGGGGGTAAACAAGGCTTTTTTAGATAAAAACCTGAATAAAACTTTTACCGTTGTAGCTCAAAATAGTGGTAATATTCTTTATACTGCTAAATCGGGTTTGTCGTCCTTGGCGTTTGTTGCCAAATTGGATAAATCAAGGCTTATTTCGGGTGTTAACCAGTTTACTTTGTTTGATGAAAATATGCAACCATTGGCAGAACGAATTATTTTTATCGCCCCAACGGATACTTTAGCTGTTTCTATAAACCCAGATAAAAATACTTATACACAGCGGAGCAAAACTAATTTAGCTATAAAAGCAATTAGCCCTAACGGAAAACCAGTGAGAGGCTCTTTCTCTATGTCTGTAGTGGATGCTGGTAAGGTGACTATCCCTATTGATGAGGAAGAAAGTATTTTCACTAACCTTTTATTGACTTCTGATATTAAGGGTTACGTTGAAAACCCAGGCTATTACTTAACCAATATTACCGAAGAAAAGGTTTTAGATACTGATGTGTTAATGCTTACACAAGGTTGGAGAAGGTTTGCTTGGGGAGATATAAATGATGCAAAAGAAAAAGCTTTTAAAGGAGAACAAACTTTAAGCATCAGCGGAAGGGTTACACGAGGAAAGAGCCCGGTTGAAAACGGGACGGTAACTATATTTTCATCGGGTAAACCCCCGTTTTTAATACAAACTAAAACAAATGCTTTAGGTGAGTTTCTGGTGGATAGTCTTTACTTTCCAGACAGTACCAAGTTTGTAATACAAGCAAGAAACGAAAAAGGTAAAAAGTATGTAGATATTGAACTTTACAATAGTACATTTCCAACGGTTATAAAGAATAAAAATCAAGCAGATTTAACTATCAATATCAACGATTCTATGACTGCTTATTTGAAAAATAGTAAGACTCAGTACGAAGCTTGGCTTAGAAACGGAATTGTGAACCGCTCTATTCTATTAGGCGAAGTAATTGTTGTAGATAAAAAACCAGAAGTTAATGAGTCATCATCAAACTTAAACGGATCTGGAAACGCAGATAAGGTTTTAACAGAAAAAGATTTCGGGAATGCTGTTGACCTTGAACAGGCTTTACAAGGAAGAGTGGCTGGTTTACAGTTTGTAGGTGGAGTGCCTTACATTAGAGGTAAAGCCGCACAGATTATGATGGACGGGCTAGCTGTTGACTCTGACTTTGTGGGTAGTATTAATATTCAGGATATAGAATCAATTGAGATTTTGAAAAGCGGGGCTTACACTGCTATTTACGGTTCTAGAGGCGGCGGCGGAGTTATAGTTATCAATACAAAAATTGGTAAACCTGGTTATATTAGTAATGTTTATGTGCCGGGCTTAATTACTTATTCTCCAATAGGTTTTATAAAACCAAAAGAGTTTTATGTGCCGAATTACGCTGACCCTAAATTAAATACTAACGTTGCCGACTTAAGAACTACTATTTATTGGGTTCCAAATATTATTACAGATAGCTTGGGCAATGCAAAAGTTAGCTTTTATAACGGAGATAATACCGGAAAATACAGAGTTATACTTGAAGGAACAGATTTAAATGGGCATCTTGCCAGACAAGTAATCAACTATAACGTAGTCTCTAAAAAATAAAGCCCTATGGAAACTCTTAAAATAACCATACAAGACAATGTTGCTATTATTGCTTTAGATCGTGGAAAATCTAACGCCATGAACGAGCAAATGCTGGATGAACTTAAAAAAATAATTACCAGTATTGAGCAAGACGCTAATATTTTTGGCGTGGTACTTACCGGTAAACATGGTTTTTTTACTGCAGGATTAGATTTAATTGAGCTTTACGGATACAATGAAGCACAAATGAAAACGTTTTGGGCTAAGTTTTTAGACTTGGTGAAAACATTAACGAGTTTTAAAAAGCCTTTAATTACTGCTATTAGTGGGCATAGCCCTGCGGGTGGTTGTGTGCTAGCTATTTGCTCTGATTATAGAGTAATGGCAGAAGGTGAGTTCATTATTGGGTTAAATGAAGTGCCGGTTGGTATAATTGTACCAGACAGTATTTTTGAGCTTTATGCTTTTTGGATTGGGAAAGGTAATGCTTATCGTAATTTATTAGAAGGTAAATTGATGGGCTCGGAAGAAGCAAAAACTATAGGTTTAATTGATGCTACTAGCTCAATAGATTCATTAATGACAGTTGCCCTAAAAAAGATGAAAATGTACTTAGCTCTAGAGCAAACTACGTGGCAACAGTCTAAATTGAACATCCGCAAGAGTCTAATTGCAAAAATGAACGAAGACCAAACAGAAACTTTAGATAAGATGTTAGCGCAATGGTGGGCACCAAGTACAAGATCTATCTTGAAAACTATCATTGATAATTTACAAGGGAAAAAGACAGGCTAAATTTTTGAAATGCTTTTAGCATTGACTCGCGAAACGCGAAAGGGTTTATAAAAATGCCATAAAAAAAGGGACAGAAAATTCTGTCCCTTTTCTATTAAAGAATATCAAGTGCTATTTCGCTGAAGCGGTTTTATGTCCGCTTATTGCGTAATAAAATATGTATATGTAACATGGTAACATGCTATATAAGAATGCAGATTGCGAGCCCATATTATGCTCAAACAAGGCGTAAACCTGTGGTATAATTGCCCCTCCGGAGATACCCATTACTAACAATGCCGAACCTATTTTAGTGTACCTGCCTAAGCCTTTAATTGCTAACGGGAAAATTGCTGGCCACATTAAGGAGTTTGCAAAACCTAATAAAGCAATAAATACAATGCTGGTATAACCACTAGTAAGGTATGCCGCTACTGTGAATAAACCCCCTACAATTGCAGAAAGCATTAAAGCGTTTTCTTGTTTAATATATTTTGGGATACAGATTATACCGATGATATAACCAATCACCATAGAAACTAATGTATATGATGTGAAGATTTTGGTTTGGTCTAGGCTCATACCTAGAGACTGTCCGTATGTTCCAATTACATCTCCTGCCATTACCTCAACACCTACGTAAACAAATAAACAGATTACACCTAGATTTAAGTTTTTATAGCTAAAAACACTTGCTTTTGGCGCTACAACATTTCCATCTTCTCCTACTTCGTCTTCATCTGTGTTGATTTCTGGAAGAGAAGAGTAGATGATTAAAATTGCCAAAAGCGTTAATACTACCGCAATGATAATGTACGGCGTAATTACTCTTTGTGCCAGTTCTGATAAAAGAATAGCTTTTTGTGCTGGATCTGTTATGGCTTTTGCTTGATCTTCAATAGCCTGCGCTCCTTGTAAAACCAATGCACTTAAAATAAGTGGGCTTAGTGCACCCGCAACTTTATTACAGATACCCATAATACTGATACGTTTTGCAGCACTTTCTATTGGACCAACAATGGTGATGTATGGGTTTGATGCGGTTTGTAATAATGCCAATCCCATCCCTTGTACAAATAAACCTGTAAGAAACAGAGGGTAACTACGCATATTGGCAGCTGGTACAAAAAGTAAAGCTCCTAATGCCATTACCACTAAACCTAATGCCATTCCTTTTTTAAATCCTGTTACTTTTAAGATGTAAGATGAAGGAATAGCCAAGAAAAAATAGGCCATGTAAAAAGCAAATGTTACTAATAGGGCTTGTGAAGTGGTAAGCTCACAGGCTAATTGTAAAAACGGAATTAATGTACCGTTTAGCCAGGTTACAAAACCGAATACAAAAAATAAAGCACCGATAATTATTACCGGATTTAGTCCTTTTTGAGTAGGATTTGATGATGTTGTTGTTGACATATAAGTTGGTTTAGGGTTTTAAAAATGTAGCTTTTCCAAAATAGTTTGGCAAATGAAAGTTCGGTTCTGGGGTGTCGGTTATTGGGTTCCAACATAAAAAGTGCGGTTTTGGTAAATCATCACCACATTTATAAAAATTGACTTTTGCTTCTTTCCCTTTGAAACTTTCAATTTCATGAAACTGGAAAGCTTGATTTGGAATTAATAAAGTTAGTTGCCAATTAATCATCTCTTGCTCTTTATACACAATAGATTTAAAGCTAGCGCTAATAATGTTTATTTGTTTGATTTTTTCTGGAGAAAGCAGAGCCCTTTCCTCAAGTGAGGGACCATAGCCTGCTAAACAGGTGCCTGTAGAGTTAAACTCAAAATTATAATATGCGTCATCATTATTTAGGCTAATAAATAACTCGACACAAGAATCCCTGTAAACAGGGTCGTTGGTTTTAGTATATACTGCTAAAACATTTTCTTCGATTATATTAAATTTTAATAGGATACCCGCATCGGTGTAGCCAATACTAAAACCTGCTTCACCAGAAAACTCATAATCCCAAGGACTATTACTGATTGGGTGCTTAATACCTTGATCTAACTTCTGTATAAAGTTATCCATGCTAGTAACTTGGCCGGGAAAGTAGGGTATAGTTATTTGCTGTTGCATCTAGTAATTTTCTTTGTTCATGATTTAATCGAACCCGTATTGCGTAAGTAGTCTAAATTTTGTTTTACTAATTAGGATTGTTTAATGTAGCTGTTAAAATATGGGCTATATCTACAAATTTATAGTTAAACAGTTTATGTGTTCGCAAACACTAATGTAAATGTAATAAAAACTTTATGTTTTTATCTAAAAATGTTACCCGAACACATTTCTATTTGAAACTAATGCTTGATTTATGGCTTGTTTTCAGATTATGGGATATTTATAACCTGATTTAGTATTTATTTTCGATAAATTGAGCTGATACGTATTATTAAAACTTCCTAGTGAATCGTTTTAGCATTTTTTGGTTTTGCTAATGCTTTTAAAAAAATAAGGCCCGATTTGCTTATTGCAAATTCGAGCCTTTAGATAATTAAAAGTTAGTAATCATCATTTAGTGCAAAAACAGGCTTTCTGTTCATCCATTCTCCCGAGGTGAAATCAGGAAAATCTACTGTTGCGAAGCCTAAATCAATAGAGTCTTCACTTAATGGAGTTATAGCGCTCCATGTTGCAGCATCATAAACATCCATTGGTGTTTTTACTCCTCTTTTTGTTGCTTCAATAAAAGCATGAATCACAAAGAAATCCATTCCGCCATGTCCTGCACCTTCAGAGTCTGAAGCATATTTTTTCCATAACGGGTGGTCGTATTTTTGTAACCATTCATCAGCTTTATCCCATTTATGTGGCTTGCTTACGCCTTCTACATGAATACTTTTGTTTACGTCCATCCATAAACCTTCTGTTCCTTGTACTCTAAAACCTAAGGAATACGGGCGAGGTAAATTAGTGTCATGTTGTAAAATAACGGTTTCGCCATTAGCACAGGCAATGTTGGTAGTCACAATATCGCCTAAAGCGAAATTAACTTTTGCATTTGGGTGATTTTCGCCACCGTTATCTACCACATATTTATGCAATCCACGAGCTTTTGTAGAAAAAGAGTTGAGTTTTGTAAAACGGTTTCCGCGGTTGATGTTGATATAATGTGCAATGGGACCAATGCCATGAGTAGGGTACAAATCTCCATTCCGGTGTACCGAATGGTTGGTGCGCCATTTAGCTTCAGAAAAAGCTTTCTCACCAAATTCAACTCCTCCGCCGTAAGGCTTAACACCATCATTAAATTTAACAGCTCTTAAATCATGTTGATAGCCACCTTGTAAATGAATTAATTCTCCAAATACATTTTGTCTAGTCATATTTAAAACGGCCATTACATCACGGCGATAACAAACATTTTCCAGCATCATTACATTCCCATTGTATTTCTCTGCAGCTTTTACCACATCCCAATGGTCTTCAAGAGTGATTCCTAACATCACTTCAGTACCAACGTATTTAATGCCTGCTTCTAAAGAACCAATAATCATGGGCTTATGTAATTTCCAGGGAGTAGAAATAATTACTGCTTGTAGCCCTTTCACATTAAGCATATCTTTCCAGGCATCTTCACTGTTTTTAAAGATTTTCGGCATAGGTTTGCCTGCTTTGTTAATGTCAGCTTTTGCCATTTCTAGCATTCTATCATCAATATCGCAGATAGCTACAAGTTCAATGTCGTCCCTTTTTAACAAAAGGTTTAAATGGTTTTGACCACGGAGACCAACACCTATCATAGCTACTTTGACTTTTTCATTTACCAAAGCAAACAAATTCTCGGTAGGGAATAGCGTAACCGCTGCTACTGTAAGGCCGGTCCCTATAAAGTTTCTTCTTTTCATGTTTTAGGTTATGATTGGGGTTATTTGTTTTTCTAAACTCCTATAAGTTACAACCAACTTTATAATTCATCAAACTGAAGACTGTTATTTTATCAATTTAGTTCAGCACTCCGTCCATTACTTTTACTTCAAAAGGGGCCAGTGTAATGATGAAACTTTCACCAGAAGCAACTTCATCGTCATTTGATTTTGCATCGTAAAACTTATAATTGGTTTTGTGTTTTGCAGGGATTTGTAAAAAATCACGAACGTTAACTTTAATGGCTTGTGTTTCTTCTGATGGATTTCTTAGACTTAAAGTCGCTTTTTCGGTGTTCCAAGATGCATAACCATACACCTCTTGTTTTGCAGGATTACCGCCTACCCAATGTATATCTGCCAGTACTGAAGCATTTTTTCTGGACCAAGCAATCGCTTTTGCTAATTCGTCCCAATTATTACTATTTAATAAATGTGGGTTTACATAAAGCTCCTGTAAACTTGCTCCCGTACCAAAGAAAGACCAAATTTCGTCTGCAATTTCTTTGTCGTTATTTTTAGCCGTTCCAGGTATGCCATTATTTGCAATACAAACACCGTGATTCATTACTGCATTTAAAGGATATAAAGGGGAGCGTTTTACAATGTTCTGATAGGTTTGTGCATCACGATAGTTGATGAGTTTCTGACGAACAGTTCCAACACCATCTAAACCAGTGTCATCACCAGCTCTCCAGATATTATCTCCAATTTTTAACCAGTAAGGAGAAGGCCAAGTACCCACCGTCATGCTGATATATAATGCCGGATCTAAACCTCTTAAATGACCGATTAACTTGATAAATGCTTCAATATCTGATTGGTATTTTAAACTAGCACCGTTTGCTCCGTTTCCTGCACCTACACCGTCAAACTTGAAAATTTTGATGCTGTTTTTGGTGACGAACTCGCTGGTTACCGCTTTAAATCTTTCGTAATAACTTTCTCCTGTTAAAGAAAATCCATTTTCATTAGTTTTAAAAGGCGGGTTTTGTGCCATTCCATATTTTAAACGTTGCACCTTGGCATCGTCATAACCTCCCCATGGCGACATCCATACCCCTAAATGTGAATTGTATTTTGTGGCTAATTTTGCCAAATTATCAAAGCCTTGCGGGAAATTTTTGTTGAATTTCCATAATGTTTGATTGTCATCCCAACCATCATCCAAAAGAAAAGCATCCATTGGTGTATTTCTTTTGGTGATTAAGCTGTCTGCATAAGTTTGTATGCGATCCATTGAACTGCCTTCTTCCATTTTCCTATCACTCCATGATAAATCATACCAAGAATTATAATGTAATAAATGTTGATAAGGCGCAGCTCTTTCCCTTTCGATATAGTATAGATAAGCCCTTCTCTGTTGGTTTTTTGGGTAAACTCCCCAAGCCACGGAAACATCTAAAACGCTAGTATTTAATGCCTCTAAACGTGGTAAAAAAAGTGAAATATTTTTTGCGGTAGAATCTAACTGACTCATTGGATGCTCAATGGCGAAAAATAATTCTTCGCCAGCTAAAGGTGAGCCGTCTACAAGACTAGTTTTTGAAATATTTGGGTTTGCAGGCATATTTAGCAAAACCACTTCTTTAGCCATTACTGGGTTTGGGCTACTAATACTAAAATTCTGACGGATATAGTTTGAGCCATCTTTTATGGTGGCGGTCCACTTAACCGTGATTTTGGCCGTCTCTTCAATGAGTGTCATTGAGATGCTTTTTCCTGCAAACCTATCGGCAAGTTTTTGGGCATTAGGTTGTGCGGGAATATCTGTAAGCGCAGGCTCACCTTGTATTTTGAAAGTTTTTGAAGTGATGCGGTTATTATCTTTTAAAACAAATTCGAACAATGGCTGATTGATTAAATCAACTTTTGATGATGATTGCTTGTTTGTGAAATGAAGAGCAGTTAGGGTTCCGTTTATAACGGAAAAATCTGCTTGTAGCGTTTTGTTTTTCAATTGAATTAAATGACCACCTTTATTGATTTTAGCTATAGCTTTTCCGGGATTTTTACCGGCCAAGAAAACTTGAGAGTTTGCGGTATTTATCCAAAAAGTAAAAAAGAAGATATTTAATAGGAGAATTATATTTTTCATTATAGTTGATTTGTTTCGTTTTAAAATTTGTTAATCTTTTCCCGTTCCGTCATTTCGAGGTACGAGAAATCTCACAAATAAAGTGTGCATATAGGTAAACTTATGTGTGAGATGTTTCACTATTGTTCAACATGACGGCGTATTCAAATTATATATGCATGATGTCCGATCAAACTTTTATGTATATTTTCTTCTGGTACAACCAATAACATAAATACCATTCTAGAGACAACACCACCAAAGCATTTACAATATCCATTACTGTTTGTGAAGTATTAAAAACACTTAAAAATCCTTGAGTAAAAATGCGAACAGCATCATTAAACCATTGTATGCCGACCGTCTCAAAAAAGAGGTAAATGAAAATTGCATTCATCCCAATGCTCACGAAAACCCAAGCATATCGGTTATATTTTTTGATATCAAAAAGCCAATAAAGTCCGGCTAAAATTAGGATGACCCAACCTCCAGAAGCTAAAGTGAAAGCACTGGTACTGATTCGTTTAATAATGGGAGTAATTCCTGCGAAATCTAAACTGATACCTACTGTCAAAAGTATTACGCCTGCCATTAACAAAACACTAATGGGTTTCATTTTTAGGTTTTTATCCATTAACACTTTGGCCGCTAAAACTCCCCAAATGGTGTGTGCCGCTGTTGGGATAATATTGATAGCCACCCAGCCATCACTGTTTATTTTACCCATCAGCAAAGTATCGGCGTAAGCACCAAAATTATAGAACTCTGTAAAAGGCTGACTAAAACCAGGGATTTGTATGTATCGGTATAAAACTTCGGTGAGTAGGAGTAATGCACCCGAAAATATAATTTGAAATGTGTAGTTTTTATTAATGATGAGGTATGCAATAAGGGTGGTAAATGCTAATTGGGTTAATACATTCCAAAGCTCCCAAACTAATTGTCCCGCGTAAACACAATGTAAGCCTACTCCAAAAGCAAATAGTTTTAAACTTCTGCTAATAATGTGCTTGAAATTTTGCTTCCAACTAATTCCTTTACTCAGTTTTTTGCTGTAAGATAAGTACATGGCCGAACCAGCCATCATCATAAACGCGGGCTGTACCAAATCCCAAAAACGTAAGCCATGCCAAGGGTGGTGAAAAAACTGGGTGGTAATTACAGCTAGAAAGTTGTCTTTTGTGGCTACAGCTAAAGATTGATAAACTAAACAGCTTTCAGCAGCAAGTAAAATCATAATTAAACCACGCATTACATCTAGTGAAAGTAAGCGTCCGTTAGTGATGGGTTCGTTTAGCTTGCTATCCATCTAGTTGGTAATATTTAAAGTGTGGTTTAAACTATTATAGCCTGTCTCAGATTCCCAAACTTTAGTATTTGCTAGTTGGATGCTGTACTCGGGGCGCTTTTGTAAACTTTCTGCTTCATCCGGAAGATTTAGCAAAAGCTCATAGTTTCCCGGTTTAATTTCTCTAGGTAATTTTATATTTTCACTGATGGTATGAGGTCCGGAAAACCATTTTTGAACATCCGCTTTTAACGGGATACTGTAAATTTCTTTGGTAATTGTGTTTCTTAAGATGATGTTTGCAACTCGTGGATTGTAAGGCGATGCAAACCCTTTGTTAATGATGTTAATATTGATGCTTAAAGAGTCTTTTAACTTTTGACTTTCGGGGAACACTGCTTTTTCCAGTACCAAACGATAACCTAATCGTTGCTTAATCTCTGTCATGCAACCTTGGGTTTCCCAATCATTGTTAACTAAATTATTGTAGCTCACGTTTAAGAAGCTGTAATGCATGGCCGCCATTTCTTTTTGTGCGTGTCCTAAAGGGGCACAATCATTTTGCGGGCTAAAAGCATCATCGCAGGTTTCTCCACCCACAGCAACATACTTACTGTCATCCTCAAAATAATTTCTTAATATTTTATTGGCTTCCACTTTTTTGGCAACGGAATTTCCATTGTCAGCAAAGGTCCCGTAATCATCAATGCTGGCTAAAAAGCAATCATTATGGAAAGCAACTCTAGCATTATCGCTTTGATTGAAAGCGATGTTTCCTGTAGCCGATTGAGTAGTGACAAGCGCATGTGGGCCATCGGTAAACCTTTGTTTAAACTGCGGTGTCCTCACTTGCACCATCCGGTTTTTAGGAGTAGCATCTAATAAAGCTTTTAACATATCGTTTCTGTCTATCCAACTGCTATCTGGTACATAGCCCAGTGCATTTCTCGAAGCATCGCCGAAATAATCGGTATAATGGTTCTCCCCCCAAATACCAATAAAACCTTGTTGCATTACTGCAATTACATCTCCGTTTTTCTGTAAAATTGGCTTAAGCTGAGCAATATGTTGCATCACAATTTTTTTTGAAGCATCGCCATATGGCGGGCAAATGGCTTTATCGGGACAGTCGCCTTTATGGCTTTTGTCTGTGTAAGAAAAACGCAAGATTATTTTTAAACCCGCTTTACGAGTAACATCTAAATCTTCCTGAATTTTGTTTAAGAACTCGTCGCTAATTGGCTTTTCTCTGAATTCCGTCAGTAAATAACCTTTGTAAACTAAGGTGATGAAAGTTGCATAATTGGCATTTTGACTTTTGATGGAGTTGACCGTTCTCAGTTTTATGAGTTCATTTTCCTTTAGATCTCCTGGTTTACTATGTGTAGCTAAGTAAAAGCCACGTTCGGGATTTGGAAAATCTATCGTGTTTTCTGAATAAACGATGGTTTTAAACTGTGCTTCGGATTTAAAGAAACAAAGAATTAGTGCAGTTAATATTAAAGTTCTAGTTCTCATTCTAAATTGATTTTTCATAATTTAAAACCATCGTTATTTTAATATTTAATCAAAAACATATTTTTGGCTAATCACTTGCTGGCTAGTGCTTAATGTTGCAATATTTAATCCTTTAGCATTAGCATTTACTTTTACAGTTTGGTTTCCTTTAACTAAGTTTAATGTGGTGGTAGTTACTGTTCTGCCGGTAAGATCTGTTAATGTAAAGGTTGCATTCTGTTGTTTAGGCGAGTTAATGTTAAGTTCTACTTCACTAGCACCTGCTTTGGTTAACTTTAAGCTTAACCCATCAAAATCGCTATTTACCGAAATGGTTTTTAAAGGAGTTGTTTTACCGTTTGCATCTGTTTGCGAAAGCTGATAATAACTTATGCCGGCTTCTACATTTTTATCGGTATAGCTGTAAAACTTTTGAGTATCAGAGTTGTCGCTTCCTGCAATGGTCGCAATTTTCGAAAAGTTTTTACCGTCTACAGATTTTGAGATTTGAAAAGAAGCATTGTTTTTTTCTGATGCTGTTGACCAAGATAATTTAACGCCATTATTTTCTGATTTACCATCAAAGGATAAAAAAGAAACTGGTAAAACCAATGCTGTGCTAACTTGTGCATATGCTGAGTTTGGTAGCCCAGCAACAGGTACAGAAGACGCGTTGTCGTCATCTGTAATACCAACGTTAACAAAAGCGCCGATTGTTCCCAGTGCTGCTCTGGAAATAGAGAATTCAAATGCATTTTTCCCCGCTAAGGCGACTAATGAAGAAAATTTTATGGCATTTACTTGAGCGGGGGTAGGTGTGGCTGACCATCCCCATCCTCCACCGGCACCCGTATGACTAAAAATACTAGCTTCGGTTGTAATTGGTCCTTCGTATATGAAATCAGCTCCTGATCCTGTAGCATTTCCATATTGCCATGAAGCAAGACCTGTTGATGGGTCGTTATCTCCATCTATATAAACACGCAAGGTTCCAGAAGCGTAACTGGAAGTGGCTTCAACATAGAAATAAATGTTTGTGGCATCGGCTGAGGTTTTAAGGCCAGTTAACATTCCGCCGCCCGTGTTGGTTGTAAATGCAACAGCATCCCAATCTGTAAAAGTGCCATCAATGGTAATTTGAGCTTTCGCTGTTGAGTTTAAGCTTGCTACTATAGCTAAGCCCAAAATTGTTGAGTAAAATTTTTTCATAATTTATTGTTTAAAGATTAATGTTATACAGAATGTTTAAGCATTTTTTGAACAAAACGGTCCTAATCACCTGTTTGACAGGGGTTGTTTACTTGTTTTACAAGTGATTAAAACCGAATTATTTTAAAAAGTAACTTTTATGAATTTTGTTTGTGGTGGATTTGCTGGTAGCGTTCCTAATGTGGCCCATCCGCCACTTAACTCAAATAATAGAAAGTTAAGTGAATTTTGTGGGTTACCTATCGCACTTCTTTTTACAGAAAATTCAAGGATGTTTTTTCCTGAAACTGTTTTGATAGGAGAGAACTGCATTACATCTATAAAGTTAGCAACTGGGCTAAATGAAAAAGCTGATGGTGCACCAGAATGCTTATAAACAGAACCCCAAGAATCTTTAGTTCCAGGTCCCTCAGCTAAAAAGTCTGCACCTGAACCGTCTGGATATGCACCTACAAAGAAACCTGTCGCGGGATTATTATCCGTATCTAAGTAAAGGTCCATTAACTCCATTTTCATGTCTGTTTTACCTTCAACAAGGAAAAAAATGTCTGTTGCAGAGGCGTAAGTTTTTACGGCTAACAAAGTACCTGGTGAGTTAACCGGGTTTTCGTAGGTGTAATCTACATACTCCCAGTCTGTTATGTCTCCATCTATTTTGATGTTTGGCCCTGTTACCGAAACAGTATCAATAAAGACACTAGTTTGTGAACCAGTTTTCGCGGTTAGGGAAACTAAAAAGTCACCTTTACTTTTAAAGATGTGAGTAGGAGCTTTTTTACTAGACATTTCACCGCTTCCATCACCAAAATCCCAAGTGTATTCAGTAGAGTTTCTTGAAAAATTTGTGAAATTAACTTTATAGCCATCAGCTACATAGCTAAATACAGCCTGCAAATCGCTACCAGCATCTTCTTTTTTACAAGAGGCAATTGCTAATAGCACTAAAAGCAAACTACCTAGATATGAGATATTTTTTTTCATGATATTTAGTTTAAATATTGTTTAAATTTTAAATCATTTGAATGCACTATGGTGCAGTTATTTTAAGATCTTTCTTTAATCTGTTCATTCCACCGTTCTCGGTAACCCAAACATCTGTATTGGCTAATTGTACCGCATACTCTATCCTTGATTTTAGGGTAGGGGCTTTATCTGCAATTCTTAAGTAAACAGCATAATCACCTATAGGCAAATCACCTATATTAACTATCTCGTCAACTTTTAAGTCAACATTAGGTTTACACTTTCTTAAGTCTATTGGTAAAAGAAACTCGTGATAAGTGTTTGTGCTAGTGTTTTTAAGAATCAGATAAGATTTCTTCTCGTGATATAATGGAGCATAACCTTTATTGGATATGGTCATCTTTACTGCTAATTGTCCGTTTGCTTTTACCTCAGAAGGTAAACTTGTGGTTGAAAAAGCTAAACGATAACCTAAGTTCCGTTGAAAATCATCAAAACAGTTAGAAGTTTTCCATCTACTAATTGTAGGTAAATAGTAATCAAGATTCAAATAAGTCCACTTTAGCAACCTCATTTCGGCACTTGCTATTTCACAGTTTGGAATATAAGTTCCAACAGGTACACAAGTTTCTCCACCAGTAACAACATAAGCGGCATCATTACTAATATATTGTTTGTCTTCTATGATGTTGACATAGGTTCCGTAATCTGTACCCCCGGTCAAAAAGCAATCATTATGATGGCCAACTCTTGCCACACCTTCTGCACTATATCCATTAGCTTCTGTCACCGGATTTGTGGTGTTGAAAATCCCTCTTTTGTATTGAGGAGTTCTCACCTGTACCATTAAGTCGGTTGGCAAAACACTCAGAATTTTTTCTAATACTGCTTTTTGATTTGCTAATGTGGTAAGGTTATTTGATGAACTGTGCCACTCGCCATAGTTTCCAATAAAACCAGCTTGCATAAATGCAATCACATCTTTATTTGCCTCAAATAATGGCTTTAATTGATCTAGGTGCTGGGTAACTATTGCCAATGGTGCATCATCCCCAGTTTCGCTGTAAGCAAAACGCAAAATCATTTTTAAACCGGCTTCTCGGGTTTTATCAAAATCAGTTTGAATTAATTCCAGTTGCGCAGCGCTTAAAGCTTTATCCTTAAACTTGTCGAAATAGAATAGTCTCAGAAAAAGTGAAACATTAGCTTCTCTGATTGATTTTAATAACGGCAAGCTTAGCGATGTACCTTCAGAAAAAACAATATAGGTGTGCATAAAGCCTCTTTCCGGGTTTGGAAATATACTGCTTGAAACCGTGTAATTAATCCCTTGTGAAACAGTTTGACCTTCTTTTTTGTCTTTTTTACAGCTAATTAGTGCCACTAATATGCAAACGCTAGCTAGTATTTTAAATATGTTAGTCCTTTTCATCTATCCTCCTTTTTAGTATTTTAAAACCGCAGGTTATTAGTTATAACCCGGGTTTTGTATGAATTTTCCTTTTCCTTCGCTTACTGCACTCAAAGAGAATGGAAATAGTAATTTGGCAGGCTCAGTGAAATTAACAGGCTCTACTTCTTTAACACGAGAAATAAATTTTCCCATTCTAATTAAATCTGCTCTGTATTGTCCGTTTTCACACCAAAACTCGTGACCTCTTTCTAACAGAATAGAATCGTTAAACTTTGGAAGTGTGTTGAAATCAACCAGTTCATTATCAGTAAGATTTGCTCTGTTTCTAATTTCGTTTACTAAATCAATTGCTTCTTGATTAGGTGCGCCAGCGTCATTTGCTATAGCTTCTGCCTTAGATAATAATACATCCGCATAACGGTACATAATGATGTCAACCGTTGTTAGTCCGGTAGTACGGGCAGCATCTTCTGCAATTTTAAGTGGCAGTGGGCCAAAATTTAGGTAAGAGCCTGGGCTACTTCTATTATAAATTACCCCATCTGGGTCTTTAAACTCTGTAATTAGTTTTGTTTTTCTAATATCGGCAGATTCAAAACTGTCATAAAAATACCAAGTACTTTGTATGGTTCCGAAGCCTCCTTTTGGAGCATAGTTAGGTGGTAAAGACATTAATTGCCATTGATTTTCGCTGGTTCCAGCATAATCACAAGGGATAGCCCAAATAACTTCCTTACTATTTTTAGCGCCTTCTAAACCCCACATCCCTACATAGTCAGGGTCAATCTGATAGTAGTTATAGGCAATAATGTCGTTAGCTAGTGAGATTACTTTTTGCCATTGCTTTTCGTGTAGGTTTAAACGGATTAATACCATTTTTGCTAAACCTTTACTAAAACGACCGTATTCAGCTTCTGCCGGAGAAGGTAAGTCTTCTGCTGCAGCTAGTAAGTCATCCTCAATAAACTTTACAGTTTCTTCATGGCTTAATCTTGATAAAGGAGCTTCTACTAAAGGAGAGTTTAGCAACTCTATTGGCGCAATAACTAGTGGGCCGTAAAGATCAAATAAGGTATAAGCAAGTATTCCTCTGGCGCAACGTACCTCTGCAATTGCTTTTCTTTTTAAATCTTCACTTACGTTTGATTTTGTGATCAAATCAATTGTTACCGTCATTCTACTTATTTTATTGTAGAACTCATCGTAATAACGGGTGAAACCGGGGTCACTAGGGTTATAGTTATGTTCAGTAGCTTTTTGTTGATCACCATAAGCACCATGTAGAATTTCTGTGGTTGCATCTGATAAATACATTACACCTCTTTCTGAAGTAGAGAAAATTCCATTACTCCAAGAACCTCTTAATGGGTAATAAGCAGCGTTTACCATAGCTTCTAAATCGGCTGCAGATTTAGGGAAGATACTTGGGTTAATTTCTCCATAGTCAACGGAGTTTAAATCTTTTGTACATCCACCAAAGGCTAATAAGCCCGATAGAATTAATATTTTATATGCTTTCATCTTTTTATCGTTTAAAGGGTTGATTAAAATGTGAAATTAAGACCGAACGTAAATGTTCTGATGTACGGATAGGCTGCTGTGTAAGAATCTGTTTCTGGATCTACGCCGGTGTATGGCGTAAACACAAATAGATTTTGAGCATCGGCGTGTATCCTAGCGTTAGTGAAAACACCCTTCATAAATTTTGATGGGATATTATAGCCTAAAGACACATTTTGTAATCTGATATACCATGCTTTTTGTAAAAAGAAATCACCAGCACCATAACTAGATGCTCCGTAAAAAGAGCTTGGTTGTGTAGTAGATGGATTTGTTGGTGTCCATCTGTCTTTCACGGTTCTTAAAGCATTATAACCTTGTACATATACAGGTTCTGCAACCACACCGTAGGTTAAAAAGTTAGGGTCTGCAAACTCGCGACCAAATAGCCCATTAAAATCAAAGTTTAAACTAAAGTTTTTGTAGGTTAAAATATTGGTGATACCCGCCATAAAGCTTGGGTCTGATGTTCCTAAAAGTTTAGTATCTGCATCATCAATAATTCCATCTGCTTCACCTGTTCTTAAAAATCTGCCGTTTTCATCTACCACTTTGTTACCTGCGCCATCTCTTTGGTAGCCATTAATGTCTTTAATTTTAATTGAACCTGGTAAAAGTTGAGGCTGTGAAGCTGGTACAGTTTCACCAATTTGTAGAATACCATCAGAAACACGGCTGTATCTTGCTCTAATAGGGTCAGTTTCGCTTTCGTAAACTTCTGGCTTCCAATCTGGTGATCTTTCTTTCCAATTATCTTTGTAACGTGAAACATTTAGCGAAGTGCGCCATGTAAAATCTTTAGTTTCAACGTTTCTGGTGGTAATACTAAATTCAATACCTCTACTTTGGGTTTTACCAATATTGGCAATAATGGTATTGATTTCTTGGTAAGAGTTTAGGTTTTTGGTATCTAAAAGGTCAGAAATGATGTTGTTATAAACCTCTAATGAACCTTCCACTTTGCCGTTAAACAAGCTATAATCAACACCAAAATTGGCACCTGTAGTAGTTTCCCATTTTAAATCTGGGTTCTCTAATCGCGAAAGTGAAACACCGGTTAATGGAATGTCACTACCAGAAAGATAAGCGTTGTAAGCACTATAAGAAGCAAAAGCATTACTGTTGATTGTTGCATTACCAGTTTGCCCGTAGCTAAAACGTAATTTTAACTGGTTAACGGTGTTTTTAATCTTGTTAAAAAAGGGTTCTTCGGCAACATTCCAGCCTACCGCTGCAGAAGGAAAAGTTCCCCATTTGTTATTTGCAGCAAAAACACTGGCACCATCTACACGTACCGTAGCTGAAAATAAATACTTGCTTTTGTAATTATAGTTTAACCTGCTAAAATAGGATGCTATAATATTATCAGATCCGTTAGAGTTAGGTTGTATTTGGTTTGTTCCTGCACCTAAGTTGTTCCATAAAAAACCATCTGTAATAAAACCAGATGCTCCAGCGCTGTTATAACGGTTGTAGAATTTTTGCTGAGAAACACCTGCCAAAAAGTTGAAATTATGATCGGTTGCAACGGTTTTAACATAGTTAGCGGTTGCTTCTAATAAATAATCATCAATGGTTGCATTAGAGATAGAAGCTCTACCGTTTTCTAGTGCGCCATGTAAAGTAGTTTGTGGTAAATAGTTCTTTCTATCAGTTATTCCTTTGTCAATACCGGCTTTTAATTTAAATGTTAAATCTTTGATAGGCGTAATGTCCACAAAAGAGTTTAGCAATAAGCGTTCTACTCTACCTTCGTCAGATATTGTAAGTAGCGAATAAGGATTAGGCTGTAGTGCTAGTTGAGGGTTTAAAGGATAGTTGCCTTCTTCATCAATAGCTTGGATATGCGGACCTTGTTGTATGGCGGCTCTGATAACACCAGAGTTTTCAAATTCGGCACCACCTAATTGACTATTTGCATTATCAATACGGCTGGCGGTAAGGTTAACACCCATTTTAATGTACTTGCTGATTGTTTGGTCAACATTTGCTCTGATAGAATATCTTTTGAAACCAGAGTTTTTAATGATACCGTCTTGGTTAAAGTAATTACCTGATAAAAGGTATTTAGTAGACTCTGTACCACCAGAAACAGATAAGTTATGCTGAGCAGTATAACCGTCTCTCATTACTAAATCAAACCAGTTAGTACCTTCACCTACATGGTCAATAGCGTTTTGGGTGTATCCATTTTTGTAAGGAGTAATACCACTTCCTATTACCTCTGCTCTGGTTTTAGTCCCGTAAGGAGCAACCCGGTTAAGGTAATCCCATTGTTCTTGACCGGCAACGTTTCTTACCTGCATCCACTCATTAAGTGGCAAAACATCGAAAGTATTGTTGTCATATTTTTGAAACGAAAAGTTATTAGAGTATTGAACAGTTGATTTTCCGTCTTTACCTCTTTTTGTGGTAATTAAAATTACACCATTTGCTGCTCTTGATCCATAGATTGAAGTAGCACTTGCATCTTTTAAAACTTCAATTGATTCAATATCGTTTGGATTAAAAGAGTTTAAAATACTTTGTGTACCTGGTTCGTATCTGCCATTAAGTGCAGGTTGTTGAATATCAGTAATAGGGAAACCGTCCACAACAAACAAAGGTTGATTGCTAGCGTTTATAGAACCAGCGCCACGTACTAAGATATCTATTCCACCTCCTGGCTGTGCACTATTTTGTCTAATGGTTAAACCTGCCACTTTACCTCTTAACATACTTCCAATCTCAGGGCTAGATGACATTACCAAATCTGAAGCTTTAACAGAAGATACGGCACCGGTTAAGTCTCTCTTTTTAACAGTACCATAACCAATTACCACAACTTCATCTAAACCTCCGCTGGTGGGTACCATCTTTAAATCGATGTACTCTCTGCCTTTCAAAGCAATTTCTTGAGAGGCATATCCAATGAATGAAAAAGTTAATGTAGCATTTGCATCGGGGAGGTTGAGCGTAAATAAACCATCGGTATTAGTAACTACACCAATAGACGAGCCTTTTACTCCAACACTTACTCCCGGTAAGGGTATGCCGTTTTCATCAACTACTTTACCTTGAACCTTAACTACTTCAAAAGCTTTTACGACATTATTAAGCAGAAAATTGTCTTTAGGCATAATCACCACGGTTTTATCTTTTATGGTATAAGATAAAGGCTGGGTAACAAAAAGCCGATCTAGAGCTTCTTTTAAAGAAATGTTAGAAAAGCTTACGCTAACTGTGTTGGAGGTCTGCAATGTTGCATCCTCGTACAAAAAGCTATAGCCTGTTTGCTCCTTCACGTTCTTTAAAACGTGTTCCAAGGATGCATTTTTTTCTTTAAGCGTAACTTGAGCAAAGCTATTTGCACTAACTTGTAAAAGCGTACTTAAAATGATAATAATGGTGATTTTCATAACCAAAATAATTTTTTTGATGTGACGAGAACACGCACACGCAGTTTTGTTTGTATAAATTTTATACATTTGAGTGGGTTTAATTTGTGAACATTTAGTTTTAAGCGACAAATTTTTTCGAGAACCTGAAGTATGCTGAAGTTCTGGTTGGCGCCAGAATTTCAGTTTTTTCAAACGAAACGCTTATGGATCTGTAGAACTGTTTATTGTTTTCATGATTTATAATTGATTTATCGTTATTTTTTTGATGCTGTAATGGTGTTTCCTTCAACTTTAAACTGTACACTTTTAGTAAGTTCAAGAGTTTTTAGTACTTCTTTAACATCTGTATATTTTGAAATAGCCCCACTAAAGGTTTTATCAGCTATATCTTCTTTGTAAAATACATCTACATCATACCATCTTGATATTTTTCTCATGATACTGCCTAAACTTTCGTTTACAAACATGAACTGCCCGTTTTTCCAAGAAATGGTTGCATCTGTATCTACGTCTTTTAAATTTATGCTTTGTTGCTTAACTGTAGATTGGTTACCAGGTTTAAGTATAACGCTTGCATCAGAATTAGGGATGCATACCTTAACAGAACCTTCTAAAAGAGTTGTTTTAGTAGATAACTCGTCCTTATAACTATTAACATTAAAGTGTGTCCCTAATACTTCTATTGTTTGGCTATCAGAAATAACCCTAAATGGCTTGGTTTTATCTTTTGCCACTTCAAAATAAGCTTCTCCAGATAGTTGAACCTCTCTTTTGTTACCGTTGAAATGGGTAGGGTATCTTAAAGAAGATGCGGCGTTTAGCCATATTTTTGTTCCATCAGGCAAGCTGATTTGGTATTGACCTCCTCTTGGAGTTTGAATAGTATTATAACCTACTTTTTGGCTTTGGTCAGCCTCGCTTAAAGTGTAAATTAGTTGTCCGTCTTCTGTTTTAGTAATAACAATACCAGACTGCACTGCTAGCTTACCTGCTTCTGTATCATCTAAACTGATTTTTTCGCCATCTGCTAAAGTTAATGTGGCTTTATCACCTCCGGGCTTTATTTGCTGGGCATATACTTGCTTATTTTGCGATTGCTTAGTTACGTCGTAAGAATTGGTAATGTAGAAGTATAAGCCAAAACTAAGTGCAAATAACACCATTGCAGCTGCAGCCACTTTTGGCCAAAATAAAATTGGTTTCGGCGCTTTATAGGCTTTTTCTAGTTTTGCAGTAATCTCATCTAAATCATTTTGACGTTCAGAGGAAGAAAGGTCTGGTAAATTGTCTAGTTCTTGTTTAAGATACCAGGTTTCTACCAAAGCTTTTTCTTCATCGGTACAATTTCCTGATAAGTACTTTTGCAACAGAAGTTTTGCTTTATTGGTTTGCATAATGGTTACGTTGGTTAGTCCGTATATAAAGAGATACAGTTAGCTAAGGGGTAGGGGGTAAAAGAATTTTAAAAAATATATTCTAGCTCCGTGTTTTGGTATAAAGCTAGGATAATGTATGGCGATACCTTGCTGGAATTTACCAGCGTATTAAAAAGTATAGAAAAGTAAATAGACCTAGTTTTAGCCTTAGTACACGAAGTGCGTGTTGAACATGCTTTCTCACTGTTTGTTCAGAAATATCCAATTCAACTGCAATTTGTTTATGGCTTAAGTTTTTATTCCTACTTAACTCAAAAACAGCCCTCATCTTTTTTGGCATAGTTGCTACTTCTTTTTCAATAATAGCTTTCAATTGATTTTCACGAACAAGGTAATCTGTAATGCACTCTCCTTTACCTATGAAATCTGTTAGGGATGTTATGTAGGTTGACTCTGTACGTTTACGGGATAATAAGTTAAATATCCTGTTTCTAACGGAAGCATATAAATAAGCTTGAAGATTTGGCTCGAAAGATAAGCTATCGTGTTTAAGCCAAATAGTTGAAAAGAGTTCGTGAATAATGTCTTTAGCCTCTTCGCGGTTACGCATCCACTTATAAGAATGTGTATGCAATAGCCAATGGTATCTATTGTAAATCTCGGTAAACGCATCACGGTTGCCTTCCTTTAATAAGGAGACAAGTTCGTCGTCGTTTAACTCTTGATACATTGACATCTCTATTTTAAGTAAAATAATTAGTTACATCCAAACAGAACCAACAAACTCAAAAACAACTTTGTTAGCTTAATAGTACTAATATATAACCCTTTAAGGTTAATATCAATTAAAATTAATATTTAAATATAACCATTAATTAGGTATGATATTTCTACGCTAATTATTAAAGATATGTAGTCGCTAACTTTTGTTAACAGTCAAAAGACTAATTAACTCAGAAAAAAAAAACTATTATTATACGCTACTACAGAGGTTTTTAAGAAAAAGCTTAATATAAAATTGGTATGTGCCCAAAGACACTTTTGTGAAATTAAGAAAAATATTAGGCAATTCTAAATAACGCTTTTAAATACTCCTTTAACTTTATAAAGACTTTCCCTTATGATTTTATTAGATAGGAATTAGATCCTCATCTAGAGGATGAGTAATGTAGGGAAACTAAGACGGTCTCTGAATTTTAAGAAACAATAAATTACTCTGCTTCTAAACCATCAGTAATAAAATAATTGACGTTTTCATTTGTAACAATATCCAGTGGTAAGTATTTTAACTGCGGTACAGGCTTTTCGAAAATAAGTTTATTTGCTAGCATCTGTAGTGCCCAAAAACCTTGTCCTTTTGGATTTTGGTTAATTAAAAAACTGATGATATTCTGTTTTAGATAGTGGAGGTTTTGAGGTAGTAAATCATAACCTATAATTTTAACATCAACAATATGTTTTTGGGTAAGGTACTCCGCCACTTCATAAGCTTTAGATGTAGTGACAAAAATGGCTTTTATGTTAGGGTTTGACTCGAAAAGGGTATCCATCTGTTTTACAAATGCAGAATAATTTTGTCGAGAAATATCGGCTCTGAGAATTTTAAACTGCTGAAGATTATTTTGAATAAAATAGTTCTTAAAGCCAAGCTCTTTTTTCTCTAGATGCGCAGCGTTAGAGGTTTCTTCATCAAAATGTGCAATTAGAATAGAACAAGGTGAAGGTTGGCCGTAATGAATTAGTTTGGCAGCTAAGTAACCACTTTGGTAACTATCTTGCCCGATGTAGCTAAGTGGTTCGAATTCAGATATTTCTGTGTTAAAAAACACCAAAGGGATATTTGCACTTTTCCAATTTTCAATAAACGATAAAGCTTCTCTATGAAAAATGGGCGTTACAATAATTGCATCGTGTTTTTCTTTATTTAACTCGTTAGCTTGTGTTACAAATGATTGCGCACTGTATGGGTCAAAATGATAGTACTTTACTGAAAGACCATATTTTTTAAGCTCTTTTAAGGCACTTTTTATGCCTTCTTTTGGAGAAAACCAATAACTGTCATGCGCTTCACCAGGGATTAATATTGCTACTGTATACTGTTTTTTAGAACTTAAAGCCCTTGCAATAATATTGGGCTGATACTCCATTTCTTTAATAATGCGCAGGATTTTTTCTTCCACCTTTGGAGCAACACGACCTCTTTTATGCAATACTCTATCAACAGTTCCGGTAGATACCTGAGCTTTTGTAGCAATATCTTTTATGGTAATTATTTTATCTTTCATTTGTAAAGAGCTCCGAGATTATTATACGAAATTAAGAAAATTCAACAAAATAGTCTCCCGCCGACATTGCCGTTTATGTGGTTAATACTTGACAAGCACAGGTGTTTTTAATCCTTTGCTATATATCTCCAAGTATTTTAACCAGTCTGTTTCATTATTAAAAAAACCACTTTTATTCCAAGCGCTACCTTGATAGTAAGTGAAAGAACTGTTTTTATTTAAGGCTTTTAAACCTAAAAGATGATCTGATTCATCAACTAATTTAACGTTCTCGTTTGCCGGAAATAGTACAGCAACACCAATCATACCGTTATCTACTTTCCCGTCGGCTTTGTCCCAATAACTTACGTAGTTATTAATATGATCTATTTTTATGCTTCCGTCATTTTTGTGTTTGGTAATACCAGCTGCTATAGGCAAACTGCGACCTTTAAAACGGTAATGGTCTGTAATTTTGTTAATGTTTGATCCCGCATCTAAAGAGACGGTTTTTACCTGAGAAACCTTTTGACCTTTTGCATCCCAACTATTGTAAATTAGGTCAAAGGTGATGCGAATTGGTCCATGCTCAATAACTTTGTACTCGGCGTAATTAGCAGAAAAAGCAAATTTCCCGTCTTTATAAACAGCAGAACTTCCTGCTCCTAAAGTCATGCCTACATGGTAAGCATCCATTCCTTCGCCTTGGTCTACATGGTAATTATTGGTTTTATACCATTTGTTAACGATAAGGTTTGGTATTTTTTTAGACCAAACATCTAAGCCTTTTGCGTTGCCTTTTTCTTGTTTATCAAGGGCAGCTCCGTACATCCTGAAAGCGGCTTTATCATTCTCCCAGGCGAAATCATCAAAGCGTTCTGGTACTTTCCGACCGTAAACTTTTGATTCGTAATTTGCTCTTTCTCCGGCTTTTATTGAAAAAAGTAGTTCTGAATTTTCTGCAAGGTCTGTTTGAAAAATTAATGTTTGTGGTTTCTTTTTTTCGTTATAAATTACTTGTGATGGGATTTGATTTCCGCTAATCATATCAATTACTACCACATTATTAACATTAACCTCTTTACTGCGCTTGATAATAGCTTTCCAAGAGACTTCTATGGTCTGCGCCATACGCTTAACTGGTAGGGTGTTTTTAACGTTCACCAATAAAGCATTTTCTCGTTCATTTTTGGCTGAATTTTTCCACTGCCAATCTTTAGTGTTTTTTGCTTTGTATGAAGTGCTTTTTATCTGAAAAGCTTCTTTTGCAAAACCTGTATTATAAGTACAGACAAAAAATAAAATAAAACTAATTTTAAAGAAACTGGTTAATCTGTTTTTCACAATAATGAGTATTTAATGGAATGATTTTTATCTGATACAAGTTGACTGCGAGGCCGAAACTGCCTTTGTAAATGTAAGAAAAAACTAAGTTGCTCATCTTTACCCAATCCATTTTTTTAGAATCGAGTCTGTTTTTATTTTTTCGTATTCTACTAACTAGTTTTTACTCTAGATGGTTTTTCCGGAGATTTTAAAAATTCAATGTGAGCTAGCTAGTGTGTCCAGTAGGGTATTTATAGCTACTTCTTTAAAGCATTATTAGCACTATTGTCCAAAATTTTGGCAATCTCAGTTTTCTGGGAATATAATTCTTTAAACAATTTAAACTGTGCTTTTGTACGTACTAAATTATGTTCTGGATATGCAATTTTATAGTAAGTATCACCCTGCAAATAATCTGTTAAAAAACGTACAGCCTGCATATAAGGGAAAAGAAAAACGGCGAAATAAAGAGATTTTAGTTCTTCTTTAGTTAAAAAGTGAATAGCTTCTTTCAAATAACCATCGGTATAAGCCTTAAATAATGGCATGTTTACATTGATCTTGCTTAAATCTGCTTCATCTTCTTCAGCGGTATTTACTAAAGTACGTATGGCGTCGCCAAAATCATAGGCTATATAACCTGGCATTACAGTATCTAAATCAATAATACAGATTACATTATCATTTTTATCAAATAATATATTGTTGAACTTGGTGTCGTTATGTGTAATGCGTTTGGGTAATAAGCCATCTTCGCCCATTTGGTATAGGCTACACATCCATTGTTCATGTTCCTTAATTAATGCAATTTCCTCAGCAACGTTTTTTACTCTATTAGCGCTATCATCAGCCAAAGCTTTTTTATAGTTAGCTAAACGGAATGTGATATTATGAAAATTAACAAGTGTTTCGGTTAGTAAAGTAGCGTCCATATCCGCTAGCATTAATTGAAACCTGCCAAATGCTTCGCCACCTTCAAAAGCTTGTTTAGTAGATTCTACCAAGTCATAACTAACTGAGTCTGCTATAAAAAGGTACATCCTCCAACAATTCCCATCATCATCTTTTAAAAATAAAACTCCTTTTTTTGTGGGAATTAAAGTAAGCACTTGCTCTACAGATTTCTCTGATTTAAACTCGGCTTTTAGCTTGGTATCTAAATGAGCAGAAACTCTTGCAATATTTACAACCACACCTTCTACATCTTTAAATATATGATGATTGATGCGTTGTAATAGGTAATCTGGGTGATTACTATCAGTATTGCTAATTAAAAAAGTATCATTAATATGTCCTGATCCAAAGGGCTTTGTAGCTTTAATGCCTCCTTTAATTGCAAATTGATCTACAATTTTTTGGATAGTTTCTGTTGCTAAGTTAGACTTGCTCATGATTCAGGATTTAAAAATGATTTTATAAAAAAGAATTAATATCTGCGATGATTTGTTGAGCAAGCTTATTGGCTTTGTCTTCATTCTCAGATTCAGAATATATTCTGATGATAGGTTCTGTGTTTGATTTACGTAGATGCACCCATTCTTTACCAAATTCAATTTTTAAGCCGTCAATGGTACTTAATGGTTGTAAACGGTATTTACCTTCCACTTTTTTCAAAATACCATCAACATCCATCCCTGCTTGTAAAGTGATTTTGTTTTTAGAAATATGATAAGCTGGGTAACTTGCTTTTAATGCAGAGATAGTTTTTCCGCTTTTAGCTAAATGTGTTAAAAATAAGGCTACACCAACTAAGGCATCACGGCCGTAATGTAATTCTGGATAAATGATTCCACCATTTCCTTCGCCACCAATTACGGCATTGCAAGATTTCATCAAGTTCACTACATTCACTTCGCCCACGGCAGATGCTTGGTAAGTTTGCCCAGCATTTTCGGTAACATCTCTTAGCGCTCTGGTTGAAGATAGGTTAGAAACCGTACTTCCTGGGGTATGTTGTAATATGTAATCAGCAACAGCGACCAAAGTGTACTCTTCGCCAAACATGGTTCCATCCTCGTTAACAAAACATAACCTATCAACATCGGGGTCAACTACAATACCTAAATCGGCTTTGTTTTTAACAACAGTTGCAGAAATTTCTGTCAAATGTTCTGGTAAAGGTTCTGGATTATGTGGAAAGTGTCCGTTTGGCTCGCAAAATAATTCGTAAATAGTTTCAACTCCTAATGCTCGAAGTAAAGCAGGAATAAAAATCCCTCCAGATGAATTTACACAATCAATCGCGACTTTAAAATTAGCCTTTTTAATAGCTTCAACATCTACCAAAGGCAAAGCTAAAACTTGGTCAATATGTTTTTGTAGATAAGTATCATCATAAGTTACCGCACCTAAATCATCAACTTCGGCAAAAGAAATTTCTTCATTTTCTGCAATTGCCAGCAATTCTTTACCATCGGTGTCACTAATAAACTCTCCTTTATCATTTAGTAGCTTGAGTGCGTTCCATTCTTTTGGATTGTGACTTGCCGTTAAAATAATACCACCACCAGCTTTTTCTGCCGGCACTGCAATTTCAACTGTTGGTGTTGTAGATAAGCCTAGATCAATTACATTTAAACCAATGCTTTGCAAAGTGCCCACCACTAAATTACGAACCATCTCGCCAGATATTCTTGCATCTCTACCCAAAACAATTTTGTTGTTTCCAGTTTTAGCAAAAATCCATTTTCCGTAAGCAGCGGTGAATTTTACAATGTCAGCGGGTGTTAATCCGTCACCGGCTTTACCACCAATAGTTCCTCTTATTCCAGAGATAGATTTAATTAATGTCATACTTTAGCTTGGTTAATTCTCGGTTTGGGGGGTAAACCGATTTAGTTGGTCTGTTAAAGGGGGCGCAAAATTTGGTTATCCTGATTTCGATATAGTTTGAAATCAGGATAACCATTAATGCACTTTGTTTGTAATGGTGGTTTTAGAACTTCCACCTTACAAAAGCTTCAATAGCTTCGTATTCTGCCAAACCTAAATCATTATAGGCTTTTGCAGTTTCAGTAGTGCGGTCTTCTGCTCGCACCCAAAACTCACGGGCATCGTCTCCAGGGAAAACTGGAATATCTTTTTGTGATTGGTGTTTGAAGATAGCCTGTCTTTTACGCAATACTTCTTGCGGAGAAAGAGGAACAGCCATTTCAATTTCGTCAATTTCAAATTCATGCCAAGCACCGCGGTATAACCAAAGCCAGCAATCTTTAGCCCACTCTTCGGTTTTTCTTAAGCGTGTTAAAGCATCAAGAATAATGTTAAAGCAAACTTTGTGTGTACCATGCGGGTCAGCAAAATCTCCGGCAGCAAAAACCTGGTGAGGTTTTACCGCCTGCAAAAGCGCCATAGTTTGTTGAATGTCGTCTTCAAAATCAACAGTTTTTGATACCTTTCCTCTATCGTAGAAAGGTAAATCCATGAAATGGATGTTGGCGTCTGGCAGTCCGGCAAATCTTGCCCCAGCAATGGCTTCTCCTTTTCTAATCAATCCTTTTATTGTTCTTAATTCAATAGGATCTGGTTGATTAGGTTGTTTTTTATCTAAAAATAATCTTGTGTTATTATATACCTCATCTAGCTTTTCAGTAGGTTGGTTTTGTGATTTCGCAAAATCAATATTGAACTCCATGAAGCGTAATGCATCATCATCCCAAACTGCAGTATTTCCAGATGTTTGGTAAGCTACATGTACATCATGTCCTTGGTCAGCTAAACGGATAAATGTACCGCCCATAGAAATTACATCATCATCTGGGTGCGGAGAAAATACAATTGAACGTTTTTTAGATGGTTCAGCTCTTTCCGGACGTTGAGAATCGTCTGAATTTGGTTTTCCACCTGGCCAACCTGTAATGGTGTGTTGTATTTTATTGAAGATATCAATGTTGATGTTGTAAACCGGACCTTTTTCGGTAGCCAGTTGCGCCATGCCATTATTGTTGTAATCTTCTTCAGTAAGCTTTAAAACTGGTTTTTTAAGTGTTTTTGCTAACCAAATTACTGCTTTTTTAATTTGTTGCGGAGTCCAATCACAATCTTGCACCAACCAAGGAGTTGAAAAACGTGTAAGATCAGATGCAGCATCCTCATCTAAAATAAATTCTACATTTTCAGAAAGTTGTAGGTAAGTAGCAGGTACTTCTGCAGAAATCTCGCCTTCTACCGCTCTTTTAATGATAGAAGCTTTTTTCTGGTTCCAAGCCAATAAAATAATTTGTTTGGCTTTAAAAATAGTACCAACACCCATTGTTATGGCTTTAGTTGGAACATTCTCTTTTCCACCAAAATCACGAGAAGCATCTCTACGGGTTAAATCGTCTAAAGTAACTAAACGTGTACCTGAATTTGGCGCAGAACCTGGTTCATTAAAACCAATGTGACCGGTACGTCCAATTCCTAAAATCTGTATATCTAAACCACCATAAGAAGTGATTTTCTTTTCATACTCTTTACAAAAAGGCACAATCTCTTCCTCTGCTAAAGTTCCATCCGGAATGTGCACATTTTCCATATTAATATCAACATGGTCAAAAAGTTTAGCCTTCATAAACGCAACATAGCTTTGTTCAGCAGTAGGTTGCATTGGGTAATACTCATCTAAGTTAAACGTAACTACGTTTTTAAAGCTTAAGCCTTCTTCTTTATGAAGACGTATTAACTCTGCATAAACCTTAACCGGAGTAGCGCCTGTTGCCAAGCCTAAAACCGTTTTTTTACCTGCTGCATCTTTAGCTTTAATTAAATCTGCAATTCTGTTAGCCACATTTTTAGAAGCTACATTGTCATCACTATAAATAGTTACTGGTAATTTCTCAAATCGAGTTTCTTCTAAGAGATTGAGTCTGGTGGTAGTCATATGCGTTTTAAGCTGTTTTGGGTTTGTACTTCTAGAACTTGAACTATAGACAAATATAATAAAAATTATTGTGTGCGAACACATTTTAGTAATTAATTTTCAATTAATTGATTATTAGTTATTTAAATAACCTGCGGGAATGTGCAGGTATTTTTTAAGTCAAAGAATAACCTGTTAAGGATGTGGTGTTGATTTATTGCTGATGAGGGTGTCTCTAAGAAGAAATCATGAGATTTAGCTTTAATAATTATGTGTCCCTGACATAACTTATACATCCTAAACTAAATTTTTCTAAAAAAAAGAGCGTTATTTGCAGATTAAATAAAATGTTAATACTCTTTATATAGAATGAAGAAGAAATCTGCGGTACCTGTCTTTTTTTGTATACCAGACATCACAGGTTTTACCAAGTTTATTACCTCAACAGATCATACCGAATTTGCCCATCGAGTAATTACTACTGTTCTTAGTGAGGTGGTTTCAGCAAATGTATTAGAGATGAATGTTGCTGAGATTGAAGGAGATGCAGTATTTTTTTATAAAACAGGCAGGTTACCGGCGGTGAAGCGAGTTGCCAAACAATGTCAGCTGATTTACGATACTTTTAATGATACCATCGCAGGCTTTAAAGAATCAGATCCGAAATTATATGATAAATATCTTTCAAAAAACCAACTAGGGATAAAAATTGTAATACACCGCGGTCGTATCAGTCTGGAAGCAATTAATGGACATATCAAACTGATGGGAGAGGATGTAATACTTGTGCATAAATTGCTAAAAAACAGTATTAAAGAACCTTGCTATATTTTGCTTACCAATAAATACTTGGAGAATATAAGAGATAAAAAAATAGTGAAAACATGGTTTCACTGGGAAGCTCTTAAAAAAGGAAAAGATAAATACGAGCACTTTGGGGTTACCAACTACTCGTATATATCTTTGGTAGATTGTAAAACAATTAGTAAGAGTAAATAATTATACCCACAAAGCCTACCGCACAAAGAATTAAGCCCACCATAAAAATATTGTAAGACCAAGTTAAAAGCCTGTACTTTCTTAATAACACGCCACCTAAATGGTAAATATCTACAGACATACTGTCGTATAATTCATTTTTCTCGTCTTTTAGGGAATGTATCTGCTCTACAAACTCTTTAAGCTTTAGCTGGGTGAAATTCCCAAAAAATAAAATACTACTTCCTTTATTAGTGAGTTCATATTTTTGTTTGGACGTAACATTTGGTCTTGCTGATAAAATTGCAAAAGTCACTGAAATTAAGCTGCTAATCACCAACAAAAGCATAGGAAAAACAAAACGCATATGCTTAAAGCCTTCAGAATCTGCGAAAGTATAACCCGAACCAAAAAGAGTAATAATAACAGAAACAACAATAGTGTTAATACTAATCATGATATTAGCTTTTTGATCAGCCATAGAGCTTAAGTTCATATGGTAACCATAAACAGAGCGATATAAAGTTTCTATTCCACGACCCTCTTTATTTAGCTTTGCATTGGTGCTGTCTTTTTTTAACTGTACTTTATACTGGTCATTTTTGTGTTTCTCAATGAGTTTACGTTGCTTTTCAATGTTTTCATCACGCCTCTTCCCAAACTTATGTACCGCAACACTAGTCTTAAACTTTTTTGAAATTAAAAAGTCGAGTTGTAGCTCAGCCCACTCTAGGTCATCATAAATCTTATTATTTATTTTTTCCCATTCACACCTTAAAAGCTCAGCTCTTTTACTAAAACTCTTTTTGCCAATATTTACATAATCTGCATCGTGTATGATTTCCTCATCTAATTTTGCTTGCTTATATTCATATTTAGTGCTTAAGATTAACCGTTCAATTTCTTTAAAACGTTTCTTGCTTAGTTGCTCACCGAAGTAGTTCTTCATAATATTAACCCCTTCTTCTTCATGGTTTTGGCAACCTAAAGCATAACCGCTATCATGAAACCACGATGCAATAATTAAGTTTTCAAACTCTTCTTCGCTAAGCTCATAGTCTACAGCTATCTCTTTAACTGTTTCAACGGTTTGGTGAGTATGTGCGAAATTATGGTACAGAAAATAATTGGAAAGGTCTTTTTTAAATAGCTTAAAAATAAACTGTTCAATTTCTTTTTCTGCGTATAAATTACTCATGATTGTTTTTTTATCAGTGTATAAAAAATATTAAATGGTATAGGATTTGATTAAATATAATCTATTAATATTTAACAAATTTAAATCCAAAATGTATAAACCTTTACTTGTTTTAATCATAACCTTAATTATATCATGTGGGAATAGCCGTAAAGAACAAACTGATAATCCTTCAGTTGATTCTACTGACTCAACACTTGAAATAGTTGAAGTGCCCAAAAAACTAGAGGAAATATCCGGAATTTCTTTTGTTAATGATAGCCTTGTAGTTGCTGTTGAAGATGAAAATGGGGTTTTATATTTTTTTGATTTGAAAAAAGAAAAGATAGTAAGAGAGTTTTCTTTTGCAGAAGATGGAGATTATGAGGATTTAGCTAGAAATGGAAAAGATATGTATGTGGTTAGGGCTGATGGTGTGATCTATGAAATAGCAAACTTTGAAAGTGAACATCCGCAGGTTACCTATTATGAAACGATATTAAAATCTAAGCATGACATTGAAGGATTAGCTTACGATGAAAAAAACAACCGTTTATTATTGTCTGTAAAAGGAAAAAATCTAGATAAAAAAGATAAAGAAGAGGAAGTTAAAAATATCTATCAATTTACACTTGAAGATAAGAGGTTACATGAGGAACCTGCTTTTCGTATTCAGTTGAAAGATATAGAAATAGAGTTTAAAGGAGATAAGCTCATAGAAGCTTCAAAGGATTTTTTAAAAGCCGCTGGTAATAAAAATCTTAATGAAGTAATGAAACCTTCGGCGCTTACTTATCATCCAACAAATGGTAAACTTTATGTTTTATCCTCTATAAATAAATTTATTTTGGAACTCAATCCTGATGGTAGCTTTTCTAAAGTTATTCGCTTTAGCGGAAAAGAATTCAGACAGCCAGAGGGTATAGCATTCAACTCTAAAGGAGAGTTGTTTGTCTCTAATGAAGCAAGAAATAAAAAAGGAAACATTATAAAACTCAACTACTAAATGCGAAATACCTACACCTCTATCTTAATTTGCCTGATAGCCATTTTGAGTTATACATCTTGCACAACCTATAAGCCGTTTTATGCCAAAAGTCAAAAAGACTGGCAAAAAGCTAACAATCCAGATAGTCTAACTTTAGATTATACTGTTTTTTTACTGGGTGATGCAGGCAAGCCATCTTCCAACAAGCAAGAGCCAACGTTGAAACTGATGGAAAGTCAGATGTATAAAATTGATACTGTTATTAGTGCCAATTTAAAGGACACCGTAATTAAGAAAACCTCGAGCAGTAAAGATGCAGTGATTTTTATGGGAGATAATATCTATGAAAGTGGCCTTCCCGTTCTTGATGCAAGTGATCGTAAAGAGAAAGAGAGAAGAATAACTGAGCAGTTGAAAATTATAAAGGATTTTAAGGGTAAAAGAATTATTATTCCAGGTAATCATGATTGGAACCACAGCCACTCTGGAGGTTTAAATGCTGTTAAAAGGCAAGAAGAGTTTGTAGAAAATTATTTAGACAGTACAGATGTGTTTCTACCAAGTAATGGTTGCGCTGGCCCTGTTGAAGTACAAATGAGTGGTAATTTAGTAATTATAGCAATTGATAGCGAGTGGTGGTTAACTAAACATTCCCGGTCTGATAGGTACGAGCAAGGTTGCACAGTAGAAAACGAAGACCAATTAATTGCACAAATTAAAGACATTTTATTGCGAAATAAAGGTAAAAACATTGTGTTTACGATGCATCACCCACTGTTTTCTAATGGTAAACATGGCGGATACTTCACCTTGTTAGATTATATTTTTCCATTAACCTTAGTAAAACCTAATGCCTACATTCCTTTACCGGGTATTGGTTCTATTTACCCGTTAATGAGACAATACGGGCTTTCTCGTCAGGATATTTCTAATAAAAAATATCAGGATTTGAGGAATAGGTTATTGGCCCTTTTTGAAGATAAACCAAATATAGTGGTTGCATCTGGCCATGAACACGCTTTAATGCTTACCAAGTATAAAGATCAAAACTTTGTTACCAGTGGGGCTGGAAGTAAAAATAGTGCGCTTTTTAAAGGAAATGGAGCGCTCTTTGGACATGGGACTAAAGGTTTTGCAAGGTTAAACTATTACAACAACGGACAATGCTGGATAGAGTTTTGGGAACCAGTTAATGATGGCAGTACTGGTAAATTGGTTTATCGGTCCCCGCTTTACGCTTTACCTGCAACTAAAAACAAAGTAAGGGTTGAAGCTTTAACCAACTACAGCGATTCTACAAAAACAATGGCTGTTGGCGAGCGTTACAAAGCTTCTAAGTTTAAGAAATGGGTTTTTGGAGAGCATTATCGTTCTGTTTGGGCAACACCAATTGAAATCCCATATCTCGATTTAACAAAATTTGCTGGTGGTTTAACGCCTCTACAACTAGGTGGCGGAAAGCAAACAACTTCGTTAAGGTTAGAGGGGAAAGATAAAATCCAGTATCAGTTTAGAACGATTGATAAAGACCCATCATCTTTATTACCAGAAGGGCTTCGACCTACTTTTGCGGATGATATTGTGCAAGATCAGATATCCTCAGCACATCCTTATGGAGCATTGGTTATTCCCGATTTAGCAGATGCTATCGGTGTTTTTCATACCAAGCCAAAGGTATTTTACATGCCATACTCTAATCTTTTAGGGCCTTATATTCAGGAAGTTGGTGGTAGGGTAGGGATTATTGAAGTGCGTCCTGATGAAGACCTGTCAGCTTTCAAGGATTTCGGTTATACAAAAAACGCGGTAAGTACCCGTACCATGTATGAAAAAATCAGGGAAGACAATGATAACGAGGTTGATCAGCAAGATTTTTTAAAAGCCCGTCTTTTTGATATGTTGATTGGCGATTGGGATCGTCATGAAGATCAATGGCGTTGGGCAGAATTTAAGAAAAAAGGAAAGGGCGAAGTTTATAAGCCAATACCGAGAGATAGGGATCAAGTATTCACAAAATTTGATGGTGTTTTGCCCAAACTAATTAGCAAGGCAGTGCCAGATATTCAGTCTTTCGGGATGAAAATTGGTGACCCCGCACAACTATCTATTGCCGCCAGAAACTTAGACAGAAACCTATTGAATAAGCTCACTTACAACGACTGGGTAGAAACCGCAAGTTTTATGGAGACAAAACTTACCGACCAGGTAATAGAAAAAGCGGTAAAACAAATGCCTGCAGAAGCTTTTGCACTTACCGGAGAAGAGCTAATTACAAAGTTAAAGTCTAGAAGGAGCCAGTTAATTAAGTTAGCAAAGCAATACTATAATATATTGAACGAAGAAGTTACCATTACAGGCTCTGATAAATATGAATATGTGGTGATCAATCGCCAAAAAGACAGCACAGAAGTTAAAATATACAAAACAAAAAAAGACGGTAAAATTGATAAAACCATTTACTGGCGAGTTTTTAATAACAAGCTAACCAATCAAATAAACTTTTATCTTTTAGATGAGAACGACAGTTTAGTGGTTAAAGGAAATTCAAACCGACCAATTAAGTTAAAAGTAGTTGGAGGTCCTGAAAAAGATTTTTTGGCTGATAGCGCAGAAAACGGTAGAACCATATTTTATGATACACCAAAAAACAAGTTTGTAGAGGGGAGTAACACCAGGCTATATAAGTCAAATGGCGAGTGGGTTAATGAGTTTTTACCCGATAATTTTAAGTATGATAAATCTTCGTTCCTACCCAATGCTGATTATAGAAACGGTAAAGACGGTATTTTATTAGGTATTGTTTATCAAACAAAACATTACGGCTTCCGTAAATCTCCATACAGTTTTGAGCAAAAGGTTTCTTTATTACATTCTGTACAAACGAAAGCAATTTTTGGAAAATATAGAGCCACTTTTTATTCACTTTTTGCCCACAAATACGATTTGGTGGCCAATGCAAATTATGCTGGTCCGGCTTATTCTTTTAATTATTATGGGATTGGCAACGGCACTGCAAATATCGACGATGATATCGACTTTTACCGTGTGCGATCTGAAACTTATGATGCACAGTTTTACCTGCAACGTCGAATGTCTGATCGTGTAAAATTTGGAATTGGTCCAGGCTTCCAGTTTGTTAAAATCAATCCAACAAATGAGCCTAGTTTTTTAACTACGCAAACCATCAATTACCAAAACCCAGGAAGATTTTTAACGCTTAAATCATATTTTAATATTTCCTTAATTGACGATAAAATAAAACCTCAAACTGGGTTAAACTGGAATAATTCTATAGATTATTTTAATGAAATAGGTGGCGATAAGGATAAGTTTGTAAGATTAAGTACTGACTTATCTGCTTTCGGCACCCCAAATATTGGCTTACCTTTAACCTTAGCCTTACGTTTAGGCGCACAAACTAATATTGGCGATTATAAATTTTATCAAGCAAATACAATCGGTAATAATGAAAATTTGAGAGGTTTCAGAAACGAAAGATTTTCTGGAAAGTCTGCTTACTATGCAAACTCTGAAGTTAGGCTTCCGGTTACGTCGTTCAGAAACTATATTATAACTGGAGATTTTGGTGTATATGGTTTTTACGATATAGCCAAAGTGAGCAATAGTTTCTCGGAAAGTAACACATGGCATCAAGGTTACGGACCTGGTGTTTGGATAAATTTTTATAATAAATTTTTAGTTACTGCGGGTTACGGTTTTTCTAACGAGAGTAGGTTAATTTCTTTTGATTTAGGCTACAGATTTTAATAATTATCTAAAAAATATTTTAAGTTTTATGTTGAAGACTTTTGAAAAAGATGTAATAGCGGGGTTAAGTGCCAACGAAAAGTATTTATCGTCAAAATACTTTTATGATGATGAGGGAAGCCGGATTTTCAAAGAGATTATGGAAATGGCAGAATATTATTTGAGCGACTGCGAGTATGAGATTTTAGAATCGCAAGCCGGTAATATTTTTAAGAGTTTACAATTTAACCAACCCTTTAATATTATAGAATTAGGAGCCGGGGATGGAACCAAAACCTTTAACCTCCTAAGGTATTTATTGGAACATAAAGTAAACTTTGTGTACATCCCGATAGATATCTCTAAGGAAGCCATGAATATGTTAACCGGAACTTTGCAAACTAAGCTTCCAGATTTAAATATTAAGCCTGCAGTAGGTGATTATTTTGATGTCTTGCATAACTTGAAAGAAACTAATAAGCAGCAAAGTTTATTGTTGTTTTTAGGGAGTAATATTGGTAATTATCCTAGAAAAGAAGCAATTGAGTTAATGAACTTGTTTAATCAAGTGATGAAACAAGGAGATATGCTTTTAATGGGACTCGATTTGCAGAAAAACCCACAAATTATTCATCAAGCTTACTCGGACTCTAAAGGCATTACAAAGCGCTTTAACCTTAACTTACTTAAAAGAATTAATAGAGAGTTAGGCGCAGATTTTAATATTGATCAGTTTGATTTTTATTGTTATTACAACCCTAGAAACGGAGAGCTTTTTAGCTATTTGGTGAGTTTGGCTAAGCAACAAGTTTTTATGCCAAATACCAATACAACAATCAGCTTTGATAAAGATGAACTGATATGGACGGAGCAGTCTAAAAAATATAGTTTTGATGAGATTGAATTTTTAGCCTCTGAATCTGGTTTTTCAGTTATAAAACACTTTTTAGATAGTAGGCATTATTTTACAGATAGCTTACTCTGTAAAATGTAACTTCTAGTATAAGTTTGAAGGAAATTTATGGCAAATGATATTGAAGTAGCAACATTTGGTGGTGGATGTTTTTGGTGTACCGAAGCGGTTATTCAGAGACTGAAAGGAGTAACAAAGGTAGAATCAGGTTATGCAAATGGTTTAATCCCAAACCCTAGTTATAAGTTAGTTTGTAGCGGTGTTTCTGGCTATGTAGAAGTTGTGCAGGTAACTTTTAATGCAGACATATTAAAGTATGCTGATTTATTAAAAGTTTTTATGACCAGTCACGACCCTACTAGCGTAAACCGTCAAGGTGCTGATGCCGGTACACAATACCGTTCGGGTATTTACTACCATAATGAGGCGCAAAAGAAAATTGCCGAACAGGTTTTTGTAGAATTATCTTCAGCTTTTAGCGCACCAATTATTACAGAACTAGAACCTTTGAGAAACTATTTCCTTGCAGAAAACCATCATCAAAACTATTACAATCAAAACCAGTATGCTGGATATTGTATGGCAGTAATTGAACCTAAGGTTGCTAAATTAAAATCTCAATATGCAGACATGCTGAATAAAGAGGCGCTGGAGGAGGATTAGTAATTTAACCTAGTTTTAATTTCAGCTGTCTATAATTATCTTAAATCTAAACAACAAGTCATCTAATTGATTAACTCCTAATCGATTGAATATGATTGTAATACAGACTCAATCTTTATTCATTAAATTCTTAAGTCCAATTCAATAAAATTGGCCGAATTAATCCTATAGAAAATTCCATAATTCTTAGTAATTTAAACTTTCGGTAAGCTTTAGTATGTATTGTAGATCTACTTATAGCTAACAAAATCTATGACCGGATAAAATTAATTTTTGAAAGAAATCAGTAAGCGAATTACATACTAAACCGATAATTGAAAATCAAAACTATGATAGGAACAAGATATTGCCACTTGCTGGTATATATGTTTTTTATACTGCAAACTGCTCAGGCACAACACCCAGTTGGCAGTACAATGACAGTAGCTGGAAAAGGCGTAAAAGGTTATGTAAATGGAGTAAATGCTTCCGCCCGGTTTTTTAACCCGATAGATCTTGCATTTGATAAAAGTGGAAACGCCTATATCACTGAAGACGGTAATAAGTGCATAAGAAAAGTATCTCCTTCCGGAGAGGTTAGTTTATTTGCTGGCTCAAACAACCGTACTACAGGACTTAATGATGGTAGTGGAGCATCTGCTCGTTTTATTAAACCTCTGGGAATTGCAGTACATCCAATAACAAGTGATATATATGTTACAGACGGAAACCGCATTCGAATAATAAGTCCAAGCGGAGAGGTAAGTACTTTTGCAGGTGCTGTTGAAGCAGGTTTTGTAAACGGTTCTCCAGCCATTACAAGATTCAATTACTTGGCAGATATCGATATAGATAAGGAAGGCAACCTTTATTTGACCGACAGAGATAATCACAGCATCCGTAAATACTCTGTCACCACAGGAAAGTTTACCACACTTGCAGGTGGTTCGGTGGGTTATGCAGATGGTAAGGGAGAAAGTGCTCAGTTTAAATTACCTAATCAGCTTGCTGTTGATGATAGTGGAAATATTTATGTTACTGATAGGGGTAATTTCCGTATTAGAAAGGTAAGCGCTACTGGTATAGTAAGCACCTTGGCAGGTAATGGTAAAAAACTGTCAATTAACGGAAAAGGTGTGTCCGCTAGTTTTAAAGACCCTTTCTCGATAGCAATACAGAAAGATGGAAACATTTATGTATCAGAATACCACGGACAAATTATCAGAAAAATTGATGGGGAGGGGAATGTTACAAACCTTGCTGGGAGTGGCTTAATGGGATTGGTAGACGGTAATGGAAGCGATGTCAAGCTCACAACACCGTCAGGTGTGACAGTTGGGCCAGACGGTAATCTGTACTTTGTAGAGCGTACTGGTTCTACTGTGCGTACTGTTATATTAAGTTCGACCCCTTCGGTGTTAAGTAGTTATAATGCAACTATTGATAATACTTCGAAAGTTCCGCACTACACCTTTTCTAATACTTTGGAGAAACAGGAAAAGGAATTGAATGATAATCCTCTTTTAAAACGCTTTTCCAAATCCAGGGAGGTACAGTCAGTAAATAAATATCGTCCACTTTACCACTATATAAATCCTGAAGGACGACTAAATGACCCCAATGGATTGAGTTTTTGGAAAGGGAACTGGCATCTGTTTTATCAGGCTTATCCGCCTGAAGATCCAAGGCAACATTGGGGACACGTTGTTAGTAAAGATTTAATCAATTGGAGAGATCTTCCTTATGCGATATACCCGAATCCTGAGAAAAAAGTCTATTCTGGGACTGTTTATGTAGAAGAAGATCGTGTAATAGCAATGTATCATGGTACAGAGGCAGGTTCAATGGTCGCTGTATCAGACGACCCTTTACTTTTAAACTGGAAAAAACTGAATAATGCAAAACCTGTAATACCAATGGCGAAGCCAGGAGAAAAATTGCCTTATAATGTGTTTGATCCCAATATTTGGAAAAAAGATGGTATGTATTACACGATATTGGCAGGTGTACAACCAGTAGGACCTGGTGGTAAAAATATCAGGGCAGAGTTCTTATTTAAATCTTCTGATTTAGTAAAATGGGAATATATGCATCCATTTCTTGAAAACGATAGGTATGGGATGGTTGGTGATGATGGGGCATGTCCCTATTTCTGGCCTATTGGTGATAAAGGGAAGTACATACTCGTTCACTTCAGCCATAAAAGCGGTGGTAAATACTTAATTGGCGACTATGATAAAAAGCGAGATAAGTTTGTAGTCACAGATGGAGGTAATTTTAACCATGGTCCATCGTATAATGGAGGTGTACATGCACCTTCTGCCTATCCGGATGGAAAAGGTGGTGTTGTAGTGATCTTTAATATGACCTCTGGAGTGCCAATAGGTAAAGGGAAATTCAGTGAACTCATGACCTTGCCTCGTTTATTGACATTAGACGAACGAGGAAAACTTAAAATGGAACCAGTTGGAGATATTGCGTCTTTAAGAAAAGATAAAATAGAACAGCATAATATCGTGTTGCCTGCGAACAAGGAGGTTGTTCTTGACAAAATAAACGGCGATGCCATGGAGTTGAATCTAGATTTAGATTTGAAGAATTCAAGCACTATAGAGCTGAATGTATTACGTTCTCCTGATAAGCAAGAATATACAAGAATTATCTTTTATAAAGGTGGCGGTTACCCAGATCGAGATTACCCTAGTAGACCAGGGAAATATAGCGCAATTTCAATTGATAATTCAAATAGCTCCATGTTGCCAGGAGTAAGACCAAGAATAACAGAAACTGCAGACGTATGGGTGGGGCAGGGAAAAGATGAGCCTATTAACCTTCGTGTTTTTATTGATAAAAGTGTTGTTGAGGTTTTTGTAAACGGTAAACAGTGTATTTCTTTGAGAGCTTATCCTGGAAAAGATGATAGTAAAGGAGTCTCTATTGTTTCAAAAGGAGATGATGCCTTGTTGAAATCGATTCAGGCTTGGCACATGAAGAGCATATATTAATTATTGGGCACTGGAGGTTTAATGTTATATATAACAGCTGTTTGGGATACTTTTTGAGGGATCCCGAACAGCTTAAATTAAAACAAGATAAGCTTGATAGCATCAAGTAAAATCCTAAAGTGATCTACAGAATTTGAGAATAATTACCCTCATTATGTAACTGTACCATCCGAGGATGATGGTTTTAATTAATAAGGAAGTTAATGGAATAGGGAATTCATAGATCAATCGATCGGTAATTCTATACAGGAGAGCGCCTGTAAAACCACTTAAAAATCCCGAAGCTTTAAATATTCGTTTTCTTTGGTAGTCATTAAATCTTTGTCTTTACCGTTTTTATCTTTATAGCCCAAAAGGTGTAAAGTGCTGTGTATCATTACCCGGTGAAGTTCATCTACTAAAGATGTTTTGAAAGTCTTAGAGTTTTCACGGATTCTATCAATACTGATGAATATGTCTCCTAAAATTTCTTTTTCAATTTCCGAATTGTCAAAAGTTACCGTATCGGTATACGTATCGTGGTTTAAGTACTCTTTATTGATCTGTAAAAGATATTCATCAGAGCAAAAGATAAAATTAAGCTCACAAAGCTGATAACCTTCATTCTCAATGGTATTTAAAAGCCAACTACGTAAAGCTTTTAAGCTTTTAGGTTTAAACTTGGTTTCTTCACTAAAGAAGTTAACTGGAGTTGCACTCATTAATACCTAAAATGAAGTTCTACTTCATTCCCATGAGAGTTAAAGATGCACTGATCTGCCAATCTTTTCATAATAAACACTCCACGACCGGTCAACTTTTCTAAGTTTTCTAAGTCTGTAGGGTCTGGGATATTATTAAAATCAAAGCCATTGCCTTCATCTGCAATTGTAAAAACCAAACGTTTATTAAGTATAACCTCTAAGTTTACATAAACTTTTTTATTAGGGTCTTGCTTATTCCCGTGGTAAATAGCATTTGTTATTGCTTCATTTAAACAAGTCATTAAATTAGCATACACATCCTCGCCAATTTTTAACTTTTGCACAATGTCATCAATAAAATTTTCTAATACCGCAACGCTTTCGCTATTTGATGACAGTTGAAGAGAATATAACTCGTTATCCATAATCGTTTCTGTGAAATTGTTCATACTTACTCTCCCAAATTTAATGTTTTAAAGTACTCCGTTATTTTATTCTTGTAAAAATAGTTTAAAGTTGGTGGTACTGTTTTAATCTGTTGCACTTCTTTTAATTTCAGCTTTTGGTACTCTTCCAAAATTAAATTATAATTTGGATAAAAAGCTTTTGGCGCTTTACTTTCTCGTTTATTGTCTTGCTCTCTTTCCCTATCTGCTTTTTCTGCCTCCAGCAATCGTGTTTGTATTTCTTGCTGTCGGGTTAAAGCTTCTTGCGTTATACGTCTGTTTACGAGATCGGTCTCGGTTTGTTCCATTTGTTTTATAATTTTTTCTAAATCGCCCAATCCTGCCTTACCGTCCTTGTTTAAGCTATTGTTAATCTCCTGCAATGCTTGCCTTATCATCTGTTGTTGTTGTGCCATTTTAGCTAAACTTTCTGATATTTCTTTTGAACCCTTTTGCCCGGGCATAATACCTTGCTTTTGCATCGCATCTTTTGCTTTCTGCATGTTTTTGTTTAACTGTTTCTGCATTTCAGATAATTCTGATAAGCCTGGTTTAGGCTTACCGCCTTTGCCTCCAGGTTTTGCATTTTTCATCGCGTCTTGCAGCTGCTGTAATGCCTCACTCAACATTAAAGCCAAATTGTTGATACCTGTTAATGCAAACTGTTGATTTCTGTTAGCTTCACTGGTTTTTTGTTCCGTAATTTGCTCTATTGCAAGGTTAACCTGTTGATTAATATTTTGAATTTCTTTATTTACGGTTGATTGTATTTGCGGAACAAGCTTGCTCAAACTGTACAAACTATCCGCAATTGTTTTTAAATTTTCTTTAATTTCAAGTTGTTTTTGCCCCAACTTCACAAAGCTTGGATCGTCGGGGTTGGTGTTTTTAAAATCGAGCATCAGTTTCTCTTGATCGAAAGAGGTTTTTAATAGATTTTTTAAAATCAACCGCAACTGTTGTTCATTTACTTGATTTTCTTCTTCCTGTCCACCTTGCATACTATCCTTTAATTTTTGAGCAAGATTTTGCATTTTCTGTGATGCGCTTTTTTGTGATTTAGATGCATCCTGTTTTTTGTTGTTGTCTAAGCTTTTATCTGCGCTATCTAAGTCCTTATCAATATTTTGTTGGTCTTCTTTATCAATGTTAAAATCTTCTGATTTTTCTAAGAGCTCATTTTTCTCCTGCACTTCTTTAAGGTCCTTTTTAATTCCGTCGAAGTCTTTTTTTACTTGCTCTTGCTCTTTCTTAATTTCTTGAGCTGTTTTTGATTGCGTTTCCTTACTTAACTCCTCCTGTTTCTTTGCAAGGTCTTCCAACTTATCAATCGTGTTATTTAGCTTTTGTTCAACAGCCAGTTTTTTGTAGAGTTCTAAAATCCGGTCCAGCTCTTTTTGTAAAGATTTATTATCCAGTTGCATTTTCTGTAGCTCATCTTGGCTCATTTCTTTCTGGTTCTGTTCTACCAGCTTTTGCAAGTTTTCTAAGAGCTCCTTCGTTTTTTTATCAAGCACATTATCAAATAAATCCTGAATCTGCTTTTGTTTTTCTAATAAAGCTTTATTCTGGTTCTCTAAATCTTTTGATTGCTCTAAGTTTTGCTTACCATCTTTTTGTATATCCTCAATTAGTTTTTCAAGTTCTTTTTTCTCGGTAACCAGATTTTCAATTTGCTTTTTTAAATCGTAGTCAAGTGTTTTTTGTTCAAGCAAAGATTGAGTTAACTTTTTAGTCTCTTTCTGTATCTTATCAGCCTTTTTAATGGCTCGTTGCATCTTGTTTTGAATACTGGTTGTGCTTTCTTCCAGTTTTTCTACCTGTTCTGTTTTGGTTGCCAATTTGTAAACCCGTTTGGCAGACTGTGTATGTTTTGATCCGTTTACACCATCGTTATCAGCAACATCAAAATAGTAGGAAATCTCTTCACCTGGTTTAATACCCAATTGTTTTAACGGCCATACATAAAAGAAATTACTTTGAGTTGCTCCTTTGGTGATATTAACCGGTACAGAAAACTCTTTGCCTTCACGGCTTTTATCGGCTGTTTTTAACAGTTTATAATGGAATTTTAAAGAGCTTAAACCGTAATCATCAATTGCGTTTCCAATAAAGTAGAGTACATTAACATTAGCAGAATCAACCTTTTCTTGCACTTCAATTTTTGGGAACTCATCCGCAATTACATTTAAACTATAAGTTACAGAGTCCCTGATTAGCGATTCGTTATTTTTAAATATTAGGCTGTATTTTCCGCTTTTTATAATGCGACTTTCCGTGAAAAACTGATTTAGGGAGTTGTTTTTTGTGGCTGTTGCCTGATTGTTAATGGCTAAAGCAATATCATCAACATATTCGGTATTAAAAGTCCACTTTGCAACAGTTCCGGTGGGGATGGTTAAATCGCCAGGATTGTTTAAACTTTCATTAGTTTTTTTAAGATAGCTAGGGTAAATTAGTTCCACTTTATAACTTAAAAGGGCGGGCTTCTTTTTAACTTCGATAATAAACTCATCAGAATAAAACTCGCCAGCCTGAAAGCGAATGTGTTTATCTTTTTGTAGGTTTTTAAAATCGTAGCTAAAGTTGATAATGTCTTTTTTATCAAATTTAAAAGTGTTAACACCGTCCACCAAATAAACCGTTTCTGGCACTTGGTCGCCAGTCATTTTCAGCCTCAACGTTAAATCATCGCCTTGGCTTACTACTAAATTTTTGTTTAAAATGTTAAAAGTAAAAGGTGCTTTCTTCTTATAAAAAACCTGATGATTAATAATTCGTTCTGTTCCTTCGCTTAGTATTGATGGAGCCGCAAATGCAAGTAAAACTACTACAGCAATAGGTATTATAGCATAACTAATGTACTTTTTGTTTTCTTTTAGATTTACAGCCGCAACAAACGGAATAGGTTTAAAGTTGGCTATCCGCTGATTAATGCTGGCCTCAATCAGTTCTTTTTGCTCCGGGTGTTCTTTGGCCAATTGTTTTAACTCTAAAGTATTAATTAGCTTATCCTTAATTGCCGGGAAGTGATCTCCAATAATAACTGAGGCCTGTTGATGGTCAATTGTTTTACCTAGTTTAAAATAGGCGACTAAGTATCGGGCAATTAAAAACCAAATTAAAACCAGTTGCGAGGCTATAAAGCCGTAAAAGATGATGCTTCTAACGGTAATATTAAAATAACCGTAGTATTCTGAAACAATAAAAACTAAATAACTTATTAGAAAAATAGCAACCCACCAAATTAAGCCTCTTACTAACTTATTCAGATAGTATTTTCTGATGAAATCATCTATTTTTTGGATTAATTGAGGATAGTTTGTAGTCATTTTATAGACTTTAAACTTAATAAACAGTTTCGTATTGTACAATACAAATTAATTCGATGATTAAAGGCATCTCCGTTAAAGAAAACTAAACTGACTTAGTAGTATAAAAAGGACACTAATCTATTTTTTTAGGTTGGGAATCATACTTAAAATGCTGTTGCACAGTAATTGTATCTATTAATAAAAATAGTTTCAACTAAAATATAATCTTATGAAAATTAGATCAATCGTAGCAATTGCCGGAGTTGCATTAATAATGGCATCTTGCTCGGCTCCAAGAGAACTAAGAAAAGCGCAAGCAGAGAACAAAACTCTTGACAGCTTGTACAGAGATTTACAAAATCAGTTATTGGCTTGTGAAGATGGTAGAAAGCGAAGTAGTGCAGATTATCAAATGCAGATTAAAAACCTAAATGAACAGCTTTCGAACGTTAAAGGAAGTAATACCCAAATGGTTAATCAATTGAAAGACCTTTCTGTTATTACCGGAAAGCAAGCAGAAAGTATTAACAAATCTTTAGATAATATTGGCGCAAAAGACAGTTACATAAGAGACTTACAGTCGGCGATATCTAGAAAAGATTCTTTAAACATGGCTTTGGTAATGAACTTAAAAGGAGCCATTGGTAATATGGACGATAAGGATATCAATATTAAAGTAGATAAAGGAGTAGTTTACATTGATATTTCTGATAAACTATTGTTCAAAAGTGGAAGCTACCAAGTTAACGACGGAGCAAAAACAGTGTTAGGTAAAGTTGCCAAAGTATTGCTAAACCAACCTGATATTGAGTTTATGGTAGAAGGACATACTGATAATGTACCTTACAAATCATCAGGTGTAATTCTTGATAATTGGGATTTAAGTGTTAAAAGAGCAACTTCTGTAGTTAGAATTTTGCAGGATGAGTATAACATTCCATCAGCTAAAATGACAGCAGCAGGTAGAGGAGAGTATGTTCCAGTTAACTCTAATGATACCCAAGACGGTAAAGCAGCAAACAGAAGAACCCGTATTGTGATTTTACCACAGTTAGACCAATTCTTCAAATTGCTGGAAACACCACAAAGAAAATAATCTCTTTTTAGGCTAAAAGCACTAGCTAAAGCTTATTTAAAGAAAATAGAATTAATAAGTTACAGCACAAAAAAGACCGATTAAAGTCGGTCTTTTTTGGTTTTATACTTTTGTTTCTAAAATGGATATATCCTACCCGGTGTCTTTATTCTTTGCTCTTTAATCTTTTATCAAAATCACCGAACCAACCTAATCCCACTATACATCCATCTTAAATCAGGATGAAAAAAGTTACGATAAGTATTTCTTTGATGTCCTGGCGAAGTTGCTACAGATGCACCACGCAACACTTTCTGATTCACCATAAACTTGCCATTGTATTCGCCAATTGCACCAGGTGCTTTTATAAAGTTAGGGTAGGGGGTGTAGGCACTTTCTGTCCATTCCCAAAGCTTACCCCATTTTAATTCAGTTGAAGCAACTTCCCATTCAAATTCGGTCGGCAAACGCATCCCTTTAAAAGCGGCAAATGCGGAAGCCTCATAAAAACTGATATGACAAACAGGATCATCCATTTTAATCGGCTTTAAACCGCTTAAATCATATCTGTGCCATTCGCCTTCAACCTCATGCCAATACAAAGGAGCATTAATATTATTCTTTTGTACCCAATCCCAAGCTTCCGAATGCCAAAACCTAAAATCTTGGTAGCCACCCTGCTTTATAAATTCTAAATATTCTGCATTGGTCACTAAACTTTTGGAAACCTCGAAATTGTTAATATAAACCTTGTGTCGCCCTAATTCATTATCAAAACAGAAATCCTCACCTTTATAACCAATTTCATAAACCCCCTCTTTAACAGCAATAAAACCAGTGCTTTCTGCCGAAAAATTGGATTCGATATTATCTAAAGAATAGGCTGGAAATAAAGGGTTGTGGCCTAAAATGTATTTAATGTCGTAACATAACAGTTCCTGATGTTGTTGCTCGTGGTTTAAACCCAATTCCAACAATTCTTTAACTTCATTACTCACATCACAGGCTAAAAATTTCTCCATCGCCCTATCTACATACGCTCTGTATTTGTAAATGTCTTGTACGGTAGGTCGGCTTAAATTTCCGCGATTTGTACGGATTACCCTTGCCCCAACACTTTCGTAATAACTATTGAAAACAAAATTATAATTTTCATCAAATACTTGATATTCGCTTGCGTTTGGTTTTAGGATGAAAGTTTCGAAAAACCAAGTAGTATGCCCTAAATGCCATTTCGGTGGACTAACATCAGCTATTGGCTGTACAACATAGTCTTCAGTTTGTAAGGGCTCACAAATTGTTTCGGTGTGTTTTCTTATGTGGAGGTATCGTTCCGCTAAATTCATTTTATTAGGGTTTCTAACAAGATATGGGCGTTTCTAAAGGATGGTATATACCATCGCTACGTTTTTTTATGATAAAAAATCATCAAAAGAACAGCACTTTTGCCCACAGGCTATACGTAAAGCCTTACTCTATCTGCCTAATGCAACTAATATTGAGCCAAAATTATCTTAATAATAATCAGGTTAAACGAAAGCAGTTTTAAATATACTTATTCTTCTTTTTACTCACTTTACGTTCACCAACGTCACCTTTAGAAGCTTCTTCTGTTTTACTTGATTTAGATACCTGACCCATAATCTGAGACACTTCTTCACGAGTTAAGTTGCGGAAAGTACCCACCGGAATGTTTTTGGTGGTGATGTTCATTACCCTAATACGCTTCAATCGAACTACATCGTAACCCAAATATTCGCACATACGGCGTATTTGACGATTTAAGCCCTGTATTAACGTGATGTTAAAAATAGATTCCCCTTCTTTTTTTACTAAGCATTTTTGGGTTACGGTATCTAAAATAGGTACACCATTTCCCATCTTCCTTAAAAATTCAATATCAATGGGTTTGTTAACCGTAACTACATACTCTTTTTCATGTTTATTACCAGCTCGTAGAACTTTGTTTACAATATCACCATCACTGGTTAAAAATATCAATCCTTCAGATAATTTGTCCAATCTTCCAATCGGAAAAATTCTTCTCGGGTGACCAATATAGTCTATAATATTTCCTTCAACATGTCTTTCGGTAGTACAGGTAATTCCTTTGGGCTTGTTAAAAGCAATGTAAATGGAGTCGCCTTCGTCTTTAAACTTTACGCGTCGTCCATCAATTCTAACATCATCGCTACTGCTTACCTTATCACCTAAAGTAGCTTCACGTCCGTTAATTGTTACTCTACATTCCTCAATAGCTCTATCTGCCTCACGTCTGGAGCAAAAACCAGTATCACTAATGGCTTTGTTTAATCTTAATGTTTTTTGGTTTAAAGCCATTTTTGAAAATTAAAAGGGACTATTAATAGTAGAAAAAGCAGGTAATAACACATCTTTTGGCGAAACAATAGCATCAGTTTCGCTAATTCCCCAGTCAATTGCTAGATCTTGATCGTTCCATATCGCTCCCATTTCAGACTCTTTGTTAAAGAGATTGGTGCATTTGTAACTGAAAATAGTTTTATCCTCAAGTGTTAAAAAACCATGTAAAAAACCCGGAGGTATATAAAACATTTTGTTGTTTTCTCCACTCAATTCAATACTAACATATTGCCCGTAAGTAGCAGAGCTTTTTCTAATATCTACAGCTACATCTAATACTTTACCTTGTACTACTCGTACTAATTTTCCTTGTGCGTACGGCGATGCTTGTGCATGTAAGCCACGCAAAGCATTCTTGTGGGAGTAAGATTGGTTGTCTTGTACAAATTCCGCATCAACTCCCAGTTTTTTAAAAGCTTCACTATTGTAGCTTTCAAAAAAGTAGCCTCTGTCATCGCTCCAGATTTTTGGTTCAATAACTACTAGCCCTTCAATGGAGGTTTCAATAATATTCATTTATTTTTTCTCTAAAACGCTTCTAAAAGAAACCAGTTTATTAGCAAATTTAGCCTCAATAGTACCTTGTATTTTCGGTAAATAGTTTTCCCTATAATCGGTTAGTTTGCCAGCGTCATCAGTAATATATTGTGCACAATAAGTAATGCCTTCCGTAACAGGTTCGGTTAACCTTAAAAGCACCGAATCATTAAATTTGCCAGTCGCCATTACTGCAGGCATATGTACGTTTTTCATGTATTGAATATACTCTTCGTGTATATCGTCTTCAATAATGGATGTTACATTATAAATAATCATGGCGCTAAGTTAATCAACCACTTTTTATTACAAGGCATCGCCTCTTAAATTTCTAAATCTTTTACGGGTTTCTGTCAAAAATAAGCTCCCAGGGTACTGGTTAATTAATTGTTCGTAGTTTTTTTTTGCACTTATTAAATCTTTAAGGTTATCCTCTTCTAATACTGCAAGTTTAAAAAGAGCATCGTCAGCCCAAATGCTATTAGGGTAGGTTAAAACAATATTAGTAAGTATTTCTTTTGCAGTTTTATACTCATGTTTTTTAATAAAAATATCAGCTTTAAGCATCAATACATCATCAAATAATTGTGATTTTGGGTATAAAGCAGTTAAACTATCTAAAGTAGCCAAGGCTAGGTCTGGTTTGTTTTTAAATAGCAGTAAATCTGCTTTAGCATACATTTTCAAGGCATTTCCAGTACTGTCCACTGCCAAATCATCCTGAATTAACAGGCTTAAATCAAGTGCGTCATTTGCAATTAATTGCGATGTAGAAGCTTTTAATACATCTAGCTGTGCTTTTGCCCAATTAAAATCTCCTGTATAAAATGAAAGTTTAGCATTTTTAAACTTTGCTTCCTGCCCAATTGGGTGGTCTTTAAAGCTTTTTTCTACTTGTCCGTATAAAAGTGCAGCATCCCAAGGCTGGTTGCTGAGGGTATAAATAGCCGCTAAATCTAATTTTATATGAGCCAATATGGTGGGCTCAACTCCCGGAAGTGCTATGCAGTTTTCTAACAGTATTGTAGCTTCATCAGTTTGGTTTAAGTAGAAAGCTTTTAGGTTTGCTAATGCCCTAACTGCAAAAGCGGTTTGGGAGTTTTTACCATATGTGTCCAAAAGTTTTTCATAATCTTTACTTAAAGCTGTAACCTGTTCAGGGGAGTAAGTGCCATCAATAACTTGCTGGTTCTTAATTTGTAGCAAAGCAACTTTAGAAGCTATAAAATATGGCGACTCTGGCGTTTTGCTTAATATATAGTTATATGCTTTCTCTGCGGTTTTGTATGCATTGTTTTCTGCTAATATTGTGGCTAAGTTATAAACCGAACTACCATTGTCATTTAAACGTTTATCTAAGGCAATTAACTGTATAAGTGCTAAGTCATACTGTTTTTGTTGAAGGTAAGTCCAAGCTAATAAGTTGGTAAACGTAGTGTTTTGAGCATCTTTTTGGATTTTTTTGATTACTAAAGATTTTAATGTAGCATAGTCTTCATCACTATCATAAGTTCTAGCCAAGTTGCTTTTTGCACTAGCTAAAAACTCGGGTTGGTAGCTTAAAACGTTTAAAATTTCTTCCGTAAGTTCAGTTTTTTGTTTTTTAAATCTGTAAAGATTAATCAGTTCATAGCTAAACGCAGTTTCATCTTTCAGTAGTTTTCTGCCGGTTAAAAAAGTTTTTAAAGCGTAATCGTAATTGGCGATGCTATAAAAAGAATTTGCAATATCGCTAACAGCAAAATCATCTTTTGGTATTGTGTTTAAAACCTCATCAAACGCTTTGTTGGCTTTTTCGGGTTCTCCTTTTTCTTGATATAGTTTCCCTAAACTAATTCCGTATTTAAAGTTTTGTTTGATTTTTTTCGAAATAATTTTTTCAGCTTCACTGTACTCCTTAAGTTTTAGCAACGTATTAAAATACTCGTCAAAGTATAAACTATTGTCTCCTTTGCTTTTATAAAGGTTTTGATAGATCGCTAAAGATTTATCATATTCGCCGTTATTATAAAATTGACGAGCTAGCTCCATGTCTTTTGTTAGATTTTGGCTTTTAACATTGCTGAAACCTAACAACAAAAAAAACAGACTACATAAAATTTTAAAAGTTTTGCTCATCAATGCTAAAATAGAAATTTCTTATTGCTAATATCAAAATCAGATTTATAAATATTGTATTCTAAATGTTACTGCCTTTGTAAATCGTAATCATGTTTTAATACTTAATTTGCTTAGGTATTAATTTGCAATATTAAACTAGAAAATAGATAGACTTAATGTATTATTGGTTTAAAAAATATTACGGAATCCTTTTTATACTTATCATTGGCTGTAAATCGCAACCAAATGTGCAAGTATTACCTGTGGAAACGTTTTTCAAAAGCTCTCAAAAAGTTAACTATCGTATTTCTCCTAACGGAAAATCTCTGGCTTTCTTGCAAACTTATCAAGGTAAACTAAACGTTTTTGTACGGGCGGTTGATGATACTGCTAGCATGCGCTTAACTGCACTTAAAGATGTATCTGTAAAAACGGTAAACTGGGTTGGTGACGAAAGGCTGTTTTGTGAAAAAGAAAAAGACAGTTTAAATAGCTTTAGTGCTTTTTTAATCAATAAAGACGGAACAAAATACACTCCCATACAAAGTAAAGAAAGTACCAAAATAAAAATTCTTAATAACAAAATACATAACTATAAAAATGTTTTAGTTACCAGTAACGATAGAAATGAGTCTCTTTTTGATGTTTACCAACTTAATATTGAATCTGGAGAAAAGAAGCTGTTTGTAAAAAACCCAGGAAATATTTTATTGTGGTTTGCTGATGATAGAGGCGAGGTGAATTTAGGTTTAGGAGGTGACGGTGTAAACGAAACAATCTATTTCCGGAAGGATACAAAAGAGTCTTTTAAAGCTATAATTAGTAATAATTTTAAAAATACTTTAGAGCCTTTAGGTTTTACAAAAAACAAAAGATATATCTACGCTTTATCTAACCTTAATAGGGATAAGCTTGCTTTGGTAGAGTTTGATTGTTTTACTGGTAAAGAGTCAAAACTAATTTACCAAAACCCTGACGCAGATATTTTAGATGTATTTAATGCGGGTTTAAATTCTGATCCGGTTTCCGTAACCTACGAAGGTGATAAAACCAAAACACATTTTTTAAACGAAGACTTTAAAAATATATACACAGATATAACAAATAAACTTCCAAACCAAGGGATAAAGATTACAAATAGAGATACTGCGGGTCTTAATTACATCATAAAAACCTATACAGATAAAAACCCTGGAGCTTATTTTATTTATAACGCTAAGAAGAAGAGTTTAAAAAAGCTGTCTGATATTAACCCAGAAGTTGACCCAGCCAATATGTGCGAAATGCAACCCATCAGCTATAAAACAAAAGATGGCTTTACAATTCATGGTTACTTAACATTGCCTTTGGGCAAAGGGAAAAATAATTTACCATGTGTAATTTTGCCACATCATGGCCCCTCAACCCGAAATGTCTGGGGTTACTCGCCAGAAGTTCAGTTTTTAGCAAATCAAGGGTATGCAGTTTTGCAGATGAATTTTAGAGGTTCAACGGGTTATGGCAAAGCTTTCCAAAATGCAGGTTTTAAGCAGTGGGGAGCTAAAATGCAGGACGATGTTTTTGATGGAGCTACTTGGTTGATTAATCAAGGTATTGCCAACCCCAAAAAAATAGGCATTTTTGGTTACGGTTTTGGGGGTTACTCGGCTTTAAACCAAGCTATCAGGCATCCGGAAATTTATAAATGCGCTGCGTCTTATTCGGGATATATAAACTTATTTACTTACATTAAGGGTTTTCCAGCTTACTTTAAGCCTTATAAACTCATGTTAAATGAGATTATTGGGAATCCAGAAACGGATATTGATTATTTAAAAAATGCATCACCAGTATTCCAGATTGAAAAAATTAAAACCCCAATTTTAATTGCTCAAGGCGGAAAAGATTCGAAGGTAAATGTTAACGAGACAAATCAGTTTGTAAAAGAGCTTCGTAAAAGAAACATTCAGGTGAATTATATATTGAATGAGAACGAAACACAATTGTTTAAAGATCCTGAAAATAAGCTTACTCTTTATAAACAATTGGCTGTTTTTTTAGATGAAAATCTTAAGAATTAATAAATGAAAACACGAATTTTAAGCTATCGAAAAAACTTTACGCTTATTGTTTCTTTTGTTGTTTCCATTTCCGTTTTACTAGTTGGGGTATTGATTGTTGGTTATAACCTTACAAAAAAAACAATCGAAAATGAGTTTTCAGCTTCCAAGATTGATGTGCTCGAAAAAACGGTGGCACCCTATAATGTGTTTTTTCAAAATAAAATTTCAGAAATTTCTTTTTATCAAGGTTTTTTAGATTCTACTTCCGCAACAGAATACGCTCAAATAGTATTAAAAAAATATCCTTTTGTACAACGAGTGCTTTTTTATGATGCGCAAATAAGCAACAGACCAATAGAAGATGGTTTGCGTACCTCAAATTTTTCATTGGGTTTAAAAGGACTTTACCAATATGGCGCAGGGGTGAGTAAAGATTCGGTGGTTCTTTTCTCTGGAGCCGAACCTGGGTCGCTTTCCTTATCAAACGGCGATGAATTTAATAAAATAGGATTAAAGGTTGCAGGCTATATCTCTAATGTTGACACAACAAAATTTTTGACTAACGATCAAGTGTTTGATGTGTTCTATAATATCTCTAGCAATAAAATTACTTATATGAATGTTCCTCGGAGAGAGGACATTAAAATATATAAGGAGTTGATGTTTAATAAAATGCCAGCTTCCCCGTTTTATGAGCAGGACATTTTTTCTTTTGAACTTAATCCCTATAAGCTATTAATCAAAAACACACATCCCGAACTTTATCAAAATATAGCCATAAAGCCACTGTCTTTTGATTCTGTTTCTCCAAACCCAAGTCTAATAACTACAGAAATTGCTCTACCATTAGCCTTCTCAAATTTTAAACTATACTTAAGTAGCGATAGAGCCTTTTTAAACAAAGAAGTGAGCTATAGATTTTTCCCTATTGCTTTAGGGATAATTGCTATTTATGGTATTTTACTGATGCTTGTGTTTTTAATTAGCAGAAACCTAAAAGTGAACCAAAAGCTTTTTAGCTTGCAGTATGACTTTATAAACAATTTTACTCATGAGTTTAAAACGCCAGTTGCGGTAATAAAAATAGCAGGCAATAACATTTTAAACTCGCCAGATTTATCCCAATTAGAGCTTAAGCGCTACGGGAAGATATTAGATGAAGAAGCGGATAAGCTAAATGATTTAATGAACCGTCTTCTTTCTTTTACCCAGATTGAAAACGGGTCGATAAAAGTTAAAAACGAAGAAATAAATTTAGATGTTTTTTCTCAAAATATTATTGATGCTTTTCAGCTTAAATACGCAGATTATGATATTCAGCTAGATATTAAAGGCTTAACTGTTTTTGAAAGCGACCCTGTTTTATTGAGTAGCGTATTTTATAATCTAATTGAAAACGCTTATAAATATGCAAATACAGGAAATAAGCATTTAAAAATTTCTATCTTTAAACGAAAAAAAAGTATAGTCTTTTCTTTTAAAGATAAAGGTATAGGTATCCCTAAAGAGGAGTTAGATAATATATTTAGAAAGTTTTACAGAATACAAAGTCGTTATAACCAACAAGGAAGCGTAGGTTTAGGTTTGGCTTTTTGTAAAGAACTTGTTACTTTTATGAACGGGAGTATCAATGTAAAAAGTACGCTGGGTAAGGGCTCTGCGTTTGAAATTATTCTACCCTTATGATAATTATAGAGTATGCAAAATGAAATAAAAGTTGCCATTATTGAAGATGATGAAAACCTAAGGTTTTTGGTAAGTCACCGTTTAGAAAAAGAGGGCTATAAAGTTATAGAAACAGGTAATGGAGGGCAAGCCGTTGATTTGATTTTGGGTGAGCAGCCAGAAATTGTACTTTTAGATTGGATGTTACCAGAGAAAGAAGGTTCTGAAATTTGTGCCTCTTTACGTTCCAAAGGTTTTGAAAATGTAATTATTATGATGTCTGCAAAATCGCAGGATATTGATAAAATAGATGCTTTTAAATTTGGCGTTTCTGATTATGTGAGCAAGCCTTTTAATATGGATGTATTAGTAGCCATGTTAGATAGTAAGGTAAAGTACGTGTTGCAAGGTAAAACTGATAACAATAAGTTTGGAGATATGGAGCATCATCCAAATACCCACTCTTTACTAAAAGAGCATAAAAAAATTGAGCTTACTATACTAGAGAACCGAATCTTGCTTTATTTTTTAAACCATAGAAATGCGGTAATCAGTAGAGACGATTTAATGATGGAAGTTTGGGGTTACAATTCTGATGTAAATACCCGTACTTTAGATATGCATATTGTTAGGCTGCGTAAAAAAATAGAAACTAACGCTGATCGCCCAGATTTTTTACAGACTGTAAGGGGTGTTGGTTATCGTTTTAATGATGATAATTAATATTTTAATAATCATCTTTTACTAATTGTCTCTTTTTAAAATTTTTCTCTTACATTTGCAACCCCAACGAAATATTAAAGAGGGATAGAAAGGTGGTATTTAACAAATGATTATTATCAATGTAAAAGATGGCGAATCTATTGACAGAGCGTTAAAACGTTTTAAAAAGAAATTCGAGAAAACTGGTGTTTTAAGAGAACTTCGCAGTCGTCAAGCTTACGAAAAAAAATCTGTAGCTAGAAGATTAGAAGTAAAACATGCCATTTACGTTCAAGGAATGAACCAAGAAGCTTAGTCTTTTTAGATTAACTTCTGATTATATATTAACTATTTATGCATTCGCTGTAAGTGAATGTATAAATAGTTTTTTTGTTTTTCGGCAGTTCTGCCAATCCGCTTAATTAGTTGCCACACTTTGTCTTATTATATATTGGCCCTAGGCTGATGACTGTGGCTTCCTCAAAGAAGGAGCGATTTTTTTCTCTTAAGCACTTTACTTACCTAGCTTTTCTACATTCTCAAAAAAACAATAGCTTTCAGTCTTTTGATAATATGTAGGCATAATATTATAAACAATTTGTATATTGACTTTTCAACCTAGTGATTAATAGACTTTATGGTTTTAGGCGATTTTTTAAAATATCTACAATACGAAAAGCGATATTCTAAACATACCCTAACTGCGTATGAAAACGATATTCTACAATATCAGGCCTTTTTAACTCAAGACAATAAAACATTCACCATAGCAACTCATAAAGATATCCGGTTATGGACAATATCGCTTATGGATAATCAGATTGAGGCTAGGTCTATCAATAGAAAGATATCAAGCATTCGGTCTTTTTATAAGTACGCTTTAAAAGAAGGGGAGATTGCAGAAAACCCTGTGGTGAAAGTACAGAGCCCTAAAACGGCAAAAAAACTCCCAGTTTTTATTAGTGAGCAAAAAATGGATGCGCTTTTAGATAGCGGTGAATTTGCTGATACATTTGAAGGTGTTAGGGATAAACTGGTTATAGAGCTACTTTTTGCAACTGGAATTAGGTTAAACGAATTGCTTACTTTAAAGCAACGTGATTTTTTGCCCATTGAAAAAACAATCAAAGTTTTAGGAAAGCGGAATAAAGAACGTATCATTCCGTTAAACGTAACAGTGTTAAATTGTTTATCACATTATATAGAAGTAAAAAAAACAGAAGAGTTTAAGTGTGAGGGCGATGTTCTTATTGTTACCGCAAAAGGGCAGCCAGCTTACTCAAAATTAATATACCGTATTGTTAAAAAGTATTTGGAAAAAATATCAACACAAACTAAGAAAAGTCCACATATTTTACGACATTCATTTGCAACAAGCCTACTAAATAACGGTGCAGATATTAATGCCATCAAAGACTTGTTGGGTCATGCTAACTTAGCGGCAACGCAGGTTTATACACATAGTTCAATAGAAAGGTTAAAATCAATTTATAAACAAGCTCATCCAAAAGCTTAAAAAAGGAGGAAAAATGAAAATTGGGATTCAAGCTATCCATTTCAATGCTGATCAAAAGTTATTAGCGTTCGTTCAAAAAAAAGTAGACAAGTTAGATTTGTTTTATGACCAGATTATTGGTGGAGAAGTCTATCTAAAACTAAATAATGTTACAGAAGAGTCGAATAAGACAAGTGAGATAAAGATTATGATTCCAGGAAGCACTTTGTTTGCGAAGGAAACTTGTAAAACTTTTGAGGAAGCTACAGACTTGGCTATCGAGTCTTTAAGAAAGCAGATCACCAAACAAAAAGATAAAATCAAGTCGCATGAAAGTAATCACAAAGATTTGGTAAAAGAACTTTAAAACGTAAAGTATTGGCTATTAGATGCCTTTTATTTTAAAATCAATGAATCTACAAATTCATTGATTTTTTTTTCAAAAAAATTTTGTTCGAATATTAATTTTCGTATTTTTGCAGTCCCTTACGCAAACGACTTGTAACGGGGATAAAGAAAGAGTTCTTTAAATTATTGAAAAAGCCTCCTTAGCTCAGCTGGTAGAGCAACTGACTTGTAATCAGTAGGTCATTGGTTCGATCCCGATAGGAGGCTCATTCTTTTTTAGATTGAGAAATTTAATTAAGAAGATGGGGGGGTTCCAGAGCGGTCAAATGGGACGGACTGTAAATCCGTTACTTCGGTTTCGAAGGTTCGAATCCTTCTCCCCCCACTTGGATAATGATTGAAGGTTGAGTTTTTTAATGATCGAATTTATTCTATCATTCTTACAATTTCTCCTTTAACATTATAAATTGCGAAAGTAGCTCAGTTGGTAGAGCGATAGCCTTCCAAGCTATAGGTCGCGAGTTCGAACCTCGTCTTTCGCTCATAAGAGTTCATCTACAGATGAGTTTGTTGGTGAGTAAATTGGTTCATTTAGTTCAATAGTTTATTGCTAATGAACTATTTTGTTGTTTTGAGCTTAGTGAACTAAAAAATAAGCCGAAGTAGCTCAGCGGTAGAGCACTTCCTTGGTAAGGAAGAGGTCGTGGGTTCAAGTCCCATCTTTGGCTCGTAAGAGGATATTTTAGAATATTTAAATAAAAATTAACCTAGTAATAAGTATAAAATCATGGCAAAAGAAAAATTTGACCGTAGTAAACCACACCTTAACATCGGTACAATCGGTCACGTTGACCACGGTAAAACTACATTAACAGCAGCAATTACTAAAGTATTAGCAGACGCAGGTTTCTCTGAAGCTCGTTCATTTGCTTCTATTGACTCTGCTCCTGAGGAAAAAGAAAGAGGTATTACTATTAATACATCACACGTTGAGTATTCAACTGCTAGCCGTCACTATGCACACGTAGATTGTCCAGGTCACGCGGATTACGTTAAGAACATGGTAACTGGTGCTGCTCAAATGGACGGTGCTATTATCGTTGTTGCTTCTACAGATGGTCCAATGCCACAAACTCGTGAGCACATCTTATTGGCTCGTCAGGTAGGTGTTCCTTCATTAGTTGTATTCATGAATAAAGTGGATATGGTTGATGATCCAGAATTATTAGAATTAGTTGAAATGGAAATCAGAGAGTTATTATCTTTCTACGATTTCCCAGGAGATGATATTCCAGTTATCCAAGGATCTGCATTAGGTGGATTAAATGGTGATGAGAAATGGGTTGGAAAGATTTTAGAATTAATGGAAGCTGTAGATAACTACATTCCAATTCCTCCACGTTTAACTGATCTTCCTTTCTTAATGCCAGTTGAAGATGTTTTCTCTATTACAGGTCGTGGTACTGTTGCTACAGGACGTATTGAGAGAGGTGTTGTTAACTCAGGTGAAGGTGTTGATATCTTAGGTATGGGTGCTGAAAACTTAAAGTCTACAGTAACTGGAGTTGAGATGTTCCGTAAGATTTTAGATAGAGGTGAAGCTGGTGATAACGTAGGTTTATTATTACGTGGTATTGAGAAAACTGATATCCGTCGTGGTATGGTTATCTGTAAGCCAGGTTCTGTAACTCCTCACACTGATTTCAAAGCTGAGGTTTACGTATTATCAAAAGCAGAAGGTGGACGTCACACTCCATTCTTTAACAAATATCGTCCACAATTCTATTTCAGAACTACAGACGTAACAGGTGAAATTTCATTAGCAGAAGGTGTAGAAATGGTTATGCCAGGTGATAACGTAACAATTTCTGTTAAGTTAATCAACGCTATCGCTATGGAAAAAGGCTTACGTTTCGCTATCCGTGAAGGTGGTAGAACTGTAGGTGCTGGTCAGGTAACTGAAATTGTAGCATAATTTTATAAAAGAAGCTTTAGGGCATCTTTAAAATAGAGAAGTACTTAGGAAATCCTTCCTAAGTACTTTCTTATCTAAAAACAAATTTAAATTTTTAGAAATTTAAATTAGCATACGGGAATAGTTCAACGGTAGAATAGAGGTCTCCAAAACCTTTGATCAGGGTTCGAATCCTTGTTCCCGTGCTAACGCAAAAAAAAAGTAAGAATGGCTGGTTTTGCAGAGTACATAAAAGAATCATATACAGAGTTAACTGAAAAAGTTACCTGGCCAACATGGAGTAATTTGCAGAATAGTGCAGTAATTACTTTAGTTGCATCATTAATTATTGCCTTAATTATTTTGGCGATGGATGAGTCCGCTGGTAATTTATTGAAGTTAATGTATAAAACATTTGCATAATTATAGGGCATGAGCGATCAATTGAAATGGTATGTTGTTAGGGCGGTAAGTGGTAAAGAGAAGAAGGTTAAACAATATATAGATGCAGAGATAAGCCGTTTAGGTCTTACACATTTGGTTCCACAGGTGTTAATACCGATGGAGAAATATTACCAAATGAAAGATGGTAAAAAAATCGCAAAAGAAAGAAACTACTACCCAGGATATGTTTTAATTGAGACAGCTTTAAACGCTGAATTAGAGCAAATCATCAAAAGTATCAATAGCGTAATAGGATTTTTAGGAGATAAAGCGGGTAACGCAGTTCCTTTAAGGCCAGCAGAAGTTAACCGTATTTTAGGTAAGGTTGATGAAATGGCAGAGCAAGGCGAGATGATGAACGTTCCGTATTACGTTGGTGAAAACATCAAAGTAATGGACGGTCCATTCAACGGTTTCTCTGGAGTTATTGAAGAAGTAAACGAAGAAAAGAAAAAACTGAAGGTTATGGTTAAGATTTTTGGACGTAAAACTCCGCTTGAACTTAACTATATGCAGGTTGAAAAAGAATAATTGTAGAAGCAAGATGTTAGAAGCAAGAGACAAGAACAAGCGTCTTGAATCTTGTCTCTCAAAATCTTGTCTCTCTTGAAGATCTTAAATGTTACAAATGCTTCCACATTATTAACGTTGAGAAATAAATAAATAAAAAATGGCAAAAGAAGTCAGTGCGTTAATCAAATTACAAATCAAGGGAGGGGCAGCAAATCCATCTCCACCAGTTGGTCCTGCATTAGGAGCAAAAGGTGTGAACATTATGGAATTCTGTAAGCAGTTCAACGCTCGTACCCAGGATAAAGCAGGCAAAGTACTTCCTGTTGTAATCACTGTTTATGCAGACAAGTCTTTCGAATTTATCATCAAAAATCCACCAGTTGCAATCCAATTATTGGAGACTGCAAATTTGAAAAGTGGATCGGCGGAATCTAACCGTAAAAAAGTTGCCAAGGTTTCTTGGGAGCAAGTAGAGGTTATCGCTAAAGATAAAATGTCGGATTTGAATGCATTCACAATTGAAGCAGCAATGAAGATGGTTGCAGGCACAGCCCGCAGTATGGGAATAAACGTTACAGGTGATGCACCCTGGACTAATTAATTAACACATTAAGTAAAAGACAAGTGGCAAGATTAACAAAAAATCAAAAGACGGCACTTTCCAAACTTGAAGACGGTAAAGCTTATTCTTTAAAGGATGCAGCTGCCTTGGTAAAAGACATTACCACTACTAAATTTGATTCATCAGTAGATCTTGATGTTCGTTTAGGTGTGGATCCACGTAAAGCCAATCAAATGGTTCGTGGTATTGCAACTTTACCTCATGGTACCGGTAAAACAGTTCGTGTTTTAGCTTTAGTAACTCCTGATAAGGAAGAAGAAGCAAAAGCAGCAGGAGCTGATTTTGTAGGTTTGGACGAGTATATAGCTAAGATTGAGAGTGGTTGGACAGATGTCGACATTATTATTACTACACCTAGCTGTATGGCTAAAGTGGGTAAATTAGGTCGTATATTAGGACCCCGTAATTTGATGCCGAATCCTAAATCAGGAACTGTAACCATGAACGTGGGACAAGCAGTAACTGACGTTAAGGGTGGTAAAATCGACTTTAAAGTTGATAAAACCGGTATCATTCACTGCTCAATAGGTAAAGTATCTTTCCCTTCTGATAAGATCTATGAGAATGCGTTGGAGGTTCTTCAAGTTATTTCAAAGTTGAAACCTTCAGCTGCAAAAGGAACGTATTTCAAGAGTATTAATATCTCTTCTACTATGTCTCCTGGAATTCAAATTGAAAGTAAATCAGTAGCGGGAATTTAAGATTATGAGAAGAGAAGAAAAACACGAAGTTGTTTCTGCTTTAGCCGAGAGAATGAAAGAGTCTGGTAATTTTTACATTACCGACACTTCTAGTTTAACGGTTGCTAAAATCAACAGTATTCGCCGTAAATGTTTCGAAAAAGAAATCGGAATGCAGGTTGTTAAAAACACTTTAATCAAAAAAGCTTTAGAGCAATTAGATGGTGATTTAACTCCTTTATTCGAAGTTTTAAAAGGTTCTTCATCTGTAATGTTTTCAACTAACGCTAACGCTCCGGCTAAGCTAATAAAAGAGTTGAGAAAAGGAAAAGCAGAGAAGCCTGTTTTAAAAGCAGCATACGTTGAGTCTACCGTTTTCATAGGCGATGACCAATTAGATACGTTAGTTAACCTTAAATCAAAAGAGGAACTTATTGGCGAAATCATTGGATTATTACAATCTCCGGCGAAAAATGTTATTTCAGCATTATCGTCTGGCGGAAACAAATTGGCAGGGATTGTCAAAACTTTACAAGAAAGAGAAGGTTAATTCAAACACCTCAAGTTTGAAAGTAAATTATTAAATAGTAAAATTTTAAAATTAAATATAATGGCGGATTTAAAATCGTTTGCTGAACAATTAGTAAACTTAACTGTTAAAGAAGTTAATGAATTAGCACAAATCTTAAAAGACGAGTACGGTATCGAGCCTGCAGCTGCTGCAGTTGCTGTTGCTGGTCCTGCTGCTGGTGGTGAAGCTGCTGCTGAAGAGAAAACATCTTTTGATGTAATCTTGAAAGAAGCTGGCGGAGCTAAATTAGCAGTAGTGAAATTGGTTAAAGACCTAACTGGTCTTGGATTAAAAGAAGCTAAAGATTTAGTTGACGGTGCACCAAAAGAATTGAAAGCTGGTGTTACTAAAGACGAAGCAGAAGCATTGAAAAAACAGCTTGAAGAAGCTGGAGCTGTTGTTGAGATCAAGTAATTTATACTCCTCAATAATAAATAGCCATAAACTCCATCCGCCAAAAAGGCGGACGGAGTTTACGGCTTTTGGTGTATAGCACCAATTTTACGCTGAACGTAGCGTTCAGTTTTTAATCGAATTTTCGGTTTAACTAAAATTTAAGACCCTTGGCAAACAAAAGCAATCAAAGGATAAACTTTGCTCAAAGTAAGCATGTGTTAGATTATCCTGATTTTCTGGATGTACAAATCCAATCGTTCAAGGAATTCTTTCAGCTAGAAACTACTTCAGATAACCGACACACAGAAGGTTTATTTAAAGTGTTTGCTGAAAACTTTCCGATCTCTGATTCAAGAAACATTTTTGTTCTCGAATTTCTGGATTACTTTATTGATCCACCGCGTTATGACATTCAAGAATGTATAGAGCGTGGACTAACTTACAGCGTTCCTCTAAAAGCAAAGCTTCGTTTATCTTGTAACGATGAAGAGCATGAGGATTTCGAAACTATCGTTCAGGATGTTTATTTAGGAACTATTCCTTATATGACGCCTAAAGGTACTTTCGTAATCAATGGCGCAGAACGTGTTATCGTTTCTCAGTTACACAGATCTCCGGGTGTATTTTTTGGCGTTAGTCGCCACACCAACGGAAGCAAGTTGTACTCTGCCCGTGTAATTCCTTTCAAAGGTTCATGGATTGAGTTTGCTACTGACGTTAACAACGTGATGTATGCTTACATTGACCGTAAGAAAAAATTCCCAGTAACCACACTTTTAAGAGCAATAGGTTATGATTCTGATAAGGATATTCTAGAACTATTTGATCTTGCTGATGAGGTTAAGGTTAGTAAATCTGGCTTGAAAAAGTATGTAGGCCGTAAGCTTGCTGCCAGAGTTCTGAAAAAATGGGTAGAAGATTTTGTTGATGAAGATACTGGTGAAGTAGTTTCTATTGACAGAAATGAAATTATTCTTGAAAGAGAAACCATTTTAGAAGACGACCATATAGATATGATTGTTGACGCAGGAGTTAAAACATTGATCCTTTCTAAGGAAGATGCAAACTCTGGTGATTATACAATTATCTACAATACGTTGCAAAAAGATACTTCCAATTCTGAAAAAGAAGCGGTAGAACATATATATAGACAATTACGTAACGCCGATCCACCGGATGAGGAGACTGCTCGTGGTATCATTGATCGTTTATTCTTTTCAGATAAACGTTATGATTTAGGTGATGTAGGTCGTTACAGAATCAATCGTAAATTAAAAATGGATACTCCGGTTGAAACTAAGGTTTTAACCAAGTTAGATATTATTGCGATTGTTAAATATTTGATCAAATTAATCAACTCTAAAGAAGATGTGGATGATATTGATCACTTATCAAACAGAAGGGTAAGAACTGTAGGAGAGCAATTATATGCGCAGTTTGGTGTTGGTTTGGCTCGTATGGCTAGAACAATCCGTGAGCGTATGAACATTCGTGATAACGAGGTGTTTACTCCAACAGATTTAATTAATGCCCGTACATTATCATCTGTAATTAACTCTTTCTTCGGAACTAATCAGCTGTCTCAGTTCATGGATCAAACCAATCCATTAGCAGAGATTACGCACAAACGTCGTTTGTCAGCATTAGGTCCAGGTGGTTTATCACGTGAAAGAGCTGGTTTCGAGGTTCGTGATGTTCACTACACCCACTACGGTAGGTTGTGTACTATTGAAACTCCAGAGGGACCAAACATTGGTTTGATTTCTTCACTTTGTGTTCATGCTAAAATAAACAACTTAGGTTTTATCGAAACTCCTTACCGTAAAGTAAATGACGGTAAAGTTGTTACAGACCAACCGGTTACTTATTTAAGTGCAGAAGACGAAGACGGAATGACGATTGCTCAGGCAAGCGCTCAATACAGTGATAAAGGTGTTTTTGAAGATGAAAAAGTTAAGGCAAGATATGAGGGTGATTTCCCTGTAATTGACCCTGAAAAATTAGATTTTATTGATATTGCACCAAACCAGATTACGTCAATCGCGGCTTCGTTAATTCCGTTCTTAGAACATGATGATGCGAACAGAGCCTTGATGGGATCTAACATGCAACGTCAAGCTGTGCCTTTATTACGTCCGCAAGCTCCTATTGTTGGGACAGGATTAGAAGGTAGAGTTGCTCGTGATTCAAGAACATTAATCAACGCAGAAGGAAACGGTGTTGTTGAGTATGTTGATGCTAATAAAATCACTATCAAGTACGAAAGAAATGATGATGATAGATTAGTTTCTTTTGATGGCGAGTCAAAATCTTACAACTTAATTAAGTTTAAGAAAACCAATCAGAGCACTTGTATTAACTTAAAGCCAATTGTTAAAAAAGGTCAGAAAGTTACAAAAGGACAAGTTTTATGTGAGGGCTATGCAACTCAAGACGGAGAGTTAGCATTAGGTATCAACTTAAAAGTAGCATTCATGCCTTGGCAAGGATACAACTTTGAGGATGCGATTGTTATCTCTGAAAGAGTAGTTTCACAAGATATTTTCACTTCTCTTCACATTGAAGAATTCGAACTTGAAGTTCGTGATACTAAACGTGGAGAAGAAGAATTAACTCCAGATATTCCAAACGTTTCTGAAGAGGCTACAAAAGACTTAGACGAACACGGAATTATTAGAGTTGGTGCTGACGTTCAAGAAGGTGATATTTTAATTGGTAAGATTACTCCGAAAGGCGAATCAGACCCATCTCCAGAAGAAAAATTACTGAGAGCAATCTTTGGTGATAAAGCTGGTGATGTTAAAGATGCATCTTTGAAAACTCCACCATCTATTAAAGGTGTAGTTATTGATACCAAATTATTCTCTAGAGCTAAGAAAACTTCTAAAGCTGAAGAGAAAGCAATGATTGAGAAATTAGATGCTAAACATGAAAAAGCTGTAAGAGAGCTTCGCGAAAGTTTAGTTGACAAATTATTCACTATTGTAAATGGTAAAACATCTCAAGGAGTTTATAATGTGTACAAAGAACTATTAATTGCTAAAGGTGTTAAGTTCACTCAAAAGCTGTTAATGGAATTAGATTATAACCACATCAACCCAACAAAATGGACAACTGATGATGATAAAAATGATCTAATCAAAATTTTATTACACAACTTCGGTATCAAAACTAACGAAGAGTTAGGTGCGTACAGAAGAGATAAATTTGCGATTAGCGTAGGGGATGAACTTCCATCAGGAATTGTACAGATGGCTAAAGTTTATGTTGCTAAAAAACGTAAACTAAAAGTTGGTGATAAAATGGCTGGTCGCCATGGTAACAAGGGTATTGTTGCTCGTATCGTAAGAGACGAGGATATGCCTTTCTTAGCAGACGGAACGCCAGTTGATATTATCTTAAACCCATTAGGTGTACCTTCTCGTATGAACTTAGGACAGATTTACGAAACTGTTTTAGGTTGGGCAGGTAAAGAATTGGGGATGAAATTTGCAACACCAATTTTTGATGGTGCTTCTCATGATGAAGTAGAAGGATATGTTAAGCAAGCAGGTGTGCCAGAATCAGGTAGAACTTACCTTTACAACGGTTTAACTGGTGATCGTTTTGATCAACAAACAACTGTAGGTATTATGTACATGCTTAAATTAGGTCACATGGTTGATGATAAAATGCATGCTCGTTCTATCGGACCGTACTCATTAATTACACAACAACCATTGGGTGGTAAAGCACAATTTGGTGGTCAACGTTTTGGTGAGATGGAGGTTTGGGCATTAGAAGCATTTGGTGCATCAAACATCCTTCAAGAGATCTTAACCGTAAAATCTGATGATGTTGTAGGTAGAGCTAAAACTTACGAAGCAATCGTAAAAGGCGAAAACTTACCAACTCCAGGTGTTCCAGAATCATTCAACGTATTGGTTCACGAACTAAGAGGTTTAGGATTAGATATTACATTAGACTAATAAGTTCAAAGTTTAAAGTTGAAAGTTTAAAGTGGCAACACTTAACTTTCAACTTTGGACTTATGACTTTCAACTTTAAAGAAAGAACATGTCTTACAAAAAGGATAGTAAATTAAAAAGTAATTTCACTTCAATTACCATCAGCTTATCATCTCCAGAAGCAATTTTGGAAAGATCAAGTGGTGAAGTGTTAAAGCCGGAAACCATCAACTACAGAACTTATAAGCCTGAACGTGATGGTTTATTCTGTGAAAGAATCTTTGGTCCGGTTAAAGATTACGAATGCCATTGTGGTAAATACAAAAGAATCCGTTATAAAGGAATCGTTTGTGACCGTTGTGGTGTTGAGGTAACCGAGAAAAAAGTACGTCGTGAGCGTATGGGACACATCAACTTGGTGGTTCCTGTTGCGCACATCTGGTATTTTAGATCGTTACCAAACAAAATTGGTTATTTATTAGGATTACCTACAAAACGTTTAGATTTAATTATCTATTACGAACGTTATGCGGTTATCCAAGCAGGTATGATGGCTGATGAAGGCATCAACTATATGGACTTCTTAACAGAAGAAGAATACCTAGATATCTTAGATAAATTACCTAAAGAAAATCAATACTTAGATGATAAAGATCCTAATAAATTCATCGCCAAAATGGGTGCTGATGCATTAGAGGATTTATTGAAAAGATTAGACTTAGATCAGTTATCTTATGATTTACGTCACCAAGCAGCAAACGAAACTTCTCAACAACGTAAAAATGAAGCTTTAAAACGTCTTCAAGTTGTTGAAGCTTTCCGTGGAGCTAGAACGCGTATTGAGAATAACCCAGAATGGATGATTGTTAAAATCGTTCCAGTTATTCCACCAGAATTGCGTCCGTTAGTACCACTAGAAGGTGGTCGTTTTGCAACTTCAGATTTAAATGATTTATACAGAAGAGTAATCATCCGTAACAATCGTTTAAAAAGATTGATGGAAATTAAAGCTCCAGAAGTGATTTTACGTAACGAAAAACGTATGTTACAGGAAGCTGTAGATTCATTATTTGACAACTCACGTAAAGTGAATGCTGTTAAAACTGAAGGTAACAGAGCATTAAAATCTTTATCAGATATATTAAAAGGTAAACAAGGTCGTTTCCGTCAAAACTTACTAGGTAAACGTGTGGATTATTCTGGGCGTTCTGTAATTGTTGTAGGACCAACTTTGAAACTACACGAGTGTGGTTTGCCAAAAGATATGGCTGCTGAACTTTTCAAACCGTTTATCATTCGTAAAATGATTGAACGTGGAATAGTGAAAACAGTTAAATCTGCAAAGAAAATTGTTGACAGAAAAGATCCATTAGTTTGGGATATTTTGGAGAATGTATTAAAAGGACACCCAGTTCTTTTAAACAGAGCACCAACGTTACACAGGCTAGGTATCCAATCTTTCCAACCAAAATTAATTGAAGGTAAAGCTATTCAGTTACACCCGTTAGTGTGTACTGCGTTTAACGCGGATTTTGATGGTGACCAGATGGCAGTTCACGTACCACTAGGTAATGCTGCAGTTTTGGAAGCCCAAATCTTAATGTTAGCTTCTCACAATATTTTAAATCCGGCTAACGGAACTCCAGTAACAGTACCATCTCAGGATATGGTTTTGGGTCTTTATTATATGACCAAAGGCCGTAAAACTGAAGAAGGACATATTGTTAAAGGTGAGGGACAAACTTTTTATTCATCAGAGGAAGTAAATATCGCTTACAATGAGAGGAAAGTTGATGTTCACGCTTTTATCAAAGTAAAAACTGTAGTAAGAGAAAAATCAGGCGAGCTTGTTGAAAAAATAATTGATACCACAGTTGGTAGAGTATTATTTAACGAGGTTGTGCCTAAAGAAGTAGGTTTCATCAATGAACTATTAACCAAAAAATCTTTAAGAGATATTATTGGTGAAGTAGTGAAGATAACCGGTATGGCCGGAGCAGCTGATTTCTTAGATGAAATTAAAACTTTAGGTTTCCAATCAGCATTTAAAGGAGGTTTATCTTTCAACTTGAAAGATTTAAATATTCCGGATGAAAAACATACTTTATTAGAGCAAGCAAGAGCAGAGGTAGCCGAAGTTATGGGTAACTATAACATGGGTTTCATTACTAATAACGAACGTTACAATCAGATTATTGATATCTGGACTCGTATCAACAACAGGTTAACTACTCACGTAATGACCCAGTTGACTAACGATAACCAAGGTTTCAACTCTGTATATATGATGCTTGATTCTGGAGCCCGTGGTTCTAAGGAGCAAATTCGTCAGTTATGTGGTATGAGGGGATTGATGGCGAAACCACAGAAATCAGGTTCTGGTGGTGAGATTATTGAGAATCCAATTCTTTCCAACTTTAAAGAAGGACTTTCAGTATTAGAGTACTTTATTTCTACTCACGGTGCTCGTAAAGGTTTGGCCGATACGGCTCTGAAAACAGCAGATGCGGGTTACTTAACTCGTCGTTTACATGATGTTGCGCAGGATATGGTTATTAAACACCATGATTGCGGTACCTTAAGAGGTATGTTTACAACAGCGTTAAAAGATAACGAGGATATTGTTGAGCCATTATACGATAGAATTTTAGGACGTACTTCATTACATGATGTTTACGACCCAATTTCTAACGAATTATATGTTAAAGCTGATCAGGATATTACTGAAGAAATAGCTAGACAAATTGAAGAGTCTGCGATAGAAGGTATCGAAATTCGTTCAGTATTAACTTGCGAGGCAGCAAGAGGTGTTTGTGCGTTATGTTACGGACGTAACTTGGCATCTGGTAAGCCAGTTCAAATGGGTGAGGCAGTTGGTGTAATTGCAGCACAATCTATTGGAGAGCCAGGTACACAGTTAACTTTACGTACTTTCCACGTGGGTGGTACTGCATCTAACATTGCGGCAGAGTCTCAAGTTAATGCGAAATTTGAAGGTGTTATTGAGTTTGAAAACTTAAGAACTGTTACTAGATCAACTGACGATGGCGACATTGAAATTGTTTTAGGTCGTTCTGGTGAATTCAAAATTACTGATCCAAACTCTGGACGTGTAATTATGACAAACAACGTTCCTTACGGTTCACTTCTTTATGTAAAAGAAGGAGATAAAGTAACTAAAGGCGACAGAATTTGTTCTTGGGATCCGTACAATGCGGTTATTATTTCTGAATTTACAGGTAAGGTTGAGTTTGAGGCAGTAATTGAAGGTGTTACTTTCCGTGAGGAATCTGATGAGCAAACTGGTCACAGAGAAAAAGTAATTATTGATACTAGAGATAAAACTAAAAATCCGGTAGTTAAAATTGTTGACAAAAAAGGTGGTTCTATCAGAGAATATAACGTTCCGGTAGGTGCTCACATTTCTGTTGATGAAGGTGATGAGATTAAAATGGGAGAAATCTTAGTTAAGATTCCTCGTACAACTGGTAAAACACGAGATATTACGGGTGGTTTGCCACGTGTAACTGAACTGTTTGAAGCTAGAAATCCATCTAACCCTGCTGTTGTTACTGAAATTGACGGTGTAGTTACGCTTGGAGGTGTTAAACGTGGTAACCGTGAGGTAACTATCGAATCTAGAGATGGTCAAATCAAGAAATACTTGGTACCACTTTCTAAGCACATCCTAGTACAGGAAAATGACTTTATTAAAGCAGGTATGCCTTTATCTGATGGAGCTATTTCTCCTGGAGATATCTTATCAATTAAAGGTCCAGCAGCTGTTCAAGAATACTTAGTGAATGGTATTCAAGAGGTTTACCGTTTACAAGGTGTGAAAATCAATGATAAGCACTTTGAAACGATTGTTCACCAAATGATGCAGAAAGTAATGATTGAAGATGCAGGTGATACTACTTTCTTAGAGAAACAAGCTGTTGATAGATTTGATTTTGCTATACAGAATAATGAAATCTACGACAAAATGGTTGTTGAAGAAACAGGCGATTCTGGAGTGTTAAAATCTGGTCAAATTGTTTCTGTACGTAAATTACGTGACGAAAACTCTCAATTGAAACGTAAAGATATGAAGCTAGTAACCGCTCGCGAAGCAAGAGCTGCTACTGCAAGTCCAATGTTGCAAGGTATTACCAGAGCATCATTAGGTACTAAATCATTCATCTCTGCGGCTTCTTTCCAAGAGACTACTAAAGTGTTAAACGAAGCAGCAATTGCTGGTAAGCGTGACCATTTATTAGGCTTGAAAGAAAACGTAATTGTTGGACACTTAATTCCTTCAGGAACAGGTTTACGTGACTACGAAAGAATCATTGTTGGTTCTCAAGAAGAATACGATAAATTAATGGCTTCTAAGGAAGAAGAGGAAGAAGTTGAAGCTTAGTTTAAGCTAGACGCTGAAGGCTAAAAGCTGAAAGCAAATATTAAATTTAAAAGGTCTGCAAGAAATTGCAGACCTTTTTTAGTTTCTATAAGTGTCTTCCAAAACTAAAACTTGGAATATAGAATTGGGTGTTATTTTAGTCTTTTCTAGTAAAGTTGTGTAATATCTATCCTGAAGGTAACTGGTGTTTTAATTGGTTGATTACAAAAACTACTCACAGAAAGTTTTTCTTCGTATCTATCCAATTAAATTCAAAACTTCGAGAGCTTTATTTAATCTCTTACGATACAGTAAACCAACGTAAGAATTCTGAAAGGTTAAAAGACAAGTAGGAATTTACATCTATTATCTTTTCTTTTCAAAATCCACCAAAAATACTTCTGCAATTGGGCTAAACAAATAAATCAATCCAGATTTAACCTCAACGCATCTATGACGTTTCCTTATTTTGTTTAATTTTCGAAATGTTCTACCATTTTTGAGACAAAACACTTGGTTTTCTTCCAGTTGTTCTACGGTTAAAGAGCCAGCAGGCTTTTCGTCAAATGCTTTTAATGCCCTAAACAAACTTAAGTCAGAACAACTAGATGCTGCTGGGTTTTCTAAATAGTTTTGTATTGCTTTTTTTACTTCGGCAGGAAAAACTTCTAACTCAAAAAAAGGTTGCATCATTCTTTTAAAGTTTTGTTTCCACTCAATTCCGTGTGGTTTAGCCTTGTGCTCAAACTCTTTCCAAGTAACTAAATGAGCAAACTCATGCACTGTGGTTACCAGAAAAGCATAAACATTTAAATCATGATTGACCGATATTTTATGCCCATGACCTCTTTGTGGCGGGCGATAATCTCCGAACTTGCTGTTTCTGTTTCTTGCTATTTTAAAATCACAACGGTGAAAGTCAATCCAGTTTGCAATCATCGGCGCCGCAAGACTGGGGATATACTTCGAGAGTACTTCAACTTTTTTATCCATCCTGAAAATTGAAAATTACTTTTTAGGATGTTCTTTTTTCCATTGCGAACTAAATGATGTGTCAGCTACTTTCGGTAATTGTCGTTTATCTCCCCAGTATTTTTTAAAGAAGCGGTTTATTAGAGTGTTTTTAAATTTTCCGCCAAAAAAGTCCATAAAGCCACGTTTTAACATTCCCTTTTTCCAGAAATACCAGCCCATACTTTCGCTTTTTGTGTTTAAACCTGTTTGTACGGCATCTCTTCTGTTTAGCAGTAACATTTTATGGATGTCAATTTTAACAGGACAAACCTCGGTACATTTTCCACATAAGCTAGATGCATAACTTAGGTGCTTAAATTCCTTCATTCCCTTTAAATGCGGAGTAATAAGTGATCCAATAGGTCCACTATAGGTAGTGTCATAAGTATGACCACCTACATTTTTATAAATTGGGCAGGAGTTTAAACATGCACCACATCTAATACAATATAAGCCTTGTCTTTGTTCTTTTTGAGCAAGAAGTTCAGTACGTCCGTTATCTAATAATATAACATACATTTCTTCTGGACCGTCTGTTTCATTGGCTTGTTTAGGACCACTCAAAATGGTGTTATAAACCGTCAAGTTTTGCCCAGTTCCGTGGGTGGATAGCATTGGCCAAAACAAATCCAAATCAGCTATAGAAGGAATCATTTTTTCGATGCCTACAATTGCAATATGTATTTTCGGGAAAGTTGTGGTTAATCGGGCATTACCCTCGTTTTCGGTAATTGCTACACTTCCCGTATCGGCAATTAAAAAATTAGCACCTGTTATACCAACATCAGCTGATAAGTATTTATCTCTTAATAGTTCTCTTGCTTTTAATGTGAGTTGTTGAGGGCTAGCGTCTGCCGGAGTTCCAAATTTTTCATGAAATAGCTTAGCAATATCTTCTTTACTCAGGTGCATTGCAGGTGTTACAATATGATAAGGTTTTTGCCCCAGTAGCTGTACTATATATTCACCTAAGTCAGATTCTAAAGATTCAATGTTGTTTTTTTCAAGAAATTCATTTAAATGAATTTCCTCGGTAACCATAGACTTTGACTTTATTACTGTTTTAGCATTAACTTTTTTTAAAATGTTAAGTACTTCTTGATTCGCTTCTTCAACAGTATTTGCCCATAAAACTTTGCCACCTTTTTTTTGAAAATTACTTTCAAACTCAGGCAAAAGTTTGTCCAAATTCTCCATTACTTTCCATTTAATTACGTTGCCTTTTCGTTTAGCATGTTCAATATTAACCAAACGTGAAAGGCCACGGTCGACAGCGGCATCATATTTTCCAATGTTGAAATTAATTATCCCTCTGTGGGGAATATCGAAAGATTTTTGAGAAGAAACTTCTACAAATTTTTCCGCGGTCTTAGTCATGTGTCAAATTTAGCATTTCTTTGCGTTAAAATAGATTTCAATATTACTGTCACTGTGTGAAAAAAAGGTAACCGAATCACTTAAACAGTCGTATAATTGGTTAGATGACAAGATACGGGGTCTGATCTATTTAAATGTTATGTTGTAATTAATATATTCAACTAGTAAAACTTAATAAATGGTTGATTGTGATTTTTTAGACACCGTAAGATGTTAAGAACTTCAAAAGTTATTAACATCTTTAACGAAAATTTACAAAAATACTAAAATCAGCGAGGGAGTGTTTTTTACTCTAAATTACTCGTTTTGGGTATTTTTTTACGTGGTTGTTTGTGAGCTGTCTTCCTTTATGATATAATATATTATAAATAAGCTTACTCAGTACTACGTAAAGTAGAATAAATGAAAGTTATATTCGATAATGTCGTCCAAATTAAAAAGTAAAGAATTAAATTAAAATAAATGAAAAGAAACCTACTCTTCGTCCTAAGTTTATTGTTTTTCTTAAGTACCTCTACCTTCGCACAGGATGGCATGAATGGCTTCCAGTACCAAGCAGTGGTAAGGAAAGCGGATGGGAAGGAACTGTCTAACCAAAAAATTAATGCCCGATTTACTGTTTTAAGTGGTTCTTCAAACGGTGTTGAGGTTTATTCAGAAACTCAAAAGGTCGCAACTAATCAGTTTGGACTCTTTAATCATATTATAGGGAGAGGGGTTCCAGTGTCATCTATTAAATTAACAGATGTTGATTTTTCTGTGTCTAACTATTTCTTAAAAGTAGAGTTAGACTTAACTGGAGGTAATAACTTTCAGCCTTTTGGTAGTTCAGAGCTATTAGCTGTTCCTTTTGCTTTATACGCAAAATCAAGTGGTGGTGGAAACGCTCAGACTGGCGGGAATGTTGGGCCAACGGGAGACAAAGGGGTTCAAGGTGATAAAGGTCCTAGTGGAGATAAAGGCTTACAAGGAGATAAAGGTGTTCAAGGCGAAGCGGGTATAAAAGGTCCTGTTGGTGATAAAGGTTTACAAGGAGATAAAGGTATTCAGGGTGATTTAGGTTTAAAGGGCCCTGACGGAGATAAAGGTTTACCTGGTGATAAAGGTATTCAAGGAGAGGTAGGTTTAAAAGGTCCGGTTGGAGATAAAGGATCAAAAGGTGATGCTGGTTTGGTTGGAGAAAGAGGTCCCGATGGATTTCAAGGATTAGCCGGAATTACCGGTGCAAAAGGTCCAATTGGAGATAAAGGTCCTGATGGAAATGCAGGTATTGATGGTAAAGACGGACTTAAAGGAGATAAAGGAGATAAAGGTGAGCAAGGTGAGAAAGGAATTCAAGGTGTAACTGGCGAAACAGGTGAGCAAGGAATTCAAGGTGTAACCGGCGAACAGGGTCAGCAAGGAATACAAGGAGTAACCGGAGAACAAGGAATAACTGGCGAAACAGGTGAGCAAGGAATAACCGGCGAAACAGGCGAGCAAGGAATTACAGGAGCAACCGGAGAGCAAGGTGAGAAAGGAATAACTGGGGAACAAGGCGAACAAGGGTTAACCGGAGCAACTGGCGAAACAGGTGAGCAAGGAATAACAGGAGCGACAGGAGAACAAGGTGAGCAAGGAATTCAAGGTGTAACTGGAGAACAAGGTGAACAAGGATTAACTGGTGTAACTGGAGAACAAGGTGAGCAAGGAATAACGGGAGCAACTGGCGAAACAGGTGAGCAAGGAATAACCGGAGCAACTGGCGAACAAGGTGAGCAAGGATTAACAGGAGCGACAGGAGAACAAGGTGAGCAAGGAATTCAAGGATTAACCGGCGAAACCGGAGAGCAAGGAATAACAGGAGCAACTGGCGAAACAGGAGAACAAGGAATTCAAGGTTTAACCGGAGCAACTGGAGAGCAAGGTGAGGAAGGATTAACAGGAGCGACAGGCGAAACAGGTGAGCAAGGAATTCAAGGAGCAACTGGAGAGCAAGGTGAGCAAGGATTAACCGGAGCAACCGGCGAAACAGGTGAGCAAGGATTAACAGGAGCAACTGGCGAAACAGGAGAACAAGGTTTAACCGGCGAACAAGGCGAGCAAGGAATAACCGGAGCAACTGGGGAACAAGGTGAGCAAGGATTAACAGGTGCAACCGGCGAAACAGGAGAACAAGGAATAACCGGAGCAACTGGCGAAACAGGTGAGCAAGGATTAATAGGAGCAACTGGTGAAACCGGAGCAACCGGCGAACAAGGTGAGCAAGGATTAACCGGAGCAACTGGGGAACAAGGTGAGCAAGGATTAACAGGAGCGACAGGCGAAACTGGAGAACAAGGAATCCAAGGTATAAGAGGAGAAACAGGTGAGCAAGGA
>JBBKWF010000005.1:0-53810 GCA_037968815.1 Pelobium sp. | reverse complement strand
TTAGACATAAAAAAAGTCGGTATAGGACCGACTCTCTGTTTATTTTTATGTATAGCTAGCTAAGCTACAATCTTTGTTACTTCTGTAATGATTTTTGAGCGTGTTGCATCTGTTACTTTTACCAATGGTAAACGAAGCTTATCTGAACAGATTCCTAATTCTTGCATTCCTGCTTTTACGCCTGCTGGATTGCCTTCTAGAAAGCAAAGCCGTGTAAGCTCTAAGAAGCTAAAATGCGCAGGTTGAGCTCCTTTAAAATCGTTAGCTAAGCATTTACGTACCATGTTAGACAATTGCAAAGGAATAGCATTGCCAATTACTGAGATGATTCCTACAGCACCCAAAGCAATCATTGGAAGTGTTACTGCGTCATCACCAGAAATCAATAAAAAGTCTTTTGGTTTATGCGCAGCTATTTCATTAAAAATATCAAAACTACCTGAAGCTTCTTTTGTACCTAAAATATTCTTTACGTTGTTTGCTAAACGCAAAGTAGTCTCCGCTGACATTGTAACTCCCGTACGACCAGGGACATTGTAAAGTAAGATTGGTAATTTACTTGCTTCGGCAATAGCTTTGTAATGCTGATATATACCTTCTTGGTTGGGTTTATTATAATATGGCACCACAGAAAGAATGGCTTGATAGCCCTCTATATCAAACTCGCTTATAGCTTTAGCTATTTCAAGAGTATTATTGCCACCAATACCCGCCATTAATGGGATTCGTTTATTGGTGATATTTGCAACAAATTTAAAAATATGCTTTTTTTCTTCGGCAGTTAAAGTTGCGGATTCGGCAGTTGTACCCATTACCACAATATATTCAACTTTCCCATTGATCAGGTGTTCAATAGTTTTTTCTAAAGCATTATAATCAACGCTTTCATCCTCAAGAAAGGGAGTAATCATAGCTACTCCGGTTCCGTTAAACATGCTCATTTTATTTTATCTAAATAGTATTTTAATTCGGTATTAAAACCGCTGATACTTTGTTGTTGTGTGGCTAACATAAAATCATAAATAGCGGAGTTCTTTTTATGATATGCACCTACTTTAAAAAGTGACTTTGAAAGTGCGGTGATGTAAACTAACGGAAAACAAATTTCAGTGCACAAGTTAATCAGAATATCAAACTCATTGTTTACAAAGTTGATTATTTTTTCTCTTTTTGGCACAAAGTTCCAGTCTACATCTTGTAGGGTGATCAGTTCGATTACAGTACCTGTTGCTAATTTTAAAGTTTGATTTGAAGTAAAGGCTAATAATCGAAATCTCTTGTTCGCTTTTTTTAACTCTAATGCCACTTCTTCGGCCTCATTTAACTGCTTTTGGTTATTGATAGTTACTAAAACACCAATATACTGCGCCGCTTTTAAAGAAACAGATCTGTTTTTTCTGGTTATTTTTTTTAGCTCTTGCTTTAATCTGTAAAAACCAGATTTTATTCGATACTTGCTTAAAAAATCTCTCATTTTATTAATGCTAACAATTCCTCATCGCTAATGATTGGGATTTGCAGTTTATTTGCTTTTTCTAATTTGGCAGGTCCCATGTTATCGCCAGCAACTAGATAGTTTAGTTTTGCTGATATGCTACTTAGAATTTTGCCTCCGTTTGCTTCTATCAAATCTTTTAATTGTTCTCTGCTATGATTTTCAAAAACACCGGAAATTATAAAGGTTTTGCCAACTAAATTTTCGCTTTGCAAAACTACTTCCTTTTCTTCTATTTCAAAATTTAAACCTGCTTCTTTTAGTTTAACAATTTCTTGTTGATGTTGTGGATTTGTAAAGTACTCAATTACACTTTGCGCAATGCGTTCGCCAATTTCATCTGCGGCAATTAGCTCTTCAAAATTAGCTTGACTGATACGCTCAATGGTTTTAAAGTGTTTAGCTAGTTTTTGAGCCACTGTTGCACCAACATAACGAATACCTAAGCCAAATAATATTTTTTCAAATGGCATTTCTTTAGATTTCTCAATACCTTCTATTAAGTTGGTGATTGATTTCTCTCCGAAACGGTCTAAGTTTTTTAAATCTTCTTCGTGATTTTTTAAGCTATAAATATCACTTATGTGAGTTAATAATCCTTTTTGATAAAGGGCTTCAACGGTTTCTGCACCTATGCCTTCAATATTCATCGCTTTACGGCTGATATAGTGCTGAATACGTCCAACAATTTGTGGTGGACAGCCTTCGTCATTTGGACAGTAATGCACAGCTTCGCCTTCGGTACGTACTAAAGGCGTATTGCACTCGGGACATTGGAGAATATATTCTATTTCTTGAGCGTCTGGTTTCCGTTTTTCTAAATTTACCTGAATCACTTTTGGAATGATTTCTCCACCTTTTTCTACCCAAACGGTATCGCCCTGATGTAAATCTAAACGTTCTATTTCGTTGGCGTTATGTAAAGTTGCTCTTTTAACGGTTGTGCCAGCCAATAAAACTGGTTTTAGGTTGGCTACTGGTGTAACTGCGCCCGTTCTTCCGACTTGATAAGTTACTTTTTCTAATACCGTTTCAACTTCTTGCGCTTTGTATTTGTAACTGATTGCCCAACGAGGGGATTTTGCAGTAAAGCCCAACTCTTGTTGTTGTGCGTAGCTATTTACTTTAATTACGATACCATCGATATCATAACTTAGCTTAAATCGTTTTTGCTCCCAATTTTGGATAAATGCTAAAACATCTTGAATGCTATTGCAAAGCTTACTTTCTTCAGAGACTTTAAACCCCCATTTTTTTACCGCCTGTAAACTTTCCCAATGTGTTTTAAAAGGATTGTTATCGCTGTATAAGAAATATAAAAAACAATCTAAAGGGCGCTTGGCGACTTCGGCAGAATCCTGCATTTTAACAGTTCCAGATGCAAAGTTACGTGGATTGGCAAAAGCTTGCTCACCGTTTTCTACACGTTCCTGATTCAGTTTTTTAAAAGCGGCATGATGCATAAAGACTTCCCCACGGATATCGAAATAATCCGGGATATTTTCTCCTTTTATGTGAGTAGGAATGGTACGGATGGTTTTTGCATTTGCCGTAACTTCATCGCCTTTGGTGCCATCTCCACGGGTAACGGCTCTTAATAGCTTGCCGTTTTCGTAAGTCAAACTCATGGATAGGCCATCAAATTTTAACTCGCAAACGTATTCGAAGTTTTCGCCGATGGCTTTTTTAATGCGCTGATCAAAATCAATTAAATCTTGCTCATTATAGGTGTTGCCGAGTGACATCATCGGCCATTTATGTGCTACTGTTTTAAAGTTTTTGGTAATTTGACCACCTACTTTTTGCGTTGGCGAGTCTGGATTTATAAGAGATGGATTCTCTTTTTCAAGAGCTTCTAATTGTTTTAGTTTCTGGTCAAAATCGAAATCAGAAATGATAGGCATAGCCAATACATAATAGTTGTAATTGTGCTGTTGAAGCTCTTTAACTAATGAATCAATTTGGATTTTTATATCGATAGCTGACATAGCAACGAAGATACATTTTTGTAGGATTGTGTCTAAATTTATTTATAACCAGATAGGTATATAGGTGTGTGTTTTGTGGCGGACTTGCGATTTTTTTACCACATAGGCACATAGCTTTTTTCGGATTTTTAAAATATTGATGATCAAATGAATACAATCAGTTCAACATAAGCTATGTGCCTATGTGGTTGAAATTTAAACACCATAACGGTTAAATTCCTAAAACTGCTTTCAATTTTGGGTAGCCTGTTTTACTTACCGGGATTTTCTCTCCGTTTTTAAGGATGAGCAGATGTCCGTCTTTTTCGTAAGCTTCTATTTTTGTAATCTGATCTACCTTTACAATATAGGAGCGGTGTACCCTTACAAATAAATTAGGGTTTAAGTTTTTCTCGAAGAAAGCTAAAGTTTGATTTTTAAGGTATTCGCCGTCAAGTGTGTGAATTTTCACATAATCGTCATCGGCACTTAAATGGGTTATATCGTAAATAGAAACCACTTTTATTTTATTGCCCAGCTTGATAACAATGCGTTCGTTTTGAGTTTGGCTTTGTTCTGCAACTGTTTCTATAATGTTTTTTATGGGTGAATTTTGTGGTTGTATATTGGTAGATAAAAATTTATCTATCGCTTTTTTAAAGCGGTCTTCGTTAAATGGCTTTAAGAGATAATCTATTGCATTGGCCTCAAAAGCTTTGAGAGCAAACTCGTCAAAAGCGGTAGTGAAAATGATTGCAGGCATATCGTCTAACAGTTCAAGTAACTCGAAACCTGTGATTTTAGGCATCTGAATATCTAAAAAAATAAGTTGTGGCTGATGCCGGGTGATGGCTTTTAGTCCTTCAAATCCGTTTCCGCATTCTTCTGCTATTTCAATTTGTGGATACTCTTTAAGGTATTCTTTAATAATATCTCTTGCTAAAGGCTCGTCGTCGATAATTAAAGCTTTAATCATATTTGAGGAATTTTTAGGATGCTGGTAAATTGTTTTTCGGTTTTTTGTGTCTGTAGTAAATCAGTGCGAGTGTAAAGCAATTGTAGCCTACGTTGTGTGCTTGATAAACCGAAACCTGTGCCTTTATTGCTGTGAGAAGTACTAGCATCAAAGGGATTTGAAATAATAATTTCTAAATAAGGGTTGTTAAAATTGATTGCGATGGTGATGATTACTTCTTCAAGCGTATCATATAAGCCAAATTTGATAGCATTTTCTACCAAAGGCTGTAATAACATAGGGGGTAATTTTTTCTCCAAAACTTCATCGGCAACTGAAATGTCAGTTTTTAATCGGTTACCAAACCTTACTTTTTCAATTTCGAGGTAAAGCTCTAAATGTTCTAATTCTGTTTTTAAACTTGTAGAAGCATCATCTTTTCTTAAAGTTCCTCTTAAAAAATCTGACAGTTGGTGAACCATTTTTCGGGCTGACTTAGGCTGGGTGATAATGAGTGAACTGATGGAGTTTAAGCTGTTGAACAGAAAATGAGGCTGTAGTTTTTCTCGCAATGATGCTAATTCAATTTCTTTAGTGAGTTTTTCTGCTTCGTTTTTGCGGGCTGTAATTTCTTGGCTTTCTGCTTGGTTGTACCAAAGTATGCTTATGGTTGCCATGCTTCCTATTAACAATAGCGCAAAGATGAAACGCAAAGGGAATGAAAGCTGAAAAAAATAATTATTGTCGCCGTTGTATATCTCTACATTTTGAAAAACCACTTTAAGCACATAAATATAAAAGCCTGCTAATGCCACGCACCAAATAGCTATAAATAGGTATTTATAAGCTTTGGGCTGATAAAATGAAAGACTGTTACTAATTAACCAGCAGCTTAAAGCCAAAAGTATATTGGAGATTATACTGTCTTTTAATGTTGTTTGTGGGTCAATCTGAAATTGAGTAAGCGTATAATACTGGAAAGTTGCAAAAACCACCATCAAAAACAGGAACACCCATTTGAACTTACGGTTTGATAATGGAGATGTTGCCACAGTATTATTGATAAATAGGTTTCACGGTTTTTAAACGATTAGCTTTCTCACGCACCAAAGCTAAATATTGTTCAGCTTTGTCTGGTTCGGTAATTTTGTAATGAATTTCCTTGCCATGGGCAATTTCGCCAATTTCTTGGATTTCTGTAACTGCCACAAAATCCCAAGTTATTAGATGTTTTTGAGAAGTTAGTAAATCTTCTTTTTGCATTAAGCCCATTTGGTAAGCCATTTCTAGAGCAAGACTTGCATCAACTGCCTCTATAAGCCTCAATTGCTCATCAAACTGGGGGACTTGACTGTCTTCGCTCTTAATCTCGAATATTAATTTTGCTACAAACCAGTTCATAATGCTACAATTTATTTAATAATTTCGGATATCGATACCTCCAAAAATGGAAGTGCCTTTAATTAATAATACTTTGCTTTTATCGGGAAGCACTTGGGTAATGGAGCGTTTATCATCAATTCCGCCGAAAACTGCGGCCATTTCTGTTACCACTTCCCAAGATGGGGGAACCACTATTTTTGTTCCTCCAAAAATTTGAACTACATCTAAAACCACAACTCCATTAATATCTGCGTGGTGAAAATTTAATTCGGCCCCACCCATAATGTTGGTTATATCACCACCTTTAAAGTTTTTAGATAGAATATTCTTTTTAGTACCTCCAAAGACAGAAACACTGTCAATATATTCTTCACCTGCAGCTTGGTACTTTTCTTCTGTTGCTACAGGTTCTTCATTTTTTGGTGATTCGGCGTAAGCGTAGTTTTCTGAATGTGTTTCTTCTTGAAAATTATTCCATCTTCTGTTTCGTTTACAGTTACCTTTTCTAAATCCTTTACCAAAGATGAAGAAGATACCTAATCCAATTAAAATTAACGGCCAAGTATATGCTGAAACTGACAATGCTGGGAAAATACGCTCGGCAAGAAATACCGACCCTATTAATATCATGATGATCCATCCGTTGTTTCTAAATTGATGCTTGATACCACTTGCAATACCGATTACAATCAGTAACATTGGCCAACTAAACAACCACGAAGGAAATTGTGCGCCCATTTGTTTAGCCAATAATGCTAAACCGATAATTAAAATTGCCGAACCTAGCACTTTTTTTCCGTGTTGGTTAGGTCTGTTTTCTAATTCTGATTTTTCCATTTCTTTTGATTTAATGATATAAAAGTAGAATTTGGTTTTAGGATGGTAGCATAGTAATCTATGAAACAGAGTAAAAATTCGGTGAAATGAGGAGGGTTGTCGGTGAAATTATTTTGGACAGGAGTTTTGGAAACCTAGTCTAGGTTTTCAATTTGTCATGATGCATCTCACAGGCAAGATTATCATTCTATCTGCATAATTATTTGTGAAATGTTTCAACACGATACCTAACGGGGAGCGCTCAACACGAAGTTTGCTATTTCAATGTCGTCATGCTGACGATAGGAAGCATCTCACAAGCAAGATTGCCATTCTGTTTGCATACCTATTTTGTGAGATGTTTCGTTTGCACTCAACATGACTAAGTTTAATTAAAACAACTTAGTCTGCCCTTTATCATCAAGTTTAATGTCATCTGGATTAGTGATTTCAAAATCTACTTTTTTTGCTGGTTTTGGATTTGAAGTGAAAGTTGGTTTTTTTACTTCTGGAGCAACTGTTTCCTCCTTTCTTATTTCTTCCTTTACCGCAACTTCTTCTTTCTTCTCGGGTTCCTTTATTGGTTCTTTTTCTTTTTCGACTTCAGCGATACTTTCTTTAGTGTCGGTTTCGTTGTCGTCTTCTATTTCTTGTTCAACTTCTTCTTTTGTATCGATTAATTCTTCTTCTTCGACTTGGTCATTTTCTTCAGAAATCAAGGTGATCTTTTGCACATCATTCGGGCTTAACCTGTTCCCCTGAGCTTTCATTCCCTTCACATCTATAGCTTCAGATAAGTCTACCTCCTGCTCATCAAAAATTTGTGATTTACCTTTTAGTGCATCTATTTTTACCACAGGGTGATCCGAGCCACTTAGAATTAGCATTTTTGAACCGGGTTCTTCGCTAATAAAACCAGCTCTTTTACCAATAGCTAAGTCTTCAAATACAAATCGTTTGATGTAGTAGTTTTTAGATTTACCATCAAGATGGATACAGGCAAATACTTTTTCTGGGTTGTACTTTTCAATCCGAAGCATTTTATCATCAAAGTGATTACTTAAATCAAAACTAGATAGCTCATAACTTCCATCGTTAAAAACACAAAGGATTTTATCTTCAGCTTGGAACTCACCAAGAAAACGCCCATGTCCATTCTCATTTAAACGTTTGGTGATTGGGTCGTACCAGATTTTTCTTCCGGCTAAGGTGGAAACTCCTTTAGACTTTAGTGTAATTTTTTTGATGGAAAATTTGCTCAAAATATTTCCTTGCGAGCCTCTACCTTTAATAGCAGTGTCTGCGAAATCATGGTCAAACGAGAGTTTTCTCAGTTTAGACATCGGCTTTAAAGCCACATTAATTACTTCTGCTTCCCCATTAGGGTTTGCGGTAAAGTACACAACCTTACTGCCTTTTGTGCCTTTGGTTAAATCGTATTCTTTATCGCGGGTAACGCCACCACTTGCAAAACGTTTGACATAAGCTACTCCAGTTTTACCGTCCTTATAAATCATGTTATAGATGGTACGGTCGTCGTTTTTCTTGAAAACGCCGATGTGCAGAATGTTTTTGCCTACGAAGGTTTTATCTTGAACTTTGGTAACCACACAAATTCCGTCTTCCCTAAAAACTATAATGTCATCCAAATCCGAACAATCAAAAGCATATTCGTCTTTCTTTAGCCCGGTTCCAATAAAACCATCGGCTCTATTAAAATAGAATTTAGTATTAGCCAAAGCAACTTGTGCTGCTTCTACTTTATCAAATGCTCTGATTTCAGTTTTACGCTCTCTTCCTTTGCCAAATTTCTCTTTTAGGCGTTCAAAGTAAGCGATTGCGTAATCTGTTAAATGGCGTAAATGATGTTTTACGCCTTTAATTTCTTTTTCAAGATTAGCCATTTGCTCATCCGCTTTTTTAACATCAAAACGGGTGATGCTACTCATTGGCTTATCAATCAATTTCTTGAAATCCTCGGGTAAAATCTCGCGATATAAACTTGCTTTAAACGGTTCAAATAATCGGTGTAAAACGATTAAAACTTCTTCAAAATTTGTAGAATTTTCATAGTCGGAATGCTTGTACATTCCTTCCTGAATAAATATTTTTAATAATGAACTAAAGAAAATTCTTTCCTGCAAATCATGCAGTTTGATTTCTAGTTCTCTTTTTAAAAGGTTTTTAGTGAAAAAAGTGCTTTCGACTAAAATGTCGTTCACACTCATAAAGTGAGGCTTGTCGCCTTTAATTATACAAGTGTTTGGCGATATGGAAACCTCGCAATTGGTGAAAGCGTAAAGTGCATCAATGGTAACATCCGGAGAAATTCCGGGAGCCAAATGCACCATGATTTCTACATCTTTTGCAGTATTATCCTCAATTTTTTTGATTTTGATTTTTCCTTTATCATTAGCGGAAATAATACTATCAATCAAATTTATGGTGGTAGTAGAAAAAGGGATTTCGGTAATTACTAAAGTCTTTTTATCGACTTCAGAGATTTTAGCTCGAACTCTGATTTTTCCACCTCGTTGACCTTCGTTATAATTAGAAAAATCGGCCATTCCTCCCGTTAAAAAATCGGGGATAATATCTGGTCGGTTGCCTTTTAAGACTTCAACAGAAGCATCAATTAGTTCTATGAAATTGTGAGGCATTACTTTGGTAGCCAAACCTACTGCAATACCTTCTGCTCCCTGCGCCAATAAAAGAGGGAATTTTACTGGAAGCGTAACCGGTTCTTTATTTCTACCGTCGTAAGATGACTGCCATTCTGTAGTATCGGGATTAAAGACAACTTCTAAGGCGAACTTTGATAAACGAGCTTCAATATAACGTGGTGCTGCAGCTGAATCTCCGGTTACCGGATCTCCCCAGTTTCCTTGGGTCTCAATCAGTAAGTTTTTCTGTCCAATTTGTACCATCGCATCACCAATGGAGGCATCTCCGTGTGGGTGATACTTCATGGTGTTACCAATTACGTTGGCTGCTTTATTGAAACGTCCGTCATCCATTTCTTTTAATGAATGTAAAATACGGCGTTGCACAGGCTTTAGCCCATCAAAAATATGAGGAACCGCCCGGTCTAAAATCACATAGGAAGCATAATCTAGAAACCAGTTTTCGTATAAACCACTGAGTGGAGTTACGTTGTGTAAGGTTTCTTCTTTGTCGTAATTGTTATCGTCCATTTTGTTGGTTTAACCGCCAAGTTTTTTGTGCTGGGTGGTCAGGGTTTTAATCGTCAATCTTTTTCTGGGTGAATAGTTTTTTAACCACGGAGGACACAGAGGTCACAGAGCTAAAGGTGTTATTCGTATTTATTAATAATTTATAACTCTTTTAACTCCATCTTTAAGTAATAAAACATTGAAATTAATCAGTAACCCTAACTTGCATTCTGATAATTTTAAATAGGTAAGCAATTGTGCCACATAAATATCATTCATTTCTTTGACTGATTTAATTTCAATTATGAGTCGGTTTGATACTAATAAATCTAGCCGATAACCACATTCTAACTCTACTCCGTCGTAATTTATTGGCAGGGCTTTTTCTTTCTCAACAAATAGCCCGCTTTTCTTTAGTTCATGAAAAAGACATTCTTTGTAAACAGACTCTAACAAACCTGGTCCCATTTCCTTGTGAACCTTGATAGCAAAACCGATTACTTTTGTTGCTAAAGAATTTTCTAATTCCATTTAATAAACCTTAAGTTTCCAACCAACTCTGTGAACTCTGCGTCCTCCGTGGTTGAAAAATCGTTCGCAAATCAACTAAACTTCCGTGTTTAAATACCACCCAGCCTATCCTCCACAAACATAAACGGCATAAAATTTCTCACACCTCTTGCTTTCCATATTGCGCCATCAATACAGTACAATAAAATCTCGATTTCGTCCGACTGTCGTTTTTCGCATTCTGCCATTACTTGTAAGCAAGCTCCGCAAGAGGTGATTGGATTCGTGAGTTCAAAACTACTTGTGGAAGCCGTAATCGCCATGGAAACAATTTTGTCATCTGGGTAATTTGCGCCAACAGTAAAAAGTGCCACACGTTCTGCACAAAGGCCCGACGGGTAAGCTACATTTTCTTGATTGCTTCCATAAACTATTTTTCCGCTAGCAAGCTTCACCGCCACTCCAACTTTAAAATTAGAGTAAGGTGAGTAGGAATTGTCTAAAGCTTTAACCGCTTCTAAACATAAATCTCTGTCCGTTTCGCTCAGTTCGGATATGTTTTCAAAATCTTCAAAAACAATATTAATTTCCTTTTTTATCAATGATGAATTTTTAAAATCCGTTTTACTTGTATTATTTTTTAGTGTTAAACTATGCAGCTGGTTCTTCTAAAGCGTCTGTTAATGCTTTTGCATCAGCAATGATCTCCGCTTCATCTTTTTCAACTCTTAAATTTTGTACAATATGCTGTTGCCTATCCATGGTGTTTTTACCCATGTAATATTCTAGCAAGTTTTTGATTTTGGTTTCACCCTGTAAAATCACAGGATCAAGACGGATATCTTCGCCAATAAAGTTTTCAAATTCACTAGGCGAAATCTCTCCCAAACCTTTAAATCGGGTAATTTCTGGCTTTGCGCCAAGTTTATCAATTGCTAAAACACGTTCTTCGTCGCTGTAACAATAGATAGTTTCTTTTTTGTTACGAACTCTAAATAAAGGAGTTTGCAAAATAAAAACATGACCAGTTTTTACTAAATCTGGAAAAAATTGCAAAAAGAAAGTCATCAATAACAAGCGAATGTGCATTCCATCCACATCGGCATCAGTTGCTACCACTATATTATTGTAACGAAGGTTCTCTAAACCGTCTTCAATATTTAATGCGTGTTGCAGTAAATTGAATTCCTCGTTTTCGTAAACCACTTTTTTGGTTAAACCATAAGCGTTTAATGGTTTTCCTTTAAGAGAAAAAACTGCTTGAGTTTTTACTTCACGAGCTTTGGTGATAGACCCAGATGCAGAATCTCCCTCGGTAATAAACAAGGTTGTTCTTTTACGGTCTTCTTCGCTCAGTTTTTCATCATCTAAATGCCATTTGCAATCACGTAATTTACGGTTATGCAGACTGGCTTTTTTTGCTCGATCGTTCGCTAGTTTTTTAATCCCGGCAATATCTTTACGCTCTCTTTCCGATTGTAAAATACGTTTTAGAAGTGCATCAGCAGTTTCTGGATACTTATGCAGATAGTCATCTAACGCTTTTTTAACAAAGTCGTTAATAAATGTACGTACGGTTGGACCATCCGGACCAATATTTAAAGAGCCTAATTTGGTTTTAGTTTGCGATTCAAAAACAGGTTCCTGTACTCTTATAGAAATGGCCGCCACTACAGATGCCCGAACATCAGAAGCGTCATAATCTTTTTTATAAAACTCTCTAACGGTTTTAACCATCGCCTCTCTAAAAGCCTGTTGGTGCGTACCGCCTTGTGTTGTATGTTGTCCGTTTACAAACGAGTAATACTCCTCGCCATATTGCTGACCATGGGTCATGGAAATCTCTATGTCTTCTCCTATTAAATGGATAATAGGATAGCGGTTTGCCTCTGCATCGGTGTTTCTTGCCAATAAATCATACAAACCACGTTCAGAGAAAAACTTTTGACCGTTAAAGTTGATAGTTAAGCCCGCATTTAGGAAAACATAATTCCAAATCATGTTTTCAATAAATTCTGGTATATAACGGTAATTACGGAAAATGCTTTCATCTGGGATGAAAACAATTGCTGTTCCGTTACGCTGTGTAGTTTCAATTTCTGGATTGTCTTTAACTAACTCTCCTTTTTCAAACTCAGCTTTTTTTGCTTTTCCATCTCGGTAAGATTGTACAGTAAAGCTCCCCGAAAGGGCGTTTACTGCTTTTGTACCAACCCCATTTAGCCCGACAGATTTTTGAAAAGCTTTAGAATCATACTTACCACCGGTGTTGATTTTTGAAACACAATCAATCACCTTACCCAATGGTATTCCACGTCCATAATCTCTTACTGAAACCTTATGGTCGCTCACCGTAATGTCAATAATACGTCCCGCACCCATCACAAACTCATCAATAGAGTTGTCAACAATTTCTTTCAGTAGTACATAAACACCATCATCATAAGCAGAGCCATCGCCTAGCTTACCAATATACATTCCCGGACGAAGCCTGATATGTTCTTTCCAATCGAGCGATCGGATGCTGTCTTCGCTATAATTTACACTTAATTCAGCCATTTGTTTAAATAAAGTATTGCGGTTTTAGATACGAGAATCTGTAAATCGCAACGAACCCTTACAAAGCTAAAATTTTACGCAAAATAGGCAAGTATAAGATTTCAACATATTAAGATTTTTAGTGTTTAGGAGCTTAGATATGTGTTGTTTAATATAAGGGCAGATGATTATTGTTGATGTAAAGCAAGCCTATTTGCGTCCCGGAGAGCCAATATTAACTTTAAAAAAAGTAGTTGGTTCGGCAAGGTATGCGTCTGCAATTCCAATATCTGCGACTAATTTTTTAGAAACACGTTTTAGAAGTACTTTAATTTCAAAAATATCCTCAAATGGGTTCGAGTTAAACTTGATCGTATTTCTGTCTTTATAAGAAGCAATTACTTTTGTTTCTCCATCATGATGGAAAAACTCAGAGTCTGAAAACCCGTTTTTAAATAAAGGAACTTCGTCTTCTTTACTTGTTCCAGGTTTATTCATACAAATATAGAGCGATAGCTCGTCGCAAAACTTTAAAATTTGAAGTTGGTAGTTAAGTAGTCTTGTATGAGGGATTTTCAACTTAGATATTAGGTGATTCTGACGTAGTTTTTCTCGTTCTATAAACTGGATTGCAGTTTCAGAAGAAGACACGGCGGCCAAATTGCTATAATGCATACTACAGAGTAAAGCAGCGTATGAGTTCGCTTGATTTACCTGTTCAATCCCTAATTTATAAAAGTAAAGTCTTAGTTTTTCTGGAAAGTCTAAAAAAGTAAATGGTTTTTGAGTAACATCATTTAATAAAGGATGCGAATCTGGAATAACCCATGCTCTGTCATGTTGGTGTACCGCAAATTTAAAAGATTCAAAATGTTCTACAGCTATAAACTCTTTTTTGAAATGGGTTAGCAGTTCCCCAGCTATGTAAGCGTGATCATGTTGAGTAATTAATATGTAGTTCTCTGAGTCTTCGCGGAGTATCATTTGTGGCTTAAAAAAATAAAAATACAAATCTTTATAGCTAAAAAACACCTATCATTAAATTATTAATAAGACAATTTTATGTATTTTTTAGTAGAATTGAATGTTTGTGGTTAAAATTATAATTAATTATACTTATTTTTAGGAAAAATATGGTTTTGTGCAATAAAAATTGACATTATGATTGTTGGAGTTCCAAGAGAAATTAAAAATCATGAAAATAGAGTAGGGTTAACGCCTGCTAGTACACATGAATTGGTTAAAAGAGGTCATCAAGTTTTAATAGAGACTCATTCTGGGGCAGCAAGTGGGTTTAGAAATGATGATTACGAAGAAGCGGGTGCCGAAATTATTCAAACTCGCGACGAAGTTTGGGGAAGGGCAGATTTGCTAATTAAAGTAAAAGAACCGGAGATTGTTGAGTACAAAATGGCGAAGCGAGATCAAGTTATTTTTAGTTTTTTTCATTTCGCATCAAGCCGAAAACTAACTCATGCCATGATTGATAGTGGTGCAATTTGCTTGGCGTACGAAACAGTGGAAACCACAAGTAAGGTGTTGCCGATTTTAGTGCCCATGTCTGAAGTTGCGGGACGTATGGCCATTCAACAAGGTGCTAGGTATTTAGAGAAACCAGTTATGGGCCGTGGGATTTTATTAGGCGGTGTCCCCGGTGTTACTCCTGGTAAGGTGTTAATTATTGGAGCTGGTGTTGTAGGTGTACAAGCTGCAAAAATGGCTTCGGGTTTAGGTGCTCATGTTACTATTATTGATACAGATATTCAAAGGTTACGTTACGTAAATGATATTTTACCTCCACACGTGGTTACCATGTACAGTAGTGAGTATAATATATGCAAGTTAATTGCTAATCATGATTTAATTATAGGTGCAGTACATCTTTCGGGTAGAAAATCGCCTAAAGTAATTACCCGCGAAATGCTGAAATTAATGCGACCAGGAACGGTTGTAGTTGATGTTTCTGTGGATCAAGGTGGGTGTATTGAAACCTGTAAACCAACCACGCATGAAAACCCTACTTATATAGTAGATGGTATTTTACATTATTGTGTACCAAATATGCCCGGTGCTGTGCCTTATACTTCTACTGTTGCACTAACTAATAGTACGTTTCCTTACGTTTTACAAATTGCCGATAAAGGGTGGAGAAAAGCTTGTTTAGATAATTACGAACTTTTAAAGGGGTTAAATATCATTAAAGGAGACGTGGTTCATAAAGGTTTGGCAGAAACTTTTGACTTGCACTATAAACCTGTTCATCATTTTTTAGAACCCGGTGAAGATTTAGACTAAAGCATTAAATCTAAATCATATTGGTGAATGGTTTTTTAAAACGTTAAACGTAATGGTAAAGCCTCATTGAGCTTAACAAGTGAACTCACGCCTTATAAAACAAAAAAGGTAGCGAAGATTACCTTCGCTACCTTTTATCAAATTCTATATTTGATTATCTACTCATTCCAAACATGACTTCGTAGTTTTTCATTTTTGCTTCTAACTCTTTGTTTAAAGCAGGTTCTCCGTATTGTTTTGTCATTTCTACAAACTGAGAAAGTACAAATAGGTTAAGCTGAATGTCTCTGCTACCAAGATTTTCTTGTCCTTGGATAATGCTGTGGTGGTAGTCTAATTCTTGAACTACTAATCTTTCAGTTTGTTTTAACAAGCTTGTAGCATCAGTTTTCATTCCTAGCTCATACATTAAGCTTACTAATTCGTACTTACTTAAAGCAAAATTATTGTCTAAAGTGGTGTAAATAGGCAATACCTTCATGCACTGTTTTACTACATTTCGGGCACTGTCAACTTTACCTTCAAAAATTAAATTCTTAGCTAATTCGGTGAATTTATTTACCGATAAAAACACCATTTTCTGAGACTCTGGATCTAAATAAGGAGATGTTTTTATTGTACCCCAATCAAATTTAGTCATTAGGTTGGTGTACATCTCTTTAGAGTTTACAGTTTCTGTTTCTCCAAGTGGGCTGTCAGAAGGGATTTTTGCTTTTGTTTTTGGTTCTAATCTTAAAGCAAAACCTTCGTTAAATAAATAATTACCTAAACCTAAAAAGTTGCTGCTAGGTACGGTAAATGCAAAATATATTGGTCGTTCCCAGTTGTTGTGAACCAACATATCTAAGATAGCTAACTGTCCTTTAGTCAAGTAATTCCCAGGGAAAGTCCATTCCATAGCCGGAACAATTTTACTAGCCTCGTCTTGGCTAACAGTTTTTGTTGCTAAAACTGTTGTGGGGTCAATTGTTAACTTAAAGTTTTTTGTTGGCAAAAAGTTTTCGGATCTACCACTTTGGTATTCAACTTTAGCTTCTGGGTTGTTTGAGGTGACAAACTCAAACACATCTTTAAGTTCTTGTGAACCGTCTAGGTTAAAGTTTTGATAAAACAATACGTCTCTAGTTCCGGTTTTATACATATCCGGTGTCATTGTTATTGGCAATGGAGCCGATTGATTAAACGGTCTTCTCAATTGATTGATGTACCAATCTGTATCAAATAGACTCAGGTTTACAATTCTAATATCGGGTCTAAAGTTTTCTACTTCTTGTACATACCAAAGCGGGTAAGTGTCATTGTCACCGTACGTAAATAAAATGGCGTTTGGAGCACAACTACTTAGGTAATTACGAGCGTAATCTCTAGAAGTTGTTTTTGTGGAGCGGTCATGATCATCCCACTCTTCGCTTGCCATTAAAACTGGTGCGGCTAATAACCCTATACTAGTTGCTAAAATTGCAGCTGTTTTTGGTGTAACTACTTTTCTTAGCCATTGCGATATTGCAAATACGCCTAATCCAATCCAAATTGCGAAAGCATAGAAGGAACCTACATAGGCATAATCCCGCTCTCTGGGCTGATTAGGGGTTTGGTTCAGGTAAATAACAATTGCTAATCCTGTAAAGAAAAACAGTAAGGCTACAATACCAGCATCTTTTTGGCTGTATTTAAAGTGCCAGAATGCTCCCAATAATCCTAAAATTAAAGGTAAAAAGTATAGTTGGTTGTTTGATTTATTTTTGGTGATGCTATCTGGTAGTTTAGATTGATCGCCCAAGCGCATTGCATCTAAAAATTTAATACCACTAATCCAGTTTCCGCTAGTATAATCTCCAATTCCTTGACTATCATTTTGGCGACCGGCAAAGTTCCATAAGAAGTAACGCATATACATAAAGCCAATTTGGTAGGTTCCAAAGAAGCCAATGTTTGTTGCAAAATTAGGGCTTTCTTGCGGGCCCAAATTCATCCAATCTCTGTATACTGCTGGGTGGTTACCGTCATCGCTGTACATACGTGGAAATAAAGTGTTTTTATCGTATTCGTAAGCTTGCTTTTGGCCAGCGATTTCGTACTTGTTTTCTCCTTTTACATAAATGTTTCCATTTTGTTTTGTTTCAATCGGTTTCGAGTCGAAATATTGTCCGTAAAGTAAAGGTCTGTCACCGTACTGCTCACGGTTTAAGTAACTTAAAAACGAAAAAGCATCTTTTGGATTACTATTATTTAAAGTAGGATTAGCTTTTGCTCGGATAACAATCATCACAAAAGAGCTGTAACCAAAAAGAATAAAGATGAAAGATAGCATAGCCAAGTTTAAAGTTGGTTTCTGCTTTTTTATTGAATATAATGTTAACCAAATAGTTGCGCCAAGTATAATTAAAGCAAACACTGTAACACCAGAACCAAATCCTAAGCCTAAAGTATTAACAAAGAATAGATCGAAATTGGCACCTATTTTTATCATGTACTGGATAATGCCGTACTGTATAAACCCTAATATTAAGATACCTACAAACATGGCTACAAATACACCTTTTGGTGTTGCTGCTTTGGTTTTTCTGAAATAGTAAACTAATGCCATTGCAGGGATAACTAGTAAGTTTAAAAGGTGAACACCTATTGATAAACCCATTACATAAGCAATAAAAATCAACCATTTATCTGCGTAAGGCTCATCTGCGTGTGCATCCCATTTTAAAATGGCCCAAAAAACAACGGCCGTTGAAAGTGACGACATTGCATAAACTTCTGCCTCAACTGCTGAAAACCAAAACGAATCTGAAAATGCATATGCTAATGCACCCACTAAACCAGCACCCATTATGCCTATTATTGTAGTAGTATTTAATGGTGCTTTAGTGCCTAGGCTAACTTTTTTACCCAAAGCAGTAATGGTCCAAAACAAAAACATGATAGTTGCTGCACTTGATAAGGCCGAGCTAACATTTACTGCATAAGCAATGTTTTCCGGCTTGCTTGCAAACAAACTGAAGATTTTACCAATCATTAAAAATAATGGCGCACCGGGTTGGTGTACAATTTGAAGCTTAAATGCAGCAGAAATAAACTCGCCACAATCCCAATAACTTGCAGTTGGCTCAAGCGTTAGTATATATGCTGTTGCCGCAATTAAAAAAGAAAGCCAACCCAATAGGTTGTTAATTTTTGAATAAGTCATTTTAATGAATTGATTTTAACCGCCGAAAATAATGAAATGAATTTAATTAACGTGTATTTTAACATTTATTAACCGCGATCATTTGCAAAAATATCTGGAATAGAAAGGTTTACAAAGCTGATAGATTTATTTTTAAAAATATTTGTTTACTTTAGTTAATGCTCCTATATTTGCATTCCATTTCAGGAAACATGTTTCTTGATTTAAGGATTGCCCGATAGTATAAAGGTAGTACAACGGTTTTTGGTACCGTTTGTCTAGGTTCGAATCCTGGTCGGGCAACAATTAAAATTCGGAAATTGAAATTTTGATTTCCGAATTTTTTATTTTAAATCCCTCGAGAGCTCATGCCTTCCACATTTAATAACATTAAACTTTTCTCTGGTACAGGTTCCAAGGCTTTGTCTGAAAAAATTGCGAAGTGTTACGGAAAAGACCTAGGTAAAGTAGTTTTATCACGTTTTTCTGATGGTGAGTTTCAACCACATTACGATGAGTCTATTCGTGGTTGTGATGTTTTCCTAATTCAGTCTACCTGCCAACCAAATGATAATCTGGTTGAATTGTTAATGATGATTGATGCTGCTAAAAGAGCATCGGCCCATTATATAACAGCAGTTATTCCTTATTTTGGATTAGCTCGTCAGGATAGAAAAGATAAACCAAGAGTTGCAATCGGCGCTAAGCTAGTTGCAAATTTATTGGTTGCGGCTGGTATCCATCGCATCATGACAATGGATTTACACGCTGCCCAAATTCAAGGTTTCTTTGATATTCCGGTAGATCACTTAGATGCTTCCGTAATATTTGTACCGCATATTAAAAGCTTAGGCTTAAAAAACTTAACTATTGCTTCCCCTGATATGGGTGGCAGTTACCGAGCAAGAACTTTTGCTAAGTATTTTAACGCAGAGGTTGTTATTTGCGATAAAACCAGAAAAAGAGCTAATGAAATCGAATCAATGTCGATCATTGGTGATGTTAAAGATTTAGATGTTGTTCTAATGGACGACATTATAGATACAGGCGGTACTTTAGCTAAAGCTGCCGGCTTGATTATGGAAAAAGGAGCGAGAAGTGTTAGAGCGGTTTGTACCCACGCAGTATTGTCTGGTAAAGCTTACGAAACGTTGGAAAACTCTGCATTGGCAGAACTAATTGTAACCGATACCATTCCTTTAAAACATAGTAGTCCTAAAATTAAGGTGCTATCAACAGCAGACTTTTTTGCAAAAGCAATTGCCAATGTAAACGAGCATGCTTCAATAAGTGAATTATTTAAAATAGATTAATATATAACAAACATGAAATCAATCGCAATTAGCGGTTCTCCAAGAGAGAACGTAGGGAAACGCGACGCAAAAGAGCTGCGTTACGAAGGAAAAGTGCCTGCTGTATTATACGGTGGAAAAGAACAAGTTCACTTTGCTATTGATGCGCCAGCATTAAGAGACTTAGTTTACACTGCAGAAGTAAATTTTGTTGAATTAAATATCGACGGAAAGAAAACTAATGCAGTAATGCAAGATATTCAGTTTCATCCATTAACTGAGAAAATTGTTCACATTGATTTTCTTCAATTATTTGATGATAAAAAAGTAACTATTGAAATTCCAGTAAAATTAACTGGTACTTCTCCAGGTGTTAAAATGGGTGGTAAATTGGTTCAAAAACTGCGTAAATTAAAAGTTAACGCATTGCCAAAACATATGCCACAAGAAGTAGAAGTATCTATTGACCCATTAGAAGTAGGTAAATCTGTAAGAGTACGTGATTTAAAGCCAGCTGATTATGTAATTACTAACGTATCTGAAGATACTATCGTTTCTGTAATTATGTCAAGAGCATTAAAACAAGCAGAACAACAAGCTGCTGTTGGAGCAAAAAAATAGGCTTTTAAGCTTTAAAAAAAACCTCGTTAATTTAATTAACGAGGTTTTTTTGTTTTAAGGACATTTTTTGAGATGTGCGACTTGTATAATAATAAACTTTGGTTACAGAATTAAGCCGTGAAATTAGCGCAGACGCCAAGATGTCTTAAAAACTGGCTATTCCTGTTAAAAAAGAATGAATAGGGCAATAAAATTTAATTTGAAAAATTAACTTTGGCAAAGCTTGAAAATCAGGAAGTATCAAACAACGAGTATCAAGCAGGTTTTAAGTAAAAAAATAAGATTTATAAAATAATGGGAAGAGCATTTGAATTCCGGAAGGAGAGAAAATTTAAACGTTGGACTAAAATGGCAGTGCAGTTTACCCGTATAGGTAAAGATATTGTAATGGCTGTTAAAGAAAACGGACCACATCCAGAAACAAACTCCAAATTAAAAACTGCTATTTTAAATGCTAAAGCAGTGAATATGCCTAAAGACAGAGTTGATGCGGCAATTAAAAGAGCATCGGACAAGGATTTGGCTGGTTATGAAGAGTTTGTTTATGAAGGTTATGCCCCTCACGGAGTCGCTATTTTGGTAGAAACTGCTACTGATAATACCAATAGAACAGTTGCCAACGTAAGAAGTTACTTTACCAAAACAAATGGTTCTTTAGGGAAAACAGGTTCATTAGATTTTATTTTTAAAAGAGTTTCCACTTTTAGATTTGAGCCGGGCGATTTGGATATTGAAGAGTTAGAACTAGAGCTGATAGATGCAGGTTTAGAAGAAATTTATATTGAAGATAACGAAGACGGGGAAGATATTGCTGTAGTACAAGCCGGATTTGAAGATTTCGGTAATATGCAGAAAGCTTTAGAAGAAAAAGGAATTGACGTTAAGCAAGCTAAATTAGAGCGCATTCCGTTAAGTCATAAAGAAATTAATGAAGAGCAACTTGTTGATGTTACCAAACTGTTGGATAAATTAGAGGAGGACGAAGATGTGCAGGCGGTTTATCATAACATGGAAGAATAATTTTGTTAGGCGAAAAGCTGAAAGAAAAGTTTAAAGAAAGTAGTTAAATGGGAATAGTTAGTAACCGCAGAAAAGATCAGGAATTAAAGGTTGTTTTTAATGACGACAGTTTAGTGGTGGATTTAGATGGTAAGGAAACGGCTATTCCTCTTTTATGGTATCAAACTTTATTAAACGCTTCTGAAGAAGAAAAAGCTAACTGGAAATTAAGTGCCGACGGAACGAAGTTGATTTGGGGAAATTTGAATGTGGAGATTTTGATATGACTTTTGAAGAATTTTTCTTAAAAAAGAAAATTGATTTAGATCTTTTGAATTTGGCTAAGCCCGATTTATTAGCTGAGTTTGTTTCTCATTATGAGCAAATGAGCGAAAAAAGTTTCGATCATACCAAAAAGTATTGGTTCAATAACTTACGCATTGCTTATCCCTTAACGGCGGAAAAAGAACAGCAACTAAAAGAAGCTTTTAAGCCAAAAGTAGAAAATCCTGTTGTTAGTGAAGTGGCGAAAAAAGCCGGAGAAAGCACACCTGTAAACCCAATAAAAGCTCCAGCATTTAAACCTCGATTTAAAGCAGGACAAACAGCTGCCTCTACAGCGAAAACTGAAGTAGAAAAGTCCGAAACTATAGAAGAGAAGATTCCTGTTGAAGAAAATACAGTTGTAGCTAAATCAGCCGGGTTTAAGCCTCGATTTAAGGCAGGAGTTACCAAGCCAGCTACATCTCCTAAAGAAGTTACAGAAAGTAAGTCAGAAGTTGCTAAAGAAGAAACACTCGTAGAAGAAAAAACAGTTGTAGCAAAGCCGGCAGGTTTTAAGCCTCGATTTAAGGCGGGAGTAACCAAGCCAGCTACATCTACTGAAGAAGTTAAAGAAAGTGAGCCAGAGGTTACTAAAGAAGAAACACCTGTAGAAGATAAGCCTGCTGTAGCTAAACCAGCTGGTTTTAAGCCTCGATTTAAGGCAGGAGTAACCAAGCCAGCTATATCTACTGAAGAAGTTATAGAAAGTAAGTCAGATGTTGCTAAAGAAGAAACACCTGTAGAAGAAAAAGCAGTTGTAGCAAAGCTTGTTGCTTTTAAACCACGATTCAAAGCCCCGAAAAAGGAAAGCTAATAATAGGTCAAGTAGAAAGTATCAAGAGCGAAGACACTTATAGAGCTTGCCAGCTATGTCTCTATGTGGTTTAAAAAAAGAATCACTCAGCAAGAGCCAAAACACTTGTTAAATCCGAGAACTTCAAATAGAAGATTTTACCACCCCGTTTTCCAAATCCAACGCAACAGCCATTCCTATCATCGCCCAAAAAATAACGGCAATTTTATCCTGATCTAAAAAATTATTGAGTAATCCGTGGAAGAAGTAGCTCAGCATTGCCAATAAAATAGCCAAAGCCAGCATTTTAATTTCGCGTGTTGCCGGTTGGTAATAAATCCGCATCAGCACAAAAATATAGGTTAAAAACAGTGCGACAATAATGAGCAATCCAATTACTCCACTTTCTACCAAAGGACCAAAATACTCGCTGTGCATTGAGCCCATAGTTCCGTGAGTGGTGCTGATGCTAGTCATCTCGTGTGCTCTTTGGTAGGGCGAATAAGTAAACATATAAGTGCCGGGACCGAAACCAAAAAATGGTTTTTCAAGAAACATTCGGTAGCCAGATTCCCATCTATTTATACGTTCCACATTTGATTCATCTGTTCTCACATTTGAAATCGAGCGAATATCAGTAGCTATGTTTTTACCAGAAACTGCATTGTTGAATTTTATTTTTTGATAAATCTGTTGACCAAATGTGAGGGTAAGAGCCAGCATCAAGAAAACTGAAATAAGTACAGTTTTAAACTTTACTCTCCACTTTAGCAAAAAGCTAAATCCTAATACAAACAGCAGACTTAAAATAGCGGCTCTAGAGTATGATAATGCAATTCCAACGGTACATAAACTTATAAAAGTAAAGAGTAGCGCTTTATAAATAAAGCTGAGCTTGTTGTTTTTAAATGTGAGTACTACTAATGCGTAAATAAATACGATACTACAAACGGCACTATAAACCGTATGGTCATCCATAAGCGGATGCATTACTAACATGCTTTTTGCTTGCGAAAAACCTACAGCATAATGATTAATGGTAGTGTAAATAATTACCAAACACAAACCCAAACCAAATGCAGTGAAAAAAGTCTTAATGTTTTTAGGCTTCCTAAAGATAAGTGCACCCCAGAAAAAGCCAAAAACTACTGTCCATAATCTTGCGAGTAAAAACTTAAAAGAAACAACGGGCATTGTGCTGGTGATGGAGGTAATGAGTATCCACGCTAAATTTATTAATATTAAAATGGTTATAGGGTGCTTTAGTATGGAGCGGATACTGCTAAAATCCTTGAATAATTTGACTAAAAACAGTAAAAGAAAAACTAACATTAAAGGTTCGTCCGGAATGTTTATGCCAGAATCGCCCACCATATATTTTATGGAAATAGGTGTGCAAAATGCCACCAAATGATACACGTTTTCAATGGATGCTAAAAAAAGAGCGATTACTAATATGACTAGCGGAAATGCTAATACATAATATTCTGGTGAGCCAAAAGCTAAAAAAGCACCTAATAAAATGGCGATAGTGCTACCGCCATAAAGCTTTTTAATATCAGCGTTTGCCCCCAACATTATTCTTTAAACCGTGGTGCAATAAACTCTAGATAAAAAACTAGCAAAAAGCTGATGATAAAAGCCGATAGGGCAAATAAAAACACCAAAAGTGTTTTGTTTGGGTATTTGCTTTTTTCTGGAGGGTTAGCTTTTTCAATTAAAAACTGTTGAGAAATTACACCAGTATAATCGAGTTCGGCAGCTTCAAATCTTAACTGTAAATTGGATAAAGATTCTTGCTCTTTTTTGTAAACGGTTTCTAATTCTAAATATTTACCGCTTAGCTTTCCGAAGTTAGCTACGTTAGGTTTAATCGATTGATAAGTCGCCTTTGCAGCATCTAAGCGTCCTTCAGCTTTAATTAATGTGCTGTCGGGAAGTCTATTTTGATATTTTTGATATACTTTAAGTCGAGCTTCTTCTGCCTTAACATTGGTTTGTGCAGTGATTATAGCTTTGCTTAACACCTCCGACTGTGCCTCATAATCAAAAACACCTTGCTCTCTAATTTGCATTAACTGCTTTAAAACAGAATCTACTTCATTCTGTTTTTTACGGTACTGCAACTTAATCAATTCATAAGCCTGTTGTCCTCTGGCTTGTCTAATTTTAGTGCGCATACTATCCAAACAAAGCGAGATGTAATTGGCCATGTCTGCCGCTAAAACAGGATCTTCGTCTTTTACAGCGACCTTTATAGCTAAATTATCAGTACGCTTAAATTCGGTGTTTGATTCTAGTTTTTTTCTGGTTTTTGTTTTTGGATACTTTGTTTCTCCGCCAAATCTATAATAATTGATTAAATCAAACTTTGCAATTACCTTATCCTTTAAAACCTCCGAGTTTAACATTTCTAAGGTTTGGTCAATTTGGTCTTCATCACCATAACTCATAAAGTTTTCTAAGTTATTTTCGGCGAGTAAAGATTTGGAGATGGAGTTATTTCCGGGAACGTAAAAAGTAGTATATGCTTCGTATTTTGGTTTAATCAAAAACGCAGTGATTACGCCAATAATTATTCCGAAAAGGGTGATAGAAAAGATGTGCTTTTTATACTTAAAGCCTGTCTTTAAAATATCTACCAAATCAAAATCTGTATCCTTGTTCTCCATATAAAAATTGAAAACGTGAATTTAAAGAAATAATTAGCTAATGCTGTAATTTAATGAATTAAGGCTTTAAGCCAATGATGCCTTTAATAGTTTTGATGTTGAAAAACTGAAACAAACTAGCCGAAATCATAGCTATGGAAACATAAAGAACAAATCCCAATATCCAGTTTTGCGTAAGCAAGTTGATGAAGTAACCCAAAATAATCAGCAATAACCCAAAGAATACTACTTTAAACCAAAGCGAGAATGGAAAGGGGTTTCTTGAGTTTATATGATAAAAAATAACGTAAACCAACCCAATTAATGAAAAGCTAACTAAAGAACTTATAGCAGCGCCCAAAGCTTGATAAATAGGAATTAGTAAAATATTTAGACCAATATTAATCAAAAGGCCACCGGCAGAAATTAAGTTCAATAGTTTTAAATTATTGTTTGCTGTAAACACAGTGCTGAATATATAATAAACTACAATTAAGGGAAGGCTTAACATCAAAATCCCAAAAATTAAAGAAAGCTGATCGCTATTATTTTGATGATACAATAATTCCATTATTTGGGAGCGATAAAACCAGCTTCCCATTGCAATAATTAAGGTAATTGGAATTAAAGCAGAAATACTGTTGTTAACGAGTGTACGGACTTTAACTTGATCAGAAATTATATTGCAAATTATTGGGTAAAACAGTGTGGCAAATAAAATAGGTAGCATACTCGCCGCATCCAAAAAACGATAAGCCGCTACGTAAACCCCGGTTTGCATATCGCCGTTCGGGAGCATTTTAGCTAGCATTACCGTGTCTATTTTGTTGTAAGCTAACACCAAAAATGCAAAAACAGCGAATGGTGCAATTTTTTTGACTATTGAGAAGTTGATATTGATTTGTGCTTTCGGGAAAACCGAAATCTTTTTACTGTACAGGTAGTAAATACAGAAAATCAATGACAGAGCAAGCGCAATTATTTGAGCTATAATGTAAAAGTTGATTGTCCAGATGAAATTGCTGTTAAAATAAAGAACCGGTAAAAGAGCAACTATAAACAAGCCTTTATCTAAAACCGAAACAAATATCTCAGTGTTTAGCAACTGATGACCTTTTAAAAAGCCTCGTAGGTAATTTAGAAACGAAAATAAAACTTGATACAATATCAATAAACCTAATAAATCGTAGTTTCTGTAACCCAGCGATAAGCCAATTAAACTGCCGATAACTATATATAGTCCAGCTAAAAAAGTTTTAAGGTGAAACAGTTCGGCAATATGTTGTTTATGGGTTTTGCCTTTGCTTAAATACTGTATTAAATAATTGTTTAAGCCTGGGTCGTTAATTACGCCCAAAATTAATGTGAAACTGAAAACGCTGTAATAAAGTCCGAAGTTTTGGAAGCCAACGTTCAGTTGGACTTTCCGTTCTATAAAAAATATCCAGATTAATTTAACCAACAAGTTAACCAAAACTAGTAACGTAACACGGCTGGCAAATTTTTTATTATCCATTGGAAACGCCAAAATAAAGCAATAATAGTAAACCAGCAATTTTAAATATGGGCAGGCATTGGTTATCTTAGCAATTCATCAGCACCACAACATTGCGAATAGCCGTAAACACCAGATTATTAATTAAGGATAACTTAGAAGGAATCGGGAGGTTTACCTTTGAAACCTTGCGTCGTTTAGTGATAAGCCACCCCGAGGTAGAGTTTGTTTTTTGTTTCGATAGAAAGTTTGACCCCGAATTTATTTTTGCGCCAAATGTTAAAGGATTAGTAATTTACCCGCAAGCCCGTCACCCTTTTTTGTATTATATCTGGTTTCAGTATCGTTTACCGAAAATCTTGGAGCATGAAAAAGTAGACTTACTACTTTCTCCCGATGGATTTATTCCCTTAAACTGTAAAATAAAAACGCTTTCAGTAATTCACGATATTGCTTTTGAGCATTTTAAAAACGGCGTAGATTGGTTGCATCAGCTGTACTATAAATATTTTTTTCCAAAATTCGCACAACAATCAACCCGTATTATTACGGTTTCTGAGTTTAGTAAAGCAGATTTAGTAAAAACGTATCAGTTGAGTCCTCATAAAATTGATGTTGTTTATAACGGAGTTTCATCGGCGTTTAAGCAAACGGAAAAACGATTAAAAGATAAAATTCCTTATTTCATATACGTCGGGGCGATACATCCGCGTAAAAATGTGTTGAATTTATTAAAAGCTTTTGAAGCCTTTAAAGCACAAAATCCAGAGCTTAATCATCAACTGTTATTAGTTGGACGAAAATCATGGCAATTGGCAGCAATTGTTAAGTATTTAAGAACCATGAAGTTTAAACGCGATGTGCTTTTTAATAAAAATGTAAAGGACGAAAATTTAAACCTATTGATTAATAATGCAACTGCAATGGTTTACCCTTCAGTTTTCGAAGGATTTGGTTTACCGGTAATTGAGGCTTTTAGTTGTGGTATTCCGGTAATTACTAGTAAGGGTACTGCAATGGAAGAAATTGCGCAAGGTGCTGCACACCTTTTTAATCCTGAAAGCATTGAAGAACTTACCGCGAAATTGTACGAACAAGCATCGGGCAAAACTGAAAACAAAGAGAAAATAGATGTGGGCTTAACACTAGTCAAACAATATAATTGGGATTACACTGCCGAACAGGTTTGGGAATCCATTTTAAAAACCGTCAAATAAATGCTTTTACCTTTTTATCAAGATAATTTTTTAGAAGCCGGTTGCGATGAAGCCGGAAGGGGATGTTTAGCAGGGCCAGTGTTTGCTGCTGCCGTAATTTTACCGAAAGACTTTCATCATCCCTTGTTGAATGACTCTAAACAAATCAAAGAAAAAGACCGTTATAAGTTACGAAAGGAAATTGAAGAAACGGCAATTGCTTTTGCAGTCGGTATTGTTGATCATCATGAAATTGATAAAATAAATATTTTGAATGCATCATTTTTGGCAATGCACCGAGCAGTTGAAAAACTACAACTCGTACCCGAACTTTTGATTATTGACGGTAACCGCTTTAATGCATACCCAAATATTAAACACCAATGCATTGTAAAAGGCGATAGCAAATATTTTTCCATCGCTGCCGCATCTATTTTGGCAAAAACTTACCGAGATGATTTTATGGAAGTAATTGATGCCGAATTCCCGGAATATCAGTGGAAAAAAAACAAGGGCTATCCAACAACAGTCCATAGACAGGCGGTATTAGATTTAGGTTTTAGTAAGTACCACCGAAAAACTTTTAAGGTAAGCAATCCGCAACTCTCCATTTTTTAGTATTTTGCAAATATGCGTATCCTATTATTAACTAACAGAGTTCCGTTTCCTGCCAATGGTGGTTACTCTATTGTGGTGCATAACACCATTCAATCTTTGTTAGATTTAGGTTGCGACGTTACGCTGTTTAGCTTAAATACCACCAAACATTATGTTAGGGTTAACGAAATTGATGACCCTATTTTTAAAAAAATAAAGTTTGTTCAATATAAAATAGATAATAGAGTAAAAGCGGGCAACGCTTTTTTTAATCTTTTTTCGAGAAAATCTTACAATATCAGTCGTTTTTATTCTCAAGGATGTGCTAACAGAATAGAGAGCTTATTAAAAAAAGAAGATTTTGATATTATTCAGCTTGAAGGCTTGCAAGTGACGCCTTACTTGTCATTAATTAAGGCGAACTCCACTGCAAAGCTGTTGTACAGAGCGCATAATATTGAACATCAAATTTGGAAACGATTAACCATAAAAGAGAGTTTTTTAATACGGAAGCTTTACCTGCATTTGTTAAGTAAACGTTTGCAAAGTTTCGAGTATAATATTTTAAGTGAATTTGATGCTATTTTAGCCATCAGTTTTGTAGATGAGCACTTTTTTAATTCGCTCGGTTACAGTGATAACGTCCATACTTTTCCAGTTGCTTTAAATCTGGAGAATTACAATAATGAATTCATCCTATCCCCAAATAAAAGCATAGGCTACATTGGTTCTATGGATTGGCGACCAAATATTGAAGGTTTAGATTGGTTTTTAGAACGCGTTTGGCCTAATATTATGCAGTTAGGCTCGGGCATAACGTTCCATTTGGCAGGTAAAAAAATTCCAGAAAGTTATAATGACTTAGCCGATGAGCACTTTATTATAGAAGGGCAGGTAGATAATGCTAAAGAGTTTATTGCTCGTCAGCACATCATGATTGTTCCGCTTTTATCTGGAAGTGGAATGCGTGTTAAAATTATTGAAGCAATGGCTTTGGGTAAATGTATTATTGCCACTTCTATTGCCGCCGAAGGAATTAATTACCACCACGATAGAGATATTTTAATTGCGGACTCTAGTGATCACTTTTATAAACAGATATTACGTTGCTTTACGGATAAAAACCTAATGAATAGGATAGGAGAGGGAGCAAGGAAGCTGGTTGAAAAAGGACATGACCAAAAGAAGTTGGGAGAGAAATTGATGAAAGTATATGAGGACCTTCTTAACGAAAAAGTTTAATTTTTATTAATTTCGCCAACAAATTACACACCCAGAGTCAACCATGATTCTTTAGGTTTTTATTCCAATAAAATGAAGAACACCGCATTAACAGCAAAACATATTTCATTAGGGGCTAAAATGGTTCCGTTTGCAGGCTTTAATATGCCTGTACAATATTCAGGAATCAATGTAGAGCATGAAGCAGTCCGAAATTCCGTTGGTGTTTTTGACGTTAGCCACATGGGCGAGTTCATTTTAAAAGGAGACAAAGCGTTAGACTTAATTCAGCAAGTAATTTCAAATGATGCTTCAAAATTGTTTGATGGTAAAATACAATATGCATATCTGCCTAATAAAACGGGTGGGATTATAGATGATTTATTGGTTTATCGTATTGATGATAAAACCTACATGTTGGTGGTCAACGCATCAAATATTGAAAAAGATTGGGATTGGATCAGTAGCTTCAATACTTACGGTGTAGATATGAAAAACATTTCAGATCGTACTTCATTGTTAGCAGTTCAAGGTCCAAACGCGACCAAAGCATTACAAAGCTTAACCGACGTCAATCTTACAGAGATGGACTATTATACCTTTAAAAAAGGGAAATTTGCAGGTATTGATAATGTGCTGATTTCGGCAACAGGTTATACCGGAGCAGGTGGTTTTGAGATTTATTTTGATAACGCTCATGCTGATGTTATTTGGGATGCCGTTTTCAAAGCTGGCGAAGCTTATGATATTAAGCCAATTGGTTTAGCCGCTCGTGATACTTTGCGTTTAGAAATGGGTTTCTGTTTGTACGGAAATGATATTGATGACTCTACTTCTCCGCTTGAAGCCGGTTTAGGTTGGGTAACCAAGTTTACTAAAGAATTCACCAATTCCGATTCGTTAAAAATTGAAAAAGAAAACGGTATTGCCAAAAAACTGATAGGCTTTGAAATGGTAGAAAGAGGAATTCCTCGCCATGATTATGAAGTGGTAGATGTTGATGGAAATGTGATTGGCAAGGTAACTTCCGGTACACAATCTCCATCACTTCAAAAAGCAATTGGTTTAGCATACGTTAATAAAGATTTTATTAAAGAAGACCAAGAGATCTTTATCAGTATAAGAGATAAAAAAGTGAAAGCGAAAGTGACGAAACCCCCTTTTTATAAAGGATAAATAAAAAAGAACATAAATTTTCGCTTAGTTATTATTTAACTCGGCGCTTAAAAATAAAATCCACACAAAATTTTATGCAAAAAGACATTCAGGTATGCTTAACTCCCGCATTACTGCCACTTTATAATTTATCAAATGCAATTGTAGTAGTTATAGATATTTTTAGAGCCACAAGCTCTATCTGCTACGGAATTGAAAACGGTGCTGAAGCCATTATTCCGGTTTCCACTGTTGACGAATGTAAAAGCTACAGTAAAGAGAATTATCTTTTAGCTGCAGAACGTGATGGAAAAGTTGTAGAAGGTTTCGATTTCGGGAACTCTCCTTTTGCTTATTCCGCCGAAAAGGTAAATGGAAAAACCATCGTATTAACTACCACTAACGGAACTCACGCTATTGACGAATCTAAAAAAACAGCTCATCAGGTAATTATTGGTTCGTTTTTAAATTTGGATGCGGTATGTGATTATCTTAAAACTCAGAATAAAGAAGTGCTATTGCTTTGCGCCGGATGGAAAAATAAGTTCAATTTAGAAGATACCTTGTTTGCTGGAGCGGTAATTCAACAGTTAAAGCACAGTAATTTTATTTTGGATGACAGCAGTATAGCAGCAGAAGATCTATACGTATTGGCCAAAGATGATTTACACGCTTATACAGCCAGAACTTCACATAGCGAAAGACTTAAAAACTTAGGTATTGAAGATGATGTTAAATTCTGCTTGAATTTAAATATCAGCACAAGTGTCCCAGTTTTGGTTGGCGATAGGTTGGTGAAGCTTTAAAAGGTATTTCAACAAGAAATTTACAATCAATTGGATTCTAAAGATTTATATTTGAAGTCCAAATTTAAATCTGATATGAAAATCTTTACTTCTTTACTTGCTCTTTTACTTGCTGTAACTTTTAGCAATGCACAAGACAAAATAGCCATAAAGTACGCGACAACAATTACTAAAGAAGGTGCTTTTGAAAAACTTAGCATTTTAGCTTCTGATGAATTTGCTGGTCGTGGAACGGGGCAAGACGGAGCAGAAAAAGCAGCCGTTTATATAAAAAATCAGTTTGAGTCCCTCGGCTTAATAGCTCCCGTAAATAATAGCTACTTCCAAAACTTAGACCTTAAAGAAATATCAGCTAAACACCGTAAAATAACTGTTAACGGAACTCCACAGGTTTTTTTAAAAGATTTTCACGCCTTACCAAGCTTTTCGCAGAATCTAAAAATGGATTATCATGATTTTGTATTTGTAGGTTATGGTATTGCTGATAAAAGTTATGATGATTTATCTGCTTTAGATTTAGCCGGTAAAGTTGCTGTAGTTTTATCCGGCGAACCTAATGTAAACGGAAAGTACTTAACTACAGGTACGTCAAAGCCATCAGCGTGGAGCACTCAAAGAAATAAAAAAATAAATGCCATAAGTGAGAAATTTACTCTTGCTATCGTTTTTTTAGATACGTCTATTGATAAAATGAGCAAAAATTCTAGCTCTTTTAATAGAACTTCAATGGTTTTAGGCAAACCAAACGCTATTCAGTTGCCTTTAGTTATCAATGCTTCAGCAAGTTTTTTAAATAGCTTATTAGCTCCATCCGGAAAAAACATTACGCAACTCGCCAATAAAATAAATGATACTAAAAAACCTGCTTCTTTTGAGTTTAAAGCTAAGTTGGAAGTTGACTTCGAGGTAAACCAGGTACAACTAAACGCTAAAAATGTTTTAGGTTTTTTAGAAGGTACCGACCCTGTTCTTAAAAATGAAGTACTAGTAATTACTGCCCATTATGATCATTTAGGGATGAATGTTAAGGGCGAAATATTTAATGGTGCAGATGATGACGGTTCTGGTACAACAGCGGTTATAGAACTTGCAGAAGCTTTTTCCGAAGCTAAAAAAGATGGATTCGGACCAAAAAGAAGCATTTTATTTATGACAGTAGTGGGAGAAGAGAAAGGTTTGTTAGGTTCCGAGTGGTACTCTGATCATCCTGTTTTTCCGTTAGAAAACACCATCACTAACTTAAATATAGACATGATTGGCCGGGTGGGCGAGTTGTATAAGGGCAAAGCAGATTCTGCAAATTATGTTTATGTAATTGGCTCCGATAAATTGAGTACTACTTTACGCCAAATCAGCGAAAGTACCAACAAAACATATAGTAATCTAACCTTGGATTATAAGTACGATGACCCAAAAGATCCAATGCGTATTTATTATCGATCAGATCATTACAATTTCGCTAAGCACAACATTCCTATTATTTTTTACTTCAATGGTTTGCATGAAGACTATCATAAAAAAACAGATGATATTGAAAAAATAAACTTTCCTCTGCTAGTTAAGCGGGCTCAGTTAGTGTTTTATACCGCTTGGGAGTTAGTCAATAGAGCTACAAAGCCTGAGGTTGATAAAATAGATAACCAACAAAACTAAAGATATTTTCTACTCAAAATACCTAGAAATGGGTATGAAAGAGGTTTAATAGGTTGCTAAATTTGTTATAATAATTATAACAATTAATCTATTATCATGAAAAATTATTTAGTTCTCCTTTTATTAATACTTCCGAGTTTAGCTTTTTCGCAAATAGATTTTGCAAAGCAAGTTAAAAAGAAGGATGTTAAAAATGTTAAGTTTTACGCCACTACTGATGGCGAAGGCAATAATGCGTACGGTTTTAAAATTGACGGTAAACTAGTTGGACCCAATATGGTCATCAGTAACCGAGGAGAAATAGTTACCTATAGTAATTACAACAAAAATAACGATATGGACGGTACCACTATTGTTATGAACAATACCTCTGGTGAAATTGACCTGTACACTTATCGGAAAAACGAAAAAGATGGACCTGCTTTTCAAATTGCATCTGGGAAAGTTGGATGGATAAAGATGTTTGAAAAAGGTCAGCCATCAAACAAAGAATATAAAGTTAACCATGCCTTTGACTATTACACTCCAAGTAAAAGCACTTCATTTGATGGCTTTACAATGGAGAAATATAAATCCTCTTATGCACTTGGTTATTTTGCTTACGGAAGAGCTTCATACCCTATCATTTTTGTTTACAACGAAGGTGACTCCTATTACGGTCAGTGCATTCAAGGCCAAAGAAAAGAATTTGGAGTATACATTTATAAAGACAAAAGCAAATATGTTGGCGCTTGGCATCAAGGCTACAAGGAAGGTTTAGGTTTTAAAGTTGATGCAAAAGGAGAAATAGTTGAAAAGGGTTTTTATAAGGGTGGTAAGTTGGTGACAAGCATTTAAGAAAACCTAATAAAAAAAGCTTACGATTTTTAAAATCGTAAGCTTTGATGAAATGGGGCTATTTCTTTTTAGTGGTAATTTCAATAACCCCGTCTTTACCTTTATCGCCGTATTTTTTAATTGCTGATTCTCCTTTTAGGATGTTTACACTTTGGATTCCTGTACTTTTTAGTTCAGTATTTAATTTGTCTGTATCTCCTTTATAAACTACACCATCTACAACAAAAAGTTGCTTACTGCTCGATGAAATGTCAATTGGTGTTGGCGGTATTGATTTGCTCTCGCTATTTTCTTTTATTAAAGAAAAGAAAATAGGGATGGTATAACTTACTCTTACCACTTCTCCATTTTGTTTACCCGGCATCCATTTCGGAGAGATTGCCAATACTCTTACAGCCTCTTCATCACAGCCACCACCAATGCCTCTGACAACGTTAATATTAGTTAAGCTTCCGTCTTTTTCCACTACAAATTGGCAAAATACTCTACCTTGTATATTTACTTTTTTTGCAACATCAGGATACCTTAAATTCTGGCCTAAGAACTTGCCAAAAGCCTCTAATCCACCAGGAAAAGACGGTAATACTTCAACATTAGTAAATACTTTCCGAGTCTCTGTAGTGTCATTTGAAGGATAAGCAGTTACAGAAACTTCTTTGATTGTAAGATTTGTCGATTTGTCTGATGGCGGCTTACCAACTGAGTCTGTCTTCGTTACTCTTGATTTTAGATTAGAATCAATCGAAGATTTGTTAGCTTGTTTCGGTTTCCCAATTGATTTTGATTCTATAAAATCACTGACTACCGCAGGGACTAATATTTCACGAATTTTTTTTTCTGGCTGTATACTTTCAGAGAGCTTATTGATTGTTTTACTATCGCTAATTGTAGCAGAGGATAGCACCAATGCTAACAGAAATAGCGGTGCTGACAAACCATATTTAATGATGGCTGTTTTTCGGGATTTGGTTTTGTTCATCATTTCGATTCTTTGTTTAATTAAAGATTGATTGAAAAAATTATTTGTTAATGTATGTGGGCTGATGCCAAATGTTTTGCTTACTAATAATAGTGCATAAGACCTTTTATCTATTTCTGTTTTTAATACTGCCTCATCCGCAATATATTCGTGAATATGTTTAATGGAGCTCTTGTAGAGATAGATAATAGGGTTAAACCAGTTGACTATTGCTAGTACTTCAAAAAACAATATATCTGCAGAGTGAAGCTGTTTTGCATGTATAAACTCATGTTTTTCAATAGTGCTTTGCTGTGGTAAATTGCTGTTAATTCTAATTTTTTTGAAGAAAGAAAAGGCTTCGGGCTGATTGTTGTCTTTTAAGAGATAACTTAATTTAACCAGCTTATAAATAAGTCTAGTGGTCAAAACTAGTATTCCAAAAAAATAAATCAATGTTAATACATCTCCTAAAACCCAATTTTCTTTAATGGGCGATGCATACCCACTCATTACTGTAGCAGTTACGTCTAGAAAACGTTGTTGAACTGGTTGTGCTGTAACTGTAAACCAAGTTGTTTTAATCAATGGGATTAAACAGGCAACTAATGAAGTAAACAAAAGATAATACCTGTTTAAACTAAAGAACGTTTCCCTTCTTAAAATCAACCAGTAAAAGGCATAAAACAACACCAGATAAAGGTTTGCTTGGATCAGATAGTTCGTCCAGTTCATAACTATTTGTTTTTCATGTTTTCAATCAGTTTCATAATCTCATCCGCTTCAGCTAAGTCTATTTTTTCTTTTTTCACAAAAAAGGAAAACATACTTTCTACTGAGTTTTCAAAGTATCCATTTAATAGTTTTTCTGTAGCGAAGTTTTTGTATTCTTCTTTATTAATAATAGGATGGTACTGGTGGCTTTTACCGAAAGAAGTATGGCCAACAAAGCCTTTGCTTTCTAAAATTCTTATTACTGTGCTTACCGTATTATAAGCAGGTTTAGGCTCTGGGAGTTTATTAATAACTTCTTTCACGAAAGCCTTTTTTAAATCCCATAAAACCTGCATCAATTGTTCCTCTGCTTTTGTTAATTCTTTTACCTCCATAACGTTGTCTTATTTGCAATAACAAATTAAAGGTATAACTAAATATTTAGTTATACAACTATTTTTATAGTTATTTAACTATAAAAATAGTTTGTTTAGTGAAGGTGTTTAAGGCAAAGCTGGTAATGTTGGGGTGTTAAGTGACTGTATTGACTTTGGAATAAGTCAGGGTAGAAGGCATCTGCACCTTATCTAAAATAATCTTGAGCAAGATTTGATAAGGAAAGTTTTTGGAATTAAGGCAATCAAAAAAGCCTCCCGTTTTGCGGGAGGCTTTAGTGTATTGTTACAGCATTGCTATAAAGTCGTCAAATAAATATCTTGAATCATGTGGACCCGGAGAAGATTCTGGGTGGTATTGCACCGAAAAAGCATTTTTGCCTTTTACCCTAATTCCCTCAATAGATTTATCATTTAAGTTAATGTGCGTGATTTCAACTGTTTCAGATTTTTTAACATCGTCAGCAACTACACCAAAACCATGATTTTGAGAAGTAACCTCGCAATGATCTTTGATGATATTTTTTACCGGGTGGTTTAAGCCACGGTGACCGTTAAACATTTTTATAGTGCCAATTCCGTTTGCTAAAGCTAGTAATTGGTGCCCTAAACAGATTCCGAACATCGGTTTGTCTGATTTTAAGACTTCTTTTACCGTTTCCAAAGCATAAGGCATTGCAGATGGGTCGCCAGGACCGTTAGATATAAAATATCCGTTTGGAGCCCATTTTTCCATCTCGGCGAAAGTAGTTTTTGCTGGAAAAACTTTTGCATAAACACCTCTTTCAGAGAAGTTTCTTAATATGTTTTTCTTCACTCCTAGATCTAAAACCGCAACTTTTACTTTTGAATTTTCATCGCCAACAAAATAAGGTGTTTTGGTGCTCACTTGTGACGAAAGCTCTAACCCGTCCATTGATGGAACTTCGGCAAGTTTTGCTTTTAGCTCGTCAATATCTAATATCTCAGAAGAAATAATAGCATTCATAGCGCCTTTAGCTCTAATATGGCGAACTAATTCACGTGTGTCAACATCAGAAATACCTACTAAGTTTTCATCCTGAAAATAATCTTGGATAGATTGATCAGCCTGTTTTCTGCTAAACGGGATGTTGAAATTTTTACAAACTAAGCCAGAGATTTTAATATCGTCAGACTCGGTTTCTGCCTCAGCAATTCCATAATTACCAATATGCGCATTGGTAGTTACCATAATTTGCCCGAAGTAAGATGGATCCGTAAAAACCTCTTGGTAGCCAGTCATCCCGGTGTTGAAACAAATCTCGCCAGTAGTAGTTCCAATCTTTCCGGCCGCTTTGCCGTGGTAAACTGTTCCGTCTGCTAAAAGAAGTACTGCCGGTAATTTGGTGTAGTATGCGCTCATTTAAAAGTGTATTTTTTTACTATAAGTATGGAAAACGAAGAAAATAAGGAAATTGCTTCCGTGGATGTAAGTGTAGGAAATAAGAAATTCTTATTGTTCATCTCGGGGTGCAAATTTATAGTTTTTTGTCGAAATATTTAACACATTTTGCTTTTTTTAAATTTAAGCCCAATCATTTTCTAACTTTGTTTAATTATTAGAAATTTATAAACCCAAATAGGCATGTCAGTACATAAAGAGCTTAAAAGGATAACCACCCACAGTTTGCAGGAAATGAAGAATCGTGGTGAAAAAATCGCGATGCTTACTGCTTATGATTACTCCATGGCTACAGTAGTTGATGAAGGCGGAATAGATGTTATTTTAGTTGGTGATTCAGCATCAATGGTGATGGCTGGACATGAAACTACGCTTCCTATTACTTTAGATCAGATGATTTATCATGCTTCTTCTGTAATAAGAGGAACAAAAAGAGCTTTAGTAGTGGTTGATTTACCTTTTGGTTCTTATCAAGGGAACTCTAAAGAAGCTTTAAACTCTGCCATCCGGATTATGAAAGAATCTGGTGCACATGCGGTTAAATTAGAAGGTGGGGGAGAAGTTGCAGAATCTATTGAAAGAATTGTAGCAGCCGGGATTCCAGTAATGGGGCATTTGGGTTTAACACCTCAGTCTATCTATAAATTCGGTACTTATACCGTAAGAGCAAAAGAAGAAGCCGAAGCAGAGAAATTGAAAGTAGATATGTTGCGCATTCAAGAAGCAGGTTGTTTTTCTATTGTTTTAGAAAAAATCCCAGCTAAATTGGCGGCAGAAGTAACAAAAAGCGTCGTAATCCCAACCATTGGAATTGGTGCTGGGCAACATTGCGACGGTCAAGTTTTGGTAGTGAACGATATGATTGGCTTAACAAAAGGTTTTACGCCAAGGTTCTTACGCCAATATTTAGATATGTACACTCAAATTAACGGCGCAGTTCAATCCTACATTAAAGATGTGAAAAGTGGTGATTTCCCAAACGAAAAGGAGCAGTATTAGTTTAGTTGGTTAGGGTTAGGTGGTTAGTTTTTGCAGAGACGATAGAAAATCAGTCTTGATTCTTGCGTCTTGATTCTTGCTAATTCGTTATAAAGTCAGTCTTGGCTCTTGATTCTTGTGTCTTAACTCTTTAAAAAATCAATATTCCTTTTCAATCCCTCAAACTTTGCTCGCTTAACAGGTGATTTTTTAAATACTTTTTGAAAAACTTCTGTAGTAATATCTTCCCAATCTTGTTTTTTCAAGTGTAGTAAGTCTGGGTGAGGCGTAAACGAAGGTTCTTGATGAGGGACAGCAAATCGGTTCCAAGGGCAAACATCTTGGCAAACATCACAGCCGAACATCCAATTGTCCATTTTGCCTTTAAATTCTTGCGGAAGCTGTTCTTTTAACTCGATAGTCAAGTAGGATATACATTTACTGCCGTCAACCAAATACGGGCCAACAATGGCTTCGGTAGGGCAGGCATCAATACATTTGGTGCAGGTGCCGCAATGGTCGGTGCTAAACGGATGGTCTTCTTGTAAATCCAAGTCAACAATCAACTCTCCTAAAAAGAAGAAAGAACCTGTTTTTTTAGAAATTAAGTTGGTGTGCTTTCCTCGCCAGCCCAAACCTGCTTTTTGCGCCCAAGCTTTATCTAAAACCGGTGCCGAATCTACAAATGCTCTTCCGCTTACTTCTCCTATTTCAGCTTCTATAAACTGCATTAAAGACTTTAGCTTGTCTTTAAATACAAAATGATAATCTGTGCCGTAGGCGTACTTAGAAAGTTTTGGAGCTGTTGGGTCTTCCTGTTTAGCATCCGTAAAGTAATTAAGACTTACGGAAATTACACTTTTAGCATCATCAACCAGCAACCGAGGGTCTAAGCGTTTGTCAAAATGGTTATTCATATAATCCATTTTGCCGTTGAAACTGTTATTTAACCAGTTTTCTAGTTTCGGAGCTTCTTCTTCCAAAAAAGTGGCTTTGGCAATTCCGCAAAAAGCAAAGCCGAGTCGTTCTGCCTCGGCTTTAATTAGTTTTGCGTTATTCTCTCTAGAACTTGCCATTTAAACTTACAGTTCGTCTTTAAATAGTTTTAGAATACTATCTGGATAAGTCAGCAAGTAAGTGTTTATACCCAATTCGCCAGCGGGTTTTAAATGTTGCGGACTGTCATCAATAAAAAAAGTTTCTTCAGGTTTTAACCCGTTTTCAGCTAATATCTGTTTAAAAATTTCTGGATTAGGTTTGCGTTTTCCTACTAAATGTGAATAATAAATCTTTTCAAAAAAGCCATCATTACCATTAAGGTCAAAGGTTTTTTGTAGGTAATCGGTAATAAAACTCAAGTGAATTTCATTGATGTTGCTTAGTAAAAAAGTGCGGTACTTGCCTTTTAGGTTCAGCAATAACTCATGATTTCCGTCCATTACACCCAGCAATAAAGAATTCCAAGCATCATCAATCTGTTGGTCTGTTAGGTTTGGGTTAGCAACTAAATTTCTAATCCCTTCTCTAAACTCTTTCGCTGTGATCTGCCCAGTTTCAAACTGATCAAAAATAGCATGATGACCTGTATGTGCAAAAAAGGCTTCTACATTTTTAACGCCTAAATCTTCAAAAGCTTTTTGGGTACGTTTAAAATCTATTTTAAAAATTACGTTGCCGTAATCAAATATGATATTCTTTATGTTTTCTAACATATCTGGTTTAATCCGAATTTTACCATAAAAAAAGCCATTTCAATAATCTGAAATGGCTTTTAAATAGTTTTTTAAAATTTATTGTTTTGCAGCTTCTACCTCGCCTTTAACATAAAGCATTTTCAAAGGAGTCTTTGAGTTAGAAGTAATTTTTACAAACTTGTTAAATGGTGCAGCAACTGCAGCATTGTAAGTTAAAGTTATTGAGCCAGATTGACCTTTTAAAACTGGTGTACCTTGTTTTGGCTCTACACTTGGTACAGTGCAACCACACGTAGATTCTACTGCAGTAATAATTAATGGCTCATTGCCAACATTAGTGTACTTAAATACAAAAGAAACTGGCTTACCTTGTTCTACTTTCCCAAAGTCATGCGTTTCTTCGTTAAATTTAAATTCAGCTTTGTTGTCTTGCATCGCTGTAAAAGCAACGAAACCAATAATTACCGAACATAATAACAAAATCTTTTTCATATTTTATTGTTTGTTTAGTCAAATATAACCAATTCAATAGTTGAATCAAATTTTTTTAAACATCCTTACTTAGTTTCAGAGCAGAAATTATTTTGCTATTTTTGAATTTTGAGCCTTTAATTAGACATGATAGATACCAACTATAGACCCGAAGACGCTTACGAAACTTCAAACTTATCCTTTGATGATTTCAAGAAAATGGTTGTTAATGACTATGATATAGCGTTTAGAAGCCGGCAAACAAGTATTTTGGGAAGAAGAGAAGTGCTTACCGGTAAAGCTAAATTCGGAATTTTTGGTGATGGTAAAGAAGTAGCCCAACTAGCCATGGCAAAGGTTTTTAAAAATGGCGATTGGAGAGCAGGATATTACAGAGATCAGACATTTATGTTTGCTACCGGGATGACTACTATCAAAGAAATGTATGCGCAACTGTATGCAACTCCAGATATCGATAAAGAACCCGCATCTGTAGGTAGACAAATGAATGCCCATTTTGCAACCCGTTCATTAAATGAAGACGGTAGCTGGAAAAACCTAGTCGAAAAGAAAAACTCTTCTTCTGATGTTTCTCCAACTGCGGGGCAAATGGCCAGGTTAGTAGGTTTAGCTTATGCATCTAAATTATATAGAGAAAACCCAGAACTAAAAGAATTTTCAGATTTTTCTGTCAACGGAAACGAGGTTGCTTTTGGTACTATTGGAAATGCTTCTACTACAGAAGGTGTCTTTTTTGAAGCTGTAAATGCTGCCGGAGTTTTACAAATTCCCATGGCAATTTCTGTTTGGGACGATAATTATGGGATTTCTGTCCCCGCAAAATATCAGACCACAAAAGAAGATATATCTGAAGTTTTAAAAGGTTTCCAAAGAGAAGAAGGAAAACCAGGCTTTGAGATTTTTAAAGTTAAAGGATGGGACTATGTGGCTTTGTGCGAAACCTACGAGCGAGCTATCAAAGTGTGTAGAGAAGAGCATGTACCTGTTCTAATCCACGTAACAGAGCTTACTCAGCCTTTGGGGCACTCAAGTTCAGGTTCTCACGAAAGATATAAATCTCAAGAGCGTTTAGCTTGGGAAAAAGAATATGACTGTTTAGTTAAAATGAGAGAATGGTTGCTTTCATCGGCAATCTTGAACGAAGAAGAGCTAACAATTTTAGAAGAAGAAGGTAAAAAGTTTGTAAAAGAAAGTCTACGCGAAGCTTGGAAAGACTTAACTACCGTAATCAAAGAAGAAAAACAACAAGCTTTAGCATTGATTGATGGTGTTGCAGAGGATGTTACAGCTGTTGAGAAGATTTCTTTGATTTTAAAATCAGAGATTGACCCTTTGCGTAAAGAAGTGATTTCTGCGGTAAGAAAAACCTTGCGTTTAAGCAGAAATAATCCATCAGAGAAAAGAACTGAACTTTTAGCTTGGTATAAGAAGGAATTAGCGGAAAATAGAGAACGTTATAATACTAAGCTTTTTTCTGGGACACCTAAGTCGCCAATGAATGTTGCAGAATTGTCCCCGATATACGGTGAAGAGCGGAATATGGTAGACGGACGAGAACTTTTGAATGCGTGTTTTGATGCTAATTTTGCTAAAAATAAGCGCTTAGTTGCCTTTGGAGAAGATTTAGGGAACATTGGCGATGTAAACCAAGGTTTTGCCGGCTTACAGGCTAAATACGGGGAGATTCGTATTGCGGATACAGGCATCCGTGAAATGACAATTATTGGTCAAGGTATTGGTTTAGCACTAAGAGGCTTTAGGCCGATTGCTGAAATACAATATGTTGATTACGTTGTTTTTGCCTTGAACGTACTTACGGATGACTTAGCGACTTTAAGCTACCGAACAAAAGCTGGGCAGATAGCCCCAATGATTATTAGAACTAGAGGTCATAGACTAGAAGGTATTTGGCATGCAGGTTCGCCTATCGGAATGCTTTTAAACGCTTTAAAAGGTGTGCACCTGTGTTTGCCTAGAAACATGACGCAAGCTGCTGGGATGTATAACACGCTTTTGCAAGGAGATGAACCTGCGTTAGTGATTGAGTGCTTGAACGCCTACCGTTTGAAAGAAAAAATGCCTGAAAATCCGGGTGAGTTTACCGTTCCTTTAGGAAAAGTAGAAACTTTAAGAACAGGAGCCGACTTAACAATTGTATCCTACGGATCAACTTTAAAACTGGTAATGGCCGCAGCAGAAGAGCTGGAAGATTATGGTGTAGATGTGGAGGTGATAGATGCACAAACACTAATGCCTTTTGATTTGGCTATGGATTGCCAGAAATCTTTAGAGAAAACAAACAAGCTGTTGATTATTGATGAGGATGTGCCGGGAGGAGCAAGTGCGTTTATTTTGAGAGATATTTTAGAACGTCAAAATGGCTATTTTTATTTAGATGCAAAACCAGAAACTTTAACAGCGCAAGCTCATCGTACGCCATATGGATCTGATGGAGATTACTTTAGTAAGCCAAGTGTAGATGATATTATTGAAAAAGTGTATGAAATTGTAGCAAATGCCAAACCAGCTGGTTATAAGGCGATATTTTGATAATGAAGCAGTTAGCTCTATATTATTAGAGATTGATTGAGTTAAACCTAACTTAGAAAAAACAGGACGCATTTTTTTTGTATTATTTAGAAAAAAACGCTAACATTGCATCCGCAAATCAGTGATGATTTCGGCACCTATAGCTCAGTTGGTTAGAGTAGAAGACTCATAATCTTTTGGTCCCTGGTTCGAGCCCAGGTGGGTGCACAAAATAAGGTTTTAGGGTGTTAAAAACCCTTAAGAGGTCCCATAGCTCAGCTGGATAGAGCAACTGCCTTCTAAGCAGTAGGTCTCAGGTTCGAATCCTGATGGGATCACCAGAGTGAAATTAAACCCCTGTAAGTCAGTAACTTACAGGGGTTTTTTTTTTTACAGTCAATATCACTGTCAATATTCCCATCAAGTTAATAGTGATCTACAGATAGAGGATTTTTGAATTTTTTATCTATATTTCACAAAATTTGTGCGAAATAATAAATATGAGCTTAATAGAAAAAGGGATTCAAAGCGGATTAATTAGAATTGATGAAGAAAAGAAATTCATTACTTACATCTATCAAAATAAAAAGCGCAGTTATATTAATCCCGAAGAACAAGTACAAGCAGAAGCATTTTGTTCGTTGATTTTGCAATACAATTATCCAGTTGAGAGAGTTGTGAACTTTGTTTCAGTGAAAATGGGCGTAGACACTAAAGAAGCGGACATTGTGGTCTACAATGACGACAGCTTGCAGGAGCCTCATATCTTGGTAGAGTGCAAAAAAGAGAGCATCAGTGAGCAAGAGTTTAGTCAGGCAATTGAGCAGGCTTACAGTTACTCGTATGCTTTACCTAACGACGTCAAATATGTCTGGGTTACGAAAGGAAACAGAAATGAATATTTTAAAGTCAATAAGAAAAAACTCTCTCGTGAACCTGAATCTGATATACCTCAATTTGGAGTAAAAAAATTAGCATCTTATAAATATGTATTTGAGGCTGATTTGATCACAAAAGAGCAAGGAAAGCAGAAGCTTTTTGATCTTTCTGTAATTGCTCAAGAGGAACTTACTAGAAGATTTAAACAAGCACACGATGCTCTTTGGGCAGGTGGTCAATTAAACCCTTCGGAAGCATTTGACGAATTAGATAAACTTATCTTTTGCAAAATATGGGATGAAAGGAAAAACAGACAAACTGGAGATCCTTACGACTTTCAGATAATTCAGGTTGAAGGAAAGGACGAGAAAGATTCTATAATTAAAACAAATCAAGCACTTTTTGAACGAATACTGTCATTATACGAAGAAGGTCGATCTAAGGATAAAGAAGTTTTTAGAGATAATATCCGTTTAACGCCAGAAAAAATTAGAACAATTGTAGGTTATTTACAGGACATAAATCTTGGGGAGACCGATTTGGATAGTAAAGGTAGAGCCTTTGAAACTTTCATGGATTCGTTCTTTAGAGGGAATTTTGGACAATATTTCACACCAAGACCAATAGTTAACTTCGCAGTTAGTGTTTTGCCGATCAGAAATGACTCGTATGTTCTAGACACCTCGTGTGGCAGTGGTGGCTTCTTACTCTATGCATTAAACAAAGTGAGAAAGCAGGCAGACGAATTGTATCCCCGTTTCAAATCAGATATAAACCATAGTAAGCGACATTTTAAATATTGGCATGACTTTGCAGAAAACAATCTTTTTGGGATTGAAATAAACGAGCAAATTAGTAGAGCCGCTAAAATGAATATGATTATCCACGATGATGGACATACAAACGTAATTACTTCAGATGGATTATTAAATGAATTTGAAATTGCTAAAATAACTGAAAACAAGGGGTTTAAATACAATCACTTCAATTTTATTATTACAAATCCACCATTTGGAAGTAGTGTAAAAAAATCTGAAAAAAGTTATCTAAAAAATTATTTTCTTGGAAAAAAACAACCCGATTGGTTAGACATTCGAGCTAACAAAATGGTTGAAGCGAGAATTAATCAAAGTACCGAAGTTTTATTCATTGAACAATGCTACAACTTTCTAGCACCAAATGGCTACATGGCAATGGTTGTTCCTGATGGAATTTTGACTAATAGCAGTATGCAATACGTAAGAGACGCGGTAGAAGAATGGTACAGAATTGTAGCTGTGGTAAGTATGCCTCAAACTGCATTCAGTGCAACAGGTGCAGGGGTTAAAAGTTCTGTTTTATTTTTGAAAAAATATTCAATTTCAACAACTGAAAAAATACAAACTATCAAATTAAAAATTAAGACTAAGCTCAAAGCCGAATATCAGTTTTATGAAAAAATAGCTGAATGGGATAATAAGAAGAAAATTGAGTTAAAAGAAATGAACGGTTTGAATTTCACTATTCCCATAGCTGAATTTAAAAAAACAGAAGAATTTAAAGAATGGCGTAATACTTTAAATTCAAAATATAGTGAAAAAATAACTTTCCTTAAAGAAGAATTACACGAAGCTTACCTCGAAAAATCAAAACACGAACTACCCGACTATTCAATTTTTATGGCAATAGCAGAAGACATTGGATATGATGCAACAGGAAAACAAACGGCAAACAATGAGTTAGAATGGATTAGTAAAGAACTGACAAATTTTATTAATTATATTGAAACTGCCGAGTTATGATAATTAGAGGGATATTAGACAGATCTTTGAGTAAACAAATTTGTATTAGAGGCTTTGCTCGTATTAAGGAAATAGCAAAAATTTCGAAAGCAAATCCTGAATATCAAAGAGAATTACTCGAAAAACAAAAAGGTGTTGTCTCTAATTTCCTAACTGAAGAAACTTATTTGTTTTTTCCAGAGGTTATTTTGAGTTTAAAACTAAGACAAGACCTCACTTTAAAAGGTGCATACAAAGATGCTACGGCAATCCAACTAATTGAAAAAGGAAAAGATTTTAGTTCTAATATAGATAAGTTAAAGATTCGGTCTAATATTTTGCCTCAAGATAATTTTGATGTTAACGAATCGAATCAAATTACCATAATAGAAATTGACTTTGATGATGCGGAGCTTATACAATTAATAAAAGAGAATAAGCATCCACTACATAGAATTGATGGTAATCACAGATTAAGCGCTGCAGAAGAAATCATATCAGACAGAATAGGCACAATGAACATTCCTTTTTGCATTGTCCTGTTCGAAGAAACATTCGAAGAAAAATTCAATCCTGTTTCTGAAAAAATGGAGAAGATATCTGATACAAGTTTTGAAAAATTTGAAAAAGTTGTATTTTATAATATAAACTCAAAAACAGAGCCCTTAACTCTCGAACAAAATTTACGTGTTATCATAAATGATGAAAAACACTTCAACGAAGAAGAGCTTGAAAACATATTCGGCAGAAGTGGTGTTCTAGTTCGTAAACTCTATAATCAAATAGAAGATGTCAATTTATTAAAAGGGATTAATCATCTTTTACATAATAATTTTAGAAGTCTTTCAAAAAGTATTTTTGAAAGTTTATTAAATTCAAAACCAGATAATGAATTAGTTTTAGAAGTAAAAGAAGCACTGTTAACCATTAACGAACTCTATAAATCTCAAGACAAGCTAAAAGGAAATAATAGCGAAGGTCTCTTCACTGCCTTACTTTATTACAATGTTAAAGACAAACCCAAATACAACTTTTTTAAAGAATGGGTTTTAAAACATCATATTTTTGAAATTAAGGAAGCTAGATACAAAACGCTCATTGATATTTTTGATAAAGTTTCAGATCAAACAATTAAAGTGTTTGTAGCAATGCCATATTTTAGTGACCAAGAGGTAGAGTCTTACAATCAAGCCTATAAACGTGTACTAGAAAAATTAAAGGTGGAAAATGACCAAATAAAAATTTCCGTTTTTGATATAATGCAACATAAGGGAGACAGTTACAACATTAACAATAAAATGATTGAGCAAATCAATGAATCAAATATTTTCATTGCAGACATCAGTGGCCGAAATGTAAATGTCGCTTTTGAATTAGGATATGCAAAAAACGATCACAACAAAAATGTGGTAATGATAAAAAGAGAAACTGATGAGACAAGAACTCCGTTTGACTATGAACAAGACATGTGTCATACATATAAAGAAAATGCAATACATACTTTAGAAGTAATCGTATTTAATAACATCAAAGACATTTTATCAAAACGAGGTTTTACTTTTAATATCGGCGCATATGTATAGTTTAACGGAGAATATTGATATTCAAAAGGTTTTTTTTGTGAATCGTTCAGACTTATTAGGACGTATTGATACAAACTTCTATTTGAATAAAATTGATTTTACAAATTGCATTAAGCTTTCAAAGATTGCTAAAGTTAAGGGAGGCAAAAGAATTCCATTAGGCTATGATTATTCACATAATCAAACTTCTTATTTATATTTAAGAGTAGCAAATATGGATGAATTGAGTGAGTTTAACTTTGATGAATTTAAGTATATTTCAGAGGAGGTTTTTAATATTTTAGAGCGATACGAGGTTTTTGAGAATGACCTAATAATTTCAATTGCAGGTACTGTAGGTAAAATAAAACTATTAAAAGGCATACCAAAGAATACAAGGATTATACTTACCGAGAATTGTGCTAAAATAGTAATTAATGATTTAGACAACTTACACGCCGACTTTTTAAGTATAATTCTTCAAACAAGCTTTGTAAAAAAGCAAATCGAGTTAAGTTTTATACAGACGACGATACCTAAACTAGGCATCGATAAGATACTAGACCTGAAAATTCCAAACGTTCCACCTTTAGAGAATCAAGATAATATAATTTCGATTTATAAGTCGGCATTTTTATTAAAACAACAGAAACAAACGCAAGCAAAAGACTTTTTAGCAGTTATTGAGACTTATCTTTTAGATGCTTTAGGGATTAGTTTACCAATACATGACCGATCGTATGACAACAGAACCTTTGAGGTAAAATGGAGCGATCTTTCAGGAGACAGATTTGATGCGTTCTCATTTTTCAACAGCTCTATAAAAATCGAAGGTGGGGTTTACAAAAATCATAAATTGGGCAAACTCGCCACAGTAAACAAAGGGCAAAGTATTACTTCAAATAACATAGTTGATGGAGAATTCCCTGTAATTGCAGGAGGAAAATCAAGTCCGTATTCTCATAACACTTATAATTACCAAGGTCAGACAATAACAGTAAGTGCGTCAGGTGCTTACTCAGGATATGTTTGGTATCACAACGAACCTATTTTTGCTTCCGATTGTTCAGTAATCAAATCGAAAGATGAAAGTATTGTATGTATGGACTTTTTATCAGAAATTCTAAAACTAAAGCAAATAGAGATTTATGGCTTACAACAAGGTGCAGGACAGCCACACGTTTACCCTGGTGACCTAGTTAAATTAAATATCCCTGTCCCTCCGACTGACATTCAAGAAAAAATAACAAAACATATATTTAAACTCAGAGAAATAGCAACACAATTGGAGATAGAAGCTAAAACTATACTAACCGATGCAAAACAGGAAATCGAAAAACTTATTTTAAATTAGTTATTTAAATCCTTAACTCTATTGTTCTTGTTTTTTCAAAATTTTCAATTTTTAAACTTAACCTCAAACGCTTGAAAAATGAGAGCATTAAATAAACCCCTTATTAGTCGGTTTATACACAATAAATAATTCTATAAAAAATTTCCGTAATTACTTTAAATCGGGCGTAGCCAATAAGCCGGATAGTATGGCTGGGATATACTCCATGATTATATAAAAAAAGGGAAACATTAAATCTCCCTTTTAAATAATCCGTTGCTAAGCTATATATGAAAAACACCATCCATCAAAAAGCTTTTTAGTGTCCTTTCCAGTTTGCTTATAACATACTGGAATGTGTCTCACTATTGAGACTGTTTTTTTTGGTTTATTCTTCTTTATTAGCTTGTTTTTGTGTTTAAACTATTATTCATAACTGATTGATTTATAGTTTTTTATTTTTGCTAATTTGAATAATTACATGAATAATTTTGTCGCTTAATAGCTTCTAAAATTTCATCTTTTTTAAAAAATAGCTTTCTCCCTATTTTATGACTCCTTATTATGCCCTTCTTTTTCCAATTATGGATGGTAACTTTTGAAACTTTAAGAAGTTCTAAAACTTCGGTCATGGTTAATAAATCGCTATTAGGTTTAAGCTGTTCTTGCTTGGATTTTGTATGCTCCATATCTTTTTCAATAATCGTTTGGAACATATTCCCAATCATTGACATTAGAACTCTAGCATCTATAACTACTAACTGATTTTTTACGTCATCGAAATTTAAACTGTCGACTAATTTTTGTTTTGTACTCATTACTTTTATTTTTTGGTGAGCACAAATGAATAAATATAAACCGCCTATATTGGGTTACTTGTAACGTTACAAAATCACAAATAGCTGATTTTAAGTTTATTAAAATTTAGTGTATTGGTCTTTGTTTTATTTAGATTTACTTTTGGAAGGGGTTATTTCTTTTTGGATTTTGTTTTTCACATTATCTAAAAGGTCTAAGAGTTCTTGTTTTTCTTGTTCAGTTATCTTTAGTGTTTGATTTTTAATTTCGTTATCGACATTTTTTAATCCGTTGTTGCTGTATCCCGAAAGCAAGGCAAATGCGCTAAACAAATCTAAACCCGATAAATTACCCCTAAAAACGCTTGCTTCCTTTAGATAATAACTAAGGATGGAGATTTTAGCTCGTGAAAATTTTGTTTGGATTTTGTTTTCATCATCATTAAACCCACTAATTTTTGGTTCCAGACTTTTTTGGCGCTCAAGCCATAGTTTATAATCAATAACATGATTTACCAGATTAATTAAACCATTTACTAAATGGCTGTTTTCTTTTAAATTCCATGATTGTCTTAATCGTATTATTTCTTCGAGTTGTTTAATTAAGTCTAAAGACGCTTTTATTTTTACGTCAAGTTTTTCATCGCTAGTCTTTAATAATTCAAAAATTCTGTGATAATCGGCTAAAATGCTATTGTTGTATTCTATCCTTTCATCAATTTGTTTTTTCTTGTCCTTCTCACTTTTTTCAATCCGCTCGGTCTTTTCCTTAAATTCCTTTTCTGTTTTTTCGGAAAAACGTAATGCTAAGTTTTCGAGTTCTGTAATCAGTTTATTTTCCATATTTCTTTAGTTCCAAACATTAGCCATTTCAGCTAGTTTTACGTTTTCTGTTAATTTGATGTATTTCTTAAAAGTGTTATAATCTTTATGCCCTGTAATGCTCATTACTGTTTCTGGTCGCATTCCTTTTTCTAATGATAAGGTAACAAAGGTTCTTCTTGCTGTATGGGTTGAAATGAATTTGTACTTAGGTTCTAAAACCTGAATTTTTTCAGCACCTCTATATTTTGTTAACTGGATACTATTATTTATTTCTGCTATTTCTCCAATCTCTTTTAAGTAATCGTTCATTTTTTGATTACTGATAACCTTAGGCACTCCACCATTATATTTATCAATAATTTCTCGAGCATATTTATTAATAGGGATTCTTAAAAAATCTCTAGTCTTTTTAGATTTCATTTCTATAAAATCATCTTTTATATGTTCGGGTTGAATTTGTTGTAAATCAGAAAACCTTAGTCCTGTAAAACATCCTAAGCAAAATGCGTCTCTAACAGATTCTAATTTCTTAGTTAAATTTTCATAATTGTAAATTTTGATTAGTTCGGGATATGTTAAATAGATAATATCAGCCTCGTCTTTTAAAACCTTAAATGATTTAAACTTTGAATTGCTCGTGTATTCTCTTTCCAATGCGAAATTCAAAAACGATTTAATTGTTTTGATATATCTGCCGACGGTATTATTCATTAACTGGCAATCATTCATCAGGAAGTCTTTAAAACTTATTTCAAATTTTGCATCTATACTTTCAAAAGTTAGATGAGTTTTTTTAACCTTACTATATTCTTTAAGCTTATTTAAGGTTACTTGATATATTTTTTTGATGCCTATAGTTTTAGTGGTGTTTGATTCGTTTATATATTCCTCAAAAACATCAAAAAACTCAATTTCTTCTTTGTTGTTTCCAGTTATGTTTTCTAGTCTTTCTTTAACTAACTCAACTGTTAATTTTGAAGGGTCAAATTTATACTCAAGTTCAACTAACTTAATCAGTCTTTGAAACTCATCTAAAGCAAAATTAATTTCGCTTTCAGAGACTCCGTTTTTTTTAACTTTTTGTTTAGTTGGATTCCAGTCTTTGTCAGTTGTTTTAAGTCTTGTTGAAAATCTTACTTTTTTACTTTTCAAAAGATAGGTTAGAATAATAGGTCGCTCCCCTTTTCTATTTGGTTTATCTAGATAAAAATTTATTGTCGCCATACTGATTAATAAAAGTTACTGTCAATATTACTGTCAATTTTTGATTAAATCAAATGTTTTTTGATGTATTTTAATTTACTTCAAAAGTGACGAAACCCCTCTCAAAAGCTTTATAGGTGTATATTTTGATATATTTTAGAGTTATAAAATATAATAAGTTCGAATCCTGATGGGATCACATTTAAACCAATCCTCCAATTTAATTATTGGGGGATTTTGTGTTTTAATAGGGATTTTTCCAACTCTGATTCATTGTTAAAAGCAGAAGAATAAAAATATTTTAATTTATTTTGAAATCAGAATTAAAATCCCGAACATTGCATTCCCGAAAGGGCAAAAGCTTTAAAACTTTTGAAATAACCAGAAATTCCTAAGTAGCTCAGCTGGTTAGAGCATCTGACTGTTAATCAGAGGGTCCCTGGTTCGAGCCCAGGCTTGGGAGCAAGATGAAAAGCCTCACAGAAATGTGAGGCTTTTTTGTTTTAAGCCAATTTCGGCACTTTAAGCAATATGTTTAATCTTCCTTTCTAAAGTTTAATCTTAACCTTTGTTTTTTCTAAGCTTACAAATTTCTATGAACAAGTAAAAAAAATTAGGTATTTTATTTGAAAATAAAATACTGATAAATAAGGAGTTAAAAAATGTTTTGTCCTAGATGTGAAAATAATTGAAATTATTTTAAAATATTTTTTGGAAATATGAATTTATACTCTACTTTTGCAATCCCAATCAACGACAAAAACACTGTTTAAGATTGCCCAAAGGGAGATTAGCTCAGCTGGTTCAGAGCACCTGCCTTACAAGCAGGGGGTCACTGGTTCGAATCCAGTAGGGCCCACAGGTTAAAAGGCTTCCATGAAAATGGGAGCCTTTTTTTAATTTTAAGATGTTTTGGTTATAGATATCAAGGGTCTTTATCTTATCTTAGTTTTAATGGGATATTAGCTCAGTTGGTTTAGAGCGCTGCCTTGACAGGGCAGAGGTCACCGGTTCGAATCCAGTATATCCCACGATTAAAAGGTTTAAACAGGCTTATAGACATCCTAGAACTCTTTCAAGTGCCATTCCTCTCGATCCCTTTATGAGTATCGAAGAGTTCGATGGCAATTTATTCTTTAAAAGAAAAGACTTTAGGTCATCAAAATCCCTCAATTTAATGAAGCTAGTTTCAGTTTTGTAAAAGTTTTCTCCAACAAAAATTATTTGATCAAAATTCATTTTTTTGGTCAATTCAACTATTTCCTGATGCTCCTCCTTGGCTGATTCTCCTAATTCGAACATATCTCCTAAAATTAAAACTTTATTGGTCTTTGCTAGTGAATTAAAGTTTTCTATTGCAACCTTCATGCTAGAAGGGTTGGCGTTATAAGCGTCTAAAATAAAATAGTGCCCATTTGCTTTGATGATTTGCGATCTATTATTATCTGGGGTATACTTTTCTAATGCGATTTTAATTTCTGGTAATTCAACGTTGAAAAATTTCCCAATAATAATGGCTGCACAACAATTATGAAAATTATACGCACCAATTAGATTCGATTTTATGATGGCGTCTTCAACTTTAATTATAACAAAGGGCTGGGCTTCTTCAAGTTCAATTTTATAGTACTTTGGGTTAATTGAACTAAAACCATATTTTTTGGTGTAGTTTTTCAGTTTTTCTAACTGGATAGGATCATCTGCATTTAGAAATAGGGATTTTTTGTTATTTATGAGATATTCGTATAATTCGCTCTTTCCTTTTATTACACCCTCAACACCACCAAAACCTTCTAAATGGGCTTTGCCGAAGTTCGTGATATATCCGAAATCGGGCTCTGCAATTTTACATAGAAATTCTATTTCTTTTAAATGGTTTGCACCCATTTCAATGATGGCAATTTCGGTATCGGGTAGTATGGACAAAAGGGTTAAAGGAACTCCAATATGATTGTTTAGATTTCCAACGGTTGCAATGGTTTTGTATTTTTTTGCAAGAACAGTATGTATCAACTCTTTTGTGGTTGTCTTACCATTGCTTCCAGTAAGGCTTATCACTTTTGCATTACAAAAATTTCTATGGAAATTTGCTAGTTTTTGCAGTATGACCAAGCAGTCGTCAACAAGAATTGTTTTGTCGTTAATGTAGTATTCCTTCTGATCGATAATAACAAAGCTAGCGCCATTATTAATAGCTTGCTGAGCATAGGTATTTCCATTAAAATTATCACCTTTTAATGCAAAGAAGATGTCGTTTTTATTAATTTTTCTAGTATCGGTACTAACTGATGGAAATTCTAAAAAAATTGAATGTAAGTCTTTAATGTTCATGA
>JBBKWF010000004.1:0-320023 GCA_037968815.1 Pelobium sp. | reverse complement strand
AACAACCTTCAGTTTAAAAGATAGGCTGTAATCCTTTGAGCTTCTTCTAACATACTCATTCTCTGTTTCTTCTTTCATAACATTACTGTTTGTGTAACGTTATTTCAGGACGAGACAGTTTAGACAACAAAAAAGCCTCAGAAAAATTAATTCTGAGGCTTTTTTTGTTTAGAAGAGCTATTAAAGTCCTTTTATCCAGTCAACTACTTCGTCTCTGGTTTTACCGAGCTTCTGTTGCAACTTTCCAACAGTTTCATCTGCTTTTCCTTCTTCGTATGTTAAATCGTCGTCGGTTAAATCAGCGTAAACTTGTTTCGCTTTTCCTTTAACTTCATTCCATGTTCCTTTAAATTCTAACTTATCCATGATCTTGTTTTTAATGTTTTATAAATAGATTAACTACTCATAACAATTCAAGCATCATGCCAGTCTAATAGAAGAAAGACGAAAAGAAGCAAGAATCAAGAGCCGTTCAAATCTTGGCTCTTGATATTCTAACATCTTAAATCTGTTTTAAAGTTTCCCTTCAATAATTTCTTCCACCACAGCAGGATCTAACAAGGTAGAGGTATCGCCTACGTTTGCCATATCCCCTTCTGCTATTTTCCTCAAAATTCTTCTCATAATTTTACCAGATCTTGTTTTTGGCAAGCCTGTAACAAACTGAATTTTATCCGGTCTAGCAATAGCTCCAATAATCCGGCTTACCGTCATAGCGATATCTTTCTTAGTTAACTCTGGGTCCTCTGACTCCTTATCTAATATTACATAAGCATAAATTCCCTGACCTTTAATTTCATGAGGGTAGCCTACAACTGCAGACTCTACCACATCGGTAAACATATTGATTGCATTTTCTACTTCTGCTGTACCAATTCTATGTCCAGACACATTCATAACATCATCTACCCTTCCGGTAATTCTGTAATAACCATCCTCATCTCTTAAACAACCATCACCAGTAAAGTACATATCCTCGTAGGTAGAGAAGTAAGTCTGACGACAACGTTCATGGTCACCATAAGTGGTACGAATCATTCCTGGCCAAGGGAATTTGATACATAGGTTTCCTGACACCCCGTTACCTTCAATCTCTTTTCCATTTTCATCAACCAACACCGGCTGAACTCCTGGCAAAGGTAAAGTTGCATAACAAGGTTTCAATGGTGTTACATTTGCAATAGGAGAAATTAGAATACCTCCATTTTCTGTTTGCCACCAAGTATCTACAATAGGACAGTTGCCTTTTCCAATATTGTCATTATACCAATGCCAAGCTTCTTCGTTAATTGGCTCACCTACAGACCCTAGCACTTTTAATGATGATAAATCTTTATCCTTAACATAATCTAAACCAGACTGCATCAAAGAACGTATTGCAGTTGGAGCAGTATAAAGTGTATTTACTTTAAACTTATCTACAATATCCCAAAAGCGACCTGCATCTGGGTAAGTAGGCACACCTTCAAACATTAAAGTGGTAGCTCCTTGTGATAGCGGTCCGTAAATAATATAGGAATGCCCTGTAATCCAACCGATATCTGCCGTACAGAAGTAAACGTCTCCTGGCTCGTATTGAAAAACGTTTTGAAAAGTATAACCGGTATAAACCATATAACCCGCAGTAGTATGCACCACACCTTTTGGTTTTCCGGTAGAACCCGAAGTATAAAGAACAAAGAGTTCATCTTCGGCGTCCATTACCTCTGGCTCACAATTTAACAAACCTAAAGTTTCTACTTTATGAATTTCATCTTGCCACCATTTATCGCGGCCTTTAATCATTGATATAGGTGTTCTTGTTCTGGTAAAAACAATCACTGTTTTCACAGAAGGACACTGCACCAAAGCGTCATCAATCACATTTTTTAATGGGATATCTTTAACTCCTCTAAAACCACCATCTGCGGTGATGACCATTTCGCATTGAGCATCATTTATTCTATCGGCGATAGACTGTGCAGAAAAACCTCCAAAAACTACGGAGTGGATTGCTCCAATACGAGCACATGCTAATACTGCAATGGCCAATTCAGGAATCATTGGCATATAAATACACACCCTATCCCCTTTTTTAACGCCATTATTTTTTAAGACATTCCCAAACAAACAAACTTTTTCATGTAATTGCTTATATGTTAATATACGATGATGCTCATTAGGATCGTTTGCTTCCCATATCAAAGCTGGTTGATCACCACGTTCTGCTAAATGTCTATCTAAACAGTTTTCTGTGATATTTAGTTTGGCTCCTTTAAACCATTCTATTTTGGGCTCTTTAAAGTTCCAGTCTAAAACTTTATCCCACTTCTTTTTCCACTGAAAATTTTCTGCAATATCAGCCCAAAAAGCTTCTGGTTGCTCCACACTTTTTTGATACGCTTTTTTATACTCGTCGAACGAGGAAATCTTAAAACTCATGAATTTGGTGTAATTGGTTAATGCATACGAAATTATAAAAATTAAATTGAAAATGTGATTAATGTTGCATATTGACATGGTTTTGGCGATAACGCAACAAAATACAAGGTCACTAAGTTTCTAAGCTTTACCCTTTAAAAGTACTCTCCCATAATTATACGTTTTTAAATAAAAAAGCCTTGACCTCTCGTTTTTTTGTCGGAGTTGTTGAATATGACGCAAAAAAGAAACTTCACTTGTGTTGAAGTTGACAAGTAATAATAGCCTCGCCTTAAACAAAACATCCCTGAGAGCGAGCAAACACACAAATAAATGACAGAAAATAATATTTAAAAACTTTTTTAAACTACTGTTGTGATTACGAAAGAATTTTGTGATATTTGCAAACTCTTTGTAAAACTGAGGTTTATTAGGAAATAGGAAACACAACATATACAGTCATGTCAAGAATTTGTGATTTAACAGGAAAGAAAACAATGGTGGGTAATAGAGTATCACACTCTAACGCTAAAACAAAACGTAAGTTTTACCCAAACTTACAGATGAAGCGTTTTTACCTTCCTGATGAGGATCGTTGGATAACTTTAAAAGTTTCAACATCTGCAATCAAAACAATAAACAAAATCGGGATAACCGAAGCTATCAGCAGATTCATATTAAAAGGATCTATTTAATTTAAAGAATTCAATACCGCTTTATAATGGCTAAGAAAGGAAACAGAGTTCAGGTAATTTTAGAATGTACCGAACATAAGGAAAGTGGAATGCCTGGAACTTCTAGATATATCACTACAAAAAATCGTAAAAACACTCCTGAGAGACTGGAAGTTAAGAAATTTAACGCAGTACTTAGAAAAGTTACGGTTCACAAAGAAATTAAGTAATCTACGCTATTCTGTAGCATAAACAATATTTAACATGGCAAAGAAAGTAGTTGCAACACTAAAAACCGGAACCGGTAAAGAATACTCAAAAGTTATTACTTCAGTAAGATCTCCAAAAACTGGTGCTTACTCTTTTAAATCAGCGATTGCTCATAATGATCACATTAAGGACGCAATTGTAGAAGCTAAAGAAAGCGTTTAGCTGAGTAATTAATTTTAAAAATATTTGAGCCGTCCTTTTAAATTAGGATGGCTTTTTTTGTTTAAATTTATCACTATGGGACTATTTGATTTCTTTAAAAAGAAAGAAAAAACGGCAGAAGAACAGGAGGCCTTAGATAAAGGTCTGGAAAAAACTAAAGACACCTTTTTTTCTAAAATGAGCAAGGCAGTTGTTGGTAAATCAACAGTTGATGAGGATGTTTTAGATGAATTGGAAGAAATTTTAGTGAATTCTGATGTTGGTGTTACTACCACACTTAAAATAGTAAAAAGGGTTGAAGAACGCGTTGCCCGAGATAAATACGTAAATACATCTGAACTTAATAGCATTTTAAGGGAAGAAGTACAGGCTCTTTTAGAAGAAAATAACAGTACTGCGTTCCAAGATTATAACTATACCGACCATAAGCCTTATGTAATTATGGTGGTTGGCGTAAATGGAGTAGGAAAAACTACAACCATTGGAAAACTTGCGCACCAATTAAAAAGTGCCGGACAAAAGGTAGTAATTGGCGCAGCAGATACTTTTAGAGCCGCCGCAGTTGAGCAAATTCAACTTTGGGGTAAACGAGCAGATGTACGTGTGGTTTCGCAAGGAATGAATGCGGATCCTGCTTCTGTAGCTTTTGATACTTTAAAATCTGCCGTTGCCAATAACGAGGATGTAGCAATTATTGATACTGCCGGGCGTTTACACAACAAAGTTGGCTTAATGAACGAGCTAACTAAAATTAAGAATGTAATGCAAAAGGTAGTTCCTGGCGCTCCACATGAAATTTTATTGGTTTTAGATGCCTCTACCGGTCAAAATGCAATTGAACAATGCAAACAATTTACCCAAGCCACAGATGTAAATGCACTAGCTTTAACTAAGTTGGACGGAACGGCAAAAGGCGGGGTTGTTATTGGTATTTCGGATCAGTTTAAAATCCCTGTTAAATACATTGGTGTAGGCGAAAAAATGACGGATTTGCAGTTGTTTAATAAGAAAGAGTTTGTAGATAGTTTGTTTGGAAAGTAATTTCACAGATAACAAAGATTTCACAGACTTAATTTTAGAGAAACAACAAAGATTGATTTATGGATGTTATAGAAAAAGACCCCTTAACTCATAAAATTATCGGCTGTTGCTATGAAGTTCACAAAGAACTAGGGCCTGGGTTTCTAGAGAAAATTTATTCTAAAGCACTCATGATTCAATTTGAAAATGAAAATATCGAATTTGAATGTGAAAAAGAATTTAATGTTTACTTTAAAAATAAATTAGCAGGAAAATTCAGATGTGACTTTTTCATAGAGAACAATGTGATTTTAGAAATTAAAGCGGTAACAGGAATACAACCAAAACTTTTTCAATCACAATTAATATCTTATTTAAAAGCTAGTAAAATTAAAACAGGTTTATTGGTCAATTTCGGAAATGGAAGTTGTGAAGTAAAAAGATTATCTGTTTAACTGAAAAGTTGAAATCATCACACTAATCAGTGAAATCAAATTAAAAGAAATGAAAGTAAAATCAGTGAAATCCAAAATACCAGCTAGAGTTAACGTAATCACCCTGGGTTGTTCAAAAAACACCTACGACTCTGAAGTTTTGATGGGTCAGTTGAACGGCAATAAAATGGATGTAGTGCATGAAGCTAACAATGTACAAGCAAACGACATTGTGGTAATAAATACTTGTGGTTTTATTGACAATGCAAAACAAGAATCTATTGACACCATTTTACAGTATAGCGAGTTAAAAGATCAAGGAAAAATAGGAAAAGTAATTGTTACGGGTTGTTTATCAGAAAGATATACGCCAGAACTTTCTGCAGAAATCACCAATATTGATGCTTGGTTCGGTACTAATGATTTACCTAATTTATTGAGTGCCGTTGGTGCTGATTACAAATATGAGCTTTTAGGAGAGCGGATGTTAACCACTCCTTCTCACTTTGCTTATTTCAAAATTGCTGAAGGCTGTAACCGACCATGCTCTTTTTGTGCCATTCCGTTAATGCGTGGAAAGCACCTTTCAAAACCTATTGATGAATTAGTAAAAGAAGCCAAGTTTTTAGCTAAAAACGGAACTAAGGAACTGATTTTGATCGCTCAGGATTTAACTTATTACGGTTTAGATTTATACAATAAAAGAAGTTTAGCAGATTTAATGCGCCATCTTTCTGATGTTGATGGCATTGAATGGATCCGCTTACAGTATGCTTACCCTTCTGGTTTTCCAATGGATATATTAGATGTGATGAACGAACGTTCAAATATTTGTAAATACATGGATATGCCTTTACAACACATATCTGACCCAATGTTGCAATCTATGCGACGTGGAACTACCAAGCAGAAGACCATTGACTTGGTCAACAAAATAAGAGATAAGGTGCCAAATATCGCTATGAGAACTACTTTAATTTGTGGTTACCCAGGCGAAACTGAGGATGACTTTAACCAGATGAAAGACTGGGTAGAAGAAACTCGTTTTGATAGATTAGGTTGCTTCACTTATTCTCACGAAGAAAAAACTCACGCTTATGACTTAGTGGACGATGTTCCTCAAGAAACAAAAGAACAACGTGTAGAAGATATTATGGAAATTCAACAAGCTATTTCCTACGATTTAAACCAACAAAAGGTAGGGAATACCTACAAAGTATTGGTGGATAAACTAGAAGGTGATTTTTTTGTTGGCCGTACAGAGTTTGACTCCCCTGAAGTTGACAATGAAGTTTTAATTGACGCAAAAACCAATTATGCTACTCCTGGAAGTTTTGTGAACACCAAAATAGATAGAGCAGAGGATTTTGATCTTTATGGAACTATTGTCAAATAAATAATGCAAATAGCCAAGGTCTTGAATTTTGGCTATTTTCGCTTATTAGCATGAAAGTACAAACTATCGATTACGATCAAACACGATGTTTTTCATCAACAGTTACCAAGCTGTTAAGTCAAGATGAACAACTCAAACCTTTCATCAATCAATTTCCAGATTTAAAAAGCTTTCAGAAAATCATTGCTGAAAGAGATTTTAAAGGAAATAGAAACACCTTAGCTGAGGTTCTTAAAAGTCAATATCAGCAAATCAGCAATCAATCCCCTCTACTTCAATCAAATATTCAGTCGCTTAAATCCGACAATACTTATACCGTTACCACAGGCCATCAGCTTAATATTTTTACCGGCCCGCTTTACTTTCTCTTCAAAATAGTAAGCGCAATTAACTTGGCTAAAGAGCTTACAGATGCTTTCCCAGACAAAAATTTTGTCCCAATTTATTGGATGGCAACTGAAGACCATGATTTTGAAGAGATCAACCATACCTATTTAGGTGGAAAGAAAATAAGTTGGGATATGAAAGCCTCTGGCGCAACCGGTAGGTTGAGCGTCAAAAGTATTTCAAGTGCTTTAAATGAATACAAAGGCATTTTAGGTATCTCAGAAAATGCACAAAAACTCAGTGATATCGTATCAAAAGCTTATGCGGATGGTAAAACATTAGCAGAGGCTACCCGCTATATGGCGAACGAGTTATTTGGAAAGTATGGTTTGGTCATCATAGACGCTGATGATACCGAACTCAAAAAAGAATTTAATGAAATTACTTTGCAAGATATTATCGAGCAAAATAGTTTTAAAAACATACAACAGTCTAGTCAAGACTTATCAAAGCTTAACATTCACGCACAAGTAAACCCACGGGAGATTAATTTCTTTTATCTAACTGATGACCTACGGGAACGTATTGTTTTTGAGGATGGGAAATACAGCGTGTTAAATACTGAAATTTCTTTTTCAGAAGATGAGTTAAAAGCGGAAATCAACAATTTTCCGGAGCGATTTAGCCCAAACGTAGTAATGCGTCCACTTTATCAGGAAGTAATTTTACCAAACCTGGCTTATATTGGTGGCGGTGGTGAATTAGCTTATTGGCTTCAGTTAAAATCAAACTTTGATTTTTACAAAATAGATTTCCCATTATTGGTTTTAAGAAACTCAGCGATGATTGCTGATCATAAAGTTGCGCACAAACTCCATAAATTAGGTTTAGGTTTTGAAGATTCTTTTACAGAAACTGAGCAACTTAAAAAAGAATATGTTGAGCGCTATACTGCTCATGATTTGAATATCAACGAAGAATGGCAACAGTTACAAGCTGTTTTTGAGCATCTGAAAAACCGTGTCGCTAAAATTGACCCTACACTTAAGCCAAGTACAGAGGCTGTTGAATTAAGGCTGAAAAAAGCGATAGATAGTCTGGAAAAGAAATTGATTAGAGCAGATAAAAGAAATTATGCTGAAGCAATGGACGATATAGACAAAGTGAAAACATTACTTTTTCCGGGTGGTGGATTGCAGGAACGTAAAGAGAATTTTGGTTTATTTTACGTAAAGTACGGTGATTTATTAATCAAAGAGTTAGTAGATAACTTTAAACCTCTAGATTTTAAATTCAGCATCTTATACTGATAAAACCGCTTAATTATTAAGCGACCCCATCTCTCTCAACCTATCTTTTTCTATTTAGGGTTTGCAATAATTTTTTCTAAACTTCAAACTCTACATCCTGATCTAACGGTTTAAAACTGTTTTATCATAGTTAAACTTGATCTTTTTAAAAAAAACATTCCTTTGACCGAAGGAATTTCTGAAATAAATCTTTTAATACTACAAAGCACCTAATATTTAAAAGATGAAGAAAACAATTTCAATATCCCTCGTAACTTTTGCAGTTATATCATTATTTGCCATCTCCTGTAAAAAAGACACTACTGCAGTTGCTAACCAAGAAAGCATTAGTGGCGGAACTTTAACCACAGAAACTTATGCTGACTCTACTTTTACGGCCACAGATTGGACGGTTAGTACTCATAGCAATGATGCTGATCCAAACTTTAGTTTAATATTTGATGATACTAAGGTTCAAAGGTTAGATATCGTTATCAGCAAAACAAGATGGGAAAGAATGCTATCTGATATGACTAATAAATACGGAACATTCGGAGTTTTTAGCCCTGGTTCAGCCGGGGGCGTATCAGATCAGGATGAAGATCCTGTTTTTGTACCTGCAGAGGTTTTCCATAATGGTAAGGAGTGGTATAGAGTTGGATTGAGGTTTAAAGGTAATTCGAGTTTAGAATCAACTTGGAAAAGCGGTAATCTAAAACTGTCTTTTAAATTAGACTTTGACGAGTTTGAAGATCAGTATCCAATCCTGAAAAACCAAAGATTTTATGGATTCAAAAAATTAAGTCTTAAAAACAATTATGATGACAAGTCATTTCTTAGGGAAAAAGTAGCTGGTGATGTTTTTAGAAATGCAGGCTTAGCAGCTTCACATACTTCATTTTATACTGTATATGTTGATAATGGTGATGGCCCAGTATATTTTGGCTTATACACACTTACAGAAGAAGTTGACGACACTGTAATAAGCTCACAGTTTAGCAGCAAAAAAGGAAACTTATACAAACCAGACGGTGATGCTGCTAGCTTCGCAAGCGGTTCATTTGATACTGATGAAATGGTTAAAAAAACCAATGAGGATGATGAAGATTATACAGATGTTAAAAGTCTACTATCTACATTACATGCTTCCAATAGAACTACTGATCCTAGTGTTTGGAGAACTAACTTAAACGCAATTTTTGATACTGATATTTTCTTAAAATATTTAGCAGTGAACACTACCATTCAAAACTGGGATACCTATGGTAGAATGACACACAACTATTTCTTATATAACGACCCTAGTACCAGTTTATTGACTTGGATTCCTTGGGATAATAATGAAGCTTTGCAAACCGGAAAACAGAGTGGTTCATATTCTCTGAATTTTTCTGGACTTAATAGCTCAAGTTGGCCACTTATTGGTTATTTATATAATGACGCTGTTTATAAAGCAAAATATGATGGCTATTTAAGAGAAGTAATAGATGGTCCTTTTAATGCGACTAGCATGCAAGCGCTTTACACCAAATATTCAGCTTTGGTTGAACCTTATGCAACTACAGAGAAAAAAGGATATACTTTTTTAAACAGTTCGTCTGATTTTTATAATGCCATCAGCACTTTGAAAACACATGCAACTAGTCGTAATGCGGCTGTGGTGAGTTATTTAAAGTAAGATGTTATGGGCTCGAAAGAATCCAATCAATATTTGATTATACAAAGCAGGTTAGATTAATTTCATAACCTGCTTTGTTCATTAATAAATCTTATAATAATACTTTTAACTGATTATAAAATTCAAATTCATAAGTGCATTTTAATCTAAAAATATTAGGTTTGACAATTGTTATTTTTTTAAACAAACCATCAAGTCCAAATGGAGTACCTTACATTTTCTGAAGATAAACTTAGAAACTTCACCAAATCTGTTTTCATTAAAATGGGATGTTCTAATGAGCATGCCGATTTAGCCACTAATGTTTTGTTAAAAGCAGACTTAAGAGGAATAGACTCTCACGGTGTAGCTCGTTTAACAGGTTATGTAAGGCTTTGGGAGAAGAAAAGAATTAACCCCACCCCAAACATTAGAGTTGTTCATGAAACGGCGAGCACAGCAACTGTAGATGGCGATGCAGGCTTAGGTTTGGTTGTAGCTCCTTTTGCCATGCAAGTTGCTATTGAGAAAGCAGAGCAATGCGGTTCAGGATGGGTTGCGGTAAAAAACTCAAATCATTTTGGTATTGCGGGCTATCACGCTTTAATGGCGGTAGAAAAAGATATGATTGGCTATGCTTTAACTAATGCTAGTCCATTGGTTGCTCCAACTTTCTCTTCTGAAAGGATGCTAGGAACCAACCCTATTTGCTACGGATTTCCTGCAGGAAAATATCCTCCAGTGATTATAGACATGGCGACTTCAACTGCCGCAAATGGCAAACTAGAGATTGCCCAGCGTGAAGGAAAAGATATCCCTGAAGGCTGGGTTCAAGATAAAAATGGAGGAAAAGCAACAAACCCTGCTGATTTAAAAAGCGGTGGTTCTCTTTTACCACTAGGTTCCGACAGAGAACATGGCAGTCATAAAGGGTTTGGATTAAGTGCAACTGTTGATATTTTATCAGCTGTTTTATCTGGCGCAAGTTATGGTCCTTGGGCACCCCCTTTTGTTGCTTTTATGGATCCGCTACCTAATCAACCCGGTGAAGGGTTAGGGCATTTTTTAGGCGCCATGCGAGTTGATGGCTTCCGACCTATAGATGACTTTAAAGCAAACATGGATAATTGGATAGAACGCTTTAAAAGTGCAACTCCAATCAATGAGAATCAAAAAGTAATTATCCCTGGAGAGCCAGAAGTTGAAGCAGAAAAAGAACGTAAGATCAAGGGTATCCCTTTAATTGATGCTGTTGTTAAAGATTTGAATGAAGTTGCTGAAAAATTAGGTCTAGCTCATTTGTCATAAAGAACAAAAGGGGACCTATTTATAATTTGCCAAGGTGTAAAAGTTTTCAGAAAAGTTTTTCAATCTTTCTTCCCCACCTAAAAAATCAAGGCTAATTAAAAAAGAAAACCCAGAGATTACACCTTTCATTTTTTCAATTAATAAAGAAGTTGCTTCTACGGTTCCTCCTGTTGCCAATAAATCATCATGAATTAAAACTCTTGTTCCTGGTTCAAAAGCATCTTCATGGATTTCTAAAATAGCAGATCCATATTCTAAATCATAAGATTGTTGAATAGTTTTAAAAGGTAATTTCCCAGCTTTTCTAATCGGAATAAAGGGCACATTTAACCTATTGGCAAGCATCAATCCAAACAAAAAACCTCTACTTTCAATACCAGCTATCGCATCAAATTCCAAATCTTTAAGCTCAGCTACAAAAGCATCAATTATTGCCGTACACAGTTTTTGATCCTTTAATATTGGGGTAATATCTTTGAAAATAATTCCGGGTTTTGGAAAATCTGGAATGTCTCTAATGCTATTCTTTATGCTAGTTTCAATCATTGAAATTTAAATAGGGTGCAATTTTTTGAATAAGTTCTGGGTCCAATATCGCAATTTTATTCAAATCTGAGGTATTCGAGAACTTTCCATGTTGATTTCTATAGGCAATAATTGCACTGGCTTGCTTATAGCGCAGGTATGGAAACAGTCTAATCTCTTCTAAAGTACATCGGTTAATATTAATCTTTCTAATATTTTGCACATTAATATTCATTTGCGGTGATATCTGATCAAACTTAGCCGAGTCAACACCAAAAACCTCACGTAGTTGATTTAGCGATACAAATCCGCCCAATCTATCTCTATACTTTATAATTCTAGAAGCAAATGATGGCCCGATACCTCTAACAGTAACCAAAGTAGTAGAGTCGGCACTGTTCAGCTCCACGTCTACTGGTGCTTGGGGAGCAAAAGAAGTGGCCTTTTTATTGTCTGGATAAGCATTAAAAGCCTGCTCTTCCATAGGTATTCTAATATAAGGTTCTAACCGATGATACATCTCTTCAGTAATAGGATACATCTTTTTAACATCTTCAAGCTTTCTAAACTTACCACCTTTAGCCTCGTACTTTTTAATACTAAGTGCTTGTTTTTCACTAAGCCCTAATCGTTTCCAGTTTTCAACCGATAAATTATTTGGATTAAATTCAAAAAGCTCACCTTTTATTGGTTTTGTGTCAGTAGCGTAAAAACCATCTTTCTTTTCATCAAAAGACTCAATTTCAGCAATTTTTGGCGTTAATGTTTCTATAGTGATTTTAAGGGGTTCGCCCATTACCCGCTCATAAATATATGGCGCACCATAAATAAAAAGCAAAATTACAACAAGCACAACCATGCCTCTAAACTCCCGTGGTGAAATTTCGATGTATTTCTTAATTTTCTGATACATAGATAGCTAGGCTTATTCAAATATAAAATAAAATGTTGCAGATTAATTTATTTTCAAAAAAATATAGCACAAAAAAAACCCGTAACTTTCGTTACGGGTTTCTAAATTTTGTAAAAAATTAAAGTTTAATTTCTTCTTCTTTAGCACTTAAAAAGTGGAATTCTGTTAAATGATAAGATGATACCGATTTAACTTTAATCCACTGGTTGTATTTAAAAAACCACTTCATTTGTAAGGAAATTAATCCTTTTTTAATGAAGGCATCAATGTAAGGATGTACACATAAAGTAATTCCTTTTTCTGCTTGCTCGTTTAATACGTAATCTAAGTTGGCTACAATATCGTCAAGCAACATTATACTCGCTTTAATCTCACCTGTACCTTCACAACTAGGGCACTTTTCATTGGTTACGATATTCATCTCCGGACGAACCCGTTGACGTGTAATCTGTACCAATCCAAACTTACTTGGAGGCAAAATAGTATGTTTTGCTCTATCTAAAAGCATCTCTGATTTTAGATAATCAAAAAGATCTTTACGGTTTGGTGCTTTGTGCATATCGATAAAATCGACCACTACAATACCGCCCATATCCCGCAACCTAAGCTGACGGGCAATTTCTTTTGCAGCTTCCTTGTTTACCATGAAGGCATTCTCTTCTTGGTTTTCTGGACTAGCTGTACGGTTTCCACTGTTTACATCAATTACGTGTAATGCTTCGGTATGCTCCACTACTAAGTAAGCACCGCCTGCAAGATTAACAGTTTTACCGAAAGAACCTTTTATCTGTTTTTCGATACCGAAATGTTCGAAAATTGGTTCTTTACCTTTGTAAAATTTAACAATCTTCTCCAATTCCGGAGAAATTTCGTGAACGTAAGATTTCACTTCTTCATAAATAGATGGGTCATCAACATAAACGTTTGAAAACTCATCATTTAATAAATCTCTTAAAATGGTGGATGCCCTACCCATTTCCCCTAAAATTCTTTTAGAAGGATCTGTAGTAGGTAACTTTTTCATCAAAGTTTCCCATTTCGAAATAAGGTCTAGTAAATCTTTTTGTATTTCTGCAACACCTTTATGTTCAGAAACTGTTCTAATGATTACACCAAAGTTGGCAGGCTTTATACCTTCAACAACCTTTTTTAAGCGTGTTCTTTCTGTGTTACTTCTAATCTTTTTAGAGATTGAAATCACATCAGAAAATGGTACTAATACCACAAATCTGCCCGCAATAGATAAATCTGAACTTAAACGGGGGCCTTTTGTAGAAATTGGCTCCTTAGCAATTTGCACAGGCAACAACTGATTTTTGGTTAAGATGGAAGAAATTTTCCCACCCTTATCAATATCAGCTTCTTTCTTAAAGTGATCTAATAAATGATCCTTATAAGAATTACCTCTAACTTGCTTGTTAAGTTTTAGTAAAGATTGTACTTGCGGTCCTAGGTCTAAATAATGCAAAAAAGCATCTCTCTCATAACCAACATCAACAAACGCAGCATTTAAACCGGGCATAATTTTCTTAATTCTGCCCATATAAATATCGCCAACAGCGTAACTGTTGTTAATTTGCTCTTTGTTAAGTTCTACGAGTTGCTTGTCTTGCAGTAATGCAATTGTAACCCCACTAGGGGTCGAATTGATAATTAACTCCTTTACCAACAGCTACTTTTTTAGAAAAGATTGCCGTTAAACAACCTTTTAATCAACAAGAGGAAAAATAAACACAAAGCAAAATATTTACGCCTGTATATAAAGCGTAAATATTTTGTTAAAAGCTAAAAGCTTATGTACCTATTTTTTCTTATGTCTGTTTTTTCTCAAACGTTTTTTACGTTTGTGGGTAGCCATTTTATGTCTCTTTCTTTTTTTACCGCTTGGCATAACTTTGAAATTTAATGTTTTATTTAATTATTTTAATTATTCAATTCTTTGATCTTACGATCTACAAACTCTGATAAACTTGGGTCTGCAGCTAACTCTTTACTTTTTTGGTAAGCAATAATCGCTTCAGGCTTCTGCCCTAAGTTTTCATAACTTGTTCCTAAGTAAAACCACGCTTCTGGTGTTGGCTTAACATCTATAACTGTTTTAAACCTATCCACCGCTTTCTGGAACTGGCCTGATTTCATAGAAAACATACCCAAGTTCGTATTAGCTTTCACGTTTTTAGGATCTTCCTTAACAACGCCTAACAAAAGCTGAATTCCCTGCATTGGGTTTTGTGTGCCACTTACATACGCTACACCTAAACCAGTTTTAGCATCTAAACTTTCGGAGTTAAACTCTAAAGCCTTATTATAGGCATTAATTGCTTTATTTACTAATCCTTTTGTAAGTGTTGTATCGCGAAAGTTTTGGTATCCCTCAGTAAACCTATCACCTGTAACTACCCAGTTTTCATAGTTCGGTTGCGCTTGGGCTACCTGTTCATATAAAAACGCAGCTGCGGCAGGCTGGTTAACATCATCCCATTTAATGGCAATCTGTTTTTGAAGTTCAACTTTTTTATCTCCACTGGTAGCTTTTGCTTCCTTTTCAAGCTTTTCAATAGCAGCCGTTAAATTTGAGCTAATCATCTGTTTTGAAACAGAAATTACGCTCTCGGCTTCCACCTCTGTAGTCTGTTCTGCACTTGCTGTTGCAGTTGACTGCATTCCGGCATTTTCTTCTTCGCCTTCCTGCTTCACTAAGCCTTTGATATCTAAACTATACAGTACAACCATTAGTATTCCTACCAATCCTATTACAATGTATTGTTTAGTTCTAATCATAACTTTATGCGGTTATAGCGGCTTTATTACCATTTTTAACTTTATCAACAAACACTTTAGCAGGCTTAAAGCTTGGCACAAAATGTTCTGGGATAATTATTGCAGTATTTTTAGAGATGTTTCTTGCAGTTTTTTCAGCTCTTTTCTTAACTACAAAGCTACCAAAACCTCTTACATACACATTTTCTCCACCTACCATTGCGCCTTTTACTACTTTAAAGAACGCTTCAACAGTCTCTTGTACATCTACCTTCTCTATTCCGGTTTTGTTAGCAATTTCTGCTATAATTTCTGCCTTTGTCATTTGATCTATTTTCTTTTAAAATTATTATGTTGTGCAAAGATTTGGGGTTGCAAAAGTATTGCTTTTAGTTGAATTTGGGAAATAAATACTGAAACTTTTAATTTCAACATGTTATTACACAACAATTAAGCATTTTGCGCTAGCAAATTTTTACATTAAACTGAATAAATGGCATTTAATCAAGAGCTAATATACTGGTACATAAAGCATAAAAGAGATTTACCTTGGCGCAACAGTAAAGATGCTTATTTGATCTGGCTCTCAGAAATTATTTTGCAACAGACAAGAGTTGAGCAAGGAATGCCTTATTTTTTTAAGTTTTTGGAAGCTTTTCCGACGGTAAAAAATTTTTCGGAGGCGAGTGAAGATGAAATTTTACGATTGTGGCAAGGATTGGGTTATTACTCAAGAGGGAGAAATATGTTGAAAACTGCCATAAAAGTAATGGATGAATTTGAGGGTGTTTTCCCTAAAGCTTACGCCGATTTGATTACACTTACAGGAATTGGCGAATATACCGCCGCCGCAATTGCGTCTTTTTCTAACAATGAAGCGAAAGCAGTAGTTGATGGGAATGTTTATCGTTTATTGGCAAGGTATTTTGGAGTTGCAACACCTATTAACTCAACGGAAGGTAAAAAACAGTTTCAAGCTTTGGCAGATGAACTATTAGATAAAAGCAATGCCGGCGAACATAACCAGGCCATGATAGAGTTTGGTGCTTTACAGTGTAAACCGAGAAACCCAAATTGTGAAAACTGCCCTTTTATCACTTCCTGCTTTGCTTATAAGCACCAACAAATAAATGAGCTTCCGGTAAAACTGAAAAAAGTAAAAGTTAGAGAGCGCCATTTTCGGTTTTACATTATTGTTAACCATAACAATCAACTAATTATAAAACGAAGAGACAATTCGGACATTTGGGCGGGCCTGTATGACTTACCAGGAATAGAACTTACAAATTCATCAGAGACTGAAGCTCTTGAATCACAAAAATGGTTCAAAAACACGCCTCCTTTTAAAAGTATCTCAGACGAGATTAAACATATATTAACCCATCAAAGGATATTTGCCCGCTTTATAGAAATTGAAGTCAAAACAGATGAAGTACTGATGCAAGACGGTTGGATGTGGGTTGATTTTGACGAACTGAAAAATTATGGGATGCCTAAATTAATTTTTGAGTTCCTGAAAAATAAATCATAAATTGAATTAAAATTAATAGCCAAAAATATGTCAGGAGTCAACAAAGTAATTTTAGTAGGTCACTTGGGCAAAGACCCAGAGGTAAGACATTTAGACGGAAATGTTTCTGTAGCCAGTTTTCCGTTGGCGACATCAGAGTCTTATAGTAAAGACGGAAAAAGAATCGAACAAACTGAATGGCACAACATAGTGATGTGGAGAGGCCTTGCTGATGTGGCTGCTAAATATTTACAAAAAGGGAAACTGGTTTATATAGAAGGGAAATTAAGAACTCGCTCTTTTGAAGATAAAGAAGGTCATAAAAAATACAGCACAGAGATTGTAGCAGAAAACTTTACCCTTTTAGGTAGAAAAACTGACTTTGAAGAAGGCAAAACTCCTTCTACAAATACTGATACTAATGATGGAATCTTAAACAACCCTAAAAACCCTGGAGCAGGTGGTTTTGAGAAAGATGAAGATGAAAAGGAGTTGCCCTTTTAAGGCAACTCCTTTTCAAAACAAACAGGAAAACTTTTATTAACACTTTAAATGCATCAACAATCCGTTAAATTGATGGGTATATGAATTGCCAATCCACCTTCAGAAGTTTCTTTATATTTTTCGTTCATATCTAAAGCTGTTTCCCACATTGTTTTAACAACGTCATCTAAAGAAACTTTGGCTTTATCTGTCTCACTGTTTAGTGCTAACTGAGACGCAGTTATTGCTTTGATAGCGCCCATTGTATTCCTTTCGATACAAGGCACTTGAACTAAACCCTTAACGGGGTCGCAGGTTAAACCTAAGTGGTGCTCCATTGCAATCTCCGCCGCCATTAAGCATTGTGCCGGTGTACCGCCTAAAACCTCTGTTAATGCCGATGCCGCCATTGCAGAGCTAACGCCAATTTCTGCTTGACAACCGCCCATGGCTGCCGAGATAGTTGCCCCATTTTTAAACAAACTTCCTATTTGTGTCGCATTCAGTAAGAAACGGATTAATTGAGAATCATCTCCGTCACAAAAAAGTTTATAATAAAGCATCACAGCAGGAATTACCCCCGCAGAACCATTTGTAGGTGAAGTAACCACCTTCCCAAATGAGGCATTTTCTTCATTTACAGCAAGCGCAAAGCAACTTAACCACGTTAGGGTATAGTTGAAACCGCTACCCTGCTTTGGAATAGTATGGAGCCAAGTTTCTCTATCCGAGTAATATTGTTTCGCTAACAATTTTTTATTAATGGGCGCCGCCCTTCGAGTTACGTTTAACCCGCCTGGTAAAATACCGTGAATATGGCACCCTTTATAAATACAAGCGAGCATTACTTCCCAGATATTAAGAATCCCAGCATTTAACTCACTTTCGGATTTATTTAATAATTCATTTTCCAAAGCAATATCGCTGATGCTTTTATTTGTATCGATACAAAGTCTCAATAACTCTTTTGCATTGCCGAATGTATGTTTATAAGCTGATTCCTGACTCAATGATAAGGGTTCGCCTTCTTTTTGAATAAAACCACCGCCTACTGAGTAATAGGTTTCTTTAATCAATTCTCCATTCTCCAATACAGCGCAAAAGGTAAGTCCGTTGGGGTGAAAGGGCAAAAACTCTGTTTTGTTAAAAACGATATTTTTAAGCGGATTAAAGTCAATTGGATGCTTTGATGCCAAGTTTAAAACCTGCATTTTTCTTATATTTTCAATGATCTTTGGAATATCATCTACATCCATTTCAACAGGATCGTAGCCAGTTAAGCCTAACATGATGGCTATATCTGTACCGTGACCAATGCCAGTTTTAGCCAGGGAACGATACAAGTAAACATTCATATCAGTCACGCAGTTCAAGCCTACTCCTTCATTTAAAGTTTCAATAAAACTTTGCGCAGCCCTCCAAGGACCTAAGGTGTGTGAACTAGATGGCCCTACACCAACTTTAAAAATATCAAAAACAGAATATTGCATTAATTATAAGAGTTTAAGGAAGACAGCAAAGCTCCTCCAATCAAATGTAAATTATAAAACCACACAATAATTGCGTTTCCTCATTTATCTACAGAAAACTGAAGATAATTGCTCTAGTAATAAGAAAACGATGCTAAAATGATTCAGAAAACCACATCAGGCAGACAATTCTCAATAAATCGCAATCTTTTGCTTTTAAAATCTGTTTATTTTAGTAAAGTTTTATATTTACAGAAATAAATAAACCAACTATGCTTTCTAAAATAAACTTCACACAAACACAAGCTTACGAATACCTCTCGAACCATTTGGTTGAGATGGGAAACATTCACATGAAAGATCTTTTTGCTAAAGATCCAGAACGTTTTAAAAAGTTCTCGCTACAGTTTAACGATATTTTTGTTGACTACTCTAAAAACAGAATCGACGATCAAACGATTGCTTTATTGTTGCAGTTAGCAAAAGAGTGTGATTTAGAAAATGCCATAAAGTCTATGTTTAATGGTGAAGTTATTAACGAAACTGAAAACAGAGCTGTTTTGCATACTGCTTTACGTAACCGTAAAAACACACCAGTTTTGGTAGACGGAAAAGATGTAATGCCAGATGTTAATGAGGTTTTAGCGAAGATGAAAAGTTTTTCTGAAGCAATTATTTCTGGTAGTTGGAAAGGGTATACTGGTAAAGCCATTACAGATGTGGTAAATATTGGTATTGGTGGGTCAGATTTAGGACCAGTAATGGTAACTGAAGCACTTAAAGCTTATAAAAATCATTTAAACCTACATTTTGTTTCTAACGTTGATGGTACGCACATTGCTGAAACTTTAAAGCAAGTTGACCCAGAAACTACTTTATTTTTAATCGCGTCAAAAACATTTACTACGCAAGAAACCATGACTAACGGACATAGCGCCCGTAACTGGTTTTTAGAAAGTGGTGCTACTGAAGCTGATGTTGCTAAACATTTTGCAGCACTTTCTACCAATGCTGATGGCGTAGGCAAATTTGGAATTGACACTAAAAACATGTTCGGTTTTTGGGATTGGGTTGGTGGTCGTTATTCTTTATGGAGTGCTATTGGGATGCCAATTGCCCTTTCTATAGGTTTCGAGAACTTTGAAGAATTGCTAACTGGCGCTCATGAAATGGACAACCATTTTGAAACTGCCGAGTTTGACCAAAACATCCCTGTAATTTTAGCCTTGCTAGGTATTTGGTACAATAACTTTTTCGAGGCTGAAACTCAAGCTATTTTACCTTACGATCAATATATGCATCGTTTTGCGGCATACTTTCAGCAAGGTGACATGGAAAGCAATGGTAAACATGTAGATAGAGCTGGTAACGAAGTTAACTACCAAACCGGCCCAGTAATTTGGGGCGAGCCAGGAACTAACGGTCAGCATGCTTTTTATCAACTAATTCACCAAGGCACCAAGTTAATCCCTTGTGATTTTATTGCTCCGGCACAATCTCACAATCCGCTTGGCGAACACCACAATATGCTTTTATCAAACTTTTTTGCACAAACCGAAGCTTTAATGAACGGTAAAAATGAAGAAGAAGTAATAGCAGAATTGAAAGGAAAAAGTCAAGAAGAAATAGAAAAGATTGCACCTTTTAAAATCTTTGAAGGCAACCGCCCAACCAACTCTATTATGGTTAAAAAGATAACGCCTAAAGTATTAGGCTCTTTATTAGCCATGTACGAACATAAAATTTATGTACAAGGGGTTATTTGGAATGTTTTCAGTTTTGACCAGTGGGGAGTAGAATTAGGTAAGCAATTAGCTGGCAAAATTTTACCTGAATTAAAAGACAGCGATGCCATACACTCTCACGATAGTTCAACCAACGGATTAATAAATCTGTACAAAGCGTGGAGATAAGAAATCTTCCGGTTATATAGTTTAGAATGGCTTGTGTTTTCACAGGCCATTTTTGTTTTAACTTAAATCCTACAAAAAGATAATTATTCAATAAAGCATTTTAATAAAGCATTTAAAGATATATATTTGTATATATAATTGTATATCATGAAAAGTGTATTACTAAAAATAGATGAAGAGCTGTATGAAGAATTAGAGGATTCAGTTAAAGAAAGTAAAACATCAAAAACTGCTTTCATTAAAACAGCCATAGCAGAAGCCATAAAGGGAGTTAAACGTAAAAACCTTGCGAAAGAGTTGAAGAAAGAAATAGCTGAAATCAATAAGCAAAGCTTGAATATCGAACTTATATCAGAATTTGAAACTGTTTCTTTATCAGATCTTAAACAACAATTAAATGAAGATTAGAAGAGCGGATATCTGGATTGCTAATCTTGAGCCTTCAAACGCTTCTGAGCCTGGAAAAACACGTCCGGTGGTTGTAATCCAAAGTGATTTGATTAATGAGGCAAACCATTCATCCGTTGTCATCTGTCCATTATCATCGCAACAAAAACAAAAAGAGGGGAAGCTGCGAGTTCTGATTACGGCAAACCCAAACAACGGTCTTGAAAAAAGCTCATACGTATTAACAGATCAAATCCGAGCGATCGATGTAAAACGATTAAAAGAAAAAATAGGCACAATTGATAAAAATGATTTCTCGAAAATTACAATTGGAATTAAGGTTGTTCTTGATATTTAAAAGCGGAGGCATCTAAGCCAGCAAGGTCACCAAATCTTCAACTTCTCTCAAATCACCACTCTGGAGATAATAATTACTGGCATCCATTGGTATTTTACCATTCAATAAACTGCCTTTCGGAATGAGGTGTTTATTTGCAATAATAAACTGAATATCACTTTTGGTAGCAAAGCCGGCTAAATCTGCAAACCATTTTTCAAGCGCAAACACTCTTTTTAATGCAACCCGTTCTACTTCATCGGCGTAGTACAACTTATTACCTTTCATTAACTGCTTTCCGTCTGGTTTTACCCTCACCAGCACAAAATAATCATAACTAGCGTTCCTAGTTTCTAGGTTTGGGATATAATCTCCATTTTGATTCCAATCTTGTGTTTCTAAAAGCATCAGATTGGAAAAATGCGCCGCAGATTTAATGCTGATTTTTTTACCATTTACGGTAAAGTCCGAATCGTCCCAAACACCTTTCCCCATTAAACGGGTATCTGGTAGCTCGGCAGGTATCCCGTTTGTAATTAACCACTCGTAGAAAGCAAATTCAGCAACTTTTCCTTGAAACGCATTCGTAAAAATTTCTCCATTTTTTCTTTTTGCACTTCCGCCGGTTCTATGGTTTCGATGATGTCCGGCATTTCCGAAACTCATATTAAATGCAAAGTCAAAACTCAACTCTAAGTGCTCTGACGCTATTGCATTTGGCGTAAAACCCCTTTTGGATGTAACAACATGTGTTGACGGTAAAACAAACTGAAGCTTGGTTAACATTTAGGTGTTTTTAGTAAGAGATTTAATTGATTTAGCTACAACCAAATTAATCATTAATCGGCAAATATTTATACCTGTATTTACGGATGAATAGCTAAGCTTTTTGGAAAATACTACATTGCAATTAGCTGATGTAGAAGGCGCTAACTTGAGGTCAAAATAATGATCTCAAAATTAAAACCAAACAATATACTCCTCGTTTTTGTGACACTCATTTATTAAAATGAGAATAGAACGCCCTAAATCATCTACCAAACCTTAATTCTCTGATTTTTAAAGCATACGTACAGAAACGGAATTTTTAATATATCTTTGCAAAAAAATTATGCCGGTATGATAAGACCGGGAAACCCCACATTATGAGTAACATATTAGCGATCGTCGGAAGACCGAACGTAGGAAAATCTACCCTATACAACCGTTTAACAGAATCAAGAAAAGCAATTGTTGATGACCACAGTGGCGTAACACGCGATAGGCATTATGGCCTTGCAGAGTGGACACACAAAAGTTTCACGGTAATTGACACTGGCGGCTACGTAGCCAATTCTGAAGATGTTTTTGAAGCCGCAATTCGCGAGCAAGTGCATATTGCAATTGAGGAAGCCAACGTAGTTGTATTTTTAGTGGATGTAACCACCGGAATTACAGATTTAGATGCAGACATTGCTCAAATTTTAAGAAAAAGCCCAAAACCAGTTTACGTTGCAGTAAATAAAGTTGATAATTTTCAGCTACAGTCTGACGCTACCGAGTTTTACAGCTTAGGATTAGGCGAAATATTTTGCATTTCTTCTATGAGTGGTTCTGGAACTGGAGAATTATTAGACGAGGTGATCAAAAACTTTGACGAAATACCAGAAGAAGAAAATAAATTACCAGTTTACGCAATTGTTGGAAGGCCAAACGTGGGTAAATCATCCATGATTAATGCTTTAATTGGTAAAGACAGAAATATTGTAACTGAGATTGCTGGTACCACCAGAGATTCAATCCATATACATTACAATCAATTTGGGCATGAATTTATGCTGATTGACACTGCAGGTTTACGTAAGAAGACCAAGGTGCATGAAAACATTGAGTTTTACAGTGTAATGCGTACCATTAAAGCTTTAGAAGAAGCTGATGTTATCGTAATTATGATTGATGCCGTTGACGGTATCGAGTCTCAAGACGTAAACATTTTCCACCTTGCAGAGAAAAACAAAAAAGGGGTAGTAATTGTAGTAAACAAATGGGATTTGGTAGAAAAAGACCATAAAACCATTTTAGAGTTTACAGACAAAATAAAAGCTAAACTAGCTCCATTTACAGATATTCCTATTGTTTTCACATCTGTTACAGAAAAACAAAGAATATTTAAAACGATTGAAGCTGCAGGAAAGGTTTACATCAATAAGATTAAGAAAATTCAGACTTCAAAACTGAACGACATTTTATTGCCAATTATTGAAAAAACACCTCCACCGGCTATAAAAGGAAAGCATATAAAAATTAAATACATCACGCAAATCAACGCTACATCGCCAATGTTTGCCTTTTTCTGTAATTTACCGCAGTACATTAAAGACCCGTACAAGCGTTTTATAGAAAACAAACTAAGAGAGAACTTTGATTTTGAAGGTGTGCCAATTCAAATATTTTTTAGACAGAAGTAAGGAGAAGTCCGAAGTTTTGGAGTCCGTTGTCCGTAGCTATAAGTGGCAACCAAACGGCGGACAACGGACTTTAGACTACCGACTATTAACCATTTAACAAAACAAATAACATGAGAAAATTTATCGCACTTTTTGCAATTGCTGGCTCATTAGCATTCGCCGCTTGTAACAATGAACAAAAATCGGAGGAACAAATTGATTCTTTAAATCAATCTGCTGCAGATTCTTTATTAAATGAGGCTTTAACTGATACCACTGCTTTAGATAACGTAGCTGTTGACAGTTTGGCTGTTGAACCTGCACACGATCACAGTGACCCTAATCACAAGCACTAAAAGATAATTACATTATTATCATTGACAAAACCCGGCTTAGGCTGGGTTTTTTAGTTTACTTATGGCTGCTTTGATAAATGAGTCAGTCTCACTATAAACACTGTAAAACCCCTCCTCTCCAAAGTAATACCTAGCAAGCATTGACTTAATTTGACTTACAATTAACGACTTTGATTGCACTGCTTGCGCTTTATTCACCTTTACCTTCTTTGCAATACAGTAATTTAAAAAACGATTGTAATCCGCATAGCTAAACTGATAGTTGTCGTTAAACTCCTTTAAGTTTTTAAAGCCGCTAACCTTTACACTATTGGTTAATTTACCATACACATACTCGGTAATTAAGCCTTTAGCACTTATTTGCTGGTAAGTATCTGTAAATTTAGATGTATCTAGGGCTACAAAAATATCGGGCATTATGCCACCACCGCCGTAAACAGTTCTGCCACTTAAGGTTTTGTATTTTTTGTCTTGATTAATAAAGGTGCTATCAGATAATGCACTATCTAAAGACGTAAAGTCTCCATGCTCATAACGATAACTTATTTCACTTTTATAAGCCTTAGCGCCTTTACTATATGATTTCTGGATAGACCTCCCACTAGGAGTGTAATATCTTGCAATGGTTAAATTCATTGCTGAACCATCACCAAAACCAAACTGCTCTTGCACCAACCCTTTTCCAAAAGACCTACGGCCAATAATTGTCCCCCTATCTAAATCTTGTACAGCTCCCGCCAAAATTTCACTTGCCGATGCAGTGCCTTCATCTATTAAAACCACTAGCTTCCCCTTTTCAAAAAGACCATCAGCAGTAGATTTATAATCAGTACGTGGTTCATGCAAACCTTGTGTATAAACAATTAATTGGTCGTTCTCTAAAAACTGATCTGCTAATGCAGTTGCTGCGTTTAAATAACCACCGCCATTGCCGCGTAAATCCAATATTAAGCTTTTCATCCCTTTTTTTTGTAGGGAAGCTAACTCGGTAATAAAATCCTCAGCAGTATTTGCACCAAACCTGGTGATTTTTATAAAGCCAATTTCGGGTTCAACCATGTAGGCTACATCCACGCTACTCACTACAATTCGTCCACGTTCAATAGTTAATGAAATAGGATCATTGAGTCCATTTCTTAAAACCGAAACACGCAATTTGCTTCCTCTTTTTCCACGTAGTTTGTCTACCACTTTATCCGTATCGCCTTTAATCACGATACTTTCATCGTTTACCGATATAATTTTATCGCCTTTAAGCAAACCTGCCTTCTCAGATGGTCCTTTTTTACGGACTGCTGTTACCAGCAAAGTATCGTTCAACACGTAATACTCAATCCCAATCCCATCAAAGTTACCCTCTAAGCTCTCGTTTTGAGATTTTGCCTGCATAGCTGGCAAATAAACAGTATGCGGATCTAAGCCACTTAAAACATCATCTATAGCCAGTTTTTCTAAAGAGTCTGTGTTTACAGAGTCAACGTAATTAGTTTTAATAACTCGTAAAATTTTATCTAATTTCTGATTGTTACTTAATGCAAAAGATGGGAAGGCAGAATTATTATTTACAGCCCTATTCTGTTCATAAGTGGCTCCTAAAATAACTCCAAAAAAAACAGCTATTAAGGCTATCACAAAGTAAGAGAAGGTGCTTTTTGACGTGTAGCTCATTTGTACAGCAAAATAAAAACAAATAATGGTGGTATTATAATTATTTGATGCTTTTTTTTTACATAAAACACTAATTATCAAACCAAAAAGTTCACGTATAAACAAACGATATCATAGCGCAATACAGAATGGAGTTTTGATACCTATTAGTTATGGAAATTAATTTTTCATTAATAAAAGAGATGTCTAAATTTCTAATAACTAGCGCAATTGGTCAATTAGCAAAAGGCTTAATCAATATGAATTAAAGAATTTTATTTCAATTATATTTTCACGACTATTGTAAAAAAAATCAAATGGCAAATGAAGTAACTGAACAGGATTCGCTTTACTATGATTTAGAACATAAATCAACTTTAGAGATTTTAACCAACATCAATCAAGAGGATAAAACAATACCTCTTGCCATTGAAAAAGTGGTTCCTAATATAGAGGTCTTTGTAGACGCTGCCGCGGTTTGTATGAAAGCGGGAGGACGTTTGTTTTATATTGGTGCCGGTACCAGCGGAAGGCTGGGGGTACTTGATGCTTCTGAATGTCCACCAACTTTTGGAGTGCCTTTTGATTTAGTAGTTGGCATTATTGCTGGAGGCGATTCGGCAATTAGAAGAGCCGTTGAAAACGCAGAAGATGACGAAGACCAAGCTTGGAAAGATTTACAAAAATTCAACATCGGAGAAAATGATGTACTTGTTGGAATTGCCGCATCTGGAAGCACTCCGTATGTAATTGGTGGCTTAAAAAAAGCAAATGAAATTGGCTTACTAACCGCCTGTATTGTGTGTAACTCTAATAGTGCAGTTGCGGCCAACGCACAACACCCTATTGCAGTAGTTGTTGGGCCAGAGTACCTAACTGGCTCTACCAGAATGAAAGCAGGAACTGCACAAAAGCTTGTTTTAAATATGATTAGCACCGCTTTAATGATAAAGCTAGGCAAGGTAAAAGGCAATAAAATGGTGGATATGCAGTTAACCAATAATAAACTGGTAAACAGAGGAGTTAATATGATTATTGCTGAAACCAGCATAAGTGATGAAATGGCTACGCAACTGTTAAAGAAACACGGAAGCGTTAGAAAAGCAGTAGAAGCCTACTTAGCTTGCCTTGAATAGTTGAACAAAAAAATATGCATGAAATAGAACCTTATTATAAGTGGAGAGACGATTACATAGCAGCAGAAGATGAACAATCTCCATTTTTTGAAACAGAATACAGCGAGTTTGAGTTTGATAAACAGGTTTATAATTACTTACTACACCCGCAGTGGGATTTCTTCGGGTCAAATACACTTTATTTAAAAGTACTTTTTGTAGACTACGATCTCCGTTATGCAATAATCGAGTTTATTGGCGAGTGGAATGATACTATAGATAATGACATCATGTTGCTAAAAAGGGAAATATTAGAATCCATTATTAGCGAAGGCATTGATAAGTTTATACTCATTGGTGAAAACGTTTTAAACTTCCATTCGTCTGATGATTGTTATTATGAAGAATGGTTTCAGGAAGTAGAAGACGGCTGGATAGCTGGTGTTAATTTTAGAGAACACGTAATTGATGAGTTTAAAACCAACAACATAGATTACTACATTAATTTTGGAGGCGAACTTGACGATCTTAATTGGAGGCAATTAAAACCTTTACAGTTTTTTAAAAAAGTTGAAGAATTAATGACCAAACGGTTGAACTAAATCTCTTCTTAAAAAAGCTTAAATACAAAAGACCACCCATAACAGGTGGTCTTTGTATCAAAAACTAAATCTGTATAAAAAACAAACCTCACCTAAAAGGCTCGATGTAATTCTGACTCCTGAAACTTTATAAGGTTTAAACTACTATATATATTACATGATATTTCAACTTAGTGATGAACTTATTTTTCCTGACCCTGCACTTGCGGAAGATGATGGTTTACTTGCTGTTGGCGGAGATTTATCTTTAGAAAGATTGGTTTTAGCTTATCAAAATGGAATATTCCCTTGGTTTAATGAGGATGACCCAATTTTATGGTACAGCCCTGTAGAAAGATTTGTGCTATTCCCCCAAGAAATAAAAATTAGTAAAAGTATGCGTCAGTTGTTACGCTCAAAAAAGTTTAAGGTTACCCACAACCAAAACTTTGAAAGTGTAATAAAAAACTGCGCAAGCACTGTAAGAGAAGGGCAATATGACACTTGGATAAACAGTTTAATGCTTGATGCTTATTTAAACCTACACAAACAAGGCTTTGCGCACTCTATAGAAGTTTGGGACGGTAATGAATTAGTTGGTGGATTATACGGGGTTTTAATGAACAAAGTTTTCTGTGGGGAGTCTATGTTTTCTAAAAAAAGTAATGCTTCTAAAGTTGCATTAATATGGCTCTGTGAAAATGCAAAAATCAAAATGATAGACTGCCAAGTTTATACAGACCATTTGGATAGTATGGGAGCAAGAATGATTGAGAGAGAGGATTTCTTGAATTATCTACAATAAACAATCACAACCTGACTGCATTTTTAAACAAAAAATCCCCGGTTAAAAACCGAGGATTTCAAAAATAAATATGTTAAAATCTATTTACTGATACTGAATATAAATAGGTTTTGGTGTTAGCTTCAACAACTCTTCTGCAGTCATTAAACGGTTTGGCGCTTTCTTTATATCATTTTTATAAAATATTTTAAAACCTACAAACTGTACTGGCTCACGGTATAAATAATGACGGTAAGTGCCTTTTTTCAACTCAGGTTCTCCCCAGCCGTCCATGTGCATTACAATTTGTATCTCTTTCTGCTTTTTAATATCCTGATAGTTCTTTACCATACCTTGTGTAAAACGGTGCACCACTAATATTTTTGGTGGCAAGTTGTTTTCTTTAACAAGCTTAGCTAAATAATTTGTGGCGTAGTTGATATCTGCGGCATCATAATATCCGATTTTTTTACCGGGAGCATGACCAGTTTTCATAGAAAACTCTGGGTCTATACCTAAATGTACATTAGGCAATTTTAAATATTTCTCTAAACGAGGTAGCTCGTTCTGTAAAGTACTTAAAGCAACTTGTAAATCTAAAAACACAATAGCGTTGTGCATTTTTGCAATTGCCAAAGCCGAATCAATCTGGCTATCCGGCATCCGGTTAATGTAGAAATTATCTTTTCCTGGTGTGCCACTAGCTACAGTTGCAATGTAATGTATAGCTGCTACAGATTTAATCACGGTGTCCGCTTTGTTCCACTTATCAACTTCTGCATGTAGCATTTTCCACATTTCTTTAGGAGCGTATTCGCCTAAAGCACCCATTTTTTTAGAATAAAGGTTACCGTAATAAACTATAATTCTGTTGAAAGGTAAAATAGCTCCATCAATTGGTAAAGGGTCATTTTTTACAGGCCATTTTCCGGTTGTATCTCCATTTGCCAAATACTTCTGTAAATCATAGTATTTAGCCGAATCCACTTTGGTACTTACGCTTTCTTTTGGCTCTTCCACTGTTTCAACCTTGGCTGAATCTTGCACTTGTTTAGCGTCTGCATTTTTAGCATCTGTATTGCCAGAGCATGAACAGAATAATGCAACTGCAACAACGAGCTGTGGTAAAATGATATAGTTTTTTTGAGTTAGCATTTTTAATTAAAATTAAAGGGAAAATTAAGACTAAGCTTTGGTCTTTTATAAAAAAGATTTCAACAATTGAACAAACTAAATTTACCAAAAACACCTAATGGCAAATTAACTCCACTCCTTGCTTTTAAGTACAGTTCACCAATATTTAAATTCTGAACATCGGGGTGAGCACCTCTAATTAAATTCTCAACAATAATAGACGAAAACCCTAATGAATAAGTGTTTAAAATCAAGAAATGCTCTTTTGGATCTAACAACTGCACCACATCTCGCATCATCTCTTTAATTAAATCTTCTAGCTTCCACTTCTCCCCTTTTGGGCCATGACCGTATGCCGGCGGATCTAATATAATTCCGTTGTACTTTTTACCTCTTTTTAATTCACGTTGTACAAACTTCAACGCATCTTCAACCACCCAACGAATATCTTTTAAATTAGAAATTTCTTGATTTTCATTTGCCCAACTTACCACCTGTTTAATAGAATCAACATGGGTAGTATCTGCACCGGCAGCTTTTGCAATTAAAGATGCCCCACCGGTGTATGCAAATAGGTTGAGTATTTTAGGCTCTGGCGTTTTAAACTTTTTAATGGATGATGAAATAAAATCCCAGTTTACAGACTGTTCCGGAAAAATACCGACATGTTTAAACGAGGTTAAAGCTAAACGGAATTTAATCTTAACATCATTGTTTTTATATTCTATATGCCAACGGTCTGGTGTTTTGGGATTCTTTTTAACCCACTCTCCACTAGTAGCAGACCTACCTTTAAACTTAATATGGTGAAGCTTCTGCCATTCGCTTTCTGGCAATAACTTGCTCCAAACAGCTTGTGGTTCTGGTCTTATCAAAATAACATCGCCAAATCGCTCTAGCTTTTCAAAATCTCCACAATCTATCAGTTCGTAATCTTTCCAGTGTTGTGGAGTAAGTGCTTGTATATTTGGTTGCATATTTTTTTAATACTTGAATTTAATAAGTGATTGAGTTTTTAATGACAGAGTGAATACCTGTTGAGCTGGAATTAAGCTGGGAGTTAGCTAATGGCTTTTCTCCTAGCCACCTAACAAACCAATCCCTAACCATCTAAAAAGCTACTTTTTAAGTAAGGTTTCCATCAATTTAGTGGCAAAAACAAAATCGTTAAGCTCTTTATTATCTGTAGAGGTTATTTCATCTTTTGAACCTTCCCACCATTTCTCGCCTTGATGCAAAAATAGGATATGTTCGCCAATTCCCATCACCGAGTTCATATCATGGGTAACAATAACGGTTGTAATATCATATTCCTGTGTAATTTCTTGCACCAATTCATCAATCATAATGGAGCTTTTTGGATCGAGACCAGAGTTTGGCTCATCACAAAAAAGGTATTTAGGTCGCATAGCGATAGCTCTTGCGATACCTACTCTTTTCATCATCCCTCCAGAAAGTTCAGAAGGGTAAAGTTTATTTTTACCAGCAAGATTTACTCGTTCTAAAACAAAATTAACACGATCTAATTTTTCTGCTTTTGACTCATTTGTAAACATATCTAGCGGAAAGCGTATGTTTTTTTCTACAGTCATGGAGTCAAACAAGGCAGATCCTTGAAAGAGCATTCCAATTTCCTGACGTATATCTTTACGTTCATGGGTATCCATCGCAGTAAAATCTCGCCCGTCGTAAAAAACCTTACCGCTATTTGGTTCATGTAAACCTACCATGTTTTTCATCAAAGTAGTTTTTCCAGACCCGGAGCTTCCTATAATTAAAGAAGTTACGCCTGGTTTAAAATCGGCAGAAATGCCTTTTAAAACTTCATTATCGCCGAAGCTTTTGAAAATATCCTTAACCTCAATCATAATAAAAGTTGTGCAATAACGTAATCAGAAACCAAAATAGCAATACAGCTAATTACCACCGCTTTGGTACTGGCAGCACCTACTTCCAAAGCGCCTCCTTTGGTAAAAAAGCCTTGGTAAGAAGAAACTGTTGTAATAATAAAAGCGAAAATTAATGCCTTTACCATTGCTACTACTAAAGTAAAAGGAATAAAATCTGTGGTTAAACCTTGTATAAATTCTGCTGAACTTACTGCTCCAGAAGCTGTACCGGCTAAATAACCACCTGTAATACTTAATGCAATAGCTACAATTACCAAAAGCGGAATCATAATTACACCACCTAGTAACTTGGGTAATATTAAATAACCAGGAGCATTTATCCCCATTATCTCTAAAGCATCAATTTGCTCGGTTACACGCATGGTTCCAATTTGCGAAGCTATACTGCTACCAACTTTACCTGCCAAAACCAAAGAACAAATTGTTGGACTAAGTTCCAGTATAGTTGAATCACGCGTAATACCTCCAATAATAGATTTAGGAATTAAATCACTTGTCAACTGAAAAGCAGTTTGTACTGTGGTTACAGCACCAATAAAAACGGAGATGATACTGACGATACCTAAAGAACCTAAGCCTATATCTACCATTTCCCTAAAAACCTCATTTTTGTAAATGCTCATTTTCTCTGGTTTTCTAAAAACCGCCTTCAGCATTAAAATATATTTCCCGAAATGATAAAACACCATATGTTTAAATTTGTGTAAAAATAAGCTTTTTTATCAAATGCAATTATTAATCCTAAATTGCTCAAAACTAAAAATTATGAATATATTAATAACAGGTGCTACTAAAGGAATGGGAAGAGCAGTAGCTATAGAAATGGCGAAAAATAATCACTCGCTAGCATTATGTGCTAGAAACCAAAAAGAACTTGACTTATTAGAAGCAGAATTACTGGCTATAAACCCAAAAATTAAAATACTTACCGTTAAAACAGATTGTGCCATAAAACAAGAAGTAATTGAATTTGCCGATCAATCAATAGCACATTTTAAAACAATAGATGTTTTAGTAAACAATGTTGGCATTTATGTCCCTTCTTTAGTTTTAGAAGAAGAAGATCATATGTTAGAGTTTCATCTTAACTTAAACCTCATCGCTCATTATATTCTTTATAAAAAATTAGCGCCTTTAATGGTTAAAAGAGGCTCTGGACACATTTTTAACTTCTGTTCAATAGCAAGTTTGCAAACAGTTGTGCAAGCTGGTTCTTATACTGTAACAAAAGCAGCCTTGCTTAGTCTTAACAATGTGATGAGAGAAGAAACCAGACCTTCTGGAGTAAAAGTAACCGCAGTTATACCCGGTTCAACACTTACTTCATCTTGGGATGGTACAGAAATTTCTCCGGATAAATTTGTATTGCCAGAAGATATAGCGAAATCAATTACTCACGCATTGCAACTAAGTAAAGGAGCAAATGTTGATCAAATTATGATTACGCCACAAAATGGGCAGAATTAAAAGATAAAAAAGTGGAAAAAAAATTAACACGCGACCCGCAAGACAAGATGATAGCTGGTGTAGCTACAGGTATTGCAAAGTATTTTGATTTAGACGTTACATTTGTTAGGATTGCATTTGCCTTAGCTACCTTTTTTGGAGGCAGTGGTTTTTTAATCTATTGTATATTATGGATAGTTGTTTCGGAAGAAAGCAAGCCTCCTTACACCTATACAGATTATCGTACAGTAACAGACGAGCCAATAAAAGCCCCAATAAATAAGAAAAACAATTCTAGTATGAGCCTAATTTCAGGCTGTATACTAATAGTAATGGGTGCTTATTTTTTATTGGATGAGTTTGACATTTTGCCTGATTGGCTTGAGTTACATAAATTATGGCCACTTGCTTTTGTTGCATTAGGCTTAATTTTATTATCTAAAGCTAAGAAAAGTAGTGACGAAGCTAAGACTAACAAAGATGGTGCGACTGAAGATGAGTTTAAAAGTACAGACGAAGAAAATTACAACCAGTAAATTATGAAAGCGAGCAGAATATCTTGGGGAATTATTTTAGTTTTCATTGGGACTGTTTTTCTACTTGAAAACTACGGTGTTATTGATTTTCGTTGGACTTATGTTTGGAAGTTTTGGCCCATAGTTTTAATTGTTTCTGGTATAAATATCATCTTTTCAAGATCAGAATCTACTGCCGGTAAATGGCTAATTATTGCTACTACTATTTTTGCCTTAGGCTTAATTACTTATACAAATTTAGGTACTCATAAAAAAGTTGACCGTAATTGGTTAAGTTACAATGACGAAGACACCGAGATAGAAGATACAAAAGGAGCTAAATCTTTTTACGAAGAAGCTTATGATGGTAAGTTTAAAAATGCTACGCTAAACATCAATGGTGGTGCAAGCTCCTTTATTATCACAAATGGCGATGACAATCTTTTTGAATCGTCTGCTCAAAAAGACAATAACCATTATTACCTACGTAAAACAGATACAGATAGCGTTGTTGTTTTAGATTTTAAATCTAAAAATAAAGACAATAGTTTTGATTTTGACGATACAGATTTCAATGACGTTAAAATAAAAGTCCATCCGTTGCCATTATGGATTATCAACCTAAATATGGGTGCTGGTAAAGCAAATTTCGACTTAAGCAACAACCGCGTAAAAGAAATCAATATTAAAGGTGGGGCAGCAGACTTTAAGGTTAAAATAGGTTCGCTTTATAATGATGTTAATTTATCAGCAGAAACTGGAATAGCAAAAGTGAGTATCTATATCCCAGAAGATGCGGGATGTAAAATACGCACCAAAACAGGTTTATCAGCAAAAGACTTCCCTGGCTTCTCAAAATCTGATGATGGTACTTTTATTTCTCCGGACTATAATTCTACTACCAACAAAATCATGATTAATTTAAAAGGTGGTTTAAGTGATTTTGAAGTGAAACGTTATTAAAAATGAACGAAACCCTCTATTATTTGGTGGTAGCCGGAAAACCAACAGGCCCTTTTACACTTGATGCACTAAAAACCAAATCTGTTAAACCCGATTCATTTCTGAAAACCGCAGAAATGGATGATTATAAAGAAGCTCATGAAATTGCAGAATTAAGAAATTTATTAGGTTTTTCGCAAGAGTTTACCGCTCCGCAATATTATGCAGGTTTTGATTTACGCCTACTTGCAACAGTAATTGACTGGTTTGTTGTTTTTGGAATATTTGCCTTTTTTGAACTTTTAATGGCAATTTACATTGCAGACAAAAGTGCTACTCAGCAAAATATTTTAAGCGGACTTTTGCTACTTCCTTTTCTGAAAATATTCTATAATATTTACATGGAAAACCATCAACAATCTACCATAGGTAAAAAGTTACTTTCTATAAAAGTAACTAACTCTCAAGGTTTACAGCCATCGCTAAAGCAAATTATCATCAGAAACTTATCTAAAATACTGAGTACACTTCCACTTTTCGCAGGCTATCTTTACTCATTCCTTAATAAAAAGCAACAAACCTTGCATGATAAATTAGCAGAAACACTGGTAGTAAAGGATAGATTGATTTAAGGCTTCAATTCTTTTCAGGGAGTGAAAATATAATTAAGAAACCCTTATTTAGGTTTTTTCATATCTATCCATATATTTATTAAGAATGTTCATTTAAACAGAGGGTAGCCAAATCAAATCTGACAATCCAATTACCCCACAAAATTAATTCTAAAATTTAAGAGACTTTTTTTCTTAAATTTGTACCCTATGCAGTCTAAAATCACTCAATACACTACCGAAATCAACGCTTTTGAACCCAAAACAGCAGAAGAATTAGAGAGCTTCCGCATTAAGTTCTTAGGTACAAAAGGAATTATCAAAGATTTATTTGATGAATTTAAAGCCGTATCTCCAGAAGAGAAACGCGTATTAGGAAAAGTACTGAATCAGTTTAAGCAATTAGCAGAAGCTAAGTTTAATGATAATAAAGACAATTTTACTGCAACCACAGCACAAGCTAACAAAGAAGACTTAACCTTACCCGGCGAAGGATTTGAGGTTGGTGGTCGTCACCCACTTTCTTTAGTTCGTAAAGAAATAGTGGAGATATTTAAACGCTTAGGTTTTGTTTTGTCTGAAGGACCTGAGGTTGAAGACGATTGGCATAATTTCTCTGCATTAAACTTTCCAGAAGAACATCCTGCAAGAGATATGCAAGACACTTTTTTTGTACAAAAACCTACAGAAAGCTCAGAAAGTCAAGAAGGTGAGCAAAAAAAGGAGGCTTATGCGCTCCGTACTCACACTTCATCTGTACAGGTAAGGTTAATGGAAGCTGGCAAACCACCTTTTAGAGCTTTAATGCCCGGTAGAGTTTATCGTAACGAAGCTATTTCTGCAAGGGCACATTGCTTTTTTCACCAAGTAGAAGGTTTATATGTTGATGAAAATGTTTCTTTTGCCGATTTAAAGCAAACCTTATATTATTTTGTTCAGGAGCTGTATGGCGAAGATACCAAAGTTCGTTTCCGTCCGTCGTACTTCCCTTTTACTGAACCTTCTGCAGAAATGGACATTTCTTGTTCTATTTGTAAAGGTGATGGTTGCCAAATGTGTAAGCAAAGTGGTTGGGTAGAAATTTTAGGTTGTGGAATGATTGACCCCAACGTTTTAGACAATGTAAATATAGATTCTAAAAAATATACCGGTTTTGCTTTTGGTATGGGTATAGAAAGAATCACCAATTTAAAATATCAGATTAAAGATTTGCGTTTGTTTTCTGAGAACGATGTTCGTTTCTTAAAACAATTTCAAACTGAAGTCATCTAAAATGAAAAAACTTGCCCTCTTCATTTCTCTAATTACCATTTTATTGATACAATCTTGCGGTAAAGAAGGAAACTATATCGCTGATGTACCGGTAGATGTGCGTATTAGTGTAAATGATTACCGCTTTTCCGCATTAAATAGTGCCGGAGGCTACGTGGTGATCAATGGAGGTGTTGCAGGTATTATACTTTATAAAAGAACTACTGGTCAAATTGTAGCTTATGACCGTTGCAGTACCTATAACCCGGAAAGTAAATGTGCTGTAATTGTTAATGAGCCAAGCATTACTGCAACAGACCCTTGTTCGGGCTCCATATTTACTATGGAAGATGGTTATTCTATCAAAGCTCCGGCAACCAGACCTTTAAAACAATATCAAGTGACTGTCACCAGCTCACAAATCACCGTTTACAATTAATTATGGAAGCAGATAAAATTAAAGAAAGTATAAAAAAATCCGCTCAGGACCTCTTCCGTAAATATGGTTACCATAAAACCAGCGTAAACGAAATTGCAAAAAAAGCTAAAATCGCTAAAGCCACTATCTATAAATATTTTGAAAGTAAAGAATTGGTGTTACATGCCATTCTAATGGACTATTTAAAAGTAAGCATTAGTGATTTAGTACATCAGGATAATAAAAGTATCAACAAAGAAGAGCACTTAACCCTATTGATTTTAAGGGTGAGCAAGCTATCTTATACCGTTTGTAACGAGTTTATCGGTTGGGATTTTATTCGTGAATCTGCCAATGCTCAGGAGTTTTTAAAAAACCTATCTGATGAGCTAGAACGTTTACTTTATCAGGAGTTTTTAGAAATTGAAGAGCTAAATATTGATGACACTTACCCCGAAAGATTAAGATTTTTGATTAAAGCCAGCAAAAGCATTATCTTCTCTTTCGCTTTTACTTCTGTAAGTGATGCCGATGTTCGTAAGAATTTTATCTCTTTCCAAAAAGAAATTTTGCCTTATTTAGTGAAAGCTGCATTGTAAATATTACAGCTTGTTATGTTAAGACATTAACCGAAACAATTTCATTTATCGCATATAAACTAGAAAAGGCACAACTTCTTAAGCTATGCCTTCTAAATCAGATTGAAATCTGTTACTAAGAACCTTTTTTTAGTTTCCCTTTATAATCACTCTTAAACTTCTCATATCTAGGGATAGAAACATTTTTGACATAAGGGTTAAACTTACCTTTGCCACCATTAATATAGTCTTGATGGTAATCTTCAGCTTCATAAAATGCATCTAAGTGTCTCAACTCGGTAACCAAGGGTTTCGCAAACCGGTCTGAAGCACTAATCTTTTTAATCTCATTCATTGCAATTTCCTTTTCGGCTGGCGTTTGGTAAAAAAGAATTGAGCGGTAAGAACTTCCTCTATCCGGACCTTGCTGATCTTTCGTGGTTGGGTCATGCGATGCAAAAAACACTTTCACCAATTCATCATAAGTAACAACTTTTGGATTGTAATAAACCAAAACAGTTTCCGCATGGCCTGTGGTTTCTGTGTTCACTAAATCATAAGTGGGGTTAAGCGTTGTTCCGCCGGCATAACCAGAAATCACATCCTCTACACCTACAACTGCTTCAAAAATATGCTCACTACACCAAAAACAACCTTCTGCAAAAGCAGCAACAGCTTTACCTTTTGGCGGTTTTAAGTCCGTTTTTTTATCACTTTGATGCTCTTGTGTTTTACTACTATTTGATTGTCCGTTGCTGTTGCAAGCCGATATAATAATGGCAAACAAGCTAAGGCTTAATAAATTTATATACTTTTTCATAATTGTAATTGATAATACCTAATGAACCTAAATGTTCCAACTCTATTAACGTACATGATTACAAAAAAGTTTTAACCTGCCCAGTTCTCTCTGTCTAGGCTTCTAAAGTGAATAGCTTCTGCCAAATGCTCTAACCCTATTTCATCACTTTGCGCCAGATCTGCAATGGTACGGGCAACTTTTAAAATCCGGTCATAAGCCCGAGCAGATAAACCTAGTTTCTCCATTGCTTTTTTCAACAACATTTGCCCCGCATCATTAATTTTACAGATTACCCTCACCATCTGCGGACTCATTTGAGCATTGCAGTAAATATTCTCATGTTCCTCAAAGCGGTTTTCTTGCATTAAACGGGCAGCAATTACGCGTTCGCGGATAACCTCACTTCTTTCTGTTTTCCTTTCGGAAGATAGCTCATCGAAATTTACAGGAGTCACTTCCACATGTAAATCAATCCGGTCTAATAATGGGCCACTTACTTTACTCAAATACTTTTGCACCACACCAGGACCGCATACACATTCCTTTTCGGGATGGTTGTAATAGCCACAAGGACAAGGGTTCATGGCAGCAATCAGCATAAAGCTCGCCGGGTAATCCACCGACATTCTAGCTCTAGCAATGGTTACTCTGCGTTCTTCTAACGGCTGGCGCATCACTTCTAAAACAGAACGTTTAAATTCGGGCAATTCATCTAAAAACAAAACACCGTTATGTGCTAAAGAAATTTCACCGGGTTGCGGGTTTCCACCTCCACCAACAAGTGCAACATCAGAAACTGTATGATGCGGAGACCTGAACGGTCTTTTGGTAATCAAAGAATCAGAAGCGGATAGCTTACCGGCTACCGAATGTATTTTTGTAGTTTCTAAAGCTTCGTATAAATTTAACGGAGGCATTATAGTAGGTAAACGTTTGGCCAACATGGTTTTTCCTGCTCCTGGAGGACCAATTAAAATAGCGTTGTGCCCTCCGGCTGCAGCAATTTCTAAAGAACGTTTGATATTTTCTTGCCCTTTTACATCGGCAAAATCGGCATCGTAATTACTAATTGCATGGTAAAACTCATCTCTAGTATCAACTACCGTAAGTTCTGGCTTAATACCTTTTGCAAAAAATGCAACTACTTCACTGATATGGCTAATACCGTAAACTTCTATATCGCTAACAATAGCCGCTTCTCTGGCATTTTGTTTTGGTAGTATAAAACCTTTAAACTTTTCTTTTTTAGCTTGGATAGCGATAGGTAAAGCTCCCTTAATTGGTTTTACTTCCCCATCTAAGGATAGTTCACCCATAATTAAGTAGTGTCCAATTTCTTCGACAGGAATTTGGTTTGATGCTGCCAAGATCCCCGTAGCTATGGTTAAATCGTAAGCAGAACCTTCTTTTCTGATATCTGCCGGAGCCATGTTTACCACAATTTTTTGTCGGGGCATACGGCATCCGCTAGATGTTACAGCACTTTCAATCCGTAGCATACTTTCTTTAACGGCGTTATCTGGCAAGCCAACAATAAAATATTTACTGCCTGAAGTAATATTAACCTCAACCGTTATACTAATTGCCTCCACTCCATAAACAGCACTTCCATAGGTTTTTACAGGCATCATATGTTAAAAATAAAGTTTAGATAGTTCAAATTAAGAAAAAGTAAACGGTATTTTAATGTATACGTAAAACTTTGTGGCTCAAATTTTTAAGACAAAAATAAAGTCCATAAAAAAAAGCGGTCAACGTGGGATGTTGAAGCCGCTTTTTTATCGCATTGTAATTAGAAAATAGGCTGTTTAAAACGGAAGATCGTCGCCTTCGTCCGCAGAAGCTGAAATATCAACTGGCGGAGCATAAGCTGGTGTACCTGGGCTTGCTGCCTCAGCTGCACCTAATGGTGTTACCTTCCAAAGTTGCAAAGTGTTGAAATATTGTTTTTCTCCACTTTTGTTGGTCCACTCTCTTCCTTTTAAGTTGAAGAAAACTTCCACATCCTGACCAACTTTAACGTCGTCCATTAAAGAAACGCGGTCTTGGATTGCTTCAAATTTCACAAATTCAGGATATTGTGGGTTTTCCGCAAATTCTACCACTAACTCTCTTTTTCTAAAAGTTTCTGTAACGTTTATCACGTCAGATACGAAATGAACTTTTCCTTTGATATCCATAAATTAAATCGTTTGAATCTGTTCCAAATCTCTAAAATTTATTTCAGTAAATTGCGCTCCTATATGAATCAAGTTTTCAACACTCCCTCAAAGGTGATCATCACCTGCAATAAAAGACTAGCAATTTACCTTGAAAAAGAGGTGCTAGATTTAGGCTTTACACCTACCCGAGTTTTTCAAACCGGACTAGAGTTAAAAGCTAGCTTAAATGATTGTATCAAGCTGAACCTCAACCTACGATGCGCTAGCCAGGTACTTTATCGTTTACACGAATTCGATGCCGAAAACCATGACGAATTACACCAAAAATTGGTGCAATTAGAATGGGAAAAACTGATTGATTTTAGTGGATATTTTTCTGTGACTTCAAATGTGGATAACCCTACAATCACGACTCCGCTGTTTGCAAACCTTAGAGTTAAGGATGCAATTGTGGATAGAATTAAGGAAAAACACAAGATTCGTCCGGATTCTGGGTCTGATTATTCAAAAGCTGTAATTCATTTATATTGGAAAAATGAGAAAGCCGAAATCTTTATTGACAGCTCTGGCGAAACGTTAGCTAAACACAGCTACCGCAAAATTCCAGGAAGAGCGCCTATGTTAGAAGCTTTAGCATCAGGAACTATTTTTGCAACAGGCTGGGATCAACAATCAAATTTTGTAAACCCAATGTGTGGCTCTGGAACTTTAGCTATAGAAGCCGCCTTGATTGCAACTAAAAGAACACCTGGTTTATTACGCATGAACTATGGTTTTATGCATATTTTAGGTTATGATGAAGAAGTGTTTTTTGCCGAACGCAAAATATTGAAAGACCAAGTAGTTAAGAAAATCGATTTTAGAATTATCGCTACCGATATTTCTGATGATGCGGTGGATATTTCTGTGAAGAATGCACAAACTGCAGGTGTGGACCAATTAATTGAGTTTTACTCTTGTGATTTTGCCGACACTGAAATGCCGGAAGGAAAAGGTGTAATTATGTTTAATCCAGAATATGGAGAACGTTTGGGTGTACATTCAAAATTAGAAGGCACTTACAAACGTATGGGCGACTTTATGAAGCAAAGTTGCAAAGGTTATAATGGCTACATTTTTACTGGCAACCCCGATTTAGCAAAGAAAATTGGTTTAAGAGCTTCCAAAAGAATTGAATTTTATAACGGAAAGTTAGATTGTAGATTACTAGAGTATGAGTTATACGACGGTAGTAAGCGAGAAAAACCTGTGGAAGCTTAAATCTATTTTAACAGACTTACGATTTTCAAAAATCGTAAGTCTTAGATTTTTTCCTTTGTAAATCTAATCTGTTTTTGGATTGCCTCTTTGTGAAAGCTATTGATTTTTTTACTGACCGTTTCAAAATCAAAATTTTTGTTGGTACCACAATCTAGCATATCAAAATAAACTGAAGGCTTTAAACTTTCAAAGTACTCTATCAAATTACTGCTCCAAATTATTTGGCAATTTCCTTTTATTTGCGGGATAATGGCATTAATTCCGTCTTTCATAACGATATCGCGTACATGAGACGACTCCAAGTTTCCTTGAGGATATAACACCAAAACATTACCCGGTGTACTTAGTTTTTCAGCAGCATAAGCCACACTTTCACCTACACTTATTTTCCCTGGAGAAACAGAGAAAGAACCTGTATACTTTAACCAAGGGTTCATCTGCATCTGCTTTTTAACAGACATAAAATTAAGCCCCTTTATGCCACGTTCCTTGTGTATACTGTGTCGGACTAAGTAAGCTGCTAAAAACCCATCTAAAAAGCTAAAATGATTGCAGAGCAATAAATAAGAGGTATCGGCTTTAAAATCAATTTTATTGATAATTAATTTATTAAAACGCCTACCAACCCACCAACTGATTAAATAAAAACCAATTTTAAACAAAGGAGCTGGAATATTTTTTGGCTTAATAATCATTTATTGAAATTGAGAGTTGCTTTGCAAAGTTCTTATTTACCATATCATGATTTTCATCAATTACCAATTGTTTAGCAAGCTTAATTTTTGGGATGATGGTTTGCCCTATTTTAGCAGGATAACTCCTATCACGCTCACCAAAAATAAAAATACTTTTTATCTGATGCTTATTTAATTGCTCAACAAATTTTTCAGCATCTAACTTTAAAAACCGCAGATAAGTAGCACAGGCAAAAAAAGCGAACCGTAACTCAGGCGTAGCAATTTCTCTAAACAAAATTTCATGCGCTTTTTGATCAATTACGTTAATCCTTTTTAAAAACGCGAGGGAATTAGTCATCCCATTATTACTTAAAGCCAAGCGCTCTAGCACTCTATTCCCAAAACTATTATTACTTAAAAAAGTAATAATCCTACCCGGCTTTAAACTTGCAGGTGCCGCAATTATAAACTCATTTATCCTTTCTGGTACTTCCTCTGCCAAAGTACAGGCATAAAAACTTCCCATTGAATAGGCAAGCACAGAAAATTTAACAATGTTTTTACTTTGGCAAAAGTCTAAAAAAAACTCTGCTAAACCTTCTTTGCTGATTCCATTTTTAACATTTTCAATACTTTCATCTTGCAGTTTTGTTTCTTTATGGAAGAACAAATCGAAGCCATAGAAAGTATATTCATTGCCAAAAAGTTCTTCTAAATGCCTAAACTGTTTACCATGCATTCCATAACCATGAAAACAAAGCATTGCCTTTTTACCATTACCAAATTGGTAATAATGCATTTTTACTAGCTTGTTTTCAAAATAATGGTTAGTCATTTTTATATAAAAATTCTTTTAAACTTTAACAATTGCAACTGCCCAAACGTAGTCCCCATCATGGCTTATACTTAGGCTAATAGCTAAATTATGGTAAAACTCTGGCAATAAAGCCGTTGGTTTTCCACCTATTTTTGATCGGATGATTTCTATTTTTCTGAAAGAAATGGGTTTTGGATAGATTTGCTTTACAGCTTTATAAACCGCCTCTTTAGCTGCCCAGGTAGAGGCATATCTTAATACTGGCTCTTCAAATTGCTCGCAGTAAGCAATTTCTTGCTCAGTATAAACTTTCTTCTGGAATAAGGGATTAAACGATTGCTGAAAAATAGACAAGAAAACAACATCGTTGCCAACGGCAAATTCTTGGTCGGGATTTAGTTCGTCAACCAAATTTTCCATTTAAATTTCCTCAGCTGGTACGCCCATGATATTAAAACCACCATCAACAAAATGAATGTTTCCGGTTACTTTTTTTGATAAATCAGAGAAGTAGTATAATGAAGCATCTGCAACATCCGAAGCATCAATATTGCCGAGTGGCGCAGTTACTTTTCCCAATTTACGTAATTTACGTACGCCGTTTATCCCTCCGGCAGAAGTAGTCATTACCAAACCGGCAGATATTGCATTAACCCTTACGCCAGTTTTCCTGAAGTAATTGGCCAAATAAAGCATGATATTTTCTAAAGCCGCTTTGTTTAAAGACATTCCCGCATAACCCGGAAAAACTCTTTGTGAAGCATTATAAGTTAGCGTTAAAACGGAAGCGTTCTTTGCCAACAAAGGTTCTGCAACTCGACAAATCCTTAATAAAGAATAAGCACTGATATTGAAAGAATCCATCAACTCCTCAAAGGGAATATCAATATATGAAGGTGCTGGTTCATTACTTCCAGGTAAGGTGTAACACATTACATTTTGGCTACCAAAAGCAACACCATGTAAAATGTAATCTATAGCACCTAGTTTCTGATGAATAGCTGTTAAAAAACTGCTAATAGCTTCTTCATCTCTTACATCAACATCAGCCGCTAAAGTGCTATCCATTCCGTTCTGCTCCATCAAATACAAAACCTCGTCTTTGGTATCGGCAACGTAATTTAAAACTACTCTGCAGCCAGATTGGTGTAATTTTAAAGCGACTTGAAAGCCGATAGAACTATCGTTCCGAACTCCAAAAACTACCGCAACTTTATCTTGATTGTTGATCATGAATTATCTTTTGATATGGACATAGCACTATTTGTACCTCCAAAACCGTAATTTAAGCAAGTAATGCTATTAATTTCTTTTTTTAAGGTTTGCTGAGGAAGCAAGTCGCGGTAAGTAGACAAAGGAGATTTTGAACCCTCCCATGTATCTTTAGTTTGGAAAGTTTCTACATCTTCATTTAAATTATCAGAATTTAAACAAGGTAAAACTTCTTGTTTTTGTAACATTAAAACGGCTGCAATAAACTCAACTGCGCCGGCCGCACCTAACATGTGCCCAAACTGAGACTTTGGTGCAGAGATATGATAGTCTTTATCCCCTAAAACATCTACCACACTTAATAACTCGATAGCATCGCCAACTGGAGTGGATGTTCCGTGAACTTTAACTACATCTGGTTTTTTACCTGCATCAGCCATCAAGCCTTTCCATAATCTTTTTTGACCAGCAAATGAAGGATAAAACATATCGCCATCGCCATCAGAGTTATTGAAATAGCTATCAATTACTGCTAAAATATTAGCACCACGGGCTTTCGCCATTTCGTACTCTTCTAAACAAACAATGCCTGCTCCAAAAGAACAAACAAAGCCATTCCTATCTTTATCAAACGGACGAGAACTTTGTGCTGGAGTAAAACCACGACTTAAAATTTGCATAGCATCAAAGCCGATGAATGTTTCTAACGAAGTTCCTTCAACGCCACCTGCTACTGCTCTATCTTGTAAACCAAATTTAATTAAGCGATACGCATAACCAATATTTCCTAAACCTGTTGCACAGGCAGAACCAATTGATTCGCAAACACCACGGTTTTTTATTAAACAAGAAACATTTGCAGCATCGCGGTAAACCATTGCTCTGTCAACCGTATGAGAACCGGCTAATCTGGTTTTTTTTCCTAATTCAAAAAAATTATGCCAAGCGTGTCTTTGAATTACGTGGCCTCCACCGCCAGAACCAACTACAACAGCTGTTCCTTCAGATTGAGTTTCGACATCATTCCAGCCAGACATTTTAATGGCATCAAGAGAACCAAGCATTGCCCAAATACTGCCCATATCGGCGGTAGCTTGGTTAATATTTGGAATACGGTTCAATAAATCAACATAAACCTCTGGATAGGAAGGAGCAATGGGATTATAAATCGCTTCTAAATTCATTTCGGCTTCTGTAATGAAACCAGAAACTGTAGAACGAATTTTCTTTCCTTGCTCAACCGCTGTGTCCCACTCTCTGATTAAACTTTGATTAGAAAAAAGTTTCTCAGAAAAATCTTCTAAGTTAGCACAGGTCGGAAAAGCTCCACCCATACCCACAACAGCAACTTTTCTACCCCCTATATCCATAATTACCCTCTTTCTTTGGTACGTAAAATTAAGTCAACAATATCTTTAACTGTTGAACCTAAATCATCAATATCATCATCTTCAAACTCAACATCAAACTTTTGCTCCGCTTTAGCAGCAATGTTGATTAATTCTGTAGATGGCGTATTTAAATCGGCTAAAAAATCAGTTTCTTCAGTTACGTTGTTCAGTTTTTCTTGATCTATTGTACGTACGGTTCTCAATATCTCTACTAATCCGTCAATGATTTCTTGTCTTTCCATGTTATTTTATTGTGTAAACATTTCCTTTTTTAAAGCTCTACCAGTAATATCAAAAAACTCTGCTACTAAGGTGAAATCTTCGCTTAATTGGTAATTATCTAATTTTGTTTCGTTAAAATCGTTAAAATAGGCATCCAAATCAACACCTTTTGCTACTTTATAAATCCGTCCATCGGCAACCATTTGCCTAAACTTATAAAATTTTATTTTCCCTAAACTGATGAACGTCTCGCCTTCTGCTACGTAGTTATGAAAATACACATTTCCAACACTAATAAAAGCAGGCACAAATTTATCTTTTAAATCCGTTGGCTTACAATTTTGTTTCTGACACTCTAAAAAAGTGGCACATGAAACAATGGTTGCTTGGGCAAAAGCTTCTATCTGATCAACGCCTCTAAAAACCCCAAAATGATCATTTACATCAAAGGTGGTGGGCGTATAACTGGCAACAATACCTATTTTAGGTTCATGCCAATGGTAGTTATCCAACAAACGTTTTGATGGACCATGTAAAAGCATATCTTCTGTGGGAGTGCCTACTAAATTGTCCATTAAAAAAGCCCTCCATTAATAGCAATATTACTTCCGTTGATGTAAGAAGCTTTGTCTGAAATTAAAAAAGCGACCGTTTCTGCAATTTCATCGGCATTGCCAAATCTTTGAGCAGGTATCATTTTTAGGTATTTTTCTTTTTCCGTTTCCGGGATAGCATCAGTCATTGGAGTTTGGATAAAACCCGGAGAAATACTTAAAACTCGTATTTGATGATTATCATACAGTACACCAACCTCTTTTGCCAAGGATTTTGAAAAAGCGATTAGACCTGCTTTAGTGGCTGCATAAACTGACTGAAAAGCATTTCCGGTTTCGGCAACGCATGAACTTACGTTGATGATTACGCCTTTACCCTTTAACCCGAATATTTTAGCTACAGTTTTTGAAATGATGATGGGTGCTTTTAAATTAATCGCCATCATAGTGTCAATATCTTTTTCTGGCTGAAAAGTTAGTGGCTTATCTAAAGAGAGGCCTGCATTGTTTATAACAGCGTATAAATCATCGCCATGTTGTTTTTTTAGTTGTTTGCAAAACTCCTTTAGTTCTTCGGGGTTTGATAAGTCGGCGGCTAAAATAAAGTTACCTTCTGTTAGCTCTTTTATATTTTCTGCTTTTGAAGCGTGTAAAATTAAACAATAGTCATCGTTTAGTTTTTTCGCCATTGCCAAGCCTAAACCTTTGCTTGCCCCCGTAATTAACACCTTTGGTTTGCCCACAAATATTTATTTAGTTTTTATGATATTTCAAAAATAGAAAATATACAGTATAAAAAGTCTTATATAAAGAAAATTCCCTTCGGGGATTTAATTAATGAACTGACCACTTCGGAGAACAAAGCTTCCTTAAAGGTTTGACTAAACAAAAACGGCTCGTTTAATAACGAGCCGTTTTCAAAATTATTAAAAAATACAACTATCTTACAAGTAAGAAAGACACATAGGGTCTCCGGGTATCAGTTGATATGTTATGACTATTATATCCACTGGTAAAAATATTAAATACCCGCTGATTTCTAAAAGCACTTGAAGTATAATAGTTTGCAATAACAGTTGCTGAAGTAACCGCTGCCCCTGCTGGTCTCACTTTCCATCTTTTAAATAAACCTTGCTCAAGTATTATTTGCGGAGTCATTTCTAAGTAAGCAACATTACCTGCTATTAAAGTATCTAATGTATTATTTGAAAGCGTAGATGAACCATAATATAAATCAACTGCGGGCACATCTGGCATTAAATGAATAAATCTGTGTTTCACAAAACCACTATCTGCTTTGATAAAATCTTCTTCCGTTAATACAGATTGTGTATTTGCCGCCGTGTCTGTAATATGTAAAACATAGTTTTTCCCTGCTAGCAATTGAACATTGGTTGTGTAATGAACCAAAGAATCTAATCCTGTATCAATACTAAATGGCTGGGTAACAGTTATTTTTACATTCCCAGGATTAACAGGAAGGAAATCAGGGGAAGAGCCTCCACCCGTATTGTATCCTCCACCAGGGAAAGGTGTACGAGCTGTAATTGCATAACTCACTCTTTTATCATTGATCTTCAATACAATCTTACGATTGTCCTTATATTGAGATACATAATTAAATTTCAAGAGTGCTTGACCACTAGAAACTTTCTGAATTTCTCCATAATCAATCACATTTTTTTGGCAACCGATAAATACAACACTGAGTATTAATATCGATAAAGTTGAAAGTATTTTCATAATGCTATTTATCTTATAATTAATAATTTACGGTTGACTAAACCATGTTTCTTTAGTCATATAGTCCGCCTCTAGACCACCGAACTTCTCTAAAGTAGCTGAATTCCAAATATATTCAGAATTATACCTTGGTCTAAAACGGTAAGCATACTTACCTTCATTGGCTTGGAATAATTCTCCAAGACCTAATTGATAATAATTTTTGTAAACCAATGGATCATAGTGATATTTCCTGATATCAGACCATTGCTCTAAACCGGCCCAACCCCATTGCGAGATATATTTTTGCCCCATAATATCTGCAATTGTTAAATCAGCAGAAGACTGAGCTACTTCGCTTGAAGCTAAGTAAGCATTAATTTCTGTCGTTGTAATTAAAGGTTCTGGAGATGGGTATTCTCTACCGTATATGTTACAGAAGTCCATATGTCCTTTAATTCCATTCACATATGAAGTATAAGCTTCAGTACTTGAACCTTTAATAAATTGCGCTTCTGCTTTAGCAAATTGCAATTGAGAATAAGTCATGAGAGGGTATCTTGCAGCATCCGCAAAGATAAATCTTCCATTAAAAGCGTTAGCTCCCGAAGGAATACCTCCATAAACTTTAGGCACAGGTGCGTCTCCCCCAAGCGTAGGAATTGCTCCTCTATAAATTGGCTCACCCAAAAGCGTGATCTCATTACTAGCAGCAATCATTCTTTCCAATCTTGGATCTACAGAGTTCACTGTGGTTGGATCTGCATCTGGCACCCCCCTCATGCCACCTGTAAGGTAACTCAATATCTGAGTGGTTGGGTAGCCATAGTAGGTAAGGTTTAAATACCCAAGATTGGGTCCCATTGGATTTGTATCATCAGAACCCGCACCACCAAAATTCACTGTTGCTGATTCTGATTCATTTGCGAAAGAGAGGTCGACATATTTAACCACACTATCTGCATATTGACTAGCAAACTCTGGCTTATTTATTAAGTGGCTATATTGCTGTGCAAATAAACCATAAACAAATTTCTTCCACTTTTCTTTATCCCCTTTATATATCTGATCACCAGATGCGCCAGCTAAAGTTCCTGAATAATCCTTCGGGCTAGTCATGTTAAGGTATTTAAGAGACAGGTTACCCCACTCCCTTACCTTTGCATAAACTTCTGGTTGATCCTGATAGTTAAAACTTAGTTTTGTTGCATCGAATGCTTCGTCAAGAATTATTGGACCATGTAAATCTGTACATTGCTGAAAAGCCCAAGCCTTAATTGCATAACCAATACCTGCATATTCGTATTTTTGATTTTCGACAGCGTCATTGATCAGGTTTTCAAGATTTAACCCTAAATCAAGATAGGTCATTCTCCAAATCACACCGCCTAAATCACTGGAGGCCGGATAGCCATGTTGCTCCCAAATCAAATAATTATACGAGGTAGAAATCCCTACCTGATCTTGTGTAACTTTCCAAATAAACCTATTGTCTTGCGATGTACCATTAGTCATCTGAAACTGTATTGGTGACAATAACAGTTCTGCAGAAGCCACTTGTGGAACAGAAGGGTTATAGTTAATGTCTAAATATTTTTTACATCCGGTAGCACTTATAACGAATAATGCTAAAATGGATAGTTTATATAATTTCTTCATATTGTTATTGCTTAAAGTTTAATTCTTAAACCAAAATTGACTCCAATTGGTTTTCCCATGTTTCCATAATCAATACCAAACCCACCGATACCACCAGTACCTGGAGTATTAGAGTTGCTTTCTGGGTCAAGACCAGAATAATTACTAATTAAAACTGCATCTGTAGCGGTAACATATATACCCAGTGATTGTATAAATTTAACTTTTAGTAAGGTATTCTTTGGGAAATCATACCCAATGGTAATATCTCTTAATCTTAAGGTTTTAATGTCTTTTTCTACAAACATTTCTGGCGAAACGTTGGTGGTGTAATAGCTAGAAGTATAGTAAGGAGTAACAGCAATGTTATTGATTGTAGGATTATCCGTATTCTCTAAACCATCCTTTAAAACACCTGTAATTACCCTTGCTGTTTCTCTATCCAGAGTTTTTAAACTAATTCCTTTTGTGTACAGTGTATATTCTGTTCCATTAAAAACATCTCCACCATATCTCAAATCCCAAAGGAAAGATAAGTTCCAGTTTTTATAACTCAGTCTATTTACAAAGCCTAAAGTGAATTTAGGAAGTCTATCTCCAATGGGACCATACTGTGAATCTGACGCTGTTGTTGGAAGACCACTTGTAGGACTGATTAAGATATCACCATTCTCATTTCTATCGAACATGGTACCACTAATTGTACCTGTACTAAAGCCGGGATACATCCCACTTCTTAATCCTGTAAAAAGCCAAGTATCTGATTCATAAAGCTCGGGTAAATCTTCACCTATAGTAATTACTTTACCCTTATTTTGCGTATAATTTAAAGTACTGCTCCAATCAAAGTTTTTCTTTTGGATAATTTTTCCGTTAAGTGCAATTTCGACACCTCTATTCCTAACAGTACCTGCGTTAAATAATTTAAGTGCAAACCCAGAACCATAACTTAATCTAACATTGGTAATCTGATCTCTACTTATTAAATTGTAGTAGTTGAAATCTACGCTCAACCTACGTTTGAGAAAACTAAGTTCAACACCTGTTTCAAAATTCTCTGATACTTCTGGCCCTATCTCTGGGTTACCTCCTAAATATGAATAAGAGAAGCCTCCGCCCGTAGTAGATTGTCCCACATAATTACTTCCTGTAGAGTATACCTGCCAAGGTTCTTTTCCGGTTAAAGCATAAGAAATACGAAGTTTACCTTCATCTAACCATGGTAAGGCATCTTTCACTGGATTTAAGTCTGTGAAATTAAACGCTAAACTTGCTGAAGGGTAGGCAAAATAAGGATTATTAGGCATTAATCTTGAAGCGCCATCAACTCTTGCAGATAAGGTTAAATAAAGCAAGCTTTTATAGCCTAAAATTGCCTGACCAAAAACGCCAACATTTCTACGTCTGTTAATGTAATTTTTTCCCAACTGAGTAGTAGGTAATGTATTGTTAATAGTATAGAAATTAGGATCAAACATCTGAGTCCCAACAATAGAATTGGTTTCTGAGTTATAGTCATTAAATGTTGTTCCAACTACATAAGTATTGTTGAAATCCCCAAATGAATGTCTTGCTGTAGCAGTTAATGAGCCGCTAAAGAATCTAGTAAGACGACCATAGGTTTCAATACGACCTCCAGTTGGATTGCTTGAGCTACCCGATCCTTTATAGGACTGTGCATGCTGCACCCTTATCCCATTTGTATTCGCAATATCGGCACCAATAATTCCGTTAATTTTTAACCATTTTGCTGGTTTAAACTCAAGGTTTGTATTTGCTAAAACCCTATTTGTTTGATCATTATTAATGTTCTTATAAACATCCCAAAGCGGGTTATCATATTCCCCGTATATACTTGCTAGGTGAAGCACCCTGTTACCACTAGCATCTTCGTAATCCTTGATATCAAACGCTGGACTGTAACGCATCAACTGAATTAAAGATCCGTTTTCTCCTTTATTTGCCTTATCATTATCAGAAAAGATATAGTTAAAACTAGTGGTTAATTTTAATAAAGGAGAAATGGTTCCTACGCCTGTTAATTTAGATGATAGCCTTTGATACCTTGTGGTTGGTATAGTTCCTTTGGTGTCCGTATATTCATTCGACCATCTGTAAGTGAATTTATCTGACCCACCTTCAAAAGAAAGATTGTGCTTTTGTGAAAAACCAGTCTCAAAAAATTCACCAATATTATCAAATAACTCTGTCCCTTCTACAAATGCAGGACCATGAAAATTTGATGTTGCCCCATCATAAACTCCACCGCTCCCAGAGTTATATGCTAATTGTCTTTCTGGAAATTGATATAGTTTTTCTATCCTGTAGTTACTATTGTAATTGATAGCTCCTCTTCCTGCTTTTCCCTTTTTAGTGGTAATTAAAATTGCACCACTGGCACCCGCGTTACCAAATAAAGCGGTAGCTTCCGGTCCTTTCATTATGGTATATGTTTCTATATCTGCCGGGTTGATATCCATTCCTCTATTTGAGTAATCTTGATCCCTATTGGATCCTCCAGTAATTAATTCCCCCTGACTTAAAATACTGTTATCTATCGGTACACCATCAACCACGATTAAGGCGTTATTATCTCCGCTCATAGAAACAAAGCCTCTTAAAACAATCTGTGCAGAGCCACCAGGGTTTCCACTGGTGCTGTTAATTGATAATCCAGGAACTCTTCCCTGTAAACCACCAAAAAAGTCATTTCGTTGCGTTTCAGAAACCTCATCTCCCGCAACTACAGGTGTAGAGTAACCTAAACTCTTTTTATCACGATCGATCCCGTAGGCCGTAACAACTACTTCATTAAGAGACTTCGTGTCTGGACTTAGTTTTACATTAATAGTATTTGCTGTCCCGACAGTAATCGACTGGTTAAGCATTCCTAAAAAAGAAAAAACCAAGACATCTCCTGTTTTAACCTTAATAGCATAAGTACCATTCAAATCGGTCTGTAGACCTACAGAAGAATTTTTAACTTTTACCGAAACACCCGGAAGAGGCATTCCATCATCTGCTGAAGTTACTTTTCCAGTCACTGTTCTTTCTTGTGCAAAAGCTTGCACAAAAACAAAAATTGAACAGAAAAATAACATGAGTAAGTTTTTTTTCATATTTTTTTATTTAGTGAATAATTAGAGACACTTGATATAGATATATTTCAAATAATCCCCTCATAAAGATTGAACAAATTGCACATAAACGCAAATTATTTCTAATAAAAAAACTTTAACCCTCAATTAACAATATCTGAAATTCAAATTATCTATCTTTTTTTATCAAAATTTACAAAAAAATAACTTTTATTTTACCATTTATTTAAATAAAGTCAATTATTTTATCTATTTTATAGATTCTTATTTTTTGCAGATATTTGCAACAAATATCTTTTTATTCATGAATTAACTTAAAAAAGTGCTTTCCATTAGAAAAAACTGACTATAAAATTTAAATTAAAAATCAATAAATTATAACAGTTAGAAACACAACACCTCCTTATACGGAAGATTAATTATTACAATAATTCATTATCTTTCTATTTAACTATTTTCAAACTGCTCGTAAGGCTGCACTAAAGAAGATTTTTAATATAATTTCTAGAATTTAGGACGCTATACAATTGCATATCAAATATAATTTGAAAAATAATATTTGATAGTGAAATAATATTTATAAAAAACACCATTTATTAACTAAAATTAATTTTCTTATAGTGAAATATCGGTCTTAAGAAAAACTCACTTAGCGCAACAATCTGTTATCTAAATAAAATAAACCATAAAACTATGATTACTATGTCTATCTAAGTCAAAATTAATAACAGGAAATTTAAAGTAAGAAGCCCTCTATTAAGAACAGGGTGAAGTGTATTTAAACAATACAAATCTTTTCTAAGAACATAGAAAAGATCAACTTTCAAACAAGGTTAACTTATATAGACAGACTTATTTTGCCCATACTCAATGCTTCAGTGCCAAAAACACCCTGATCTCCTGCAATAGTTTCGTTAGCTAAAACTGCAAAAAGCAAAGCCTCTTTTGCATCGGGATTTATACCCAAATCTTTTAAATTTTTGAATGCAAGAGTCGGCAATAAGTCTTTTAAATTTTGCAACAGTAAAGGGTTATGCGCTCCGCCACCACTTAAATAGACCACTGCATTTTCTGTGTGATTTACTTTTTCAATTGCAATGGCTATTCCACAAGCTGTAAACCTATTTAAGGTTGCCAAAACATCCTGATGCGGGAGCTTCACAGTTCCAGAGTTTTGCAAAGCATTGTTTAAATACGTTAAGTTAAAAAGCTCTGGACCGGTGGTTTTAGGTAGCTCATTCTCAAAAAACGGATGATTTAGCAAAGCCTTCAAAAGAGTTTCATCAACCTTACCTTCTAAAGCGATTTCTGCATTTTTATCATAATGCTGGTTTTCAAAATTTGCACTAACATATTGATCCATCAAGGTGTTTCCTGGGCCAGTATCGGTACTTAAAATACTTTCAAATGCCTCATTCGATTTTAATAAAGTAAAGTTTGAAATACCCCCAATATTTAATAAAACCCGGTTTTCCGTTTCAGACTTAAACAGCAGATAATCTCCGTAGATTGCTAAAGGCGCACCCTCTTTACCGGAAGCGATACTTTTTTGTCGGAAATCTGAAAGGGTAATTATCCCTGTGATAGTTGCAATTTGGTCTGCATCGCCAATTTGTAAAGTGGCATTACCGTAATCATCCGGTGTCCTTAATCTTTTTGGTGAGTGGAAGACAGTTTGTCCGTGGCTAGCGATTAAATCAATGCTTTCCGGCTTGATGTCCCTTGCTTTCAAAAATTGTTTAATCAACTCTCCATGCAGTCGTCCTATTTCTGCATTTAGCAAACAGAGTTTTTCTAAATCAACGTTTTGCTTAAAACAAATTTCTTTGATTTCATTTTTAAAAGATGCGCTATAAGGAGCGGTTTCAAAATCAACAATTTCAGCTTCGGTTGCTAAACCACTATTTTTTAATTTGCATAATGCAATGTCCAAACCGTCCAAAGAAGTACCAGACATTAGCCCGATAATCAACCGTTCTGGTTTATTAGCAATAGAGTATAGTTTCGAAATGCAATCCTTCATTTTAAAAATGATTTATATGAGTAAAATCAAGCCAGTTTTTTGCGAAGAAACCTAACTCCTCTGTCAAACCAACTTCCTTTTCTGTTGGCGTAAAATGTTTTTACCAAGTTGTACATGGTATTGTTTTCCGCAATTTCCTTGGGGAATTCCTTTATAGGGTTTGGATAAACCTCAATATCATACGTGTTTTCAACATTAGAGTGAACCCCAGAACCATCATGGCCAATATTATTGATTAGCGAACGAGTTACATTTAATGCCATTCCACCGTTTAAAAACACGGATGCATACCATCTAATTGCCCAAGAATTATTTTTTCCGTTCTTAAAATCATTCATCTGCTTCCAAAAATTCATTTTCCCATCAAATGTGAAATCTTTGATTTTTTGTTCATCAAACTGCGACATCAAGTCATCTACATCTGGATTAAATTTATCCCAAGCCCTTTTCCAGCTTGCCCAGCCAAGACTATGGCTAGCTCTATAAAAAAACGTTTCAGGTAAGTTGTCAGAAAGTTTTATCGGGTACATATAGGAGCATACATGAAACACTTTCTCCTCGTTTTTATACCTTTCCAAGGCCTCATTCAAATATGTTAAAGTATAACTTGAACATATTAAATCATCCTCAAAAACAATAAACTTTCCGTGACTTTCGCTTAACTGAGTGACTCCATTAATAATTGAATTAGCAAGACCCAAATTTCTCTCTTGCTTAATAACTGTAACCGACTTAAACCCGTCAACCGTTGCAATATAATCTGCAACTTGCCTTACCGACTCTTCATCTTTTCCCGACTTTGCTCCGTCAGAAAAAACAAATAAATCACTTTCCAAAGCTAGCTCATTCGCCCTTAAAGATTCTACAGTTTGGCGGGTATGATGTGGTCTATTATATACAAAAAGTGCAATTGGAGCTAAATTTTTCATGAATTTATTTAGATTTCAATTTATTGAAAACTTGATTAATTGCCTCGTTAATATCAGGAGAGATATTTAAAATATACACAGCAGAAATATAAATTATTGATACCACTCCAGACCTCAACAAAACATCAAAAAAGAAATTATCTATAATAGGAATATAAGCTCCTACAAAAAATACGATCACCCCAATCATAATTAACTTAACAAATGCAAAACTAAAAGGTTGCAAACCGTATTTCAGTAATAAGTAAAGCCAATAAGTAAAATTGAGTGCTAAGGTTGTTAGGCAATAAGCGACTGCGGCGCCTAAAATCCCAAATCTGGGGATAAAAATCATGTTCAAGAAGGCACACAAAACTACAGCCGTTAGCAATATCGGCATCATGAATTTGTAGGTTTTAGAGAAAAGGATAATGATTCCATTTAAACCACCTGTTATATCTACCAAGAAGCCAAGTGCTACTACAATAAAAACATAGTAAAATTCTGCAAATTCTGGCTTTGCGAGTAGAATTAGAATATTATGCCAATTGGATACTAGGCCGATTAAAAACAGGGTGCCGAGCATAAACTGCACTAAAGAAGTTTTGCTGTATATCTTATTGATTTTCTTTAAATCGTTAGTTTTCCAAGCATCTGCAATAAGTTGGTATGATGTGATACCGAAAGCCCTTGCTGGCAAACTAATTACAACACCCATCATGGCAAGTGTACCATAATAACCTACCATTCCTTCGTTGGTGTAAATTTTTATCATAATGGTTCCTATACTCTGAATCATCGTGATTGAACTCCCGGCTAGCATCGAATAAAAGCCATAACGTAAAATTTCTGGTGACTTTTCTTTAACAGAAAGCTCAATAGTCTTAAACCTTAATAAGTCCAGCTTTTTTAGATAAGCCAATAACACTAACAGAATTGTGGCGGTGGCTATTATATACCAATAAATAAACTGTTCATAATTCAGCCACTTAAAATAAACCAAACAAACTCCGATTGTTGTAAATACTTTAAGTAAAACTTCACGTAAAAAGGATGGTAAAATATTATGAAAACTAGTCCGGGCGAAAGTTTCGGCAAGGCTATACCAAAAGATAAAAAGGGAAAGTGGAATAATTAGATAATAATATTGGGAATAATAGGATGACCCATCATTACCTTCCTTAAAATAAATTACAAATTCTTTTCCGAAAATGTAAAACACCGTAACTACTAAAAAACCGATGCTGGTTGCTTTAAAAACATAAGAAGGGAAACCCTGATGATTACCATCTTGAGTTTTAAAATAGGGAAAATACCTTGTGATAATGCTATTAAACCCTATGGCTGCAAATTGCGTGTAGAGTAAACATACAGAAGTCATTAAAAGAAAAAAGCCTACTTCTTCTGCAGTAAAAGCTCTTTGAAACAAAATAATTAGATTTAAAAAACCTAAGGCAGTACCCGTATAAAGCGTGATGCTGTTAAAAAAGCCTTGTTTTTTTAATAGGTTCAATACGTTATATTTTATTTTTACAAACGAAATTTAAAGCGCAAAGATATACATTTTGACGGTCAGCCTGTGTGCTGTATTTTACAGTTTGATACAAACGCATTAAAGCAATAAACACAACTCTTAAAAAAAATCTACGGTGTTGAAAAATCCTATGTAAATTACAGGTTTTTAAATTACAGATGACAAACTTATTAACAGATAGATCTTTTTGGGAAAATTATTGGGAAAGTAAAACCGATATTATTGTACAGATTCCTCAGAACCACACTTTTCATCATCAACTAGAAACAATTATTAAGGATAGAAATGTAAAATCTGCAATAGAACTAGGTGGTTTCCCTGGCTATTACGCGGTTTTTCTGAAAAAATATTTCAATTTAGACGCTTCCCTTTTAGATTATTTTATTCATGCCTCATCCGTAAGTGCTCTCTTAAAAGAAAATGGCTTAAACGAAACCGATGTAAAACTTATTGAAGCCGATCTTTTTAATTATCAACCAGAAAAACAATACGACTTAGTTTTAAGTTGCGGGTTAATTGAACATTTTAACGACACTTCAGATATTATCAACAAGCATATACCGTTTCTTAAGCCGGGCGGAACATTACTCATAACGCTCCCTAATTTTAAATCAGTTAACGGTTGGTTCCAGAAAAGTTTTGATTTCGAAAATTACAATAAGCATAATATAGCTAGCATGGATATTAGCTTGTTAAAAGCGATATGTGAAAAAGCTAATTTGAAGGATATTAAGGTTAATTATTACGGTCGTTTTTCAGTATGGCTTGAAAACGAAAAACAAAAACCAATAGGTGTAAGATTTCTTAAAAAAGCGGTTTGGACAGTTGGCAAAGTTATTACTAAAATAGTTCCTTTTGAGAGTAAAGGCTTATCTCCTTACATTGTGTTAGAAGCAAGAATGAAATAAATCACTCTTTTATTGGTTTAAAAGAACTTAAATCTAACAAATCAGGACTCATTTTAAAGCGCATATAAGCTTGCTTAATATAACTCACTAAATTATATTCATTAGCCTGCATCACAAAACTATAAGACGGGCGAAAGTTGAGCATAAATACCAAAAGATTATCGCCTTTTAAACCTGTAACCCGTGTAACCAAATCTTTATTAAAAATTTGATCTACCATATTGTTTTGGTAATCACGTTCCATAATTTCCATTAAACGACGAGCATTTTTTCCCTCTCTACTAAAAGCGCTCCAAATAGCATCAATCCCTAAACCTACGGTGCCATTGCTGATGTTTAAAATATCTTTATTGTTCCCTAACCTAACCGCTTGGTTAAATGCTTTTTTAGTTTCTTCGTATTTTGCTTTGGCTTGTAAAACAGAATCTTTAAAAAGCACTTCAGGTAAAGGGATGGCTAAGCGCTGAAGATAAATAATCAGTGCCGTTTGGTTGGTAACCTTTAAGGTATCTGATTTATAGTTGCTGAGTTTGCTGATTAAGAAATCACCAACCTTCACATTAATCAAAAACTCACCCTTATTGTTATTATAAATAGTTTGGTTTGTACGTAGATTAGTGACGCTTACGCGACTTAAGCGTTGTTTGGTGTCGTTATCAAAAACTAAACCTGCCAAAGGTTCTTGCTGGGAAAAAACCTTTAAGCCAATAAAAATCAGGACAACCGAAAATATTAACCGTTTCAATAATTTACTTTTTAACCTTTAAGCTTTGACCAATTTGTATGTAATCATCAGCCATGTTGTTTAAAGCTTTTAACTCGTCAACAGTAAGTCCAAAACGTTTAGAAATATTATAAAGTGTGTCCCCTTTTTGTATAACGTAATTATCGCCAGCGATAATTGGGGTCGCGTTCTTCTCTCGGTCTTTTGTAGCCTCGTTAGGGATATTTTTATTAATATCTGATAAAACCTTGTCTTCTCTTCTTATCTTCTCGTACTTACCTTCAGCTCTATCAAACTGATTAAGTTGATAACGTTCTACCAAACTAATCAATAAGTCTGGGTATTTTGGGTTGGTAGCATAACCCGCTTGTTTAAGCCCTTTTGCCCAACCTACGTAGTCATTTTTATCTAATTCAAATAAAAACGCATAACGCTTTCTCTTTAAAAATTCTGAGTGGTCTCTAAAGCTTTCTTCCGGATTTTTATAAACCCTAAAACAGTCATCCTTTTTGTCATCATCTTTATAATAACCTTTCCCTTTCCAATCGCTAGTACATTTTATCCCAAAATGGTTATTTGCATATCTTGCCAAGTCACTTTTTCCAATGCCCGATTCTAAAATTGCTTGTGCCATGGTAATACTCGCCGGAATCCCATAACGGTTCATCTCGGAAATGGCAATTCCTTTAAACCGATCAATGTAAGTTGCAACAGTATAATTGGTGTAATTTCCAGAAGTCTGCTTATTTGCATTTTTTTCAATCTGCTTATTTTGGTATTGCACTCCCTTTTTTGAAGTACATGAAGCCAAAACAACTAGGGTAAGTATTACGGTTAATAGTTTTTTCATTTATATATTCTCAATTTTTGACCAATCCTTAAAACTGTTGTTTTCAAGTGATTTTTTGCCATTATTTTTTTAACAGTAGTTCTGTGTTTTTTGGCAATTGCGCCCAAAGTGTCGCCTTTTTTAACGCTATATACTTTATAAAGGGCAACCGGCTCAACTGGTTCAATGTAGCCTTCCGGCCGATTATCATACTGTTGTAGGTTATACTTTTTTATAATTGCAATTACTTGCGAAGACCAAGTTCTACTAGCTGCATAGCCTCCTCTTTGCATCCCTTTAGCCCAGTTTTTATAATCGTACTCTGTGTATTTATCAAATAAAGTTTTAAATCTTGAGTGTCTCTGTAATAAGCCAACAAAGTATTGATAAGAATCTTCCACTTCGTCAAAACCACGATATGCTGATTTAATTGCTGTGCTGTTGTTTGGCCCTTTAATTCCGAAGTGATTGTTTAAATATCGAGCAATTTTACTTCTTCCACTTGCCGATTCATGGATGGCTACTCCTAAAATTATACTTGCAGGTACATGGTGCTCATTCATTAATGAGATTGCAGGTTCTTTATATTCGTCTACATAATTTTGAGTAACCGTTTGTGCAAAGGCACCAAAGTTTAGAAACAGAAAACAAATTAAAAAGATTTTTTTTATCAAAACATAAATTTTATTCCCCAGCAAATATTGCAAGCTGTTACTTTTTCCTTACGATGAATAAACCGTCTCTAATTGGTAATATCAGTTTTTCCACTCTCTCGTCTGCAAATACCATTTGGTTAAAAGTATGAATATTTGAGGTGTCTAGGTCGTTAATTTTTGTTAAAACCTTACCGCTCCATAAAACATTGTCGGTTATAATTAAACCACCACTTCTTACTTTATCAAAAATTAAATGGTAATAGTTTTCGTTATTTTTTTTATCAGCATCAATGAAAACTATATCAAAAACTTCATTTAAAGTTGGGATAATATCCATAGCGTTCCCAATTCTATAATCTATTTTCTCTTGATAATCTGATGCTTCAAAATAACCTCTTACACGTTCTTCTAGCTCTTCGTTAATATCTAAAGTGATTATTTTACCATCTTCAGCTAAACCTTCAGCAAAACACAAAGTAGCATAACCAGTAAAAGTGCCAATTTCTAAAACACGTTTGGGAGCTGTTATTTTTGACAACATGCTCAATGTACGCCCTTGTAAATGACCAGAAAGCATCCTTGGCATCAACACTTCTAACTGCGTTTCTCTATCAATTCTTTTCAACAACTCTGGTTCGGGGTCGCAAAAAGAAAGCAAATAATTATTTAAGTCATCCTGATTCATGCTCATTTAGCAAAGTTAAAAAAACGGATTATAACCCCGATTTTTTAAGTCTCGCTTTCTACTATTTATTTTCAAAACGATACATTTGGTTTTGATTTGGTTTCGGCAACAGTTTAATCGTTGGGTCAATTCTAAATCAGAATATTATTGTTTAGCATATAAAAGTGAAAATTTTTAAACAAGAAGGGCCTTCCGAAAGACTCCAAATTCTTCGTTATATATTTAAATGGATTGCTTTAAGCATTCCCGTTGGATTGGCTGTTGGTAGCATAGTAGCACTTTTTTTGTGGTTATTAACTAGCGCCATATTTTTTAGATTTTCTAATACCTACCTTCTTTATCTTTTGCCTTTTGCCGGAGTTGCCATTCACTTTATGTACAAGTTTTTAGGTCAATCATCAGAAAAAGGCAATAACCTAATTATGGACGAAATCCATCAACCTGGTGGCGGAGTGCCTCCGCAGATGGGGCCATTAGTTTTAATTACCACCGTTATGACCCATTTATTTGGCGGTTCTGCCGGTAGAGAGGGCACAGCAGTACAAATTGGAGGAAGCATTGCGCAACTTTTAGCCAAATGGTTTAAGCTATCAAAAGCTGATGTAAAAACATTATTAATGGCTGGTGTTGCAGCGGGCTTTGGAGCAGTCTTTGGCACACCATTAACTGGAGCAATTTTCGCCATTGAGGTAATTGCATTAGGTAAATTAAAGTACGATTCTATTATCCCTTGCTTATTTGCCAGTATTATCGGAGATTTTACCGTAACCGCTTGGGGACTTAGTCACACCCATTACCGTATAGATTTTGTAGAAAGTAGCACCTTCTTTTTATCTGATTTTTTGCATTGGGATATATTGCTAATTTTTAAAATAATTATTGCTTCAATTGCATTTGGCTTAGTAAGTTACCTCTTTGCAACTTTGGTACATCGCATTAAAACTATTTTTACCAGTATTTTTAAAACTAGTTGGTTAATCCCGTTTTTTGGTGGAGTGGTTATTATCTTATTAACGTTTTTAGTGGGTAAACCCGATTATTTAAGCTTAGGCATCAATGCTGAATATCAAGGTGCGGTAACTATTGTTTCTGCTTTTAAAGCTGGTGGTGCTGATATGTTTAGCTGGTTATGGAAAACCATTTTCACCACCGTTACTTTAGGCACAGGCTTTAAAGGTGGTGAGGTAACACCTTTATTCTACATTGGCGCAACATTAGGAAACAGCTTGGCCACTTTAATGGATGCGCCCATCAGTCTGTTTGCCGCATTAGGTTTTATAGCTGTTTTTGCCGGAGCAACCAATACGCCTCTAGCCTGTACCTTTATGGGCGTGGAGCTTTTTGGCGGGCAATATGTTTTGTTTTTTGCAATTGCCTGTTTCACTGCTTATTTTTTTAGTGGACATTCAGGTATTTATAGTTCGCAACGCATTGGCGTCCCTAAATTAATAGATGCCGGTTTTCTCGAAGACGAAACCTTAAAAGACATTACCGAAAGAAAGAAAAGCTTTTTTAGTAAAAAGCTAGGAAAGTACAAGTTGTAATAAAGCCAATATAACTTCTTATATAGCTACCTACTTTTGAAAAAATCAACAGAAAAACATTTTTAAGCTATTTCCTTTTTGAAAAGCGAATGCTAGGCAGAAATGCCAATACTCCTAATAATGTCACTAGCAAAGTTTGCGAAGCATGGAGTACCGTTGCATAAACTAAGGCTGGGCTACTATCAATCCCCAAAAGGGTTAAACATTTAGTCACCATATAATGGAAAGCACCTATCCCACCCTGTATTGGTGCAATCATCCCAAAGCTACCTGCAACTACACACAATAATGCATCGGCAAAAGTCAACAATTCGGTTTGTTGCAACATTTTAAAAGCAAAATAACTAGAAGCGATATAAAAAACCCAAATAGCGAGGGTGAAAACCACAAACCCAAATGGGCTCTTTATTTTCTTTACGGATATAAAGCCATCCCTTAGTTTCAACAGAGTAGTTTTTATGGTAATGATAAAAGGATGCTTCTTTTTTGCCAGTATAATTAAGAATCCTGTCACCAACAAACCTATTATTACCAAAGCAGATATTATGAATAGTGATTTTTGTGTAATCAGCCCTGCTATATTAAAATCAATAAGACTTGAAAATAAATCCTGATAAAGGAACAAACTACATAAAACAAGGAGAAGCAACATCAGCACATCAAAAATGCGTTCTGCAATTACACTCCCAACTAACTCTACAATATTAATTTGTTCTTTTTTTGATAAAAACCCACACCTAGCTAACTCTCCGGCTCGAGGTAAAGCTAAATTAACAAGATAGCCAACCATCAAAGCATTAAAAACATTTATAAAAGATGGTTTTTTATTTACAAGAGGTTCTATCATCAACTGCCAACGCAGTGTTCTAAACACATTTGCCACAATTGCGCAACAAACAGATACAGCTAACCAAGTTAGGTTAACGTTTTCTAAGTCGTTTACAAAAGAAGGGGTGTAGTATAAGTGAAAAAGATAATAAACAATCCCTAAGCCTACCACTAAAAATAGAACGTATTTAATAGTAGTAAAAAGCTTAGCTTTTTCCAATAATTTATTTGATTAATTTATTGTTATCATCCGGAAAAACCAAAATGGGTTCATGTTTTTTTGCTTCTTCAAAATCCATGTGTGCATAAGAAACAATAATCACAATATCGCCAATTTGCGCCAGTCTTGCACAAGATCCGTTTAAACAGATAGTTCCGGCACCTCTTTCTCCTTTAATGATATAGGTCTCAAACCTGGCACCGTTGTTATTATTTACAACCTGCACTTTTTCATTGGCAATCATATTGGCTGCGTCTAGCAAATCCTCATCAATAGTAATACTACCAACGTAATTTAATTCTGACTGGGTAACTTTAACCCTATGAATTTTAGACTTTAAAACTTCAATTACCATTTTGCAAAAATAAAAAATAGATTTTATAATATGTGTTAAGGTAGCATCATATTATCTATCAATCTGGTAGCGCCTACCATACAGGCTACCAAAGCTATCGCTTCACTTTGAGTATTAACAGGCTCTAGCTCTTTACGGCTCACTATCTCAAGATACTCTAATTCAAGTAATTCGTCATTATAAAACTTTTTAGCTTCGGTTAGTAGCCTTTCATTAGGCAGTTTACCGTAGTTCTCTTTTATAAAACTTAGCGACTTATACAGTTGTAACGATTTTGTTCGCTCATCAGAACTTAAACGTATATTTCTAGAACTCATTGCTAAACCGTCTGTTTCACGAATAATTGGACAAGCTTCCAACTCTATATTTAAATTAAAATCTTTGGTCATTTCATTGATTACCAAAAACTGCTGATAATCTTTTTGCCCAAAGAAAGCGCAGTCAGGTTTTATTAACGTAAATAGCTTATAAACTATTTGTGTAACCCCTTGATAATGCCCTGGCCTAAATTCGCCCTCTAAAACCGAGTTTAACTCCCCAACTTGATAATCCCATTTTTCACCAGCTTCATACATATCTTCAACCTCAGGATTAAAAAGCACATCGCAACCTGCTTCTTTAAGCAAATCTTGATCCTTTTCAATAGGTTTTGGGTATTTCAAAAGATCATCTGGACTGTTAAACTGTGTAGGGTTTACAAAAATTGTGGCAATGGTTAAGTCACATTTTTCTTTAGACGCTTTAATCAAAGATAGGTGCCCTTGATGTAAAGCACCCATAGTTGGTACTAAGCCAATTTTTATATTAACTCCTTTCACAGAATTTAAATATTCTGCAAGCTTTTCTTTTGTGTTAAAGGTTTTCAAAAACAATGAAATTTTAGTCGACAAATGTGGCTAAATTGTTCTGGAATAACAAAGCCCATTTACGAAAAACATTGTAACTCCGCAAGAATTTTATTATATTTGCACTTCAAAAAAGAAGTTCTTAACAAAAACTTATTCAAAGATTAGGAGATGGGAAAAACCAAGCTTTTGTTTATCACACATGAAATGTCGCCATTTCTAGATTTAACAGCAATTTCAAAAATCACAAGAACCTTACCGCAAGCAATGCAGGAAAAAGGGTTCGAAATAAGAATATTAATGCCTCGTTTTGGTAACATCAATGAAAGAAGAAATCGTCTTCATGAAGTTATCCGTCTATCAGGAATGAATATCATTATTGATGAAACCGATAACCCATTGATTATAAAGGTAGCGTCTATTCCTTCAGCAAGAATGCAAGTTTACTTCCTGGATAATGAAGATTATTTCCACAGAAAGTATGTATTCAATGATGCAAAAGGCAAATTTTATGCAGATAATGACGAGAGAGCTATTTTCTTCTGTAAAGGCGCTTTAGAAACGGTTAAAAAATTAGGTTGGGCACCAGATATTGTGCATTGCCATGGCTGGATGAGTTCACTTGTACCTGCATACCTAAAAACAAACTACAAAGATGATCCTACTTTTAAGGATGCTAAAGTAGTTTACTCTATCTATGAGAACTCTTTTACTGGTTCTTTAGGAGAAGCTTTTGCTAAAAAAGCCTTAGTTAAAGGAATGAGTGCAAAAGACACTGCAGATTATGCAGATGCAAGCCACAACGGACTAAATAAAGCAGCAATTCAGTATTCGGATGCACTGGTTTTAGGCTCTGAAAACATTGATGAAGAAGTGTTAAACTTTGTTAAAAAATCAGAAAAACCAGTTTTAGAGCATTCTTTTACGTCAGATTTGGAAAATTATTACAACTTTTACCAAGAAATTGCACCTACAGATGAATTAGTGTCCGTAGCTTAAAACATTCAAAAATTATATGAGATTTATAAAATCAGACTTATTAACCCTGTTAGTAAGTCTTTTTATTTTAGGAAGCTGTAAAAACCCTACAGGAGTTGGTTTAGATGTTGATCCTAACATTGCACTGGAAACAAAAATTGACTCAAGCTTTGAAGTTAACACCAAACTACTAAAGCAAGATAGTATTGTTACCAACTATACCGAGAGAAACACATTAGGTTATTTTAACGACCCTGTTTTCGGAAAAACAACAGCTAACCTTGCTTTAGGCCTAGCAATGCCAACAACAAGCTATAGTTTTGGTACAAATACGGTGTTAGACTCGGCAATTTTAGTTCTACCTGTTTCTGACTTTTATGGAGATAGTGCTGGTTCTAGCTTTGTGGCAGAAGTAAGACAGCTAAATGAAGTACTGTACAACGAAAGCGGGAAAAGCTATTATTCTAGTAAAAAATGGCTCACAAACTCTACGCTTTTAGCTAGTAAAAATTTTAAAGCAAACGTTGTAGACAGTATCACCATTACAGATATACGTACTGGCTTAATTGATAGTGTAAAAAGAGTATCAGGCCAGCTTAGAATAAAGTTAGACGCCAACTTTGTGCTTAATAACATCATTAACCTAGATTCTGCGAACAAGGTTTCAACCTTGGCTTTCAATAATTACATTAAGGGCTTATTTGTTTCTATTAATAAAACAACAACAAGCGGTGCGGGAGGTTTATTCTCAATAGACGCTTACACCAGCGGAGGTGCTAAATTAGATGTCTTTTATAAAACAACCAATACCGAAGGTGTAATTGACACCTTAACTAACACCTTTTCTATTAACGGAGCAAGTGGAAATGCGGCAACAGAGGTAACTTGGGACATGACAGGAACTGCGGTTAAAACAGAACTAGAAAGCACTAGTACTAACAGCAATCTTCTTTACCTAAAAGGTTTAGGCGGTACTTATGTTAAAGTTGATTTCCCAGAATTAGATAAACTTAAAGCACTTGGAACCAACGTTTCTATAAATAGAGCAGAGTTAATTTTTTATAACGATATCAGCCCCGCTAACGGCAGTTATGACCCAATAAGTAGATTACGTACTTACCGATGGGACATTGCTAACAGACCACAATTGGTTCCTGACGAATCTCCAAGTGACTTTCGTTACTTAGGCCCAGGGTTTGTTGGAGGCTATAGCAACAATAACTCTTATGTTTTTAACTTCACTGGCTATATCCAAGATTTAATGAATGGAAAATTAAAAGACTTCGGTACTTTTATTACCCCTTCTGATTTTACAACGGCAAGCGGATTAAATGTTTTAGGAAGATCTATTGTAGGTGGCGGAAGTAACACAACTTATAAAGTTAAACTGCGGGTGTTTTACACAGACCAGAAGTAAATTTTCTGTTACTAAATAAATGAAACTATATTTTGTAGATTAGCAACGTCTTCAAAATATAGTTTTTTTTTATGTGTGGAATTGTTGGTTATATAGGCTTCAGGGAAGCCTATCCCATTGTTATTAAAGGTTTACAACGTTTAGAGTATCGAGGCTATGATAGTGCAGGAGTTGCATTATTAGACGATACATCAAAAGTAAACATTTACAAAAAGGCAGGAAAAGTTGCCGATTTAGAAAGTTTTGTTCAAGGTAAAAATCATTCCGGATCAATTGGAATGGGTCACACCCGCTGGGCTACTCACGGCCCTCCGAATGATAAAAATTCTCACCCGCACCAGTCGGGAGATGAAAGATTATCCATCATTCATAATGGTATTATCGAAAATTATGGCCCTTTAAAAGAAGAGTTAATAAGTCGAGGTCATGTTTTTCTAAGTGATACTGACACGGAAGTGTTGATTCACTTAATCGAAGATATCAGAAAAGAAGCAAGAATTGATTTACAGGAAGCAGTACGCGAAGCTTTAAAACAAGTTATTGGTGCTTATGCGATTGTTATCATGAGCAAGGATGATCCGGAGATGCTGATTGCAGCTCGTAAAGGAAGCCCAATGGTGATTGGGGTTGGTGTAAATGAATATTTTATCGCTTCTGACGCTACCCCTATTGTTGAGTACACTAAAAATGTAATCTACTTAGACGATAACGAGATTGCTTATCTAAAAACAGATGAACTCGTTATTAGGTCGATAGATAACGAAATTAAAACTCCTTATGTACAGCAATTAGAGATTAAACTCGAAATGCTTGAAAAAGGCGGTTATGAGCATTTTATGCTTAAAGAAATTTACGAGCAACCAAGATCTATAGCTGATTGTATGCGTGGTCGTATTTATCCTTTAGAGGGAAAAATACAATTAGGCGGGATAAAGGATTATACAGAGCAATTCAAAAATGCGCACAGAATAATCATTGTAGCCTGTGGTACATCATGGCATGCGGGTTTAGTTGGGGAGTATTTAATCGAGGAATATGCAAGAATACCTGTTGAGGTTGAATATGCATCGGAATTTAGGTACCGCAACCCAATTATAACAGAAAACGATATTGTTATTGCGATATCCCAATCTGGAGAAACTGCCGATACTATGGCCGCAATTGAAATGGCTAAAGCAAAAGGTGCAACTATCTTTGGTATTTGTAATGTTGTTGGAGCTTCTATTCCACGTTTATCTGATGCTGGAATCTATACTCACGCAGGACCAGAAATAGGTGTAGCGTCAACCAAAGCTTTTACTGCACAAGTAACTGCCCTAACTTTAATGGCTTTCTTTATGGCCGAAAAGAAAGGCACCTTACCAAAAGCTAAATTAATTGCTTTATTGAGCGAGCTGGAGCGAATACCAAGTATGGTTGAAAAAGCCTTAGAGTCTGACAAACTGATTTTGCAGATTGCTGAGAAATTTAAAGACTCAAGAAATGCACTTTTCTTAGGAAGAGGCAGTGGTTTCCCAGTAGCTTTAGAAGGAGCATTAAAACTGAAAGAGATTTCTTACATACATGCAGAAGGTTACCCAGCTGCAGAGATGAAACACGGACCAATTGCTTTAATTGACGAGGAAATGCCAGTTATTGTAATTGCTACTAAAAATTCATCTTACGAAAAAGTAATCTCTAACATCCAAGAAGTTAAAGCAAGAAAAGGTATTGTGGTTGCTATTGTAACCGAAGGCGATACGGAAGTAGTTAAAATGGCAGATTACTCTATAGAAATACCTGCCAGTGATGAAGCATTTTTACCACTACTAGCTACTATTCCACTTCAATTATTATCTTATCATATTGCAGTTTTACGAGGATGTAATGTAGATCAGCCACGTAACTTGGCAAAATCGGTAACGGTTGAATAAATACTATTTTTAATAGAGTAAAAAGGAGGCCAAGGCCTCCTTTTTTTATATAATTACTTTTATTAATAGAATTTATCTATTTTACAAGATGACCATCACTCAACTTGAATACGCTGTTGCGGTAGATACTTACCGAAGTTTTGTTTTAGCTGCAGAAAAATGCTTTGTAACACAGCCTACGCTAAGTATGCAGATCCAAAAACTGGAAGATCATTTAGGCGTTAAGTTATTTGATAGATCTAGACAACCCATTACACCGACAGAAATTGGCGTTGAAATTATAGAGCAAGCCAGAATATTATTACAAGAAAGCTTTAAAATAAAAGATATTATTGAAGAGCGAAAAGGAGAAATAGGTGGCGAATTTAAAATAGGTGTAATACCAACTGTTGCACCATACCTAATCCCTAAAGTAATTGGTGGTTTTTTAGAAAAGTATCCAAAAGTTAGACTTTCTGTATCAGAACTTACAACAGATAGTATTTTACAAAAATTAAAAGTCGGCTTATTGGATTGTGGAATATTAGCAACTCCTCTTGACGAAGATTTTTTAACAGAACGCCCGGTTTATTATGAAAATTTTGTAAGCTATTTAACCAAAAGTAGCCCAGTATTTAAGAAGAAAGCTTTAACCACTAATGATTTAGACGTGGATAACCTTTGGCTATTAAATGAGGGTCACTGCATGAGAAACCAAGTTTTAAACATCTGTCAGCATCAAAAATCAAACCACCACCAACTAAATTATAACACCGGAAGTATAGAAACTTTAATTAAAATGGTAGATATAAATAACGGCATCACCATTTTGCCAGAACTTTCCATACAAGACTTTTCGGTAAAACAGATGGACAGAGTCCGCTACTTTAAAAGCCCAGAACCAAGTAGAGAAATTAGTATTGTTACTCACAAAAACTTCATCAAGCAAAGAATGATTGATGCTTTAGAAATCGAAATATTGCACAGCATTCCTAAAAGGATGAAAAACAAGAAAAAGAAAGAAGTGATTTCTATTGCTTGAATTAAATAAAAGAAAGCGTAGAATCATCTGCCCCTACTTCTAATTTTACTTCTCTACCTAAAACTAAGGCTCTATTATCTGGAAGGTGACCGGCCGGAAAACTAAAACATACAGGAAAATCATATTTAGCTATCACCAAATTAATAATTTCATTTATGGTATAGCCAAACGGTGGATTATCCTGCTCAATATTAGTAAATCCACCAACAATTAATCCTTTTAGGTTCTTAAACTTACCAGCCCTATCTAAAGTGCGTATCATTCTATCAATTATATATGCATATTCGCCAACATCTTCAATAAAAAGAACCTTATCGTCATAATCTATATCATTATCAGAATTTATACAAGCACTCAATAAGGTAAGATTCCCGCCTATTAACTCTCCCTCGCAAACGCCAATTCTATTGTCAGCATTAGAAGAAAAATTATAGCTCATATCTTCTCCAAAAAGTCCTTTTCTTAAACTTTCTAAACCTTCTTTAGAACTTTTATGAATTGTGGAGGGCATTTGCGCATGCAAACTCTGCAAACCCATTCGTTGCAACTGCATGTGAAACACAGTAATATCACTAAAGCCAATGATCCACTTCGGGTTTAAAACTAAAGAAGTCCAATCTATCTCGTCAACAATTCGGATACATCCATAACCACCTCTAGCTGCAATAATCGCTTTTACACTTTCATCATCAATAAACCTTTGCATATCACTCGCCCGTAATTCATCCGTACCAGAAAACTGGTAATGTTCAGCATTAACGGTTTCTCCCAAAACCACTTCCAAACCCCAAGACTCTAATAATGCAATTGCATCTATCATTGGTATTCTTAAAGTTTTAGCCGGACAAGTGATGGCTATTTTATCTCCTTTTTTTAAATATGGTGGGTGAGTCATTTTTCTTTGATTTTATAAATTCTATGAGGCGTTAACGATAGTAGCGGCATCCTTTTTATTGTCATCCTGAGCGGAGGCGAAGGGGAACATAAAAAGATACAGCGTATAGCGTGTTAAAACGCACAAATTAATTATCTTCTAGTATAGTCATGATTTTAACCATTATCAATTATCTTTGCAAATTAATAAAACAACCCAAACATTTAGTTTTGACTAATAAAAATTATAAAAGATATACCATTACATCCGCTTTGCCTTATGCAAACGGGCCTTTACATATCGGCCATTTAGCGGGGGCTTATTTGCCTGCTGATATTTATGTAAGACATTTACGCTTGCAGAAAAAAGATGTAGTTTACGTTTGTGGCTCTGATGAGCATGGAGCGGCAATTACTATAAAAGCAAAAAAGGAAGGGACTACCCCAACGGCAATTATTGATCAATACCATCATCAAATCAAAAAAAGCTTTGAAGATTTTGGGATTGCTTTTGATATTTACCACAGAACGTCTGCACCTATACATCATGATTTATCAAAAGAATTTTTCCTAAATCTTTATGAAAAAGGCGAGTTTATTGAAAAGTTTTCTGACCAGTATTTTGATGAGGAGTTTCAGCAGTTTTTGGCTGATAGATATATTATTGGTACTTGCCCCAATTGTAAAAATGACAACGCTTACGGCGACCAGTGCGAAAAATGTGGGACATCACTTAGTCCAACAGAATTAATTAACCCACGCTCTACCTTAAGCGGAAACAAGCCGATTTTAAAACCAACGAAGCATTGGTATTTGCCTTTAGATAAATATCAACCTTGGTTAGAAAAATGGCTATTAGAAGGCAAAAAAGACATTTGGAAAACTAACGTTTACGGCCAATGTAGTTCCTGGTTAAAGCAGGGTTTGCAACCACGCTCTATGACGCGTGATCTTGATTGGGGAATTGATGTGCCATTGATGGAAGCTGAAGGCAAAAAACTTTACGTTTGGCTAGATGCACCAATTGGTTATATTTCTGCAACCAAGCAATGGGCAATTGACAACAACAAAGACTGGCAATTATACTGGAAGAAACAGGAAAAAGAAGAGGACAACTCATGCCTGATTCACTTTATAGGTAAAGACAATATTGTTTTCCACTGTATTACCTTTCCGTCTATATTAAATGCTCACGGCGATTATATTTTACCAGAGCAAGTACCAGCAAACGAATTTTTAAACCTAGAGGGCGATAAGCTTTCTACATCGAGAAATCATGCGGTTTGGTTGCATGAATATTTAGAAGAATTCCCAGGTAAACAGGATGAATTGCGTTATGTGCTAACTTCTATAATGCCTGAAACTAGTGATAGTGAGTTTACGTGGAAAGATTACCAAGCTAGAGTAAACAATGAACTGGTTGCCATTTTAGGGAATTTTGTGAACAGGGTAATGATTCTGATGCACAAATACTTTGATGGCAAAACTTTAGGTGCTACAACCTTAAAGGATGAAGCTGTTCATCAACAAATAGGTCAGGCTTATGACGATGTTGAAAGTTATTTAAAAGATTTTAAATTTAGAAACGCAGTTGCTTCTGTAATGGATGTGGCCCGTTTAGGAAATAGGTACTTAACTGAAAACGAACCTTGGAAAACCTTTAAAGAAAAACCAGAGGAAACCAGAGAAGTTTTACAAAACTGCCTACATATTATTGCTCATTTAGCGACTCTTTCTCAAGCTTTTTTACCCCATACGGCAACAAAGATGTTTGGAATGTTAAATACGGAAAGAGCTACGTTAAGTTATGATGAAGAAATTTCTTTTGCAGATGGACACCAACTAAACCCTGCAAGCTTATTGTTTGAGAAAGTAGAAGACGAGCAGGTAGAAAAGCAATTAGTGAAATTAGCTGCCAAAAAAGAAGAACTTAAGGTTTTAGCGCCTCAAGCTATTTTACCCGCAAAGGAGAATATCAACTTTGACTCTTTTGCTTCCATGGATATAAGAACGGGTAAAATTTTAACCGCAGAAAAAGTAGCAAAAACCAAAAAGCTTTTGAAACTTACTGTTGATACTGGTATAGATAAAAGAACCGTAGTTTCTGGAATTGCAGAGTTTTTCACTCCGGAAGACATTGTTGGTCAGCAAGTAAGTATATTGGTTAATTTGGAGCCAAGAGAGATTAAAGGAATTCTTTCACAAGGAATGATTTTAATGGCAGAAAATTCAGATGGAAAACTTACTTTTGTGGCTCCTAAAGAGGAATTTGGAGTTGGAAGTGTGGTAAGGTAGAGTTCGTTTTTAGGAAGTCGTCACCTCGAGGAAACGAGAGGTCTCACAAAATAGGGAGTCAGTTTGTATATTTGAGTTGAATACTTATACATGAGATGTCTCCTATCGTCGACATGACGAAGTGACTACAAAAGGCCTCGTAGTTCAACGGATAGAATAGAAGTTTCCTAAACTTTAGATATGAGTTCGATTCTCGTCGAGGCCACTTAGACAACGAATTAATAGGTTAAAACGGCTATTCTTAATCAGAATGGCCGTTTGTGTTTTTAACAATATGATAAAACGGTAGTTATCCGACAACCAAAACGGCAACCAAAAGTTGTTGTCGTTAGGCTCTAATAATTACCAAGATGGCAGAAATTAAGCTAAATTTAAGAGAACCCAACTCTCTAAAGGAAACACCAATTAACCTAGTTTTAAGATTTAACAATAAAAAACTTGTTTATTCTACTGGGAAAAAAGTCAATCCAAAACACTGGGATAGTACTAAGCAAAGAATTAAAAAAACAAAGGACTTTCCTCAGGCGTCGCTTATTGACTCGAGCTTGAATGAGATGATTCATACAGTTTACAGTGAGTTAGAGACTTATCAAAAAAACAACAGTCAGCACTTCCCCGAGACTGAAGAATTTAAAACTATTTTAGATATTAAATTCGGCAGGGCTGTCATTGAGAAGAAGAAGACATTTTTTGAGTTCATTGATTGGTTCACACATGAATATGCTCCAAAAAAGTATATTATAACCAATCATCAAACATCTTTGACCAACAGCAACACTATTAGGACTTACGAGACAACGTTAAGACTTTTACACATTTACGCTAGTGATAAAGAGTATTTTGATTTCAATGACATCAACATGAAGTGGTACTTTGAATTTACCGACTGGTGCAATAAGGTCAAAAACTATAATCCAAGTACAATAGGGAAGCACATTAAAGTCTTAAAGCTTTGGTTAAGAAAGGCAGAGGAAGATGGGTTACACAATAATACCGTTTATAAAAGAAAGGACTTTAGAAAACCCAATTATTTACCAGAAACGATTTATTTAAACAGGACGGAACTGGATTTCATCTTAAAACTTGATTTGTCCAATCGAGTAGAATTAGACCGCATTAGAGATTTATTTCTAATTGGATGTTGGACTGGTTTAAGGTTTAGTGATTTTAATAGATTACAAGGCATGCATTGCGATGAGGATTTTATAAGAATCAAGACTAAAAAAACTTTAGCTACTGCTGTAATACCAATAAATTCTATTGTGAAAAATATTTTAAAAAAGTATGATAATTCAGTTCCAAGTAATTATGCAAATCAGTATATGAATCGACAAATAAAAGTTATTTGTAAGATGGCTGGAATTACTTCTGAAGCTTCACGAGCGGAATTTATAAATGGTAAAAAGAATGAAATAAATGTTCAAAAATGGGAGTTAGTAACCACTCATACGGCTAGAAGATCTTTCGCCACTAATTTATATGGCCTTGTTCCAAATCGTACAATTATGGCTATTACGACCCATAGAACAGAAACAGCGTTTCTTAGATATTTACGGAAAAGTAATGAAGAACATGCGCAAATTTTAAAAGTTGCATTAGATAGCTTTTAATTAAACAACTAAGCAGGGTGTGAAAGCATCCTGCTTTTTTTATGATTAAATATGTCTCCCTTTTAAATAATGGTTGTGAAAATGAAAAAATCATCCAATAGCGAGTCTTCTTTATAACTCATCAATAACATTCCTAAATTTACCTTTCGAGTTTAACAGTTTATGGAAAAAATTAAATTTTCAAATTATCATTTGAGCCTTGACGGTTCTTATACGGGGTTGCGGGACAATATAAAAAAGCTACTTTCTGAAATTTCTAAAAAAAGTATTGATGATGAAATCTTAAATTCTCAAATCGATATACTCCTGGAATGCGTGAGTAAGTACGATCCTAATAGACAAATTAGACGTTATCGCTTAGACCATCGTAAAGGCGTGGAAGATTTTATACCGAAGATGAAAAACCTTTTGAACGCTATTGCAAATGGAACAGATGAGGATTCTCCAATTGTGTTAAAGCTAAACTTAGGCACTTTGATTAAGCCACAAATAAAGCCTTTCACCCTTCCAGTCTCTCCCCGAGGAAATAAACATTTACTTGAAAAATTGCAAACCTTCCTGCTTGAATACTACGAAGACAACCCTCCATTTAAATTCTATAAAGGTTTAGCGAAGCTATCTTTAGAATACATGAATAATTATCCAATTGATAACTATAACTCAAATGATAACCTGGTTTATGATTTTCAATACACAATACACCTGCAGATACTTAATAGAATTAGAAAGTTCCTTCAGTTTAACGGTAAAAGACGAGAAAATTCAATACTTACAGAAAAGGAAGGCAGATTTCTACTTTATTTTTTTGAGTTAATCGATTACAGTTACTGGAAAAAAAGCGGTTTTGAATCTATAAGATTTCAGCAAGTAGATTACTTTGACTTTAATGGGAGAATTGCTGAGATAAAACACTTAAGAGACGAATTTAAGAGATACCTAAAGTATATAGAAGAATCAAATTCTCGACGAAAAATGTAATATTTTTCTAATGAATTTCGGTGGTTTGCGGTTTTGCTATTTCGTTCCTTTGATTTAATTAATCAGCTAGAAATAGCATAAAATTTTAATAAAATGGTAAATTTTAAAACACTCGTAGAACGAGTAAAGAACCCAACCACCAATGAGACCACTGCTTCATTGAGAAAAGAAAATAACCCAGATGGGTATTTCTTAGGAGAAAAATTAGCAGTTGAATTAGACCGTCTTTCTGGAAACAGAAAGACCCACTATTTAGTATCTAATTTAACGTTCATGTTTAATTGCATGAAGCAGAATCTAGGACTTACAAAGTCCCCTCAACATGTCGTTGATGCAGGGGAAAAGTTCACGTGGTTAACCTTTAAGGTTGGAAGAGTTACTAAAACTTTCAAAGTGCCTCACATCTCTGATATGGAACGCTTTATTGATGATTATGCTAACGGTGTAATCAAAGTCACCCAAACGTTAGAAGAACTTTACGACGAAGCTACTTCCTAACAATTCACTAGAGCAGACCAATCAGTCTGCTCTTATTTAACAATTTTATTACCAAACGCAATAAGCTGAGAAATAGCCTAAGAGATTCTTATTGCCTAAATTTTTTGAAATGAAAGAATTAACAATTTCCATATTAATTGATCAGTATGTTTCTGACATTATGGACGAGTTACAATCAAATGTAATATATAGTAAACCAACTGGAATAGGTTTTACCCACCTTGAACTCTTATCTAAGAGATGCGTCATAGAGGTTGAGCCTAACAAGCCCGTTATACAGGGTAAATGTAGAGAGTTCAACGGTAGAAACAGGAGAAATTTAAAAATCCGCGGTGTCTACGAAGGAATCACCGTTCAGGATATTGTAAATTACATCAAGTCGCCTGTTAAGTACAAGAAAATAATTACCACTCCTGAAAGTTACTCGAAAGTAGTTTCTGCTTTCAGAGAGTTAGGTTTGCTCAAGGAATTTTATAAAAAATATTTTATGCTCTTTGATGAATGTGAAAAGACCGTCCAAGATATTGGTTACAGGGAGAACATCACGTTACCGATGAACGACTTTTTTACGTTCGAGAATAAGGCGTTTGTTTCAGCAACCCCTATTATTCCATCAGATCCAAGATTTAAAACACAAGGTTTTAAGCTTGTAAAGATAGAATTCAAACCAAAGAGGAAGCAACCTATTGAAGTTATAGCAACTAACAACACTTTTTTATCGTTGCAAAAGCACTTAAATGAAAGCAATAAAGAACAGTACTTCATTTTTTTAAATTCTACAAAAGCAATAGTAGGCGCAATGGAATTTCTAGGCATCAAGGATGAATCATTAGTTTTTTGTTCTGATGAAAGTAAAGGTAAATTATTGTTGAATGGTTATAAAAATGCTACCAGCAGTTTAGATTCCAAATTGGGTTTTAAAAAGTACAACTTTTTTACATGTCGGTTTAACTCAGCTGTTGATATTTTAGGAATAAAAGACCCCCACGTTATCATACTAAGTGATTGCTTCTACGCTGAGCATACAAGGGTTGACCCTTATAGTGAGGTGTTACAAATTGTAGGAAGGTTTAGAAGACCTAAACGTGGAGGGATTAAGAGAAAACTAGTTCACATTACCAATTTTAATAGTGATTTGGTAGCTAACACAGAAGAAGAAATTATGGCTGACATCTCGAAGATGTTTGAGATTTATAAATACACGTTATCTATCTATAAGGCTACTACAACTTTCATTGCTAAGGAGGTAATTAGAGAACTGTTAGAGAACACGCGGTTCTCCACATATATCGGTAGGGATGGAAAAACCAATTACTACATGATAGATAACACTCTGTTTGAGAACAAAGTAAATGGCTATTATATCTGTATGGAAAACCTTCTAGAGGCTTATAAAGCTACAAAGGCGTTTAACATTAAAGTAACTCCTGAAAGTTACGCGGTAAATGATGCAATTAAAAAGTCCATTGCTAACGCCCTTAATAAGTTGGAAACGACAATAGACCTATTAATACCAATAATAAAAGAGATTAAAAATACTGGTTTTGATACTCCTGAAAACCAACTACTGCTAATAGCGATGGAGAAAGATCATCCAACTGCATTTAAGAAGCTAAAGGCTATTGGACTTGAAAGAGTAGCGGAGTTAAAAGACGGTATAGCAGTCAATCAAGAATTTGAAAAACTTGAAAGTAACAGTAAAATAAAACATTTTGGAATTTTAGGACACCTTAAAATAGTGATATCCATCGGCGACAGTTATTCAAGTGAAGAGATAGTAGATATTTTGAAAGCTGGTTATGAGAAATATAATTTGCCAACCAATAAGATTTCAGTAAATAATTTTAAGGATTATTATGATCTGTCACCTAGAACTTATATAGGCTATCGAGATGGTAAATCAATATATGGTTATAAGGTGTTAGACACCAAGTTCAAAAATTAGTTATTGTCTATATTAGGGGGTTATACCCCCCTTTAATACCACAATAAAATCCATAAAATTTAAATCAAAACGTACTTATAGTGTTGAATTGGTATTAAAAAATCAAAAAATGTGGAAAAACGAGCTAAATGGATTAAAATGGAAAATTTATATATGTCCCCCCCGGATAGGTAGACCAGATATAAACCCCCTCCATGATTTTGAATGAAAACAAATAATATATCAGCTTTCTCCCTTGTAAGGCAGTAGCTATCTGCTGTTTTTCTACATTATTTAAAAGGGACTACAATTAAACAAGGAATCATTAATCCCAGTGCCTCAGAATTTAAACTGTCTCCCTTTTAAAGAAGAAATTTACGTTGTTGATCCTGATATCAACACCTCCTTTGATACAACGGACTCAATTCCAAATCAAAATATTGAATCTGAACTCATTAAAAGCCTTGGTTTAATCAACCAGGGCTTTTCTCATTTATAAATCTTTAATCTCAAATTATGATTCATTTTGAATTCTACAATTTCATTGTACCAATTAAAACGTTGGATGAAAAGTATCCTGGCAAGCTGAAATACTTTATTAAGGATGTCCCAAACAACACTTATACAGATGACGGACAACTTGCATCGGTTAGATTCTTAAGCCTTGGAGAGATCAACGAGTTCGTTGATTTAGTTGCTAAGAAAGGACTGCACTTCCATAGAATGGATTTTATCAGCAATGACTTTACAGTATGCACCAGTTTAGGAATGTGGTGGAAAGTAAAGTGGCTGAACTATCACATTGGAATATGTTCTTATAACGAACTACAAGACAGTAATTAACTCTATTTACGCCTTATTGATATTTCATCGATAAGGCTTTACTTAAATTATATTATCATGGAAAAAGCAGTAGTTTATAGCAAAGAATTTTTGGAATTAAAGAAATTTATCAAAGATACATTTGCACAGAAACTCAGCACAGTTGAGTTAGCTCGATACTGGGGTAGGTTTGTAATAGATCATATAGATTCGTTGTTTATCAAACAGATTGAAGAATACGAGATGGTTATAAATAACCCAGAGTTATTTGACGACTTTACTATTACAGCTAATCAAATTATGCTTAAAGGATATATTGCAAAAGTCTACGACGGACATCTAGAGTTGTTTCACGACTTTCGCTCAACGATTGAGAAAGAGCAGATAAAATCTGTGGAAGTAAAAATAAAAGGTAAACTATATTTTACTATTACAGAGCAACAACTTAAGGGAGCATTCAAGTGATTAATGAATCTTACATCTAGGATTATCCATTATTGTCTTATTGAATGAAATAATTTATCTTCAAAATGAAGATTTCTTTTAACTTCGCTTTAATCAAATTTTAAAACATAGAAGAAACACAGAATTAGCTTCTTAAAATATAAGCGTTAACTAAAAGTTCTTGTCACAAGAAACCTGAGAAATTTCGAATGCACAACAAGAGCAGTTAGAATAACGTTCCATGCAATAAGCGTGGGGCGTAATCTATCTGTTGTGCGGGCTTCTCAGGGCCTCTTGGACGGATTAAGGTTACAGCCCTGCGCTTATTTCATTTATATTCACTGGTGTCGGGTCTGTATTGGTAACTAAAAACAAATTAATTTTTATGAAAAAAATCTTATTGATGGCATTTACTGCCACAGTCATGCTAGGTGCATGCAAAAAAAGTGATGACAGTTCTAAAGAAGAACTTTGTACTACAATTTCGTCTTATAGCGGATTGTTCGGAAACCCAAATGCGAGTTCGTCAAATGCTTCTTTCAATTTAACTTATGACAGCCAAGGCAGATTAGTTAGTGAATCAGGCAGTGGGAGGAATCAAGTGCTTACTTATGAAACTTCTACAATTAAAGTAAAAACTACTGAAGAGAATGTTACAAGCAATGACACCTACACATTAGATGGTAACAATAGAATAATAAAATCAGAGGGAGACGGATTAACTGGAAACAGAACTTACAAATATGATAGTAATGGATATTTGTCAGAAATTGAGAATGAACAGGGTGGTACAACAAAATACACATGGTCAAATGGCAATCTTCTGAAAAGAGAAGGCTTTGATACTGGAAGTTCAGTTGCTTATGAAACCACTACTTATTCTTATTATGATGACATTGCTACGCAAGTTTCTCTTGTAATAGAACAAAGTGAAAGCATGAATCCACTAGTATTTAATTATTACGGTAAAACATCTAAAAACCTCTTGAAATCTGAAAATAACACTAGTTATAAATATGATAAAGACACAAAAGGTAGAGTAACGAAAGTTACTATATCTGGTATTGAACTTGGTTCTTCTGGACAGACTTATTCTGATAGTTATTCTATCAATTATTCTTGCGATTAATTTAAAAACTAATTATAAGGTAGGCTAAATGGTCTACCTTTTAAACTTTAAACTTATCATTATGTCAGCAGGTTTAGGATTAACACTACTTTGGATAGGAGTTTCAATAGTTCTTTATGCAATATGTTCTTTCATTTCTTGGAACTTTCAAATCGATGAATGGTCAACCTTAATTAGGTCTATTTATATCGTACTTGTTCTTGTAGTAGGAGTATATTTCTTGATAGAAGCCAATTCTGATTTAAAGCAATAAATTAAAAACTCTCTCAAATCTTACCTCTCACACCGTCTGCATATAAGACGAGAAAGGTAAGATTTGTTCGTTCATAAGTGCAAGAACAGAAAGTTCCTTCTTCTTTAAAAGGGACATTGCTTAAAGTTTTTGGTTCTGTGTTTCATAGGTTAAGCCTGTGCTTATACATTAGGTAATAAGGCATTCACAATAGCTACGAAGGCATTTAAACCGCCAAATTGGTTACGTGGATTAGTTTTGCAAACACATCCACTTCACACATCACTTCGTTCTGAATTTGTCATTCTAAATGCTACTTCTCCGGATTGTTCATATATGCTTCCTTTATATTTGTTGAACATCAGCTTACATTCGTTATTCACTCATTACAGCTAACAACCAACAAATCTAACCGCATATTTAGTTCAGCTCGCCTGCGCTGTCGAGAAAGCTTCGTCTTTGTCATGGTTATTGTTCAATAACACATGCCAAAAGCCTTGTGTGAAATACATATCTTGTTGTTCGTTCTAGTGAACTCCTACAACAAGAACTTTCTCTCTTCTCGCATGCTGACTCGCAATGCCTGTGCTATCTATAAAGAATATTGAACAAAAGAAAATTTGGTTCCATAACTTTTAATTTTTTACCTTAGACAATAATATGGGGTAAAGAATTCTATAAATCAACCTGTTAGGACTTTTTGGAAGGCTCTCTAGGACAGAGTATTAATTTGAAAAAATTTAAATGACTAAAGCCATTAATTATGAAAACAATTTTCAAACTATTAACATTTTTGACCTTTTTGCCACTATCAATGTTTGGTCAAGAAAAAAAGCCAAATGCTGAAAAAACTGTTACTTCAGTTGAAGAGGAAGGATGGAATAAAAGAATTTCATTCTTTGTAGGAGCCGGAACTTCAGTAATATCAAATAAAGTTTATGAATTGCCTATAATAGATAAGACTAACAATAATGTTATTATAGAAGAATCGGGAAAGCTAAGACCAAATGTTTCATTAGGAATAGTTTATACACCGTTTGTTTACGATGTTGAAAGATTTATAAACTATTATAACTCAGAGGGAGAAAAAAAGGTTAAAAAAGTAATTGAACATGTTCCGAAAAATTTTTCTGTGGCACTATTTATTAATCCTATAAGTTTTGCTTCTGCAAATAGTAATTTAAGTAATACAGTCGATTTAGGGTTTGGATTAGGTTGGCGTTCAGATAATTTCTCTGTTTTCGCCACTATGGAGTTTTTTAGTTTGAAACAACCAAGAGATTATTTTATAAACGGATACGGAACTAATAACAAACAATATATTATTGGAGGAGAAGTGCAAACAGCTATAGATGTTAATGACAATTCCATATTTAAAAATAAAGTTATGACCTCATTTGGAATTAAAGTGGCTTATACATTTGATATAGTGAAAAGTTACAGTAATTCCGCTGACTTTTAAAAAATTGCTTACAACCTCTTTAATGCCTTATTTGTCAGTCTCGTAAAAACTCATTTAATTTTGTCTGTAAAGACAATGGTTCTACAAGCAATGCCATTTCTGCACAAATTAGCCAAACGTTAGCGGTAATAATAACAACTCCCGAATTAAACCAACATCAAAAGAATGGATAATTTACAACAAGAAATTTTAAAAATATTTGGTGAATTTAAAACGCCTGTTAACGGAATAATAAGCCTGCAAAGTGTAGAAAGTAGAATAAGAAATTGGGATAGACGCTCTCAAGATAATTCAAAACAAGCACTCGACGAATTAATCTCAACTGGATATGTAGGAACAAAAAATAGTTGGCTTACTCTTACTCAAAAAGGATATGACTTTTTAAATCAAGGAAATTCAATTGCAGATACAGAAGAAATAATATTAGACTTTTTGAGAAAGCGAAATTTAGGAGTTGGTCATATTATTATGGAGAATTGGTTCACAAGTTTGAGAACAAAACTAGAAAGATTTCATTTTGACAACTTTAATGAAGCCTTACAAAATATCATTAATAAAGGGTTTATAGAAGTGAGAAGCGATGGATTATTTTTTACTCAAAAAGGATACGATAAGATATATTAAAATAAACACTGCTTCAAAGATTATGCAAGCAATGCCATTTATAAACCAATTTTGAAAACGTTAGAGACAATATAAACGACGGACACTCATTAAAATGGACAAAACTAAATTAGAAGAAGAATTAAATTCAGAATTGTACAATGAAGAATGGAAAAGACTTATTGAGATGAGAAAGTCCATTACCTATTGTCTTTCGTTTTGTTATATGAATTCATTAAGAGATGGTGTAAGTGGTGAACGAAATTTTTTCTTACGCATGATTGATGACATTATCCAATCAGTAATTTCAATAGAAATTATTGCAAAAGAAGGTGTTGTGAACACATGCCGAAGAGAATTAAGATATTTAATTGAGTTAGCAATAAAAAGCTGTTTGATAGTAAATAATACAACCAAACAAACTTTTGAAGAACAAATCAGTGAATATGAGAGCCTACTTAACTCATCTAATATAAATCCAATTAATTCTTTAAAATTCTATTACCTAGAACCTGAACAACAAGCTCAATTCAAAACAGAGGTAAAAAAACTCTACGGTTATTTATGTAAATATTCACATTCAAGCTCTCATCAAATTCGCGAGCGACTCTTAAGAGCTGAAAATGGCAGAAACATTGGATTTGAGGGCATAAAAGAATTGCAGGAGCTTAATAATGACATTGAAAGAGTTCTCGCGACTGTAATAGTTATGATTTTCCATTCTGTAGCACAATATGTAGTTGGTGATTTTATGGTGGAACCAAATGGACAGAGTGTTAAATGGTATTTCAATAAATCAAAGTATGTCACTATTATAGACCAGAAATTTGATTATAAACATGAGCGACAATCGATTTTATCTACACTCAAAAAACAAAGATTAGAACAAGTGAAATTTTAAGACAAAATGCTACCGCTAACAGCAATTTGCATAAAAATGGCTGACGGTGGTTTAAGTTAATTCATTTGTTATTGAAAAATACGTCCGCTAACGGATTTCCCTAAAACACTTTAACTTTTGTAATATAATCTAAACAAGATGAACGTATGGAAATTGCTTTGGTTATACTTCTCCTAATTATTTCTTTCATAATATTTACCAAAGTTCGGGATAAAAAGTTATTAGAAATTGTTACAACATCTAATAGAGGTACAAAGACAGAAAGAAGGCTAGTTTTAAAATTTTTGAAATCTGGAACGCCAGTAGTAACTATTTTTCATGACCTATACGTAAAAAAGCGTGATGGTAATTATTTACAAATTGACTTAGTTGTTGCTACAAAAGCTGGGATAATCGTATTCGAAGTAAAAGATTATAAAGGTTGGATTTTTGGAGCCGGTTATAAACCTCAGTGGACTCAAAAACTAAATAATGGTAAAATAAAACATCGTTTCTATAATCCAATATTGCAGAACAAACAGCATATCGATGATTTAAGAAAACAGATTAAGCAATTTAAAGATATACCTTTTTACTAATAATAGTGTTTTATGGAGATAGTGTGTGGAAGGACATTACTTTCGTTCCAGAGGGAACATTTATTGTAAAACCTAAAAGGATTTTAAAAGTGATGAAGATGATTTTGAAAGATAATGAACTAGCTCAATATACAACAAGAGAGACGTGGTTAATGTGTTTAAGGACGCAGTGAATAACGGAGAAAATATCGAGGTTCAAAATCAGCATATTTTCAATGTCAATAATATGCTCGGTAAGCATAGAATATTCGATGAAAATTAGGTATTGAATTATACTCCACTGATAGAATCAAATACCAGATTTGGCAAATCATTTTAAACTAGGGCAACAGCGGATTTAATATAAACTTATATATTCAGTTCATTAACATAATTTATGGAACTACACGAACATTTTGGAACAATCTCTATACCACATTCTTTAAAGGATGATATAATTGAAAATGAACTGCCTCAAAATTTTCTCTATTTGACAAATAAGGTAAATATCTTAATTGGACCAAATAACTCAGGAAAAAGCCTATTATTAAGAGAACTTTTAAAGGAAGAATCTATTACTGAAATATTTGATAGAGATTTTTTATTAGAATTTAATGGAAAGCTGGACTACTATAATAAACAAATTTATACTAACGTTTTTAGCAACTATGAGATTCTTAGATCAAACGAACTAGAATTGGACAAAAATTTGGTTAATGAAGCTTTAATAAGTGTTACAAAAATACAATCGGTTAGAAAAAAAATAAATGAAGTTGAGGAGTTTTTCTTAAAATGCCATCAAACTAACTTTCACACTGGAATTAATAGAAATAATGGGAACAGTATTGATTCATATTATTCAAAACAATTCAAAAACCTATTTAAAGAATTACTTGAAGACCTTAATTTGGAAAAAGGAAAATGTCTGACAAATGGAAAACTAAACCGGATTTATATCCCCACATTGAGAACTTTAAGGGTACTTAGTGAAAAGAATGTCTTATTAAATCAAGTCAATAAAGAATATAAACTTGATGTAAGCCATTCAGAAAAAAAAACAAAAAATATCATTGAGGTAAACCAGATTCAAATAGAAAATGGAGAAAATTTTTTCTCAAATGCATTAACTCTTAGAAACTCAGATTATTATAATAAAATCAAACTTGAAAAGTTTGAAATGTTTTTATCGCAAAACTTTTTCGAAAATCAATCTATTTCTATAATAACAGATGCGTCTTTAAAGGTTGTTAAAATAAAGATAGGTCATGAAAAAGAGCAACCTATTGAAAGCCTTGGCGACGGTTTACAAATGGCAATTATTTTAACATTTCCATTATTCAACTACGATAATGGATTTGTCTTTATTGAAGAACCCGAGCTATTTTTACATCCTGGTTTTCAAAAAAAAATTATTGCATTATTTTGCAATCATATTGAATCAAAAAAATTCAAATTTTTTATAGTTACTCATTCCAATCATATTTTAGACTCTGCTTTACAAGAAAAAACCACTTCTATTTACAGCGTAAAAAAACTAAAATTAAAAGAGGAAAACAAGCTACCTAAGTTTCAATTAAACCTTTTACAGTATGGAGATAATAATATTTTAAATGAATTAGGAGTAGCAAATACTAGCTTGTTTTTAAGCAATTGCACAATCTGGGTAGAAGGTATTACAGATAGGATTTATATAAAGAAATATATTCAAGAATACATTAAATCGCAAAAATTTAAAACGAAGTACAATCGATTTTTACACTTACAAGAAGGAATTTCATATAGTTTCATTCTGTCCGGAGGGGATAATATTATTCATCACGACTTCAATAATGATTTAAGATTGGAAGACGTTGGAAATGCAATACCTGTTAAATACATATGTAATAAATCCCTTGTAGTTGTAGATAATGACAATGGAAAAAATAGAGTTAGAAAGAATAAGTTAAAGAAGATTTTAGGCTTAAATTTTTTGGAATTACCTGTGATAGAAATTGAGTCGCTTCTTTCTCCAGAAGTAATTATCAAAACAATAAAACAGTTCCCTAGCTGGGGACAACTTGATCAATCAAAGATACCCAGTTTCAAAAGTTCTGATTATAAAATGAAACGTTTAGGCTCTTTTATAGATGATAATCTCCTTAGAAAACAATCAATAAAAGGAAAAAAATTTAAATTAATTCGTGATTCAAGTCAGGAATCAAATTACACATTAAATTGTAAGTACCCATTCTGCGAAAAATCTATCGAATTTATAAATGAAGACAATCTAACAGCAGAAGCTACTTCGGTAGTAGAACAAATTTTGAATTTTATAATTAGAAATAATCCATAATGGAACTAGTTGAGATCTATAAGTGTTTAGTTAGTTGGCTTCAGAATCAAATCGACATATATGTTGCTTCAATTACTTTGCCGTTTATTCTAATACTTCTTTACGGTCTTGGTAAAAAAGTGTCTGCAAAATATAGTATTATAAAAAACCAGAGAAGTTTATTTCCATATTATACGAGAAAAAATATCGAAGAGAGTCAGAATAGCTTTATTAGAACTAAATGCCAAAATATTGATCCAGCAAATGAGACAAATTTCCATAACTCCTATGCGTTCGCTACCAAGGAAGATTTATTGAATTTCTATCTTAAAAAAGTTTTCAGAATAAGAGAAAATGATAATAGGTTTTATTTAATTCTTGCGGATTCTGGAATGGGGAAAAGTACATTCCTATTGAATTTATATTCGAGATATAAATCAATATTTTATGTCCATCTTAATAAAATGACTATTAAGTTATTCCCTTTAGGAGAGAAATTTGAGAAAACTATTGAGAATATTAAGAGTTTGAAAAATCCTTCAAAAACGATTTTATTACTTGATGGATTCGATGAGTTACCGACTGTAGAAAATAGTAATATCAATATTAAATTTAATGAATTAATAAATTTAGTAGATGATTTCGCAATGGTTATAGTTACATGCAGAACTCATTTTTTTTCTACAGAGAAAGATGAACCATTTGAATTAAAGATTAAGAAATATAATACTAATGGCGGAGGATACCACATTATCAAAAAATTATATATCTCTCCATTTGATATAACTGATATCAAGAAATACATTGGGAAAACTTTTAAATTCTATGAATTTGAAAAGAAAAGTAAGGCTTATGAAATTGTTGATAAAACTAGTGATTTAATGGCTAGACCAATGCTACTTTCTTACATCAAGGAAATCATTATTGCTAAAAACAGAAGTATAAAAACAGGCTTTGATATTTTTGAAGTTCTGATTTCTAATTGGATTGAGAGAGAAGCAAACAACTACCCCTTAGACGAAAGACTAGATTTTAAATTAAATTTGATATACTTCTCTTATGCAACAGCCAAACATATTTATTCCAATTACGAAACTAACGGAATATATATACCGTACCAACAAGCACTAACGCTTGCCAAAGACTATAATATAAATTTGAACGAAATAGAGATTAAAAGCAAGTCGCTTTTAAACAGAAATTCAATAGGAGATTATAAATTCTCTCATAAATCTATTTTAGAGTTTTTCTTGGGATTTATTGCATACAATGATAGAATAGTGGAGAAAGATAGAAATATCATTAGTTATGATTTAGATAAATATAACGCATCTAAAAAATTTATTGAAGATATTGTGTATTCTAAAAGAACAGAGTTTATAATTCCTTCGCATCGTATTGAAATAAAAGAGGCATTATCTGTAAACAAAAAACTATACTCTAAAATACTAACAGTGAGAAATTATAGAACAGTAGTAAGATGGGAAGATGGATCTACATTTTTAATTCGCCAAGAAAAAGAACCTTTTAACTAATTAAGTATGCATAATCACACCCCCTAAATATCCAAATAATCGAAGTCACCTTTAAGAAACCAGTTTCCTGAAATTATGGATATATAAACATGAGTGCAACTTGATTCAACTCTATTTAATCTGCTTAGAAGAGCTTATTAAATTGACAATTTAAATATTCGTTTATCTATCTTATTAAAAGGGGAACTCGTTATTAAAATTCTTTATTTAACTGTTCCCCCTTTTAATAAGATAGAATCCACACCACATAAAACACCTAATTAACCATATCACACCAACATAAATTTCCTCATTTTTATTAAAACTTGTCACTATATAGTTAATGTCAAGAATTTACTTTTTTAAGGAAATTCATCAGTTCATCTAATATCCAAATTTTACATATACCCCTTAAGAAACCAATTCTCAGAAATTCTGGATATTAAAAATTGAGAATCTAGATCATTAAAATGTTAATCCAACCGACATCACTATAACCACTTCAAAACACCTTTTAATTGAAATTATTCAATTTTTTCTATCAATATTTTAAAATAACACCTCTATTTACCTTTAAAATCAATAATCGATACTTTTATTGTGTTATTAAGGGGGGATATATACAGTTAATATGGACAATAAAAACTGACAATCCATATTTACAACGGGAGTGCTCCTAAGGGTATATATATAATCAATAATGCCAACAAATTTAAGCTTATGGTTTTAACACGTTTAAAGAAATTCCGCCATAAACCCACCTATAGCAATCACACAGCCCATTTATTGCGTTGCTTCTTTACTTAGTTAACCCCAAAGCTGATTACAGTTTCATAATTAATTTATAAATATTTAATCATTAAAATTATGGAACAAAATGTAAACAACTTACTAATAGTAAGTGAAATTGAACTGGTTTATAAGCCTAAAATTAAGCCGTCAGAGCGACTAAAAGTAACATCATCTACAACTGCTTATAAGATATTTCATGATGACTGGGATAAGAATTCTATTGAATTATATGAAAAGTTTAAAATCATGTTGTTGAATAAAGGAAATAAGGTGTTGGGAATAGTACCAATTTCAAGGGGTGGAATTGAAGGAGTTGTTGTTGACTTAAAGCTGGTATTTGGTACAGCAATGAAAGCAGGAGCATCGAATATAATTTTAGCTCATAACCATCCAAGTGGTAATTTAAGACCTAGTCATCCTGATATATCGATAACTAAGAAATTGGTTACTGCAGGGAAGATATTAGAAGTTCAAATTTTGGAACATTTGATAATAACTAATGAAGGATATTATTCTTTTGCAGATGAAGGAATGTTGTAATTACTTTAAACATTACCTTTACACCAATTAATCATTTTTTTCACATGGTTAATTGCCGTTTTATAAATATCGATTTGACGACAACGAAACCGACAACCGATATAAAAACAGATTTATTAAATACGTTAAAAGGCCTCGTAGTTCAACGGATAGAATAGAAGTTTCCTAAACTTTAGATATGAGTTCGATTCTCGTCGAGGCCACAAAAAGCCACTTGTAATGAGTGGCTTTTCTTGTTTTCAACAAATCGTTCCAAATTAATTGTTCAACTCTAAAACTTTTTTTGTCTCCCAACTGTAACTTTATCACAGCTACTGTCGTCTATATTTCAAACATTAAACAATTAATAATTAAGACGATGAAAAAAATTAACCTAAAAAAATCAATTTTAGCCCTAGTGATGATAGTGGCTTCCATCAGCTTTTCAAAAGCAAATGACCGCACAGAATCTACCCAAAACATAAATGATTGTGTAAGCGATTACGTTAGCTTAATTAAGTATGGTACGGTAAGTAATTTCAATAAAATTTTTACTGACGATGCTAAATTTACAATAGCTACCAACGGGAAAAGTGTTCAACATACAAAAAGCGAGGAGTATAATTTTGTATTAAATAACAAAGGCGTAATACAACAATGTGAAGTATTATCAGATGTTGTTATTAATACCAGCGGTTATACCATTGTGAAAGTGAGTCAAGTTTATGATACTTTCACTCGCGAAAACTACGTAACCTTGATTAAATCGGGAAAAGATTGGAAAATCAACGCAGTTTCTTCAGAGTTTAAATAAAGCCACCTTACAGATTAACCTAAAACACAAGCTGTTTCTTAACCAAGGAACGGCTTGTGTTTTTTCTAAAGCTTGCTTGGTCAAGTTATTGCTTATGTTAAGACTGAAAGCGAAAAGCATAAGGCTGAAAGCTCTTGTAAAAGAGCTTTCATAAGTAATTAATAAAACCGGTGGTTAAAACTCAAAAAAATAAGCTATGAAAAAATTTGATGCAATAATTATTGGGGCAGGGCAAGCAGGAATTCCACTAGCTAAAAAGTTGGCTAAAGCCGGAAAAAAAGTAGCACTCATAGAAAAAAGAATAATTGGCGGAACTTGCATCAATGATGGTTGCTCACCGACTAAAACAATGATTTTTTCTGCCCGTGTGGCACATATCGTAAACAACGCTAAGCAATGGGGAGTTAAATGTAAAAACATCTCGATAGACTACAATAAAGTTTATGACAGAAAGCAAGAGATTGTAAAGTCGTTTAGAAACGGTGCTATCAAGGGTTTAAAGAAAACCAAAAACCTAGAAATCCTTATGGGTGAGGCTTCTTTTATCGATAAAGAAACTTTAAAAATTAAAACCTCAAATGGTAAGACAGAAATCAGGGGTAAACAAATTTTTATAAATACAGGCGCTAGCCCGTTAATTCCTGATTTAAAAGGCATTGAAAATACCGAATATTTAACATCCACCACTTTATTAGAACTTAAAGAAATCCCAAAGCATTTGGTGATTATTGGTGGAGGTTATATTGCTTTAGAACTTGGGCAAATGATGAACAGGTTTGGTGCTAAAGTGACTATTTTGGAGCAATCAAAAACCTTACTTCCGCATGAAGACGATGATGTTTGTGTTTCTATCACAGAAATATTCAAGAAAGAGAACATCGAAATACATACCCACTCCAAAGTATCAGCGATAAGCGGTGAAAAACAGAAAAAAGTTACTACCACAATAAATGGGAAAGCGCACACTTTTTCTTGTAGCCATATTTTAATTGCAGCCGGCAGAAAACCACAAACAGAGAATTTGAATCTAAAATCCGTAGGAGTAAAAACTGACGAGAGAGGTCATGTGCTAGTGAACAGCAAATTGCGGACTTCCGTTAAAAACATATTCGCTTTGGGCGATGTAAAAGGTGGCCCAGCATTCACTCACGTTGCCTACAACGACCATTTAATAATTTACAACAACCTTATCAACAAAAAGAATAAAAGCATCACAAACAGGCTGATTCCGTACTGTATGTTTACCGACCCTCAAATGGGACGGGTTGGAATTACAGAAGATGAGGCAAAGGAAAAAAAATTAGATTACCGTGTCGCTACTTTACCAATGAAATACGTTGCCAGAGCTTTAGAAACCGGCGAAACTTTGGGCTATATGAAAGCCGTTGTTGATACTAAAACAAAACAAATTTTAGGTGCCACTATCATTGGTGCAGAAGGTGGCGAGGTAATGTCAGTACTGCAAATGGCCATGATGGGCAAAATTACCTATCCAGAAATTAGAAATACCATGTTTGCGCATCCGCTATTTAGCGAATCATTGAACAACTTATTTATGTCTTTAGACGATTAACCCATTTTAATAGCTTAAGCAAGCTTTTAGCCTATCTTTAATTTTGCTATTTTTGTAGACTATACGATAAATATATGTCTGAAGAGAAATCACTCAACTTTATAGAAGAAATTGTAGAAACCGATTTAAAAGAAGGTAAGTACAATCAAATCATTACGCGTTTTCCGCCTGAGCCTAACGGTTTTTTACACATTGGCCACGCCAGTAGTATTTGCCTAAATTTTGGCTTAACTGAAAAATTTAATGGTTACACCAACCTTCGTTTTGACGACACTAATCCCGTTACCGAGGAAACCACTTACGTTAATGCTATAAAAAAAGACATTGCTTGGTTAGGTTTTAAATGGGAGAACGAAAACTACGCTTCGGATAATTTCGATACGCTTTATGCTTATGCCGTTAAACTGATTGAAAAAGGTTTAGCTTATGTGGATGAGCTAAGCGCAGAGGATATGGCAACCTTAAAAGGAACGCCAACGGAGCCAGGAAAAAACAGTCCGTTTAGAGACCGTAGTGTGGAAGAAAATTTGGATCTGTTTACACGGATGAAGAATGGTGAATTCCCTGATGGTAGCCGTACGTTACGAGCGAAGATTGACATGCAGCATGTGAATATGATTATGCGTGACCCAATTATCTACCGCATTAAACACGCAAAACACCACAGAACCGGTGATGCTTGGTGCATTTATCCAATGTATGATTTTGCCCACGGACAAAGTGATGCTATTGAACAAGTAACACACTCGGTTTGTACTTTAGAATTTATTCCGCACAGAGATTTATACAATTGGCTGATTGAAAAATTGGAGATTTACCCGTCCAAACAATATGAATTTGCCCGTAAAAACTTGAATTATACCATTACCAGCAAAAGAAAACTATTGCAATTGGTAAACGAAAAATTTGTAACCGGTTGGGACGATCCACGGATGCCGACCATCAGTGGTTTACGCAGAAGAGGTTTTACACCTTCATCCATCCGTAACTTTTGCGAGCGCACAGGAATTGCCAAAAGAGAGAATTTAATTGAATATAGCTTGTTGGAGTTTTTTATCCGTGAGGATTTAAACAAAACTTCGTGGAGAAGAATGGCGGTTTTAGATCCCATTAAAATGGTGATTACCAACTATCCAGAAGGTCAAGAAGAAATTTTACTTAGCGAAAACAACCCAGAGGTTGAAGGACATGATGGCGTACGTGAACTACCATTTAGCCGTGAGCTTTGGATAGAGCGTGATGACTTTATGGAAGAGCCACCAAAAAAATTCTTCCGTTTAGGCCCAGGCTTAATGAGCCGTTTAAAGAGCGCTTATATTGTTAGATGTGATGATTTTGTGAAGGATGCGGAAGGCAATGTCACAGAAATTCATTGTACTTACTTCCCTGAATCAAAATCTGGAGAAGACACATCCGGACTAAAAGTTAAAGGAACCATGCACTGGGTTAGTGCTAAACACGCAAAAACTGCCGAGGTAAGGTTATATGACAGGTTATTTACTTCTGAAGAGCCAGACCGTGAAGAAGGTGATTTTAAAGATTACTTGAATCCAGAAAGCTTAGTGGTAGTAAAAAATGCTTACATAGAAGCTGACTTGGCAAACGCACAACAACAGTTAGCAGAAAACCCTGACAGACGTTATCAGTTTATCCGTAAAGGTTATTTCTGTTTAGATGATGACTCCACAGCTGAACATTTGGTATTCAATAGAACAGTAACCTTAAAAGATACTTGGGCTAAGTTAAGTCATTAGTCATTATTTAGAAATGAGTTCATTAGTCACTGGTTGATTAGGAGAACTCGTTGGAAATATTTATAAGTAGAATACTTAACCTGATAGTGAATCACTATCAGGTTTTTTTATGTCTGGGCATTTGGGCTTTTGATGAGTGTGGAGTAGAAAACGCAGAGTCCCTGAAAAAGGAGACTCTGCTTGGACAAAAGATTCTGTGTAAATCGTTTATTTCGAGGAACGAAAAACGAAATTCACCGAAGATAAACCTCAAGAGCAAAATCTGTTCATAGAATTTTACACCTATTTGTGAGATGTTTCACTAGCGTTCAACATGACGACGTTTCTTAACTTACGTCCAAGCAGGGTTTCTCGATAGAGAACCCTCCTCTGTCCAGAGAGTTAAGTGCAACGTCTCTCTGGATTGGATAATGGAAAGGAGTTTCAAACTCTGGTATGAAAATTACGTCCTACGTCCGAGCAGGGTCTCTCGTAGAGGACCCTGCGATTATGAACACTTACTCATATCGCAACGCTTCTACCGGATCTAATTTAGATGCTTTTGATGCAGGAATAATTCCTGATGCTAAGCCGGTACCAATACAAGCCACCAAACCTATAAAAATCCACAACCAAGGAATTAAGAAGGAAGCACCCATTGCCATAGCCAGCAGGTTGCCCATTACAATTCCTAAAAATATACCGATTCCACCACCTATTAAACAAATCACAATAGCTTCATACAAAAATTGTTTCCGTATCAAAGCAGGGTTTGCACCTATCGCTTTACGAACTCCAATTTCGCGGGTACGTTCCGTTACAGAAACCATCATGATATTCATCAAAGCTATAGCAGCACCAATCAATGTGATTAAGCCAATGGCGATACCAGCAATTTGCACAAACTTTAAATTACTAATCAGCGTTTCGGCAATAGCGTCACTTTTTGTAGTCTCAAAATTACTTTCTTCCTGAACAGATAAATTCCGCACCTTTCGCATTAAAGCAGTTGCTTCTCCCGATGCATAATCCATTAATGTTGGGTCTGTAACCATTACAGAAATGGTATAAGTGGGATTTTTACTGGTCATGATTTGCCTTCCCCTAATTATCGGGATTACACAAACCTTATCTCCACCAAAACCCACACTAGAGCCTTTAGCTGCAAAAACTCCAATTACACGAAACTTATTTGTCCCCACTGTAATTATTTGATCTATAGCACTTTCATTGTTGAAGAATTTCTTTTTTATCTCATCACCAATAATCACCACACTTGCCCCAAATTCCATTTCACTGTTAGAAAAATTACGCCCTTCCTCAATTTTATACCCTCCGGTAAAAACATAAGCGGCATCGCCACCTAAAACAGAAATATTGGGGTTAGTTTTATCATTTTTGAATTTTACGGTAGCCGCAAAAGATGCAAAAGTATTAACAGACACCATGGCCGGCACAGAAAAACGTTCTTTAAAATCCATTGCTTCACGGTAAGTAATTACCGGCCAACGCTTAGCTTTGTTGCCCTTTCCGCCAATTCTAATCCCTGTACCGCGATTACGGATGGTAAAAGAATTAGCTCCCATGCTAGAGAAAGTATTATTCAAGGAACTTTTAATCGCATCAATAGAAGTTAAAATACCCACCAATGCCATTAAACCTATTGCAATAATTAAAGCCGTTAAAAACGTTCTTAATTTATTGCTTTTGATAGATTGTAGCGCAACTTTTACAATTTCTATATTATCCATTTAGGAGATTTGATGCAAATTAAAGATTCTATTTTAAGACAGCAATAACAAATTTTTGTTACAGTTTTGTAGTTAAAAATGTAAGCACTAAAATTTGCAGCATAATTTCATAGGATTAGATGATGAAACCACAGAAAAAACACGCTCAAAGTAAATGACCACAACAGAACAAAAAACGGCTAACAAAACAGTTTATTCGGTATTATTTACCATTAGCATTGCTCATTTATTAAATGATATGATGCAGTCGGTAATCCCGTCTATTTATCCGATGCTAAAGAACAGTTTCGACTTATCATTTAGCCAAATCGGTCTTATCACTTTTGCTTTTCAGTTGAGCGCCTCCTTATTGCAGCCTTTTGTGGGATTTTATACCGATAAAACTCCGCGTCCTTATTCATTAGCGCTAGGGATGATGTTCACCTTATCAGGATTATTGATGCTTTCCTTTGCAACTAGCTTTTTATGGCTGGTCTTTTCGGTGTGTTTAATTGGCATAGGTTCCTCCATTTTTCATCCAGAATCTTCTAGAGTTGCACACATGGCCTCTGGCGGTAAAAAAGGTTTGGCACAATCTATCTTTCAGGTTGGTGGAAATTCAGGAAGCGCTATCGGACCCTTGCTTGCCGCATTAATTGTTATTCCATATGGCCAATTTCATATCATCTGGTTTGCTTTAGCTGCAATTTTGGGCGCAATTATTTTGATTCAAATTGGCAATTGGTACAAAAATCATCTTTACCTAAGAAAACCTAAACCAAAAATTACTGACCATAACGAAACGCCTGCTTTACCAAGAAAAAAGGTGATTGGCGCTATTGGTATTTTATTAGCCCTTATTTTCTCTAAATATTTTTACATGGCTAGCATGACTAGCTATTTCACATTTTTTGTCATTGATAAATTTCATTTATCGGTACAACAATCACAGTTCTATCTGTTCATGTTTTTAGCTGCTGTAGCCGCAGGAACATTAATTGGAGGGCCTTTAGGAGATAGGTTTGGACGTAAATATATTATCTGGATTTCCATTTTAGGCGTGGCTCCGTTTACATTGATGTTACCTTACGCAAACCTATTTTGGACAGGAGCACTTGCAGTAATTATTGGAGTTATTTTAGCATCAGCTTTTTCTGCAATTTTAGTTTACGCTACTGATTTAGTCCCTGGAAAGGTTGGAATGATTGCCGGTTTATTCTTTGGTTTCGCCTTTGGAATGGCAGGGATTGGTTCGGCTTTATTTGGCTGGCTGGCGGACCATACCAGTATTGGATATGTTTTTCAGATTTGTGCTTTTCTACCGCTAATGGGAATTATTGCAGGCTTTTTACCCAATATTGAGCATGAAAAGTAATTATTATATTCAATCGAAATACGATTGATGCTCATTAAGGTTTTCAGTTTTTTTATGGAGACTGGTAAGTAGCGGATTTTTCCGTTCCTAAGAAAACTCGTCTAATCCAGATAAAAACTAAAATAAGAACAGAGTATCCAATAAAAAAGGGAATCACATAATTCTGCAGATGAAACAAAAGCATTACTGCCATAATAAGCAATTGAAAGCCTAATCCGTAAAGGGAAACCACTGTCATAAACCATTTAGGGAAAGGCTTGCTGTTTACGGCATCTTTATCCATATTGTAAATGATCACATCAAAAATACGGTAAAGCAAACGATGAAATTGGTGAAATAGATTAACCGTACTTTGTTTTTCACCCTTTAATGCTTCGGGAATTTGATCTTCAAAAACTCGACTGGTTGAGTCGCCATCTACACTATGTCGTAAAATCACATAGTAATAATTATATACGGTTCCTTGCAGTTGAATTCCAACAAAAGCCAACAATGCATATAAAATTGAGCCTTGTGTAAGATACCAAATGGTGAGTAAAAACAAAAAATTCAAAATAAAATCAGCTATTGAATCGTAATAGCGACCGGTATATGATGGGGTGTTTTTCAGCCTTGACAGTTCTCCATCGGCAGCATCTATTGTAGATTTTAAAATTAAAAGAAATGCAGCCAGCGCAAACTGGTGGTACAACATTGCCACAATAGCTAGTAAACCAGAAATTATAAATAAAGTGGTCACACCAATTGGAGTCATGCTAGTATTCATCAAAGCCGTAGCAATCCACCGACCGGGTGTTCTACCATAGTCCGATAAATCAATAAACCGGTGCTCCTTGGGTAATTTTGACATTTATAACAATTGAGTTGATTTTTGGAGAATTTAATCTTTTAAACGGATACATTAGTTAACCGCTATTTTTCGATATAAATAAATCCCAATTTACCGGAAGCAAAAAGAGTTTCAATGCGTTTATAGTCCTCTACTTCGTATTTATCTGCAGCCAAAATCTCGGCTTCAGTAACTTCAAATAACACCCCTTCTACTTTATCTTTTGCACTGCCACTATACTTAATAATCGGGTGAAACTGCTGTCCGCTTTTACGCAATACTTCTGGATCAGTTATTTCTACATAATCTAATTTGTAAGCAGGCAAACTATCGCTTTCTCCTTTTAGCATTCGGCCAAAGGTTTCTAGCTGAACTTGGTCTTTCTGCAGGGTTCCGTAAGAGAAAAGTAATGGCATTTTGTTTAAATATGAATACAAAATTATCAATTTTTCGGAGTTATAGCTATACGCTTTCATAACAGCATCTACCCTTGTTTTAGCGGTCTTTTTAATTTATCATTCTGTTTTATTAGCGTAAGTATTTCTTGGTATTAGAAACACATATTTTCAGTGTAGTTTTATAAAGAAGGTAATCCTCTAGTACAAAACATTTTAAAAATCTTTAATTATGCAAAAGAATAATACTTTACTATATGTTTTAGCCGTGATAATGGCTTGTTGGTTCGCAGTTATAGGTGCATTTTGGGCATATTGGATAGCATTATTTCTGGCTTATCCGTTTGGTATCATCTCACTCTTAATCTGGCTAACAATAAAAAAGGATGATAAAAAAAGAAATGTTGCTATCCCAGCTATTTTAGGAGCGGGTTTGTTTTTATCATTAGCAACTCTTCTCTATTTAGTTCTTTTTAGATAAACAGCTATTTAAATCACAAACTCAAGCTTCAGCTTTTAACAATTAAGAAAGGTATTAACAGCTTTGCCAATCAGGAGTTTTAGCAAATACCTAAAATTTTTCTGATAGTTTTAAAAAGTAGGCAAATGCATTATGAGCGCCTTCTATCACATCACTCTCAGACTTAAAATTACTATTGATGTAATCTATTGTGTCTTTCCAGCTAGGGTATTTGGTTTCTAAGGTGTAGAAATTAAACTGGGCGACCTCGTCTTGTAAACTTTCTGTTTTTTTAAGCTGATTGGCAATAACTTTTGTCCCAAGCAGAGAACCGTTACGCACATATAACAAACCTAAAATTTGATCATTATTTATCGGCTGTAAAAGATTTTTATTCGCTTCAATCTCAACACCTAAAAGGCTTAAATCCAACTTTATAAGCTCACTAATTTTGGTGTCAGTATAACCATGAAGTTGTTCTAAATAGGTTTCAACATGCAAATGAAAGTAATAGTTTCTTTGCAATAACGTTTTATAGGCCGCTAAACTGAGGTTATGAGCAAAAATTTCTGAAGTGAAATTTAAATTTTCGGCTTCATCGTGTTGACCTCTTGTAAGCGTTTTCAGTTTATCTAATAACATAATTTTATAAAAGCATTAAAGTACTTTTCTTTGTTTTAAAACAAAATTATTACTTTCATAGCTAAAGCAATGCACCCTTAACCATGTCCAAATATACACAGCCCAATTTAAACAATTGTGAAAAAGAACAGATACATATAATTGGACATATACAGCCACATGGCTACCTTTTAGGGATTAATCCCAATAACCTTGAAGTACTTTATGTGAGTGAAAACATGCTCCATAAGTTAGGTCTTCCAGCAAATAAGTCGCAAACATTACAAAGTTTTGTTTCTGATGAAATTGTAGAAATCATCAATTCAGGAATTAAAGACGGCGATTTCTCAGGCTTAAGTGGCAATAGGGTTTTGTTGTTTAAAGAGGAATACCAGCTCATATTAAATAAAACAGGAGAGGTATTGACTTTAGAGTTTGAGCCTTTAGAGAAAGCCTTACCAGAAAGTGAATTCCACTCGATGATTGGTAGGGCCATGGCTAAAATTCAAAACAGTCCAAACTTCCAGGATTTGTTAAAGCAGACTGCTGCCGAGATAAAAGCAATTACAGGTTACGATCGGGTAATGATTTATCAGTTTAAAAAAAACTGGGACGGTAAAGTTGTTGCAGAGGCAAAGCGAGAGGATTTAGAGAGCATGTTGGACCTACATTTTCCGGCCTCAGATATTCCTGTTCAGGCTCGTGAACTCTTTAAAATCAACCAAATAAGAATTATTGCCGATGTGGATGCTAAAGACGAAAAGTTAATCGCATTTCATGAAAATAACAATCCACTCGACTTAACACATAGCACATTAAGATCCTCTAGCCCAATACACCTCGAGTATCTTCGAAACATGGGTGTTAAAGCATCTATGACTATCTCTATAATTTATAAAGGTCAGTTATGGGGCATGGTAACCTGCCACCATTACACAAAAAAGTTTGTCAACTATTCATTTAGAAACACTTGTAAATTTATAGGTAGCCTGTTTTCATCTGCTATAGAATTTAAATATGACCGCAAGGAGAAGGAGCTTTTAGACAAGTACTATAAAAACGAAAGTAATCTTGTTGAAAATGTAATTAAGGGCTGGGATATTTTAAAAGGATTAACAGAGTTTGATACAAAGTTCATCGATATTAATGATTCACATGGAGCTGCAATTTATTTTGAAGGGAAGTTCTTTGCTTTGGGCGCAGCGCCTACAGAAGAGCAAACTCATGCTATTGCCGACCGTGTGAGAGAAATCAGTAATGATTCTTTATTTATCTCTGAGCATTTGCCCAAAATACACCCTGACGCCAAATCTTACTCAGATAAGGCTTCTGGTTTAATGATGATTGGCTTATCCCGTAAGATGAACGATTATATCATGTGGTTTAAACCCGAACAAACACAAACGATTCATTGGGGCGGTAATCCAGATAAATCTGTGAACTGGGATGCGGTTAATCAGAAACTTAACCCACGTAAAAGCTTTGAAAAGTTTGCGCTCTTGTCTCAATACACTTCTTTAGAATGGAGCGATGGTGAAATAGCTGCCGCCATTAAATTAAGAGAGGATATTAACAATATTTTAATCAATAAAACCAACGAAGTTAGAGCGCTTAATGAGGAGTTAAGAAACGCTTATGAATATTTAGATACATTTAGTTATACCGTTTCCCACGATTTAAAAACACCACTTTCTTCCATAAAAGGATATGCTGAAATCTTAGTAAAGTATCATAAAGATAAAATTGATGATGATATGGCTAAGTTTTTAAACCAAATCATCATCAATACCGATAAAATGAAGGGCTTGATTCAAGATGTTTTAAATTATTCTAAAATTGGAAGAATAGAAAAAGCACCTGCTCTTGTTGACCCTGAACCCATTATTAATGATTTAATTGAAAACATTAAGATTGGGAATCAAAACAAAAGCATTGAGTTTATTGTTGATTATTTACCTAAACTACAAGGCGATAAAACGATGATCTACCAAATCTTCAACAATTTAATGAGCAATGCTGTAAAGTATAGCCGTGAAAATGTGCCTGTAGTAGTTAAGATAAACGGAGTGGAGCTTAATGGTGAGGTGACTTATCATATCAATGATAATGGCAGAGGTTTTGATATGAAGAATGCTGACAGGATTTTTGAGCTTTTTAAAAGACTCGACGATGTTAAAAGCATTGAAGGCACAGGCTTAGGACTGGCAATAGTTAAAAGAATAATCACCTTACACAAAGGTAAAATTTGGGTAGAAAGTTCAATAGGGATTGGTACTACTTTTTCCTTCACTTTACCTGTAGTTTAAATAACAATCTAATGAGAAAGATACTTTTAGTAGAAGACAATGAAGATTTTCAGCTCTTTTTCAAACTGAAATTTAACGAGCTTTCTTGTAATAGTAAGCTCATTACTTTTGAAAATGGCACCTCTTTTTTAACGCATATCAAAGAAATTGATTCAACAGATTTACCAAGCATTATACTTTTGGATTTGGACTTGCCCGATGTTTCTGGCTTTGAGATATTGGAAGCAATTAAAATTAATCCAGATTTAAAAAAGATCCCAGTCATTATTTTAAGCTCTAGCGAATCAAGGTTTGATATCCAAAAAAGTTATAACCTAAATGCCAATAGCTATGTGGTAAAACCTATCGGCTTAGATGAAATTGGAGAGTTCATCACCCACATGCACAAATATTGGGTCAGTTTTAATATGGTGGCTTAGTATAATAAGGTCTTTTATGATATGGAGGATATTTTTCAGGGTAGTTCTCTAATTGCTATTATAAAGACTCATAATAAAGCAAAGTCCTATTTACTTAATCAAATATAGAGTGCCAAGTAAGATTTATTCTATCAAAACCCACACAATCACCCACGTTAATCCTTTATAAGAAAAAACTACTTCTCCTTAACCTCTTCGTAATCAACAAACTCACCAGCGTTATCTAGCTTCGGGGTTTTGACAGGTTTAACAGGTGGTACATAATCTACAGAGATGGTACCCTCCGGCTTTTTAGGATTGCCGTTGTACTTTTCATAAGCTTGTTGCTGATTATTCATTTTCTCTTGCATATTACTCACCACCTTTTTAAATAAAAACGGTAGAAATATGCGAGCAAGTGCTCGCAACAAATAAATAACACAGATTGCTATGATTAAAAACTTTAATAAGCCCATTATTTTACAAATATAATTCTTTAACGCAATTTGACTACAATTCTTGCATAATGTTACGCCCCAAATTTTTCTTCATACATTTTTTCAAGCGCATACATTTCATCACGCAACTTGGCAGCAAGTAAAAAGTTGAGTTCTTTAGCCGCAGTTTGCATATCTTTTTTAGTGTTTTCCAAAGATTTTTTTAGCTGAGGTTTGGTCATGTATTGTACAATCGGATCAGCTGCTAGAGTAACCTCAGCGTTGTCTTCTGTGTAAATTTGTTGTACACCACCTTTAAAATCCATCACAGAAGTTTGTTCAATAATCGCTTCTTTAGATTTACCAACAGTACGTGGTACTATACCATGTTCCTCATTGTATTTAATCTGCTTTTCTCTACGTCGGTCAGTCTCTTCCATCGTAATTTGCATGGACTTTGTAATTTTATCAGCATACATAATCACCCTACCTCTATCATTCCTTGCTGCCCTACCAATAGTTTGTATCAATGAACGTTCTGAACGTAAAAAACCTTCTTTATCGGCATCTAAAATGGCAACCAATGAAACTTCGGGTAAATCTAAACCTTCACGTAAAAGGTTAATCCCTATTAAAACATCAAACTCGCCTAAACGTAAACCACGTAAAATTTCTACCCGCTCTAAGGTTTTAATTTCTGAGTGAATGTAACGAGCTTTAATATTTAGCCTATCCATATATTTTGCCAATTCCTCAGCCATACGTTTGGTTAAGGTAGTCACCAAAATACGGTCGCCCATTTTAATGGTTTTATCAATCTCGTCTAACAAATCATCCACTTGGTTACCCACGGGTCTAATTTCAATTAACGGATCTAACAAACCTGTCGGACGAATCACTTGCTCCACAAAAACACCTTCTGTTTTTTCCATCTCGAAATCACCAGGAGTGGCACTTACATAAATGGTTTGTGGCGCTAAGTTTTCAAATTCTTGAAAGTTTAAAGGTCTATTATCTAAGGCCGCCGGCAAACGGAAACCATACTCTACCAAAGAAAGCTTCCGGGATCTATCGCCACCGTACATCGCTCTAATTTGCGGAACAGTAACGTGACTTTCGTCAATCACCATCAGGTAATCATCCGGAAAATAATCTAACAAACAGAAAGGTCTTGCGCCAGGTTTACGGTTGTCAAAATAACGGGAATAGTTCTCAATTCCAGAGCAGTAACCAAGTTCCCGCATCATTTCCATATCGTAATTGGTACGTTCTTCTAAGCGTTTGGCTTCTAAAAAACGTCCGTCTTTTTCAAGTTGATTTTTCCTGTCCACCATATCCTCACCAATTTGGTGTAAAACACTGGTAAACCTATCTCGTGGAGTAACAAAAAGATTAGCCGGAAATATAGCTACTTGGTCCATTTTTTCAATGGTTTTCCCTGTCGCTGGATCAATTACGGTCATTTCCTCTACGTCATCACCAAAAAAGGAAATGCGATAAGCTAAATCTAAATAAGCTGGGTAAATATCAACGGTATCGCCTTTTACTCTAAAAGTTCCACGTTTAAAATCAGCAGTAGTTCGCGAATATAAAATCTCTACCAAACGATGTAAAAAAGCATTCCTGCTGATTCTTGTACCCACTCCAAATCTAAAAACAGAGGCAGAAAAATCCTCAGGGTTACCCATACCATAAATACAGGAAATGGACGACACCACAATCACATCTCGCCTGCCACTCATCAAAGATGAAGTAGTGCGTAAACGTAGTTTTTCTATCTCCTCGTTAATCTGAAGATCTTTTTCTATGTAAGTATTGGTGGTAGGTAAAAAGGCTTCTGGCTGATAATAATCGTAATAAGAAACAAAATAATTCACCGAATTCTCCGGGAAAAACTGTTTGAATTCTCCGTAAAGTTGTGCTGCCAAGGTTTTATTATGGCTTAAAATCAACGTCGGCTTTTGCGTTTGTTCAATTACATTTGCCACCGTAAAGGTTTTTCCCGAGCCGGTAACACCTAATAAAGTTTGGTAATTATCGCCTGCCTCCACACCTGTAACTAACTGTTTAATAGCAGTTGGCTGGTCACCGGTAGGCTGGTATTCGGAGTTGATTTTAAAATCCATTTTTCAAAGATAAATATTACAACGTAAAAAGGGATTTACCTTCTCAGATAAATCCCTCATCATCAAACCTTATAAGAACACCGAGTGTTCAAGTATATAGACGAATTTTTATGCCTTTTGGTTTTATAAGCCCAGTTTATAATCGCATTTTTACTTTTCAATGGCTTTACTAATTTACACCGAGCAACCAAACCCAAGAATCAATTATGTTTTTCAGCATATTTTCAACAATATTTTAGGTGTAGATTTTTCGTTTTGTACCGATTTGGAGACTTTTAAGGAGGTTAAAGAAACTAAAATTGCTTATAGTAATATTGATATAGCCAATTGCGTATGTTTTAAAAAACATCCTTTTATAGATGAAAAAACCATACAGCAACAGAATTTGGCTTTCGCCGATTATGACGCATTAAAAATTCCTTTCGCTGTTGCCGATTCGGTTTTGGGGTTTGATGTTTTTGCGACTAGTTTCTATTTTTTGTCTCGATATGAAGAATATACTTCACCAGAAAGGGACGAACATTTGCGTTTTGAGGCGAAGCACTCCTTAGCATATAAAAATAGATTTTTAGAACGCCCACTGATTGATGAATGGGCTTATGAAATTGCATCGCTCATCAAAAATACTTTTCCGGATTTTGAGATTAAGAAGCGGGAGTTTAAATACATTCCAACTTTAGATATTGACCGCCCGTTTTATTTTAAAAACGAAACGTTGATTAGAAGATTGGCAAAACTTGCTTTAAACAAATTTAAAAAAGACCCTTTTGATGTTTACCAGCAAGTTGCAGATTGGGACGAAAAATACGGTTTAAACACAATTTACTTCTTTTTAGTAGGTACCAAACATATTAACGATGTTTCGCCGGGAAGCTCAAACAAATTGTATAAAGCGGTAATTCAACAAGTTGTAAAAAACCATCAAATCGGGATACACCCCTCCTATTTTGCAGCTTTAAACCCTAGTGAGGTTAATGGTGAAAAACTGCAGTTGACAGAAGTTTCAAATAAAGAAATTAGCATTAGTCGTCAACACTATTTAATATTACGCTTTCCCGAAACTTACCGAGCATTAATTGGCGCAGGAATAAAAGCTGATTATACTTTGGCTTTCGCTGATGTTGCTGGTTTTAGAGCAAGCACCTGTACTCCTTTTTTATGGTACGATTTAAAAGAAGAGAAAACCTCTGAATTATTGTTATACCCTACCGCAGTAATGGACCAAAGTTTACGCCGGTATATGGCTTTACAGCCAGAAGAAGCTTCAGTTTTCGTTGCTAAGTTGATGGATAATGTAAAATCAGTAAACGGCACTTTTATAAGTTTATGGCATAATGAGTCGATTAATGATTTTGGCGTTTTTAAAGGCTGGAAAACAATGTATGAGGAAATGTTGGCGTTGGGTTCTGATACGTAAAACCTTTGTAGCAGAAGTTTTCAACCACATAGGTACATAGTTTTTGATTTTTGAAAAAAGCCTTTCTGGCGCAACTAAGGCAAGAAACGAAACTCAAGTAAAGCGTTTAGCTTTTTGAATATATAGAGCCTATGTACCTATGTTTTTTTTTGTCATGTTTTTCGTTAAAAAACCTTAATTTTAATACCATGTTTATCCTAACCGACCATAACAGCATTGCCAATCATTTTTTGGCAGAAATTCGTGATGCAGATGTGCAACAAGATAGTATGCGTTTCCGCAGAAATATGGAAAGATTGGGCGAAGTTTTCGCTTATGAAATCAGCAAAACGTTAGCTTACGAAGAGTTTGAGGTACAAACTCCTTTAGGTTTATCTAATGTAAACATGATACCGAAGCTACCCGTTTTGGTAACCATTTTAAGAGCCGGCTTGCCTTTACACCAAGGATTATTGAATGTTTTTGACAGAGCAGAGTCGGCATTTATCTCCGCTTACCGAAAAACTAAAAAGTCGGGTGATTTTATTATTCAAATGGAATATGTTTCCACGCCAGATTTAGAAGGTAAAACCGTAATTATTGCCGATCCAATGTTAGCTACAGGCAGAAGCATGGTTTTGTGCTGTAAAGAGCTTTTAGCAAACTACAAACTCAAAGAATTACACATTGTATCTGCAATTGCTAGTCAAGAAGGCGTTGCACATGTAAAAGCAAATATCCCTAACGCTAAACTGTGGTTAGGCGCTATAGATGAAGAAATGACGACTAAGGCTTACATTGTCCCAGGCTTAGGTGATGCGGGTGATTTAGCTTTTGGCGAGAAGGTTTAATCAGCCCCCAACTTTGTGTGTGTGATGCTTCCTATCACCAGCAAGACGGAAAGAAGATTGTCGTTTTAACCTTAATACAAGCACAGCATCACATTGAACGAAGTAAAAATCTCATACATGAATGTCCAAATTGTAAGTCATCTTTTCAAAAATCAAACCATAAAAGACTCTATTTCAAAACATTTATTGGTAAATTTACCTAACAGCATTTTATAACGAAAAAATAAAATTGAAACAATACAAACATATTTTCTTTGATTTAGACCATACTTTATGGGACTTTGACAAAAACGCCGAAGAGACTTTAAACGAACTTTACCACAGCTATAAACTGTCGGATTTAGGCTTAAACTCCTCCGATATTTTTATCGAAACTTACACCGTAAACAACCACCAGCTTTGGGCAGATTATCATTTAGGAAAAATCAGCAAAGCAGCTTTACGCGAAACCCGTTTCAAAAAAACATTTTTAGATTTAGGTTTAACTGAAGAAGTAATTCCGCACCAATTTGAGGATGATTACATCAGTATTTGTCCTACAAAAACTAATCTTTTTCCACACACTCATGAAACCTTAGCATACTTACAAGAGAAGTATCACTTGCATTTAATTTCCAATGGTTTTACAGAATCTACTCAATACAAAGTAAAAAACACAGGTTTAACACCTTATTTTAAAAATGTTTTTATTTCTGAAATCATAGGCATTAATAAGCCTGATAAAGCTATTTTTCAACATGCTATCGACACCGCAAAAGCCGAAACATTAAGTAGCTTAATGATTGGTGACAGTATAGAGGCTGATATCCGTGGAGCGTTAAACTTTGGAATGGATGCCATTTATTTTAATCCGCACCATGCAGAAAAGCCAAATGACATCAATTGGCAAATCAACCATTTAAAAGAGTTAACAAGTTTGCTATGAGTGTTAAATCTGATAAAAATTTAATTCTAGGGCACCTTAAGTTTTACGCTGAGTTTTTAAAAACCGTAAATGAAGACCTGTTCTTAAAAACGCCACAGCAGGGTGGCTGGTCTTTTTCAGAGGTTTACGCTCATATTTTGAGTGCAAATTTATTATCAGTGATTGCTGTTGAAAAGTGTCTAAACAAAACTGCTGACATTAAAATCCGTAAACCAGATTGGCGAGTACGACTGGTACTGTTTTTTGGAAGATTTCCTCCTGTGAAATATAAAGTACCAGCTATTTTAGCGTCCAGTGTTAAAAAAATCACTAAAGAAGAAGCTTCTAACCAGTTAATCAGGCTGGTTAAAAAAGTGGAAGAAATAGAAAAAGGTTTTGGAAAGTTTAGCGCCGATTATAAAGTTAAACACCCTCGTTTAGGCTATCTAGATGCAAAATCTTGGTTGCGATTTATTTATGTACACACCAAACATCACCAAAAACAGCTAACGCGGATTGAGAAAATGGCTAACGCGTAAATGAAAAAAGTAGTTTACCTTATTATTTTAGCGCAATTTCTTTGTACATCAGTATGGTTTGCAGGCAATGCGGTTTTACCTGACTTGATTCTAAATATTAATGCTACACCTAACTTTCTAGCTTATTTAACTATTGCTGTCCAATTTGGGTTTATAGCGGGGACCTTCTTATTTGCATTTTTGGGAGTCTCTGATAAATTCTCACCGTCAATTGTTTTTGCGGTAAGTGCATTCTTTGTAGCAGTTTTCAACTTATCTATGGCGCTAAATGGCTTGAGCGAAAATGGCGTTCTAATTTTTAGATTCTTAACTGGTTTGTTTTTAGCAGGAATTTACCCAGTGGGAATGAAGATTGTAGCCGATTATGAAGAGAAAGGTTTAGGCAAGTCTTTAGGCTTCTTAGTTGCTGCTTTAGTATTAGGAACCGCATTTCCTCATTTATTAAAAGGATTGTTTTCGGGATACTTACCTTGGAAATATGTGATCTATGGCACTTCCTTCTTAGCGATTTTTGGAGGCATGCTAATTGTACTTTTTGTACCTGACGGACCTTATAGAAAGTTAGGCAATAAAATAGACCTGAGGGGTTTATTTTCTGATTTTACAGGTTCTGATTTTAAGAAAGCTACATTAGGTTATTTTGGCCACATGTGGGAATTATATGCATATTGGGCTTTTTTACCTTTAGTTTTAGGAGCAAACATAAGCCATCATCAAGCTCAATTAAATATTAACATTACTTGCTTTTTAATCATTGCTTCGGGATCTCTTGCTTGTATTGTCAGCGGTTTCCTTTCACAATATTTTGGAACAAAATCAGTAGCAAAAACAGCGTTATTTCTTTCTGGATGTTGTTGTTTGATATCCCCTCTTTTTATTTTCGGAAACACTACTTTGTTGATTGTTTTCTTAACTTTTTGGGGGATGGTAGTAGTCGCCGACTCTCCGCTTTTTTCAGCATTAATCGCTCAAAACTGTCCTCCCAAAAATAAGGGAACTGCACTTACTATTGTAAACTGTATTGGTTTCGCAATTACCATTGTAAGTATTCAGTTGTTGCAAAGCCTATACTTGAGGATTGACATTAAGTACTTGTTAGTCTTATTAGTGTTAGGACCACTATTTGGACTACTTAGTCAGCTTAAGCATACTACAAAACAATTTTCTAAATCTTCCAAGTAAAAAAATCACCCTCCTCAAAAAAACTCTTTTAAATACTATGACAACATTTTTTTAAGGCATAAAAAAACCCAATGAATTTCTCCATTGGGTTTTAATTTTTTGGTTGTCCTTACTAAAAAATATAGTGCGTTATAAAAAATGTTATTGCGGCTAAAGTTGCTGAAACCGGTATGGTTAACACCCAAGCCCAGATTAAGCTATAGGTAATCCCCCATTTTACAGCAGAAATTCTTTTTGTAAGTCCAACACCGATAATTGAACCCGTAATGGTATGTGTAGTAGAAACTGGAATACCAAAATGCTCTGTGATACCCAACGTTACGGCGCCGGCAGTTTCTGCACTTACACCTTCCAATGAGGTTACTTTTGTGATTTTAGTTCCCATTGTTTTAACAATTTTCCAACCTCCACTCATTGTACCCAATGCAATGGCTGCATAACAGCTCAACGGAATCCATTCAGGCATGGGTTGTCCAGGTTCTACTAAGTTGTTTGCTAACAAAGCGGCAAAAATAATTCCCATTACTTTTTGTGCATCATTACCACCGTGGGTAAAACTTAAAGCAGCAGAAGAAACCAATTGCAATCGTTTAAACCATTTTTCCGCGGTTGCCGGCCGGGCATTTTTGGAAATATTGATGATGATTAGATTTATGATTATAGCGATGATCATACCAATAATAGGCGCTAAAACTATGAAAGCAACCACTTTTATAATGGGTTCAAAATTTACCGCTACTAATGCGCTTTCGCCTAATGAAAGTGCTTTTGCCATACCAGCACCGGCAAACCCACCAATTAAAGTATGTGAGGAGCTAGAAGGAATTCCATAATACCAAGTCAGTAAATTCCAAAGAATAGCAGCAACCAAGCCCGATAACACCACCTCTAAAGTTACGTATTGAGCAAAAACAGTTTTAGCAACAGTATCCGCAACTTTATGATCGGTAAAGTAAAAGTAAGCCGCAAAGTTAAATGTAGCCGCCCATAAAACCGCCTGAAACGGAGTTAACACCTTTGTAGAAACAATGGTTGCTATAGAATTGGCCGCATCGTGAAAACCATTGATGAAATCAAAAACGATAGCTAATATGATAACAATGACAAGAAGAGTAGTAATCATTATTTGTTTTTTAAGGATTTAGAGTTAAGCATTTTTAACCAAAATAGTTTCCAACACATTTGCAACATCTTCACACCTGTCTGTTGCGGTCTCTAATCCATTAAGCACTTCTTTGTATTTCATAATTACTTTAGCGTCTTCTTCATAATCGAACAAATCGCCAATAGCTTTATCAAAAACGTAATCTGCTTGATTTTCTATGCTATTAATTCTAACGCAAGAATCAGCAATTAACCTAACGTTTTTCAGATTCTTTAATTCTTTAATTGCTTTGTCAACATCAACGCAAGCCTGACCAACTAATTCCGCCAATTTTTTAATTGGTTCGGTTGATTCATGTACGTTATAAAGTAAAATACGGTTAGAACTTCCGTGGATATAATCTGCAACATCATCTAAAGCAGTTGCTAAGGTGTGGATATCCTCTCTATCAAACGGAGTAATAAAAGTTTTGCTTAGCTCTAGGTAGATTTGGTGAGTTAGTTCATCGCCACGATGCTCTAAATCTTCAATCTCTTTATGAATTGGCTCTCTTAGTTTTAAATCATCAGTATTTACCAGTTTTTTGATTAATACAGACATTTCTACAAGGTTTGCACTTGCGCTTTCGAAAAGCGGAAAAAACTTCTTGTCTTTTGGAATGAAATAAGAAAAAATGTTATTCATTTTGAGCTTAATATTTTAGCTACAAATGTACCACCCCAATGTTAAGATAATGTTAAGCTTTTATTTTTCAACAGTATTTATCATGGGTATATTGATGCCATTGTCTTTGAACTTCTCTAGTGTAAAACCAAAAGTAGAGCCTATTTTTTGCGTACTTCTAACATTTATGGTTTGGTGATGAGCTTCAACAATATGCTTTACAATTGCCAAACCCAAGCCCGACCCACCAATTTGCCTTGACCGGCTACTATCTGTCCGGTAAAAGCGTTCGAACAGTCGAGGTAAATGTTCTTCATTTATCCCCATACCGTTATCTGTAATTTCAATAAGATACTGGTCATGTAGTCCAAAAATTGTAATAAAGGTTGAACCGTCTTCTCTTCCATACTTAAGCGAGTTATCAATAAGGTTTATTAAAACTTGTCTTATTTTTTCCTTGTCAGCTTTTACCCAAGTTGGCGTATCGTACTTCTCTTTAAAAACGAGTTTAATTTTATACTTATCTGCTTTTAACTCTAAAGACTCCATCACCTCTTTTATCAAAACTGTTAATTCAAACTTTTGATAGTTAATAGGTATTTCTCCAGTCTCCAACTTTGATATCTCATTTAAATCTTTTATTAATACACTTAAACGATTAACATTAGACGATACCTTGTTTAAAAAACTTTGTGCCAAATTGGGATCTTCTAAAGCACCATCTTGCAAAGCTTCTACATATCCCTCTATCGCGAAAATAGGAGTCTTAAACTCATGAGAAATATTAGAAAGAAATTCGCGACGAAATTGTTCCTGCTTTTTTAATTCATCAATCTCTGTTTTCTTTTCTCTGGCCCATTCCCTTACTTCTTGCTCCACATCGTTAATAGAGTCTGGACTTGCATACTCGCCCAATACATCTTTTAGATCTTTCCCTAGTTTTAGGCTGTGAATCATTTTATAGATTACCTTAATTTTAGAGTAAACATATTTCTCTATTAAGTAATAGAAAACAAAATAACTAACGATAGTGGCAATCACCAAAGAAACGGCGAAATAAAACCATTTATCCTGAAAATAAAGGTTGACTGCCGCAATAGAAATACCAACTGCAAAGGCATTAAGAAAAACAAGTGTACGCAACTTCATAAATCTAAGGTAGCCAATATTCAGAAGGATTTGTTGTGGCAGTTTATATATTACAGCTGACTGGAAAAAATAGTCTGATAAGCAAACAGATTGTGAAAAAGTAAAATTGATCATCTCAAAACTGAAAGCTCCCGATTTGGAAAAGTCGGGAGCTTTTTTTGTAGCTATTTGTGTTTTGATTTATAAAAAATCAAACCTCCACCACACTTTCCTTAGTTACCGCAAAAACCTGTTCTTCTTTTTTAGGCTTAATATTATATAAACCTGTAAAAACACTAAACGCAGGCATTACCGCATAATCTTTCCCAAAATAAAAGCAGGGAAACTTTAAACGTTGCTTAGCCCGTCCAGCTATCGTTACGCCGGGATGAATGTGTCCGCTAATGGGATATAATTCTTCTTCGGTACATTTTGGTGCATCGTGGATGAAACAGAAGGGTCCAACGCAAAAACTAGGTTCGTGGATTTCGATATCCATCGAAGCATAATCTGTTTTGGCTAAACGATCGTGATTTCCTTTAACCAATAAAAATTGAGTCTGTTGATAGTTTTTGCGCCAGGCTGCAAATTCATCAATATCAGCGTTTAATCCGTGGTGAAACATATCTCCATTGATGAGCAAAGTTTCCGGTTTATATTTATTTAAAATATCGTCTAATCTAAGTAGATCCTGTTGAGCAACGGTAGCCGGCACAGCAACTCCTGCCTGCCTAAACTCTGCAGATTTCCCTAAATGCAAATCCGAGATAGCAAGCAATCTATGTTTCGGAAAGTAAATCGCTCGCTCTTTATCTAAAATCAGTTCTTCCCCGTGGCTGTTGATGGTCATTTTTTTTAAGTTGTAAGTAATAAGTTTTATGTGGTAGGTTTTAAGTTAGAAGTTCCATATAGTTTGATTCTCTTTACCGATAAAGTTGAAATATTTGAGAGTATTTTTCATAACAAAATTCTTTAACTTAAAACCTACAACTTACTACCTAAAACCTAATCAATCCTTGTATAATTTCTTGTCCGAATCCGCTTTCATTCTTGCAATGCGTTCTTCCAAAGCTTCGGAGCTCATGCTTTCTCTTAAGCTATCTACTTTTATAGGAAAAGAGAGCGGGGTAAAACTATCAGGATGTGTGATGATGATATTTCCTTTCTGAATTCGTTCTAATGCTGCCGCTAAGCGGGGTTCTTCCAATTGCTGGTAAAACACTTCATCATAAGCCTGCCTTAGTAGTAAATTATGCTTGTCGAAATCACTAAAAACATTAAAAAACAGACCTGCGGATGACTGCAAATGTTTATTCTTAACATATTTACCCGGATAACCCTGAAAAACTAAACCTGAAATACAGGCAATATCCCTAAATTTTCTTCTTGCCATTTCTGTTGAGTTTATACTTAACGTAATATCCTGCGTTAAATTTTTTGGAGAAAAAACATCATAGGCAATGGCATCATCCATGGGGATTTCTGTATCGCTCAATAACTCAAAGCCATAATCATTCATGGCGATGGAAAAAGTAATGGGCAACAGCTTACTTAAACGATAAGCCACCAAAGCCGCTAAAACCTCATGGACCAAACGCCCTTCAAACGGATAAGCAAACAAATGAAAACCTTCTTTATTATTGATTAATTCAATTAAAAGTTCGTCACTTTTTGGGACGTGAGATCGTTTTTCTTGTAGCTGAAACAAGGGGTACATCGTTCTCATTTCTTCATCGGGGTGATTGGCATCCAGAGCTTCATTATATTTTTCACGCAAAACAGCGCCAAGATTGGAAGATAAAGGCAAACGTCCGCCCAGCCAACTGGGTGAAATAGCATTTTTCTTTTTGCTCAAGCGTACTATCACGGTCATCTCTTTTACCTGCACAAACTCCAATACTCTTCCCGCCAAACGGAAATTATCTCCTGGTTTCAAACGACTTAAAAAATACTCTTCCACCATACCTATATATCCGCCAGATAAAAACTTAACCTTTAACATTGCATCACTCACAATGGTTCCAATATGCAAGCGGTGGCGCATGGCCAATTGCCGACTTTTCACTTTCCACAAGCCATCCTCCTCATCTTTTTCGACCTTTTTAAATTCAGTATAAGCAGTTAAACTTTCTCCGCCATAGGTAATAAATCGCATCACCCAATCCCATTCTTCGGGCAAAATCATGTTGAAAGCGTGGGTGTTTTTGATTTCTTCGTAAATGATTTTATCGTCGAAACCATCGCCAATGGCCAAAGTAACTAGATATTGAATCAGCGTATCAAAAACCATAATCACCGGCTCGCGACTTTCGATATCTTTATTTACAGCAGCTTCCTTAATCGCAGCCGCTTCCACCAGCTCTAAAGCATGAGTAGGTAGAAAATAGATTTTAGAAGTTTCATAAGGTGAGTGGCCAGACCGACCGGCTCTTTGTAAAAACCTTGCAACTCCTTTTGGCGAACCGACTTGCACCACGGTGTCCACCGGTTTAAAATCGACACCCAAATCCAAAGAGGAAGTGGCGATTACCGCTTTTAGCTGACCAGTGTGCAGAGCATCTTCAATCCAATTCCGTAACTCAAAATCTATAGACCCGTGGTGGATGGCGAGTTGTCCAGCTAATTCGGGTTCGAGATTGAGCAAATGTTGGTACCACATTTCCGTTTGCCCGCGGGTATTGATAAAAATTAATGTGGTTTTGCTTTTTTCGATGATGGGCAAAAGCTTGTAGGCCAGTTTTAGACCGAGATGCCCCGCCCAAGGCAAGGTTTCAATATCGTCCGGAAGGATGGATTTGATTTCAATTTTCTTTTCTAAATCCGCTTTAATGATGGTGCGCTTGCTTGCTTCATTCGGTATCAAAACCTGTAGCGCTTCTTCAATATTTCCGATGGTGGCAGAAATCCCCCAAATCCTTAAAACTTCATTATTCGCCTGTTTTTGCAAACCTTTAATTCGCGATAAAGCAAGCTCAACCAAAACCCCTCGCTTGCTTCCCAACAGCTCATGCCATTCATCTGCAACTATACATTTCAGGTTTTTAAAAAGCGTGGAAGAGTTTTTTTGCGCCAATAATAGGTGAATACTTTCGGGCGTAATCAATAGTATTTCGGGCATCGACTTTTTTTGTTGGAGTTTTTCTGCTTGAGATGTATCGCCGTTTCTAACGCCAACCATCCAATCCAGCTCCAATTCTAATAAAGTTTGTCGCATTGCCCTTGCTAAATCCTTAGCTAAAGAACGCAATGGTGTAATCCAAATTAACTGCAGTCGGTCTTTTTCCTTTTTTCCTTTCGCTACTGGCTGATTCAACGCATCAATAACCACCGCCAGAAACAGAGAATAAGTTTTGCCGAATCCGGTTGGGGCGTTAACTAATCCGCTATATCCTTCGGCATAATGTTGCCAAGCATCTTCCTGAAACTTAAATGGCTTTTTTTTATCGGCTTTTAGCCAAGCTTTTACTTTTTTATAGCCTTTGGTTTTTGTTAGCTCCATAGTTTAATTAAAAATGAAACCACATAGGGACATAGGGAAAATTTAACAGGCTGAATTGATGAAGAATATAAATCTATTTTCATTCCCTCTAATCTTAAAAATCGTTGTGTTCCGTTCATAAAAACCTATGTACCTATGTGGTTAAAAACTATAATGTTGACTGTAAAAGCTGTTGCAAATCTTGCAACGTATTAATTTCTGATGCATTTTTATCTTTACGCCAGCGCAAAATTCGTGGGAATCGCAATGCCAAACCGGCTTTATGTCGCTTGCTTTCCGCGATACCTTCAAACGCGATTTCAAAAACCAGTTCGGGTTTTACGGTACGCACAGGTCCGAATTTTTCGATGGCGTTTTTGTTAACGAAGGAATTAACTTCCTTAATTTCTTTATCGGTTAAACCGGAATAAGCCTTGGCAATAGTCACCAGTTTTTCGCCATCACGAACGGCAAAAGTATAATCAGTAAAAAAATTTGCTCGCCTACCGCTTCCTTTTTGTGCATAAATCATCACGGCATCAACCGTGTAAGGGTTCACTTTCCATTTCCACCAATCGCCACGTTTACGACCTGCATGGTAATGGGAATCCAACTTTTTGAGCATAATGCCTTCGCTATTCAACTCACGGGATTTTTGTCTTTCGGTCGCCAATTCTTCCCAAGAGACGCACTCCACTATCTCAGATAAAAGCACATGATCAGCATCTAAATTCCCGATAATTTTTTCTAAAATCTTTCTTCTTTCGCTCAACGGCTGTTCACGGAAATCATTTCCTCCAAATTCTAATAAATCATAAACAAAGAAACCTATGGGCGCATTCTCCAATTCTTTTTTGGTTATGTTTTTACGATTTAAACGTTGTTGCAATGTGCTGAAAGATAAAACTGCTTTGTCTTTAACTGCCAAGATTTCGCCATCGATTACTACGCCATCTGGCAAAACATCCACTAAGAAATGAAGTTCCGGAAACTGTTCGGTCACTAATTCTTCGCCCCGACTCCAAATAAACAACTCACCATTGCGTTTCACAATTTGCCCGCGGATGCCATCCCATTTCCACTCTGCTTGCCAGTTAGCAATATCTCCCAAATGCTGAGGTTCAGTATCTAAAGCATAAGCCAAACAAAACGGATAAGGCCAAGAGTTATCTGTATTTACATGTTCGCCGTTGATTAAATCAGCGAAACTCATTTCGTAAGGATTCCACTTTCCCATAATGCTGTGGGTAATTTGGACGCTTTCCAAACCACTCTGTTTTGCCAAAGCGTTAACCAGGTTTTTTGAAGAAATCCCGATTCGGAAATTCCCTGAAATGAGCTTATTAAAAATGAAACGTTCGTTGGTTTCTAAACTATTCCAAGCATTTAAAATAAATTCTTTTTTAGTTTCGTCGTCTTTACCTTCCAAATCCTGAAGATTCTCAATCCACTCATGAAGATGCAGATCCGAGGTGTGTTCTGCAGGAGGTAAAAGCAAAGCAATGGTTTCGCTTAAATCGCCCACGTTCGAGTAGCTTTCTGTAAAAAGCCATTCGGGTACATCAGCGATGTCAATTGCCCAATATTTTAATAAGGATGATTTTATCGGGCGCTTTGGTTTTTTACCTGTGAACAAAGCAATTACCCAGATTTTATCTTTATCATCGGCTTCGTTAAAATACTCCACTAATGCGCCAATTTTATCATTAGTTTTATTGCTGAGTTCCAGCTGTTGGATGAGTTGGGCGAATCGTTTCATTCTGATGTTTGGGTTTTAAGGTCAGAATTGGATTGAGCCGTTTCAGCTAAATCAACTTTATTTTCTTCATCGTCTTCTTGTCCGAAATGGGTAGTGACCACATCAGAAGAAATTCCGTTTTCGTTTAAATACCTTGAAAAAGCGGAGGTAAATCCGTGAGTAACATAAACCTTTTCGGCTTCCGTCGCTTTTATAGCTTCCATTAATCCGGTGAAATCAGCGTGGTCGCTCAACGCAAAACCTGCATCAGCACTTTGCCAACGCCGGTGCGAACGAACCTGCATCCAACCAGAGCAAATCCCGGTAACGGGATGGTTTAAGCTTTTCATCCATTTACTATCCCGCATAGCCGGCGGAACAATTACAATTCCTTTCTGCAGTTGGTCTTTAGTAATCTCTTGGGTAATCCTAATAGTTTCCGGAAGCGGAACACCTGAATCAATAATCACTTCATTTAAATTGGCGATGCTGTTATGAACGTAAATCGGAACATCCCCGGCAAGGTTTTTAATCAACCTTTGCGCTTTGCCTAAACTGTAAGCAATTAAAATACTCGTTTTTTGGTGTTCGATGTTATTGCCAATCCAGCTTTTAATCCCATCGAAAACGACCTGTTGCTTTTGCCATTTGTAAATCGGTAAACCAAAAGTGCTTTCCGAAACAAATGAATGGCATTTTACAGGTTCAAAAGGCGTACTGATACCGTCATCCTCTATTTTATAATCTCCGGAAACCACACAGATCTCTCCCTTATATTCTAAACGAACCTGAGCAGAACCAATGATGTGCCCAGCCGGGAAAAATGAAATATTTACACCATTTCTGACGATACTTTCGCCATAAGCCAAAGTTTGAACATCTAGGTCTGGGCTAATTCTTCTTTTAATAATGGGACTTGTTAACGTATGGCATAGGTAATGTTTGTTCCCAAACCGAACGTGGTCTGCATGCCCATGGGTAGTTACTGCATAATCTACTGGCCACCAAGGGTCAACGTAAAAGTCGCCTTGCTTGCAGTAAACCCCTCTTTTAGTAAATTTAATTAGCGCCATATAAATAGATAACAGATGAGAATCTATTTTGTTGAATCTAAAACTGTGCCGAGGTACAGAAAACTTAAACCACTACATAAAATTGGGTGATTGCTTAAAGGAGCGAATTAAAAAAAAATAAAAAGAACTTGGAAATTGAAAATATATATGTAATATTGGTGCACCAATTTTTGGTAAACCAATTATTAACTTATTTTCTTATTGCATGATGAAAAAGCTACTCTTTACATTATTATGCTTGACGTGTGCCCTATTAAGTACGCAAGCACAAACAGTAATTAACACCTCCTTTGAAACAACGGGAACTCCGGCTTATACAGCCATCGATTTAAATGCACAAAATGGATGGACAGTTACCAACTTAAAGGGAACGGGAACAGTAACAACCAATTTTGCCAATGCAGGTACTCAGTCCATTAGATTTAATGCATCAGGTACAGCATTGCTATCAAATTACACCTATGCTTCGGGTTCAGTTCCGGGTATTTCCACTGATCTTTATATGGATATTTATGTTAAACCGATTGCTTACACAACAAAGGGGTTTTCTATAAATGGCGATGATTTGTATGGTGGTAGTACTAAAAGGATCTTTTTGGTAGAGTTTACAACAGATAATAAAATTAAAATCAATGGATCTTCTTCTGCTATAGTTGGAAGTTGGGTTGCAAATACTTGGGTACGTATTTCTATAAAAGTAGATTTTAGTGCAGAAAAATATTATGTGGCAGTTAATGGAGTCGTACAACCTGTAGCATCTGGAAGTGCCACCACTGCTTTTTCTTTCAGAGAAGCCTATACGCCAACAACGAGTGGCACAAGGGTTGCAACTACAAAAGAATTCCACGGTTTAAGATTTAATCATGGTGGAGATAGCGATGTGGGTACAACAGACACTTATATTGATGACCTTTATGTAGGTACAACCGCAATTGCAGGGATAACTTTTCCGGCATCCTCAGTAGCAAGAACCATCACTGTTACACAACCAGACTACGGCAACATCACTTTAAGCCCCGTTAAAGCAACATATAATGTTGGCGAAACTGTAACAGCAACTTTAACCTTACCAACTGGCTATAAAAATAATGGTTGGTCAGGAGCTTTATCAGGTACAGACTTGACTAAAACTATTACAGTTGCAAACAACATCACTATTGGGGCAGATGTAATAGTTGATACAGCCAATCCTCCCGCTGAATTTTCAGTTACATTAACACAACCTACTAATGGTGTAATTAGTTTGACACCAGCACCTAATGCTACAGCTGGCAAATATTATGAAGGTACAGAGGTTACTGCTACCGTAAGTTACGAAGCTTGCTACCAGTTTGATAGCTGGACAGGAGGCACTTTAACAGGTAACGAAAATAATAAAAAAATCACCCTTGTTAATAACATAAACATTGGTGCAACAATCTCCGAGAATTCGGCCACAGCTACACAAAGAGTCGTTTCTACAGTTGCTCAATTTAAAACTGCTATGACAGATATGAACCCTGGCGATGAGGTTATTTTGGAAGATGGCAATTATAGTATTGGTAGCTTAACCATAAGAAATTCTGGTTGTGCGACAAAGCCAATCATCATTAGAGCAAGGAACCAAGGAATGGCAATTATCACGGGAAGCACATCTTTAACTTTCGAAAGTGTGAATTACATTACCTTCCAAGGCTTTGAGTTTAGGAGTTCAGGAATAAGTACAGGAATAAAACTGCAGAATAGTAGCCACATCACTATTACAAAAAATAATTTCGCAATTGTTGAAACCCAAAACTGTAACTGGATTTATATTGGTGATACTTTTGGGAGTCTTGACCCTATAAAATCAGGGTATAATTTAATAAATAACAATTCTTTCGATGGTAAAACTTACCCAGGTAAATACATCATTATAGATGGTACCGCAACTCAGCAATCACAATACGACGTAATTAGCCACAATGTTTTCAAAAATAACGGTCCTAGAGCCGAGAATGAAAAAGAGAGTATTAGAGTTGGTTGGAGTAATATATCTATGAGTAGTGGCTTTACTACTATTGAGCATAACTTATTTGAAGATTGTGATGGTGATCCCGAAGTTGTGTCTATAAAGTCGAGCGATAATATTGTACGCTACAACACTTTCAAAAAATGTTTGGGAACTTTATCACTTAGACATGGAAACAGAACCATTGTTGAAGGAAACTACTTTTTTGGAGAAGGAAAAACTGCACAATTTACATCAGGTGGATCAACAAGCACAATTGGTTGCGGTGGCATTAGGGTTTATGGTAAAGACCATAAAATCTATAACAATTATTTCGAAGGCTTAACCGGTGAAAAATGGGATGCTGCTATAACAATTACCAATGGTGATGTAATAAACAGCAATGCAAGCTTAAACAGTCATCACCTTCCAGAAAACTTGGAGGTAACATTTAATACTCTGGTAAATAATAAGTCTGATATAGAAATTGGATTTAATAATAATAACAATTACCTAAAAGCACCTATTAACTGCTTAATTGCAAACAATATTGTGGTTAATAATACCAACCCAATTGTAAAATCCTATAGTACTACTTCTTTTGCAGGGGTAAGCTTTGCTAACAATATATTTTACCCAACAGGTACCGCAACAATAGGAGAAACATTCACAACAGCTCAAGTACAAAACATAGATCCGCAATTATTTAAACCTGCTTGTACTGGTGTTAATTGTGAGCTATCTGCACCCGCTAAAGTTAGTCGCTTATCATCTACAAGTCCTGCTATTGACGCTGGTAATGGCACTTACGCGTATGTAATTACTGACGCTGAATTAACCACCAGAACTGGCACAAAAGATATAGGTGCTCATGAGTACAGCGGAGCAAAAACAATTACTACCAGTGCTTTAGATTTAATCAATGTAGGACCAAATGCAAGCCCCGTGAGCTATAGCTATAATTACACAGGGTCTCTTTTGCCTATAAAACTGATTAGTTTAGAAGGACAGTCGCTTTTATCGAACATAAAATTAACATGGAAATTAAGTAGTCAAATTAATGTTAAGCACTATGAAATAGAATGGAGAACAGACCTACAAAACTTCGCTAAAATAGCGGAAGTGCAAGCTCAAAATTTTTTAGGAACTATATTAGTTTATGATTACTTACATCAAAGCCCAAGTACGGGAAGCAATTATTACCGTATAAAAGTGGTTGATAACGACGGAAGCTTTGAATATACTAATGCTATTTCGGTTAAAAAGCCATATACCGTAAGTCTATACCCAAATCCGGCATCAAGCTTTGTAAATATTAATTTGAATGCTGATGTACCAAACGGATCTGAATGGAAATTATATAACAGTATGGGTGTTTTACAGTTCTCACAAAAAGCAAGTGATCAAAAGCAACAACAGCTAGCTTTACCAAACCTTGCTACTGGTATTTACTACTTGCAGTTATGTTATGGTAACAAAATAATATTTGTTAATCCTCTAAAAATAGAATAACAGCTTTTCTGTTAATTAAGAAAGAGCCGTAGTTTTAAAAACTACGGCTCTTTTGTTTTTATCCTATTTCGGTGTTTTGACTGATGCAGGAAAAAGATTGTGGAAAGGTTTAGGAAAAGTATCTAATAAGATTTCCAAATCTGAGGGAACACAATATGTAAGATTACTGACGTTGCTATTTAGGAGAATCCCACATCTGTATTATAATACCATTCCTTTTAGTACTTAAACACGCATAGTTTTATTAATTGCTTCTTTAAAACTTGCTATTGGAAAGAAGTTTTACAACTATCCTTTTTTACAGAAGAACTTTAATTTGGAATACATAAAGAAGGATAAACTCCCCCGAGGTATTAACCGGCATATTTAATCACTCGTCTACACAGGAAATTATGCTACAGACTCCTACTTCAATTCACCACACCAATACTGTTAAACGCAATTTAAATCAGTGTTGGAACTGTAAAAGTTTACCAGTTTTCTTGCGGACAGGTAACTTTAAATTTATTATTGAGACGGATTCCCAGAACAAACTCATGGCTTCCGTTGCTATAACTTCTGATAGCTGAAGTTGTAAAATCATAAGAATAAGAAAAGCTGAAAAGGCTACCAAGATTAAATCCTGCCATAGCTGCAAAAGAATCATCCTGACGGTAACTACCTCCCAACCAAATTTTATCTCTAAATGCAAAACGAGTATTAAAATCAACTGTCATGGGCGCAGGGTTTACATACTTTAACATAAAAGAAGGCATCACTGCAACATCGTCACTTATAAAAAGCTTATAACCTGATGTAATAAATACGTGTGGTACCTGTTTACCTTGATTTGGATTGCTTGACCCTGAAAATGTTAGTGGTCTGCCCAAAATCCCCTGCACAGACGCACCTACAAAATAAGTTGGCCCATAAAGCCAGGCTCCTAGGCCTAAATCAGGCTCAATTTTCCCACCAGAGGTAATACTAGGATCGGATGGGTTAGCCAAAGTGATTTTAGAAGGATCCAATACCATTCTGGTAATACCCGCTGCAACACCTAAACTTAAAGTCATACGGCTTGACAACCCTAAATGATAAGCATAAGTCAAGTTGATATCCTGGGATGTAAAAGCTCCGCCCGGATCATCCAATATTGCATACATACCAATGCCATGATGCGGATCAGGTGCCCTATAGTCCGAGACATAGCTCCTATTCATACTGTTGTTCCCATATAAATCTGCAGGCATTCCAATTGGCATCTGTATAGAAACATAGGAAGTGGTGGGCGAGTTATTAAAACCTGTCCACTGTTGCCTCTGCCCCATTTTCACATCTATATAACTTTCGATACCTGAAATAGCCGGATTAAGCAAATAGTTATTAGTAGTGTACTGCGTATATTGCGGACGTTGCTGAGCCGTAGCAACCATGGCTATGCTTACTATTATTGAAAGAATTAAAGTTTTTTTTACTAGCATCATCTTACAATAGTTACTGCCCCCGTAATAGCTTTGGTGCCATTTTTTGGATCAATGATATAATAATAGGTTCCAACTGGCAAATCCTCTCCTTTAAATCTCCCGTCCCACGGCATATTGCTTACCGTAGAATTGAATAACTTTTTACCATAGCGATTAAACACTTCTAAAGTTGCCCCTGGATAGGTATCAAAATAAAGAATATCCCATACGTCATTGACACCATCGCCATTTGGAGTAAAAGTATTCGGAGCCAAAATCTCTCTCAATAAGTTCACTGTGATTTTTGCAGTATCTGTACAGCCAGAGGTTGAAGTAACGGTTACTGTATACTGAATGTCATTGATGGGCGTACATACCGGATTTGCTATATTAGGATCGCTCAGATATGTTGAAGGGCTCCATCTGTAAGTAAGATTATCACCTTTTGCTATGTAAGGTGTTAAGGCACTTGATTGCCTATCCTTTACATAAATCACTTGGTTTCTAAAAGACACATCAGGTGTAGGGTTTACAACAATATCTTGTTCTGCAGAACTTATACAACCTGCTGACGTGGTGTAGGTATAGGTAATTCTATGCGTACCCGGACCTGCATTTGCCGGGGAGAATTGACCACCTGCACCTACTCCAGCACCTGTGTAAACCCCGGTTCCTGCTAAGTTGCTTTGTTCACTTCCTCCGGTTAAAGAAAAAGCATCCGCTTCTTCACATATCGGATTAAAAGTTTTTAGTACCGCCACAGGAACTGCATTTAAGACAACATTCTGAAAGCTTTCTGTGAAACAGCCTGTTGCAGTGTATGACCTAATTAAAATGCGATAGTTTTTGGTAGCCGATGTTGGTAATGGATATTGGTTGATATAAACCTCGTTTGCAGTTGGTGCATTATGAGTGATTACCTGTATAGGATTATTTACATAATCCCAATAGATCTCCAATTTGCTAATTGTTCCATATCCGTTGACTACAGATCTGTCTGTAATTTGAACAGGTGCATCACCGCATAAACCATTGATATTGCTTACTTCGAAGGAAGTGTTTGGCGCATCATAAACCGTTACATCTTTTGTAATCGAAACTGGACATCCGAAAGAATTGGTTGCAGTTAAAGTTACTTTGTAAACTCCTCCTGCACTATAATTATGGATTGGATTTTGTCCTGTTCCGGTTTGTCCATCGCCAAAATCCCAAGCCCAAGTGCTTATGGTTGTTGCGTTTTTGTTGGAACCCGAAAATGTTGCTTTTCCATTAGGAACACAAACCTCAGAAAAAGTAAAATCTGGTTCTGGTATTGGGTTAATTACAATGGTTTTTTCCAGTACATCCCCAATACAACCCGCAGCGTTTTTAATAGTTAATTTCACTTTAAAAGTTCCTGCAACAAACGTATGATTTACTGTTTCTGAAACAGTCTTTGTAACAGGGGCTGAACCGTCACCAAAATCCCAAACCAATTCGCTAATTGTTGAGGAAATGGTATTTGGTGTAGAGGTATCGGTAAATATAACCTCTGTTCCGGCACAGAGTGGACTACTCACTGTAAAAGCTGCCGTTGGCAATGGCAATACGTTTACGGTATGTTCGGCAATGTTAATTGCTGGACAGCCTGCTCTTGAAACTACTGTCAGTGTCGCTTTATGGTTGCCAGCTGTCAGCCATTTATGACTAGGGTTCTGGAGCGTACTGGTGGTGCCGTCATCAAATGTCCAGCTCCACGAAACGACCTCTCCAAAGTCTATACTACTTTTATCTACATATTTAACGCTATCTCCAAAACAAGAAACCAAAGGCGCTTCTATTAGTGATGTTGGTGCCGAACCTACCAAAACAGAATCTGTATAGGTGTTTTCACAGCCCTGAGTGGTTTTTAAAGTAAGCTTTACGTAAAACTTGCCCGCAGTAAGGTAAGTGTGTTCCTGCGTTGGGCTGGTTGCGCCAGTTATCACTACCGGTGTTCCCTCGCCAAAATCCCAGGTCCAGCTTTCTGCTGTGCCCGATGTGGTGCCGGTGATGCTAGTGGATGACGGATCAAAACTCACTTTTGTACCTGCGCAAACATCATTTGCGGACATAGTGAACTTAGTTTCTATCCCTCCCGAAAAATCAATCTTTAAGCTATCCGTGGTCAAGGTTCCTACACTATTGGTGGTGGTCAACTTTACAGTGTATTTATAACCCTTGGCAATATCATAAGTATGTGGAACCGGATCTTTTAAATTAGAAGTCCCACCATCGCCAAAATCCCATGCCCAACTAGTAATAGTAGTACCAGGCATTGCAGTGGTGTTATTTATAAACGATATATTAGGATTGCCGCAAGTGGTGGTGAAATCAAAATTGATATTATCCCTGCCTACCACAACGGATATATTCTGGACGTCCTCTCCTTGACAGCTACTCGCAAAAGTACCTGTTGCAGTGGCAATAATCTTATAAATCCCCTCTTCACTAAAATTATAACTTACCGGAGAAGTGTAAACATAGAACGTTCTTCCATCCAGTTCAATAGTACCATCGTATTTTGCCTTGTTGCTGGCATCTAGCTCACCATCTTGGCTTCCTGTAGGGCTTATCCTGGCATCTGAACCTGCGTTCCAAGTAATTTTATCAACTAAACTTGGATTATGAGGCAAAGCTATACGTAATTTCACAGGATTATTTTTCCCTGTACGTACTACGGTGCTGGAAGTATCCACACCGTCTGGGTTTACCGCAATCTTGATCGAATTCAGGTTCTTAATAGCAGTACCTGCATTATAGCCATAACTTTCTCCATCTCCCATTCCATAAGCAATGGCGTTAAACTCATAATCAGAAGAAATGGTGTGCGATACGCCATAAGCGACCTTAAAAGCTGCATAATAATAATTTGGATCCTGGGGATGTACCTTAAAAGCATCTTTCATCAATATCAATGAAGATGAATATAGAGCTGCTCCTCCTACATCCACTTTGGTAGCACTGTTGAAATCAATATTATCCAGCTTAAAACTTTGGTTGGTTATTGCTTTTTTATCAATTATAACATTAATATAATGGCCATTTTTATTAGTAGCTTTTTTGATTGTAGCAGAATAAACTGTTGCTTTTTTGATGGCCTGCTGTACCGGGCTAAGTATGATCATTTCTGGATCACCTTCTCCTATATTAAAAGAACAGGCCCCACCAACTAAAATAAACTGGGTTAAATTTATGGGCTTGTCACTTTCTACAGAAATGGGCTTATTGCTCTCTACCTCATAATAAAGGTTATTGATTAATGTAGATGGATTAAGTACCACCCCATCTTTTTTCACAACAGTAGTTGGGTCACTTACCACAACCCTAAACAAGTTCATCTCCATGTTCTTTGTAGGCATGGTAAGGTATTTGGTACCCCATGCTACAGTTGGAAACATCTGTTGGATAAGATTATCTGACCCAGCACTATTTACACATGAAGGAGAAGTAACCAACACACGACCGTTCCCTCCAAAAACAGCGATTTTCTTATCGCAGGTGGTCTTTATTTTTGTGCCCGTTAAGTCCAAGCCGTTAGCTTTTGTGCTACCTATACCCGTACCTGTTCCTTTTATCACCCCCATGGCGTTAAAGACTTGCCCTTTGTTTAAGGTTAGTTTATAGGTAGTCCCTTTTTTATAAAGTACATCCGCATCAGTATGGTTCTCTGTGAAAATGGAAGAAGGAGCTCCACTCAAGATATCATTAGATGGAGTAAACTCAATTTCTGTATCATCTTCGTTTGCAATTACAAAGAAAAAAGAATTTTGATTGTCATTATTACTATACCCTCCATATGCTTGTACTACATATTCAGAACTCCAAGTATTGCTTGGAAACAACATGGCCCCTGCTGCTGAATTATTGTTAGCGTAAGTATGCATCCAGGCCGCAATTGGAACACCGTTGGTGCTATAAACGTGGATACCCTTGTCGCTTACACCTGTAGAGTATAGACGAGTATCTGGGAAATTTCCAGGGTTTAAACTATTTCCTGTATCACCTGTTGGGAATCCGGTTACTTCTACAATCCCATTTGCAGGTACATTAATGGTCTTAGGAAACCCTACTGCACCCGGAATACCCGGTAAATCTACAATTACCTGTGCAGGAAGGTCAGCGGCAGATAGGTAAAGTGATAACTTTGCCTCAGATGAACTACCTGATTTTTGGTCCATATTTTCTTCAAAACCGAAACCCAACCAAAAATCTGTTCCTCTATTGGTCAACTCTTCTTGAGACTGTACAATTGAACCAGACACTTTCACGATATCTGCATCAACAACAGCCACTCCGCCACCGGAATGAGTAATATTTCCCGTTACCAGTCCGTATTGTGTTGCCGGAAGCTGTGCATAAATAGCAACGTTGTTCAGCTTTCCTCCTGTATAAGGTACTGTTATAGACTGTGCAAATCCAGTGTTCCCTCTTAATGAAACCAGAAAACCAGCAGGAGCCGTTACTGTTATATTCCCCGAAGATGGACTTAAATTCTCCCCCTTAAGGTTATAACTTATGGTCAGGGGGGCGCTACCGTAGTAATTTTCTCCAAAGTCTAGACTTCCTGGAATCGTAATCAAAACAGGAGCAGGTACGGCAGTGGTAAACTCCCGCTCAATACCATAAGAAGTACCAAAAGAATTTACAGCATAAGCCTTCACATAATATTTGGTAGATGGGGATAGCCCCTTCATGAAATCACTGAAGGCAGTCCCATTGCCACCAAAACTTAATTTATTGAGACTGGCTGTGGTAGGGTTGGGAGATATACTCCAAACCAATCCTTTATCCGTGATTGCAACACCTCCGCTATCCGGAATTGTACCGCCACAGATTGCTTTGTTTGATAATATATTTGTAACTATATCAGTGGTCACGGTTGGCTTAGAGAGTGCATTTGTAGTTCTTGAAGCTGGGTTATTACTTGCTGTAGTTGTTAAATATTTTAATGCCGATGGTGCTGCTGTATATTCAAAAGCCTGAAAAGTATATGAGGTATTCGGCTTTAAATTGTTAATAGTAAAACCACTTTCAGTGCCATTATATACACAATAATAGCCTGATGCGCCAAGCTGAGTTCCTTCTGGGCTACCGCTTTTCCAGTCAAGGCTAGCGGTATATTCCGTATTATCAACTGGGTTACTTATTGGACCTGCACCTTCTTTGGCAAAAACAGCCACATGTGTTCCATTACCTCTTGTAAAGCTGATAGTCATTGCTGATGTATTTACACCGCTAAACACAATATTCTGCGTCTGCTGTGTAGGTACCGCGGTAGCATAAACCGCAACCGAAGCTAACCTAAATGTCTTATTATTACCGGGCTGGGTTCTTCCGCTTGACCCTGATTTAGCAGGAGACACAGCATTGAATCCAGCATAGTAATCAATACGTCTATATAAACGCATAGACTTAGCGCTAGACGGAGGAGTAATCTGTATCTTTTTCCATGCATCTGCCCTACCTGGGAAACTAGGGGATTCTATCACACTTAGTACGCTAGCGGGGTCAAATGGAGACTTATCAGAAAAAGCAATCGGAGGTATAGCTTCGTCATCATTTGAAGAACTGCCTGTAAACTGAACAAGATACTGGGCTGATGCGTGATCTTTTATCTGTATTTCTATATACTGTGTATTGGAACTATTAAGTTCATAATGTGATATATTATTATTTGTAGGGCTACAAATCTGGGCTGTTTTTATTGCTCCGCCATCAGGTATAACACCTACCTCTTTCGCAGTTCCCGCATTAAAGACTGTAGGGGCTAATGTCCAAGGCAAAGGATAGGTTCCGCTTTCATAATCATACCCTATAAACGCTACCTGAGCATAGCTCTTGTGGATATTAAAACCCAGTACGTTTAAGACTAAAAAACAGATCAGTAGCTTAAAGCTACGACCTGTTCCTTTAACCAAATTAATATTTAGCATCACATTATCTCCTTTCTGTTAAACATTTATTAGTTTACCAGCAACATTCTAAACTCAGCTTTTCTGTCTTTTGCATCATCACCGCTAGGAACCGATTTCCCTTGTCCTGAAGTTTTAATTCTTTCTGCCACAATTCCAGCTTTAACCAAATAGTCTTTACAAGCATTAGCTCTTCGCTCACTCAGCTTCTGATTATATTCATCTGAACCTTTGTTATCTGTATATCCGGTAATCTCTAAACCAAAATCATCCTGAGATTTAAGAATCTGCGTGAACCTATCTAATAGTTTAACAGTTTCTACTGTTAATTCAGACTTGTCAAAATCGAAATATGCTTTCTGCTCTTTGGTCTTAGGCTTTTCAACGACCACCGGCTCTGGTTTTTTCTCAACTACAGCAATCTCCTTAGGCGCTTCAGTTTTAGTCAAGGTAAATAACTCCAAACAGCATTGCGAAGCCCTATCTGAACTAATCAAAGCATTTTTAAGTAAGTCGGAGTCTACCTTATTTGTAAAATACAAATCATCTTTGCTAGAATTCACAGGATATCCCATGTTTTCCGCCTGTTCCCAGCCACCGGTGAGGTTACCTTTGCTCGCAAAAAAATCAAATCCACCCAAGCCTACTTTTCCTTTTGATGAGAAAACCAAGGTATTTGATGACTCATGATAAAATGGTGCCTGCTCGTCCTCAGAAGTATTAATCTGCTGACCTAAATTGATTGCATCTGTTGGCTTTCCTTCTTCGTTAAGCTCACTGTACCATAAGTCAAACTTACCTTGACCTCCCGGACGGTCAGATGAAAAAACAAGGTACTTGCCATCCGTAGTAATAAATGGTTGCTGTGCGCTATAACCGTCCATATTAACTTGTTCGTTAAGCTTTACCGGCTCCATCCATGCACCCTCCTTATTTTCCGAGAAATATATCTCCGATTTATTGTTGTCGCCGTTTTTTACCCACCTGGTAAAATACAATCTGTTACCGCTAGCACTATAACTGCCAACACCCTGTTCTGTTCCTTTCTTGTTGGCGATATTTATTTTCTCCACATTCCCAGATGAACCTGAAGTTTGATAAAGTGCATTTTTGTAAGTTTTATCTTTATTTGAGCTTTCGTTGTTCGGTCTGGTTGAAGTAAAGGATAAAGTATTTCCGCTCCATGATGCTGCGTAGTTTGCACCCTCGCCATTTAGACCTTTTGCTTTAGATATTGAGTAAGATCCAAGATCTTTTCTCTGCATCTGATCCATAGCAAACTGCGTATTAATAAGCTCTAACTTTGCATTTTCTAAAAATGATTTACCATTGGCCTTTGCAGATATATATTGTTCAAAAGCTTGTTTGGCTTCGGCGTATTTTCCATTCGCTCTCAAGCTAACAGCATACCAATACTGCGTATCCGGTGAGTTATTTAGAGTTGTTTTTACTGCCTCCGTATACCATTTCTCGGCATTGCCAAAATCTCGTATTAATCGGTAGCTGTCCGCTAAACGGATAACGATGTCATCCCTATCAGTACCTGAACCAGATTTGCTTCTTTGTTTAGCAGTTGGTTTATCAGTGATAAAATAAGGTTCTTTAGTTAATGTGTTTGCCCCGCTACCATTGGTCTCAAGGTGCTTTTCGTAATAAACGGCAGCAGAATAGTAATCTGCTTTTGCATAGTACATATCGGCACTTTTTTTATAATCATACACAAACTGTGCATAAGAACTAGTTATCACCATTAAGCCGGCCACCACTAGCAAAGTGCTTCTTTTAATTAAAACAGAAAGATATTTTCTCATTTTCATATCGTTAACTGATGTTGTTTCGGATGAACCTTAACACCAAATTTTATTTTTAGATGATTTAAAACCTAGGACAGATAAATTGTTTTGCACCCAAAGTCTTGGTCTTTCTGAAAACATAAGAAATTGAAAACTCTGTACTGTTCACATTAGATACATTCTTGCCCAAGTCCGAATTGTTGAAATCATAGCTGAACCCAAAAACAAGATTCTTTACGGTCAACCCTAGATAAGGTACAATGGCATCATTAAGTCGGTAGTTTGCCCCGAACATTACATCTGTTCCGGCAAGGCCATCCATCTGAGCATAAGCACCTACCATCGTCTCAGATGCATTTCCTTGGCGCAGGTACAAAGCATTAGGTACAATACTCAGTCCCTCTGATAGGTTTATGTTCACCCCGCCATGCACCGTGTAACGAATAGGCAGTATTTCATCAGACTGAGAGGTGAAATTGCTTTTAGGTTGGGTAAGGTGTGATAAGGAAAAGCCAGCAAAAATATTAGCTTTCTTGGAAGGGTCCGCATCATAATAAACTGCTCCAGTACCAATGTCCAGAACAGAGGAAGAAAGGTTCTCGAAGTTTTCTGTACTGCCTGTTCCGGCATTGTAACCGTTTACCGGATCCCATTGATTACCGAACTGGAATTTTGAGCCGTCAAATTTACGGTTTACCACCCCCAACTGCAATCCAAAAACCAGCCTCTTGTAACCTTGGTCATCAAACCTTAAACCCGAATAGGAGGCTGAGGCATTTGCCATAAGGTATGAATAGCCGGCTCCGGCATTTTGCTGGAGCACACTTGCTCCAAAATTTAAGTTCTTATTGGTTTTAACATCAGCGGAAAGACCTGCTGCATTAAAGCCTTCCGCTACATTGCTCCATTGGTTTCTGTACACTCCAGAAACTCTGAAATCACCCTCAAACGCACCAGTTAAGGCGGGGTTCAACCACGATGGATAAACGTAGTATTGTGATAAATGTGGATCGATTTGTGCTTTTAATTGCCCAATCGACACCGAAATAATTGATATTATGATTAATATTTTCTTCATGATTTCACTATCTGATTAAGTTCACAGAACCTTTTTTGTTCACTTTTTCGCCATTTTGCATTACTACACTTACCACGTAGATGTAAACACCTACAGGCTGTTCGGTACCTTTATAGGTCCCGTCCCATCCTTTATTAAGCTCGGTGGTATTGAATACCTGTTGTCCCCATTGGTTAAACACCCTTAGGTTTACACTTTGCATATAATTACTATATGGCAATAGAACATCGTTTTTACCATCGCCGTTTGGCGTAAATGTGTTAGGTACAAAAAGCTCTAAGTCAGGAAATAACGTCTTATCACTATAAGGTAATGAAACACTTTCGCAGGCACCTAAGGCTTTTGCCTGTACTAGGATATTAACTGTTTGATCTGGATTCATTCCAGTTATAGCATGACTCAAACCTGTTGTACCACTACTTGGGGTAGTAAAGTTTAGACCGCCATCCGTTGAGACCTGATAAGCAGTTGCATCCGCTACCGCACTCCAAGTAAACTCAATTGAATTTATTGTTGCAGTAGATGTTACTACAGTCGGAACTAAATTAAACACGTTAATGGTCTGTGTAGCAATACTTGAACAACCTGTTGTGGTCTCCATTTTTAAGGTAACCGTATATTGCCCTGTATTAATATAAGTATGTGACTGAACAGTTTTTGTAGCACCATTTACCACAACCTCTGCAGTTCCGTCACCAAAATTCCAAGTCCACTTGTTAGCAGTTCCTGAAGATGCATTGGTAATGGCAGAGCTTGCCGGATCAAAACTTATCGCGTTGCCCAAGCATACTGCATTTGAAGTTGCATTATTAGTGAAAGCGGCAGTTACCGAACCTGAGAAATCAACAGCCAAGGTCTTAGTACTTACGATACCTGCGGTGTTTGTTGTAGTTAAACGAACTGTGTAAACTGCTCCGTTTACTTTGTTATAGGTATGTACAGTTGGGTTTTGTAAATCAGAGCTTGTTCCGTCTCCAAAATCCCATGCCCATTTAGTAATTGTAGTTCCCTCCATTGGTGCGGTGGTATTAGTGAATGCAATTTCCGGATTACCACAATTGGTGGTATAAGCGATATTGATATCATCCAAACCAACTAAAACTGGTACTCTCTGTACATCTGAACCTCCACAGTCCCCACCGAAAGAGCCGGAGACAAGTACCGAAATAGGATGACTCCCGCTCTCACTGAAAGTGTACTGTACTGGGGATGAATAGATATAATAAGTACGCCCATCAACTACGGTGGTAGTTTCATAAACTGCTGCACCTGAAGCTGTAGCTCCATTTTGGGAACCTGCAGGACTGATAGTCGCATCAGACACTACCCATTGCAAACCCGAAACTGTTGCCGGTGGATAAGGCAGTGCAATTTTTAAACGAGTAGGTGTTCCTTTGGCAACTTTAACAGTAGTAGATGAAGTATCTGTTGCACTGGTATTTACCGCCAATTTTATGGAAGATAGATTCTGAACTGTGGCACCTGCATTAAAGGCATAGCTCTCTCCTGTTCCTAAACCGTAAGCAATAGCATTGAAAGGATAATCTGAAGATATGGTATGTATAATACCTTCTCCCATACTTACCCTCAGTTTAGCAAAGAAGTAATCTGAATTGTTTGGGTGAACCTTAAAAGCATCAACGGCATCTACAGGTGAACTCGGCCCAAATGGCAAATTATTATTAACATCAAAACTGTTAGTTCCTGTATCAAGCGCCAAACTTACTCCGTCTAGTTTAAAGCTGGCAACACCTTCTTTTTTAATGATGACGTTAATGTAACTACTTCTTGGAGCTCCTAAACCAGCCGGACCTTTTAATTCAGGAGTGGCAACAATAGAGCTTTTGATAGCTTGTTGTACAGGGCTTAATACGATCATCTCAGGATCTCCCTTACCACTATTCCCTTTATCTGGAGCACCACCATAAGACTGAGAAAGAATCAATTGGGTAACGCTAATAGGTTTATTTCCTTCAATATATAGAGGAGTGTTTGCTTCGTACTCATAATATATACCATTCTTTATATAATTGGCATCAAGTACAGTTCCGTTTACTTTTACGATGGTATTTGCTGGTAAATTTTCCTGAACATATATCCTGAAAACGTTGTATTCCATTGTTTTTGTAGGAACCGTTAAGTATCTAGTACCCCAGGCAATGTTTGGTAGCATCTGCTGTACGATATTATCAGAGCCTGTTAAAGAACCAGAAACCGCATAACTTGCCGTTGACAAACTTCTTCCATTACCTGCAAAAACTGCTATTTTTTTATTACAGTCATTGGTTGTAATGGAAGTTCCTGATAAGTCTAGACCTAAAGCATTTCTAGACCCGGTGCCTTGTATAAATCCCATCGCATTAAAAACCTGACCCTTATTTAAGTTAACGGTATAAGTTTGACCTGCTAAATATTCAACATCTCCGGGGCTTGAATTACCAGAGGTAAAAGCAATAGTGCTTTTTAAAATATCCACAGTTGGAGTAAAAGTTATAGACGTATTATCCTCCTCGGGAATAACAAAGAAAAATGAATTAGGATTATGACTACTTGAGTTACTTATATTACCATAAGCCTGAACCGTATAGGAAGAACTCCAAGTATTGGTCGGGAAAATCATAGCGCCAGCGGCCGAGTTATCTCCAGTATAGCTATAAGTCCATACAGAAACAGGTACGCCGTTACTGGTTAAATGAATTGCCTTATCCTGCACTCCGGTTCTAAAAAGTCTGCTATCCGGTGCATTGGTAGTGTTTGCTTTATCCCCTCTAGGAAAGTTTTCAAACTTCTCGATGCTGTGAGGAGGGACAGTTTTGGTTTGCGAATACTGACCGTTCGGCATCATCACAGTAACATCTGCTGATTGCTCTCCAGTAGCTACATAAATAATCATTTTGGCCGCATCAGAATTACTTGCATCATAATTCATATCAGACATATACCCGAATCCCAGCCAGAAATCTGTTCCTTTGTTGGAAATTTCTTCTTGAACTACCGACCCTTGAAGGGTCACTCTATCCGCATCTCCAGCTAATACATTTGCGCCAGAATGCGTAATCTCTCCTGAAAATTTTCCGTATAAACCGGTAGGCAGTTTAACATAAATGGGTGTACTCCCCAGTTTAGAATTAGTATAAGGGACAGTGATACTAGATGCAAAACCGCTGGTAGCATTTGTTGAAACTAAGAAACCTACCGGTGCGGTAATTGTAATATTTCCCGTTGCAGTACTAAAGTCAGCACCGTTATTTTCTAAATTATATGTTAAAACCGCTGGGGCTACATTATAAAATTGATTACCAAAACTGATAGAAGCAAATGAACTTGCTAAAACAGGGGCTGGTGCGGCAGTGGTAAAAGAAACTTCATTCCCATAACCTGTTCCAATGGCATTGACAGCGTAAGCTCTTACAAAATAAGTGGTTGATGGTAGTAATCCTTTTATTTGTCCATTGAAAGGCAGGTCATTAATGCCTATTTTTAATTTTCCAGAACTAGCTGTGGTTGGGTTAGCCGTAGTACTCCAAACCAAACCTGTTTCTGTAACTACCGAACCGCCGTCACCGGTGATCACACCTCCGCTGTTTGCCTTTGTAGAGAAAACAGCGTTTATAGCAACTGTTGCAAGTGTGGGCACTGTTAAGGGTAATGTGGCCTGTGCTCTTGGATTACCTAAAGCCGTTGTGGTTAAATAATTTGATATAATAGCAGTTCCGCTATATTCAAATGCCTGAAAAGTATAAGTTGTATTTGGCTTAAGATTGCTTAAGCTTAGGGTGTTCCCGGTTCCATTATATACACAATAATAACCTGATGTCCCTAACTGTGTTCCTATTGGGCTTCCTGTTACCCAGTCATCACTCGCTGTGTAAATTGCATCATCCACTGGGTTGGTAATTGCACCTGTTCCTTCTTTTGCAAAAACCACCACCTTAGATCCATTACCTCTGGTGAAGTTTACATCCATAGAATGGGTGGCTACATTTGTAAATGCAAAATTGATGCTTTGAGTAGTTGGACGAGCTGTTGCCCAAACACCTACCGATGCTATACGCAGTGTACCATTATCTCCATATACAGTTCTTACAGGGTTAGACCCTGAGCCGGTGTAGAGTTTGCCATCTACACCCAAATAAACTCTCCTATATAAACGGAAAGATTTTGCTCCTGCAGGTGGTGTAATATTTATTTTAGTCCAGTTTCCATTATTTGCTGGAAAAACACCCGTTTCTTCAGCCGAAATACAACTATTCGGGTCAAAAGGAGATTTATCTGAGTAGATCACACCTCCCTTGTATAAACTCGATGAGTTAGTACTTCCTGTCAACTCAATTACGAAGCTAGATACATTATGATGAGGCAATGTCACTTCTATTAAATGTGCTGTTCCTCCCAATTCATAATGTGATATTTTATCAGTACTGTTGCAAATATTGTTTGTTTTTACAGATCCACCTGAATAACTAATTTGCACTTCTCTATCAGTACCTACGTTAAAAGTATTGGGACTAGACCAAGCCAAAGGGTAGCTATCAGTCTCGTAATCATAACCAATAAACGCGTCCTGCGCTTTAGTCAACTGGTTAAAACACATCAGTGCAAACAGCATCAAAATTACTTTTGTATGCAACCAGCCTTTCATAGAAAATTTTACTTTCATTTTTTATAATTGGTATTTAGGTGTATTGAGAAAATTTTATCCCCAAGTATCTTATAAACCGGCGCACCAGAGTTGCCTCGATACTACCGGTTTTATTGTGTGCTTAGTATTTAACTGTTATAAGTTGTGTAGGTTCAGTAGTGAATTTTTCTTGTAATAAGACTTATCTTTTACTACTTAGGCTAATTACTTAATGCTAATTGGTTTACCAAAAATTGGTGCACCAATAATACGAATATTATTTATAAACAAAAATTTTTTATATCTTTTTTCATAACAGCCTATAAAGAAAAGTTGGCGGCCGGTTTCAAGCCCAAAAAATTATTTAAATTAGAATAACCGGTGTATTATGAAAAAACCAAATACACCGGTAATTAATGCTTTAATTTTTAATTAATTTCAGACTTGACCTATCAGTTCCGGCAGAAATCCTAATAAGATAAACACCTGTTTTTAAATATGATACATCTACATTTTGTTGTGTTGATTTTGCTATAATTACTGATTTGATTACAACTGACCCTTTTGAATCAATCACATATAGGGAGCCATTAGTGCTAGCTTCAGGATAAGTAATTGTTACAATATCAATAGCAGGGTTTGGGTATATTGAAGGGCTTGATGCTTTTAAAGCAAAACTAGCTGACAACAAATTGCTATATTCATACGATCCATCTTTATCCATCATTTTTAAACGGTAGTAATACGTTTCTCCATTAGTTACATTCTCATCAGTAAATGCATACTTGCTAGCTTTGCCTTTAGCAGTAATATCCTTGATACCCTCAAACGGTGATGTAAGAGTCCTGCGTTCTACTATAAACTTGTCAGCATTGTTCTCTGATGCAGTTGCCCAATTTAAAATGATACCGTCTGCTTGTGTAATTGTTTTAAATGAAGTTAGGACTGTTGGGAGAACAGCGGCATGAGTTTTAGGGTTATCGGTTGCCGTTGTAGTTAAAAACCTTGAAATACTTCCTGTACCGTTATAATCAAATATTTGAACTGTATAAGAATAAGATAAATCTAAATTGGTTAATGCTACCGAGTTTCCTGTGCCATTATAAACACAGTAGTAGCCAGATGTAGCAAGTTGTGTTCCTTTAGTAGACCAATCAGTATTTGCTGTATAATTTGTTCCATCCACAGGATTAGTAATCACACCTCCATTTTCCTTAACAAAAACTGCTCTTTTGCTTCCACTACCAACTGCCCAATTTAAAGTCACATCGGTACTTGTCACATCTGTAAAGGTAATATCTGATGCTTGGGTAATTGGGGCTTGAAAAACAGTGATTGAAGCCATACGAATAGTATTACCTGCTCCATATTGCACTTTCCCACCGCCACTAGAGGTGCTAATCACACCGCTACCATAATATACTCTGCGATATATTCTGAGTGACTTAGTACCAATAGGCGGTACAACCGCTATTGGTGAAAAAGCTTCGCCAATAGCTGGCAAAGCTGATGTTGTTTCAACATTAATAATACTGGTTTCGTCAAAAGGATATTTGTCGGAATAAGCAATCCCCGCCGTACAGGTTCCTGAAGTTGTACTATTAGAACTTCCGTTAAACAAAACTGTGAAAGAAGAAGTTGAACTGTTTGCGGTTAAATTAATTTCAATAAAATGAGCACTGCCACCTATTTCGAAGTGATCAAACTTAGTGGGATTACTGTCTGCTACATAATTATTTTTAACCGACCCTCCTGTTGGAATAATTACTATCTCTCTTGCAGTTGAAGCATTAAATGTACTGGCGGAAACTGACCAAGCTTGTACTGTTGTTTCTGTAATATTATCATAACCCACAAAAACATCTTGTGCTAATACTGTTGTATTTACTAGTATTAAACCAGACATTAAAAAATTTAGTAATACTCTTTTCATAATAATATATTTAATTCAACAATTGGTTACAGATTCTTAGGCAAAGAAATCCCAGGTCGAAAAAATTATCTTTTTTCGAAAATTTAAATCCTTGAAATTTTCAGCCTTTTAGCTTTCTTAATTGGTATGGTTTTATCCTATTTCCCTAAAAACCATAGTGCTATTCTATGCTTTTTTTTTGATGTTAAAAAAATAAAACTGTGCAATCGTTCCCGGCAACGATGTAAAACGAAATCCCAAGATTTGAAAAAGTAATTATGCTGAGTTTATGAAGTTTTACTATCGTAAAACAGAGTTAAAAAACCTCAGAAATATGGAGAAGAAATATCAAAACAAAAAGCTAAAATGATGTTAAAGAATCGCTTAACTTAACATTTTATATAGAGAAAAACTCAAGCATAAAAAAAGTCCTTCTCATTAAAAAAAGGACTTTTTAAAATCATTATAAAAGCTTTAAAAAACTCCTACAACGAAAGGATATCAACAATCTTAAACAAATCTTGATTAATTTCTCTATGATGTTTAATTGCATTATCGAATGGGGTAAAAGCTATTTTTCCATTTAATAATCCAACCATTTCACTTTTGCGTCCGGCAATTAAATTTTCTACAGCAGCAACTCCTAACCTACTCGCCAAAACTCTATCCATACAAGTTGGCCTTCCGCCTCTTTGAATATGGCCAAGTATTGAAAGTCTAGTGTCATATTGTGGGAAACGTTCTTTAACTTTTTCTGCAAGTTCAACTGCTCCGCCAGACTCACCTTCTCCTTCTGCAACAATTAGTATTTTAGACATTTTATCTATCCTACTAATTTCTAAACGATGCATCAAGGCATCTAAATCTGTTTTTGTTTCTGGAATAAAGATAGACTCTGCGCCAACTCCAATACCACTCCTTAAAGCTATAAGTCCACAATCACGACCCATTACCTCTACAATAAATAATCTCGAATGAGATTCGGCGGTATCTCTAATCCTGTCTATGGCTTCAACAACGTTGTTTATAGCAGTATCATAACCGATAGTGAAATCAGTACCAAACAAATCGTTATCAATAGTTCCGGGTAATCCTAAGATTGGGAAGTCAAATTCTTCTCCAAAAATTTTCGCTCCTGTAAAAGTTCCATCACCACCAATGGCAACTAAGCCATCAATATGATGTGTCTTTAATTGGTTATAAGCTTTTTCTCTACCTTCTTTCGTTTTAAACTCAGGGCATCTAGCAGTTTTCAGTATTGTTCCGCCACGCTGGATAATGTTACCTACAGATTTTCGGTTCATATCCTCAAAATCTCCTGCAATCAATCCTTCGTAACCTTTTTTTATCCCAACAACTTCCAAGTTATAATACAAGGCCGATCTTACCACTGCTCTAATAGCCGCATTCATTCCGGGAGAGTCGCCTCCGGAAGTAAAGACTCCAATTTTTCTTATTTCACTCATTACTCTATAATTTGATAGGCAGCTAGTCCGCTATCCAAAAAGTTGATATAATTTTTAACATCCAGATTAAAAGCTTGAGGGACTACCAAAACCTTTTGATCGCTATTTAACAACACATAATAAGGTTGCGAATTAGTTTTAAAAGTTGAGGCTTGCAAGTCACTCCATTTATTGCCAATTGTTTTTATTTTCTTTCCAGAGAAAGAAGAAACATACTGCTCTTTTAAAGGTAACTCTGTTTTATCATCCACATATAAAGAAATTAAAACATAATCGTTTTTAAGTCTTTTTAAAACCTCTTTATCACTCCAAACAGAAGCTTCCATTTTACGACAGTTTACACAACTATGCCCCGTAAAATCAACCAAAACTGGCTTTTTATGTTGCTTTGCGTAAGCTAAACCTTGCTCATAATCAAAAAATGCATTCAAATTATATGGCGCTTTAAACAAGTCGCCGTACTTTTTATCAACCGCATTTTGCTCAATTACTGGCGAAGATAAGGTATTAGTATATAAATCAAAATCTTGAGTAGTTTGTGGCGGCAACCAAGCACTTATACCTTTTAAAGGTGCACCCCACAATCCCGGAATCATATATATAGTGAACGAAAAAGTTATGATTGCTAAAAACAACCTAGGGACACTAATAAATTGCAAATCACTATCGTGGGAGAACTTAAGCTTACCTATTAAGTAGAAGCCAAGCATCGCAAATATCACAACCCATAACACTAAAAACACTTCACGGTCAAACAAATCCCAGTGGTATGCTAAATCAACGTTTGATAAAAATTTAAGTGCCAAAGCTAGCTCTATAAAGCCTAAAGAAACCTTTACGCTATTTAACCAACCTCCAGATTTTGGTAAGGATTTTAATAAGGAAGGGAATGCTGCGAATAAAGTAAACGGTATTGCTAAGGCCAAAGAAAAGCCAAACATCCCAATTGCCGGCCCCATATATTGCCCCATAGTGGCAGCTTGCACTAATAAAGTCCCTATAATTGGCCCTGTACAAGAGAAAGAAACCAAAGCCAAAGCAAAGGCCATAAAAAATAAACCTACCACTCCTTTATTGTCAGATTTTTCGTCAATCTTGTTAGTCCACGAGTTGGGTAAGGTAATTTCAAAAGCTCCGAAAAACGATATGGCGAAAATCACCAACAGCACAAAAAATACAAAATTAAAAAAGCCATTGCTTGCCATCTCGTTTAAGGCATCAGAGCCGAAAAGTAAGGTGACGCCCATCCCCAACAGCACATAAATTACGATAATAAAAAAGCCATATAAGCTTGCTTTGCGAATTGCGACTGCTTTACTGCTTGCTTTTTTTGTAAAGAAACTCACCGTTAAAGGCAACATGGGAAAAATGCAAGGCATTAATAATGCTAAAATCCCTCCTATAAACCCCGCTATAAAAATAGCCCATAAAGATTGTTCTTGCGTATCATCAATATAGGTATTCACAACAGTTTTTGAAGAGTCAACCGAAGAAGAAGGACTTGCGTCTGCAATCGCACTTTCATTAGCAACTGATGAATCAGCTGTTACTATTGGCTCTTTTGTAGAGTCTTCTGATGGCACATTTACTATCAGGGTTTCGATATTTTTAACCGCGAGTTCAGTTTTCCCCGCAAAAACTTTTATCGCAAATTCAACTTCTTCTGGTGGTAAGCATTGTTTATCGTTACAAACCATAAACTCTAGCGTACCTTTTACGGTAGCTTCTGGTTTTTTTAATTTGATTTTTTGCTTAAAAATCGCCAAGTTATCATGCCAAGAAATCTGCATTTTAAAATTGGGATCATAAGCAGAAATTGCTTTCGGACTTTCGGATGTTTTACCAATTAATTCGTAATCTGCGCTTTTTGCAAACGTAAATGAAGTTGGAATCGGGCCACCTTCATCAATATATTGCGAGTAAATATGCCATCCTTTATCAATTTTTGCAGTGATAACTATATTTGCTTCTTTTTCGCTGATAGTTTCGGAAGAATAACTCCACGCTACAGGTTTCAAAATTTGCGCAAAAACACAAATATTTAAAAGTAAAAGTGCCGAAATGGCAATAATTTTCTTCATCGACTGTTATTTTTTATTCCGAATCGAACATAAACTTCACTTGCTTCAAATCAAGCGACTTTAACTCGTCATCGGTTTGTAATAAAAGGTAACCTTGTGGTGTAACTCCTTTAATAGTTCCCTTTTGTATTTTATCTCCAATTAGATACTCACAAACTTCATTTAATTGGAACAACCTTTCCAAATAGTCTCTATCTAGACCATTCAAATCATTGTTTTGTAGTTGCAAGTACCTGTTTTCAATACTTTTGCAAAGTTGCCTTAATAAATCGTTAAGCTGGTAATCCTGCTGTAAGATTTTTGATAAAGAACTAGCTCTTTCGGTTCCTGTTCCAAAATTTTTTTGATTTACATTAATACCGATACCCGCAATACTTGTTTTTAAAAATTGTCCCAAACTGGAATTCTCAATTAAAACACCACCAAGTTTTTGATTTTTATAGTAAATATCATTTGGCCATTTAATTTTACAATCATCGCCAATAATAGCTCGTAAACAATCGTTAATACCCAAAGAGATTGCTTTATTCAAGTAAAACTGCTGATTAAGCGAGAGAAATATTGGTTTAAATAATATGCTTATCGTTAGGTTCTTTCCTTTTTCAGCTTCCCAAACATTGCTTTGTTGTCCTCTGCCAGCAAATTGATGGTCTGCCATAATAACAGTACCTTCTGCCAATGGCTTAGTATTTGAAAGTGCTTTCTTCAGATAATTATTGGTAGAGTCAATCACAGAAAGTTTTACCAAACTTTGTCCAACAAATAGTGTTAAAAATGTGTTATTTTGCAATGTTTAATATATTTCAATATAATAAAACCCAAAACTAATTTTTTTTGATGGTAAAAAACAAAATTGCTAATCAATCCACCAGCTTATCCGAAGCTATTGTGCATGGAATACAGGAAAAAAAAGGAAATGACATTGTAAGACTTGATCTTAGAAACATTCATAGCTCTGTCGCCGATTTTTTTGTTATCTGCCATGCAGATTCCACTACCCAAGTAAAAGCTATTGCAGACAGTGTTGAGAAAGAAGTTTTTAAAGCTACCAATCAAAATCCTTTTAGAAAAGAAGGAATGCAAAATGCAGAATGGGTACTTTTAGATTATTTGGATGTAGTTGTCCATGTTTTTAGAACAGATAAGAGAGAGTTTTACAGAATGGAGGATTTATGGGGCGATGCAGAATCCCTATCCTACCAAAGTGCTTAATTAAAAGCATTTATTTTTACAAAAAGAGCGATGAAAGAAAATACAGAAAATAAAAAGCCGTTAAAAAAAGTTCCATCCAAAAAGATGTTGCCTAAACCTCCTAAGTTTAATATTATGTGGGTTTATGGTTTCATTATTCTAGCCATATTAGGTGTTCAATTTTTCATGAGCAGCAATAACGCTCGTTTGATAACTTACCAAAAGTTTGAAAAAGAGATGTTAAAACCTGGCGATGTTGAAAAAGTTGTTGCTTACAAGCAAGAGGATTTAGTTATTGCCGAGATCTACATTAAAAAAGATAAGCTGACCAGCGAAAAATATAAGGACTTAAAAGACCGTAATAATTTTTCTATGACTGGTGCAACTCCACAGTACTATTTTACTGATGGTTCATTTGAGTCTTTACAAGCTAGGTTAAAAGTTTCGCAAGAAGAGACTCCAGATGCATCAAAAGTATCTTTGAGCTACGAGTCTAGATCTAACCCGTTTTCTTCCTTATTTTGGTCGTTCATTGTTCCAATCGTGATTTTTGCTTTAATCTGGATATTTATCATGCGCCGTATGGGCGGTGGTGGAGCTGGTGGCGGCGGTGGCCAAATCTTCAATATCGGAAAATCAAAAGCTACCTTGTTTGACAAAGAGTCTCAGGTAAGCATCACTTTTAGCGATGTTGCAGGTTTAGAAGAAGCCAAACAAGAGGTAATGGAGATTGTAGATTTCCTAAAAAACCCACAAAAGTACACCAACTTGGGAGGTAAAATCCCGAAAGGTGCGTTGTTAGTTGGTTCGCCGGGTACAGGTAAAACCTTAATGGCAAAAGCTGTTGCTGGTGAGGCTCAAGTTCCTTTCTTCTCTTTATCAGGATCTGATTTTGTAGAGATGTTTGTGGGTGTTGGAGCTTCAAGAGTGAGAGATTTGTTTAAGCAAGCCAAAGAAAAAGCACCTTGTATCATCTTTATTGATGAGATTGATGCCATTGGTAGAGCCAGAGGTAAAAATAGCATGGTTGGAGGAAACGATGAGCGTGAAAACACATTAAACCAACTTTTGGTAGAGATGGATGGTTTTGGTACCGATTCAGGAATTATCATTATGGCGGCAACTAACCGTCCGGATGTATTAGATTCTGCTTTATTACGTCCAGGTCGTTTTGACCGTCAAATTTCTATTGACAAGCCAGATTTAGTTGGTAGAGAGCAAATTTTTAAAGTTCACTTGCAACCACTAAAATTAGCAGATGGCGTTGATCCTAAAAAACTATCGGCACAAACGCCAGGTTTTGCAGGTGCTGAAATTGCAAATGTTTGTAACGAAGCTGCTTTAATTGCTGCCCGTAGAGACAAAAAAGCGGTAGATATGCAAGACTTTCAAGATGCAGTTGACCGTGTAATTGGTGGTTTAGAGAAGAAAAACAAAATCATATCACCAGAAGAAAAGAAAATTGTTGCTTATCACGAAGCTGGACACGCTATTGCAGGTTGGTTTTTAGAACATGCCGATCCGTTGGTAAAAGTATCTATTGTACCACGTGGGGTTGCCGCTTTAGGTTACGCACAATACTTACCAAAAGAGCAGTTTTTATACACTACAGAACAACTTTCTGACGGAATGTGTATGACAATGGGTGGTAGAGTTGCCGAAGATTTAACTTTCGGAAAAATATCAACCGGAGCGCAAAACGATTTAGAACGTATTACTAAATTAGCTTACGCCATGGTTACCCTTTACGGAATGAGCGAAAAGGTTGGTAACGTTTCTTTTAATGATCAAGGTGGCGAGTATAACTTTAACAAACCTTATTCTGATAAAACAGCTGAATTAATTGACTCTGAAGTAAGGGTGTTAATAAGTGGAGTTTATCAAAAAACTAAAGACTTGCTTACAGAAAAAAGAGATGGTTTAGAAGCTTTAGCAGTTAAACTGTTAGAGAAAGAGATCCTTTTCCAAAGCGATTTAGAAGAGATTTTAGGTAAACGTCCATTTGATAACCGTACTACTTATGATGAATTTGTAAACGGAAAAGAAGGCGGTGACCAAGGGGTAATTGCAGAAAACATCCACCCAGAACCAGTTGGAGATTCTACAGAACCTTTAAAAACAGAATCAACCGATATAGTTTAAATTACACCAAGCGCTGATTTTTTATAATCGGCGCTTGATTTTTTATATAAATTCCTTTTTTAGATGAAGGATTCTACAACCCCAAAAGAACAGCTTCTTAAAAAAATTAGAAAGGCATTATTAGAAAAACGCGATAATCCCTATCCAAATTTAGAAGATATGCCCCTATATCCGGAAACGGACGAAATGTTAGAGGTTATATTTGCAGAAGAACTAACCAAAGTTAGTGGCACTTTTGTTTACTGCGAAAGTGAAATCCATTTTATAGAAAACATTTTGCAATTAGCAGATGAAAAAAAATGGCGCAAAATATACTGTTGGGAACCTGCCTTACAAAACTTATTAAAAACTTACGAATACCCTTTTTACGCTACTGATAAAGATTTTGAACTAGCTGATGTTGGTTTCACACTTTGTGAGTCTTTAATTGCCAGAAATGGTTCTGTTTTATTGAGCAATGGAAATGCTGCTGGTCGTAGATTAAGTATTTATCCGCATCAACACGTAGTGGTTGCATATGCATCTCAATTAGTGTTAGATTTAAAGGATGCTTTTAAGTTAGTTAAAGAAAAATACGGAAACAACTTACCTACTATGCTTTCAGTAACTACGGGTCCAAGCCGTACTGCTGATATTGAAAAAACTTTAGTTTTAGGAGCGCATGGTCCAAAAGAACTGTTTGTGTTTTTGTTGGATGACATGCATTAACAAGCACACTATTCAAAATGCCACAAATTGAACTTCGAACTGAAATAAAGGCTAAAAAAGAATTAGTTTTTGACCTTTCTCGAAGTATCGATCTCCATAAAGTTTCAACCGGAAAAACTAAGGAAGTAGCTATCGCTGGAAGAAAAACTGGGTTAATAGAGATGAATGAAAGTGTGACTTGGCGAGCAAAGCACCTCGGGTTTTATCAAAATTTAACTTCAAAAATCACTGAATTCCAGAAACCAAATTTCTTTGTAGATGAAATGCAAAAAGGTGCATTTAAAGAATTCAAACACGAACATCATTTCACAGAACTGAACGGCATAACTGTCATGACAGACATTTTCAATTATCAATCACCATTTGGTTTTTTAGGGAGATTAGCAGACAAGTTATTCCTTAAAAAGTACATGACTAACTTTCTTATAGAACGAAACAGAATAGTTAAAGAGTTCGCAGAGTCTGATAAGTGGAGAGAAGTATTAAGTAAATAAACTAATAGCTCTCAATCTTTCAGTTTCTATGAAGGTGTTTTGAGTTGTTATTCGGCTAAAGCCAACATATAGCCTACAATTTTATCCACACGCTAAAGCCTGTGGCAATTCATAAACTTTATCAACCAAAAAATGGCAACCTTTAATTAAAGATTGCCATATCAATAAACCTTAAAAATTAAAAGTTTAATACTGATCAATAGAAAGCAAAACCAAGGTACAGGCTTCTAAAGTTTCAATTCCTTGTGCCTCCGCTTTTTTTGCTAATTCTGGGTTTTCTGTTCCCGGGTTAAATATGATACGCTTTGGTTTAGTGTCCAAAATATAGTCGTACAAATCTTTCTGATTACTAGGGTTTACATATAAAGTAATCGTATCAATATCGCTGTGAATTTGCTCTGGTTTTTCAATTAGCTGATTAGCAACTTCGCCTTTTTTAACGCCCACATTCACTATTGAGTGACCGAACTGAGTCAATTTATGTGCAGCTTTGTATGCGTAACGATCTGGGTTTGGCGTAGCGCCTATAATTAATGTTTTCTTATTCATGATATTCTATTTTTAAAATGGAAATCGAGCTTTTAACTAATTTGTTTCAATACAGCATCAGCGCAAGCTTGACCGTCAATTGCTGCAGAAATAATGCCACCGGCAAAACCAGCTCCTTCTGCACAAGGGAAAAGTTTTTTTATTTGCGGATGCTGCAAGGTTTCTTTATCTCTAGGGATACGTACCGGCGATGAAGTCCGTGATTCAACCCCAACCAAAACAGCTTCATTAGTGTAATAACCATTATTGCCATAAATACCCGGCATCTTTTTTCCAAAGGCTGGCAAAGCTTGTTGTAAACGTTTAGCGATAAAAGCTGGAAGCACTTGATGCAAATCAGCGGAAGCTAAACCCGGTAAATAAGAATTATCTGGTAAATCAGTTGAAATTTTTTGATTTACAAAATCAACCATACGTTGTGCGGGTGCTTTCAAGTTTCCACCACCGGCAATAAAAGCTTTTTGCTCAATTGCTGATTGAAAATTTAATAAACTAAATGGATCATCTGTTTTACCAACAGCATCATTCAAATTAATTTGAACTACCGTTCCTGAGTTTGCATAAGGGTTATTCCGTTTAGAAGGACTCCAACCGTTCACCACAATTTCATTTGCATCCGTAGCACAAGGCGCTATAATCCCACCTGGACACATACAAAAAGAGAAAACGCCACGATCTTCTACCTGTGTTACCAAACTATAATAAGAAGGTGGCAAGTTTTCATGTCGCTCTTTAGCATTATACTGAGCTTGGTCAATAATGTATTGTGGATGTTCAATCCGCACACCTAAAGCAAAAGGTTTTGCTTCCAACAACACATTCTTTTTGTGCAGTAAGTAATAAATATCTTTTGCAGAGTGTCCGGTTGCTAAAATCAAAGCCTCGCCATCAAAGTCTCCTTTGTTGGTAATTGCGCAATTAAATTGTTGATTTCTAATATCAATATCTATCAACTTAGTATCAAAACGAACCTCACCACCTGCATTTAAAATTGTTTCCCTAATTGCAGTAATAATCTGTGGCAACTTATTAGTCCCAATATGCGGACGAGCGTCAACCAAAATATCTTCGGTAGCACCATGAGCCACAAAAATCTCCAACATCTTGTTTACATCGCCACGCTTATCAGACCGGGTGTACAGTTTTCCGTCAGAGTAAGTTCCGGCGCCACCTTCGCCAAAGCAATAATTTGATTCGGGGTTTACCACACCATCTTTATTGATTGCCGCTAAATCACGTCTACGTTCTTTAACATCTTTTCCGCGTTCAATAATTATCGGTTTTAAGCCTAACTCAATTAACCGTAATGCGGCAAACATCCCCGCCGGACCCGCACCAATAATAATTACTCGTTTAGCATCTTTTACAGATTTATAGTCGGAATTAAAGTGCTGAATTTCTGGATTTTCATCAATATACAAAACCACTTTTAAGCGATAAACGGGATGTTTACTACGAGCATCAATGGATCTTTTGCGAATGACAAAGTGATTTAGCCTATTATCTTTTAGCTTTTCTTGCTGAAGAATGGCTGTTTTAATGTAGCTTTGGTCAAGTATAAAATCAGGACTAACTACAAGATCTATTTCTTTTTGCATAATTAATTGTTGGGTTTTTATCCCAAAGTGTAACAAAGGTACAGAATTTGAGTCCTATTGCTAATTGAAAATTAAAACTGAAATGAAAAAATTATTGTTCGGGCTTATCGCCCTTATTGCTGTAGGTTCATTAAGCTCTTGTGGTTACAATGATGCTGTAAAATTAGATGAAAAAGTAAAAGCTTCTTGGGGCGAGGTTGAAAACCAATACCAAAGAAGAGCAGATTTAATTCCAAACTTGGTTAATACCGTTAAAGGAGCTGCTAATTTTGAAAAAGAAACCTTAACTCAAGTAATTGAAGCTAGAGCAAAAGCTACTTCTATCCAAGTTGACCCTAACAAACTTACTCCGGAAAACATCGAAAAATTTCAGAGTGCACAAAGTGGTGTTAGCCAAGCCTTGGGCAGATTAATGGTAGTTTCTGAGCGTTACCCAGAGTTAAAAGCAAATGCAAATTTCCAAGAATTGCAAGCGCAATTAGAAGGTACAGAAAACAGAATTGCTGTTGCCCGTCGTGATTTTAACTTAAGCGTACAAGGCTACAATACACAAATCAGAACTTTCCCTAATAATTTATTTGCTGGAATGTTCGGTTTTCAACAAAAAGGGGCGTTTGCAGCAGAAGCTGGCGCAGATAAAACTCCGAAAGTAGAGTTTTAATCACCCAAAATTTTTATACCCAGTCAATTTGAAGAGAGTTGATTGGGTTTTTGTTTCTCTTCAATTTTGAAAATTAGTTATGAGCTCATTAAGCGATAAAGAACAAGACGTTATCAAACAGTCTATTGAATGGGCAGAAAAAGCCACCAGTGGCGAAATACGGGTTTGCGTAGAAGGCAAATGTGATATTGATGCTTACGAACGGGCTGTTCTGTGTTTCCACGATTTAAAAATGGAATCCACTAAATTGAGGAACGGCGTTTTAGTATATGTTGCACTCGATGATAAAAAATTCGCAATTATTGGCGACAAAGGCATTAATACTTTAGTTTCCGATAGTTTTTGGGACAGTACTAAAGCTTTAATGATAGAAAAATTTAAAATTGGACAGGTTGCCGAAGGCATTAGCGTAGGGATAATTGAAGCAGGAAAGCAGTTGAAAAGATACTTTCCGTATAGCAGTGATGACGTTAATGAACTCTCTGACGAAATTGTCTTTTTAAAATGATGAAAGAAAAATACATGAAACGTTTCCTATTATTTATATGCTTTAGTCTTTTTTCTTTTATTGGTTACAGCCAAAACTTTCCGGCTAAACCAAACACTTTAGTAAACGATTATACAAATACTCTAAGCAGTGCAGAAATTGCTCAACTCGAGCGAAAACTGGTTGCTTTTGATGATTCTACTTCCATACAAGTTTCGGTTGTTATTATTTCCTCTTTAGACGGTTATGATATTAGCGACTATGGTTACCAACTAGGTAGAGCTTGGGGGATTGGTGGAAAAGAAAAAAATACAGGGGTTTTATTATTAACCTCTATTGGAGACAGAAAGGTTACCATACAAACTGGTTATGGCATGGAAGGCGTTTTGCCTGATGCAATCTCCAAACGTATCATTGAAAACGAAATAAAGCCTAACTATAAAACCGGCAATTACGCAGCTGGTTTAAATGCTGGTACTGATGCCATCATCAGCTATTCAAAAGGCGAGTACAAAAACACCAATTCTAAAAAGTCTAAAAAAGACAGCGGTTTCCCCGTTGGCCTATTGGTATTAATAGCCATTGTGGTAATTAGTTTACTTGGCCGAGGTGGAAAAGGTGGTGGCGGTGGTGGCCGAAATGTAATTGGTAGCAGAGGTGCTGCTGACATGATGTGGTGGAGCTTACTAGCTGGCTTAGGCAGCGGAGGAGGAAGAAGCAGTGGTGGATTTGGTGGTGGTGGCGGAGGCTTCGGCGGTTCATCTGGCGGAGGCGGTTTCGGTGGATTTGGTGGTGGAAGTTTCGGCGGTGGTGGAGCTAGCGGAAGTTGGTAAAACATGCAGCCAAAAAAATCAATATAAATTTCTTAAGTAATCACAGGTTTACAAATTGTTATCTTTAAACAATTTGTAAACTTTTCTATTCAAAAAACAAAACAATGCGCTTAACCCATAAACCTTTCAACTTAGCTTTAAAATATCCTTTTACCATTGCTAAATTCTCCAGAACATCAACTCCTTTGATGCTTATAGAATTGGAACACGAAGGTTTTACAGGCTATGGCGAAGCATCCATGGTTCCTTACATGGGCGAAAGTGTGGAAACTGCAAACGCATTCTTAAAAAAACTTGATTTAAACAGGTTTTCCTTCCCATTTAATATGGAAGAAATCATCAATTATTTAGATGAAATAGAACCCGGACAACCTGCAATAAAAGCAGCTATAGACATTGCTTTGCATGATTTAACCGGGAAATTACTAAACAAACCTTGCTATCAATTATTTGGGTCTTTGCCCGAGTTAATGCCACAAACAACTTTTACCATCGGTATAGATGAACCAATAGTTATCATTAAGAAAGTAAATGATGCTTTAGCAGATGGCTTTAAATTATTAAAAGTAAAATTAGGCAGAGATAGTGATAAAATTCTGATTGAAACCATCCGTAAAGTAACAGATTTACCCATTTATATTGACGCAAACCAAGGCTGGACAGATAAAGAAAAAGGGCTTGAAATGGTGCATTGGCTAAACACGCAAAATGTATTGTTGATTGAACAACCCATGCCAAAAGAAGATATAGACGGCAACGCTTGGTTTACAGAAAGAAGCCCCATTCCTACTGTTGGGGATGAAGCGGTACAACGTTTGCCCGATGTAGCAAAAGCTAAAGGTGTTTACCACGGCATTAACGTTAAACTGATGAAATCAACAGGAATGTATGAAGCGTCCAAAATGATTGCAGCAGCAAAAGCTAATGATTTAAAAGTATTAATTGGCTGCATGAGCGAAACCAGCATCGCAACTTTGGGTGGTATTGCACTTGCCCCACTTTGTGATTGGGCAGATTTAGACGGCCCTTTTCTAACTTCAAACAATCCTTTCAAAACTCCCGAATTTAAAAATGGAAGTTATATTTTATCACAAAAACCCGGCTTAGGAATCGAAGCTCATTAACATCAAATAATTTTAAGTATCTAGCTTCCAGCTTTTGCCTTAAGGCTATTTTATTTAAAATAAAAGCAACCTTCCCTTCTTAAATATTAACTTTACTGCATTGAGATAATTGAGCATGGTTTTTGTTCATTTAAATTTTTAAGATTACTTCACATGAAAGATAAAGTTAGAGTTAGATTTGCTCCTAGTCCAACCGGAGGGCTACATATTGGCGGTGTACGAACCATATTGTTCAATTACCTTTTTGCTAAACACCACAATGGTGAATTCATTTTAAGAATTGAAGATACTGACCAAACTCGCTTTGTAGAAGGTGCAGAAGAATATATTTACAATTGCTTAAACTGGTGTGGAATTACTGCAGATGAAAGCACCATTAACGGTGGCGAATATGGTCCTTACCGCCAGAGTGAAAGAAAATCAATCTATAGAAAATATGCAGAACAACTGGTAAAAGACGGCCACGCATATTACGCCTTTGATACGGCAGAAGAGCTTGAGTCTAAAAGACAAGTGATTGAAAACTTCAGGTACGATCATACTTCCAGAAAACATCTTCGTAATTCATTAACCATTCCTCATGAAGCTGCAGAAAACCTAATAAAAGAAGGAGCGCCTCATGTAATCCGTATTAAAATGCCAGATGACGAGCAGGTAGCTTTTACCGATTTGATTCGTGGTGACATTGCTTTTAACAGTAGTGAAGTGGATGATAAAGTATTGCTTAAAGCAGACGGAATGCCTACATACCATTTAGCCGTGGTAGTTGATGATTATCTAATGAAAATTAGTCATGTCTTTAGAGGCGAAGAATGGTTGCCATCTGCCCCTGTTCATATTTTGTTATGGAAATACTTAGGCTGGGCCAATGAAATGCCAAAATGGGCACATTTACCTTTAATATTAAAACCAGATGGTAACGGAAAGTTGAGCAAACGCGATGGCGAGCGCTTTGGTTTCCCGGTTTACCCGATAAACTGGATTGACAATGCTAGTGGTAAAAAAAGCGACGGTTTTATTGAAGCTGGCTTTTTACCCGAAGGTTTTATAAATATGCTTGCCATGTTAGGCTGGAATGATGGAACCGACCAAGAGATTTTTGGTATGGAAGAACTTATTGCTAAGTTTTCTTTAGACAGAATACATAAAGCAGGTGCTAAGTTTGATTACGAAAAAGCAAAATGGTATAACGGAGAGTGGATTAAAGCAAGCAGTGCAAAACACTTATTAAACCACGTTAAACCAATCTTAAACCAAAAAGGGGTTAACACTTCTGACGATGATTATTTGTTGAAAATAATTGATATGGTAAAAGAACGTTGCGTATTGTTAACAGATTTTTATGAGCAAGCATCGTTTTTCTTTGTTGCCCCAGATAAATGGGACACTAACTCGGTAAAACCAAAATGGAATGCAGATAAAGAAGCGTTTTTCGTCACCTTTACAGAGCAAATAAAAGGTAAAGAAGATTTAAGTAGCACAGAGTTAGAAAAAGTATTTAAAGATTTAGCTGCAGAAAAAAAGATTAAAGTTGGCGAACTAATGCTTCCTTTAAGAATAATGCTGGTTGGCGGTAAATTTGGCCCTGGTGTTTTTGATATCGTTTACCAAATCGGCGTTGAAGAGACTACTAATAGGATTAATAACGCTTTGAATGCGTTCAAATAGCATAATTTATATTTTTAATTTAAAAGCCTTTAGTTTTAAACTGAAGGCTTTTTTGCTTATAAAAAGCTTTGATTAACAGAACAGCTCATCACAAATGAACCATCTAAGCCCAACAAAAAATAATAGATTTCATTTGACGGACTATATTCCTATTTTTGATGTTCAATAAATTTTAAAAAATGGCTAATTGGTTTAAAAGGAATGGTATCCATATTGGTATTATCCTGTTTTTTGTAATCTTATGTTTTGTGTACTTCGCACCTGCTTTTCAAGGGAAAGTATTAATGCAGAGTGATGTTCAAAAAGCTGGAGCTACACAAAGTGAAATTATGAAATACAATGAGTTGGACGGTAAAGCTCCACTCTGGACTAATAGTATGTTTGGCGGGATGCCTACTTACCAAATCTGGTTAAAATATCCAAAAAACATCACTACCCATATTATTGACCTAATTAAAGCCTCCACTCCAAATCCGGTTGATATTGTTTTAATATACCTTATTGGAACTTATGTTTTGCTCACAGTACTCGGCATGAGTCCTTGGCTGGCAGCGGTTGGCGCAATAGCATTTGGTTTCTCTTCATATAACTTTATTTTTATAGAAGCAGGGCATAGCAATCAAGCAATGGCAATATCATTTTTCCCGCTAGTTTTGACAGGTGTAATCCTTACTTTAAGAGGTAAATATTGGTGGGGTGCCGGAATTTCATCACTTTTTATTGCTTTAGAGATTAGAACAAACCATATTCAAATGACCTTCTATTTGTTTATTGCTTTGTTAATATTAATGGGAATAGAGCTTTTTCATGCCTACAAAAACAAGGAGCTTAAGCCATTTGGTAAATCTGTAGGTGTATTAGTATTAAGTGTAATTATAGGAGTTATGGTTAATGCCGGCTCACTATGGACTACCTATGAATATAGCCAGTATTCAACCCGTGGAAAATCAAATATCACTACAGATAGTGCGCAACCAAGCAACGGACTAACTAAAGACTATGCTTACCAGTGGAGTCAAGGTGTTGGTGAAACCATTACCTTATTGATACCAAATGCTTATGGTGGTGCATCAATGCCAATGTTAGATGAAAAATCAAACGTAGCAAAAGCATTAGTAGGTAAAGGTGCAGATATTAACCAGGCGGCAGGTTTTGCGCAACAAATGCCAGTTTATTGGGGTCCAAAACCGTTTACATCTGGTCCTTGGTATTTTGGAGCGTTTGTTTTATTCCTATTTATTTTTGGATTATTTATAGTAAAAGGAAAACTAAAATGGTGGTTGATTAGTGCTACAGTATTGAGCATTTTATTAGCCTTCGGTAAAAACTTTAGCCTGGTTTCTGATCTATTTTTCAATTACTTCCCACTCTATAATAAATTCAGATCTGTAGAGTTCAACTTAGTAATAGCTAGTTTATGCGTACCAATATTAGCTTGCTTAGCTATTTTTGAAGCCACAAAACCCACTGCTGACACTAAAGAGGTAATTAAAAAGCTAAAAACCAGTGCTTATATTGTTTTAGGAGTTTTAGTTGTTCTACTTGCAATACCTACCCTGTTGTTTAGTTTTAAAGCTAATAATCATCAAGACTTTCTTCAACAGCTTAACCAAATTGCCGGTGGCGACAATAGCTTTGGAGCAAGTATCTCGGCAGCATTAGTTGAGGATAGAATATCTCTTTTTAGAGCAGATGCAATGCGCTCTATCCTATTTGTTATTGTTGGTATAGGTGTTCTTTGGGCCTTAATCAATAAAAAAATAGCGCAACCAATAGGGCTTATTGTGATTGGCTTAATTATTTTGACTGATTTATGGTCTTTAGATAAACGTTATTTAAATGATGACAAATTTGTTGCAAAAGCAATAATGAACCAGAAAGCTCAACCACGTGAGATTGATGAGTTTATCATGCGAGACAATGATCCTAACTTTAGGGTTTTAGATTTAACTATCCCTACTTTCCAAAGTGCAGATGCAACTGCTTTCCATAAAACCATTGGAGGTTACCACGCAGCTAAGTTAAAACGCTTTCAAGAGGTAGTTGACAAGCAGTTTACCGGTAGCTTAAATCAGGATGTATTGGATATGCTGAATACCAAATACTTTATTACAACCGGTAAAGATGGTAAAACTGCTAGTATGCAAGCAAATAATACAGCTTGTGGTAATGCTTGGTTTGTAGATAGAGTTCAGCTTGTAAAAGACAATGATCAAGAAATGCAAGTCATCAGTTCTTTTGACCCAAAAAAGATAGCTGTTGTAAATCAAGAGTTTAAAGCAGAAGTTGAAGGAAAAAATGTTGGTGCACCAGAAAATGGTCAAATTAAGCTAACTAGTTATCACCCAGATGTATTAAAATATGAATATTCTGTAGAAAAAAATGTGGTAGCTGTTTTTTCTGAAATTTGGTACCCTAAAGGTTGGAAAATGTATGTTGATGGGGAAGAAAAGCCATATTTTAGAGCAAACTACTTATTAAGAGCTGCAGTTTTGCCAGCCGGAAATCATAAAATTGAGTGGAGATTTGAACCAAAGTCATATTTTTTAGGAGAAAATATTTCTTTATTTGGTTCTATTCTCTTATCTTTAATTCTAGCAATAGCAATCTACCGCGAGATTGCTCGTAAGCAACCAGCTTAAACTAACCAGTATAAGAGAAAATCCCGATTCAAAAAGATCGGGATTTTCTGCCTTTAAGACCTTTTTGAAACAACTTAACGTCTAATCGTTGGTTTTATTATTTTTTGAATAATAAAAAAGTAACCTTAAAGCAATTACACCATGATTCAAGATATTAGGTAGCGTTCCAAAATAAATATTGAAAATTTTAAACCGCTCTTTTAAGCTTTCTAAATGTCTTTTTTTGGACATACCGCCCATTAAATATTTAGCAACGTAAAATTTAACATTCACAATTTTGTTTGCCCTTGTTATGGCGCTCAAAATCCAATCAATATCTGCACTAAGCTGATAGTTTAAATTATAAGGCTGGGTAATTGCTTTTTTAATATAAATAGCTTGATGGCTCACGCTCATGCCGTATTTAAAGCTACTTAATGTTAGTTTTTCAGGGATTTTGTGTCGTCTGGTTCCTTCGCTTTCCAAATTGGCATTCAGCATCTCGGTTTCACCGTAGTATATGTCTGCATTAGATGCAGTAGCGAATATTTTTTCTACCGTATTGGTTTCGTAAATTTCATCGCCAGAATTCATAAAAAGCACATAATCACCCTTTGCTAAAGAAAGCCCTTTGTTCATCGCATGGTAAATGCCCTTATCTTTTTCGCTTACCAGCTGAGAAATATTTGCCTTATATTTTTCAATGACTGCCAATGTGCCATCAGTACTTGCACCATCAATAATTATATATTCAATGTTGCTATAACTTTGGTTAATTACCGATTTGATGGTTCTTTCAATATCGTTTACGTTGTTGTAAACAACCGTAATCACTGACAAAACAGGTTTAAACGCTTCCATCAGCTTTATTTAATAACGATTGATATAAGTGAATATGTTGCTTTGCAATTGTTTCTTCGCTAAACTGTTGCATCACTTTTTGCCGAGCATTAATATTTAAAGTTGCTCTATCGGGGTGATTATATATCCAGTCTAAACCTTCCATAAAATCAGTTGCATCTTTATACTTTGCTAGGTATCCGTTTTTTTGGTGTTCAACCATATCCGGAATCCCTCCGGTTTCAAATGAGATTACCGGTGTTCCACAAGCTAAACTCTCCAATACGGTATTTGGTAAATTATCGTCTAAAGAAGTTGTTAAAAAGGCATCTGCAGAAGCATAGGCTTTCGCCAACACTTCATCATTATTGATGGTTCCTAAAAACTTTACCGGAATTTTAAACGGTGGTGGCAGTTGCTTATTTCTGTTTCCGAAAACAACTAAAGTCACTTTATCTGCTAAGTCAGGGTTTTTATCTAACCACATATTAATGGCATCAATTAAATAAGGTGTACCCTTGTGCGCATCTTTTCTGGACGGCATAAAACCACTCAACAAAATAAAATCATCTGGTTTTAACCCTAAACTTTCTCTGGCTATTTGCTTATCTAAAGGCTTAAAAACATCAGTCTCTAAAGTGTTTGGAATATTAATTACCACTTCATTTTTTAGTAAGCCGCTTTCTTTAGCTGCTTTTGCCAACCATTTACTAGGGCTAATAAATTGGGCGTTCATTTTCTGATAGGCTTTCTTTTTACGTTCCCAGGTTTTATGCGAAATATCATCAGCTTCAGCATCTTTTAACAAAGGGCAAAAACCACAATGCGTTATATAGTTTTGGCAATCAAACCGGACATGGCAACCACCCGTAAAAACATTGCTATCATGCATTGTCCAAACAATTGGCTTATTTAGCAATGCAAGCTTCGCCAAATCACTAGGGTTTAAAAACCCGTGATTTATCCAATGTAAATGAATAATATCAGCATTTAAAAGTTCGGGATGTTTATGAATATCCTTACCAAAAAAAGAAAGTGAGAACGGTATTTTTAAATCTTTTTCGTAAAAACGAGGAAGATACCTTTCTCCCAGTATTCTAACTGTGGCAAAAAATTTATCTATAAAGCTTGGGTATAGTGACTGAATATCATCACGTTTACCAAGCTTTATAGATGTATATAGATCACTATTTATACCTACTTTTTTTAAGGCATTATTTAACCTGTAACTTGCTCTTCCTGCCCCGCCATTTCCATCGTAGGTATTTAGGTGAATCACTCTCATTACTGTAAAAATACAATTCTTTGTTGATTAGCAGAACTGAAATTTAGCAGAACAAGTGTGTTTTATCCTTAATATCAAACAGAATTAAAGTTAATAGCTCATTTCAACTATTTTCTCAACATCAGTTGGGCTTAAGTTTTTATGTTCTCCTAAACCCGTCCAGCCTCTTTCTGTGAATCTTTTTGCAATTGCTTGTGCAGTACCTTCGTATTTATCTGTATAATCTGAAAGTTTAGTATCTATACCTAATGATTGAAAAAACTCTTCGGTTTTATAAATTGCAGCTTTAGCAATGGCATCCGTATCACCTTCTGTTATTCCCCAAACTCTTTTTCCATACTGCGCTAACTTTTCGCGTTTAGCTTTAAAATTATAACGGTAATGGCTTGGTGCAATTACTGCCAAGGTGCGGGCGTGGTCAATCCCAAATTGAGCGGTAAGTTCATGCCCAATGGCGTGTACAGCCCAGTCTCCCGGCACACCTTTTTGTATTAAACCATTTAAAGCCATGGTACAGCACCACATAAAATTAGCTGCTGCGTCATAGTTTGATGGGTTAACGGTAACTACCGGAGCAACTTCAACCAAGGTTTGCATAATACTTTCTGCAATTCTATCTTGTAATGAAGCACTGGTTGGGTAGGTCATGTATTGTTCTAAAACATGAGTAAAAGCATCGGTAACACCATTTGCTAATTGCCTTTGTGGGATAGATTTAACCACTTCTGGATCTAAAATAGAAAATTGAGGGAACAAACCTGGCCCACCCATTCCTAATTTTTCTTGTGTTTCTTTACGGGTAATTACCGATCCTGAATTCATTTCTGAGCCAGTAGCTGGCAAAGTAAGTACGGTACCAAAAGGTAAACCTACGTCTGTTTTTATGGCATTTTTTAAGATATCCCAAGGCGAATCGCCGCTGTATAATGCTGCCGCAGAAAGAAACTTGGTTCCATCAATTACAGAACCGCCACCTACAGCAAGCATGTAGGTTATGTTTTCTGATTTAATGACTTTTAATGCATCCATCAAAATCTCATATTCTGGATTTGCAGGAATACCACCAAATTCAACTACTTCAAAATCTTTTAAAGCTGTTTTTACCTGATCATAGACGCCGTTCTTTTTGATGCTCCCGCCACCATAAAGCATTAATACTTTAGCATTTTCAGGGATTTCTTGAGCAATTTTGGCTATTTGACCCTTGCCAAAAATAATTTTTGTAGGGTTTTTAAAATCGAAATTTAACATTTTGTGTTTTTTAAAATTGTTTTTTTTTGCAGAAAGTTAATTAAGCTTTAACCACCATTTTTCCTTTATTTTTACCATCAAATAAATCTATGAATGCTTGAGGGATGTTATCAAAACCTTCAACAATTGTTTCGGCATAGTGTAATTTATCCTCTTTCACCCATTGACTTAGTTGCTTAATAGCAGAAGGGAAACTTTCTGAGTAATTACCAACAATAAAACCTTGCATTAAAATACTGTTCTTAACTAATAATGGCTGTAAACGTGGTCCTTGCGGGACAGTAGTGCTATTGTAAGAAGAGATAGCACCACAAACAGGCACTCTACCAAACTTATTGATATTTGCCATTACGGCATCAGATATTTCACCACCTACGTTATCAAAATAAACATCAACACCATCAGGGGCGGCAGTTTTTATAGCGCTTGAAATATCATGAGTAGTTTTGTAGTTTATACCTTCATCAAAACCAAATTTCGACTTTAACATCTCAATTTTTTCATCTGTCCCTGCGATACCTATTACTTTACAGCCCAAAATTTTGGCTATTTGACCAACTATAGAACCAACAGCTCCAGCAGCTCCAGAAACCACTACGGTTTCACCTGCTTTGGGCTTACCAATTTCTATTAAACCTAAATATGCTGTTAAACCGGTCATTCCTAAAACACCTAGATGAGCAGATAACTCGGTACCGTCATTATGTATTTTATTCAATGATTTTCCATCGTGACTTTGAAATTGTTTCCAAGATAATAATCCAGAAACGGCGTCTCCCACAGCGAAGTTCGCATTTTTAGACTCCTTTACTTTCGCAATGACGGTGGACTGTAAAGGTTCGTTAAGTTTAAATGGAGGTACGTATGATTTAGCATCGCTCATTCTACCTCTTAAATAAGGGTCTACAGATACGTATATTGTTTCCAGTAGGATTTCACCTTCGCTGATAGATGGCATCTCTTCTTCAATAAATTTGAAATCTGATATTGATGGTCTTCCTTCTGGACGTTTATCTAATAAAATTACTTTGTTCATTTTTTTCGTGTTTAAATACTGATGTATTTTCATCAATTACCAAGCCACCGAAAGCTTGATAAACTTCATTTAACACTTGGCTGACAAGAAGAAAGCTTTAGATAGATAGCGAGACTTCTATTAATACTCTGTTTTTTTATAAACAGTTTGCTTTTTTTTGGGTTAAAAAAGCAAACTATATTAACAGGACTATGATTATTTTATGACTTTACCAATATTCAAAGACAAAACAGTCACGAATAAATGAATAAAATCTAAACTTTATTCTCAATTTTTATTGCTCCATCACTTACCAATTTGTTGAGGCTATGGTAAAGAGTTTGTTCGTTAAACGGTTTAAGCAGATGCCCGTTCATTCCTTCCGCTAGGTATTCGTTTAAATCTTCTGAAATAGCATTCGCAGTTATTGCCACAATTGGAACTTCAGATTTCTTATGATCAGAATGTGAACGTATTTTTTTGGTAAGCTCTACTCCATTTAATATTGGCATTTGTATATCAGTTAAAATAACATCGTACTCATTTTTTAAATATAACTGGTAAGCTATTTCTCCATTTTCTGCATCGTCGCAATTAATTGATTTTCTTTCTAAAATCACTTTTAAGAGCTTGATATTTAGAACACTATCATCAACAATCAACACCTTCTTAATTGGTAGACTGGCCCAATCTATAGCTTCTAATGAGTTACGAACTAATGAATTATCTGTAACATCTATTTGATTGCTTGTTACAGGTTGATAAGGAATTTCTACTATAAACCTAGACCCTTTTCCAAACTCACTTTGTACAGTTATTGAGCCCTTTTGCGCCTCAATAATTTTTTTGGTGATACTTAATCCAAGTCCAGTACCAATTTTTTTATTCTCCAAGTTATTGTCAGTTAGCTGGCTAAACTCTTCAAATAAAGCTCCGAAATTCTTTTTTTCAATCCCGCATCCGGTATCGGCTACTTCTAAATTAATTGTTGAAGGACCAAGTAGTTTACAGCTTACCGTAATTGAGCCTTTATCTGTAAATTTAATTGCATTGTTTACCAAATTAATTAACACCTGCTTAAAACGATGTTCGTCACCAACTAAAACTAAATCACTGCTGATTGAATACTCTACAGTTAACTTTAAGTTCTTTTGCTTAGCTAAAATTATTAACGCTTTTATTACGTCATTTATAGCAGTATATGGTCTAAATTTTTCAGAACTCAACGTCACTTTACCCACTTCAATCTTTGAAAAATCAAGGATATCGTTAACTAATGAAAGTAACATTTGCGATGATGTTTTAACCGCATCTAAATAAGAAGCTTGTTCCTTTTCAGACAAATTTGGTTTCACTAACTGGTCAGAAAAGCCAATTATAGAATTTAGTGGGGTTCTTATTTCATGACTTAAATGTGCCAAGTAAGCATTTTTTTCATGCGTCTGATGAACAGCTAAATTTTTGGCTTGCTTTAGTTTTTCTTCAAATGAATGTAAACGCCATGCATTAAAAACAATAATTAACGCGAGCAAAAGTGCCAGAACAAGTACAATCTGGCTATCTCTGTTTAATGTAGTTAAGTTGTCATTTGCAGAAGCTATTAATTTCTCCCCGTATAAATTTTCTGCCCTTGCTTCTTGTGCTTTTAATTCTCGTAATAGTGAAGAAAGCTCATTCAAAAGAACGCTGTTATCATTAATAATTGCTTGTTCGCGACGCTTAATATTTTCATTATTAGCCACCAAAGCATTTATACTGCTTTTAAATAACCTATTCAATTTAATTAGGGAAAGACTATCTTGAGTTTCCTTGATTCTTAATACTAAATTATTTTTGGTGATAATTGTATCGTTAGAATTGCTTTCCTTATTCGCTATAGCATCTCCAATTCGGTTAAAAATACTCTTCTTTTTACTCTCATTAACTTTTACTGCGGTATCTGCCGTTTGTGATAAAACCGTTTGTACATCTCTAAGTTTAAGAGGTTTATAATATATACGCTGTTTTTCGTCTAGGGTAGCCAAATTTTTGGTAGCCAAAAGCAAGGAATCATTTACGGCTGTAAGTCTAATAAACAATGCTGAATTACGAGCTCGATTGTCTATAACCGATTTTAAGTTGACCCCTTTTTCAGGAGTTTGGCTTTCTCGATAATGCTGGATGCTATCAATGCTATTGGTTAGGAGCAGTAAACCATCTTTATAATTTTGGAAATATTGTGGCTCACGGGTATTAAGATACATCCTAAAGCTATTCTCAATAATAAATATAGATTCAAAGCTTAAATCAATTTTATTGATTATTGTAGAGCGACTATTAAGTTGACTCACTGTAGTGTGAAGCTTATCAGAAACAGTTTTCCTATTTATTGCGACATAAATTAGTTGTACCAAAGCGAATGTAAGAACCACGATAATAGCGTAGCGATAATTCATGGTTTTGGATTTTTTTTCGGCCATCAATGTTGTTTTTGTTAGAACAAATTAGTCAAACTTAAGCTTTATGTATTTACTAAACGTCTTTTGTGTCCATTTTCTATTATATTTGCTAAAAAAACAACTATGTTAACAGGACTATTACATCTCCACTCGATATTAAGGTACGTAATCTTAATACTAGTTTTAATTTCGATTTTCCAGGCTATAACTGCAGGTAACAAACCTTATACTCCAGCCAACAAAAAAATAAACTTATTTACCTTAATAAGTGCGCACACACAATTATTGATAGGTTTTGTGCTTTACTTTATAAGCCCGATGGTAGATTTTTCACAGATGAAAAACCCAATTTACCGCTATTGGAATGTCGAGCATGTTAGCATGATGATTTTAGCAGTTGTACTGATTACTATTGGTTATTCTAAATCTAAAAAAGCTATTGGTGATAAAGCAAAACACCGAGCTATTTATATATACTATACTATTGCTGTAGTTATTGTGCTATTGGGTATTTTAACCATGAAAGGGAGAAATCCTTGGTGGAATTAAAACAAGTCCTTTTGTACTAAGTACACAAAGTTTTAAAGCATAAAAAAAGGGATTTATCATCAGATAAATCCCTTTTTTTATATGTTCTACCTTACCGTATCTATTTTAAAGTAAAAGTTCCTCTTCCCATGGTATAACCATCTGCATATAATATAACAGTGTATGTACCACGTTCAAAAGCATTTCTATTAGCCCAATCTAAAACAAAAGTATTGCCCTCACCATTAAATTGAATTGCGGTTTTATAGGTGTACTGCAATTGCTGATCATTTGCAACAAATGCTCCACCTTCACCAATAATTAAGTTACCCGCTGGGTCTAAAATGCGCATAAACACATCATGCATTCCTTTTTCGGCAATTGGGTTGGTGTTTATAGTAAACTGAACTTTAATTTTTTGAGCAGTGTTGGCTCTTGTAACGTCAGTTTCTTTCCCGTTTGAGCGGATTTTAAAAGCCATAATATCTACAGCAGACGTTTTTAACGCTGCACCAGCTTTTACACGTACATTTAAAGAATCATTACTTCGGCTTAACCTATTGGCTAATTGCTTTACATTGTTAACCGTTGACTTTAAACTATCTCTTTCGCCTGTTAAAGCTTCGTTTTTCTTTATTAAAACGTCAATATCTTCGGTGTATTTGGTTACAAAATACTTTAACTGTTTAACATCTTCTCTAGCTTTTGCAAGTTCACCAGCAGTTAATTTTCCTTTACTCAATGCGTCTCTAAGCTGAGTTATTTTAGCTTTAAGCTCTTCATCTTTGGTTTTTAATTCTTCAGAAAGTTCTCCAGTAGCACTATTAGCCTGGTCTAATTCAGCTTCAAGCTTCTCTAACTCGGTTTGTAAAGCAGTTTTTTCATCACTTACGGTTACAATTCTTTGGTCAGATTTACTTTTTTGAAGAAACAAGTAAGCATTTGTACCTAATAACGCAACTATCACTGCAATAAGAAAATATATCTTATTAGTGTCCTTCTTCTTTTTTTGTTCTTGATTTTCCATTTTAAATAATTGTAAGTGCCAAATTAACAAAAATTGTTCCAATACGAAGACCGTTTTATACAAAAGACTTCACATAGGAAAACGTTATTTCTAGTGAAATAATATAAATCCTTTTTACCGAGCTTAATTTTTTAAATTTGTTGTTCTCCTTTAATTCCGGACTTTCTAAATAGCAATAATATGGCAAGAATAATGGCTTTTGATTTTGGCACTAAACGATTAGGCATAGCTGTAACAGACCCTTTAAAAATGTTTGCGACAGCCTTAACTACTATTCATCCAAAAGAAACTGTCACTTTTATTCAAAAATATTTACAAACCGAACAGGTAGAAACTTTTGTAGTTGGTGAACCCAAGCAAATGGATGGCTCTCCATCACAATCTGCACCGCAGATTAAGGAGTTTGTAAAAGGTTTAAGAAAGAATTTCCCGGATATTACTATTGAAATGATGGACGAGCGTTTCACGTCAAAAATGGCATCAGCAACTATTGCCCAAAGTGGCTTAAAAAAATCGGACAGGCAAAAGAAAGATCTTGTTGACACTGTTGCCGCTACCATCATTCTACAATCGTACTTAGAGAAAATTAGCTTAAACTTTTAATATGCTTTCGCCAAATAAACTGCTTAAAAAGTATTTTGGTTATGATAGCTTTCGACCACAACAGCAAGAAATTATTGAAACGGCTTTAAGCAATGCCGATTCATTGGTTTTAATGCCTACCGGAGGGGGGAAATCTTTGTGTTTCCAAATTCCTGCGTTAATGTTGCCCGGTACTGCTTTGGTAATTTCGCCTTTGATTTCATTAATGAAAGACCAAGTTGATGCCTTAAATAATAACGGCATCCCGGCCGCTTATTTAAATAGTTCGCAAACTTTTGAGCAGCAACAATACATTTTAAATGCCTGTCATGAACAGCAGATAAAACTGTTATATATTTCGCCAGAAAAACTAATATCAGACATGGATATTATTGGCCAGGCTTGTAAAATAAGCTTGTTTGCAATAGATGAAGCTCACTGTATTTCTGCTTGGGGGCATGACTTTAGACCAGAATACACACAACTGGGCTTTCTAAGGGAGAAGTTTTCTCATGTTCCTTTTATGGCTTTAACCGCCACCGCAGATAAAGTTACTCGGCGTGATATTGCTCAGCAATTGAGGCTAAGAAATCCACAGGTTTTCCTGAGTTCTTTTGACCGTAAAAATCTGAGTTTAGAGGTGCGTATTGGTACCAAACCCAAAGAAAAAATTAAAGAAATTATTGACTTTGTAAATGAACGCAAAGACCAAAGTGGTATAATTTATTGTTTGAGCCGAAAAAAATGTGAGGAAGCTTATGAGGCTTTGGCAAATGAAGGAATTAGCGCCATGTTTTACCATGCTGGCATGAACAGCGAAGTCCGCTCAACGGTACAAGAGCGATTTATAAACGATGAATTACAGATTGTTTGCGCCACCGTTGCATTTGGGATGGGTATTGACAAATCAAACGTACGTTGGGTAATACATTATAACCTCCCAAAAAACATGGAGGGTTATTACCAAGAAATTGGTCGAGCCGGACGTGATGGTTTGCCGTCTGAAACGGTTTTGTATTACAATTATGCCGATATGGCTATGCTTAGCAAGTTTGCGAGTGATGGTGCACAGGCTGAAGTGAATTTAGAAAAGCTGAAGCGCATACAACAATATGCTGAAGCTGATAGTTGTCGAAGAAAAATTTTGCTCAACTATTTTTCTGAAAACTTAACAGAAAACTGTGGCAATTGCGACGTTTGTGATAACCCTAGAAAACATTTTGACGGTACTGTTACGGTACAGAAAGCACTATCGGCAATTATACGCAGTGGCGAAAAAGAAGGTGCAAGGATGGTTATTGACATTTTGCGGGGTTCAAGGAAACAGGAATTAGTAGCTGCTGGTTATGATAAGATAAAGACCCACGGGGCGGGACAAGAAATTCCGGCATTTGATTGGGAGCGCTACATTATGCAGATGCTAAATATTGGACTTTTGGAGCTAGCTTACGACGAAAACCTTGCACTAAAAGTTACTGATTACGGTAAGCAGGTTTTATTTAATCAACAAAAAATTGAGTTAACGGTTCTACAAAACTTAAAAACTGCTGAACAGTCTACAAAAACCAGAAAAACCCGTACAATTAGCCCAGATGAAGAGTTGTTTAACAAATTAAGGACAGTGAGGAGCAAATTGGCAAAACAAGAAAATGTGCCTGCTTACGTAATTTTCTCTGACGCTACACTTAAAGAAATGGCTCAAGAAAAACCAATTACCTCATCAGACTTATTAACTATTGGCGGTATTGGTGAGCATAAATTGGATAAATATGGTTCTTATTTTTTAGATGCCATTATTGATTTTAATCCTAACGAATCGGCGAAAGCAAAAGGAAGTACTTATAAAGACACCTTGGCCTTATTAAAGCAAAATATAGCGGTAGAACAAATAGCTAAATTAAGAGACCTAGAACTCACCACTGTATATTCTCATATTGCTCAACTATATTTAAATGGCGACATCAGTAGTTTAGCAAGCTATGTTACAGAAGAAGAAGTTGTAGCAATTAAAGAGGCTAGTGCCAAAATCGGGCAAACAAAAGCATTAAAGCCAATTTTTGAAGAACTAAAAGAGAACACTCCTTATTATAAAATACGTTTGGGTTTAGCCATCTTAGAGAAAAGGAATTCGTAAACCTTTTACTAACATTTAAAATGTTGGCACAAAAATTACTACTACATGTTTACTATTAAGTAATAAGCACCATTTTCACCCAGCCTGTTCCCATTGTATCAACAAACCAATATTTTAAGGTGCTATTGTTTTTTCAATAGCAGATTTTGAAATAAAATTGGTAATTAGCGTTTAAAACGAAGTATATTTTTTTGATGACCATACCCCGAAGAGTAAAACATAAGTTTATAGTAAAAAAGTATCCAACTTTAGGTTGGGTACTTTTATCATATCTATTGCTTTTATGTCCTACGTTTTCACAAGCCACAAACTATCAAACCACAAAAGATTCTACCGATTGGGTAAACCAGTTTATGGCTGATGTTATCAAATCGCAAAAGCAAAGAAGAAACCTCCCGTTTACCAAAGAAGGCTATATTAAGAATAAATTAACTTTAGATGAAGGGCCAGAAAGAATGTTTGGCAAAAGCATAAGGTATTACGGCAATATCAATAAAAATCAATTAGTTTGGCTTAACGAAAGCTACTCTCATTTACATTTTGATAAAAAAACCGGTTATAAAGAGAAGGTAAATGCCACTAAGAGTTATGGTAAATATCCTTCTTGGGAGTTTAAAAGTGCTGCCCAATTAAGTCTTAATTTTAGTGAAAACTTAGTGAAATTTGAATCACTAAGCGATAAGAGTTTTGTTTCGCCCTTAGCACAAAATGCTTTTGAATATTACAATTACCAGCTTATACACAAAGATTCGGTACAAATTACCATTCAAGTTAGTCCAAAGCGAAAATTTTCGCCCACTTTTACCGGCCAATTGGTTTTCGATATCAACTCATGCCAATTAAAACACCTCGATTTAAAAATAAGTGGAGATAAAGGCATCAATTTTATTGACACTTTACAAATAATTCAGGATTATCAGCCTGAGGAAGATTTTGTCCCAAACTATACCCTCCTAAAGTACACGGGAGATGTGCTAAAGTTTTTCTTCTCTGGAAGTAGTCAGGCTGTTTTTTCAGAAAAAAAAGTTTCGACTGACTTTTACGACGAGTTTAGAAAAAATGAAACGGTGAGAGACGACTCGTCGGCTTTTCATTCGGCCTTATTAAAAGCCAACAGAAAGGTTCCGCTTACTTTACAAGAACGCTTATCGTACCAATATCAAGACTCAATAAATAGATATCAAAAAAACAAATCTCCTATTGATTCAATAGAGAAATTATCCTCAAGGATAAAAATACTTCCTTTACTTTTTAGCGATAAAGAATGGGTAAGCAAAAACAAGCGTTCTGCAATAGTGTTTGACCCAATAATTCCAGCCTTTTTTTTTAACACTGTGGAGGGCTTTGGTGTAAATTACGGATTGTCTTTTTTAAAGTTTAATGAAGATAACATTAGCTGGTCTGTAACCCCTAGAGTTAGGTACGGTTTTGAAAATGAGGAACTAAATTCTGATCTTTCGGTATCTTGGTACTATAAACCTAAAAAACGAGGAACATTAAACTTTAGCACAGGTAATACCTACTTGGATTTAAACCCTAACGGAAGTATAAGCACTTTACAAAACACTTTAAGCACTTTGTTTTTTGAGCAAAATTTTATGAAGCTTTATAGAAAAGAGTATGTAAGTGCCGGAATTGGGAGGGAGTTAGTAGGCAATTTATACTTATCTGTAGGTACAGAACTTGCCAATAATTACTCAGTAACCAATACTCAAGATTTTGTTTTTAGGGATATTAAAGAACGTAATTTCAGTTCTAACAACCCAATTACGCCAGCTTTGGAAGATAAGCTGTTTCCTGATTACACCTCATTCTTTATCAACTCATCTTTGATTTACACTTTAAAGCAACCTTATATTACCAAAGACAAAATTAAGATTTACAAACTACCCCTTGGCCCAAGGTTTATTTTAACCTATAAAAAAGGTATTCCGAATGTAGCTAGCTCAAGCTCTGACTATAATTATTTAGAAGCAGAAATTCAACATGAAAAATTGGATACGGGTTTGTGGGGTTATGGATCGTACTCTATTGCTGCTGGAAAGTTTTTCAATAGCAAAAGCAATTATTATCCAGAATGGCGCCACTTTAGCGGTAACTTGTCTTTAATATTTAACCCGAGTTTAAGAAGCTTCCACTTATTAGACTTTTACACCTATAGTACCAACCAATATTTTATTGAAGGGCATTTGGAACACAATTTCAATCAGTTCTTCTCTAACAGAATACCCCAGTTAAGAAAGCTTAAAATACAGGAACTAATTGGTGGTGGTTATCTTTATCAGCCAGAAAAAGGAAATTATTTTGAGGTGTACGCAGGTTTAAAGCGCTTAATATTTAGAGCAGATTATGCTGTTTCTTTTAATGAATTTGGGGTGTTAAATCATGGAATCAAGATTTCTTATAACTTTTAAAAGAATAATTAATTTGTTAGAACAGATACACAAATCCAACTAATGAACTTACCACCAACTATTTTCACTAAAAATCTAAACAACTACTCCTCCACATACATATCCACCAAAATATACCATTTCATATCCTCCCCTATCTTCCACACCCTGATATAATTGTATTTATTTACCCCAATATTTGCTTTTCCGTTAGTATAAGCTAAATCTCCACTAAAGGCTCTATCAACGAATGTTGGGGTCGATGTTACATGCTGATTTCGCTGATCAATAAAACCAACCGCCTCCTTTTTTCCGATAATTGGTAGTTCGCCGGGGAAGTAAAGTCTTGCATCATCTGCATAATATTCGTTAAAGTTTTTATTACCTGTGTTCTTAAGTGCTTTCCCAAAAAGCTCATCAGTGCTAAAAACAATATCTTCCCGCATCTTTACCTTTTTTGGCCCTAAAAGTTTTGGATAGTGATAGTTTGATGGATCAATAAATTGAGATTTAGTCTCATTTAAGGGTTTTTCATGGCTGATTGCTGCGTCTAAAGCTAACTTCCATTTTTTATTGTTTTCCGCTTTCCAAATAGAAAGGTAATGACCATAACTATACTCCTCATCCTTTTTTATAGTAAATAAACCAAGGGTAAAGCCAAAATAGCCGTTCTTAGAAATCATTGCAAAATCCGGTTTCCAGCCTAACTCAAAGTCTGCCGGTTCTTCTTTGCCGTAATAATCTATAATATTAAGGGGATTAGGCCTAAAAACCACTCCGTGTTTACCCGCTACTTCAATATAAGCTCGATTTAAACCTTTTTTAGCTGCCAAATTATTAAAATACGCTTCCGTTTTTATCAAAGAATTTATGGTGCCGTCGGTTTTTTGTGCAAAAGAGTTGAATACACAAAAAATGATAAAGCAGCATATTATATACGCGGATTTTGAAACGGGCGAATCTGATGAGAAAATATTATTCATTTACTGTTTTAATGTTAAAATCGGTTTCATCTAGCATAAATTCATGAATGTTACAAACAAAACTGAAAGGTTTTAAATTTAGCAACAAAATAATTATTACCGGAAACGATTGCATAAATAAATACCTTGTTTTCGGCATTCAAACAATTTATAATCACTAATCTTGTTTAAGGCATTGTTCTACAAACTCGTAGAATAACGTTTTTATAAACCAAAAAATAGTGGAATGAGTTTATTTGATTTAAGTGGAAAAATTGCTTTAGTTACTGGTTGTAACAAAGGAATTGGTAAAGGAATGGCCTTAGCTTTAGCGAAAGCTGGCGCAGATATTATCGGTGTTTCAGCATCTATGGCTTTAACCGGAAGCGCAACCGAAATAGAAGTACAAAAGCTAGGTAAAAAATTCAAAGCTTACCAATGCGATTTTAGCGACAGAAAATCTTTAGAGGAATTTATAGAAAAAGTTAAAGCCGAAAACCCGGTGATAGATATACTGGTAAATAATGCTGGCACTATACAAAGAGCACCAATTGCTGAACACCCAAATGAGATGTGGGACAATGTTTTAGCGATCAACCTAGATGCTCCGTTTATTTTAACCCGCGAAATTGGTAGAAGAATGGTTGAGCAAGGTTCGGGGAAAGTGATTTTCACTGCTTCACTTTTAACTTTCCAAGGTGGTATTACCGTACCAGGTTACGCAGCTAGTAAAGGTGCTATTGGCAGTTTAGTGAAAGCTTTTGCTAATGAATGGGCATCAAAAGGAGTAAATGTAAATGCAGTTGCGCCAGGTTATATCGCTACAGATAATACTGAAGCTCTACGTAACGACGAAGAAAGAAGCAAATCAATTTTATCACGCATACCAGCGAACAGATGGGGCACACCAGAAGATTTTGGTGGTGTAACCGTTTTTTTAGCATCAAAAGCAGCAGATTATGTACACGGAACAGTTATTACTGTTGACGGTGGATGGATGGGACGCTAAGTGAGGCATTAAGCTGAAAGCGAAAGGCTGAAAGCCGACACGCAATTGCTACAAAAAAAAAGACATTTAATGAGTTATTGAACCTACGTAAACGAAAAGATTAAAGACATGAAACAAAGATATCATAACAGTCAAAAAGAAGTAAAAGGAATGAACACCGCAGAACTGCGTGAACAATTCTTGATTGAAGATTTAATGACAAAAGGTGAAGTAAGATTTACTTACAGTCATTACGACAGGATTATAGTTGGTGGTGCAATACCAACAAACGGCGCATTAACATTAGAAAATTACCCAATATTAAAAGCTGAATTCTTTTTAGAAAGAAGAGAAATGGGTGTTATTAATGTAGGTGGCGAAGGAAGCATCATCGTTGACGGAAAAACATACGATTTAGCAAAAAAAGACTGTTTATACATTAGCAGAGGGAGTAAAGACATTAGTTTTTCTTCTAAAAATGCAGGTTCACCAGCAGAATTCTACATTTTATCTGCCCCAGCACATAAAGAGTATCCAACTACATTGATGAAAGAAGCTAATGCTACACCAGTAGTTTTGGGTTCGGCAGAAACATCAAACCACAGAACAATCAATAAATATATTTATGCTGATGGCATTCAAAGTTGCCAGTTAGTAATGGGTTTAACCACGTTAACCACTGGTAGTGTTTGGAACACCATGCCATCGCATGTGCATGACAGAAGAATGGAGGCTTATTTTTACTTTGATTTGGCAACAGATCAAACTCTTTTCCATTTCATGGGCGAACCACAAGAAACCCGCCACATGACGGTTCATAACAACCAAGCAATTATTAGCCCACCGTGGTCAATCCACTCTGGTTGCGGTACATCTAATTACTCTTTTATATGGGGAATGGGTGGCGAAAACCAAGATTACGGCGATATGGACGCAGTAGCAATTATTGATTTAAAATAACAACAAGCTTTAAGCCCCCCTTTTCATTGTTAAAATTGGTTAGGTTCTAATGAAATTTTCGGGGGGCTTTTTTATGCAGAGATTCTTTACAATAGCTTTTGATTAAAAAATATAACACCTATAAAATGAAAGACGGAAATGTAATACCTGATGACTTTTTATTGTATTCTGAAAGCGCTAGAATACTTTATCATAACTATGCTAAAGATTTACCCATCATAGATTATCATAATCATTTGCCTCCAAATGAGATTGCCGAAAATAAAAACTTCGCCAATATGACTCAGATTTGGTTAAAAGGAGACCATTATAAGTGGCGAGCTATGCGTACTTTGGCAGTAGATGAGCGCTTTATTACTGGTGATGCATCTGATGAGGAGAAGTTTATGGCTTGGGCAAAAGTAATTCCGGCTACTGTCAGAAACCCGTTGTTTCATTGGAGCCATATGGAGCTTAAAAAACCATTTGGCGTAAACAAATTTTTAAACGAAAACTCTGCTAAAGAAATTTATGCGCATGGCAATCAACTATTAGCTCAAAAAGATTTCTCTACACAAGGCTTGTTAAAACAATTCAACGTTAAGATGGTGGGGACTACTGATGACCCAACTGATTCTTTAGAGCACCATAAAACTTTACTTGATCAAAATTTCGAAATTAAGGTAAAACCTTCTTTCCGTCCAGATAAATCTTTTGCTATTGCAGATGCAACAGCTTATCGCCAATATATCAAAAAGCTATCATCAGCTTCGGGCATACAAATTACAGATGTAGAATCCTTACTTGCTGCTTTACGTAACCGAATTGATTTTTTTGCAGCTCATGGTGCTTCCATTTCTGATCATGGTTTAACAAAAGTTCCTTCAAAAGTTACTTTAACGGATGCACAAAAAACTGAATTTAGCAAACTTTTAAAAGGCGAAGTAGATAATTACTCTGATGCAGATGCTTTTGCAGGTTATATTTTAACAGCACTTGCTAAAATTTATCACGAAAAAGGTTGGGTTCAGCAATTCCATTTAGGTGCTATCCGTAATAATAACCACGGTATGTTGCGTAAAATAGGTCCGGATACTGGTTACGATTCTATTGGTGATTTTAAACAGGCAGAAAGTTTATCTAACTTTTTAGGTAATTTAAGTCTAGATGATCAATTAGCAAAAACTATTATTTACAACCTTAATCCAGCAGATAACGATCTTTTTGCTACGATGACGGCCAATTTTGCCGATGGTAAAACTAAAGGAAAAGTACAGTTTGGTTCTGGTTGGTGGTTTTTAGACCAAAAAGACGGCATGGAAAAACAGTTGACTTCCTTATCAAACATGGGTGTTTTAAGCACTTTTGTGGGGATGTTGACAGACTCTCGCAGTTTCCTTTCTTACCCTCGTCACGAGTATTTCAGAAGAATATTATGTAATATTTTAGGAAGCGAAATGGAAAATGGACAGGTGCCAAATGACGAAAAATGGATAGGTGGCATTGTTAGTGATATTTGTTATAACAACGCTAAAGAATACTTTGGTTTATAGGGCTTATCATCTCCTCGAGAAGCGAGAGGTCTCATATAGGTTTCCACACAGTATTTGCTAACTTTATGGTTAGCTTTTCAAGTGAGGTGTCTCCTACCGTCGACATGACGGTGGTAGCCTTTCAGGAAAACCATCGTTTCAAAGTATAAAGAATAAACACTTACAGCAACCTTAAGTTTTATAATAAAGCAACGTTATGAAAAAAGTACTTTGTTTTGGCGAATTATTATTACGGGTATCACCATCTCCTGTAAATGATCCTAATTCAGAAAAAAACCCATTTACCCTTTATATGGGTGGTGCAGAAGCCAATGCAGCAACAGCGCTTGCTGGCTGGAATGTACCCGTAAGATATTGCACCGTATTGCCAGATAATTTCATGAGTCGCCATTTAGTTGACTACTTGGACTATAAAGGCATTTTTACCTCCTCTATTTTATTTAGTGGTGACAGGATTGGTGTTTACTATTTAGAACGTGGTGCCGATTTAAAAGGAAGCATGGTGTATGACAGAGCACACTCTTCTTTCTCGGAACTTAAACGAGGCATGATTGATTGGGATAAAGTGCTGAGGGATGTTTCTTGGTTTAACTTTACAGCGATTAGCCCAGCTTTGAATGAAAATGTTGCTGATGTATGTTTAGAGGGTATTGAGGCAGCATCTAAAAAAGGAATCACTATTTCTTGCGATTTAAATTACCGTTCCCGACTTTGGAAATATGGTAAAGAACCTATTGAAGTAATGCCTAAGCTAATTGAACATTGCGATGTTGTAATGGGCAATATATGGTCTGCAAATAGTTTGTTAGGAACAAGCATTGATGAAAACATCCACAGTAAAGGCAAAAGAAAAGATTACTTAGATCATGCTGAACAAACTTCAAAAGAAATCATCCAAAAATTCCCAAAAGTAAAAAGCGTAGCCAATACTTTTAGGTTTGATAGCGATGCAAATGAATTAAAATATTACACCAGTTTATTTACCGGCGAAAAATCATACCACTCGCAAGAATTTAACTGTGAGGGTGTAGTTGACCGTTCTGGTAGTGGAGATTGCTTTATGGCAGGTTTAATTTATGGTTTTTACAATCAAAATAAACCACAAGCAATTATTGATTATGCTACATCTGCCGCTTTTGGAAAATTACAGGAACAAGGCGATGCCACAGGACAAGATGTGTTAACAGTGAAAAAAGGTGAATTGGGAGAGAAATAAATCTTTTTAAACTACGGTTATATCTATCAGTAAATTAACTGATAAATTTCCTGCATATACTCTGCTTCTTCCATAGCGACATAGAAATTCTCCCATTCATCTTCTGTAAAAGAAAAACAGATGTCTGAGTTTGGGGTATGCAAAACCAAACGATTTTCACCATCCGGAAAGCGGTAAAAGCTTTCATTAAAATCCGGACTTTCAGTATATTTCTTAAACGCAATAAATTGCTTTGGCGTAAAAGTGAGCATAATGTTCCCATGCCAAATGTAAATATGTTTGCACTCAGCACAATAACTGATATGAGCCTGTCCTTTTTTACTTAATGTTAGTTTTTTGCACATAGCTGATGCGTTTAAAAATGCGCTGTACATGCATTGACGAACAATTACATGTACAGCGCAATATCTTTATTAATTCAAATGTTGAATAGCTGTGATTTTTCCACCTTCAACTTTTAGTCCTTTTGTAGCTGTTGCGTTAGAAGCGTCAATTTTGTAAACAAACGTAGTTCCGTCTAATAAATTTACACCTACATAGCCAATTTTTCCATCCTCGGGAGAATAGTTAGTTGTTGTTATGTTTGAAATTGTAGTTGGATCAGGAAAACCAGTTACTTGGGTTACTGTTTTATTAACCACGTCAACAATAGCTAAACGCTTACCTGAAACGTATTGACCTTTAGTAGCTACAGGTTCAATATTTGCGATAAATTTGCTTTGGCCAATGTTAAACCAATTCGTAATCACATAACCGTTTGACACTTCTTCGAAGTTGAAGAAATAGCTCAAATCAAATTCTGTTGTACCAGCTTTAATGCGGGTAATGGCAGACGGTTTAGTGGAAGTCATCTTAGCATCTACTTTATCAGTAGTTGGGTCGTCATCTGCCGCTACTGATGATGAGAAAGCATAACAATCTCCATTTTCAACCAGGCCTAAACCATCAGTAAAATATCTTCCAATAAAACTTGTTCTTGTGTCTCTGATGGTTTTCTCATAAGTCATATCTGGGTAAGAGAATACAGCAATTCCTGCCTGATCTGGAAATTTAGTAAAAAAGCTATTGTAGATACTGAAATAGGGTGCATATACTTTATTACCTACCTGCTTAATCCAGCTTAAGTGAGCAATTTCACCGTTCCCACTTGGCAATATCGCGTCTGCAGTACCACTTGCAATTTCTTGATTGGTTTCTGTACTTACACGATACCACTCGTAAACAGTTGGTGTACCAACTGCAGCTACTCTTCGAGGCACTCTAACCGTCAATACATCATCATCTACTGCAGCGAAAGCTTGTACAGTAGCAGAAGTAAAGTCATTTAGCTTATTTAATTTACCATTATCAATATTGTAAACAGTTACGGCTCCAGGACTTCCTTGTCCGTAAAGCAAGCTAAAGAATTTGTTATTAGTAGTTAGGTAATACCTGTAAGTACCATCCTGCTCTACACCATTGCCAATTATAGACACTGCACCAGTATCTAAACTACTTGCGGTAAGCAAATAATCAGCAACTCCTGTAATAGCGGTTGGTGTTACGGCAATAATAAAATCTCCTGGGTTTTCTGGAACTACTTCCCTGTTTGCTTTCTTATCGCAAGAAGCTAAAATACCTGCAAATGCTAGGGCCATTAGGCTATTTCTCATTGTTGTTTTCATATCAATTTTAGTTAAAATTTATTTTTGTGATTTGTTAATAAAATATCTGAGGTTTAAGTAGAAGCTACGACCGGCTTTCTGTAGCGAAAAATTATCGTACACAGGTCGATCAGCAATATTCCTAACTTCTAAGGAGACATTATACCGACCGTTTTTTATACTATATACTAGGTTTGCATCATGCGAAAGTTGCGTGGGAATACCATTTTTTGAATCTAAATTTGCAGACCCGAAACTTGGCCAATAGAGCCAGAAAGAATTTACGTACAAGAGGTTGTAGCCAACTGTCAGGTTATTTCCTTTCGATATTACATTTTTGAACGTTCCTGATACATCTGCATTTCCAAAAAAATATGGAATGTTGGGCATTTGATCCAAATAGGTATAACTTTCTGATGTGCTATATTTTCCGGCATTGGGATCCCAGTCATATTTTTGAAGGTTAACCAGTTTTTGATAGGTTACTGTTGCCCCTGCACTTAACCAGTTTTTAAACGAATACCTAATTTCACCATCTACACCGGTGGTACGCACCCCATCACGGTTATCCGAAACAGTAAAATCTCTTTGCTGACCAGTTCCACCCATTATTCTAGTGAAAATAAAGTTGGTAGAGTGCCTATAAATAGCATTGGCAGTTATTGAAAACCGATTGACTTCATTGAGTTTAAACCCATAAATTAAACCCAGATTAACGTTATCGCTTTTTTCTGGTTTAAGCAATGGATTGGCCGCTTGGTCTTCCAGATTACCAAATATTTCATTGGCTTCCGGCATACGGTTGGTTAACTCATAAGAACTTCTGATTTGTAGATTTGGGATTAAGTAATAACTCAAGGCAGTTCCATAACCCATTTTATTATCTGTATTTTTTCTATTTAAACTACCGACTTCACTTTTCAGGCTTATATACTTACCGAATAGGCTGGCACTAAACTTATTGTCCTTAGCGAAAGAATAACCAATTCCAAGCACATTCTTATCCATAGTTTTAGCCGGGTCTAGCACATTCCTCTCTGGGAACAATAGGTTATCTGTTTTTCTGTCGAAGGTTGAAAAAACGTTGTTTATTGCTATCGACTGGTGTTCAGCAAACTGATAGCTCGCCATCGCAGTGGCTAATCCATTATTGTTTCTATATTCATTATGCTGCCCACCTTGCTCCCCCATACTCACTTTAGGGTCACGGATTCCGTCCCAGTCATAATCGGCTAAAGCTGTATCAATAGTGGTTTCATATCCAAGATTGTAATTAAAATTTGCCGTAACGTCCAGCCCTTTAATCAAATCAGTTTTCTTGTATTTAAGGGTTGGCATAATTATGTTTCCGCGTCTATGCAACTGACCATATACAGCTTCAGGTCTGGCAGCAGTTTGTATTTCTTTGTAATTTTTGCCTAAAGTCATCCCAAGCAGAAAATTATCTGCCCATGATTTGTCTACGAAACCCACATTAGCAATAAGCGTTTCGTTATGGTAGGTATCGTGAAATCTTTTGACAGAGCTTGCTCTTAATTCTGGCTCCATGTTGTTTTGCAACAAGGTTCTGAGGTTTATTTTATAATTATTATCAGAGTAGTTTTGGAAAGCATTAAGCTGAAGTGTAAATCCCTTATCAGAAGTCATTGCAGTATTTATCACACTGCGATGGGTGTTAAAAGAACCAAAAGAATATGACGCATCCACATAATTGCGCTTTTTATTGCCCGTAACAATGTTTACCGCTCCGCCTAAGGCATCTGAACCTAACCAAATTGGCACAACACCTTTGTAAACCTCTACACGTTCAGCAATATTTATAGGAATGTTGTTGATTTGGAAAGAAGAGCCAAAATTATCCATGGGAATGCCATCAATAAAATAACGAACATTACGCCCCGAAAAGCCGTTTAATGATACATTAAAATTAGAACCCACACCTCCCGATTCTCTTACTCTTACGCCGGCAACTCTATCCAAAGCTCCAGAAATATCTAACGTAGTATTATATAATTTTTTAGCATCAATTCCCGTAACATTGAAAGCTTGCCGGTTTGCTTCCTGTGTTTCTGTTCTGCCAATTACATTAACAGTTTGTAATTGCTGTACGTTATTGGCGAGTTTAACACTGATATTCACGATAGTCCCCTCCTTAACAGAAACCTGCTTTTGCTGTGACAGCATACCCACAGAAGAAATAATTATTGTATAGTTGCCTGTCGCCAACTTTGCAAGTATAAATTTGCCGTCCACATCTGAAACGGCAGAACCTGTATTGGGTTTGATTTTAACCAGCGCACCGGGAACTGGCAAGCCGTCTTCATCGGTAATTTTACCGATGATATGAGCAGTCTTGCTTTGAGAAAAAGACACTGAAAACAACAAGCAATAGATGCTTGTCAACAAAAAAGTTTTAATTTGCATTACTTTTAATTACACGTTAAAGGTTGCCGCTTCACAGCGGTTATTTAGCCGTACGGTTGCCGCCGTACGGTTTTTTAAAATAATTTATAGAATTGCCGTTCTAAAAATCATCTTATTATTAGTGCCTGAATGCTCAAAGCAACCAGCAAAGAGCAAGCAGGACTTAGTCTTATTTTAATACTTCAAAGCTTGATGTTGCACCTTGCCACGTAGCAGTATAGTTTTTACCATGATGCTCGCCTGTTACTTTCTGGAAAGTACTTACTTCAATAACGTAGCGCCCAGCCCAAAGCGGAGAGAATTCAAATGTTCCACTTTTATCTGTTTTATATTCTTTGCTCCATCCTTCTGGCGAAAAAACAGTTACGTTTTTATCCGCTAATACTTTTCCATTTAATACCGCTTTTATTTTTAAAGAAGAATTGGCTTTAAAAAACTTAGCATCTACAGCTGTAACATAAAGCGGATTAGCAATAGATGTAACATCTAATACAGTTAATTCCCCAACAGAAACAGTGGCCAAAGAAGAAAACTCATATTTGGTTGTACCACCTAATTCTTTTGCTTCATGCACAACAGTTAGCACATAAACCCCATCACTTTCTGGCGTAAAGTTGGCACTGTAGAAATTGGTTCCAGCTGTGGTATTTAATTTTATTTTTTCTTTAGTTGGATTAGTAAGCCATAATGAAAAGTCTTTTACATCAGAGTACCATTTGCTTACCGAGTCTCTTTCGTTGCTTACATACTCTCCATAAAATATCTTTACTTCTTGCTTTGTACCAATTTTTCCGGTTGCTTTTGTTTCTACCCATAAAGCATGTGCAAAAAGCTGACTGCTTGTGGCTATTAGTAATAAAGTAAAAAGGACTGATTTTAAATTTCTCATGTTTATTTGCTTAACTTTTGATTGTGGTGTTTTCTAATATTGGTTGCTCTTCTTTTAAATTCAACCTATTCGAGATGCATTTTGGCGTAAATTTCTTTGTAGACAAAGCTTCTGTTGTGGAATTGACATCCCCTTGTTTCGGAACTTTTACCTTTTTGTTTTTTCCATATTTTCTGCCCCACCAAACTAAAAACCCAGTTAGTGGTAATGATGCTCCAATTAGTGTACACAAGAAAGCCAAAACTTTTCCAGGGAATCCAAGGATACTACCGACATGAATATCATAATTCATTTTTCTTAGTTTACCACTAAAACCTGCTTCTTCGTAATCTGTATCATATACCGGACTGTTTCCTTTAAGCTGTTTAAGTGTATGCTGATCAAACCGATAACTTTTGTTATTATAAAACTGACCTGCTGTAGGGTACACCGTAACATTAATAACCGACTTGGCTTTTGAGGTATCAGGAAAAGTATAGTAGAAACCCTCTGCTTTTGGGTTTTCGCTTATCGCGAATAAAAATGCTTTATCTATTGCTTGTTGTGGAGTGAAAAATTTATTGGCTTTTAAAGAATCAGACTCTACTCTGCTAAATTTACCTAAAGATTGTCCGCCGGAAGTTACCCAGTACAAACCTTCGCTGTACCATTTTATCCCATAAACCATTCCTGTTAATCCAATCGCTAAAAGAAATATCAGCGAGTAAAAACCTAGCACATTATGCAAGTCTAGGTTCACACGTTTAAAAGAACCGCTCCATTTAATTTTAAAGCTTTTCTCTTTGGTTTTCTTATTCCATTTTTTAGGGTACCACCAAATTAAACCCGTAATCAATAATATTACAAATATTAAAGTACCATAATTTACAACCGGCCGGCCAATATCAACAGGTAACCATAAAAAGCGATGCCCGTTTAATATAAATCTAAAAAAGTCCACGTCTCCTTTTTTCCGCTCTCGCTTGCTAACAACTTCTCCGCTGTAAGGGTTAATTTTTAAACTAGCACCTCCGCCTCTTCTTCCGCCTACAAGTAAGTTAATAGCTCTACCTTGCTGATAAGTAGCATAAGAAATCTTTTTGCCAGGATAAAGTTCATTTGCAATACCAACTAAAGCCGATGGTAACAACACTGGTTTATCCTGCCTTTCTATTACTGTTTCGGGTTCTAATATTGCGCTTATCTCTTCGTTAAAAACCCAAATACACCCGGTAATACATACAATAAATACAATTATTCCTGAACCGAGCCCTAACCATAAATGCAACCAGTTATTAACCTTTTTGAAAGTCATATTTTTATTTAGACTAATTATTAATAATGGCAAAGATATAAGGGTATTGTCAAATTCCAAAATTATTTATAATTATTCTAAATAATAAATGATATACACGATGTATAGAGCCATAAGCAAATAAACGGTTGGTCAAGTATTTGTTTTTCAGCCAGCAATGTTGCACCTTTGCAGCGCTTATAGAGAAAGACAGAGGGATTAGACCCAGCGAAGTCTTAGCAACCTGTTTAAAATAAGGTGCTAAATTCTATCCGGTTTCATTAATTTAGAAATTGGAGAAGATAAGTGAAGTCTAAATTACCACGCGACTTTTCTTAATAAGCCTTTTTGAGTAGCAAGAGCAAAGTATCAAGATACAAGACAATGTATCATGGATATTTTTCATATTGAAAAAATTTTAGTGAAAGATTTAAGATATCTACTCATTTTAGGTTCTTAATCCTCGATACTATAATATCATTTTGGGCTCTTAATACTTGACACTAAATGCTTGATACTTAACAGATGGATATCAGAAAAGAATTAGAAAAAAGAATTTTAGTGATAGATGGTGCTATGGGAACCATGATTCAGCAATACAAATTGACTGAAGAGGATTTCCGTGGAGAGCGATTTAAAAATCATCCTTTAGATGTTAAAGGAAACAATGATTTATTAAACATCACTCGACCAGATGTTATTAAAGCCGTTCACGCTAAATATTTAGATGCTGGCGCAGATATTATTGAAACCAATACCTTTAGTACGCAACGTATTTCCATGGCCGATTATGGTATGGAAGATTTATCGTATGAATTGAGTTTTGAAGGCGCAAAAATCGCTAAAGAAATTGCAGCTGAATACACCGCGAAAAACCCAGAAAAACCACGTTTTGTAGCAGGTGCAGTTGGTCCAACAAACCGTACGCTTTCCATGTCTCCAGATGTTAACGACCCTGGTTTCCGAGCAATTTCTTTTGAGGAATTAGAGGGCGCTTATTACGAGCAAGTGCGTGGTTTGGTAGATGGCGGTGCCGATGTACTTTTAGTAGAAACTATTTTTGATACGCTAAACGCTAAAGCGGCAATTTTCGCAATCAAACGTTACGAGCAAATAGTGGAAAGAAAGCTAGAAATCATGATTTCTGGTACCATTACCGATGCGTCAGGTAGAACATTATCTGGGCAAACCGTTGAAGCATTTTTAAACTCAATGAGTCACGGCGAGTTACTTTCTATAGGTTTAAACTGTGCTTTGGGTGCAAAAGATATGCGTCCACATATTGAAGAACTATCCGAAAAAGCTGATGTTTTTGTTTCGGCCTATCCAAATGCAGGTTTGCCAAATGAGTTTGGCGAGTATGACGAAACTGCATCCCAAACCGGTGTTTTAGTAGAAGACTTTATAGCTTCTGGCTTTGTAAATATTATTGGTGGCTGTTGCGGTACTACGCCGGGACATATTAAAGCTATGGCAGATATTGCTAAGAAATATGCGCCAAGAAAAGTCCCAACGGTTGAGCCTTATATGCGTTTATCTGGACTTGAAGCAGTTACTATCAAGCCCGACACCATGTTTGTTAACGTGGGCGAACGTACCAATGTTACTGGTTCTCCAAGGTTTTCGAAACTGATTTTAAGTGGCGATTTCGATACCGCACTTTCTATCGCCCGCCAACAAGTTGAAGGTGGCGCACAAGTAATTGATGTGAACATGGATGAAGGCATGCTGGACTCTGAAGCTGCAATGACTAAGTTTTTAAACTTAATTGCATCAGAACCTGACATTTCTAAACTGCCTATCATGGTAGATTCATCTAAATGGACAGTTATAGAAGCTGGTTTAAAATGTTTGCAGGGCAAAGGAATTGTAAACTCCATTTCCTTAAAAGAAGGCGAAGAAAAATTTAAAGAATACGCTCATAAAATTAAACAATACGGCGCAGCAACGGTTGTTATGGCTTTTGATGAACAAGGTCAGGCCGATAATTTAGAACGCCGTAAAGAAATTTGTAAACGTTCTTATGATATTTTGGTGGACGAGGTTGGTTTTCCTGCTCAAGACATCATTTTTGACCCAAATATTTTAACGGTTGCCACCGGATTAGAAGAGCATAACAATTACGCGGTTGATTTTATCGCTGCTACCAAATGGATTAAAGAAAACCTTCCCCACGCAAAAGTAAGTGGTGGAGTTTCTAATATTTCCTTCTCTTTTAGAGGGAACAACACTGTTCGTGAGGCAATGCACTCCGCATTTTTATACCACGCCATTAAAGCTGGTTTAGATATGGGAATTGTAAACGCCGGAATGCTCGAGGTTTACGAGGAAATCCCTAAAGAACTGCTTGAAAAAGTAGAAGATGTGCTGTTAAACCGTCGCCCAGATGCAACTGAGATTTTGGTGGACTATGCCGAAACGGTAAATACCAAAGGAAAAGTTGTTGTAAAAAACGAAGAATGGCGTAACGGTACAGTTCAAGAACGTCTTTCGCATTCGTTAGTAAAAGGAATCATCGACTATTTAGATATTGATGTTGAAGAAGCTCGTTTACAGTATCCTTTACCAATTGAGGTAATTGAAGGTCCTTTAATGGACGGGATGAACATTGTGGGTGACTTATTTGGTGCTGGTAAAATGTTTTTGCCACAAGTGGTGAAATCTGCAAGGGTAATGAAAAAGGCTGTCGCTATTTTGATGCCTTATATCGAAGCCGGAAAAGTAGCTGGCTCAAGCAGTAGTGCTGGGAAAATATTAATGGCTACCGTAAAAGGTGATGTTCACGATATTGGAAAAAATATTGTTGGAGTAGTTTTAGCCTGTAATAACTTTGAAGTTATTGATTTAGGTGTAATGGTTCCGGCTAACAGAATTATTGAGGAAGCCAGAAAACACGATGTAGATATCATCGGCTTAAGCGGATTAATTACGCCTTCATTGGATGAGATGGTTCACTTCGCTAAAGAAATGGAACGTGAAGGCTTTACGCTTCCTTTATTGGTTGGTGGTGCAACAACTTCAAGAATTCACACGGCAGTAAAAGTAGATCCGTTTTATAGTGGCGCAGTTGTTCACGTTTTAGATGCATCTAGAAGTGTGGGTGTTTGTTCTCAGCTTTTAGCGAAAGACACTAAAGTAGAATATATCAAGAACTTTAAGGAAGAATACCTTAAAACTAGAGATAATTACAACAAGAAAAAGGTTGCTAAAAACTTCTTGTCAATAGCAGAAGCTAGAGCTAATAAATATCAAATTAATTTAGAAAACCTAGAGCCTGTAAAACCTAAATTCTTCGGTACAAAGGTTTTAGATAATTATCCTTTAGAGGAATTAGTTCCTTATATAGATTGGACTCCTTTTTTCCATACTTGGGAGTTAAGAGGCTCTTACCCACGAATTTTTGAAGATGAATTTGTAGGTATTGAAGCAAAAAAACTATTTGATGACGCACAAGCTTTACTCAAACGTATTCTTGATGAAAAACTATTGACCGCAAAAGCAGTCTTCGGTTTTTGGCCAGCTAATACAGTTGGAGATGATATTGTATTAGAAGTTGAGCAAGAGAGGTCAGCAGTTGATAGTCCGCTGTCCGCTGATGCAGAGTCTCAGATCTCAAATCTCAATACTCAAATCTCAATTCACACCCTCCGCCAACAGGCAGAAAAACCAAAAGGTGAAGTTTATTACGCCCTTTCAGATTTTATCGCACCAAAAGAAACTGGAATCCAAGATTATTTTGGGGGATTTGCAGTAACAACAGGGCATGGTACTGATGAACTAGTTGCGGAATTTGAAAAGTCTTTTGATGATTACAACAGCATCATGACTAAAGCTTTAGCAGATAGACTTGCCGAGGCTTTCGCAGAAAAACTGCATGAAATGGTCCGTAAAGATTATTGGGGTTATGTAAATAATGAAAAGCTAGATAGCGAAGAGCTAATTAAAGAAAAATATCAAGGAATTCGTCCAGCACCGGGTTATCCTGCTTGCCCAGATCATACCGAAAAAGCTACCTTATGGGAATTGCTTAAGGCCGATAAAGAAATAGGTTTAGAAATTACCGAAAGCTTTGCCATGTACCCAACTGCAGCAGTAAGCGGATTTTATTTCGCCAACCCTGAATCTCGTTATTTCGGTTTAGGTAAAATAAACAAAGACCAAATAGCAGATTACGCAGAAAGAAAAGAAATGGATATAGAAACCACTGAAAGGTGGATGGGACCGAATTTGGGTTATTAAAAGTGGTAGTGAGTATTTAGTAGTATGTATCAAGACTGATTTGCAAGCTTTTAAAGTATTTAGTAGAAAGTCTGAAGACCTTTTGCAAAATGTATTAAAGTAGAAAATTTGATATGCATAATTTTAAGGAGTTAAAAGTTTGGAAATTGAGTATAGAGCTTTCAAAATTGATTTTTGAAACTACTCGTACTTTTCCAAGTGAGCATAAGTTCGGATTGGCAAGTCAATTGTTTAGATGTGCTGTTTCAATTCCTTCAAATATTGCCGAAGGCTGCGGACGAAAATCAGATAAAGAATTAAAGCAATTTATCAGTATAAGCTTGGGTTCAGCTTTCGAGCTAGAAACGCAGATTATTATTGCTAAAGAAGTTGAACTTATCACTATACTACAATTTGAAACTCTAAACGATAAAATCATCGAAATACAAAAAATGTTAAACGGTCTTTCAAAAAGTCTTAATATTTAATACTTAAAATCTTTTATAGACTTGCAAGGAGTCTTAATACTTGCTACTTATTACTGTCACTAATTCCTGATACTTATTATTTAAATCTTTAATAGATTTGCAAGGAGTCTTGATACTTAATATCTTGCTACTCGATACTTTAAAATGAAAATTACCGACCATATTAAAAACGCAAACGGGAAAACACTTTTCTCTTTTGAACTTTTGCCACCAATTAAAGGACAAAGCATCCAATGGATTTATGACGCTATTGACCCGTTAATGGAGTTTAAACCACCTTTTATTGATGTAACATCCTTACGTGAAGATTATATCTACAAGCAAAAAGACAACGGTTTATTGGAAAAAGTTTCTTATCGTAAACGCCCAGGGACTATTGCTATTTGTGCTGCTATCATTAACAAATATGGTGTGGATGCTGTTCCGCATTTAATTTGTGGTGGTTTTACTAAGGAAGAAACTGAAAATGCTTTAATCGATTTACAGTTTTTAGGGATTGATAATGTTTTGGCTTTGCGTGGAGACGCTCGAAGAGCAGATTCTTCTTTTGTACCAAGTCCAGGTGGACATTGTTACGCAACCGATTTAGTACAACACATCAAAGACCATAACTCAGGTAAGTTTTTGCATGAGGATATTGTATCAGATAATAACAGTGATTTTTGTATAGGTGTGGCAGGTTATCCCGAAAAGCACTTTGAATCGCCGAACTTAAAAACAGATTTCAGCTATATTAAAAAGAAGGTTGATATGGGTGCTGATTTTATTGTGACCCAGATGTTTTTTGATAATCAGAAGTATTTTGATTTTGTAAATAAATGTCGCGAAAATGATATTAACGTTCCAATTATTCCGGGTTTAAAACCAATTAGTGCACTTGGACAGTTGGTGGCATTACCTAAAATTTTCCATATTGATTTGCCCGAAGAATTAAGCGAAGCAGTACAAAGTTGTAAAACCACTAAAGACGTTAAACAAGTAGGTACCGAGTTTATGATTCAGCAATGTAAAGAGTTGATGGATTTTGGTGTTCCGGTATTGCACTTTTATACCATGGGTAGACCACAACAAACTTATGATATTGCAAAGGCTATATTTTAGATTAGCCTTTTGTTCAATAAAGCCTCGCCCAGTAACACTAGGCGAGGCTTTATTATTTTATATTAAATGATAGCAAGATAGTTTTCTGAGTGTATTCACGAAACTATTATCTTAATTATAACTATAGTTTTTAACTATAAGGCTATCAAAACATAAGATAAAAAACCCAATGATTAAGCCTTATATTTGTATCAACATTAATCAGTAAAGCATATTAAAATATAGAATTATGATAGGTATAGGAGAAAAGTTCCCAGAGTTTAACAAAACAGCGGTTGTAAGTTTAGAAAAAGGAAAAGAGTTTGATAGCATTTCATCAGATTCATTTATAAACGATGATGATCGTTGGACAGTTATGTTTTGGTGGCCAAAAGATTTCACTTTTGTTTGTCCTACAGAGATTGCAGAATTCAACAACAACAATGGCGAATTTAAAGACAGAAACACTACTTTAATTGGTGCTTCTACAGATTCTGAATTTGTGCATTTAGCTTGGAGAAACAACCACGATGATTTAAGAGGTTTAAAATTCCCAATGTTAGCTGATACTTCAAAATCATTAGCAGAAGACTTAGGTATTTTAGTTGCAGGTGAGAAAGTAGCATACAGAGCAACTTTCATCATTGATCCACAAGGAGTTATCCGTTGGATTTGTGTAAACGACTTAAGCGTTGGAAGAAACGTAAAAGAAGTAATACGCGTATTAGACGGTTTACAAACAGATGAGCTTTGTCCATGTAACTGGGAAAAAGGCGAAGAAACGTTAAGCGTTTAAAAAAGAAAACCCCTTGCCTTTTTTAAGCAAGGGGTTTTTTAGTGAATTTATTATTTTATAACTATTTGATAATCAATATTATGACTATTTCAGAGACTACACAAGAAGTATTAGATATATTTGGCGAAAGCACCATCAACAATAAAGCGCTTGAAATTTTAAACGCAACTGATTTTAAATACTTACGTGATTTAAAGCTAAACTTCAACAGCACACTTACATCAGAGTTCTTATCAGAAAAAGAATGTGCTTTACTAGGTTTAAGCATCGCGGCAAACAACCAAAATGCTACCTTAATTGAATTTTACAAAAACTATGCTTTAAAATTTGAAGCAACAGAAGATGAAATTGCAGAAGCTGTTTCATGTGCTTCTTTATTGGCATCAAACAACGTATTTTACAGATTCCGCCATTTCACTAATAAAGAAAAATATACGCAAATTCCTGCTCGTATCAGAATGCAATTAATGATGAAGCCGGTTACTTCAAAAGAATTTTTTGAGTTATTAAGCTTAGCTGTTTCGGCGGTTAATGGTTGCGAAATGTGTGTAAATGCCCACGAAGATTCTCTAATTAAATTAGGAAGCAAAGAAGAACGTATTTTTGACGCTATAAGAATTGCATCAATTGTAACGGCTACCGGAAAAATAATATATTAACTAATAAACTAAATAATTTATTATAATGATAAAAAACTTGTCTTAATTAGTTACTAGTTTCAACTAATAACATTTTTATCAAGTTTTTTCATCTAAAATTTGTTTTTAACCTTATAATATTCTTAAATTGGTCACAAGGTTAATCACACCTAGAAGTATTTCATCAAGTTACTTTTAGGGTTTTATAGGTTTTAATTGTTAATTACAAAGTCGCTTTACTAGTAAAGCGACTTTGTTTGTTTAGGAGCATCCGCTGGGATATTCATATTTTTCTTAAACTTTTGCAGTGATAATAACTTATAAAACAGCAAAACACAAGCTATCAAAATCTCTAATTTCAAAGTCTAAAACCCACATTCCTATTCCAAATAACGGGGTTGATTTCTCCACATAAATGAAAATTCTAAAACATAAGCATCCCCAAAAAAAGCTTTGTTTTTCCCTTAAAATTAAAATGAATTTTCAGAATACTTAGTCAACTTTTGAGCGCCCTTTTTTCCTAATAATTTGACATGAGCTACGCTAGCAGTGTCGATAAAACAAAAGTTAAAATGTGTTAAAGAGCCCTATCCCTTTTAAACGATTTAAAAGTTGATGGGTCACACTGGTATATTAAACTTAAAAATTATGAGAAATTACTTAAAGTTTGGATTTGCCTTTATTCTAGGAATAGCATGTACCAATAGTGGCTTTGCGCAAAAAAGAGTTACTAAAACCACTAAAGTTAGTGTGGTGAAATCACGCCCGGTTTTAAGAAACAATGTTGTTTATGCTACCCCACGCAAAAAAATAGTAACTGTAAGAACACTACCAAAACCTTATGTGGTTATTAAACAAAACGGCAATAATTTTTACTACGATAATTCTAAATTCTATAGATTAAACGGCGGCAGGTATGTTCCTGGGTTTCCCAGTGTTGGTTTAAGGATAAACGTACTTCCTGTGGGCTTTAAAACAGTGATTTTTAACGGAAGAAAGTTTTATACTCAGAACGGTATTTACTTTGTGAAGTATCAAAATGATTATGAAGTTATTAAGCCAGAAATCGGCACCATAGTCGATGAATTACCTAGCAATACAGAGAAAGTAATTGTTGACGGAATTACACTTTATGAGTACAATGACGTACTCTACGAAAAAATACAGGTTAACGGTGTAAGAGCTTACGAAGTTGTTGGAAATATTGAATAATTCCGATTAGTAAATATTACGAGGTACAGCTGATGTTTAAATAAGCGGTACCTCGTTTTTAATTTATTGAGAATGACACTCTCCTATCCATTACTGAGTTCCTTTTACTCCTTTATAGTTACAGCCCCAAGTTGATTGGTCGGGTTTTTCACAATTCATTTTCCAATTTATTTTATTGTGAAACTGATTTTAATCCAACAATTGATCCTACTAGGGTAGTGATAAAAAGTAACCTTAAAAATGTCGCAGGTTCTTTAAACACAATAATTCCGATTAAAACGGTCCCAACAGCTCCAATCCCTGTCCATACTGCATATGCAGTTCCAATTGGTAATGCTTGTGTTGCTTTGATTAAAAGTCCCATACTTATACCACAAGTAACAACAAAGCCTAAATACCAATAATATATTTCGTTACCAGTAGATACTTTTGCTTTACCTAAACAAAACGCAAATACTACCTCAAATAAACCCGCAATAACTAAAATAATCCAATTCATAAATTTAATTTTATGCAAAGGTGTATAATGGAATCGAAGGAAAATTTTACAAATGATAAAAAATAAGCACCTATTTTACTTCCGCTCTTATCCTGCTTAAACTCACTTGAGTTATACCTAAGTAAGAGGCGATGTGTCCTAACTGTACACGTTTAATTAAATCAGAATTGTTTTCTAAAAGTTCTATGTAGCGTTCTTTGGCTGTCCGAAATTGTCGGGAGATAAGTCGTTCTTCGGTCTTTATAAGTTCTTGTTCAGCAAACCTTCGTCCCCAATTTGTGATAAATATGTCTTTCTCAAAAAGTTTCTGCAAGCTTTCAGTTTTTAGCTCGTATAGTTCGCAGTCCTCTAACAACTCAATATCTTCGTAACCTTTCTGATTTGAAACATAACTTTTCATTGAAATAACTGCATCTCCTTCTTTACCGAACCAAAAAGTTATTTCATTTTCAGCAGAATTGGCATAAGCCCGAACAATTCCTTTTTTAATAAAATAGATTCTTTTTTCAATTTTGTCGGCTCTCAACAAAATGTGTCCTTTAGGATAACTGATTTCTGAAATACAGTCTTTAATTATCGATTTTGAAGTATCAGGTAGCGGGTGTATGTTATCAAGAATTTGGTCTATGGTCATTTAGCACATTATTATATTAACATAGTACATAAATTTTCAAGTTTGTGACGGGCATTTTTTTAGCGTTGGTTATTATATCAATGTCAATATGTACCCAAATAATGCTCCGCCAGTTACTATAAATGCACTATTTACTTTCTTAAATACAAAAACACCTATCAGGCTTATTACAGCAATAAGAATTGTCCGCCAATCAGTTAAAGTTTCTTTTCCCATTTCTATACAAACTGCTACGATAACTGCAACTGCAGCAATATTTACAGCATCTAAAAAGGCCGCAAACAGTTTTGATTTCCGCATTTTAGGAACAAATGGGTTTAATATGAGCACAAAAATAAAGGAAGGAAGAAAAATTCCGATCGTTGCAGCAATTGCTCCCCAAAAACCACCTAATTGCCACCCGATAAATGTAGCGGTAGATAAAACAGGACCTGGTGTAAACTGCCCAACTGCAACAGCGTCAATCAACTCTTGTCTGCTTAGTAAACCTGTAGTAACTAATTCCGCATCTAAAAAGGCAAATAACACATAGCCACTTCCATATAGTAGTGCGCCTACTTTAAAAAAAGTCCAAAGGATTTTTACGCTACTTGGTGTTAGCGCAACTTGCAGTAAAATGAGTGGGGTAAAACTATAAAGTGTATCTTTTGAATTCCGAACAAAATAGATCATCAAGCCCAAAAATCCACAAGTAAACAAAGCTAAAATCTCATTTACTCCAAGTAAACTGGCAGTTAAAGTCAATGCACCTAATACACCTAGTTCGATATTTTTTAATGCCTTTTTACCCAAACTATATACTGCAGCAATAATAATGGCAATTACTGCTGGTTTTATACCATAAATGAAAGGTTCAACTTTGGGTAATTGGCCGTATTGTTCATACAGCCAAGCAAAAACCATTGTAATAAGTACAGCAGGAAAAACAAAACAAGCTCCTGCAACAATCAAACCTTTCCACCCTGCTCTTTCGTGTCCGCAGTGCATGGTCATTTCGGTGGAATTGGGTCCTGGAATTAAATTGGTTGCTCCTACTAAATCAAGAAAATGTTGATGAGTCATCCATTTTCTTTTCTTCACTACTTCATCTTCCATCATTGCTATATGAGCGGCAGGACCACCAAAAGCAATGCTTCCTAATTTGAAAAAAAGTTTTGCGACTTCTTTTACGTTTTTAGTCATTCTTAGAAAGTTTTTTGTCAATCGACCACTCTCCACCACCTTGGATCATCAAAAACAGGCTTCCCAAAAGCATTGCCCAATCAGTTCTGCTTCCATGCATCATTGCCCAAAAACCGTTATTGGCAAAAACTTCGGTTTTGGTAGTTGCTAAAGCAACAAGCATAATTATAAGTGTAGGAATACCTGCCAACCGAGTGAGTAACCCAATTAAGATGAATATTCCGCAAACAATCTCGAATGCACCGACAAATGAGCCAAGAAACTCTGGTGATGGAAGTCCTATTTTATCGAACCTTCCAGCGCCACGAATGGCTGGAAATAAGAATTTCTGAATGCCTTCGGAAAGGAACACCAATCCTACCATTAAGCGAATAAGAATTATGGTTTTAGAGTCGCTGGTTTGAACAAGTTTTTGAAACATAATTAATCTTCTAATTTGTAACGCTAATTGATAAATTTTTACTCATTTGTATCAATGACTCTAGCAATTTACAAATAACGATTAGCCGGTTTCAAAAATTGTGATATTAATGCAGAACCATTATTGCACCGCACTAAACTATGTAAATAACTAATGAATTAACGTGAAACACTGTCAGCCATTTTTGTGCAAATTTTCTTTTAGCAGACGTTATGTATATTTTTCTTACTACAATTACGCTTTATGATTAATTTCCTAAAGGTCTAGATATTTTGTTTCTCTAATCTCACTTGTAAGCTATTATCAAAGTTATTAAGTGAATACTTGTAAATCATTATTATAGACATTAATAAATTTACAGCCCAGATGAATAAACCGACAAATATAAGTTGTTTCGCCCCAGAATTAAACTCTGTAAACCCATAAAATTCGGAAAGTAAAGCACCAAGAAAGAATAGATTGGTTAAAAAGAAAAGAATTCCTAATACAGCTCCAAAGATTTTATTTTTTACAATAATCTGTAAAATTAGAAGTGACAAAACTCCTATAAAAATTGGGTTTACATTGAATGGTGGCGAATACCCTGCTAAAATTGCCAAAATCATTAAATAATATTCTGGTAGTTTAAAAATTACTTTTTTCATTTCTATCGGTTCTTTTGGTTTCACATTATTAAGAGGTCTTATCTGTTTATTCTTGCAATATTCAAGTTTTGTAACGTCACTTAGGACAACAATTTATGGTTTCGTTTGACCATTTTGTATTTGTCCGTTCTTAAAGTCAAATATTGCTTTCATTCAATTCGGATTAATTTCTTTAGACTGATTTTGACCAATCAAAAAAGCTGTCTAGCATTTTCGTCGGCTTAAAACTTAAATAAAATTGTTTAGTTCGGTCGGTAATTATTTTTATAAACCAATATATGCTTTTCGCTAATAATGCCCTATAACGTTTGGCGAATTTGCGCATAAATGGCATGGAAAGCACAAACTTGTCTGCCCGTATAAACTTAGTTAATTGCGATGAAATAACGTAAAGCAGTTCAGCCATTATAATACAAATTTGTGGTTAGCGGTTGTTTTTTATTTGCTTTTGGGTTTCAATAATTCCATTAGCTCTTCCTTTTTGTAAGGCATTCTCATAGTTCGTCTATTACTTATGAAGCCATAGTCAGTCCACATTAATTCAGCTCCGTCTTTAATTTCTTCATGAACTTTTACTAAGTCGCCTATTCCAACGAAGACCCATTCCATTTCTACTTTGTCAGCATTAATAAATTTATATTCGGTTTCTTTTCCTAGTTTAGTCGCTTTGTCAAAAGCAACTTCTGGTGAGTTAGCTTTTATAAGATGGTGATTCCCCCAAGTTATAACTCTGCGTAAATCTTGTTCTTCATTTCTGTCGACTGGTTCACACTTTTCAATAATTTCGACTATGTACCAATCTTCATTTTTGTTTGACATTTTTTTCTAAGATTTCGTTCGGTAAAATAACAGCTAACGGTTGGCAGGTTTAAAGAGTTGCGGTTTTACTTGCAAGAACTTGTCTGCCAGCACTAAATTTAGTAAAAAGTGATGAAAGAAGTGTAAGCACTTCGCCCGCAATTTTTTAAACCTGTGGTTAGGCACAGTTCTTTATCTTAAGAAAGTTTTCTTTAATGCGTTTTCGGACTTCATATTTATCAAAGTCACTTATATCTAGGTTATAGCTTTTCTCATCTACCTTTATTTCAATCAAATCTAACTTAATGTCTATTGACTTAATTAATTTCAATTCAATTTCAACTGGCTCTATATTCTCTTTTAGTTTATATAAAACTTTATCTGATTGCCATTCTATAAACTGACCTGTTCTATCTTTTAACTTTGTCTTACTTATAAACAGATAATAAATAGGTACGCCAGATATTAAAATTAGGTCAGTCCAATAACCAATACTTGTTTTTTGAATATCAGTCATTGTAAGCAATTTTATTAGCAATAGAGCAATTGCAACTATCCCTAAAGCAAGAAATAATTTTCTCGATTTTTCAACCTTTTTACTTTCAATTCTGTCTATTAATGGTTCTTTCATATTAATTGTGTCGGTTTTTTAGAATTGGGCCTAACTTATATATATGTGCAATAAAACCCCCGTTTTACATCACAAAATGGTTGGCTTGTGGGGGTTTTTATATTCAAATAGTTTATCTAATATAAAGCATTTCTAAATCATCAGCATATTTTTTATCCTTCAAAATAAACCGCTAAACTCAAATAACAATAATAATCATTGTGTAATTTTATTAGTCATCAATAATTAAGAAGCTCCCCAAAACAACAGATATAAAATTTTTCAATTTTATTCCCTAACTTTATACTATATACCAAAAGAGTATTTAGTTTAAATTTTGACTAATGAGCAATAATATAAAATCAATAATAGTTGGCACTGGCAGGTTTATCCCGGCTAACGTGGTAAAAAATGAAGATTTCTTATCGCACACTTTCATAGAAAAAGATGGTTCTCCGCAACTTCGTAAAAATGCTGATGCCATTAATAAGTTTAAGCTAATTACTGATATTGAAGAAAGAAGATACGCAGATGCTGAACATACTGCATCTGATTTAGCCTATTTTGCTGCAAAAGATGCATTAGAAAGTTCTGGTGTAAATGGTGAAGAACTAGACTACATAATTGTTGCCCATAACTTCGGTGATATTAAAGCAGGCACAAACCGTACGGATATTGTACCCACTTTAGCTAGTCGTGTAAAACACAAATTAGGCATTACCAACCCAGATTGCGTTGCTTATGATTTACCTTTTGGTTGCCCAGGTTGGCTACAAGGGATGATACAGGCAGATTATTTTATCAAGTCTGGCGATGCTAAAAATGTAATGATTATTGGCTCCGAAACTTTATCAAGAATTATAGATCCGCATGATAAGGACAGTATGATTTATGCTGATGGTGCTGGTGCAACTATTTTAGCTGCATCAACAGACGAAGCTGATAATGCAGGTGTTTTAAGTCATAAAGCGCAAAGCCACACCGTTGACCAAGCTTGGTTTTTAAGAATGGAAGGCTCTAGCAAATTAGATCACGATACTAAAGACGATTTATATTTAAAAATGGATGGTCGTAAAGTTTACGAGTACGCCTTAACACACGTTCCTTTGGTTATGAAAGCTACTTTAGAAAAAGCTGGAGTTTCGCCAAGTGAAGTTAAAAAAGTATTGGTTCATCAAGCAAATGGCAAAATGGACGAAGCTATATTAAAACGTTTCTTTAAACTTTATGATATTGATACGCCTCCGGCTGATGTAATGCCAATGACCATTGCAACACTCGGAAATTCATCTGTAGCAACAGTTCCAACCTTACTAGATTTAATTTTAAAAGGCGAAAAAGAAAATCACGAAATCAAGAAAGGTGATGTTATCCTTTTTGCTTCTGTTGGAGCAGGAATGAATATTAACGCAATGATTTATAGGTTTTAAAAGATATTAGATCGCTACGCTGTTAGATAATAGATGTGAGACTGATGGTAAGTTAAGACACTAGACCGCTACGCTGAAAGAGCCAAGGCAAAAGACTGATTTTCAATGTAACATAGTCTAAACTTATCTTAGAAAAAAGAAACTAAAAAGGGGTTAATTCTACAGAATTAACCCCTTTTTCATATTAAAAATACTTGTTTTAGTCTCTTCTACCAAAAAGCATAGATGCATAATACACCAACGTTGCTAATGATGATAAAGCGGCAACCACATAAGTCATTGCAGCCCACCATAAAGCGTCTTTAGCCTGGTCGTTTTCTACGCTAGTTTGCATAATTCCTTTTTGTGTTTGTAACCACACTAAAGCTCTTCGGCTTGCATCAAATTCTACTGGTAATGTCACAAAACTAAAGATAGTAACAATAGCTAAAGCACCAACACCCACTGCCAAAACAATTGGACTTCCACTAAAAATCATTAATAAAACCCCAATCATTAACACCCACTGAATTAGGTTTGATGCTACACCAACAATTGGCACCATTGCAGACCTAAACTGCAACCAAGAGTAAGCAACAGCATGTTGTACTGCGTGGCCACACTCGTGAGCCGCAACCGCCGCAGCAGCAATACTTCTTCCGTGGTAAACATCTGGTGAAAGATTTACAGTTCTATTTGCCGGGTTGTAATGGTCTGTCAATTGTCCTTCTACAGAAATAATTTCCACATCACTAATTCCGTTATCTGCAAGCATTTTACGGGCAATATCTGCTCCGCTAAGCCCAGAAGATAAAGCAATCTCCGAGTATTTTTTAAATTTCTTTTTAAATCTCCATTGCACCGCAAAACCTGCTAATGCAATAACTACAAATAAAATAATTGCCATTTTCGTTTCTAATTAATTATAATGATAAACAAAAAGTAGTCCGTTCAAAAATAATTAAAGATATATTGCTATTTTCTGACGAATATCACCTTAAACAACTAAAAAAAGCCATCGGGAAGTAAGCCGTCTTGTCATTTTGGCAGGAACTAATTACTTAAAGCTTTCGCCATTACGTAATCGTTTAAAACAAACTGATGATAGGGAATATCAACCACTTCAATAATGCGATAGCCCATTTTCTCGTAAAAAAACTTAGCCTTGTTGTTTCTATTTACATTCAAAAGCAATTCAACAGCTCCTTGTGTTTTGCAATAACCTTCAACGTGGCTTATCAATAATTTCCCGGCTCCTTTGTGGTGCATACTTTGATGTATGTATAACTTTTGAAGTTTAAAAGCGCTTTCAGTATGCTTGGCAATACTTGCAAAACCTCGTAAAAGACCATCTGTTTCTAGCAGAAAAAAAAGATGACCTGTTTTCATCTGCTCTTCAATAGCACTTGTAGTATAAGACTGCGCTAGCATAAAACAAATCTGTTCACCGCTTAAAATATCCGCATAAGTTGCCGGCCAAATCTCATTCGCTAGCTTGCTAATTGTTTCAGCATCTTCAAAAGAAGCAATCTTAATCTCCATTATAGTTCCTCGGCAATAAAAATATACGGATTTTGGAAAGTAAGGCTATAAAAACCATCTTTATCTGTGCGGTAATTTCCGCCTTCAATAAGGGTTAAACCCGATGTTGAAAGCTGACTTGTCAAACTTTCTTGTAATACAGTTATCGTTTCGCCAGTGGCTTTCCATTTGCTAAACCCCGACTTTACCGGAAAAATCTTCTGATTTCCTTTAAAAATAACCAGATCAATTAAGTCGGTATAAAACTGATATTCGTTGGCTTTAAAATGATTGCTAATTACGTTTACCGCCGGAAAACCTTCTGCAACCAAATATTTAAGCGCACAATCTAAAATATTTTCATCGCATGAAACCACTTTCACATGTTCCTGAAAGTACAATAAATTCGGGTCTTCCTGCGCCAATACCGCATCAACTTTAATTCCTAAAGAAATCACTTTTTCAAACAGGGCTAATGGCACCATAATCATTGGCGACCACTCTAACAGTTGACCTAAGTATTCTTCATTAAATTCCGTTAAATCGAAAATTAAAAGTGCAGGTTCTTGTTTTTCTCTAACTATATGATGACTAGACATTTTTTTTCTATTGGTTTTTATAGCGTTAAGGCCATAATTGTGCCCAAAATACTATTTATTGTTTAGTTTAAATGACGCAAAAGCTGGGTTGTTTGTGCGAATGGTAATGAGGGTATGTTTTGGGCGTTTTAACACGTCATCCGCTTTATCTTTTTTTTCAGCTCGTTTCCCCCACACTTTGTCGAAAAAAAAGGATGCCGCTTCTACCGTTAACGCAAAAGAAGCGATAAATCAGTATTCAAGTTTTTGAATTTGTAACATAAAATTATCCTTTCTTTTATATTTGTGCCATGACAGAGAGCACAAAAGACCTTTTAGCAGGATTAAAAGAAAATAAAACAGCTTTTACAACTGTAATTGCAACCATAGATTCACTTTATAACCATACACCAACAGCTTTTAAAAACGGCGAAGCTTATAACGAAGAAAGTCAAAACCAAGGAAGTGCAAAAGTATTTTCCTTCGCAAAAATCAATAATCTTTCAAAAGAGGATACGCTTTTATTATTTGCAGAACATTACCAATCTGTATTAAACACTCCAGAAGCAAGCGATCACCAAAACATCCGTCAGTTTATGCAAAACGGTTGGTACGGAATCAAATTTGAAGGCGAAGCACTTACGGCTAAATAGATTCAAAGCAACGCAGAGTCCCTGCAAAGGGACAAGTGCTTGGACGAGTTCCTTCCATGCAACAGAAGCACTAACCTGACTTAACCGTTAATTCGCCCTTGTAATTTGCGGTACAGGTAAAGGAATGACAGCACTTGCTCCCCTAGCAAATTCCGCAGGCTGGACTGCCCCCAAATAGTTGGACACTATTTGGAAGTTTATGGAAAGTACAGTTATGAGGGCAAGCAAGCCTTAAGTGTAAATGCCTTAACCGCTATAAAACACTAAAACCACCTATATTTAACTGGCAACATTCTTGCAAATCAAAAATTCTTATCTTGTACTTCAATCTAAAGAAATATGTCCGGTTTATTTTCAAAAGCAAAAAACATCTATCAGTTATTAAAAACGGTAGACTTTAATCAATTAGAAGCACTCTCTAAAAAGGTAGATTTACCAAAAGTAATGAACCAATTTAGCCAGCTAGATGAGCGACAGCTAAACGGTTTAATGAAAATGATGAGTGGTGGAAGTGGGAAAAAGAGAGAATTGCCACCCATTAATGGTGATTTCTATGACCTTTCCGACTCTCTTTCTCCAGAAGACCGAGTATTGCAATTGAAAGTCCGCAATTTTATGGAAACAGAAGTGAAACCTATTGTAAATCGCTACTGGAACCGAGCAGAATTCCCTTTTGAAATCATCCCGAAATTAGCAGAACTAAACATTTGCGGTTTAACTTACGAAGGTTACGGTTGTGCCAATCGTTCTTTTTTAATGGAAGGGATTATAGCAAACGAAATGGGCAGGATTGATGCTTCTATAGCTACGTTTTTTGGAGTACAAAGTGGCTTGGCAATGGGTTCTATTTACATTTGCGGTTCTGAAGAGCAAAAGCAAAAATGGTTGCCAAAAATGCAAAAGCTAGAGTTAATTGGTTCTTTTGGATTAACAGAACCCGACGTTGGTTCTGCCGTTGCCGGTGGCTTAACTACAACCGCTAAAAGAACGGGCGATAAATGGGTATTAAACGGACAAAAAAAGTGGATTGGTAACGCAACTTTTGCCGATGTAAACATCATTTGGGCCAGAGATGTAGACGATAACGAAATGAAAGGCTTTATTGTAGAAAAAGGTAATCTTGGCTTTTCTGCAAAAAAAATAGAAGATAAAATGGCATTACGGATTGTCCAAAATGCTGTAATTACTTTAAAGGATTGTGTAGTTACCGAGGAGAATAGATTACAGAATTGTAATTCATTTAAAGATACTGCCAAAGTTTTACAAATGACCAGAGCAGGTGTTGCTTGGATGGCTGTAGGTTGTGCCAGAGGCGCCTATGAAAGTGCATTAAAATATACCAGAGAACGTGTGCAGTTTGGAAAACCCATTGCGTCTTTTCAGTTGATACAAAACCACTTGGTAGAAATGTTATCAAACTTAACAGCTATGCAAACACTGGTTTTTCAACTTTCTAAATTGCAGGATGAAGGCAAATTAACTGATGAACACGCTTCATTAGCCAAGGTTTTTTGTACCATGCGTACCCGAGATGTGGTAAGTAGAGCTCGTGAGGTGATGGGTGGGAACGGAATTTTGCTAGAACATGATGTGGCTAGGTTTGTTGCCGATGCAGAAGCCATTTACTCTTACGAAGGAACTAAAGAAATTAATTCTTTAATTGTTGGTAGAGCAATTACGGGTTTTAGTGCGTTTGTTTAATGAGGGAGCAATTCCGACATCCCAGAAATGTAAATTATTACAACGTGAAAGCTAAATTTTTTATCTTTATGAGGCTACCTTTAAAAACAGCTAAACATATTTCTACCCTCTATTAGTATTTTATGATAAAAAGAATCTTGGTCTATGCTTTTTTGGCTTTGCCTTTTACACCGTCTTGTAAGGCTCAAAACAATACACAACCAAATATATCAGAAACAGAAGTTGCAAGAGTTTTAAAAACCCTTTCGGCAGATGACATGTTGGGACGAAGTGCAATGAAGCCTAATGAGATTTCAAAAGCTGCAGATTTTATTGCTAATGAATTTAAAACCGCGGACTTAAAGTTCTTTAATGGTTTGGAGAGTTACCGACAAGATTTTACCGTTAAAAATATCTCTGCAATTGGTGGAACTTTAAAAATCAATGGAACAGAAGTTAGCGCTGACAATTACATCGTTTCAAGTGATTTGGAAACAGTGAAGCTAAACAGCATCCCACAATTATTTAAAATAAATAAAGACGATGACTTTTTTGCTAAATATGCAGAGATAAGCAAAAGTAAAGAAGATCTTTTAGTGCTGATTGACAAAAGTTTTAAATCTTCATTTGAACGTTTAAAAGCTTATTTAAGTCGAGGGAATATGTTGATAGGCGAAACGGAAAGCCCAACAATTGTTTATTTATTAAGCAATGCTGATGTTAAAGACATTTCGCTCAATTTTACCAATAGCATTTCAAGTATTCCGATGTTTAATGTGCTAGGTGTATTACCGGGTAAATCTAAACCGAATGAATATGTGATTTTTAGTGGGCATTATGACCATTTAGGAATTATTAAAGCTGTAAACCAAGACTCTATTGCTAACGGCGCAGATGATGATGCAAGTGGTATAACGGCAGTAATTGAGTTAGCAAAGTATTTTGCTAAGCAAAATAACAACGAACGAACCCTAATTTTCGCAGCCTTTACAGCCGAAGAAATTGGTGGTTATGGCTCACAATATTTTTCTCAACAGCTAAACCCTGATGAGGTGACGGCAATGTTCAACATTGAAATGATAGGAAAGGAGTCGAAGTTTGGTAAGCACAATGCTTTTATTACTGGCTTTGAGCATTCAGATTTTGGAAAGATATTACAGGAAAACTTGAAAGGAACCAGTTTTAAATTTTACCCAGATCCTTACCCAAAGCAGAATCTTTTTTACCGTTCTGACAATGCCACCTTAGCAAGATTAGGCGTTCCAGCACATACTATTTCATCTTGTCAGATTGATAAAGATAAATTATACCATTCTGTAGGTGATGAATTTGAGAGCTTAAATATTGAAAACATCACGGAGGTTATTAAAGCAATTGCTATTAGCTCCAGCTCTATTGTTAGTGGAGAAGATACACCAACAAGGGTTGTTGGGATAGAGTAGGTATAAGAGAAATGGTTGGTAGTTATCCGTAGTTTATGGTCTAGTTGTCTATAGTCCATTGTCGGCAGGCAGTCCGCGGTCTATACTATAGTACCTGCAAAATACTCCTTCAATATTAAAACAAACTAATGAACTAATTCACCACTGGGCATAGTACTAATAAACTAAATTAAACCCTACTCACCACAATATCACCCATTACCAGCATATCCATTTTAGTACGCAAGTAACATGCTAGTGCTTCTTCGGGAGTATTTACGATTGGTTCATTCTCGTTAAAAGAGGTGTTCAATAAAATTGGAACGCCTGTTTTCTGTCTAAAAGCTTCTATCAAACCATAGTATTTTGGTTCTACAGCTTTATCTACGGTTTGCAATCTACCAGTACCGTCAGCATGAGTTACAGCAGGAATAGCTGCATGCTTTTCTTTTTTGATAGGGAAAACCTTTTCCATGAAAGGGACTTCATCTACCACTTCAAAGTACTCCGCCACGTATTCTTTTAAAATAGAAGGTGCAAATGGTCTAAAAGATTCGCGACGTTTGATTTTTGCGTTTAAAATTTCTTTTGCATCAATCCGGCGAGGGTCAGCAATAATTGAACGATGTCCTAAAGCTCTTGGACCAAATTCAGCTCTCCCTTGAAACCAACCTACAACTCCCGAATCGATTAAACAGTCGCTCACATGGTTAAAAAGCTCTTCGCCTTCTAGTTGTTTGTACGCTATATTTTGTTTTTCAAGTACCTCTATAATTTCCTCGTTAGAAAACTGACTGCCCAAATAACCATGATTGGTGATTGGCAAGCGTGGTTTATCTAAAACTTGGTTATATATCCAAAGTGCAGCCCCTAAACAAGTCCCGGCATCATGCCCTGCCGGAGGGATGTATAATTTCTCGAAAGTGGTATTTGCTAAAATTTTTCCATTAGCTACAGAGTTTTGCGCTACTCCACCAGCAATACAGATATTTTTTAAACCAGTTTTCTTTTGCAGGTGATTAAGAATATGGAAAATTAGCTCTTCTGTGATGCGCTGTATGGAAGCCGCTAAATCTTTATGATATTGTGAAAGTGGTTCGTCTTTTTGACGCACTGCACCAAACTTATCCACCAAGTGTTGTGTATAAAGGCTATCCATGTGAGGTATTCCGCCTTCCCAAGCCATTTGCACACCGTTTTTTGGATGATTAAAGTAATCTAAGTTTAACTCAAACAATCCGTTATCCTTAAAAATAAGCACATCCTTCAACTGCTCTACATATTTTGCTTCGCCGTAAGGAGCCAAACCCATTATTTTATACTCGTCACCGTAATGCGGAAAGCCCAAATATTGAGTAAAAGTAGTATAAAAAACACCTGCCGAGTGTGGGTAAGAAACAGTGTCTAAAACGTTGATTTTATTCCCTTTACCAGTAGCAATCATGGTAGAAGAATAATCCCCGAAACCATCAATTGATAGTATTGCCGCTTCCTCAAAATCAGAAGCAAAAAAAGCACTTGCCAAATGGCTACGGTGATGTTCTACATTGATAATTTTAGCTTTTAAAGCATTTTTCTCAATTTTAAAGTGTGTTAGAATCTCATCTTCAATACTTGCTGCTTTTTTTAAGTTTTTTGCTCTACTGAGCATATTGCTTAAACTCAATCTATTTTTTAAAGCGGTAAAAACCTTTTTACCTAAATTAGCTTTAGGATCTCTCGAAATTCCGATATAATCCACATCGCTAATACTGATTCCTGCTTCTTTCAAACAAAATTCAATAGCGACGGTGGGAAAACCAGCCCAATGTTTAATGCGACGAAAGCGTTCCTCTTCGGCTGCAGCAATTAGTTGGTCATTATGATAGATACAAGCTGAAGCATCAGCATGGTAAGCGTTAATTCCTAGGATATACATTAAAAAAAAGAATAGATCATATAAATTATCCGCGAATATAATCATATAATTTTCTTTTACTGAGTACCAAGCTTCAACACCGTCAGCAAGTTAAATAAGGTTAGTCTCTATCTTTTCAAATACCTTACTTGTAACTCTCTTCATGAAATGCACTTTTAACCACTTTAAAATTAACTATATCGTAATTTTAAAACTAGCTCCTTTGCCATCTCCCTCACTAAATGCAGTTAATGTACCGCCTGATTGTTCAATAATTTTTTTGCTAAGATGCAAGCCTAAACCAACAGAAGGTTCATTGTTTGTTCCTTTACGTCCTATATTTCTCGCATCTTTAAAAAGGCTGGGCTGGTAACTTTTGGAAAAACCTAAGCCTTCGTCTCTAACTTCTATTTCAATGTTTCCTCCTAGTTTCCGGGTAGAAACACTAATTTCTCCATACTTATAAGAGAATTTTATCGCGTTAGATATTAAATTTTGAAAAACTAAAGAAAGGTTATTTTTGCTTTTATTTGTAGTTAAAACACCTTCAGTTAAGTTTAACTTAAGCTTTAAGTCTTTAGCTTGTAGCATATCACTAACGTTTTCAATCTCTTCGTTAAGAAAAAGGTTTAAATCGTAATTAACAACATCTTGTAAAGCATTTATTTGAGATTCAGTAGTCATTAACTGCGTCAGCAAGTCGCTTAAATTACGTAGTTGCATTTTTGTAATCGACTCAATTTTATCTATGTACTCTTTTAAATTAACAGTATCAATTTTCACCAACTCACAAAAACCGACAATTTGATTTAAAGGTGTTCTTAAATTGTGCGAAACTAAGGTGGTAATTTCCCGCTTATCATTTGCTAGTTTGTCTAAATGTAGAATAGTTTCCTGCACTAAAGCCATCAATTTCCCCGCTTCATCATTATAGTTTGTGGGTAAATTGGGAGTTACTCCATGATTGATATAGTCCTTTAAAGCTTTATCGCTCATCAGCAAAGGCGCCAAAAGCTTATTCAAAAAGTACAAAGTAAAGCCTGTTGATAATAATGTAAATACCAAAGCTGTTATTATAATTATTTTTACTGAAAAGTAACTTGAGGAATTTGTTAAGGCATATGCAATGATTCCAATTAAAGGAATATGGATGCCGATAAATGCTACAAAAAGAAATTTTAAGCTATAATTGTGTTTTATGATTGGGATTTTTGATAATCGTCGGTAAATTGAGTCCATTCTTATTTTTTACGGATTTAACTAAAGTAATGTTTTGATTAAATAAATTTGATGCCAAAAGTTAATATTGTAGGAGCGGGTTTAGCCGGAATTGCGAGTGCAATCAGGTTTGCAAGTAAAGGTTTTGCCGTTGCTGTATTTGAAAGCAATGCCTACCCAGGTGGTAAACTATCTGAATTTAAACAAGGTGAATACCGATTTGATGCAGGACCAAGTTTGTTTACCATGCCTCAATACGTTAATGAGCTTTTCACCTTGGCCGGCAAAAACCCACAGGATTATTTCGATTATCAACAATTAGAGGAAATCTGCAACTATTTTTGGGATGACGGAACAAGTTTAACAGCTTTCGCTGATGTCGCTAAATTTGCCAAACAGATTGAAGAAAACACCAGTTCAAAACCTGAGGAGTTAGAAAGATTCTTGAATAAAAGCGAAACCATTTATGATATCACCCATCAGGTTTTTTTAGAGAAATCACTTCATTTATTAAATACTTATACCAACACTAATACCGCGAAATCATTTTTAAGATTTGGACAGATTGATGCTTTCCGTACCATGGCAAAGGCAAACTCTTCTTTTTTTACCGATGAAAAAATGGTGCAATATGCCAACCGATTTGCGACCTACAATGGTTCCAACCCTTACCAAGCACCGGCAACTTTAAATGTAATTCCTCATTTAGAGCAAAATTTAGGGGCTTATTTCCCTAAAGGCGGAATGTACAGCATTACAAAAAGCTTAGTTAAGCTAGCAGAGAATTTGGGTGTGAAATTCAACTACAACCAACCTGTGGATGAAATTGTGGTTGAAAACAAAAAGGTAAAAGGTATTAAAGTAGATGGTCAGCTTATAGAAAGCGACATAGTAGTTTCTAACATGGATGTTTATTTTACCTACAAAAAACTACTAAAAGACCAAAAGCAACCTCAAAAAATATTAAAGCAAGAGCGTTCAAGTTCGGCACTAATTTTTTATTGGGGTATTAAAAAAGAGTTTAAAGAGCTGGGTTTGCACAATATCATTTTCAGCAAAGATTATCGGGCAGAGTTTGACGCTATGTTTAAATCACAAACCATTCATCACGACCCAACTGTATATATCAATATTAGCTCAAAAATGCAAAGTGGTGATGCGCCAGAGGGTTGCGAAAACTGGTTTACAATGATTAATGTTCCAAATAATACTGGACAAAATTGGGATGTTTTAATTGCTGAAGCTCGAAAAAACATCATCACCAAAATCAATAAAAACTTAGGTATTGATTTAGAAAGTCTAATTGAAAACGAAAGTATTTTAGACCCACGAACAATAGAAAGCAGAACATCTTCTTTTCGGGGTTCGCTTTACGGTACCAGTTCAAATAGTCAGTTCGCAGCTTTTTTGCGCCATGCTAACTTCACAAAAAACATTAAAGATTTATATTTTGTAGGAGGCAGTGTACACCCTGGTGGTGGAATTCCATTGGCATTATTATCCGCAAAAATCGTTGCTGATATGGTTTAATGTTAACCGAAAAAAACGCAGGGTTATTTAAAGATAAATCCTTCTTGGACCTAATTAAAAACATTAGAGTTCCTCACCTAACTCTGTGCTCTCCGTGACCTCCGTGGTTAAAATTATACGTCTCCTCCAAAAACACAGGGTCCTCGAAAAGAGAGACCATGCTTGGACGTAACTCTGTGATCTCCGTGTCCTCTGTGGTTAAAAAAACAGTCCATTCCACACCAACTCTTGGATCTCTTTATACTCTATAGTGAAAAAACACTAAATTAGCACTTTGTACAAACAATGATTAAACCCAAATCCAACAAAATCATTTACGCTTTCTTCTCTTGGTATATTGAGCGCATTATAAAAAAGGATTTTTCGGATTTTGAGTATAACAAAATCAACTTTGACCCGCAAAAAGCCATTCTTTTACTCTCCAACCATTTTAGCTGGTGGGATGGTTTCTTAATTTTCTACCTCAACAAAATTTATTTTAAAAAGAAATTCCATGTAATGGTTTTAGAAGACACCGCTAAAAAAGTGGGCTTCTTAAAATATCTAGGAGCTTTTAGCATCCAAAAAAACGCAAAAAGTTTAGTAGAATCATTAGAATATGCAGGGACTTTATTGGATAACCCCGAAAACTTAGTTTTGATTTTTCCGCAAGGAAAACTACACTCCTTACACAGCAAGTCTATCAGTTTCGAAAAAGGAGTATTTCGCATTATTAATGCTTCACAAAAAACTTTCAGTTACGTTTTTGCCGTAATTTTAACCGATTATTTTGATAAGCGAAAACCCACTTTAAAAATAGCTTTACAAAATTGGGAAGCACCAGAATTTGCAAGTTTACAGGTTATCAAAAGTGATTACAACAAACACTACGAAGCATCGTTAAACCAACAAATAGCAATAACAGTATAAGATGATTTACTTTTTCTACATTGTTTTCTTCTTTTTGATTTTACGGTTTACTGTAACACTTTTCAACTTTATTTCTAATCCAAAACTTAGCCATTCACCAAAGAAGTTTAACGATTTAGTCTCTATTTTAATCCCGGCCAGAAACGAGGAAGAAAGCATCTTAAATCTTCTGAATTCTATTCAACAGCAAGATTATCAGAATTTTGAGGTTATTGTACTGGATGATGATTCAGAGGATAAAACCTTCCAGACGGTTAGTGAGTTTTGCAAAAGTCATCCAAAATTCAAAATCATAAAAGGGAAAGCTTTGCCCGAAGGTTGGTTGGGGAAAAACTTTGCCTGCCACCAATTAAGTGAGCAAGCAAAAGGCAATTGGCTGTTATTTTTAGATGCCGATGAAGAAATAAAAGACGGTTTAATTAACAACGCACTTTACAGGATGTATATCGGTAAATTAAGCTTATTGAGTTTGTTTACCAACCAAATCACCCTTACCGTTGGCGAAAAAACTGTAGTACCCCTGATGCACTTTTTACTACTAAATCTATTGCCTTTACGTTTAGTAAAACTCTCAAAACTTCCTTCATTAGCGGCCGCAAGCGGACAGTTTATGCTTTTTAACACTGTGCAGTACAAACAGTTTCATTGGCATCAAGCTGTAAAAAACAAAGTAGTAGAAGACATAGAAATCATGAAAAAAGTAAAGACTGAAGGCTTAAACGGCGAAGCTTTATTGGCAAACGGATTCATTTTTTGCCGTATGTACAAAAACTACAACGAGTGTTTAAATGGTTTTAGCAAAAACATATTGGCAGGCTTTAACAACAGCATTCCTGCCCTAATTATTTACATCATTATTGTTGTTCTAGGACCACTTTTTATCTTGATATTCGGTAACTTTGAGTTATTTTATTTCGCGTTGACTCTTATCATTTTTAGCCGAATTATGATTTCTTATCTTTCGGGTCAAAATGTATTCGTCAATATTATTTATCATCCATTACAAATGTTAAACTTGTTTATATTGGCCTTGTTATCTATCAAACAATCTTTAACTAAAACTGTTAGCTGGAAAGGCAGAAGCATAAAATCATGAAGTATTTAGAGAAACCAGGCTTGTCCAAAATTTTTATCATTATTTTCCATATAGTCGGTTTTGTAGGTTTTTCTTTGCCCCACCTACATCCTTTTTTTATCTCTGTTGTCCCCTTTCATCTGTTATTGATGGTGGCAATACTTTTAATCAATCAAAAAGAATATAATAAGCCGTTTTGGTTGGGGCTAATATTTGTGTACGCAAGTGGTTATTTGGTAGAGGTTGTGGGCGTATCCACAGGTGCTCTTTTCGGTACTTACACCTATGGCAACACCTTAGGTGTGAAATTAGCGCAAGTACCATTGTTAATAGGCGTAAACTGGGTAATTCTTGTTTTTTCAGTTGGCGCTGTACTTAAAAAGTACTTTAAGCATATGCGCAACATGAAATCATTAGTTGGTGCAACCATATTAGTTTTGATTGATTTTTTGATTGAGCCTGTCGCCGTAAGGTTTGATTATTGGAGTTGGTTAGATAGTACTGTGCCACTACAAAATTACGTGGCGTGGTTTTTTATATGTTTTATACTGCTTAGAGTTTATTACCAACTTGAATTCCGGAAATCAAACCCAGTTGCGTTTACCTTATTGGTGAGTCAAGTACTATTTTTCATAGGTTTAAATGTTACCGCCGTGTGACTTAACTTTTCATATTTTTGTAAAAAATAACATCAAAATGGACTATAATTTAAAGGTTTCTATTGATCATGATTCGGGCTTTTGCTTCGGTGTGGTTTATGCCATTGATATGGCAGAAGAAATTTTGGAAGAGGAAGAGTATTTATATTGCTTAGGAGATATTGTTCATAATGATGAAGAGGTAACTAGGCTTAAGCATAAAGGCTTAAAAATAATCGATAACGAAGATCTTAAATCTTTACATAACGAAAAGGTTTTGATTAGGGCCCATGGCGAGGCTCCAGAAACTTATAAAGTAGCTCTAGCCAATAACATCACTTTAATTGATGCTTCATGCCCAGTAGTTTTAAAACTACAAAACCGCATAAAAACCACACATGATGCTAAAGAAAAGGTTCTTATTTTTGGTAAACATGGTCATGCTGAGGTAATTGCACTACAAGGGCAAACCAATAACGAGGCTTTGGTTTTTCAAGATTTAGCAGAGCTTGACGGTGTAGACTTACCAGAGTCTTTTACGCTTTACAGTCAAACTACAAAATCAACAGACAAGTTTTACGATATTAAAAACGAACTAATAGCTCGCGGTCATAATGTAAAAGCGAACGACACTATCTGTCGCCAGGTATCAAACAGAGATAAAGAATTGCCAAATTTTGTGAAGAAATTTGACAAAATCATATTTGTTTCGGGCAAAAAATCATCTAACGGAAAAGTACTTTACGAAGTTTGTAAAAAGCATAATCCGGCCACCTACTTCATTAGCAAGCCAAACGATTTAGAACGAGCGATGTTTAATATAGACGATAAAGTTGGTATTTGTGGCGCAACATCAACGCCAATGTGGTTAATGGAGCAAGTTAAAGAGGAATTAGAAGCTTATTAGGTGGAAATCTTCGGCATTTTGAGGTTCGAGAAAACGAAGTCCATCGGAGATAAATCACACTAGTTTAATCTGCACTAAGCAAGCGACAGCTATTTGTGAGATGTTTCACTATCGTTCAACATGACGGCATCTTTTACGTAGCTAGGAAGGCACTAAAATAAATACTTCAATTCAAACATTCTAACGAAACCACTTCTCAAAACAAAAAAATTGAAAAACAACCGCGGTATATACATGGCATTACTCATCATCTTTTTGTGGATGGCTAGTATTACTATGTTGATGCGTTTTGATTTTAGTTTTACCAACCCATTGGTGTATGTTTTGGTATTGGTGCAAATGCATTTATACACCGGTCTTTTTATTACCGCACATGACGCAATGCATGGCACAGTTGCACCCGGCAATAAAAAGCTGAACAACTTTTTAGGACAGGTTTGCACTTTTTTTTATGCTGTTTTTCCTTTTCAAAAGTTGAACACCGAGCACCATAAACACCATCAATTTGTGCATACCAAAGAAGACCCGGATTATTACGAAGGGAACTTTTTCACTTGGTATTTTCAGTTTATAAAACAGTACCTCAGTTGGTGGCAAGTGGTAGCAATGGCAATTATTTACAATGTTCTAAAGCTGTACATAGCAGAACAAAATTTGTTAATGTTTTGGGTTGTTCCATCGTTGCTAAGTACCTTACAATTGTTTTACTTCGGTACATATCTGCCTCACAAAGGCGAACATCAAAATATTCATCATTCAAAAACACAGTCAAAAAATCATATTTGGGCTTTCTTTACTTGCTATTTTTTTGGTTATCATTATGAGCACCATGAATCACCAGGAACACCTTGGTGGAAGCTTTGGCAAATGAAAGATTCAATACAAGAACAAAATAATGGGTAAAAAAGGTATTCTATTAGTAAATCTGGGTACGCCAGATAGTCCATCAACAGCAGATGTAAGAAAATATCTCGACCAATTTTTAATGGACGAGCGAGTAATTGACATTAATGCGTTTAACCGTACACTTTTAGTCAAAGGGATTATTGTGCCTTTCCGTGGTCCAAAATCCGCGAAAATCTATAAAGAAATTTGGACAGAACAAGGTTCGCCATTATTGATTTATGGCAACAGCGTTCGTGATGCAATTGCTAAAAAACTAGGAGATGGTTATCAAGTTGAACTGGCCATGCGCTACCAATCACCATCAATTGAAGATGCATTAGAAAGATTAAAGCAAAGCAAAGTTGATAGCATTAAGGTAGTGCCTATGTTTCCACAGTATGCTTCGGCATCGACTGGTTCTGTACACCAATTGGTTATGGAAATTGTAAGTAAATGGCAGGCAATACCCGCTATAAGCTTTATCAACAGCTATTACGATCATCCCGGAATGATTAAGATTTTTGCGGATAACACAAAGAAGTACCTTGACCAAAAATGGGATCATATTTTATTCAGTTTTCACGGAATTCCGGAAAGGCAAATGCGTAAAGCAGATGTTTCTGGCCAACACTGTTTAAAAGTTGATAACTGTTGCGCAACTTTAACTGAAAACAACAAGTTCTGCTACTCGGCACAATGCCATAACACAGCGCAATTAATCGCGAAAGAATTAAACCTCACTAATGAAGATTATACCCTTTGTTACCAGTCGCGTTTAGGAAACGACCCTTGGATGCATCCTTATACCAGCGTTGTGCTTAAAGATTTGGCTGCAAAAGGTGTAAAACGTCTTTTGGTTTTATGTCCGGCTTTTGTTGCTGATTGTTTAGAAACACTTTACGAAATCTCTTTTGAGTACCAAGAAGAGTTTGTGGAATTAGGTGGCGAAAAAGTGCAACTAGTAGAAAGCTTAAATGACAACCCAGCTTGGATTGACGCATTAGAGGATATCATCCTGAATAAATAAAGAAATCTTTTTTATGCAGTTATTTGTCAAGAGTAGGTTTTTGTTAAACCTTTACCTTCAATAATATAATTAAGACCTAATTTTTTTTAATTTTTCAATATTATCTAATAGTTTATTATTTATGTTTACGCATATTTATATCCAATTAATATATTTTAAAACACTCTTTACCAGTATCATTTTAAATAAAAATTGAAGAAATGAAGAAAAATTTACTCGTAGTTTTTGCGTTGATTTTAGGTTTTGTAACAAGTGTGAGCGCTCAAGATTCAAACCCTGATAAAGTAAAATTTGGATTAAAAATAGGAACAAACTTAACTACATTGGGTGTTTTTAATTTCGATGGTGAAAAATATGATTACACTTATAAACCAGGTTTTACCGCTGGTGCTTTCTCAGAAATCCCTTTAAAAGGTAAATTTAAGTTATTGGCAGAAATAAATTATTCGCAAAAAGGAGGCGATGTAGAAGGAGGAGAGGGCGTGTTTAAGATGAAGTTAGAGCAAAGACTAATTTACATTGATGTACCCATAGCTATTAGCTACCAAGCACTACCTAATATTAATATTTTTCTGGGACCACAAGTCTCTTTTATTCAAAGTCAATCCTCTAAAACAACCCGCTATCTCCCTGGTGTAACATCTGTCGACACAGAAACTAGTACCGATAAAGTTGCTAATGCAATACCTGGGGGCATAATTGGCTTGAGCTTTCAGCTTAGTAACATTAATCTTTCGGGACGTTACATGACTGATTTAAGTAAAGGAAGTAAAGACAATGACCCAATGTTTGCAGAAGTTAAAAACAGTGGCTTTGCCTTAACAGTAGGCTATACGTTTTAGTTTTTTACACAATCTTTACATCATCGGCATCCCTCGCTTAAAGAAATCATAAATAATTGGCTTACCTTCCCAATTAAAATTAACAACATGAAATTAATATCTAAAAGATTGAGTTTAAGTTTTTTACTTACACTTTTTGCAAGCTTTAGCTTTGCACAAGCATTAACACCACAGCCAAGTTCAGGGCAAACCCTTATCCAAGATTTTGGTTTAGGAAAAGTAACCCTTAACTACAGTCGCCCAGTTGTAAAAGACAGAGTGATTTTTGGAGGACTGGTTCCTTACAACGAAATTTGGAGAACTGGTGCAAATAGCGCCACTACAATTACTTTTACAGATGAGGTTAATTTTGCCGGACAAAAGGTTACTGCAGGAGAATACGCTTTATTTACAATCCCTGGTGAAACCGAATGGACAGTTGTTTTAAACAAAGCAGCTAAACAATGGGGCTCTTACAATCATAAAGATGAAGATGATGTTCTTCGTGTAAAAGTAAAAGCAAACAAAACGGATTCAAAAGTAGAGACATTTACTATCCAATTTAACAATGTAACTCCAGGTAGTATGGACTTAAACATTGCTTGGGATAACACACAAGTTAATGTGCCTTTAACTGTAGATTACGATGCAAAAGTTATGGCTAACATTGAGAAAGCTATGCAGGGTGATAAAAAGCCATATTTTACTGCTGCACAATATTATTTCAGCAACGATAAAGATTTAAAACAAGCTTTAGCTTGGGTTACTGAAGCAGACAAAGCAGGAGGCAAAGCACCTTGGATTAAACTTTGGAAAGCAAGAATTCAATTAAAAGCAGGAGATAAAAAAGGCGCAAAAGTTTCTGCAACTGAAGGATTAGCAATTGCTAAAGAAATTAACAATCCTGAGTATGTAAAACTGAACCAAGCATTTTTAGATGGATTAAAATAATCCAGACTCATCTATAAACAATAAAAGCTTCCTTTTGGGAAGCTTTTATTGTTATAAAGCATTTTTTAAATTTTACTCTACCCTATAAGCCACTACTGAGTTCTTAAAAAATGTAGGGACATAAAGGATGTTCTTTTTTTGGTTAAAGCCAATATCGGCAGTGTTAATTTTCTCTGCTCTACTATCCATTAACAGGTCAAAAGAACCATCAGCTTTAATATGATAGATTAAGCCTACCCAACAAGTTGCAATAAATTCTCCTTTATTAAACGGCTCTAAACCATCCCCACCTGCTTCTAAACCCTTAACTAAAACAGTTTGCTTTTTATCTTTATCTACTTTTACTAAAGTAGGACCGCTTAAAATATAAAGCTCATCATCAATTAACTTTAGCCCGTTAGCATTTTTCACATCAGCTAAAAACAATTCTGCTTTGTCATCAATAAGGCTATAAATTTTACCCAATCGGGTATCAGAAACAAAAACCTCTCCTTTACTATTCACGGCAATGTCGTTTAAAAAAACTGCTTCCTTAATCGGGATTTTGGCTTCAACTTTAGCAGTTTTAATATCAATTTTTACAACTTCATTAATATCAGCAACATACAGTTTACCTTTAAAAACACCCATTCCTTTCGGTGCATTTAAGCCGGTAACCCATTCTTTGTTTAATACTGTGCCATCAGCTTTTAAAATGCCAACGCCTCCTACTCCGTCAGCTTTAGCTCCCTCGCCATCTATTAAAGAAACATATAATAAATTGCCCATAACCAACACAGATTCTGGCGTTGCCAAATTCTTAGTTTCCCAAATTTTAGTGAGTTTAAGCTGTGCTTTTGTTTGGTAAGCAATTAACGTAAGTAATAAAAAAAGGATGTTTTTCATTTTTCTAGATTAAAATTCAACTTTTTAAACACCAAATTAAACATTTAACCTGTGTTTTTGGATTAATAATTGTTTATATTGGTTTTGATAAACCTTTTATATGAAAATCACCTTTCACGGAGCTGCCCAAACTGTTACTGGCAGTAAACACCTAATAAAGCTTAATAACGGGACTCAGATTTTATTAGACTGTGGCCTTTTTCAAGGGCATGGCTCAAATACTGATGAAATGAACCGAGATTTTGGCTTTGATCCAAAATCGGTTAATTATTTAGTTCTTTCTCACGCTCATATTGATCACTCAGGGTTAATCCCTCGTTTAGTTGCGCAAGGCTTTACTGGCGACATTATTAGTACGCCAGCCACTTATGCCCTTTGTAAAATATTACTTTTAGATTCTGCAAAAATTCAAGAAAACGATATCCGTTATGCTAATAAAAGAAGAGCAAAAAATGGACAAAAACTTTTTGAACCTCTTTATACCACAGAAGATGCTTTTACAGCTTTAACTCATTTTAAAAAAGTAAAATACAGCACAGTTTACCAACTTGAAGACGGGGTAACCGTAAGTTTTGAAGACGCTGGGCATATAATCGGCAGTTCATCGGTACATTTAAATATCAAAGAAGATGATAAGCTTACGCGGATTTCTTTTAGTGGTGATGTGGGTAGATATAAGGATTTGATACTAAAAGCACCAAACCATTTTAGACAGGCTGATTATATTTTGTTAGAATCTACTTACGGCGATAGTTTACACGTAGATGCTAATCCGGCTGCCGAAAAATTATTAGAACTTATTGAAGATACTTGTGTGAAAAGAAAAGGTAAGTTAATTATTCCGGCTTTTAGCGTAGGTCGTACGCAAGAGCTTTTATACTCTTTAAACAGTTTAGAGTTAGCTGGTAAATTGCCCGATGTAAAATATTTTGTGGATAGTCCTTTGTCAGAAAAAGCGACAATGGTGGTTAAAGCTTATCCGTGGAACTTTAACGATAATGTGCAGGAAGTTTTAAAGGTTGATGACGACCCTTTCGATTTTAAAGGCTTACATTATATTGAGGATGCTGAAGAATCAAAAGCTTTGAACAATGATGATTCGCCGATGGTCATTATTTCATCAAGCGGAATGGCAGAAGCTGGCCGAGTAAAACATCATATCAAAAACAATATTGAGAACCCTAATTGCACCATATTAATGGTTGGCTATGCAGAACCTTCATCTTTAGCTGGCAGACTTAAAAACGGTGTTAATCCTGTGGGTATTTTTGGAGATTACTATCAAGTAAATGCTAAAATAGCTTCTCTACAGTCAATGAGTGCTCACGGAGACCAGTCAGATTTAATTCAATTTTTAAACGGACAGGATAAGACTGAGCTCAAAAAAATATTTTTAGTACATGGTGAATTTGATACACAAAATATTTTTAGATCAGAACTAAACAAAAGAGGTTATCCAAATGTTGAAATACCAAAAAGACACCAAAGTTTTGAGCTTTAACCAGTACTGATCCGCTAAGCTTGGGTGATAAAAAAGGTGAGGATTTTGCGATAAAACCAGCCATTTTCGAATAGTCTTTTTAAATACTGGCTGGCTTAGGTTTTAATAATTTTTGGCTACAGGAGAAAGAAGCGCTTGTTGAATAAAATCAATAACGTTAAGTTCATCAGCCAAACCAATTTCGGGTGGTTTATTGTTTTTAATACAATCAATTACCTTGGTTAAAAACACATCATGCTTATCTGCCGAGCCTTGATAGTATTGATAGTTATTAGCCTGGTTTATCTGACTAAAAACCGGTATTTCAAAGTTTTTCTTTAGGTTAACCGAATCCAGTTTTTCCATATATTGGCCCCCAACTTTAACGTTACCCTCAGAACCAATTATGGTCAAGCTACTTTCTAAATTAGTTTGGTAGGTAGCATTGGTAAAGTTAAATGTCCCTCTACCGCCATTAACAAAATCAAAATTAACTGTTCCGCTATCGTTAAACTCTGTTTTTATTTTTGGGTTTAGGGTAAAAAGATTACCATTGATGTTTTTAGGCTCACCGCATAACCAGATCAGCAAATCAATAAAATGACTAAACTGAGAGTACATTGGGCCACCACCCAGTTTTTTTGTTCCTCGCCATGGCGAATCCAAGTAATACTGTTCATTTCTGTTCCAAAAGCAGTTAATCTGCAAAAATAAAACATCGCCCAACATTTTATCGGTCATCAGTTTTTTCAACCATACCGCAACCGGACTATATCTGTTTTGCATTACCGCAAAAACTTTTTTGCCGGATTTTTCTTCTGCATCCATCATCTGGCGTACATCGTCCGTTTCTAAAGCTATCGGCTTTTCACAAACCACATGGTAGCCAGCATTTAAACAAGCAACAGTATGTTCAGGGTGCAAACCGTTAGGTGTACAAACACAAATAACATCTGCCAGAATTTCTGCCTTTAAAAAATCAGAAACAGAAGTAAAAAAAGGGACAAGGTTCTCTAAATTTTTGCGCTTATTAAAATCCGTATCTACAACTGCCAGCAATTCGGCATCCTTAAAACTATTAACAAGGGTAACATATTTCTTTCCAATGTTGCCTATGCCAATAATTACGAATTTTATAGTACTCATATAGTTTTATTCAAATAATGCTACAAAAATGCCTAATTTAGGCGTCTTAAAATAATGTGTAAAGACGTTAATACTACAATATTAGCAATAAATTACGTCGTAATAATATCAAAATATAAGATAAATACATGAAAAAAGACAAATTAATTTTTGACCTCATTCAAAAAGAACAAGAAAGACAAGAAAACGGTATCGAATTAATTGCATCAGAAAACTTTGTAAGTAAGCAAGTAATGGAAGCCGCAGGATCTGTTTTAACCAACAAATATGCAGAAGGTTTGCCCGGAAAAAGATATTATGGCGGTTGCGAAGTTGTAGATGATATTGAAACTATTGCAATTGATAGAGCAAAAGAATTATTTGGTGCAGTTTGGGCTAACGTACAACCACACTCTGGCGCACAAGCAAATGCCGCAGTATTATTAGCAGTTTTAAACGCTGGAGATAAAATATTAGGCTTTGATTTGTCACACGGTGGACACTTAACTCATGGTTCACCAGTAAACTTTTCGGGTAAATTATACCAACCTTTCTTTTATGGAGTTATAGAAGAGACCGGTTTAATTGATTACAAACAATTAGAAGAGGTTGCTTTAAGAGAAAAACCGAAATTGATTATATGTGGTGCATCTGCTTATAGTAGAGATTGGGATTATGAATTTATTAGAGCTGTTGCCGATAAAATTGGTGCTTTGGTGTTAGCAGATATTTCTCACCCATCTGGCTTTATTGCAAAAGGTTTGTTAAAAAACCCATTGCCACATTGCCATATTGTAACTACAACTACGCATAAAACTTTAAGAGGACCGCGTGGTGGTTTGATTATGATGGGACAAGATTTTGAAAACCCTTGGGGCTTAAAAACTCCAAAAGGCGAGATTAAAAAAATGTCGGCTATTTTAGATGGCGCAGTTTTCCCTGGTACGCAAGGTGGCCCATTAGAGCACATTATCGCTGCTAAAGCAATTGCTTTTGGTGAAGCTTTAAGTGATGAGTACATGACTTACATTCAGCAAGTAAAGAAAAATGCTGATGCTATGGCGAAAGCTTTAGTAGCAAAAGGTTACCACTTAATCTCTAAAGGAACTGACAATCACTTAATGCTGATTGACCTTAGTAATAAAGATATCACTGGTAAGTTAGCAGAAGAAGCTTTAGGTAAAGCCGAAATTACTGTAAACAAGAACATGGTACCTTTTGATAAAAGATCTCCGTTTGTAACCTCTGGAATTAGAGTAGGTACAGCTGCGGTTACTACTCGCGGGTTAAAGGAAAAAGACATGGAGGAAATTGTGGAATTGATTGATGCAGTGATAATTAATCATAAAGATGAAACTTTCCTTATGGACATTCGTAGTAAAGTGAACAATTTGATGACCAAATACCCTCTTTATAAATAAAAAAATTGAATTCGTTAGAAGAAAATATCTCAGACCAAAATTATCCGCTTAAGTTTATGGATAATTTTGGTTTGTATGAAGCCTCTTCTAACGAACAATTTGATGATATTTTAACCTTAGCCTGTTCTATTACGGGTTGCCAATCTGCTTATATTTCTATCCTCGATGAAAAATGGCAAAATATCAGATACACCAAAAACTTTATTGCTGGGCAACATCCAATAGATGTTTCCATTTGTAAATTAACAGTAGCTAGCAGAAAGCTCCTACAAATTACCGATATCAGCAAGCACTCAGGTTTAAACACCTCATCTCTACCGCCATCTCAGCAAGGGTTTGAGTTTTATATAGGCTTACCTATCATTGATAAAAGAGGCGCTGTATTAGGCACTTTATGTGTTTTACATACTAGTTTTAAGCAATTAAGTGCTGAGCAGAATAAAAATATAGAGATTTTAGGGAAGCAGGTTCTTAATATTTTACAACTCCGAAAAAGAAATATCCAAAAGACAGCTAGCAAACAGGTAGCGGAAGAGCAACAAGTTTTCTTTGATGCTTCCTCAAATTTGATTTGTGTTTTAAACGATAGATTAGAAATTGTTACTATAAACAATGCGGCGTTTGATATTTTTGGTTATGAGGCAGAAGACTGTAAAGGACTAAGCTTCGCGAAGTTTATTTTACCAGAAGATCTCGGACCAACAATCACTTTGGGTGAGAGGAAGCTTAAAAATAAAATCAAAAACTTTGAGTTAGAAACTCGTATTAGAGCCAAAAATAATGATGTTAAATGGATCAGCTGGAATGCTACCAACAAAAACAGAAAATGGTTTATTATTGGTAGAGAAGTTACCAAGGAAAAAGAAACTAGCCAGAATTTAAACAAGCTTTCTACAGTTGCAAACAAAATCAACAGTGGCATTGTAATTAGTAATTCAAAATCTGAGGTGGTGTTTGTAAACCCTGCATTTACAGATATAACAAAATATACTTTAAGTGATTTTAACGGGGAACGTTTAGGTGATGTACTTGCTGGCGAACAATCAGACAAACTTCTTTTAGACAAGGTAAGGAATAAAACAAAGGAAAAAAGGTCCTCATCTGCTGAGTTTTTAGCGTATAGAAAAGACGGTGAGAAAATCTGGATATCAGTACATAGCACAGTTGTTTTAGATGAGAGCGGAGAAATTGATAGTTTAATTGAAATTATCATTGACATCACCGAAAGGAAAGAGTCAGAGAAGCAACTAGAACTACTTTCTTTAGTAGCAAGTAAAACTAATAATGGTGTTGCAATCTATGATGAAGTAGGAAATGTTACCTGGATGAATGAAGCTTTAGAAAATATTTTAGGCTTTAAAAAAGAATTATTAGTTGGTAAAAACCTGGCCGACTTTGTAAAAGGAGAAGACACCGACTTGGACCTTTTGGAGATTGTTAGAGAAAAAGCCAGAAGGTTTGAACCTTTTAGTATTGAACATAAAGTTTACAGAAAAGACGGTAGCGAAATTTGGATATCAATTGCCAACACTCCTATATATAATAGTGCAACCAACCAACACACACAAATAGAAATTATTAACGACGTTACAAAACGGAAACAAGCCGAAATACAAATCTTAGCATCAAGAGAGGATGCTATACGGTTAAGCAAAGCAAAAGAATCGTTTGTTTCTATAATGAGTCACGAAATTCGGACTCCTTTAAACGCAGTAATTGGATTAGCAAACATTTTAAACGACGAGGATAAGCTTCCAAGTCAAGAAGAGTCTATCAATCTGCTTAAATTTTCAGCAGATAACTTACTCAACTTAATCAATGATATTTTAGATTTCAATAAAATTGAAGTTGGTAAGATGGAACTTGAGAACAAACGTTTAGATGTAAGAAAGCTCTTAAAGGATATTGTGGCTTCAATGCGTTTCAAAATTGATCACAAATCAATTAAGTTAAATTATCATATTGATGATAAAATACCTGAACTAGTACGCGGAGACAAAACAAGACTGTATCAAATCTTAGTAAATCTTATAAACAATGCCATTAAATTCACTAAGGAAGGTGGCGTAGATATATCTGTGCAACTTTTGCCCGAAACAGACAGTAAAGTAAGCTTAGGCTTTAAAGTTACGGATACCGGAATTGGAATCCCTAAAGAAAAATTAGCTGTAATATTTGAACCCTTTTCCCAAGCAGAAAGTAATACCGCCAGAAAATATGGTGGCTCTGGCTTAGGTTTATCAATCAGTAAGAAACTAATCAACCTATTTGGGGGAGATATTACAGTAGAAAGTGAACTTGGGATTGGCACTGAATTCTCTTTTAGCCTTAATTTTAATAAATTTGAGGGAGATTTAGCTATGGCAGAAACACCACAAAAAATTACACTTACAGGAAGAATACTTGTAGTTGATGATAATGAAATAAACACTTTGTTAGCTCAGCGAGTATTAACTAAGTTTGGATTAACCGTTGTTACAACAGACAGTGGCATTAAAGCAATAGAGATTTTAAAAGCTAAAGATTTTGATTTAGTACTGATGGATGTACATATGCCAGATTTAAACGGTTATGAAACCACGGAAAGATTAAGATCACTTGACGACGAATACTATAAAAACCTACCAATAATTGCACTTACTGCATCGGTTTTGGATGAAAATTTAGATGGTATTGAAAAATGTGGAATGACAGATTTTCAACTTAAACCATTTAAAGCTGATGAATTAGCCAGTAAAATTGCAAAATACATTAAAAGTTAAATTGTATAACGCAAACCAAAGGCTACATTAATACGGTAGCAAAACATCACCACATTTTTATTTAAATTGCAAGCGTAAAAATTAACGCTGGTTAAAATGTTAAAATCTTTAAAGGGTAATATATATGTCGCCTTAATACGGAGGCTACTTATTATATTTTTTCTATATACCGCTTGCAGAGCCTTCTTTTTAATATTTAACCTCGATTCTTTTAGTGGCTTAAATGCAAAGCAAGTTTTCACAATAATGCTGGGTGGTTTAAAGTTTGATTTAAGCGCCATTATTTACACCAACATTCTTTTTATACTTAGCCAAGTTATCCCGTTTAAAATTGTTTACAACAAGGTTTATCAAACAATATTTGCTTGGGTGTTTTTTGTCACTAATTCCATCGGTGTAGCCGCAAATGCTGGCGATATTGTTTATTACCCATTTACACTTAAACGCACTACCTTTTCGGCATTCTCGCAGTTTTCTAACGAAGATAACTTGGGCAAGCTGTTTCTAAAGTTCATGTTTGTTGATTATTGGTACATCACCCTAATTTTTGTGGTGATGGTTTTCTTTATGGTTTGGAGCTATAAAAAAATAAAACTAATTGAACCAATAACAAATTCTAAACTAGTATATCATGGCAGTTCAGTTGCAATAATGTTGCTTTTAGCTTGGCTTTGTGTTGCCAGTATGCGAGGCGGGTTTAGACACAGCACTCGCCCAATTACACTAAGTAATGCCGGTGAATTTGTTGAAGATCCTGCGCAAATCAATATTGTTATCAATACCCCTTTTTCAATCATCAGAACTATAAGTACTAAACCCTTAAAAAAACTAAATTACTTTACACAACCTCAATTAGACAGCATTTACAACCCCATAAAAACGCCAAAGACTAGTACGCCGTTTAATAAAAAAAATGTGGTGGTGTTAATTTTAGAAAGCTTTAGTCGGGAATATATTGGTGACTTTAACAAAAACTTAGATAACGGCACTTACAAAGGCTATACGCCGTTTTTAGATTCCCTTAAGTCTATATCGCTTTCTTTCAACAACGCTTACGCTAATGGACGTAAATCAATCGAAGGGCTTCCATCTGTTACAGCTAGCATTCCGGGAATAAATGAACCATTTATTCTGGGTTATTATTCGGGGAATAAAATAAATAGCTTAGGAGGGTTACTTGGAGAAGAAGGTTATCACACTTCATTTTTTCATGGTGCGCCAAACGGCTCCATGGGTTTTAGTTCCTTTACTAACCTTGCCGGCATTCAACATTATTACGGAAAAACAGAATACAATAATGATGCTGATTTTGATGGGATTTGGGGTATTTGGGACGAACCATTCTTACAGTTTTGGGCGAACAAATTAAATACCTTTAAGGAACCCTTCTTTAGCAATATTTTCACACTATCATCGCATCACCCGTTTAAAGTACCAGAAAAATATGAAGGTAAATTCCCGAAAGGCACTTTACCCATCCACCAAAATGTGGGCTATACTGACATGTCCTTACGCAAGTTTTTTGCAACGGTTTCTAAAATGCCTTGGTATAAAAACACATTATTTGTTATAACTGCTGATCATAGCTCTGTGGCTTGGCACAATGAATATAAAACTTCTATTGGTGCATTTGCAGTACCTATTATTGTTTTTGACCCTAGTGGGGAGCTAAAAGGGCAAGTTGATGCACCTGTACAACAGATTGATATTTTTCCAACTATTATGAACTACCTGCACTACAACAAACCTTATTTTGCGTTTGGTAATGATATGTTAAGGCAAGACGATAATCATTTTGTAGTTAACACAACTGATGGTGATTACCAAATTATAATGGGCGATTATGTGATGCTCTCTCGGGACAATAAAGCCCTAAAGCTTTTTAATTACCGTAATGATATTTTACTCAAAAACAACCTGTTAACGCAAGAAGTAGCTCAAGTTGCTAAAATGGAAAAACATTTAAAAGCATTTATACAGCAATACAATCAACACATGATTGATAACGAACTGACCGCGAAATAATAAAAGGTTAAAAACACAAAACTTACGACTTCTCTTTACAGATGGTAAGCAAAAATCGTAAGTCTATTTTAATACTAGTCCCATTTATTTTTACTGGACAAAGCAAACTTCCCAGAACCACTGATTGCCAACGCCAAAGCACCGATAATGTATAGCCCTAAAAGTTCAACACCCCAGCCCCCTGATTTACTAAGCTGAAAAATATCTGCTGAATGCACCAAAATCATCGCAAACAATGCCCCAAATATCAGAGTTAAAGACGCTAACCGTGTTCTATAGCCTATAATAATTAACAAAGGCGCAATTATTTCTGTTACATAAACGCCATAAGCTAAAACACTAGGCAATCCGTTTTTAGCTAACATTCCTTCAATAAAACCTATTCCTTGCAACTTTCCTATACCATGCAAAAGCATTAGAACACCCACGCCTAAGCGTAAAACTAATAGGCTTAAATCTCTATTTTTTTTCATTTTTTTAAGGATTTTAACTTTACTTATTATTAAACCCAAAATAGCATATTATGCTTTAAAAAAAGAAAATAAATACGAGTCAGTATCAGCAGGTTTCTGGATTCAAAAACTACAAACTCCTAATTAGTTAAATTAAGCTTGGTCTGCAACATCCTTTACACGATTAACCCTATCCCCTTTAGACAAAGTTAACCTTACAACACTTTCCTTTATCGCTTTTAAATCATGTGGAACATTAGCGTCAAGTGCTACAATATCACCTTTTTTCAGAAGTGTGTTTTCTCCGTTAACGCCAAAATCAATTTCGCCATCAAAAATTTCAACTACAATAGGGAAAGCCGTTTTATGCTCTTTCATAATTTGGTTTTCTAAAAAAGCGATACGTATTTCTTTGGTGAAATCACTTTCAAATAAAACCGAAATAGCCGGCTTGTTCTCGTTAAAGACTAAGTTTTCTAAAATGGATGCTCTTTTCATAATTGTATGTTTTGTCACAAAATAGCGGCTACAATATTTGATTTAACTGACGAATATCACTTCAAGATGTTTTTTACCTAAAAATGATTTTTCACTATCTTTTATTTAAGGGTCAGGAGACTTAAAATTATTGCATTAACCGCAGGCTATTAAATCCAAAGATTAATTAACCACGTACATGTAGCAAAACAACAACTATGAAATCATCAAACCAAAATCATTTTAAAACGGCACTAGGTGCAATTTTAATTTCTTCAGTTCTTTTTACAGCTTGTGAAAAAGATAAAACAGAGCCAGTATCTCCAGTTTCAAGATTATTTGTTTCCAACGCTGACGCGTCTGATCCAAATTTATCTGTTTTTAGTCCCGCAGATGGCGCTAGTTTAGGTTCTCCTATGCAGTATAACACCAGCACTCCAGACGGAAATGGAATTGTATATGACGCATCAAGTAATGTAGGCTTTCAGGTAAGCAGAACCAACAAAACCATCAAACGTTTTTCAGTTTCAAGTACTGGAATGGTAACCACTGGAACTTCATTTTCTGATGCAGCTTTAGCAAGTGGAAGAGATGCAGCTTACGATGCAGGGAATAAAACTTTATATGTAGCCAGCAATTCTGATAGTACCATTAGGGTTTACAACAATGCACATTCTTTAACTGGCGCAATTACAGCAAACAAAATCTTAAAACTTAACGGGCAACCATGGGGAATTACCTTTGCAAACGGAAGTTTAATGGTTTTAATAGACCAAGACCGTAAAGAAATTCAGTTGTTCAACAACATTAATAGTATTGCTACCGGAACAGTAACGCCAACTAGTAAAATTACCATACTAGCTGCCACAAGATTACATGGCCTAACTTATGATGCGAGTTCTGATATATTGATTGTAACAGAAATTGGCTTGGCTGCTGAACCTACGCTTCCAACTTTTCCGGCATTTAACGCAGATGGTGGAATTTATATTATTGAAGGCGCAATGGCTAAATTCACTGCAAACTCTGCGGTTACAGCAACCAGAACAATTATTGGCGCTAACACCATGTTAGGAAACCCGGTTGATGTAACTTTTGACGCTAGAGAAGGAAAAAAACTAATTTACGTTGCTGAAAAAGCAAATAAGAAAATATTGGTTTTCAGATTAACAGATAGCGGAAACGTTGCTCCGGCTTCATTTGCAGATGTTACCACTTTACCAGAGTCTATTTTTGTAGACGCAAGATAATTTTTAAACACTTATTGAAGAATCTGTTTTAAGATTATAACAAAATTATAGGAGCTCGATTTTTATCGAGCTCTTTTTTTAACTCTTAATCACACATGATCAAGTGAAAACCGAGCAATATTCCATCAAAAAATGGAATATTATCTTAATTAGAACCTATCAAGAAGTACAAATATTAAAACCTTAGTGTTATTATGCACTTAATCCACTACTCCATAACTTATAGGTAAGGGTCTTATTTAAAAGGTCAAATTAATAAACAAAATTATAAACCTATGCAACGTGTAACAGCTTCCTGTTTCTTTATGATTTTTTTGTTTTTTAATTCTTTGGCTCAGGTTAAGGAGGAACCTAGTAAAATAATAGTAGCCTATGTAACTTCCTGGAGTGAGGTTATACCAGATCCAAGTTTGATGACCCATATTAATTATGCTTTCGGACATGTAAATAAATCTTTTAGTGGGATTATAATTGATAACCCAGAAAGATTGAAGGAAATTGTATCGGTTAAAGCAAAATCACCACATTTAAAAATACAGCTTTCTGTGGGTGGCTGGGGCAGTGGTGGTTTTAGCGAGATGGCAGGCAATGATAATTTGAGAGATTTATTTGCAAAAGCCTGCAAACGGGTGGTAGATGAATTTTTATTGGATGGTATTGATATAGATTGGGAATACCCTACTGCAGATTATGCTAAAATATCCGCAAGCCCGAATGATACGGATAACTTTACGTTATTGATGAAGGCAATCAGAAAGGAAATTGGAAAAGATAAATTACTCACATTGGCTACCGTTGCCAGCGCTCAATACATCAATTTCAAAGATATAATTAATGATGTTGATTTTGTAAACATCATGGCTTACGATATGGCTTCTCCCCCACATCATCATGCGGGACTGTTTTCTTCAAAACTCACCAAAGATATCTCTATTAAAGATGCGGTAGATTTACATATTAAAGCAGGTGTACCACCTCAAAAATTGGTATTAGGCATTCCTTTCTACGGCAGGGGAGATGAAAAAATTGGAAGCTTTATCAATTATAAAAAAATCATCACGCTTGAAGGTTATCAAGAAAAATGGGACGAAACTGCAAAAGCTCCCTATTTGATTAATGAAAAAGGAGAGTTTGTGTGCTCTTTTGAAAATGAAAAGTCAATTTTAGAGAAAGCAAGGTTTATAATACAAAATGATTTGCTAGGTGCAATGTATTGGGATTATGCTGGGGATGACAGTAATCAGACTCTAAGTAAGGCAGTTGCCATTGGAGTCTTAAAGTGATCTTTTTAGGGTTTTGTCATGAGATTATACCCGAAAATTTTTCTATGATAAAAAAATAGTTGTTACGCATTTTGTAAATGCCACTATATTCACTTAATTTGTGATAAGTAAAATAGGATAGATAGATCTATTTTATGAACCAATTATTTATAAACTGATAAGTAAATTTCTATTAAAGAAATGCAAGTTTGATTAAACTTTGCGGTTTCCGTTTTTTCTGTTTCTAGAAATCATATAGAATTTACCAAGCGATTTACTTTTTTAATGATAAAAAAGACACAAGGATTAGATGATCTTTTGCTTTTAAAACGTGTTTCGTTGAAAGATGAATTGGCTTTTGCTGAGCTATATAATCGTTATCGAAAAAAAGTTTACACCTATTCTCTTAAAATTTTAAAATACCCAGATAAATCAGAAGATATTGTACACGAGGTTTTTTTAGCGATATGGCATCATGGGGATTTAGAAAGCATACAAAATCTAGATGCTTATTTAAGAATTACTACTCGCAACCAAACTTTAAAGTTATTAAGAAGACAACAGTTAGAACTTAAATCTAACAAAAGTATGTTCGTTGCATGGCAAGAAGTGCATAATGAAACAGAACAAGAAATTTTATTGAATGATACCTATGCGCAGTTATTACAAGGTATCGCAAAACTCCCTCCACAGCAAAAGAAGGTATATCAGCTTTGCAGAGAGGAAGGACTGAAGTACGAAGAAGTAGCAGAACAACTTTCTATTTCCAGACTTACTGTAAAAACCCATATGCAACATGCTTTAAGATTTTTAAGAGCTTACCTGAGTAGCCGTACTGATGTTGTAGGCCTTCTTCTCCTCCTTAAATTTTTTTATTAATTTATTTTAGTTTTCATTACTCCATAGTTTATTCTCGCGGGTCTTTATATAAAAGGAGGTGTTGTACCTAAACGCATTTACCTTTTATAACCAATGAATAAAGACCGAATAATACTTTTATACAGAAAATATTTAGCTGACGATTGTACAGCTGAAGAATTGAAAGAACTGAAATCTTTGATGTCAGACCCGTCACATCATGATGATATTAGCACTTTATTAGATGATACTTGGCTGAATTTAAAAGAAAATGAGCTAATAGATTTTTCTGAAGCTAATTCATCCTCCATACTTAACTCCATTATTAGGTCAGAGGAAAAAGGAAGTAAAAGTAGATTCTTATGGACTAGATATGCAGCTGCAGTTTTAGTAATGATAGGTTTAGGAGCATCAATCTGGCTGTACAGTTCAAAAGAAAACAAAGAGTTTACCACTAAAGAAGTAGCACAAGTAGTTCCGGATTTGGCGCCGGGTAGTTATAAGGCAACATTAACTTTAGATGATGGCAGTAAGATAAATTTAGATAAAAAAGGAATTATTGTCAACGATAATCAGGTTAATTATGATGATGGAAGCCTTTTGATAGATACGGAGCAAAATCAGAAATGGCATGCCAACCGGACTCAATACCTTTCTTTAAGCACTCCATGTGGAGGAGAATATCAAGTTACCTTATCTGATGGTACAAAAGTTTGGCTAAACGCCGATAGCCGTTTAAAATATCCGGTTGAATTTGAAAAAGATCAGCGTGTGGTGGAACTCGAAGGGGAAGGCTATTTTGAGGTTGCGAAAATGAGCGGAAAGCCTTTTATGGTGAGAACACAGAATCAGGAAGTGAAGGTTTTAGGAACACACTTTAATATTAATTCTTATGGTTACGAAGAAGGAATTAAGACTACGCTTTTAGAAGGTAGTGTAATGGTGAGCAGAAGTGTTAACAAGGGACAGGATGAAACTTTGCAGTCTAGAATGTTAGTGCCGGGTCAGCAATCTTTTGTGAGTCATAACCTAAAGGAAATTACTGTTAAGAAAGTAAATACTATTGAAACTATTGACTGGAAAGAGGGCTTGTTCATATTTAATGATGAACCTATACAAAGCATTACCAAACGTTTGGCAAAATGGTACAAAGTAAAGTTTGTATATAATGGAGACTTTTCAAAAGTACGCTTTGTAGGAAACTACTCCAGAGATAAAAGCCTAAATAATTTATTAAAAAACATAGAACTTACTGGCTTAGTGCGCTTTAAAGTAGTAGGTGATGGACGAGAAAGGAGGATTATGGTAACTAATTACTAAAAATTATATTTCATTAAAATGAATTCAGGAGTGTTGACGCACCCCTGAATCAGCAATCAACGATTGCATGGGCATCAAAGACTAAATTAAACGAACCTAAATCTAAACACCCATTTCAAATGTATAAAAAAATTTCGGCATGGTCATGCTGGACGCATGTATGCTGTCCAAACAAATACATAATTGCTATGAAGCTTACTGTCATGTTGTTAACAGTGGTTTTCTTGCAGACTGCAACCGCTGGTTTCGCCCAGAGGGTAAGTCTGGATATTAAGAAAACACCTGTAGAAGATGTATTGTATCAATTAACTAAACAAACTGGCTACAGCTTTATTGCTGATGCTACTGTTTTAGAAAAACTTACCCCTATTACGCTCAATGTTAAAGATGTTTCTTTAGAGACAGTGCTGAGAAAAATGTTTTTTCCAGATCGTTTCGAGATTATGTTTAACGAAAGCGAAACGATAGTGATTAAGGAAAAAACTGTCCCCCCAATAAGTGTTAAAGGAAGAGTGCTTGACGAAAGGGGCGACCCTTTGCCCGGAGTTTCTGTGACCAGAAAAGGGACAAACTCGGGTACGCTGACAGATATTAACGGGAATTTCTCGCTTAATAATGTGGAGTCAGACGGCGTATTGGTTTTCTCTTTTATGGGAATGAAAACTCAAGAAATTAGCTTAAATGGCCGTACTCAAATTAACTTAACACTCATTTCCCAATCCATTAATATGGAAGAACTGGTGGTTGTGGGTTACGGGCAACAAAAGAAAGAATCTGTTACTGGTGCAATATCCACCATTAGCTCAAAAGAGCTAGTACAATCACCCGTAGCCAATATTAGTAATGCATTAGCAGGTCGCTTATCGGGCTTGATTGCCATTCAACAAAGTGGTAAACCGGGTTCAGATGCAACTAGTTTACTTATCCGTGGTCAGGGAACTTATACTGGCGAAACTGCGCCATTAATTATGATTGATGGAATTGCAAGAGACAGCTATAATGATATCGATCCTAATGAGATAGAAACCATTAGTATTTTAAAAGACGCCTCTGCAACAGCAGTTTACGGAGTTAGAGGAGCTAACGGGGTTATTTTAATTACCACCAAACGTGGTAAACTAGGAGCACCAAAAGTTAACGCTTCTGTACAAACTGCTATCTCAGAGTTTACAAATATGCCCGACTTTGTAAATTCATTTCAGTTTGCCAGTTTATTAAACGAACAAAGTTTCCAAACCTATTGGATCAATCACTCAAAGGATGCTGATATTTTAACTTGGAATGATTTTGTGAAAAAGCGTGATAATAACTGGATAAAAGAGGCCACGTTATATTATTCACCAGAAGATTTAAAGTATTACCAAAATGCCCACACCCCGACCTTGGCAAATGGACAAACTAATCCTTATTACGATCCTTACTTTCACCCAGATCAAAACTGGTCTGATCAGATTTTCAAAGATTTTGCACCACAAACTCAAGTTAATGCAAATATCTCTGGCGGTACAGAAGCTTTAAAGTATTTTGTGTCATTAGGATATTTAACTCAAGGTGGTTTATTCAAAACGGACTATATGCCATTCTCCAGTGAGATGGATTTCCGAAAAGACCGCTATAATTTGCGTGGTAACTTTGATTTTGATGTCAATAAAAATTTCAGAATTTCTGTTGATATGGGTACACAGTTCGTTACTGTAACCGGGATGTCTAATGATGCCTATACTTGGGAAAAGCGAATCCTATGGTCTTCTCCGCTAGGCTCACCGGGCATTGTGGATGGTAAGTTTGTATTACCGTTTACCAATCAGAATGAGGCTTTAAATCCATTATACGCCATTGCGAATAGCAACGATTATAACATTACGAATAACAGTATTCTTAACTCTTCGGTACGCTTAACACATAAGTTAGACTTTATCACAAAAGGTTTATCAGCTAATGGAAGGGCGGCTTATGATAGTTATTTTTCTAGCAGATCTGGAGGGTCTTTTAAACCTTTAGTATATGGTGTCAGAGAAAACCCTAATGGTGATAAGCTTGATCCTATTTTCGTTCAGTTAAACGAAGAAACTCCACCACAAAGATGGAGCGATTGGTATAACGGAAAGTGGAGAAAGATTTATGGTGAGCTATCTTTAAACTACGGAAGAGAGTTTGGTAAACATGCCGTTTCAGGTTTGGTTTTATATAATATGGAGAAAAAATTTGATCCATATTTAGCCTATAATTTACCACACTCCTATTTAGGTTTGGTAGGTAGAGTAACCTATAATTATGGAGGTAGGTATTTTGCCGAATATAATATGGGTTACAATGGCTCAGAAAATTTCCCAGAAGGTAAACGATTTGGCTTTTTACCTGCTTATTCTGCAGGTTGGGTACCAAGTAACGAAGCGTTCTTTCCAAAAAATGATTACGTAACCTATTTAAAAATAAGAGGATCTATAGGTAAAGTAGGTAATGATAATATTGGCGGAGCCCGCTATTTATACCTACCTGATACTTGGTCTTATGATGGTGGTTATAACTTTGGAACACTTAACGATAGAAATTTTGTGCAAGGAGCTAACGAGAGTGTTCTTGGAAATCCAAATGTTACTTGGGAAACAGCTACAAAATCAAATATCGGTTTAGAGTTACATTTGATAAAAGACAAAGTATCTATTATATATGATCATTTTAGAGAACATAGAAAAGATATTTTATCCTACAAAGGAACAATCCCAGATATTGTCCAGGCTACATTGCCACCGTATAATTTAGGGGAAGTTAAAAATTGGGGTAACGAGATCGAAGTTAGCTATCGCGATAGCTACAACCAATTCGGTTATTGGATAAAAGGAAATGCTTCGAACACTAAAAATGAGATTATTTTTAGAGATGAAGCAATTATTCCTGGCTTAGAATATCAAGCTGAAACAGGCAGACCAATTGGCCAGCCATTGCTTTTACAAGCGGAGGGACTTTATACATCATGGTCAGATCTTTATGAGATAGACGGCAACGGAAATCCAATCTTAGCTAGCCCGGTTTTGGCACTTAACAAAAACGGTGAGTCTTACCTTAATGCAGCTGGTACTACTGTTTACCAAAAAGACTTAGGTTATTCTGGTGTTGCTTTGCAACCTGGAGAAGTAAGATTAACCGATGTTAACGAAGACGGTGTAGTTAATGAGAAAGATTTTGCCCGAACCGGTAAAACAGAGATTCCACAATTTAGCTACGGTATTTCATTCGGTTTTAATTATAAAGGGTTTGATTTTTCTACCTTATTACAAGGTGTTTCTGGAGTTGCTAGATTTGCAATGAGCGAACTGCACTTCAACAAACAACAGTCGTTGTTTGAAGTTGATCAAAATAGGTTCACTTTAGAAAGGTATAACAATGGTGAGCGTATTGATTTTCCAATAGCGGCATATAACCAAGCTGCTGCTCGTAGTACTTTTTTTCAAAAAAGTACGAATTATATGAGATTGAAAAACTTAGAAATTGGTTATACCCTCCAAAAAAGTTTCTTACAAAGAATCGGTATTCAGTCTGCTAGGATATATGTAAACGGAAATAACCTATACACTTGGTCTCCAAACGAAATTTGGGGCGAACCCGAGAATTTAGGTTATACAGGTTATCCGATCACCCGTACCTATAACATGGGTGTAAACATTAATTTTTAATCTTAAAAAAAGACATGATGAAAAAACTTAATATAAACATCCTATTGTTTTTCGGGATTTTGATTGGTTTACAAACCGCAAGCTGTACAAGAGATTTTTTAGAAAAACCTAAAGGAGGTGCAGTCACTATTGATACTGTTTTTCACACTCAAAAGCAAGCGCAATACGCTGTTGCGCAGATGTATAATAAATGTATCTATAGTTATTTTCCAGGTGGAGCTTATCAACCTCGTCCAGAAGCGCTTAGTGACGCTCTGTATATTATAAATCCAGCATATAGTTGGGCGGGTTCAGATATAAATTATGGCACCTATATCACTGGAAACATGAGTGCTTCTGCCAACTGCGATTGGGGAGGTTTTGGTAAGCATTATTCAGGAATCCGTCAGGCAAACTTAGTGCTTAAGAATATTGACATGGTTGCGGATGCTGATGCTAATTGGAAAAGTGATGTAAAAGGCCAAGCGCTATTTTGTAGAGCAATGCAACACTATGAATTATTTAGATACTATGGAGGTATCCCAATTGTAACTGAACCTTTAGATGGTAATGGGCAAATTGACATCCGTCGTAGTTCTGTAGCTTCCGTAGTGGATAGTATAGTTGCTTGGTGCGATAGAGCAGCGCTTTTATTACCGCCAACAAGACCATCCGCAGAATATGGCAAAGTAACCAAACTTGCAGCGTTAGCTTTAAAGTCGCGGATTTTATTATACGCAGCTAGCCCGCTTTACAATACGCCACCAGCTATGGCTTCTGGTGTTGCAGGTGTTAGGTACGGAGGTGCAAGAGATTCTGTTTTGTGTTACCCAACCTATGATAAAGAGCGTTGGAACAGAGCTGCAAAAGCAGCAAAAGACGTAATTGATAACGCAGGTGCGGCTGGAGTAGACTTGTTTGATACTGGTAAACCTGTTACCACTGGGGAAACCTACGCAACTATTGGCGATTACGAATCAGTATGGAATGTATATGCCAACAAAGAGCTTATTTTAGTGAACACTGGAAACCAACTTCCTTACGGTAATGGATGGGAGAACGGTTCTGAATGGGGCAGGTATAAATCTTCTAAATTAAGAATGAACAGTTGGGGCGTAAAAAACAATGTCCCTATTGAGTTTGTGCAACTTTATGAGAAAAGAGACGGTACTCCTTTGGTATTGCCTGCTTCTGGTAACGACTTACCAGTTGATCTTATAAATCTGGATCTTGACCCAAGGTTTTATCAAACGATTGCTTATGATGGAATGATTTATAATGCCAGTCGTGGCGCTTTGCAGTATTACAAAAAAGGCGATTACGCTACAGATGGAAATTTGGCCAGCAGTGATGCCGGAGTGGACGGCTTTGCGTTAGAGGCCTATAAATTTGTTGCCCGTATAGATAACATGACGGATAATCACTTTGCTTGGCCAGTATTTAGACTAGGCGAATTTTATCTTAATTATGCAGAAGCTTTAAACGAATATCAAGGTCCGTCTGGCGCTGCTACTACTTACCTTAACCTGATCAGATCAAGAGCGGGTATGCCTGCCAAAAACCTCGGAGATGAAAATAGCTTTAGAACTGCTGTACAAAATGAGCGAACCATAGAGCTTGCTTACGAAGGTCAAAGACTTGACGATTTAAAAAGATGGTTAAAGGCGAGTACAGTGCTCAACCAAGCCTTACATGGTATAGCTACAACTGCTAAAAATGTTGGTGGTCAGTTAAAACGTACTTGGGAAACAGTACCGTTTACTCAGCGAGTATTTCCAAATAAATATTACTATGTCCCTTTTCCAAATGAAGAGGTCAGCAAGAATTATTTAGGAGACGGTGAGACCTGGAGCGGCCAAAACCCAGGATGGTAATATTTATATATTTAATTGATAAAAAATGAAAAAAGAATATATAATCCTTTTTGTGGTGGTTTTTACTTTCTGTGGTTTTGTAGCTAAGGCTCAGCAAAATAATGCAATAGGTAAAGATTCATTAAACATAAAAGAAGATACAACCGACATAATCTATGAAGGTTTAAGAAACGTAGAATCAAGACGAAATACTGGCGCTGTTTTCACCTTATCAGGCGAAGAGTTAACACGTATGACGTCAGGAAATTTACTAAATACTTTACAGGGAAGAATCCCTGGTTTAACTGTTGTTACGGGTTCTGGGGAACCAGGATATGATAACCCAACCTTCTATTTAAGAGGACAAAGTAGCTGGAATATTGCCGGTAATAAGGTCTTGATTTATTTGGATGGCTTTGAGGTAAATATGGACGCAATTAGTTCACTTTCTGCCTACGAAATACAGTCCATTACATTGCTTAAAGACGCTTCTGCTTTAGCGATGTATGGTTTAGAAGGTGGTGCAGGTGTATTGGTAATTAAAACCAGAGAAGGTGCCGTAATGTCTAAAACAAAAATAACATTAAATGCTAGGTACGGGGTGCAAAGCGCTATTGAGTTGCCTACGGTAATGAATGCTTATGATTATACGAGATATTATAACCAAGCTTTAACAAATGATGGTTTGCCAATTAAATATGCAAATCCCGATTTATATAAAGCAAGCAATGATCCCTTTCATCCGAATGTAAACTGGTATGATGAAACGCTTAGAAACACTTCTAAAATACAGGATTATAACCTTTCTTTTAGAGGAGGCAATCCAACAGCAAAGTATTTTGTATTGATGAACTATACCGATTTTACAGGTTTATACAAAGATGCAGATGCTATTGATAAGGATTTTGGAACTAATGCCCAGTATAGTAAGTTCAATCTACGTGGTAATGTTGAACTTCAGTTGAGTAAAAATTTATCCGTTAAGGCTAACATTACCGGTATTACGGAAGATAAAGATACGCCTTCAGGTTTTACTGCTGACGACTTATTCAACAATTTAATAAAAATACCTGCGGCAGCATTTCCAGTAAAAAACCCTAACAATAGTTGGGGCATAAACTCGGTTTATAATTTTAATCCTGTACAAAGATTGCAACAGTATGGCGTTTACAATGCGCATACCCGTAACCTGCAAACCAGTGTAAGATTCACAGAGAAGCTAGATTCTTTTGTTCCAGGACTTGATTTAAGTGGCGGTATATCTTTTAGCAATCAATATATTGGTAACTACATCAAATCATTTACGGTTCCGGCTTATGAAATAAGTAAAAATGCCCAGGATGAACCTAATCTTGATGTTAATGGAAACCCAATTTACATTACGCGTGGCGCAAGCAGTGAAAGCATTTCTGAAGGAGAGGTAAGCCATTGGAATAGAACCACAGCGCAAATTGGATTCAATTACAACCGCACTTTTGGTAAACAAACATTTAGTGGGATGGTGCTGGGAAAAAGACAGAATTACTCACATAACGGTTTAATTTACCAAGTACGCTCACAAGGTTTATCTGGTAATGTTACTTATGATTATGATAAGAAATACATTGTTGATTTATCTGCATCATATAATGGGTCAGTTGATTTTGAAAAAGGAAACAGGTATGGCTTTTTTCCTGCAGTTGGTTTAGGTTGGATAACATCTGACGAAGATTTCCTTAAAAATAGTTCTGTTATTGATTTCTTAAAAATAAGAGCTTCTTATGGAAGCGTAGGAAACATCAACGAAAATTACCGTTTTTTATATGAGCAATGGGGAACCAATGCAAACGGATGGATAGTTGGAAGTGGTAACTCAGGAAAAGGGGGGAGAACTGAAGGAGCTATTCCAAACCCTAACGCTTCTTGGGAAAAGAAAACCATACTTAACATTGGTATAGATGCAACATTATGGAAAAACCTATCAGCAACAATAGATGTTTTTAGCGAAAGACGTACCGGTATTTTAGAAATTGCATCTGCACAAGTACCATCCTATACAGGCTTTGATTTGCCCTTTTTAAACAGTGGGATTGTAAATAACAAAGGTTTTGAGGCAAGTTTAAACTACAATAAAAAAGCAACCAGCTTTGAATACTATGTTGGCGCATCAGCTGCCTTTGCAAGAAACGAAATTATTGAACGCTCAGAAGACGCACAACCCTACAACTACCTTTATTCTACTGGATATAGACTTGGTCAAATGCGAGGTTTAGTTAACAGTGGCTTTTACCAAGAGGCAGATTTTGATGTAAACGGAAACCTTAACACAGGTGTGGTGTCATCATCTTATGCAAACGTTAAACCGGGTGATCTTAAATTCGTTGATCAGGATAAAAACGGAATCATCAATGATTATGATAAAATCCCTATTGATTATGCAAAGCTTCCAGAAATTACTTTGGGTTTCAATTTAGGTTTCAAGTATAAAAGATTTGATTTTGATGCTTTTTTCCAAAGTGCCTTAAACAGAACGGTGAGTTTATTGAGTGATGCTTATATCTATACACATCCTTTTGTAGATAACAATAACATCACAGCTTTTTCTGCTAACAGCTGGACACCAGCAACTGCACAAACTGCTACTTCACCACGTCTTTCAACTTTAAGTAATGCAAACAATAACCAACAATCAGATTTTTGGTTGCGCAACGGTAATTTCCTAAAGCTACGTAGTGTTGAGCTTGGTTATACTTTGCCACAAACTGGCGCATTTAAAAAGCTGGATGTGGTTAGGTTTTATATCAATGGAACTAACCTGTTAAGTTGGGATAAAATAGAAGATTTAGAGGCTGAAAGACTTTCTATGGGATATCCATTAATGAAAGCAGTAAGTTTTGGTTTAAGAATGAAATTTTAATGATGAACACTTTATAAACATCAGACAATGAAAGTAACTCGTTATATCATAATATTATTGACACTAGGAATTACACTTAATGCGTGTAAAAAAGACTTTCTAGATGTAAAAACGGTAGATGCAGATATTCCTATCGATCAGTTGTACATTAATTACAACTATGTGCAAGGCGTAGTGTGGAATGTGTACAGCTACTTACCGGATGGTTTTGGCAATTTGGATATGGAGGCAGCAACAGACAATGCCGAAAGCACCGATGTGAGCTCAAGATCTCAAACATTTAATTATGGCATTTGGAATCAATACGATAATCCAGATAATGTTTGGAACAGGAATTTTGATGGTATTCGCCAGGCAAACCTTTATCTAAAAAATAAGGATAAGGCAGATATTTCTTACATAAAAGACAAAATCACCTCTACAGATTCTACTACCTATTTTAACGCCAGAAATAATATCAAATTTATGGAGGGCGAAGTGCTTTTTCTGAAAGCTTACTTTTATTTTGAACTGGTAAAGCGTTATGGAGGTGTACCCATACTTGAAGAGGCATTTGATTATGAAGATAAGGCTTCTTGGAAAGACGTTCCCCGTAACTCGGTTGATGAATGCTTAACTTACATTTCAACCCTGTGTGATGAAGCCGCTACAATTATCCCTACGGATTTAACCCCTTATTCTTGGTACGAAGCAGGAAGAGTGACTAATGGTGCTATACTAGCTTTAAAATCAAGGGCTTTATTGTATGGCGCTAGTCCGCTGTTTAAAGAATTAGGCTCTACAGTAACTTGGGTACAAGCCGCAAAAGCAGCACATGATGTAATCGGTTTAAATGCTTATAGTTTAGACGGGAGTTACGATAACCTTTTTGGTGCTAGTAATACTACCTCTTCAGAGCTTATTTTTTATCGTCGTTATGGTTCTATCAATTGGTTGGAGTATGATAACTTCCCAATTGCATTTGAAAATAGTAATGGAAGGAGCATTACGCCTACACAAAACTTTGTGGATGAGTTTGAAGTTTTGGAGAAAGACGGGGGTGGAAACATCATCGGGGCAGTTCCTTTCGACTGGAATAATACTGCACACACGACTAATCCTTACCTAAACAGAGACCCACGTTTTGGAAGTACTGTAATTTATAACGATAAGACTTTCAAATCAAGCCAGATTCAAACATACAGTGGTGGCAATAGTGGTTTGCCAAAGCAGAACGCAACCAAAACTGGCTATTATCTTTCTAAATGGATAAATAGCAGTGTTGATTTGCTTAATGACACCAAAACTAACCATGCTTGGTCTTACTTCAGGTATGGAGAAATATTATTGAATTACGCCGAAGCGATGTTTAACGCTTACGGAGCAGAGGCAGATCCACAAGCTTACGGGATGACGGCTTTACAAGCAATAAACCGAGTTAGACAAAGGGTGAATATGCCTGCAATCACTTCTGCCCAAATGAATCAAGCCCGAATAGAGCATGAAAGAAATGTAGAGATGAGTTTTGAAAACCAACGTTTTTGGGATGTTAGAAGATGGAAAAAAGGAACTTCTTCTTTTGATGTACCAGTAAATAGAATTGAGATCAATAGATCAGGATCTACTTTTTCTTACAGTGTGAAGAAATTGGAAGACCGATCTTTTAAGGAAAAAATGAATCTCTATCCTATTCCTCAGAGTGAAATTTCCAAAACAAATTGGGTGCAAAATGCAAATTGGCAATAGTTGGTTAATAATTGGTCGTCAGTTCGCTGACGGCCTTTTAAAAAATCAATTGTAAATATATACATGGATAATAATCATTTAAAAATAATAGATATGAGAATTACATCCTCAATTTTAAAAAGCTTAGTTGTGGTATTGCTGGTTTTAGCATCCTGTAAGCAAGAAACTATTCAAGGCATAAAAGCTACAGAAACTGTAAAGGTCTATTTTCCAGATGCTGAAAAGCCGAACGGTTTATTGGCTGCCATTACACAAACTAGTATGGTAGTAGATACCGTAGCAGAAACAGTTAATTTTTCAGTACCGGTTTATCGTGGCGGATTTTACGATTTAAATTCTTTTACCGTTGATGCAAGCGTGGATAATAGTGCAATTGCAGCATTGATCCAATCTGGAAGCTTACCCGCAAATACTGTAATTTTAAATCCGGATAGTTATACCATAACTGAAAAAGATTCACTAAAGCTAGACAATCATATTTTAAAAGGAACAATAACTACAATGGTTAAAAAGTCCAGTTTAAGTGACTATCCAGGTAAAGTAGTTGCATTAGGACTGAAAATTTCAAATCCTTCTATGTATGAAATTAATGAAGGCTTGAATAAAGTTATTATCTACTTTGAAGTAGATGATTTATTAGACCGGATTACACCGAAAACTAATATTATAGATGATGCTAATTGGGTAAATCTGAAAATTAACAACGATGACAATGTTAAATTTGAAATTAATCCAAACGGAACCATAGTTGCAACAGGAGGAAGCTGGGGCCACTCAGGAGTTTATCAAGCTGTAGAAGTGAGAGCAAACAGGCAGTATAAAATAGATATGAATGTGAAAGGTTCTGGTGCTTCAGATACCTGGTTTGAGGTTTACGTCAGCCAAACAGCTCCAGTTCAAGGGAATGATTACAGTGCAGACGGAACAAGAATTGGCTTAAATACTTGGGGTGGTTGTGGAGGATCTAGTTTCGACGACTTGCTCTCTGTAATTAAATGCGCTGGTACAGGCAACGTAGTAAGTTTCCCAACTGCAGGTACGGTATATATTGTTGTTAAATCAGGTGGTGGTAATTTAGGGACTACAGGTATCACCATGTCTAACATAGACTTCAGAAGAATAGAGTAATCAAATAACCCGAGTTTAATGTTGTGAAAGACTTATTTACAGCGCTTCTTAAAAAGATACGCAGGCAATAAACTCGGGTTAAATTTTCCAGAAAAACTGGAAGATAAAACTTTGTATTTCCCTCATTATTAATAGTCTACAAATGAAAAATCAGCTTATAACTTCAAGATCAATAATTACATTTTTAGCTATTGCTTCTTGCATTTTATCATTTCAATGTGCTCCAAAACTAAGTCTTACAGCTAATACAGAAGGTTTAAGGGTGTGGTTAACAGATCCCAAATCCAATGTTTTATTTCAGGAACAAGTCAGGCTGTCTGCAAGTGAGGATCAAAACAATGAGACCATCACTATCAATCCCAAGATTAAATACCAAACGATGGATGGTTTTGGCTACTGCCTTACGGGAGGCAGTGCTCGTTTACTGGCTCAGATGGAAAAAGGTGCCAGAGTTAAGTTGATCAAAGAGCTTTTCTCTACAGACGGCAATGGAATAGGAACAAGTTATTTACGCTTAAGTATTGGTGCCTCTGATTTAAGCGATAGCGTTTTTACCTATAATGATTTACCTGCTGGCGAAACAGATGTTAACATGAAAAAGTTTAGCATCGCCGAAGAACAGGTTTACTTACTGCCCGTTTTAAAAGAAATTTTAGCGGTACAGCCCGAGATAAAAATTATGGGCTCGCCCTGGTCGCCACCCGTATGGATGAAAACTAACCAAAACTCTATAGGCGGAAGTTTAAAACCGGAATTTTATGATGCTTATGCACTTTACTTCGTGAAATACGTTGAAGCCATGGCAAAAGAAGGTATTGTAATAGATGCCATTACTGTACAAAACGAACCTTTACATCCGGGTAATAACCCAAGTTTATTAATGTTGGCGCAGGAACAAGCCAATTTTATCAAACAAAGTTTAGGTCCGGCCTTCCAAAAAGCAAAAATCAAAACTAAAATTATTGTTTACGATCATAATGCAGATCGACCGGATTACCCAGCAACAATCTATCAGGATAAAGAAACTGCAAAATATGTTGATGGCGCTGCTTTCCATCTATATGGAGGAAAAATTGACACGCTAAGTAGCTTACATGATGCTTATCCAGAAAAGAACTTATACTTCACGGAGCAATGGGTAGGTGCGCCCGGTAAACTGTCAGCAAATTTAGAATGGCATATTACTCAGTTAATTATTGGTGCAACTCGCAATTGGTGCAAAACTGTATTAGAATGGAATTTAGCAGCAACTGCAGATTATAAACCTTATACACCTGGTGGTTGTACACAATGCGTAGGTGCTGTTACCATTACCGGTAACGAGGTGGAAAGGAATCCAGCATATTACATTATTGCACATGCTGCAAAATTTGTACGCCCAGGTGCTGTAAGAATTGGGTCCAATAAATTAAAGGATGTCTCAAATGTTGCCTTTTTAAATATAGATGGTTCAACTGTTTTGGTAGCAGTTAATAACAGTAAAACCCCACAGAATTTTCAATTAAAAATTGGAGACAAAAGTTACTCGGCGTCATTAAATAGTGGGGCGGTAGCAACGTATATACTTAACTAAAATAATTTCCTCAATGCAAAAAAGTAAATTCCCCATATTTAGTCTCTTCCTACTGATTTGCCTAAGTGCATGTAAAGATAAAAAAGCAGGAGCTCCTGAAGTTATTGCTCCACCAAATCCTCCTGTTGCACAACAAACAGATGCTACTTGTTGGCTTACGAATGCGGATCAATCGTCCTTGTTTCAAGAACAAAATATTTCTTTAATCTTTAAAAGTGAGCAAAACAACAATGCCACTATTGTAGTAGATACCAGTACAATATATCAAACTATTGATGGGTTCGGCTATACTTTAACAGACGGAAGCGCAAGCTTAATGAATGCTTTAAGTGATGATAAGAAGTCCGAAATTTTAGAGCAATTATTTGCCACTGATAAAACTAATATCGGTGTAAGTTATTTAAGGATAAGTATTGGTGCATCAGATTTGAGTGCAACCCCTTATACATTTAATGATATGCCTGCTGGGCAAACAGATGTTAATCTGGAAAACTTCAACATGGATAAAGCCATGACGGATTTAGTTCCAATCCTTAAAAAGATCGTAGCTATTTATCCGGAAATTAAAATAATGGGCTCTCCATGGACAGCACCTGCTTGGATGAAAACTAATAATTCTTTTGTAGGTGGAAGCTTAAAGCCAGAGTATTACGAAGTATATGCTAATTATTTAGTGAAGTTCATTAAAGCAATGAAGCAAGAGGGGATTGTAATAGATGCCATTACCCCCCAGAATGAACCATTACATGGAGGGAACAATCCAAGTATGGTGATGCAGGCTTCAGAACAAGGCAGCTTTATCAAAAATGCTTTAGGCCCTATTTTCAAAAAAGAAGGCATCAATACCAAAATTATTATTTGGGACCATAATGCCGATAGACCAGAGTATCCACTAGAAATTTTAGATGATCCGGAAGCGAGACCTTATGTTGATGGTTCTGCCTTTCATCTTTACGGCGGAAGTATTTCGGCCTTGAGCCAAGTTAGAGATGCCTATCCTGATAAGGGAATATATTTTACCGAACAATGGATTGGTGGGCCTGGCAATTTTGCAGGCGATTTAAAATGGCATATTGAAACTTTGATTATTGGCGCAACCCGAAACTGGAGTCGCAATGTTTTGGAATGGAATTTAGCTGCTGATGAAAATTACCAACCCCACACTGATGGTGGGTGTAGTACATGCTTAGGGGCAATTACCGTGAATTCTACGGTAAAGAAGAACACAGCTTACTATATTATTGCTCATGCTTCAAAATTTGTAAGGCCGGGTTCAGTACGGATTGCATCTAACCAAATTACCGACTTGCCTAACGTCGCTTTTAAAGCGGCTAACGGAAAAAAGGTATTAATCGTTTTAAACAAATCCAGCATCAATCAAACCTTCAATATCAAGTTTAAAGATAAAATTGTGACGGCATCCTTAAAACCAGGGTCTGTTGCCACATACGTTTGGTAATCAAGCTGAAATTGAATTATACCGATTAAAATTAATAAGAAACAAAATAAATGAAAAAATCAATTCTACTACCCTTAGCGGTGATTTTTAGTGGAGCTCTAATGGCTCAAGATATTGCAAAAGCAAAGATTTACAGTACTGTAAAAGGCTCGGATAAACCGATGAGTTATGCAGGGGAACTCACCTTTAAAGCTGTTCCACAACCTTTAGAGACTGATTTTGCCATATTTATAGATCCTGACCAAACTTTCCAAACTATGGTAGGTATAGGGGGTGCAATTACTGATGCTTCTGCAGAGGTTTTTGCCAAGCTTTCTAAAGACAAACAACAGGAACTTTTAGACGCTTATTACAGTAAGGAAAAAGGCATCGGCTATACCTTAGCCAGAACCCATATTAACAGTTGCGATTTCTCAAACGGATCTTACACCTATGTAAAGGATAATGATAAAGAGTTGAAAACTTTCGACATCTCACATGATGATAAATATCGCCTGCCAATGATTAAGCAAGCTATAAAGGTTGCAGGGGGTGATTTGCCACTTTATGTAAGCCCTTGGTCTCCGCCGGCTTGGATGAAGGATAATAACAGCATGTTACAGGGTGGTAAACTTAAAGAGGAGTTTAAGCAATCTTGGGCAAACTACTATGTAAAATACATTCAAGAGCTAGAAAAAAGAAATATTCCGGTTTGGGGCTTAACGGTTCAGAATGAGCCAATGGCAAAGCAAAGGTGGGAATCCTGCATTTACACCGCAGAAGAGGAAAGAGATTTCATTAAAACCTATTTAGGCCCAACATTGGCAAAAGCCAATATGGGTGATAAAAAACTGATTGCCTGGGACCATAACCGCGATTTAATTTACCAAAGAGCGAGTGTTATTTTAAGCGATCCGGAAGCTGCAAAGTACGTTTGGGGAATAGGTTTCCATTGGTACGAGCCTTGGACAGGCAGTCAAATGCTTTTCCAAAACTTGGACCGTGTTAAAGAAGCTTTTCCGGATAAAGAGCTGATTTTTACAGAAGGATGTAAAGAAAAATTTGACATGGATAGCATCACTAATTGGTCTTTGGGAGAACGCTATGGCCACTCAATGATCAATGATTTTAACAGTGGAACTGCCGCCTGGACAGATTGGAATATTTTATTGGATGAAAACGGTGGCCCAAACCACGTTGGAAATTACTGTTTTGCACCGATCCACGCAAACCTTAAAACCAATGAATTAATTTATACCAATGCATATTATTATATCGGTCACTTCTCAAAATTTATAGCAAAAGGCGCAAAAAGAATCATTGTTTCAACAAGTAGAGATGCATTGGAGTCAACAGCCTTTATAAACCCTGATGGTAAAATTGTAGTGGTGGTAATGAACAAAACTGATAAGGATTTAAAGCATCTTTTATGGATGAAAGGACAGGCGGCAGAAACGGTAAGTGTGGCGCATTCCATCAGTACTTATATTCTTTAATGATTAACATTTCGTCATGTTGAACGGCGTGAAACATCTCATAAATAGGTAAAATAATGAACAATTGTATTATACTTTTAGTTACCTTAATAATTTTTTGTCCAAGCAGGGTCTTTCGCAGAAGACGCTGCGTTGCATATAGCAGGTCATTTCTAGTGACATTAATGCTCTCGATTTTTAGCTTTGAAGGCTTTTCACAGGGCTTTTTAAAAACCGATGGAGAAAAAATCGTTAATGAAAAAGGAGAAAATATCCTTTTGCGAGGAATGGGTTTAGGAGGCTGGATGTTGCAAGAAGGTTATATGTTTCACCTCTCAAACCTGGGTAGACAGTACCGCATTAAAGAAGAAATAGCCAAATTAGTTGGGGAGCAAAAAGCCAATGAATTTTATGATTTATGGCTAAAAAACCATAGCACCAAAACAGATATTGACTCTTTGGCCTCATGGGGATTTAATTCTGTACGCTTGCCGATGCACTACAATTTGTATACTCCGGCCGTAGAAGATGAGCTTGTTGCTGGTGAAAACACTTGGATACAAAAGGGTTTTGATATTACAGATAGCTTATTGGCTTGGTGCAAGGCGAATAAGATGTACCTCATTTTAGATTTACATGCTACGCCTGGCGGGCAAGGGAATGACCTGAATATTTCAGACAGAAATCCAGACAAACCCTCTTTATGGGAGAGTGAAGCCAACCAGCAGAAAACGGTAGCACTGTGGCGGAAGCTTGCAGAAAAATATAAGGATGAACCTTGGATTGGTGGTTATGATATCATTAATGAACCAAACTGGGGCTTTGAAAGCAAAGAAGACTTTAGAGGAACGGCCGAGAAAACCAATGCTCCCTTGCGTAAATTAATGGTGGAAATTACCAAAGCGATTAGAGAGGTAGATCAAAAACACATCATCATTATTGAAGGCAATGGCTTTGGGAATAACTATAATGGGATTTTTCCTAAATGGGATGATAATATGGTGCTGAGTTTCCACAAGTATGGAAACTTTAATAATACGGAGTCCATTCAAGAATTCCTCAATTACCGAAAAGAGCAAAATATGCCCATATGGTTGGGCGAGTCTGGAGAAAACTCCAATACTTGGTTTAAAGAAGCCATCAGCTTGGCAGAAACTAACAATATTGGCTGGGCTTGGTGGCAGTTAAAAAAGATTGGAATCAATAATCCATTAGAAATTAAATCACCGGAAGGTTATCAGAAACTGTTAAAGTACTGGAATGGCAAAGGCGAAAAGCCATCAGCAGAAGAAGCATGGGAAACATTACAGCAACTTGTCACTAATACCAGAATAGAGCATACGGTCTATCATAAAGATGTAATTGACGCCATGATTAGGCAGGTAAGAGAAGAAACTGCTCAACCTTTTAAAGCAAATTTGATTAAGAAGGGCACCATAATTAATGCCGTTGATTACGATTTAGGCGCTCAGCGTATCGCTTATTTTGATACCGATACGGCAAGGTATCAATATACAGAAGGCGTAAATACCCGGGGAAACAGAGGCGGAAAATACCGCAACGATGGAGTGGATATTAAAGCCAAGGCAACTGGTGAACCTTACATTTTCAATATCGAAGACGGGGAATGGTTACAATATACCCTGAATGTGGAGAAAGCAGGAGTTTATGATATTAGTGCAAAGCTATCTTCTCCCGTAAAACCTTCAGAAATAACGCTCATTTACAAGAGCGAAGCCCCATCAACTGAAGTAAAATCAGGTTTGCTGGAATCTTGGCTGTCCATAGGAAAAGTCAACTTTAAGGAAGGAAAAAACACGATAAGAATAAAAGCTTCCACCGGCGGTTTTGAGTTTCATCAATTAAAGTTTGAGTAGTCATTTCAGAAATAACCTATCAATATAAACTAGATAATCACACAAAATTTTTAATGAAAAATATAGTCATCATTCTCTTGTGCTTAAATTTTTTAGGCGTTAATGCTCAGCAAAAAACAATAGATCAAAAGGTCGACTCTGTTCTTAACCTAATGACTTTAAAAGAGAAAGTAGGACAACTCAATCAGTATTCTGGTAGGGACGTTACCGGTCCGGTGGATGGTAGAGATGTGAATTTATTACAGGAAATCAGAGAAGGAAACTTAGGCTCTTTACTAAATGTTAAAGGAGCTAAAATTACGAGAGAGATTCAGCAAGAAGCGATGAAATCGAGGTTGAAAATCCCTTTGATTTTTGGTTTAGATGTTATACATGGCTATAGAGTTACTTTCCCAATTCCCTTAGCAGAAGCAGCTAGCTGGGATTTAGATGCGATTCAGCTCGGTGCTAAAATTGCCGCCAGAGAATCAGCAAGTGCGGGCTTACATTGGACTTTTGCACCCATGGTGGATATTTCGAGAGACCCAAGATGGGGCCGTGTGATGGAAGGCGCCGGGGAGGATACCTACCTAGGTTCTGAAATTGCAAAAGCCAGAGTAAAAGGCTTTCAAGGTGACGGATTAGGAAGTTTGGATGCTGTAATGGCCTGCGTTAAACATTTCGCAGCGTATGGTGCCGCTATTGCTGGTAGAGATTATAACAGCGTCGATATGAGTTTAAGGCAGTTATGGGAAGTTTATCTGCCACCGTTTAAAGCGGCATTAGATGCTGGTGCGGCTACATTTATGAACTCATTTAATGATATCAACGGCATCCCCGCTACAGGAAGTGCCTATTTACAAAGAGATATTTTAAAGGATAAGTGGGGTTTTGATGGCTTTGTGGTAAGTGATTGGGGTTCAATCAGAGAAATGGTTGCTCATGGCTACGCAAAGGACGGAAAGGAAGCTGCCAAGATGGCGATGACCGCGGGTAGCGATATGGATATGGAAAGTAAAGCCTATAAAGACCATTTAGTTGAGTTGGTTAAACAAGGTAAAGTCTCCATAAACCATATTAATGATGCAGTACGTAGAGTACTCAAGAAGAAATTTGAGCTTGGTTTGTTTGATAATCCGTACCGTTTTAGTGATGAGAAGAGGGAAAAGAAAGAGTTAAACTCTGTTGCAAATAGAAATGCGGCAAGAGAGGTAGCTAAAAAGAGTATCATTTTATTAAAAAACGAAACTAATATTTTACCCATTTCAAAGTCAACTAAAAAGATTGCTTTAATCGGTCCGCTTGCCAAGTCAAATATAGATATGAAGGGCTTTTGGTCCATAGATTGGGGAAAAGAGGATCAATTGGTATCTCTTTATGAAGGCGTTAAAAATAAGTTAGGTAAAAACTCGGAAGTACTTTATGCCAAGGGCTGTAACATCAATGACACTTCCACAAGCGAATTTGATGAAGCCATACAAGTAGCGAAATCTTCGGATGTGGTGGTGATGGCAGTAGGAGAAGCTTTTGATATGAGTGGCGAAGCTAAAAGCAGAGCAGATATTACTTTACCAGGAGTTCAGGAAAAACTAATTCAAGCTATTATAGCTACCGGAAAACCTGTCGTAGTACTTATTATGGCAGGAAGACCCTTAGTTTTTAATTATACAGCAGATCAAGCAAAGTCTATATTATATACTTGGTGGCTAGGGAGTGAAGCTGGGAATGCAATGGCCGATGTGCTTTTTGGGGACTATAATCCATCTGCAAAAACACCAATGACCTTTCCAAAAAGTGTGGGACAAATACCTGTTTACTATAATCATTACAGTACAGGGAGACCATTTATAGAAGGACAGACTGCAAGGTACCGCTCAACCTATTTAGATATCGGGAACGCACCACAATATGCCTTCGGACATGGCTTAAGCTATACAGCTTTCAAGTACAGCAATCTTCAATTGAGCACAAAGGATATTTATCTAAACGACACCGTTAAAGTTACGCTAGACCTTACCAATACGGGGAAAGTAGACGGAGAAGAAGTGGTGCAACTTTACTTAAAAGATATAGTAGCACAGCCCATTAGGCCGGTGATGGAATTGAAAGATTTTAAAAAGGTGATGTTAAAAGCCGGTGAAACCAAGAAAATCATCTTTATGATTGATAAAGAAAAACTCTCTTTTTATAACGAGAATTTAGAGTGGATTAGCCAAGCTGGAGCATTTAAGTTGATGATTGGAAGTTCGTCAGATGATATCCGTTTAACTGAAGATTTTAGCTTATTGGATTAGCTAATTAACAATACCCACGAATAATACTCAGAGTAGTTAAAAAACTATAAAAGCAGATTTAACCATGGAACAGATGCTCAATTGAGTCTGTTTTCTCCGAAGAGTACATAAGTATCTATTAGCATTAAACGAAATAAATTTCATCTCTAACTAATTAGTAACCATTATGAAAAAATCGTATTTACATTTTTTATCCGCTATAGCATTTTGCGTAGCAATGAGCTCTTGCAAAAAAAACATCGAAATTAAATCGGCGGAAAGCCTAAGCACTTCATCTACCACTGTTAGGGCAAATGAATCTGTAAGTATTTGGATGACTACAGGAGACAAAAGCAAATTACTGCAACAACAGGGCAACGTTACATTTGCCCCAGATGCTGGTAGTAGTTCCACCACAATAACTGTTGATGAAGGCACTACCTACCAAAGTATTGATGGTTACGGTTACACTTTAACGCAGGGAAGTGCAAAACTAATTAGTAATATGTCTGCAGGTGCCCAAAGCTCATTGTTAAATGAGTTATTTAATCCTTCCAGCGGGATAGCAATATCTGTGATTCGTATCGGTGTTGGTGCTACAGATTTAAGCGATTATTCCTATACTTATCGTGATGGCGCTTCTTTCAGTTTATCAGGCCCCGACCTCACCCACACTATTCCAATCTTAAAGAAGATTTTAGCAATTAATCCAAACATCAAAATACTAGCCACGCCTTGGACAGCGCCACGTTGGATGAAAACTAATGGTTCCTGGATAGGAGGTTCTCTAAATGCTCATAATTATGAGAGTTATGGGCAGTATTGGTTAGATTATATGAATGCAATGAGGGCACAAGGGATCGAAATTTGGGCTATCACCCCTCAAAACGAACCAGAAAACCCACATAACGAACCAAGCATGATTCTTACAAAAGAAAACCAACTTGGCTTAATTAATAATTACATAGGTCCAAAACTTCGTGGAGCAGGTTTTAATTGTAAAATAATATGTTTTGATCATAACTGCGATAATACAGAATACCCTATATATGTAGCCAATAATAGCCCATATGTTGATGGTTCAGCGTTTCATCTGTATGCTGGAGATATTAGCGCAATGACTACTGTTAAAAACGCCACAAATAAGAACGTTTATTTTACCGAACAATATACCAACCCAAACGGTAGTTTTTCAGGGGACCTATCATGGCATATTCAAAATGTAATTATTGGTTCAATGAATAATTGGTCGAAAACTGCACTAGAGTGGAATTTGGCAAGTGATAATAATACCGGCCCTCACACCCCAGGAGGAAGTCCAAATTCTATGGGAGCCTTAACAATTAACGGAAACTCGGTAACAAGAAATGTAGCTTACTATATCATCGCACATGCTTCAAAATTTGTTGCGCCAGGTGCCTTACGTATTTCATCAAACAGTTCAGGAAACATTAAAACAACTGCTTTCAAAAATACGGACGGAACTAAAGTTCTCCTAGCAATTAACACGGGCTCTTCAAGCACTTCGTTTAAAGTGAAATGGGGTAATCAATCATTTACTTACAACTTACCAGGTGGAGCGGTGGCAACTTTTAAATGGTCTAATGGCGGATCATCCCAGGCTCCTATTGGTCAAAATGTTACTTTTAAGGGGATAAATAACTTGTACGTATGTAGCGAAAACGGCACCCAGGCTATGAACTGTAATCGGTTTTCAGCAGCTGGATGGGAAACTTTTACTGTAGTTGATGCCGGTAGCGGTAAAATTGCATTGCAGTCACAAGGTAAATACGTGTCTTCAGAAAATGGAACGCAGGCGATAACTTGCAACAGAAACTCAATTGGTGATTGGGAAAAATTTGATTGGGTAGTCAACGTAGACGGTAAAATATCCTTAAAAGGAAATAACGGAAAATATATTTCATCAGAAAATGGCACTCAAGCAATGACCTGTAACCGAGGTTCGGTATCGGGCTGGGAAGCATTTAGCGTAAACTAACCTTAGCACTAGCGAATCATTTAAATTATAACAGGATGAAAAGAAGCAAATTTCTATTTAACTTTTTAATTAGCAGCATTTTATTTGCATTGGGACTAATCGCTTGCAAAAAAAATGTCAATAAAACCGAAATTGACAGCACCAATAAGCAGGATACTGTAGCTGCTCAGGTAGTGAGTTATCAAATGATTTGGTCTGATGAGTTTGAGGGCTCATCTGTTAATACCTCAAAGTGGAATTTCGAAACTGGTGGCGGCGGTTGGGGGAACAATGAACAACAATATTACCAATCCTCTAACGCGACTGTTGCTAACGGAATGTTAAGCATAACAGCCAGAAAAGAGGATGTAGGAGGTCGTTCTTATAGCTCTGCTCGTATGATTACCCTCGATAAAAGACACTTTACTTATGGAAGAATTGAAGCCCGAATTAAACTGCCATTAGTGCAGGGCTTATGGCCAGCCTTTTGGACTTTAGGCTCGAACATAGGCAGTGTATCTTGGCCTGGATGTGGAGAAGTAGATATTATGGAGCATATCAATACTGACTTGGGGATATTAGGAACGATGCATTGGAATGATGGAAATGGCTACAAACATCGGGGTGGATACACACCTATTAGCGCTGGAGATTATCATGTTTATAGAATAGATTGGACTCCCACGTCAATTAATTGGAGTGTTGATGGTAAAGTATACCATACCGAAAATATTGCCAATAATTTCAATAGCACAGAAGAATTCCATCGTCCGTTTTTTTTGATATTAAATATGGCCGTAGGGGGCAATTTGCCTGGACAAACTATTGACGAAAACATGTTGCCTGCAACCATGTATGTTGATTATGTGAGAGTTTATAAAATTGCGGACTCAAGAAAAATACCGCTAGGTCAAACTATAACTTTAAAAGGGAGCACTAATAAATTTGTGTCTAGTGAAGACGGTACAGCCGCCATGAATTGCAATAGAGAAACCGCAGGTAATTCAGAAAAATTCATCATAATAGACGCCGGAGAAGGAAAAGTTGCTTTAGCAAGTACAAGTATGGGGAAATATGTATCCTCAGAAAACGGAATGCAGCCCATTACTTGTAACAGAGCTTCTATTGGAGATTGGGAGAGGTTTGACTGGGTGGTTAATTCAGAGGGTAAAATATCTCTTAAAGGAAATAACGGAAAGTATGTTTCGTCTGAAAATGGCTCACAGGCCATGACTTGTAATCGCACTTCAATTTCAGATTGGGAAACTTTTAGCCTGAATTAATAGTTGATTTAGAGTAATGGCTTGTGTGATTACACAGGCCATTATTATCCTTAGGATATGAAGTTCTTTATATTTGCCGTTCTTTCTTTGTTAAGTAACTTGCTGTATGCTCAGCAAAAAAAACAGGTCTTTGAATTGACTTTTCATAGCGGTTACGCTTCCACGGATTTCAATTGGTCTATTGCTGGAAATTCATCAGGGCAATCGCCTGATGTGCTATCTGAAGTTAAATGGAAAAATATAAGTGGAGTATTAGCCGGTTCACAGTTGAAGATAAACCTTTATAAAAATTGGTTTGTTTTGATTCAGTTTACAAATGTCTTTGTGAAATCTGGTAACGTAACGGATTCTGACTATGCTGAGGACGGACGTAAGAGCCGCACTTACTATGCAGAATTACGAAGTAATGAAGGAAGTTTAAATGATTTCAATGCTTTTGGAGGGTATCATTTTTTTAACTCCGAGCGACTTAATTTAGGGTTTTTAGCCGGATACAAATGGAGTAGAGAAAATCTCCTTTTACTCAATAAAAATCAACCGAGTGTTGGCGAAAAAGATCTTCGTTCCACGTATCAAACATCATGGAAGGGGTTTTCAACAGGCCTTTATGCTAACTATAAAGTTGCTTCTAGTATTATGGTTAACGCTAAACTGATTTATAGTCAACTAAAATACAATGCCGAAGCCGATTGGAACTTGATTGATGCATTTAAGCATCCAGTGAGTTTTACGCATTATGCGAATGGTTTTGGTTTAGAAGCTAGCTTGTCGGGGATTTATCGTTTTAATAATAATATTTCGCTTCAAATTAAAGGGAAATTTAGTAGTGCCGAAACTGGGACGGGTGTGGATCAACTATTTCTAGAATCGGGCAGTACGCAAATCACCCAATTTAACGGAGTTGAGCGAAATACAAAAAACTTCACAGTAGGTATTGTTTTTAACATACTGTAGATCAGTTTTTTCAATAGTATATAAAAGATATTTGGCCAAGAAGCCACGGTGAAGAAAGTATTACAAACTCTAAAAGTATTAGGTTCAAAATTGTTAGATGGTGATAGGGCTATTGGTGCCATTAAAACCCCTGAACAACAAGCTCAGTTAACTCAGGTGTTTACAAAAACTGCGGTATCCTTTATCAAAAAGATAAAGAACACCCATTTTTCTTATACTTAGCGCAATCTAAGTCTCCTGTGGAGTCAATTAAATATATTTTTTTAAAATAATACTTCAATAACTCTGCTTCGAGAGTTATTGATTCTCTATCCAAACAACAAGCTAAACACTTCCTCAATTTTGGAAACCGTTTTAATTTCGATACTGTATTTAGATAAATCAAGTCCCTTTTTATTATAACGGGAGATGAAAATTTGCTCGAAACCAAGTTTCTGTGCTTCGGCAATGCGTTGTTCTATACGGGTAACTGCTCTAATTTCTCCGGACAAACCAATTTCTGCTGCAAAGCAAACTTTATATGGTACCGGCATATCTTCATGAGAGGAAATAATTGCAGCTGCCAAGCCTAAATCAATACTTGGGTCTTCTACCCTAATTCCGCCAGCGATATTTAAAAACACATCTTTTGCACCCAACCTAAAACCACAGCGTTTTTCTAAAACAGCCAAAAGCATATTCATACGCTTGGTATCAAAACCAGTTGCTGAACGTTGCGGTGTTCCGTAAGGCGAGGTGCTTACCAAAGCCTGGGTCTCTATCAGCATTGGGCGCATACCTTCCATAGTAGCGGAAATGGTTACCCCACTTAAAGGCTCATCTCTTTGCGATAAAAGTATTTCTGAAGGGTTAGACACTTCTCTTAAACCACTGCCTTGCATTTCGTAAATACCAAGTTCAGATGCCGCACCGAATCTGTTTTTTATAGCTCTTAAAATTCGGTAAACATGATGACGATCGCCTTCAAACTGCAAAACCGTATCTACCATGTGTTCCAAAATTTTTGGTCCAGCAATCATCCCGTCTTTGGTAATATGCCCAATTAAAAAAACAGGAGTATTGGTTTCTTTGGCAAAACGTAAAAGCTCTGCAGTACATTCTTTAACTTGCGAAACACTACCCGGTGTAGATTCAATATGTGCAGAGTGAAGCGTTTGTATGGAGTCAATAATCACCAAACCCGGCTCTAAAATCTCAATCTGCTTAAAAATATTTTGTGTGGATGTTTCGGTAAGGATGTAACAATCTGAAACAGGATTAGGCAAAATACGTTCTGCCCGCAATTTAATCTGCTGTTCGCTTTCCTCGCCAGATACGTACAATATTTTTATTTTGGGGATGGTGAGTGCGACTTGCAACATCAAGGTTGATTTTCCAATTCCAGGCTCTCCGCCAATAAGCACTAAAGAACCGCCAACAATTCCACCACCTAAAACTCGGTTAAGCTCCTTGTCTGGCGTTACCAATCTATGGTCTTCTGTATAAACAATTTCCTGAACTTTTGCAGGTTTGTGTACCCTTGATTTGATAGACGAACTTGTTTTCCAATCGGGTGCATTTTTAGGCCCCTTATCAATAATTTCTTCTACAAAAGTATTCCATTGCTGGCAGGAAGGGCATTTACCCAACCATTTTGCAGATTCGAACCCACAGCTTTGACAGAAGTATGCAGTTTTTGTTTTAGCCAATTTTTTTGATGATTATGATGTTTGTTAAAGGTAAGGGTTTATTTTGTTTTAGGATGCGATTTGTATTTCCAAAGCAATTTCAACAAATTTGAGGATGTACAAAGTACTTCTCCTGTTTTTATCAATTACACTTTTCTCTTGCGCTCCTAAAATCACACAAAAGGGAAAGGCCTCTTATTACGCAAATAGTTTTAACGGACGAAAAACAGCATCAGGGGAAAAATTCAGAAACTCCAAACTTACCGCAGCACATAAAACACTTCCTTTTGGCACTAAGGTTAAAGTTACTAATCTGCGTAACGGACAATCGGTTAAGGTGCGGATTAATGACCGAGGACCTTTTGTTGCCGGCAGAATTATTGATTTAAGCAGAAAAGCAGCCCGTAGAATCGGTATGAAAAATGAAGGAGTAGGAAATGTAGAAATCAGTTATAAAAAATAGTTTTTTGATGTAATAATCAACTCGAAAAACAAAGCTAGTACTATTTGATTGCTGATTCTTTAAGCAACAAATTCTGTATCCTTATTGACCATGAACCTTCTAAACTAACGCTGTTTAGAGTATCCAAGCTTGTGCATTAAGCAATAGGTTTATCCTTTTCAAAATCTAAAAAACAAATTTATTCACGATAAAAAAGTACATATAAGCGATAATGTGAGTGAAGGTATTAATAATTAGGAGTCATAAATTTACAGATATTATAAACCCTTAATAATCTTCTTGAAAACATTCACCTCTAATTAGAGGAGGTACGCCAAGTTTTAAAAGTAAATAAATATGAAAAGAGCGATTACACTTTTGTATCTCATAATTTTTAATGTTGCGTTGGTATCCGCGAAAGTAACCCTACCATCAGTTTTTAGCAATGGAATGGTATTGCAACAACAATCAAATGTTGCAATTTGGGGAACTTCAACAACAGCACAAACCGTACAAATTGTTACATCTTGGGATGCGCAAACTTATATTGTAAATGTAGCTACCGACGGTAGCTGGAAAACCAATGTTACTACTCCAGTCGCTGGAGGACCATACACAATAACAGTATCAGATACCGAATTATTAACATTAACTGATGTTTTAATAGGTGAGGTATGGTTTGCCTCGGGGCAGTCAAATATGGAAATGTTATTGAAAGGAAGAAGTGCTAGTGAACCAGTTCTTAACTCTGCTCAAGCAATTCAAAATTCAGAAAACGATAATATTAGATTGTTTAAAAGTGCTAAATTAGCTTGGGGACAAGCTTCAGACAACTTAGCAGGGCAATGGGAGAAAGCTTCTCCATCAACTGTTGATACTTGGAGCGCTATCGCATATTTTTATGCAAAAAACCTGCATGAGAAACTTAATGTTCCAGTCGGAATTTTACAAGTAGTATACGGTGGCACACCGATACAAGCCTGGATGAGTGCAGGAAGTTTACAAGCCTTTCCTGAAGTTATATTGCCCGCAGTTTCTAATGCGGCTATAGCAGATAAAACTACACCAACAGGCCTTTTTAATTCCATGATAAACCCTATGTTGGGTTATGGGATAAAGGGTGTAATATGGTATCAGGGAGAGCAAAATAGAGGAGAGCCAGAATTATTTGCAAAATTGTTTCCTGTAATGATTGATGATTGGAGACAACGTTGGGGTATTGGTGAGTTTGCTTTTCATTATGTACAGATAGCGCCATACGGTTCGCCGACTAGCTATGTCCCTTTTATTCCATTTTTACGAGAAGCGCAATTAAAAACATTAGATCAAACTACAAATACTGAAATGGCGGTAATTGTTGATAAAGGATCTCCTACAACTAATCACCCACCAGATAAAGAAATTGTTGCAGAAAGACTTTCAGCTATAGCTTTTGCCAAGACTTACGGCTTTGTTAATCAAAAGTACTTGGGGCCGGTTTATAAATCAATTACTATACAGGGTGATAAAGCCATCCTTAATTTTGATAATGCCGAAAGTGGCTTGAAATTTACATCCGGCGAGTCAATTAATTTTGAAATTGCGGGATCAAATAAAGTGTTTTATCCAGGTAATGGAGTAATCAACAACAACACGATAGAAGTAACTTCTAATAGCGTTCCATATCCAATGGCTGTTAGGTATGCATTTAAAGCATGGGTAGTTGGAGATTTATTTAACGAGGACGGATTTCCTGCATCATCTTTTAGAACTGATGACTGGATAGATAACCAGCCGGCTCCTTCAGCAGCTAGCTCTATTGCTGGATGGGAATTCAGTGCTTATTATCCTGCGGCGGTTAATGCTATGCCTGGAGCAAAAGAAGCTACGTCTAAAGACGATAATTTAGCAGTAGCATCTTTATCAAGAGGAGATGAAACTAGTGCCACAAGTATTAATTTTGGTTATACTTTTACCACAAAATCTAAAGCTCCCAATAACTCTAAACAAGACGCATTAATCAATAAAGACTATTTTTTAATTAATCTTAAACCTTCGGAAGGTTATAATGTGTCATTAACTAAGCTTAACTATAAACTAAGAAGAGACGGAAATAATGGCCCTGTAAGTTACATTTGGAGTTTTAAGGCTAAAGACATGAGCGATTTTGTGGAAATTGGTGTCGCAGATACTTTGGAGTACGTTTCTTTAGGTGTACAGAAAGTCCCATTAGATTTAACAGATATTCCTGAATTACAAGAAGTATCATCTTCAGATGAAATAGTATTTAGGTTATTGGTATGGGGTGCAACCTCTGCTTCAAATACAAATATTGCAATTGGTAGAACCACTTCTGTATCAGACAAATCCTTAGTACTTTCTTTTGAAGGGCAGGTTTCAAAAACACTTTTAGCTGGTTGGGAATTTAGTGAGCATAATACAGCAAACAATGTAATTGCTGGAGCAAAAGAAGCTATAATAAAAGATGAAAGTATTGCTATAGCATCGCTGTCTAGAGGTGATGAAACTAGTCGGAGTGAGTTAAATTACGCATATAGTTTTACAGCAAAATCTATATCTCCTAACAATACTAAGGCTGATGCACTTACTAATAAAGATTATTTTTTAGTTAATATAAAACCGAATGAAGGATATAATGTTGCTTTAAAAAAGTTGAATTATAAGTTAAGGAGGGATAATAATAACGGACCAAAAAAAGTTGTTTGGAGCTATAAAACCAGCACTATGACAAATTTTGTAGATATAGGGTTAGAACAATCTTTAGATTTCAATACTTATGGGGTGCTAATGGATCCATTAGATCTAACGACAATTCCAGCATTACAAAATATATCATCCACAGATTCAGTGATATTTAGACTTCTAGTTTGGGATGCTAGTGCAACGGGTAATCCAAATATTGCAATAGGAAGGGTAGCTACCGGCGATGATAAATCACTTGTATTATTTTTTGAAGGTGAGTCTATAAGAACCTTGCCTGTAGAGCTTGTAAGTTTTACCGCACAAAATAACCAAAGTTCGGTTACGCTAAAATGGAAAACCTTATTTGAACAAAATAATTCCCACTTTGATATATTGCGATCTGATGAGGGAGATAATTTCAAATTCATAGGCAGTAAAAAGGGGGCAGGGAATTCGTCTGCTATTATAAATTACAATTTCACTGATTATTCTCCATTTAAAGGCACAGCATACTACAAATTAAAACAGGTAGATTATAACGGAAACTTTAAGCTATACGACCCAATTGCAGTAAAAAATAATATTTCAAACTCTGGGTTACAGCTTTTCGTTGCAGAAAATCGTATAGTAGTAAATACGAATGAAGAAGAAGATAATAATGCTATTATCTCTGTTTATGATGTGTCAGGAAGGAAATATGTAAACGAGAAAGTTCATTTACTTAAAGGGCAAAACCAGTTTGAAATAGCTGTGCATTCCCTAAAGCCTGGAGTGTACGTGGTTAATGTTAAAACCGATAAGCAAAGTAAATCATTGAAGTTTATTAGATAATACAATATGGCTTTGATAGCTTTCGTCTGCAACGAGGCCTAAGTTTTGACTTTTATCCCTTTAGCAGATTAAGAATAATCTGCAATAAAACACTTCTATTATGAAACAAAAAAACCGACTTAAAGTCGGTTTTTTTATTGTTATCTATTTGCTTTCTGTTTAAAGTATTTCTTTGGTGGTCTACTACTTCCACCAGCAGGTTTTTCTTGCGAATCTCCCCTTCTTGAATTACCCGAAGCTTGTCTGCTATCTCCACCAGATCTATTACCACCTTGCGAAGAACCACCTCTTCCACCACGTTGGCGGTCGTCAGCAGATTTTTCTGGTCTAGCTCCAGTATAAGGAAACGGATGATCCTCTATAACAGGAATGTTTTTATTAATCAATTTATGAATGTCTTTTAGGAAAGCTTTCTCTTCAGCATCGCAAAAAGAAAGTGCTGTACCGTTTGCACCAGCTCTACCCGTACGTCCAATTCTATGTACGTAAGTTTCGGAGATGTTCGGGATTTCGTAATTAATTACGTAAGCCAACTCATCAATATCAATACCACGGGCAGCAATATCTGTAGCTACTAAAACCCTAAGTGTTTGGTCTTTAAATTGGGCTAAAGCATTTTGTCTGGCATTCTGCGATTTGTTTCCGTGAATGGCAGCAGATTTTATTCCTTTTGCATTCAGCACCTTAACCACCTTATCAGCACCATGTTTGGTACGGGTAAAAACCAATGCGGTTTTAATGTTTTTATCTTCTAAAATATGAAGCAAAAGCCCATTTTTATTGTTTTTATCTACGTAATATAAAAACTGGTTAATGGTATCTGCAGTAGATGAAACTGGTGTTACTTCAACCCTAACCGGATTATTTAAAATAGTGTTAGCTAGCTTGGTAATTGCCGGTGGCATAGTTGCTGAAAAAAACAAAGACTGTCTTTTTGCAGGCAATAACGCAATCAGTTTTTTCACATCATGGATAAAACCCATGTCTAGCATTCTATCAGCTTCATCTAATACAAAAAAGTTGATGTCTCTTAAGCTAATAAAGCGTTGGTTAATTAAATCCAACAGTCTACCTGGAGTAGCTACTAAAATATCAACCCCTTTTTGCAAAACATCTGTTTGTGCTTTTTGTCCCACACCACCAAAAACTACGGTATGCGTAAGGTGAAGATTTTTACCATAATCGGCAAAACTTTCTCCAATTTGTATAGCCAGTTCACGCGTAGGTGTAACAATTAGCGCTTTAATTCTTCTAGATCCTTTTTGCTGAGGACCTTGTTTATGCAGTAACTGTAATATAGGAATAGCAAATGCGGCTGTTTTACCAGTTCCGGTTTGTGCACAACCTAGTAAATCTCTTTCTTGTAAAAGTAGTGGGATTGCCTGCGCTTGTATAGGTGTAGGATTTGTGTATCCCTGGTTCTGAAGCGCTTTTTGAATAGGCTCAATTAATTCTAATTCTGAAAATGTCATATATATTTTTTCTAAGGAAAAGCACATATCAACATTTTGAAAAGGCAAACCTTATTTTTTTGCAAAGTTACAGCTAATAATTGGAAAATAGCATAATCGCATTTATCCCTCTTGGTTAATGCTTACAGCCTGTTATAAGTTAATCTGATTTAAACAGCTGGAAACAAAACTATTAATTAAACAGAGTTAGTCCCTGCTTTATTAAGGTTGCAAGTATATAATACCCTAATCTTTTACTTTAATCTATAAATAAGTAGCCAAGATCACTTTTATTCGGTACAGTAGTCACTCTTTAGCTCATAAGGGCAACATATCTTTGCCTGTATAAACAGGATATGAATATAAATAAAAGCGATATGAAAAGGTTCAAAAATGGTCAAGCGATAAAAACATCTTTTACACTAATGTGCGTAGCGGTATTTTTAATTATCACAGGTTTAACCAGCCAAAATGTAAAAGCTCAATCAAACTATATAATTGCACCGGGCTCACAGATTACTGTAGATGGGACATCAAATATACACGACTGGGTAATGACCGCTAGTAAGTTTTCTTGCGATGCAAAACTAACAGTTGCAAATGGACAATTAAAAGACATCAACGCTTTAACCTTTACACTTCCTGTACAAAACTTAAAGAGTAAGGAAAGCTTAATGGACTCAAGGGCTTATAAAGCATTAAATGAAGAAAGTTATAGTAAAATGACTTTTACACTTACAAATGCAACCGTAATTGAAGCTCAAAAAGTAGTTAAAGTGACAGGAAACCTAACCATTTCCGGAGTTACAAAAGCAATTACCTTACAGGCTAACTACACCGTGGGCTCTGATGAAAGCGTCCTTTTTAAAGGCTCGAAAGCCATAAAAATGAGTGACTTTAAAATAAAAGCTCCTTCATTTATGATGGGTGCACTTAAAACTGGCGATGATTTAACCATAAACATTGCATTAAAACTTAAAAAATAACATCAAAACTTATAAATAATACTAACCCACAAGAAAATGAAAACTAAACTAAAAACCTTAACCGTATCAGCAATCGCATTGCTTTTCGGTACACAAATGGCAAATGCACAAACACAAGTTGCTAATTTACGCCCATACGATCAATCAGGAATTAATGTATTTGAAGCCCCTAAAGATTCTAATGCCGTATTTAATGGCTTAAAAGTTAAATTTGGTGCTGGTTTCACACAGTCTTTCCAAAATTTAAAACACGAAAACACTACCACTATCCCGGCTAACGAATTATTCAAAATGACTCCTGGCTTTAACACAGCCAATGCCAATTTATTCATGGATGTTCAGTTAGCAGACGGTATTCGTTTAAACTTAACCAGTTATCTTTCTTCTCGTCACCATAACGAAACTTGGGTAAAAGGTGGTTATATCCAATTTGACAAACTTCCATTTAAAGGTGAATTTTGGGATAACATCATGAAAATTGCGACTGTTAAAATCGGTCACATGGAAATTAACTATGGCGATCAACATTTCAGACGTTCTGATGGTGGTGGAACCATTTACAATCCTTTTGTAGAGAACTATATTATGGATGAATTTGCTACCGAAATTGGTGGAGAAGTTTATTTAAGCAAAAATGGTTTTACAGGTATGGTTGGTGTTTCTAACGGAATGATTAAAGGAAATGTTGCCGAACTTGCACCTACAACACAAGATGCAAACATTCACAAATCTCCTTCATTCTATTTTAAAGGTATATTTGACAAACAACTACAAGAAAAAGTAAGAGTACGTTTAGCTGGTTCTTATTATACCAATAACAGCTCTGGAAGTAGTACTTTATTTGGAGGAGACCGTACTGGTTCTAATTACTTCTATGCAATGGAAAAAGTTGGTGCCACTACAGATGGTAATGCTTTCTCAGGCCGTTTTAACCCAGGTTTCTCTAAAAAAATAAATACAGCACAATTAAACGCATTTGTTAAAGTATCTGGTTTAGAATTATTTGGCACTTACGAATTCGCTGAAGGAAGAAGCAAAACTGAAACTGATATGAGAAAAGCTAATCAAACAGCAATAGAAGGTGTTTACCGTTTTGGTACATCAGAAAACCTATTTGTAGGTGCAAGATATAACACTGTAACTGCAAAATTAGCCGGCATGACAACTGATGTATCTGTTGATAGAACTTCTTTCTCTGCTGGTTGGTTTTTAACTCAAAACATTTTATTGAAAGCAGAATATTCTGACCAGAAATACAATGATTTTGCTGCAACAGATGTAAGAAATGGTGGTAAATTCCATGGCTACGTAATTCAAGCAGTAGTAGGATTCTAAATAAAAAAACCTTAAAATCGGGATGGGTATACACTCATCCCGATTTTTAATTTAATCAAAAAATGGGCATGAGCGCAAGACCAACTCTTTTATTACTTTGCTTATTTGCATTTTTTGCTTGTAGTTTTCAATTGCCCAGCCCTACTAAGTGGGTAATTAACAAAAGTTGTTTTTTAAAAGTTACCGGCAGTACAAACATCAATAAGTTTGAATGTACGATAGCTAACTATTACAAACCGGATACATTAACCATATATAGAGGCGGAAATAATGAAGGGGTAAAGATTTCTGGAAAGATGGAACTAGGCGTAAGTAAATTTGATTGCCGTAACCCAGTGATGACAGCCGATTTAAGGAAAACTTTAAAAGTCAAAACATTCCCCCATCTCACCATTAATTTCTTGAGTTTCGATAGGTATCCTAACTTTAAAGAGGAGACCGGAAAACTTAACGGAAAGGTGAACATAGAGCTAGCTGGTGTAACCAAGCAGTTTGATGTTAATTATAAGTTTATAGCATCCTCCACTAATTCTTTGATGTTGGTAGGTACACAAAGAGTCAATTTCTCTGATTTTAAAATCATCCCTCCAAGAAAATTAGGTGGAATGATTGAAACAAATAATGAACTCGACATTGAGTTCAATTTACAACTGAAAGTTTTGAACTAGGCCTATATATTTTTAAGCATAAAAGAAATGAGTAAACGGTTAAAATCAAACAACTATCAATCCCCTAAACAGATGAAAAAAATTGCATTATCTGGGCTACTTGCCGGCGCTGTATTATTTATTGTAAGTTACGGAGGGTTGTACCTTTCTGTAAGATTCTTTCCGTCCTTATTTATAGAGTATAATAGTCCATTATTTAATTCTGACGGGAGCAGAGACCTCATGTTCTATATGCACCCTTTCATCATTAGTTTTGCGCTATCCTGGTTTTGGGATAGATTTAAAGGAGTGTTTAGTGATACATTCTTCTTAAGAGTGTTTGAGTTTGCCTTCGTTTACGCAACAGTTGCGCTATTGCCCGTAATGTGGATTACATTTAGCTCTTTAGATATTACCATTACCACTGTATCTAGCTGGTTTGCCTATGGGATAATGCAGTCTATTGTAGCTGGATTCGTGTTTTCTAAAGTTAATCCTTAAACTAATTAATCCTAAAAAATAGAAGTCTAACTATTTGGTATTTGACAATTAAATATTCGTGTATAAGAATGATTTTAATTTACTTTGCGATAAATTAAACTTTCAATATGTTGTCACGCTCTCTTCTTCTGCTATTTGTTGCCTTTTTGGCAAGTTGTTCTCCAAAGCCTTATCAACAGGCAAAAAAGATTCAAGAAGAAAAAGTAAAAGAGGTAATTGCAAAGATTGATACCCATCAAGCTCCAGCGCTTTACGATACATTAGGCAATGCCTTAAAAACATCTTTTGTGCCTACCGTAAACTTTGGTAGCCGTAAACCTGATTTTGTAATCATTCATCATACCGCACAAGATTCAGTAAATCAAACACTTAAAACATTTACTTTAGAGCGTACACAAGTAAGCGCACATTATGTAGTGGGTAGAGAGGGAGAAGTTATACAGATGTTAAGTGATGATTTAAGAGCTTGGCATGCTGGAAACGGCAGGTGGGGAAACGGATTTGATATGAATTCCTGCTCTATCGGTATTGAGCTTGACAATAATGGATTCGAGCCTTTCAGTGATCAACAGATCAACAGTTTGTTGATTTTATTAGCAAAGCTTAAAGAAACCCACAAAATACCGGTATCCAATTTTATAGGTCATGGAGATATAGCTCCTAAAAGAAAATCAGACCCTAGTGTTTTATTCCCATGGAAAAAACTGGCAGATGCTGGTTTTGGATTATGGTATGATATCCCAAGCAACCTTCCGCCAGCACATTTTGACGTAGAAAATGCTTTACGCAGAATTGGTTATGATACTCGCGATTTACCAGCCGCTATTGTTGCCTTTAAAAGACATTTTGTGCAGTTAGACTTAACCCCCGTAATGAGTGATTGGGACAAATGTGTGTTGTACAATATTTACTGGAAGTATTAGTTCCCATTCTTTAAAAAACATACTGCTCCCCAAAGCGCATCACTCAGTTGCGTGAAAAGGTCACTTGTTATTTCGTTAAAGTGTAAGATTGTATAGGTATCCCCAACAAAATTTGGGGTAGTTATTTATTTAAAAATTTTTATACGTAAACTTGCTTTAGAAAGAGACGGTAGATTCTGTCTTTTTTTTATTGTTAAATACATATTTTCCATACAAATACGTTAGTCTACCTGTGAGTATAGAGTTTGAAAAAGTAAAACGCATGTTAAAAAGAGTTTTTTTAGGTTTATTTATAGTCGCTGCAGTTGCTTGTAGTGCTGAGCCACGCATTATTGATATTGATGTACCTGGGTCAAACAATTTGAAACCCGACCCTCGCCAAGAGAAGGTGGCCAAAGAGATCGCCGATTTACTGGCCACGGTAAGTTATAAGAAAGTAACGTTAAATGATTCCATAAGTAGTATCATCTTTGATAATTACCTTAACCAAATGGATGGAAATAAGAGTTATTTCTTAGCCTCAGACATTAAAACCTTTGAGCAATACAGAAACACCTTTGATAATGATTTAAATAATGGAGACTTAAGCACTGCATTTTTTATGTTTAACACTTATCAAAAGCGTTATAACGAGAAAATCACTTATTCACTTAATCAGTTAGAGAATGGTAAATTCGATTTTACCAAGGACGATGTTTACGTTTATAATAGGGAGGATTTACCTTGGTTTAAAAATCAGCAAGAAAGTGATGAATCTTGGAGAAATAAAGTAAAGTATGATTACTTAAACCTAAAGCTTGCGACTCAAAAAGACTCTGCAATAAGAGCATCTTTAAAGAAGAGGTATGATAACCTACTGTCACAATCAAATAAGATAAATAATCAGGATGCTTTTCAGATTTTTATGACTGCATTTACTGATGCTGTTGATCCGCATACAGGTTATTTTAATCCTGCTAATGCAGCCAATTTTAATATTGACATGGCAAGGTCTTTAGAGGGGATTGGCGCTACCCTGGCCTCAGAAAACGAATTTGTCACCATCAAAAGTGTAATTACAGGAGGGCCAGCAGGCAAAAGCAAGCAATTATTTATTGATGATAAAATTACTGGAGTTGCACAAGGCAATGATGATTTTGTGGATGTTGTGGGCTGGCGTTTAGACAATGCAATTGAATTGATTAGAGGAAAGAAAGGGACTACTGTACGTCTAAAGATTTTATCTAAGGGTCAAGATTTATCTAGCAAACCAAAAATTGTGACCATGGTTCGTGAGAAGATTATCCTAGAAGATCAATCTGTTAAAAAACAAATAAAAACCCATACAGAAGGGGGTAAAACGTACAAATACGGTATTATAGAAATCCCTGCATTTTATGCTGACTGGGCAGAAATGCAAAAAGGAAACCCTAATTATAAATCAACAACTAGAGATGTTAAAGCCGTTTTAGATTCTTTGAAACTAGAAAAAGTGGATGGGGTAATTATTGATTTAAGAGGAAATGGTGGAGGTTCTTTAACTGAAGCAATTGACCTTACTGGTTTGTTTATTAAAACGGGTCCGGTAGTGCAAACCAAAAGTTATAGAGGAAAAGTAGACGTTGATAGTGATGAAGACCCAACTATTTTTTGGGACGGCCCATTAACTGTAATGATTGATAGATTTAGTGCCTCAGCATCAGAAATTTTTGCAGGAGCTATACAGGATTACGGTCGCGGAGTGATTATCGGAAACACCACCTACGGTAAAGGAACGGTACAGTCTGCAATAGCGATGAAGAGGGTTAATCCTGCTTTTTCAGATAAAAATGATCAGATTAATTTAACAATGGCTAAGTTTTACCGCATTAGCGGTAGTTCTACGCAACATAAAGGGGTTACACCAGATATTGAGTTCCCCACAGTTTTTCCAGCAGATAAGTATGGAGAAAGTTCAGAGAAATCTGCATTACCTTGGGATGAAATTGCCAGTAGCAAGTATGTTAAGGTTGCTGATTTAAGCAATACAATTGCTGAATTAGATGCAAAACATAATGCGAGAATGAAGAATAGTAAAGAATTCGCTTACCTTTTACAGGACATCGCTGAGTTTGAAAAACGGAATGTAGATGTTTCTTTACCACTGAATGAAGTTGCGCTTAAAAAACAACGTGATGAATTAGAAGAGAAAAACTTAAAACGTGAAAATGAGCGTAGAATAAGCAGAGGCTTGCCTGCAATCAGTAAAAAAGACGAGAAAGTGAAAGAAGATAATTTTGATTTTATTCAGGATGAAGCTATAAAAATCACTACCGACTTTATCTCTGACCCAAAAATAACAAAGAAATAATTTCAGCATCGGCCTTACGGTTATTTGAAAATCGTAAGGCTGATCGCTTTTCTCTCCAGAAAGATTTAAAGTAGACTAATTTACCTATACAAGCTTTTACTCTCTATAAAGGCAATTACTTCATCAGGTAGAAAATACTTCACACTCTTGCCGGCAACTATAGATTTTCTGATAAAAGTGGAGGAAATCTCCATCAACGGAGTTTTGGTGATGGTTACTGCTGGATGATTTGCAAGCTCAATGTTTTCTGAGCCGGGACGTGGATAAACATAAATGTGGTAATCTCTTAAGATGAGCTCATAGTTCTTCCACTTTTTCAAGGTTTTTAAATTATCAGCACCCATAATTAAATTAAACTCATGCTCTGGGTATAACTCGTGTAAATGCGTTAAGGTATCAACAGTGTATGAAGGCTGTGGTAGTTTTAACTCAATATCACTTACAGAAATATTTTGGGCATCTTCTGTGGCAATTTTTGCCATTTCTAAACGGTCATACACCTGAATTAAATCCTTTTTTTCTTTTAGAGGATTATGAGGGGAAACCATTAACCAAACTTTATCCAAATCCGTATGGTTAGCTAAGTAATTGGCAATAATTAAATGCCCGGTATGTATAGGGTTAAAAGACCCAAAAAGCAATCCTATTTTCAATTTTCTTCCTCCTTGTTTTTGTTTGCAGGTTTATCTTTGAAATCAAAACCTTTATTTTCTTTGATATAAAGATTCACATCCCGTTTAGGAAACGGAATTTCTATCCCACTTTTGTAAAACGCTTCAAAAATATCACTCATCAGCACACTTTTAATCACTACCCAGTTATCAATATCGCCTACCCAACAAAGTATCCGAAAATCTACCGAACTCTCTCCAAAGCCATCTAATAAGACCAATGGAGCAGGTGTTTTCATAACATCTTTATTGTTTTCTAAGATAGTGCTAAATATAGCTTTCACTTTATCTATGTCACTGCCATAACCTATCCCAACTTCTATAGATATACGTTTATGGGTATTGCTTAAAGTCCAATTGATTAAGTTTTGCGATAAAAGGTCTCCATTGGGAACAATAACTTCCGAACCTTCAAAAGTGAGGATTTTACTTGCTCTGATTCCCATTGAACGTACGGTTCCGGTTTTTCCACCCACTTCTATTAAATCGCCCACTTGTATGGGTTTCTCAAATACCATCACTAAGCCGGAAACTACATTGTTTACAATATTTTGTAAACCGAAACCAATACCTACCCCTAATGCACCTATTATGATAGTTATTTTATCCATGGGTATTCCGGATGCTGCAATGGCAATCAAAAAGCCTACAATCCAGATGCTTAAGCGAACTAATAAAATTGAAGAGCTGTATTTTCCTTTACGTGAAACCCCTGCAGTTTGCTGGTCAGCAAATTCAAAAAAGTAGCTTATTACTTGTGCAATTACCGTTGATAGGTAAATGATGATTACAAACAGTGAAAGACGACCGAAGGTAAAGCTGGTATTTCCAATTTCTCGCTTTTCGCTAAAAAATGCTTTGGAAACTTCAAAAATATGATCAAATATATTGAGGTTCTGAGTGAAAAACACCAATATTAAAAGGCCCGCCAGTAGTTTTAATAGCTTACCAATTTTGTTTTTGAGATTTTTAAAGTCTAAATAAGATGAAACTCTGTTGATATGTATTTTACCCACCTCCATTTGTAGGTAAATGCCTTCTGTGATAATCTGAACAAAAAGCACCAGAGATATCCCTTCTACTAATGTGAAAATAGCGGCAATAGCAGTGGTTTTTGCTAGACTGTATCTCCCAAAAAGATTTGCCACTATACCTACTATCAACAGTCCAAAATAGATATAGGCTAAGTAATGCTTTGTAAATTTATATTTCTCAGAAAGACTTGCCTTATGCTTTTTATAAACAGACCAAGAGAATAAGGCGAGTAAACAGGTGACTAAAAAGAAAACAATTCGTTCAGCAGCAAATACTTCAAAGAATAAATTGCTTATAGCGTAACTAATCACAAAACCAGTAAGTATTAACCAGGTATAGAAAAACTCGCGATACGCTTGTTTAATGAGTATTGCGATACAAATCATCAGCAGTATCAGGTAAATTTGGCTCAATACTATTGGAGGGTGATAATAAAAAAAAGAGCCAAGGGTCAATGTAACTGTTAAAGCGCCAATTACTGGATATTTTGAGGTCAGTAAAGCATGTTTAAATACACTTAAGGCGTCTCTATTTTCTTTTAAAAGGGTATTTCTACTTTTAGAGAGCCAAGTGTAAAGTAGTAGAAAAAGGCAGACATTGATGATATGAACTTTGTAGCTATACTGTAGGTAATACCAAAGAATCCTTAAATTAAAATGAGTTGCTTTTAGGATACCAGTTTTAACTTCGCTAAAAAAACCATTGATTTTAACCTGCCATAGGTAAGGATATTCTTTCTCAAAAGTTTTTGAGCTGAGCTTTTGCAGGCCCTGGGTAACCTGCTCATTAAAATCTATTAGGTCTAACTCTGCAGAAGAAACCCGACTTTGTAGAATACCTATTTTTAATATTGCATGGTTACTGACGGAATCCAGTTTATGCCATTTCGGTCCTAAAGCATTCAATCTTGTAAAAAAGCGACTTCTCAGGGCAGAATCTGCGGGGAGATATTTAAAAACAGAGTCTGTGGTTAAGCCACAGATGGTCTCCTGCATTTTTATAAGATCGGTATTATAGGTAGTTAGCTGCTGATCCCAATTATTCAGTTGTTTTTGCGAGGTTGCAAAATAATCTTGAAAAGTAGACAGGTACCTTAAAGTCAACAGGCGGTCACTTAAAGAATAAACCTTTGTTTCTTTTAGCCTTGTTTCTATACTTGGTAATAGGGTGGAAATCTCTACCGTATCAAAACCTTTATTAAGTTGACTGTTAATGGTGTTAAACCTATCCGCATAAAAGTCAAGTCTTTTTAACAGAGAGTTAAAGCTGGTGTCTGTTAACTCCGTTACTTTTTTATCGGGAGATGCAATAAGCTTTAAAACTGAATCCTGAAGGTTTTGCGCAAGTAAAGGAAAAGGCAAAACACACAAAAATGCAAGCAGAAATCTAAAGAAGTTAAAACTTTTATGCATTGTAAATATGGCTTTAAGAAAAGGTAATTTACAGAAAATAATGCTAAGCTTTTTTCTCTGTAAAGTTTAAAAGTAGTTCTTCCGCATTGGCGCAAGCAATACTTAAATCGTTGTTCTGCAGTATGACGTCAAATTTTGGGGCGTAGCTTAATTCTTTGCCAGCTTTATTTATGCGTTCTTGTACTTTTTCTACGCTTTCGGTTCCTCTGCCGGTTAAGCGTTCAATTAATACTTCTAATGATGGAGGCTGTACAAAAATAGCCAGTGCATTTTCGCCGTATTTTTCTTTTAAACGTAAGCCACCTTCAACGTCCAGGTCAAAGATTACGGTTTTTCCGCTGTCCCAAATACGTTGTATCTCACTTTTTAAAGTACCATAAAAAGTACCTGAGTAAACTTCTTCAAACTCGGCAAACTCATGCTTGGCAACTTTATGTAGAAACTCTTCTTTAGAAATAAAATAATAGTCTTTTTCGTTTTGTTCAACTCCGCGAGACTCTCTGGTAGTTGCCGATATGGAAAAAGCAATTTTACCCGGAAAGGTTTTTAACAGGTGTTGTACGATGGTGGTTTTGCCTGCGCCAGATGGAGCAGAAAATATAATTAATTTACCTTGCATTCTTATAAAAGCTGAAGGCTAAAAGCTGAAGGCTGAAAGCATTTGCTTTGCAACTAAGCTTTTAGCTTTATTACAAAACGTTTAATAATTGTTCTTTAATTTTTTCGAGCTCTTCTTTCATACCCACTACATAGCGTTGAATATTAGCGTCGTTTGCTTTAGAGCCCATGGTGTTAATTTCCCTACCAATTTCTTGAGATATAAAACCTAATTTTTTACCGTTAGCGTCTTTATTTTTAAGCGTCTCGTTAAAATAGTTGCAATGACTTTTTAAACGAACTTTTTCTTCGGTAATGTCCAATTTATCTATGTAGTAAATCAGCTCTTGCTCTAACCTGTTTTGGTCTACGTTTTCTTTACCAACAGCCTCGGCTAGCATGGTGTTTAATTTCTCTTTGATAGCGGGCACACGATTAGGCTCGTCACGTTCTACCAAAGCCATAAAGTTCAAAATATTGTTGATACGGCTTGTAAGGTCATTCTCTAAAACGGCACCTTCATCAGCTCTAAATTGCTGGAAAGCATCTATAGCCTTATAAAAAGTACTCAACATCAGTTTCCATTCATCCTCAGAAACCGAGCTTTCATCGTATTTTACTACTTCTGGTAAATTTAAAACAACAGGCATTAAGTTGTTTGCTTCAGCGCCAGTGGCTTGCGCTATGGATTTTAGTTCCGCATAATAATGCGCAAATAAATCTTTATTAATAGTAGCCGCTTTTGAACCTGCATCGGTAACATCAGCACTAATGCTTAACATTACTTTTCCACGCTCCAATAACTTGCTACATTCATTTCTAAGAAAAAATTCTTTATCTGAAAATGCTTTGGGCAGCTTAATATTTAGCTCTAGAAATTTGCTGTTTAGAGATTTGAGTTCAACAGTGTATTTGCCGTTGGCGAGGTCTGTAACACTGGCACCGTAGCCAGTCATAGATTTAATCATTTGCAAAGATAAAATTTAAAGGGAGATAATTGGCGGATTGAAGGATGGTTTGCATTTGTTTTATATCGACAGAGGTTTGATGTGGCATAGGTTGTTGATAAACGCTAAAAACACATTAATTACAGCAGTCTAAAGCCGACGTATGGATAAGTATAGCGTGTTTTTATACACTCTTTTACTTATGTTTCTGAAAATTTTGGGTATTATTGCAACAAAATGGCTTTAATAATTGAAGCTGAAATAGATATGCTTATGAATGGTAATATTTACCGCTTGAAAAATCTTTCATTTTTTTGGTTACTGGCGGTGGTTTTAATGAGTTCTTGTAGTTATAAAAATTCCTCCCGGATTTTACAATACCCAAAAAGTTTCAATTCCGACACGCTAAAAACAGTAGCAGTATTTAATAATCAGAGCACTTATTCTGAATATAGAATTAAGCCCTTTGATAAAATTATCATTAAAAACCTGCAAGATCCGGAGCTTTTAGGTGCAAGATCTGGATCAACAGGAGATTTAAGAATCAACTATGAAGTAAATCAAAACGGTGAAATTGTTTTACCTGCACTTGGAAACGTAAGTATAGTCGGCTTAAATAAACAACAGGCTACAGATAAAATACAAAAATTATATGGCGAAGCTTTGTTTAAGGATCCTATCATTGAGTTAACTATTAATAGCCTAAAAGTAACTATGCTGGGAGCATTTAATAGCGAGGGAAATTTCATGTTAGAAAATCAAAAAACTGACCTAGTAGACATGATAGGGGTTGCCGGTGGCGTTTCTGACGAAGCAAACATAAAAAAAATTAGAATTATACGAGGTAATAGGAATAACCCCGAATTGATTATCGCTGATTTGTCGAAAGTTAACACTTTATCTAGCCCAAAATTGATTTTACAAGATGGTGATATCATTATTGCCGAACAAAATAAGCTTGCAGTGATATCAAAAAACATTTTACCTATTAATGCACTTGCATCCATAGCAATTCTTGCTTTAAATACTTACCTTATCATTAGAAATATCAAATAGCCTTTATGGATTTAGATCAAAATAAGGAAAAAGATATGCAAATCAATCAAGAGATTGATTATATCAAGATATTTAAAATTTTATGGAGTAGATGGTATTGGGTGGCTTCAACTCTAGCTGTCTGTATAATTTCCGCATATATTTACCTCTGGTTTACACCGCAGACTTTTATCACCTCCTCTTCAATGAAATTGGAGAAAAGTAATACAGAGATTTCTAGTTTATTTAAAGGTGGAGTTGGTGGTGCAGGGAAAACAATTGAGGCGGAGGGTTATGTTATTAGGTCTCATGCTTTAATTACAAATGCAATAGCCAGATTGGATTATAGAGTATCCTACTATATAGTTGGTCGTTTCCGAACTAAAGAAATGTATCCTTATAAACCTTTTGAGGTGAAAATAATTAAGGAAGATAGCTTACAACGACATAGAGGAACTTATCTTTTTAAAAAGATTGACAAAAAATCCTTCACCCTTAGTATTAAAGACGAAAATCAAAACTTAAGTATTAAAAAAAACTTTGGGGAACTATTCACTTTTCAAGGCTACACAATGGTCATTGAAGACTCCTTCAAAGCAGATTTTGCTGACTATTTTTTTAAAGTCAATCATCGGGAAGACTTATTAGGAAGAGTGCTAAAGTCACTCTCTATCAGGGAGTTAGGCAAGAACACCAATATCATGCAGTTGAGTCATGTGGATGAAAACCCATACTTCGCTAAAGATATTGTTAACTCAATCATGAAAGAATATGTATTTTTAGATGAGCAAAATAAAAGTCAGGGTGCAAATGCCACTATTGGCTTCATCAACTCACAGTTGAAAATCATGTCTGATGAGTTAAAAGCTTCTCAAAACAAATTAAAAGACTATAAAGTTGAAAACAAAGTTGCTACAATAAATTCTTTCACTCAATCCCGAGAAAAAAGATTAACAAACTATCAAGAACAATTAATTGGTTTTAAAACCCAAAACATCAATCTGGATATATTTGAACAGCAAATTAAGAACAATCAAGATAAAGTTTACCTAAATTTTAATATCGAGGGAGAAACTGGTGCTTTTCTAAAAGGATTAATCACTAAATTAAATGAATTATTGATTGAACGCTCTGGCAAATTGGTAACCTATAATGAAAAATCAAATCCTATTATTGAGCTGGATCGTCAAATTTTCGAAATTAAAGAGGCTATTATACGCAACATAAAAAGCTTTAGAGAAAGGCAAAACAAATACATTGCAAACCTTGAAAAAGAGATACGAAGCGCAGACGAAAACCTCTCAGTTGTTCCAGGAGTTGAGCAAAGCCTTATCAATCTACAACGCACTTACGACATTAACGAAAAAGTATATTCCTTTCTGTCAGAACGAAAATTGGAGTCTGAAATCGCCTTGTCAGCGATTTCCTCAGGCGTTAGTATTGTAAACGAAGCTCCTCTTTCTTACCAATTAGTTGAACCTCAAAAAGCCAGAATTTATTCTTCCGCTTTATTAATCGGCATCATCCTCAGTCTTGGTGTAATTGTTTTGGTACGTGTAATTAACCCTTATGTATATGATAAGGAGACAGTAGAGTCGCTTACCAATATGCCAATTATTGGGGTAGTAAAAACTTTCCCTACCAAACTAGACAAATCCAATAAACAAGTACTTTCTTTAGAAAAACCCAAATCAGTTTTCGCTGAATCCATCCGATCGGTCCGAACTAATTTAAGTTTCTTGGCTTCCGAAAAAAACTCCAAAGTAATTTGTATTACCTCAGAAATTTCAGGTGAAGGTAAGTCCTTTATGACCATCAACTTAGCCAGTACGCTATCGCTAATTGATAAAAAGGTAGTGATTATCGCAGCAGATTTACGTAAGTCTAAAATGCACAAGGCTTTTGAGGTGGATAACGACAAAGGCTTGAGTACTTATTTGGCCAACCAGCATCAAATTGAAGATGTATTGCTACAAACCCATGTGGAAGGCTTAGACTTCATTCCTTCCGGTCCTAACCCGCCAAACCCTTCAGAACTGATACAATCAGAAAGAATGAAAGTTTTAGTCGATTATTTATCTACTAAATACGACTATGTGCTAATTGATACTGCACCTGTAGGCTTAGTTTCCGATTCGGTTCCTTTAATAAGGCAATCAGACATCAATATTTTTGTAATTCGTTCTGGAGTTTCTAGAGTTGGTGCATCCACCATCCCAAATAAACTAAGCAGAGAATTTGGTCTTTCTAATATGGTCATTATCCTGAATGCATTTAGTAACGACTCCTTATACAGTAGGTATTACAGCACCAATTATGCAAATAGCTATTATGAAAGCTATTACTATTATGCAGATTATAGTGGTTATTACGGTTACGGTTATTATGATGACGTTAAACCAAGCTGGTGGAACTTAGTAGGCCAAATCAAATACCATTTCAAAAAGAAGAAAAACAGCTAAAGGCAGAAAGCTGAAGGCTAAAAGCACAAGGCTAAATAATTGAATTAAAAAAAATTATACTTTCTATAATCGTGGCAGTCTTTTTACTTTCGACTTTATACTTTCAACTTTAACCCATGTGTAGAATTGCTGGAATTGTCCATCCTTTTTTCTTGAAAGACACCCTCCATCACAACATTAAAAAAATGTGTGATTTGCAAGCACATGGTGGGCCAGATGGTGAAGGTTATTTTGTAGATGATGAGGTTCATTTAGCACTAGGTCATCGCCGTTTATCTCTAATCGATTTGAGTAAAGCTGGTCATCAGCCCATGGCTTATCAGCATTTATGCCTCAGTTTCAATGGTGAAATTTATAATTACCAAGAAATACGCAATGATTTAATTGCTTTAGGGCATCAATTTCAAAGCCATTCTGATACGGAAGTTATTTTACATGCTTATGCAGCTTGGGGCAACAAATGCTTTCAGCTGTTTAATGGTATGTTTTCTATTGCAATTTATGATCAACGTACCAAAAAATTAATTCTTGCCAGAGATGTAGCAGGTATTAAGCCTCTATACTACTACCATCAAAAGAATCAATTTATCTTTGCTAGCGAAGTAAAGGCCTTTGCGGCATCTGGACTAATCATTGAAGAAGATCCAAATTGGAAAATTTATTTTTTGTCTTTCGGTTTTATACCTGAGCCTTATACTACTTTAAAAAATGTAAAGTCTTTAGCTCCAGGTACGGTGCTGACTTATGATTTGCTCACTCATCAAACAGAAGCTGAAACTTTTGAAGAACTCAAGTTCAGTTCCAATTTAACTGATGAAAAAGAAGTTCATCAACTCATCAACTCTACCTTAAGCAGTGCAGTAAAAAGACACCTTATTTCTGACGCACCTATTGGCGTGTTTTTAAGTGGGGGTATAGATAGTAGCATTATCTCTTTATTGGCTGCTCAAAACTCTACACAGCAAATACAAACTTTGTCTGTCAGTTTTAATGAAAACGCTTATGATGAATCGTACTTCCAAAAAATCATACAAAAAAAAATAAACAGCAATCACACACATTATATCATCACTAAAAATGAATATTTAGAGGCCCTCCCCCAGTTACAAATTTCTTTTGATCAGCCTAGTAATGACGCGGTTAACTCTTGGTTTATTTCTAGATGTGCTAAGCAAAATGGGTTAAAAGCAGTGCTTTCTGGTTTAGGTGGTGACGAACTTTTCGGCGGTTACCCTTCCTTTAAAAGGATTGATACCGCTATCGCCTTAAGAAAATTACCGCTCCGGATTTTCAACATCGCCGACCACCTAAATGACGATAAATTAAAAAAACTCCTTTTCTTAAAGGAAGAACGTACTTATGCTGATTATCTGTTTCTGCGAGGTTTTTATACCCCAAAAACCATCAGTAAATTATTAGATTCTACCGAAGGTGAAATTCATGAAGCCCTAGGAAACCTTAAATATAATAGTCCTCGAAACAAAATTGCACCTAAAAACTATGTAAGCTGGTTAGAACAGAATATATATATGCGCTCCCAGTTATTGCGTGACACCGATTACATGAGTATGCAACATGGTGTTGAGGTTAGGGTTCCTTTTTTAGATAAAGATTTCTTAAAACTAGTGCATCAGATTTCCCCAGCGATTAAATTCAAGGGGGATCTGCCTAAGGCGTTATTGGTGAACTCTTTCAAAGAAATTCTACCCAAAGAAATTTATCAACGTAAAAAAATGGGATTTACCTTTCCTTTTCAGGATTGGAATAAATCTCACCCAGATATTAATAAAATTGCAACACACTCCAATAAGCAGGTAGCTAAATTGGGAAAACTGTTTTTAAACAATAAACTGCATTGGAGTAGGTGTTACGCTCTGCTACAGATAGAAAACTTTCTCCCTCAAAAAGATGCCCTTTTTCTAACGCTTAAAACATTTAGTCATACGGGCGGTATCGAAAAAGTAAATCGAGTTTTAATGAAAGCCGGCACAGATATTCAATCCAAGCATTTAATTCGCTTTCATGCAAAAAGCCTTTACGATATTGCCCCTGACGAAAAATATATTACCAAAAGAAGGTTTGAAGGCTTTAAAGGGAAACTAATCCCATTTATTTATGCAAGTGTAAAAAAAGGGATAAAATGTGATGTTGTCATGTTTAGCCATATCAATATGGCACTGGTAGGCTTATTAATCAAATTTTTAAATCCAAAAACTAAAATATTATTACAAGCACACGGTATAGAGGTTTGGGGTAACCAGAGTTTTCTTAAAAAAGCATTTTTAAAACAAGCGGATTTAATTTTGCCTGTGAGTGAATTCACTAAAGATAACTTAGTCAATCACCACAAATTAGACCAACATAAGTGTGTGGTATTTCACAACAGCTTAGATCCTTTTTTTGTTACCAAGCCACAAGCTATTATTGTTGACTCATTGAGAGAAAAGCACCAAATTAATCATGAAGAGTGTATTTTAGTAACTCTAACACGCTTAGTAAGCTCAGAAAAATATAAAGGCTATGATAAAGTGATATCAGCCTTAGCCCAATTAAAAAAAGAAGGCAAGAAATACAAATACTTAATCTTAGGAAAATACGATGAGCCAGAATATCAGCGTGTAAACGCCTTAATTCAGAAACTCGATTTAAAAGAAGAGGTAAAACTGTGTGGCTTTGTACCAGATGAAGAAATTAGCAGTTACTTCAGTATGGCTAGTTTATTTGTGATGCCTAGCCAAAAAGAAGGGTTTGGAATTGTATTTATTGAAGCTATGGCTTGTGGATTGCCAGTGGTTGCAGGTAATTTAGACGGCTCTGTTGATGCGCTTGTGAATGGCGAGTTAGGTACATTGATAAACCCTAATGATGAGCAAGCTTTAATCAATGCAATAAAAAATTATCAAAATCATCCTTTATCTACACAACCCAAATTGTTAATGGAAAAAGTAAATGACAATTTTGGCTATACTCGATACAGAAAAAACTTAGAATCATTATTACTCAATTAAATGGAAAACGTTGCGGAAGAAAAGTGGGATTTAGAGATTAAACCACAAAATCATTTATTTGAACTGCATTTAATAGATGTTTGGCGCTATCGGGATTTGTTGGGCTTGTTAGTACGTAGAGACTTTGTGAGTTTTTATAAACAAACTATTTTAGGCCCTCTTTGGTTTTTTATCCAGCCCCTTTTTACCACTATTATTTACACATTTGTTTTTGGCAGTTTAGCAGGCATCTCTACCGATGGCTTACCACAGCCCTTATTTTATATGGCCGGCATTACAGCCTGGAATTATTTCGCCGACTGCTTAACCAAAACAAGTACTGTTTTTAAAGACAATGCCAGTATCTTCGGTAAAGTCTATTTCCCAAGATTAATTATGCCTTTAAGTATTGTGGTTTCAAACTTAGTGCGTTTTGGGGTACAAATGCTCTTATTCTTGCTATTAATGGGAATCTATTATTTCAACGGTGCAAACTTCACCATTACCCCTTATATCTTACTATTTCCGGTTTTAGTAATTTTAATGGCTTTACAAGGTTTAGGCTTGGGCATGTTAATTTCCGCTATGACCACCAAATACCGTGATTTAGCATTTTTAGTAACTTTTGGCGTACAGCTATTAATGTATGCAACAACAGTTATTTATCCTTTAAGCACCGCACTTACCAAGTACCCAGACTATGCTTGGATTATAGAGTACAATCCAATGACTCCAATTATTGAAGGTTTTAGGTTAGGCTTCTTAGGAGAGGGAAGTTTTACATGGGTAAGCTTGGGCTATGTAAGTTTGGTTACTTTAGCCTTGACCTTTTTTGGCTTGGTAATATTTAATAAAGTTGAAAAGACTTTTGTGGATACGGTTTAGGTGATAATTTTAAATGATAGAAGAATGAAGAATTGAATGCTCTTTCATACATCACTTTGAAAACAAAAAATGTCTCACATACAGGGAATAGTATTGAATGATAGAAGGATGGAGTGTTGGAAATCAAATCTTCTGTCAAAAACACATTACCCAAGCCCTTTTCACTTCATCAAAATTTGATTAATTTAGCAATTATGGAAACACTAATTATACATCCAGAAAACAAAGAACAGTTAACAGCAGTTAAAGCGGTTCTTAAAGCTCTAAAAATAAGTTTCGAAAAAAAGAAACTAGATGATGGTTATAATAAGGAATTTTCAGATAAAATTATTCAAGGCAGAGACGACATCAAAAATGGCAAAGGTGTAAGGCTAGAAATTGATGATTTATGGAAATAATCTTTAGCCCTAGAGCTATAGACGATCTACGATTTTGGAAAAAATCAGGAAACATAGCTGTACAAAAGAAAATTGAAAAGCTTTTACTTGCTATCAGAATTAGTCCTTTTGAAGGATTAGGAAAACCTGAGCCACTGAAACACAATCTCTCAGGTGCCTGGTCTCGCCGAATAACACAAGAACATCGTTTAATTTACGAAATCAGTAAAAAAAATGAAATAATAATTTTAGATATTCTTTCTCTAAGAGGTCATTATTCTAAATAGTTTTATTGTATAAATTTAAAAGATTGAAACAATAGAGTGATGTATATTAGAGTGTTAGCCTGAGAAATAAAAGGCTTCAATAGCAAGATGGAAACTAGGGGATTGTCAGTCAGGATTCGAAGATCAAAATTTGATTAATTTAGCAACTTGGAAACATTCAGTATATATCCATAAGATTATCGAACAGATCGGAGCATTGAAAAAAATCTCAATGTTCATGAAATCCAGATAAAAAAAATAGAAAAACAAAATATTGATTTTTCAAATATTTCCGAAAAATTATCTTACCAAGAAGATGCTTTTATATGAGAAAAAAAACGTGGCAAATGGAATTAAAAATTACTGAAGATAAATCATAGATGAGTATAGCAATTAAAGTAGAGAACCTTTCAAAAGCTTATCAACTAGGTGAGATTGGGACAGGTACACTCTCTAATGATTTAAAACGTTGGGCTTATAAAGTACGTGGAAAGGAAGACCCGTTTTTAAAAATTGGTGAAACCAACGACCGTACGACCAAAGGCAAAAGCGACATGGTTTGGAGTTTAAAAGACATCAACTTTGAAATCAAACAAGGCGATGCAGTAGGGATTATTGGGCGTAACGGAGCTGGTAAAAGCACTTTATTGAAAATATTAAGTAGGGTCACCTCTCCTACTATTGGTTCTGCAAAATTAAAAGGTAGGGTAGCCAGTTTATTAGAAGTGGGTACTGGTTTTCATCCAGAGTTAACAGGCAGAGAAAATATTTTCTTAAACGGCGCTATATTAGGCATGCGTAAGACAGAAATTAAAAAGCAGTTTGATGCGATTGTTGATTTCGCCGGAGTTGAAAGATACGTTGATACCCCTGTTAAAAGATATAGTAGTGGTATGTATGTTCGACTAGCATTTGCAGTAGCCGCACATTTAGAATCTGAAATATTAATTGTAGATGAAGTGCTTGCAGTTGGGGATGCTGAGTTTCAGAAGAAGTGCTTGGGAAAGATGAATGACGTGAGTAAGGGAGAAGGAAGAACGGTACTTTTTGTGAGTCATAACATGGCTTCAATAAGAAATCTTTGCCCAACGGGGATGCTTCTACATAACGGAAATATCCACTTTAACGGAGACATAGAAGACTGCATTGAGAATTATACTCAACTCGATGTAGAGAAAGGTGATTTTAATAGAAAGCATATTGAGATAGATGACACTTTTAGAAATTATTCAGAATCACATGAAAGGGTGATTGATTTCCTGTCTATTGAAATGATCAATCCTTCATTAAACAACCACCTTGCTACAAATGAAGATATCCAATTAGAAATCAAAATTAAATCGATAAAAGATATTGAAGATTTTAGAATAGCTGTGGGCGTTAACCATATTAACGACACACCATGTGGTGTACACTTTGGAGAGCAGAATCTAAGTATTAAAGCAAACGAGGTTCAAAAATTGAGTTTAGTATTCAAAAACCATCAGTTAGCTAAAGGAAAATATTATTTCGATTTTTCTGTGGGGAAAGGTAATCAGAACGAAGGATTTAAGGACTTTGATAATGTACATAAAACCATTTTCTTTGAAGTGACATATAGTGATCTGGCTACAAAAGAAATGATTCCTGTATGGCATAATGCGTGGGGGAATATTAATTTTAAAGATATAAATATCTCAAAAAAGCAATTATGAAAGTAGTAATACTAGCCGGAGGACTAGGTACCCGCTTAAGTGAAGAAACTTCTTTACGTCCTAAACCTATGGTAGATATTGGGGATAAGCCAATTTTATGGCATATTATGAAAATATATTCTTCTTATGGCTTTAATGATTTTGTAATCTGTTTAGGTTATAAAGGTTACATTATCAAAGAATATTTTGCAAATTATTTTCTCCATCAATCTGATGTAACCATTGATTTAAAAAACAATAGTCTTGAAATCCATCAAAGTGAAGCTGAACCTTGGAAAATCACATTAGTTGATACAGGTAAAAGCAGTATGACCGGAGGTAGAATTAAGCGCATAGAAAAATATATTGGAAACGAGCCTTTTTTATTGACTTACGGCGACGGTGTTGGAAATGTGAATATTAGAGATTTGGTAACCCACCATCAACAACAACAGAAAATGGTAACGGTTACGGCAGTTCAACCCTCCGGTAGGTTTGGCGCTCTTAATTTGAATGAAACTGATACAGTTACCTCTTTTTTAGAAAAACCCAAAGGCGATGGGGCTTGGATAAACGGTGGTTTTTTTGTTTGCCAGCCAGAAGTTTTTAATTTTATTAAGGACGACCAAATTGTTTGGGAAAAACAACCTATGGAACAAATTGCGGCTAAAGGAGAAATGTCTGCCTTTAAGCATCATGGTTATTGGAAACCTATGGATACCTTAAGAGACAAGCAAGAGTTAGAACAAGAATGGCAAAGCGGACATGCGCTTTGGAAAACTTGGTAAAATGAATTTTGAAAATACATTTAAAGGAAAAAAAGTTTTTCTTACTGGGCACACCGGTTTTAAGGGGAGTTGGCTCTTGGCTTGGTTGCACCTTTTGGGTGCACAAATTAAAGGGTATGCCTTAGCCCCAGAAAATGATTTTGACTTATACCACCAAATTAATGGCGACCAATTATGCGAATCCATTATTGCAGATATTAGAGATCAAAAACAATTAACAAAAGCTTTACTAGATTTTGAACCTGATTTTGTTTTTCACTTAGCGGCACAACCTCTGGTTATTCAATCTTATGAACAACCCTTATACACCCACGAAGTTAATGCTTTAGGTACAGCTCATGTTTTGGAAGCTTTACGTTGTTTAAATAAAGCGTGTATTGCTGTAATGGTAACTACTGACAAGGTTTATCATAATTTAGAAAGCGGACAGGCTTACCAAGAAACTGACCCTTTAGGTGGTTATGATCCTTATAGTGCAAGTAAAGCCGCTGCAGAAATCATCATTAACTCATACCGCCAATCCTTTTTTAACCCATCAAAATATCATCAACACCAAAAATCTATTTCAGTAGGAAGAGCTGGAAATGTGATAGGTGGTGGCGACTGGGCAAAAGACCGTATCATTCCTGATATTGTAAGAGCACTACAACAAAACAAAGAGGTTTCTGTTAGAAACCCAAGTGCTGTAAGACCTTGGCAGCATGTTTTAGAGCCACTCTCGGGCTATTTAAAGCTGGCTGAAAAACAAAGTGAAGACCCTATTAAATACGCTCAAGCCTATAATTTTGGACCCGAACCTAGTGATAATTTAACGGTAAAAGAATTAGTAAATATAGCTCTACAGAAATGGGGTAAAGGTTATGCTGATTTCGCTAAAATAAACACAGGGCAACATGAAGCTAATCTACTCCAATTAAATATTGATAAAGCAAAAAAAGAACTGAATTGGCATCCTAAAATGGAAGCTAAAAAAGCAATTAGTATAACATTAAATTGGTATAAAGAAACAGATAAAAGGCCGCGAGAAACCATTAGTTTGTTAAATACACAAATAATTAATTACATCGCATTATAAACATGAAATTTAAGCAAACGAGTATTAAAGGTGCTTTTGAAATAGAGAATTTTGTAGCTGAAGACGAGAGAGGTCTTTTTTCTAAAACTTATCATGCTAATGACTTTTTGAGTCACGGAATAAACACCCATTTTAAAGAAAGCTATTACTCTAAATCTAAAAAAGATGTACTCAGAGGAATGCATTTTCAAATACCTCCTCATGAACATGAAAAATTAGTTTATGTAACAGAAGGAGAAATATTAGATGTGATTATAGATTTAAGACAGTCCTCTCCAAGTTATAAAACGGTTTTTTCTACTAAATTAACTGCATTCAAAAACTCGATTTATGTACCAAGTGGTTGTGCACATGGCTTCTTAACTCTTTCAGAGAGCGCTACTGTGGTTTATAATGTTAGTTCGGTATATCACCCTGATGCTGACAAAGGAATTCACTGGAATAGCTTTAATTTTGATTGGCAAATAAATAGTCCAATTATCTCAATGAGAGATCAGGGTTTTGAAAAATTTAATCAAACAATATTTTTTAAATGAAAATACTATTAACTGGAGCAACTGGTTACTTAGGGAAGCAACTTGTTAAAAATCTATTAAACTCTAGTGAGTTTAATGTATTAGCTTTAGTAAGAAATTCTAAAGCTTTACAAGAGTTTTTAATAGAGAATAATTTTTCATCTGAAATATCAATTGTCAGCCTTAAAGAAAATAACTGGAAAGAAAGTGTTGAGGACTTTCAACCCGAATTAGTAATTCACTTAGCAGCATACCTCTCGAGTAAAGATGATGAAGTTGAAATAAATAAGCTAATAAACGCAAATATCTTATTTGGTTGCAATTTATTAGATGCTTTAAAAAAAACAAAATGCCGTTATTTCGTTAATATTGGGACATTTGCAGAGTTTAAAGACAACAATGAAATACAAAAGCCAGCCTATTTATACTCGGCAACAAAAAGTGCTTTTAAAAACATCATAAATTACTATCAACCTATTATAGGCTTTAAGTTGATTAATGTAACTCCATATACTTTATATGGAGGTGTAGATACAAGCAGAAAGTTAATAGATTATATATTCGAGTCTTTAGATGCTCCTTTAGCCATTGAAATGACTCCAGGAAAACAAATACTGGATTTTGTACATATTAGAGATGTCATATCATTTTTCAAAAAACTATTACTTAATTTAGGTAATTTTTCTCAACCCATTACAGAACTAAAACTAGGAACTGGAATTGGAATAAGTCCAAAAGAGCTTGCGTTACAATTTGAGTCTGTTACAAAGAAAAAAGCTAATATAAATTGGGGAGGCTTAAATTATAGACCTAATGACATAATGAAAGCAATAGCCGATATAAAAGAAACCTCGAAAATCATTAATTGGGAACCAATAGTTAGCGTAGAAGAGGGAATTAAAGAATATATAAAAGAAGATAAAAATGGATTTCAGAAATCTTAATTTCAATAATTTAGATGAACTTAAACAAACAATATCTAAAAACACTAGTAAAAACATCAACCCTGGCACAGACTACATTCCTGTAACTGGAAAAGTAATTGATGAACAAGATTTATTAGCTGGAGTAGATGCCGTTTTAGATGGTTGGTTGACGACGGGAAGGTATGCGACGCAATTTGAAAAGGCCTTGGCTAGCTATTTTGGGAGTCGATTTTCTTTATTGGTCAACTCTGGATCGTCTGCAAATCTAGCTGCATTTTATGCCTTAACTAGCCCTAAATTAGGGGATAGAGCATTAAAAAGTGGTGATGAAATTATCACAGTAGCGGCAGGTTTTCCTACAACTGTTAATCCCATGATTCAATTTGGTTGTATTCCTGTATTTATTGATATTGATATTCCAACTTACAATATTAAGGCTGAGGAAATAGAAGCCGCTATAAGCCCAAAAACCAAAGCCATTATGTTGGCGCATACTTTAGGTAATCCTTTTAATTTAGCTGTGGTTACAGCTATTTGTAAAAAATACAATCTATGGTTAATTGAAGATGATTGTGATAGTTTAGGCGCAACCTATAACGGGCAAAAAACAGGTACTTTCGGAGATTTAGCTACTTTATCTTTTTACCCAGCACATCACATTACCATGGGAGAAGGAGGAGCTGTTTTAATCAATAATGCTTCCCTAAAAAAAATAACTGAAAGCTTTAGAGATTGGGGAAGAGATTGTTGGTGCGAACCAGGGAAAGACAATACTTGCGGTAAACGTTTTGACCAATGTTTAGGACAATTACCCAATGGATATGACCATAAGTACACCTATTCACATATTGGTTTTAACTTAAAAGTAACCGATACTCAAGCTGCAATTGGCTTAAGTCAGCTACAAAAAGCAGATGCCTTTGTAGCCAAGCGAAGAGCAAATTACGCATTGCTTTATCAAAAATTAAAGCCCTTTGAAGATCATTTTATATTACCAGAACCTACAGAAAACAGTAACCCAAGTTGGTTTGGATTTTTAATTACCATAAGAGATAAGAGCCCAATTAAAAGAAATGAACTGGTACAATACCTAGAAACAAACAAAATAGGAACACGTTTATTATTTGCTGGCAATTTATTAAAACAACCTGCCTATGCAAATATCGAACATCGAGTATTTGGTGATTTAGTAAATACAGATAAAGTAATGAATGATGCATTTTGGTTAGGTGTTTGGCCTGGCCTGAATGAAAATCATTATGATTATATGGTAGAAAAAATTGAAAATTTCATCAATCAACTGAAGTAATGTACACCATACTTGGAGCAGGATTATCTGGTATCAGCGCATCCCATCATTTAGGACATGAAAACTGTATTGTTTTTGAAAAAAACAATTACCTAGGAGGCCATATCCACTCAGATTTAGTTGATGGATTTACTTGGGATGAAGGACCGCATGTTTCTTTTACCAAGCATGAATATGTAAAAGAGCTATTGGCCGATAATGTGTCTCAAGAGTTTTTAGAATACCCTGTAGAAACAGCTAACTATTATAAGGGACACTGGATTCCACATCCTGCCCAATCTAATTTATACGCCCTGCCTGAAAAATTAAGAGAAGATTGCTTAATTAATTTTCTAGAAACTAGAGGCCAACAAAGCAACAATGAGCCTTTAAATTATGAAGAATGGTTAAAAATGGCTTTTGGAGAGAAATTTTACCAAGAATTTCCAAGAGCTTATACTCAAAAATACTGGACATTAGAACCATCGAAATTGAGCACAGATTGGGTTGGCGAAAGAGTTTTTTATCCAGATATTGAAGTAGTTAAAAGTGGAGCAAAAGGTCCATTATCGGACCAAACACATTATATCTCAAAAATACGCTATCCTAAAAAAGGAGGCTATTTTTCTTATGTTACAAAAATTAAAAATGGAATAAATGTTGATTTCAATAAAGACTTAACTAGCATTAGTTTCCAAACCAAACAATTAACTTTTAAAGATGGGAACATACACAAATATGAAAAGTTAATTTCCACCATTCCCTTACCGCTTTTGATCCAAAAAAGTGATGCCCCCGATGAAATAAAGGAAGTAAGCGAAAAACTCTCTTGTAGTTCGGTACTATTGATTAACATAACGGCTAACCATAAAACTTTAAAACCTTATAATTGGATGTATGTTTATGATGAGGATAAGTTTTGTACAAGAATTAATTGTACCGAACTACTTTCCCCAGAAAATGCTCCAATTGGTAAAACAGGGGTTCAAGTAGAGGTTTACTTTTCGAAATACAAAGTTATTGAAAATAGCTTTGATGAAATTGCTTTAAAGGTGATGGAAGAACTGATAGAAATGGGGATCCTTAAAAGTAAAGAAACTGTAATCGATTACCATACCAAATGGGTACAATGGGCTAACGTTATTTTTGATCATGAACGCCGCGATTCCCTAAATCAAATATTAACTTACTTAAGTGAATTTGGATTAGAAAGAAATGAACAAGATTTACTACCAATGACTGATTGGACTAACTACCAACCTGCTAAAGATGCTGATTTGTTTTTAGCAGGACGTTTTGCAGAATGGAAATACTATTGGACAGATGATTGTATAATGAGGGGGAAATCAATTTAAAATGAAGAAAATCAGTGTAATTATACCAACTTTTAACAGAGCTAATTACTTAAAAGAAGCAATACAAAGTATTTTAAATCAAACTTATCAAGATTTTGAAATCATAGTCACTGATAATGCTTCAACAGATCATACACAAGAAGTTGTCGAAAACTTTAAAGAAACTAAAATTAAATATATTAAAAACAAGGAAAATCTTGGAGTAGTAGAAAATCATAATATTGCCTTAAGACACTGTGTTGGAGAGTTTATCCATATTTTCAGCGATGATGATATAATGTTGCCTGAGTGTCTTAGTCTAAAAATAAATATCTTTAATAAAGACTCAGAAATCGACTTCATACATTCAAATATTAAGTCTATAAATAGTGAGGGCGAAATCATTAGTGAAAGCCACTGGGCAAATAGGTATTACTACAATTGGTTTTCTAAACACTCAACTAACAATATATTCACAAGTAAAGAGTATTTAAATATTTTGATTAGGCATTGGAATATAATTTCAATGCCATCAGTTATGTTTAAAAAAGAACTATTGATAAACTCTAGTAATTTCAAATCAAATGTGAAATATTTTTGTGACTGGGATCTTTGGTTAAGACTTATTTATTTCAGTCAAAAAGTTTACTATATAAGTGAGATAACAGTTTTGTACCGGAGGCATTCAAATAATCTAATATCAGAAGTGACATTAGATATGATGAAACTCGAGTATAAAGAAATGAAAAAAAACTTTTTAAATATTATAAAAAAAGAGTCTGTTAGTCAATTTACGCCAGAATTTAATCTCAAAAAGTTTAAGCTATACCCCATAAAAAATGGGAGTTTAAATAGGATTAAAAAACAATACTATAAAATTTCCCTAGATGTTATATAATTTTTGCACCATCGTAACTGCCGATTACGCTCCTTATGCTTATAATTTAGCTGATAATCTAGTAAAACTAAATTCGAATGCAAAATTATTTGTATTAGTGTGTTCAGATGGTTTTGAAGGGGAAAACAATTCACATTTAGAATTCATCAATTATCATTCATTAAACGACAACTTAGCTAAACAAATCAAAGACAAGTATTTTGATAATGCTAAGGATAATTATAGGTGGAGCATGAAGCCTGTATTTATGAGGCACTTATTTGACAAAGAAAATTTAGATAAACTAATATATATAGATTGTGATATTCATTTTTTTAATTCTTATACATTTTTATTTAATCTGTTAGATGAAAATAACATCTTACTGAGCCCTCATTTTAGAAGTAAAAGTTATTCAGAAGATCCAATAAATTATATTTTACAATTTACAAATGGGATTTTTAATGGTGGTTTTGTTGGCGCAAATAAAGAAGGATTAAATGCATTAGAATGGTGGGCAGAAAGATGTTTAGAAATTTGCGAGGTAAATACCGCTCATGGCCAATTTGTTGATCAAAGTCATCTCAATTTACTACCTGTTTATTTTGAAAAAATTCACATCATTAAACATGAAGGTTGCAATGTAGCTAATTGGAATGAGCGAGTTTGTAAAAGAGAATTACTAAACGACCAGATTTTAATTAATAACAAATATCCTATCATATTTATTCATTTCACTAAAAGTACTTTAAATGGGATTTTAAACTGCTCTGACAATGTATTAAATCTCTTTTTAGAAGAATATAATACGGGATTTAAAAAATTCGGAATTGATTTAGTAGCGCTATATCAATTACCTCCTGAGGCTGGAAACCCTATAAAAACTCCACTTCATCGAAGAGTTATAAATTATACAAAATCAAAAATTAAAAGAATACTGCTATTAAAATAGTACTACTAATTTTTATTATAAATTATTTCAGCAGTAAAATACTGTTGAATTTTACTATCACCCAATAAAATTCAGCGACCTTTAATACTATTGTAATTGCTTACAAATCAATATGAAAAATTTAGCTATTTTATCAATCAATGAGGATGCGTACTCTGAGACTTTTATTAAAATCCATAAAACCCTACCCTTTAATATTTCTTATTATTACGGCAATGTAATTCCTAATCATTTAGAAGGAAAAGGCTATTTAATAAAAAACAAACTACACAGATTCTATATTTCTATAAAAGCCAAAATTAAGAAAAAAGACCCCCGCCTCATTACCTTAGAGTATAGCTTGAAAAAAGAAAAGATTGATGTGGTATTAGCTGAGTACGGGACTACTGGTGCTGAATGTTTAGCTGTTGTTAAGAGCTTAAATTTACCGCTTCTTGTTTTTTTTCACGGTTATGATGCCTCTGTTATCAATACTCTAAACGTTTATAAATCTAGATACTTAGAATTGTTCAAATATGCGAATTCTATTTTTTCAGTATCTACCGTTATGACTGAAAAGTTAGTTAGCCTAGGTTGCGATAGAAAAAAACTAATATATAATGTTTACGGACCAAACAATCTTTTTCTTGATGTGAAGCCGGATTTTAAAAACAACAATTTTGTTGCAATAGGGAGATTTGCAGATAAAAAGGCCCCCTATTATACAATAATAGCTTTTAATCAAGTGGTAAAAAAATATCCTGAGGCAAAATTGATTATGGCAGGTGATGGGCCTTTATGGAATGTTTGTAAAAATTTAATACTTCACTTAAATCTTCAAGAAAACATATCTTTAATAGGTGTTATTAACCCTCAAGAATGGTCGAAATTATTAGAAAATTCTATCGGTTTTTTACAACACTCTATAACTGCAGAAACTGGAGACATGGAAGGCACACCTGTAGCTATTTTAGAAGCAAGTGCGGCCGGGATCCCCGTAATCTCAACATATCATGCAGGTATACCTGATATAATTGAACATGAGCATAATGGCCTATTATGTAAGGAGCATGATGTTGATTTGATGGCGGAAAATATAATTAGAATTTTCGAAAACAGACAATTTGCTCAAAAACTTGGAGAAAATTCTAAACTAAAAATTAAAGAAAAATTTTCGATAGACCAACATTTACAAATTATCACTAAAGAGATTGAATCTTTTCTATAAAATATTCAATAAAATCAGGAAGTTTTAATGCTGAACGCCGTAAACGGAAATTGTTATTAAATTTACAAATACCATTCTATTAGAGAATTTGTTGTTTATTATTTACAATCGAAATTAAAATATGGTTTAAATAAAAAACATCAAGTAATACATCCGGAAAATTTAAAACGCATTCTAAATTATCTCATGATATTTACGAAAAAACACCTACTGAGTAAACAGTTTGTTTCAATCAGAAACCCGCCTTTTAACCTTAAAGAAAGCGACTCAAATATTTTTGCTCACGAATTTGAAAAGACTATTCCTTTAAACCACGTTTTAAAACTCAAAAATGTTCATGTAGTAGAGGAAACGTTATTTTATAATATGTGTGTTCTGGGTAAGTATACTCACACCTTTAAATTAGACTGGCAGTACAAAACTAAAATTATCTTAAAAAGATTTCTATTAAAACAAATAAAGATAGAAAAAGCAATTTGGATAACAGATGACTTAAGCGCTGGCTACTTTCACTGGATTCTAGATTGCTTACCAAGACTTTTAAATGTTTCTAAAGTAGATGATTCCTATCATACTGTTATTATATTAAGACCCGAAGTTGCTAGTCAAAATTTTGTGAGAGAAACTTTAGACTTATTAGGGTATACCTATCTTATAAAAGAAGACAAAAAAATAAATTTAAAGTGTCAAAAACTTATTGTTGCCAACCATTGTGCAAATACAAGTGGCAATTATAACGACCAGGTTATAAAAGAGTTGAGAAGCATATTTATAAAAAAAATTAACGTACAAAAAAATCCAATTAAAAAATGGGTTTATATTAGCAGAGAAAAAGCGAATAGGCGAAAAGCTACAAACGAAAGTGAGTTGATAGATATGCTTTTAGCACTAAACATTGAAGTTCATTATTTTGAAGAATATAATTTTTTAAAACAAATGGATATCATTACTCATACTGACTTCCTTATTTCTATACATGGAGCTAGTTTAACTAATATGCTGTTTATGGAAAAAGATACTCATGTTATAGAACTACGAAATGAAATAGATACACATAGCAATTGCTACTTTAGTTTAGCTTCTGCTTTAAATATAAATTATCATTATATACTTAACAGCGGTGATCATAATAACATTCCCCATTTTGCAGACTTAACAATTGATATAGAACGCTTAAAAAACTATATCCTTTCTCTTAAGAGAATGAGTTAAGCAATCATTTTAATAAAGTATTTTATATATGTCTAGTTTAGCCCCTATTGCTCTTTTCGTTTATAACCGTCCTTGGCACACTGAACAAACCCTGCAGGCTTTAATGGCGAATGAACTTGCTAAAGAATCAACTTTATTTATTTTCTCAGATGGTTTAAAAGCTGATGCAACAGAAACGCAAAAATCTGAATTTAAAAAAACCAGACAGGTTATTAAGAGTACTAAGTGGTGCAAGGAAGTCTATATTATTGAAAGAGAAAAAAACTTAGGACTTGCGGAAAACGTGATCACCGGAGTTACTGAAATTTTAAATAAACATGGAAAAATCATTGTATTAGAAGATGATTTAGTGACTTCTCCATTTTTTCTAAATTATTGTAATGACGGCTTAAATGTTTATCAGGATAATCAAAATGTTTATTCGATAAATGCTTATCAGTTTCCAATAAATTTCGGAAACAGCACTCCTGACACCTTTCTTTGTCCATTAGCCACAAGTTCATGGGGTTGGGCAACTTGGAAAACAAAATGGGATAAGCTAGATATTTCTTCTGAAAATACGGAAGCAATTCAAAGCAACAAATTGCTAAGACAAAGATTTGATTTCGGCGACTACCCTTTTTCCAATATGTTAGCGAATAAAAAATCATGGGCTATTAAATGGTATCATTCTGTTTTTATAAGAAATGGTTTAGGCCTATTCTCTACTGAATCATTAGTTAAAAATATTGGGTTTGATGGTACTGGTGAAAATTGTGGGGATGAAGAAGTTGAACAGCTATTTTTTGAACAAAAGATCTCTGTTCAATTAAAGGAAAAGATTCATTTGAAATATTATGTGGATATGTTAAACTATTTCTCAGAACCGCCAAAAGTTAAATTGTGGTTTCCGAGTTATATAAGTAATAATCCTGTTTTTTTAACCCTAAAAAGCATCTTAAAGAAATTTTGGCTATTTTCAAAACTTAAATGAAAGTGTTGATTAAACAATTTAAAAAACTGGTAAAAACTGTTATTAGAAAACTAATGACCTCAGTTAATATAGAAGAGTTTTTAGATGAAAAAAAAATAAACGGCTGTTTAACACAGGTGGATATAGCAGATGGCTCAAAGTTTTATCCTGAAGCCAAAGTCCTTAATTTCAGCGACACTCCAGCTAAAATTAAAATAGGAATTAATACACATATTAGAGGCGAGTTAGTCATTTTTCCATCTGGTGGAACTATAAAAATTGGAAATGACTGCTTTATTGGTGAAGGAAGTAAAATCTGGTCTCAGAGTAGTATTTTAATTGGAAATAATGTACTAATCTCTCATGATGTCAACATTCACGACACTAATTCGCATCCATTAAATAATATTGAGCGACGAGAAGACTATAAGCAAATCATTAACTCTGGGTTTCCAAAAGTAAACACAAATGTGATTACAAAGGCGATTGAGATAGAAGATGATGTATGGATTGGGTTTAACGCAATTATTTTGAAAGGAGTTCACATTGGAAAGGGCTCTATCATAGCAGCAGGAAGCGTAGTGACTAATAACATTCCAGACTTCACTTTAGTGGCTGGTAATCCTGCAAAACCAATAAAAAGTCTTAAAGAAAAATGAAGAATATCTTTAAAAAAATTATAAAAAAAATTTTCTTTAAAGAGAAAGAAAATAACATTGAACGCTATAGAGGAAATTTAGATATTAATCCAAATTCCATTATAAAGTCTTTCAATCTTGATTTCAGAAGTCAGCCTGAAAACAGAAAATATGTTACCATTGGATCAAAATGTTTAATAAATGCAATTTGTACTTTTGAAACATCAAAAGGAGAAATTAAAATTGGCAATAATGTTCAAATTGGCCATGCTCATTTTATTTGCAGAACAAGAATAGAAATCGAAGACGATGTGACAATGGCATGGGGCATCACAATTTACGACCATAACTCTCATAGTGTGTACTGGGACGAAAGGAAAAATGACAACTCGCAGTCATATAAAGATTACACAGAATTTAATGGCGACGAAATCGCAAGAAAAGATTGGTCAAATGTAGTTTCACGCCCAATTTTGATAAAGTCTAAAGCTTGGGTTGGTTTTAATGTCACCATACTAAAGGGCGTAACTATTGGTGAAGGTGCTGTAGTTGGTGCAGGCAGTTATGTAGTTAAGGATGTGGAGCCATTTACTGTAGTTGGTGGCAACCCTGCAAAACTTATAAAAAGATTATAATGAAAATATTGATAATAGGCTCTAAAGGATTTATTGGCCAAAATTTACTGAATTTTTACAGATTACAGGCCGATAAAGATGTTTGGGGCTGTGATGTAAATGCTGATTTTGAAGATTCTAAATACATTTTGATGGATAATAGTAATTCTGATTTTGAAAGTGTTTTTAGAAATAACAATTTTGATGCATGTATTAATTGTTCAGGGGCGGCTAGCGTACCAGAATCTTTAAAGAACCCTTCTCGTGATTTTTATCTAAATACGTTTAATGTATTTAACCTACTAAATAATATCAGAATATTTTCTCCAAACTGTAAGTTTTTAAATTTATCAAGCGCTGCTGTCTACGGGAACCCCACTACGCTCCCTATTTCAGAAGATGCAAGCCTAAATCCAATGTCTCCTTATGGTTATCATAAAGTAATGGCCGAGAATATTTGCAAAGAATTTAAGGAGTTTTATAAAATAGATGCTTGTACGGTCAGAATTTTTTCCGCTTACGGAAATTCTCTAAAAAAGCAACTATTTTGGGATGTTTACAAGAAAAGTAAAGAGTCAAATTATATAGAATTTTTTGGTACAGGAAAAGAAACTAGAGACTTCATCCATATTTCCGATGTTGTACAAGCAGTTGATTTAATTTTGCAAAATTCTTCTTTTGATGTCGATTGTTATAATATTGCAAACGGTAAAGAAATAGAAATTAGAACTGCAATTGAACATTTATTAAAACATTTAGACTGGCAGGGCAAATTCAAATTCAACAACCATAATAGAGAAGGAGATCCACTTAATTGGTGTGCAGATATCGATAAAATAAGAGAGTTAGGATACACTCAAAAAGTAAAAATAGAAGACGGGTTAAAAGAATATAGCGGATGGCTAAAAGAATTAGGTTAGGTTTAAAATATTCATACGATGAAAACTGGATTGGTGGAACATACTACTTAGAGAATTTAGTAAAATCATTTAATACTTTAGAAGACGGTGAGAAACCGGAAATTATAGCTGTAGTAATAAAAAAAAGTGATTTCCTATTATTAAAGAAAAACACTTCTTATCCTTATTTAAAATTTCAAATTCACTCTGGCGAGAAAAACATAGTATATAGAGGAATTAACATATTAACTAGGCGATTTTTTAAAAAATCTCTTTGTTCTCAAAAAATCAAAAATCTTGATGGGGTATTTCCATACTCTGACTCCGTTCAGTTTGATTTAGCTAAGAAAAAAATATATTGGATTCCTGATTTTCAAGACCATTTCTTTGCTGAAATGTTTGAAACATCTGAAATTAAAAGACGATTAAAATGGCAACAAAAAATAGCATCAAGTAGCTTTGATTTAGTTTTAAGTAGTCAAGACGCATTTAATCAATTCAAAAAACTTTTCCCAGCTTATAAAGTTTCAACTCATGTTGTCCCTTTTGCAGTTTCGTTACCAAAACTAGTCAACAGTTCTATACCTGCTGAGGTAAACCAACAAAAAATACCAGAAAACTATTTTATTTGTTGTAACCAGTTTTGGCCTCATAAGAATCACTTAATTATTTTAAAAGCGATTAAGTATTTAAAAGATAAAGGTCATGAGATAAAAGTGATTTTTACCGGAAAAGTGAGTGTAAATCTTGAAAGTGAAAAATATTACAAAGATTTAACTGATTTTATATCTTCTAATAACTTATCTTCTAATGTTTTTTTATTAGGCTTTGTAGATAGACAGGTGCAATTGAACTTACTTTCAAATGCCAAGGCTGTTATTCAACCCTCTTTATTTGAAGGTTGGAGTACCATTGTTGAGGATGCCAAGTTTTTAAATAAATCACTCATCGTATCTGACTTGAAAATTCATAAAGAGCAGTTAGAAAAATACGCGACTCATTATTTTAATCCACATAATCATGAAGAACTTGCTAATCACTTAAGTTCAACTACCATAAGTAATGTCTTAGAAAAAACCGTTATAGATTATCACCAAAATATAACCGGTTTTGCAAAAGAATTTATGGCGATTTTGAAAAAATAAACGAACTATGCCAATAAATAAACTCCGTTACTGGTACCATGACTTTAAGAAATCTATCTTTACCATACGTGGTATAGATAATAAAATCACCAAGTCAAAAAATACCGTTTTATTTGTTAAATGGGATATTGAAGGGAACAATAACCTTATAGAGTTTGGAACTTGTTATTTAAAAAACGTTACTATTAAAATTAGAGGAAATAATCATCACATAAAAATTAGCGACGAAGTTTATATGTACGGTGGTATACTATGGATGGAAAATGAAGGCAATTCGATTATAATAGATAGCAATACAAGCATACAGTCTGCTCATTTAGCTGTTACAGAAAAAGGTAAAAAAATTAGCATCGGTAAAAACTGTATGCTAGCAGAAGAAGTGATTATTAGAACTGGCGACTCGCACCCAATTATTGACCTCGCCACCAAAAAAATCATCAATGACGGTAAGGATGTGCTGATTAAAAACCATGTCTGGGTAGGCACTAGAGCACAGATTTTAAAAGGAGTAACTATTGAAGATGACAGTATTGTAGGTGCTGGCTCTGTTGTAGTTCAGAACGTAGAAAAAAACACAATTGTTGCCGGCAACCCGGCAAAAGAGATAAAGAAGGCCATCAATTGGGTTTCAAATAGAGTTATATAATGTTGCCAAAAATATCTATAGTAACCCCTAATTTTAATCAGGGTAAATATATCGAAGAAACTATACTTTCGGTAATTAATCAAGGTTACCCAAATTTAGAGTACATTATTATTGACGGAGGGAGCACAGATGAATCTGTTGAGATTATAAAAAAATATGCAAAACACTTAACATACTGGATAAGCGAACCTGACAAAGGTCAAGCAGATGCCATAAATAAAGGTTTATCATATTGTACTGGTGATCTATTTAATTGGATAAACAGTGATGATATATTAGCGGAAAATGCTTTAAAAACCATCTCTGAACTTTATAAACCAGGTATAACTATTGCCGGAAGAGTTTTCAATTTTTACCCAGAAAACCCAACACTAAATGATTATACCCAAAATGAGAGTTTAACCTACAAAGAATTCTTAAACCTAAAGTCCACCTATCACCAACCTGGTATTTGGGTAAACTTAACAAATACAGAACTATTTCGTTTAGACATTAAGAGCCATTACTATTTTGACTTTTTCTTTTATGTAAATTACTTAAAGGAACATACTGAAGTACATTATACTGATAAAATATTGGCTAATTTCAGAGTTCACGCTGAATCAAAAACTTCCTTAATTCAAGAGAAAAGTAAAAAGGAGATTGTTAATTTTTATAAAAGTCTTTATCAATCAGAAAAAGACAGATCTATTAAATTAGTTTTAAAAAGAGTGTTAGATTATTGGTCTGCTCTAGAGGAAATTAGACTTTGGCAAGCCAGTGAGCCATCTTCTAAAACACCTGTTAACTTTTTTAAATTCATTTTAAGTAATTTTGAATATTTAAAAGTAAATGTGTTTTGGAAGTTTGTACTTAAATACTTTATAAACTTCAAAGGTCTAAGAGACTAAAAACAAAAATTTAAGCGTGAATATAAATCCCTTGATATCCATTTGCATACCTGCTTATAATGCTGTTCAATATATTGAAGAAGCAATAAACGGTTGGAGAAATCAAACTTACCCTCATTTAGAAATTATAGTTCAAGACGATTTCTCTAAAGACGACACCTACGCCACTGCTTTTAATCTATCACATAAAGACCCTAGAGTAAAGGTTTATAAGAATAAAAAAAATTTAGGAATTGGAGGTAATTGGAACGAGGTTTTTAGGAAAGCGAAAGGTGATTATTTAGTAATGGCAAATGCTGATGATATTTATGACCCAAATATTATTGAGAATGCTCTAAAAATATTTAACAAGGAACAAAATGCAGATGCCGTTAGCTTCAACTATAAAATTTTAGACGATCAAACTAAGCAAATTAAAGAGGTAGATATACAGAAAAAGCTGAGTATTGGTTTTCAACAAGAACTATTTCGGCAGTGTTTTTTTCATAACCCTTTCCATATTATTTTTACTGTATTTAAAACAAAATCTCTTCAATCTATTACCTTAACTAATGGAGAGTTATTTTTAAATACTCAAATATGTGATGCAGAATTATTTTTCAGACTAGGAGTTAATAATTTGAATTTATATTATTCTGATAATGTTGGAGGGCTTTATCGAAAGCATGAAACCAATAATTCATCTATAAAAAATGGAGAAAGATATTCCTGGCTTTTTGATGTTTTCCCTCACTATCGCCAAACTTTATTAAACAATCATCAAAAGGAAACAAAAAAATTATTATTCAACAGAATAGTGCATCATTTAAAATACCAATTAAAACATTTTCAACTTCCTGATTTTAAGCAAATAAATTGTTTCATGAAAGAATATTACACTTTCAGTCGTTACAAAAAAATTGAGGACTAAATGAAAATCGCGGCGATAGAATATCATCCAACAAGTACAAAAGGTGGGTCTGAGAAAGCTTTTTTTGAGGTTCTAGTAGGACTGAAAAACTTAGGTCACCAAGTAACTGTCTTTTACGTAAAAGATGGTGATTATTTGTCAGCATATGATAAGCTAGGGATTAACCACGTTCAACTGCCACTTGTAGTTACAAACTATTTTAAATTTAGCAATTGGAAAAACTTGCTTAACGCAAGCAAAACTATTAACAAAACCAATCCAGAAGTAATCTATATCAATCAGTTAGCAGATAGTGTTACAGCTGCTGTCTGTAAATTATTACGTAAAGTATCAATTGTTTGTCATATCCGTGTACCAAAAACAGGCAATAGTAAGTTGTTCAATTTAACAGGTAGGCTAGTAGATTATTTTATTTGCGTAAACCACTTGATTAAATACCAATACAGTAGTTATTTTGGAGGTAAGAAATTGATAGTGGTAAATGATGGTATCAAAATGCCCATTGAAAAATTACCCCAAATTAAATCTGTAAAATCTAATACCGCAACTTATTTAGGTCGAATATCGCCAGAAAAAGGATTAACTCAGTTATTAGACACTTGGCAGGTTTTGATTAAGAAATACAATTTAAATATTACACTGAGCATTACTGGACCAGCCGACTCTGATATTGAAAAAAATTATAGAGAAGCCTTATTAAAAGATATTGAGCACCGTGGATTATCAGTCTTAATACATCTTAAAAAGCCGGTTTCAAACCCTGTCCAGTACTTTAAAGCCTTTGATTTCTCCGTGTTTCCTTCAATAATTGATGAGTCTTTTGGCAGAACAATCCCCGAATCTATTTTGGCAGGTACTCCTGTATTTGCAAGAAAAGTAGGTATTGTGAATGAAATATTAGAACCGGCAAAGGGCTTTCTTGTCTATGAAAAAGACGAAGAGCTAGCAGAAAAAATAGCCCTATTTTATCAATCAAAAACAGATCTTGATATTGAGGAGCTACAAAAACATATTTTGAAAAATTACGATATAGCCAAAAATGTGATTGCTATTGAAGCTATTTTAAAAAAATCACTACAAATACGCCATTAAATAAAAAACTAATGGCTAAACTTAATTTGAATATCTTTGGGTTTATTAGTACCCATTAAATAAAACAAGATCTGGCTTGAAGTTTACCATCATTACAAGATACTACCATCCTACACCTGACGGAATTGGACACCACAGTGGTTATTTACATCAGTATTTAGTTGAGGCAGGGCACTCTGTACAAGTTATCTATGATGACGGAATTATATCTTTACAAGAAAAAGAAGTAGGCATTTTAGTTAACAAAATTAAACGCCAAAAAACAGATTGGGTCATTTTTCAATACAACGGTTACAGTTACAACAGGTTTGGCGCACCGCAGTGGTTAGTTAGATTTTATAAAAAAATAGGGCATTACACATCGGCAAAAATTTGTTTAATAATCCATGAAACATATATCCGAAAAGAAGAAAGTTTAAAACTTAAAGTATATAGATATCTTCAGAAAAGAACACTGAGAAGCGCAAGCAAGCATATTGACTTAATGCTAACTACCACACTTTTGTACCAGCAACAACTGTTAGAAATGGGAAGAAAAAGTGAACTCTTTTTTACACCTTCTAATTTTGAAAACTATATTGATGAGCTTGAAATTCAACCGAAAGAAGAGCAAGTTTTGAATATAGGAACATTTGGAAACAGAGACCCGGAATTTTTATTACAAGTAATAGCAGGTTTAGAGGCAAAAGGCTTACACTGTAATTTTGAATTTATTGGTAATTACCAGCCAAAGTATGTTAGAGCAATTAAAAGCTTTACAAAAAAATTAACCAACATAAAAATTTCCAGAAGTGGCAAATTAACTGATGCAAATATTGTTCAACATTTAAGCAAACTAAATGCATTTATTTTACTGGAACCTGTAAGAGAAGATGGAGGCGGGGGCTTAAATACTAAAAGTGGTGCAAGTGCAACTGCACTATGTATGGGTATTCCAATATTTTCAACTAAAGGGGATTTTACAGATGAAAATGTGTTTGTACAAAACAGAAATTACATTTGTTTAAACCATAATAATGTTGAAGAATCAACAGCAATTATCTTTAACGCACTCAATAATCGAGAAAAATTAGTTGAAATTGGCAAAAATGGTAAAGAGTTATATGACAGTACTTTTGCTTGGAAAACTTATGTGGAAAGGATGTGTACTTTAATGTTAGAAAAAGAAAATGAGTAAAGGGTTTTTATTTAGACGATTAGGAAGGTTAATTCCTTGCGCATTGCGTTTATCCAATAATGGGAATGTTGAGCTTTCTAACAAACATAACATTGCCTCATTTCAAGATGTATATTTAAACCCATTCTACTGGGAGGCACTTATGCATATAAGTTTTATACCTAAAAACATATTTGATCTAGGTGCAAATTTCGGTTTTTTCACAAGTCTTTGTCATCAAGTTTTCACCTATAAAAATCCAGATGCTACTTTTGAATTTACTTTAGTTGAAGCAAACAAAAACTTAATAACAGTTTTAGAAAAAAACATTAATAGTATACTTCCAAATCAAAAAATAAACATCAAGCATGGTGTTGCCGGCCCAGTAGAAAGTGTTTTTTTTAGTGCTAACAAAAACAATCTTCTTGCAAGCTCAATTGCTAGCAAAGGAACTGAAATTTCTCCTATTGATTTTAGCCTACTCAAAAAACCAGATTTACTTAAAATAGATATTGAAGGAGCCGAGTATTTGCTTTTCGAAAATTATTTTGACTGGGTAAAATCTGCTAAGGCAATAATTATAGAGTTTCACTATGATGATGAACGCCTCACAAAAAACAGGGAACAACTTATAAGTAGTGGCTTTGAGTTGCAGATAGACAGGTTAGAAGGTAGCGGATATAAAAATCAGTTATGGGTAAAAAAAGAATATTAGTTTATACTGAAAGTTATTTACCTGCTGTTGGTGGACTAGAAAACAACACCGTTCTGTTATGCCAGAGCCTAAGTAAACTAGGGCATCAAGTTACCTTACTTACTCCTCAAAAAGGAGCACCTAAAAATAGTGAGTTTGAGGTTATCCAAGGAAACCAATATTTTGCTTTGGTAAAAAGTAATGATATAGTAGTTATAAATGGAGGGATAAGTTTCAAGATTATTATACCTTGTTTGTTACTAAATAAACCTTACATGCCTATATATCAAATGGCTACTTTATTTACTAATATCCACTCCAATAGTCTTAAAGTTAAATTCACCAATACCCTGAGAAAATTGCTTGCTAAAAATGCAAAGCTAAATATTGGTGTAAGCAGATATAGTTATCAAGCGTTAATTAACGTCTTTGGCAAAAAAAAATCTGGCTTACTTATAAATCCAGCAGACCCTACCTTTCAACGGCAGAGTACTCCTAAGGAAAAGCAAAAAGATAGTTTTAATTGTCTATTTGCTGGCAGGTTGATAAATGGAAAAGGGATAAGATTACTTGTAGAATCAATAGAGCTATTAAATACTAAAGGTTTACCTTTTAAATTGCATATAATTGGAGAAGGGCCCGAACAAGAATGGCTAAAAACGAAATTACACACAAAGAACATAGTTCTTTACCCTCCGGCAAAACCGCAGGAACTAAAAGCTTGGTATGCTAAAGTTGACTTAACTGTAATTCCTTCAACTTCACACATTGAAGGTTCACCTTTAGTAATGGCAGAATCTTTAGCTATGGGAACACCGGTTCTGGTTTCCTCACAACCAGCTATGACAGCTTCTGTAAACCATGAAAACATGTATTTTAAATCTGGCGATTTAGAAGACTTAACTAAAAAATTAAGCGCTCTTTTAAATCCAGAAATATATAACGAAGTGCTAGACCATAGCCTTACTTTGGCAAATGATTACGATTATAAAAATTATGTCTCACGGCTTGAAAAATTAATATGTTTGATGTAATTATAAATACATGGAGGGCTATCGGAAAGGAAAAAAGGTTGAGAATTATTCTTTATCTTTTTCTTTTTACCACTTTATCTGGAGCCATCAGAAAATGGGGGGTGAGTTCAGCAGTGGTTTCAAATGCAATTTTAGGAATTCAGCTAATTATTCCATTAAGTTTTATTTTTTTTAAAAATGCTTTTCATTTTGATTACACCCAACGTAATACTTTTATAGTATTACTAACTTATATTTTCGCACTCCTTTTATTAGCGGCCAACCCTTTAGGTGCTACCTTGGGGCATGGAGTTTTAGGCATCATTATGCATTTGGGCTTTTGGTTACCCATGTTTATTTATGTCAAAGATCCGGATGCTTTTAAACTAGAAAAGTTAATTCCCTTATTTATAATTTTTTGTTTTGCTCAGGTTATTCTTGGCTCTATTCAATCACAATTACCTTATGATGCATGGTTAAACCGATATGCCGTTACCGAAGGGGAAGGCTTTGCGGATGCTTTGGTTGGGGAATCTGTAAGAGTATCTGGTACATTCAGTTACATTAGTGGCTATGGCTCTTTCATGCTATTTTATACACTACTTGCTTGCGTATTAATAAAGATTAGATATCAACCCATCATTTTAATACCCTTTTTAGCAATAGGATATTATGGATGTCTAATTTCTGGTTCAAGGGGCACCACCTATTCTTATTTAATTATCATAGGATTGTTTGTGCTCACTTCAGTTAATATCAAAGCAAACGCTAAGCTAATTGGAGGTAGTTTTTTGGTGATAATTTTAGGTGGCTTTCTGAATTTCGTTCTACAGGATCCTTTAAATATTTATCAGAAATTTGCAGAAAGCTCCAGCAATTTTGAAGAGAGAGAAACCAATACAGCTGATAATACAAACGATAGGATTACTGGATCAGTTGTTGAGCTAATAGACCTTGACTTTGATCACGATATAATTGGAGTAGGTCTCGGTTCTACCTACCAGGGGGCTAATGCTCTTTTTGGCTATAATAGAAACCTGCAAGGGCAAGGGTTTGAAACAGAATTTAAGCGTATAGTGCTAGAAGGCGGATATATTCTTCTGATACTGCGCTTTGTCATGTATTTTTACCTCATCTACTTACTTAAGGGGAATTTCATTTTTAAAATGGGTGTATTTGTACTCTCCATGTTTGTTTTTACAATCATCTATAATACTTTTAATACGTTCTATTTTATGATTGGGATGATATTGATTGATCGAGTTTTTAGATTAGAAAGTACAAAAAATTTATAAATGAAGCTCATCATCGTCCATCCCGGAATACAACATGCACCTCGTTTAGCAAACGGAGCGCTACAATCTGGGCTGTTTGAAAAAGTAACTTTATTAACCAGTATTCTTTTTAAACCCAATCAAAAACTTATCGGGTTGTTAAAAAAAAGAGCAAAACCTATTGATACAGATGTACATATTGTAAACCACTACCTGTACACTTTATTATATACGATAAGCCGTTACCTGTACAATAAAGTTTTTATAAATCCACACAACCAAAGCCACAACAACCCTATTTATTTTTGGCAACAGATTTTTGGATTATTGTGCTTACCTCGACTTTATTTTAACAGGAAAAACACTTTAGTAGTTTGCTTTGAAACTACCGGCTGGCCTATTGTAAAGTATTGCAAAAAATGGGGTATTCCTGTGATTATAGATTTTGCTTCTATCAGTCATGAAAAAGCTAAAACCTTAGGCATTAACGAAACTAACTACGGTATCAAGCTTAAATTAAAAGAACGAGCTTTAATTGACTATGGCTTTTACTGTTCTGAATTTTGTAGAAAAAGCTTTGAAGGTTTAACCTCAGCAAAAAAAGATTTTACATTGTATTTGGGAGCGGAAGGAAGAGAGAGAAAAGAACAAAGAGCCAAGAGCCAACACTCTTATAGCATGATAAGTCTGGAGAAGAAGCAAGATGCAAGTAGCAAGGTACAAGCTGCTTTTGAAGTGGAAAGCATTGAAAAGACGCAAGATGCAGGAAGCAAGAAGCAAGAGGCTTGCGGAGTGGGAAGAAAAAGCAACTCGATTAAAGTTTCTTTTATTGCTAATTTAGAATATCGCAAGGGGCTAGATGTTTTTTTGAAAAGTGTTTATGCTTATCAATATCCTGTTTTTTTGGAAGTGCATTTGATTGGGCGTATCAGAGAAAGCTGGGTGTTGGAGCATCTGCCAAAAAACATTTTAAATAATCAAATAAAATTAGTTTACCGCCCAGCAATGAGCCAGCAAGAGTTATTTGATTATTTGGCACAGGAACAATTTGATTTGAATGTGCAATGTAGCCGTTTTGACTCTTTTGCTATGGTAGTTCCAGAAACCATGATGCAAGGTATTCCAAATATAGTTTCCCCTTTTGTGGGTGCTGGCGAAATGATTAAAAATGGCGTAGATGGTTTTATTATGAAAAGTTTAAATAGCCAAAGTCTGAGTGATATATTAAACCAGTATATGAACTTAAGCCACGCGGAAAAAGCAAACTTAAAAGAGACTGTCTTAACAAATTCAAAAAATATGGTCTGGGAAAATTATTACACCAATTTAGGGAAAGTATTTAAAGAAATTTTAGCCGATATCAGATGAAAACAGCTTTTATAGTAGAGTTTCCTACGCAGTTCGAAGTACCTTTTTATCAGTATGTAGCGGGAAAGCTGAAAGCTGAAAGCTTAAAGCTGAAAGCTGAAAGCTTAAAGCTGAAAGCGGACGTCGACGCTGTTGATGCTTCGCGACACGCAAGTAAACTACCCACAGACCGCAGACCACAGACCGCAGACGGCGGACTTCCTTCTTTAGATTTTCATGTGATTTATAATAATACTGATCAGCAGGATTACCACGATTTTGAATTAGGAAAAAAAGTGGGTTGGGGCTTCAACTTATATCAAGGCTACACTCATTTTATTGCTGATAAAAACAATATTGTAAACTCCGTTTCTGCAATATTGGAGAAAGAGAATTATGACTATATTATTTTAAACGGATATAAAGATTCTTATGCTGGCTTAACAAAATTGTGCAAGCAAAAAAATATTCCAATTGCTTTGCGGATAGACTCAGTACTTTACAATCTAAGTCCGCTTAAAAAACTTCTAAAACGTATTTACTTACCTTTTGCTTATAGAAAATTCGACCATTTCTTTGCGGTAGGTTCACAAACCAAATCTTTTTTAAACTGGTTGGGTATTAAAAACGAAAGAATCAGTTATTTCTCTTATTCGGTAGATGAGGCTTGGTTTAGTACTAAGGCAAACGATACCCTAAAAGTAAATGCATTAAAAAATCAGTTGGCTATCAGTAATCAAAAAGTTTTATTAAGTGTTGCCAAGTTTGTTCCTCGAGAGTCTCCTTGGGATATTTTAAAAGCGTTTGAAACTTTAAACGATGTTAATTTGGCTTTGGTTTTGGTTGGTGACGGTGCAGACAGAAAAGCATTGGAAGACTATGCTAGCCGAATGCCACATTTGAAAATTATATTTACAGGCTATATTCCTTATCAGGAGCTGGGTTATTATTACGGTATTTCCGATATTTTTATCCATGCTGCTAAAAACGAACCCTGGGGAGTATCAGTACATGAAGCTCTAGCTTGCGGATGTACAGTGATTACATCTAACAAAGTTGGCTCTAGTACAGATTTGATTATTGAAGGAAAAAATGGTTTTACCTATCCTTTTGGAGATAGTGACAAGTTAGCTAAAGCAATTGAATCATCAATTGAACTTGATAAAGACATAAAAACCAACACAAACACAACTCTTCTTAAAAGCTGGAGTTATTCAAAAATGCTGAACGAGATACAGAGTGTCTCCGATACAAAAAAATAAGTTATTGCTATCAAAAAACAAGCTAAACCTTGAAAATCCTCCACATCACCGCATCCTACAAACCAGCCTTTATTTACGGAGGTCCTATTTACTCGGTTGCGGCCTTGTGCGAGTCTCTGGAGGTGTCAAAAGCTGAAAATGAACAAGGGTCTACCCACTATGATCACAATACCTCTCCCGTTCAAGTTTATACAACTTTAGCCAACGGGAAAGAAGAGTTGCCCTACCAAAATGCTCACACAAAAATAATTGATGGTGTAGCGGTAACTTTTTTTAAACGCATCACCAAAGATCACAGTCACTTCTCCCCCGCTTTACTTTCACAGCTTTGGAAAAATGCAAAAAACTTTGATCAAATCCACATCCATTCCTGGTGGAACTTGGTAAGCATGGGAGCGGTAATAATTTGTTTATGCAGAGGAATAAAGCCAATTATATCACCGCGAGGGATGTTAGGAGATTATACTTTCAGTAAACCCAAAGCAATTTTCCATCAATTTATTGGAAGCAAGCTATTGAAAAAATGCAATTTTCATGCGACAACTTCAATGGAAGCAGATGAGATTTTAAAGCAGGTATTTAGTGGAGATGATAACGTGGAGGTTGTGGATTTGATGAAGGAGAGAGAAGAGCAAATAATAAAGAGCAAAGAAACAAGACAACAAGAACAAAAGCCTAAGATTTTTATCATCCACAACCTGGTAAAATTGCCAGAGCAATTACCAACAAAGACACGAGTTTTTGACGGAACTTTGAACTTAATTTTCTTATCCAGAATCCATCATAAAAAAGGTATTGAATTACTTTTAGACAGTCTGGCTTTAGTTAAGTTCCCTTTTAAGCTGAGTATTGTTGGCGAAGGAGAATTGGCTTATGTTGAAAGCTTAAAGCTGAAGGCTAAAAGAAAAAAGCTAGATGAGCGTATCGACTGGATTGGGCCGGTTTACGGCGAAAAAAAATATAAATTACTAACTAACCATGATGCTTTTATCCTCCCGTCCTACAATGAGAATTTCGCCAACGTAGTGATTGAAGCTATTGCCATGGAAACACCAGTATTGCTGTCTGAACATATAGGCTTACAAAATTACGTGAAAGTAAATAATTATGGTCTCGTTTTTAAATTAGATGAATTAAAATCCGGCTTAGAAAAAACTTACCGATTGCTTTCCGAGGGTAAACTATCAATAGATGGCAGTAAGCTAATAAGCAATAAAGACCTAGCTCGTAAATATTTAAAAATGTATAAGGTATCTTTGAACGGTAATTCAATTAATTGAAAAATGCTATCTATCATCATCCTTACCCATAACGAAGAAAAAAACATAGATGCTTGTTTGGCCAGTATTGCTGAGCTTGATTGCCCAAAACTTATAGTAGACTCTGGCTCAACAGATGCTACATTAAGCATTGCAGAAAAGTACAACGTAAATATTTTCCATCACCCGTTTGAAAATTATGGAAAACAAAGAAACTGGGCTTTTGAAAACCTCCCGATTAATACTCCGTGGATTTTAAACATGGATGCCGATCATCGGATGACCCCAGAATTAGCGAAAGAAATACATCATATTTTTTCGAAAGAGGTTCCAGAAAACACCAATGGTTTTTTAATTAGCCGAAGAACTATTTTTTTAGGTAAATGGATGAAACATGGCGGACATTACCCCGTATATCATGCTATTTTATTTAAAAAAGGTTTTGGGCATTGTGAAGACAAACTATATGACCAGCACTTTGTAGTTGACGGCCATTGTGAAACGATTAAGGCAGATATGATTGATACCCTAACAGACTCCCTTTCGTCCTTTACAGAGCGCCATAATCGCTGGTCTACGTTAGAGGCCGAAGATCAGTTTTATAAATATGCAGCAAACAATAAAGCAGATTTGGTACAAGCAAAAATCGCGGGCAATGCACAACAACGCAGAAGATACGCTAAGTCTATATATGAGAAATTCCCCTTATTTATTAGGCCTTTTATCTACTTCTTTATCAGGTACTTTATTAAGTTAGGGTTTTTAGACGGAGCTAAAGGTCTCGTTTTCCATTTCTTACAAGGCTTTTGGTTCAGGTTCTTAGTAGACGCGAAAATTTATGAGCTGAAAAGCAAGATGAATGAATCCAAATAGCTAGAGTGCTAAATCACTACAAATTGCTATTTTCAAGCCTTAAAACACAGCTATAAATCATTTCAAAGTATTCAAAAAGCCATACATCTTTTGTCGCATTTGGGAGGCGCTACCGGTATAGTTATTCACTATAATAGAAAAACTAATCTCATTTGACGAACCTTGAAAACCGCTATAAGCCAACACGTTTGCTATAGTTCCACTTTTCATCTTTTGTTGGTTACGCAAGGGGAAACTTTTTAAATAAGCACTAAACCACGGCTGTTTTTTTGCGTAAGAAAGTATCTTTACCATTGCCATAGTACTAACTCTGTCTGATGGCGATAAACCACTGCCATCTAGTATCCGCAAAGCTTCTGGCTCAACTCCTCTTTTCTCCCAATAATCATTAATTACTTTTATGCCTTCAACTGTAGAGGTACTTTTACCAAATTTTTCTGCCAAAACCCTAACCAACTGCTCACCGTACAAATTGATGCTTTTCTGGTTAAACCAATAAACAACCTCGCTTAATGGAGGAGACGTTATGGTGAATAGCAAATGCCGATCCGTAGCGTCGTCAACCGGTTCAATTCCTGCTTTAAACTCCTCCGTTCTATATCCATTTTTATTCAAAAAGCTGGCGACATCATAAGCCATCGCCAAAGGGGGATTAGGCAAGGATAAGCCAATCTGCTTTTTTAAATCAATACCATAAGTGCCACGTAAAAAAACCTGACTAGTATAAGGTGCCGAATAAGCATATACATTATCTCCAGAACCATAATTACCAGTGGTAAGCTCGTTAGTGAGCTGTAAAAATGGGTAAACATCGCCATTGTTGATTTTAACTGACGAACCAATGGTTTTTCCTGCTGTAAAACCTAATTCAAAAGAATTTTCGCCCCAGCATAAAGCAGAAGTTCCTGCGCCATAATAGTTACCCATATCTTGCCAAATCCAACCAACAGGTAAAGACTGTGTGTCCCAAGCCGAAGCATCCCCAATCACATAACCAGTAATTTTATTGATTCCTTTTTGCTGTAGATTAAACAATATTTTATTGAGGATTTGATTTTTCTGAGTCTTTTCCCAACGGTCGCTACCCAAAGTAGGGTCCCCACCACCTGTTATAATTAAATCGCCGTTAAGGGTACCATCCTTAATCTCCCCACGATAAAATATATTGGTTTTAAATGTAAAGTCTTCTCCTAGTAAATCTAAGGCCGTAGCAGATGTAATCACTTTTAAAGTTGATGCAGGGGCTAAACCAGTGTTTTCATTGTTAGAGAAAAGCACTTTCCCGGTGTTGTTATCAATCGCTGAAAAGGAAACGGTGGCGTATTTTAGCTGTGAATCATTCACAAACCTGTGATAAGCACTTTCCAGTTTTGAGCTTAAGCTTTGTGCATTGGTAACGTTGAGAACAGAAATAATAAGAAGTAATAGAGAAACGGATTTTTTCATGCCTGCAAAATAGTGATTTAATTAAACGACTTTCTGTAAACAAAAATGGGGCAAATTTCTCTGCCCCATTTTATTATTTTACTAAACCTCTGTTTTTCAGCATCGGAGTAATATCTGGCTTATGCCCTCTAAAATCTAAAAACATTTTATTATAATCTAAAGTGTTTCCTCTTGATAAAATCATGTCTCTAAAGCGCTGACCATTTTCTGCTGTCATTCCCCCATTTTCTTCAAACCAAGAGTAAGCATCATTATCTAACATTTCTGTCCACAAGTAAGCGTAATATCCAGCTGCATAACCACCGCCCCAAATGTGTTTAAAATAGCTCGAACGATAACGAGATGGCACTTCACTTAACAATAAACCCGTCCTTTGCAATGCATCATGTTCAAATTTATTAGCATCAGTTATCTTAGTATCACTACTAACACTATGCCACTGCATATCTAAAGATGCCGCCGCTAAAACCTCAGTAAGCATATAGCCTTGATTAAAAGTAGAAGATTTTTTAATCTTCTCTACCAAGGCTGTTGGCATATTTTCGCCAGTTTTATAATGTACTGCGTAATTTTTGAATACACTAGGCTCCATAGCCCAATGTTCATTAAACTGAGACGGAAACTCTACAAAATCACGAGCAACATCAGTCCCTGAAAGGGTAACATATTTTTGACTTGCAAAAAAACCATGTAAGGCATGACCAAACTCGTGAAACAAGGTGGTAACATCATCAAAACTAATTAATGCGGGTTGCCCTTCTGCTGGCTTAGTATAGTTACAAACGTTGTAAATAACTGGTTTTGTACCTAACAAGGTGGATTGATTAACAATATTCGACATCCACGCACCACCAGATTTGTTATCACGTTTGAAATAATCGGCATAAAAAAGTCCAATTGCAGTTCCATCTTTTTCAAAAACCTCATATACCTTTACATCTTTTTGATAAACCGGAATGTCTGTTCGTTCTTTAAAAGTAATCCCGTAAAGCTTAGTTGCAGCATAAAAAACACCGTTTTGCAATACTTTATTTAACTCAAAATAAGGTTTAATCTCGCTATCGCTAAGGTCGTATTTCGCTTTTCTAACCTGCTCGGCGTAAAAGTTCCAGTCCCAAGCTGCTAATTTAAAACCACCCTTTTGTTGGTCTATTAAACTTTGTATTTCAGCAGCTTCATTTTTTGCTTTAGCAGTAGATGCCGGAACAATCTGCTTTAAAAAAGTGTCAACAGCTTCAGGCGTTTGGGCCATTTGATTTTTCAAATTCCAAGCGGCGTAGTTTTTAAATCCTAAAAGTTTAGCCTGTTGTACTCTAATTTCTGCTAAACGAATAAGTGTAGTTCTCGTGTCGTTAGCGTCGCCTTGTTCTGTACGGTTATAACTTGCTTCAAATAATTCATGGCGAGTATCACGGTTTGTTAATTGCGTTAAGTAAGGCTGTTGTGTAGTATTCTGTAGTACAATAGCATAATTACTTCCTGTTTTCGAGCTTTTAGCATCTTTTTCGGCTGCTTTTATTTCTGCTTCCGAGAGACCATTTAAGGCTTCCACCGAATCAACTTTTAAAGCTGCTTCCTTTGATGCTGCCAATAACAAATTGGTGAACTTAGTGCTTAAGCTTGCTTTTTCCTCATTAAGCTTTTTCATTTCCTCCTTATCCTTGTCAGATAAATTCGCACCAGCTAAAACAAAGTTTTCATAGTAAACATCAACCAGTTTTTTTGATTCGGCATCAAGGTTATCTTTTTCAGGACTTTCATAGATAGCCGAGATACGATCAAAAAGTTTTTTGTTCAGATAAATAGCGTCGCGATGAGAAGCCAATTTTGGAGCAATATCCTCTTCAATTTTCTGTAAATCAGGATTAGTATTCGCACTTGTTAGCAAACCAAAAACATTGTTTACTCTTGCTAAAAGTTGTCCGCTTTTTTCTAGAGGAATAAAAGTGTTTTCAAAAGTTGGAGCTTCAGTATTGTTAACAATAGAATCAATCTCCATTATGTTTTGCTTCATACCTACTTCAAAAGCAGGCATAAAGTCTTCAGTTTTTATCTTGCTAAAATCTGGAGCTTGGTAAGGTAAAGTACTTACCGCAAAAAACGGATTCTCAGTACCACTTTCTGCATTTTTTGTGTTGTTGCAACTTGCCAAAACAATCCCCGAAAGAATAATTGCAAGTGATTTTTTATGAATATTCATATTTTGTTTTTAGATAAGTTTTCTCGAAAAACATGAATTTAGAAAATATGAATGAGATTTATTCGTTCTAATCTCTTTCGTAATAGACTTATTACTTTAAGGTTTAGTGTATTACAAAATAGTATCGTTTCAAATACCACTTAAACAGCTAATTAAAAGGGGTATTTGAGCAATCATCTCTTTCATAAACAAATAAACCTAAATTGATTTTTTTTAAACTTTATAAATTATCATTTTTGCCGCATGATTAGGTGCAGAAATTATTGTGTCGGGTTACTAATTAGCTTGTTTTTACTAAATGTGTTTGAAGCTTTTGGGCAAAACGGCGATAGAACCGATTCTATAGATGTAAAAGAAATTCAAGCTAAAAAGAATCTTTTTCCGGTACGCCAACCCGTGTTTTTTATTTACAAAAAACAATTGCACCAGAGTTTTGTGCGTTTAAAAGTTAACTACTGGAAAACAAACCTAAACTTTGGAGTCAACTTAAATCAGGCTGCTTTTAGTGATAATTGGAGTGGTGGTGGGGTAAACTCGATTGCCTTGGGTACTTTGCTTAATTTTAAAGCTGAATACAATAAGGACGGAAAAAACTTTACTTCAGAGGTTTTGCTACAATATGGTAAGTTAAAAAATGAAGGCCAGTTAGAGCGTAAAACTAACGATCGGATATTCTTAGATAACAAAGCCGCTTTACCCCTTTCTGAAAATTGGAACTTCTTTGGTTCAGTAAGTTTTGAGTCGCAGTTTGACACAGGCTATTCTTATGGAAAAGATGCTGATAAAAATGAGATTCGTAAGGTTATTTCTAGGTTTATGTCTCCTGGCTATCTTACAGAGTCAATTGGTTTTGAGTATAAACCTGTTAAATACTTTAGTTTGAGATTAGGTACCGGAACCGCCCGTCAAACATTTTTATTAGACACTACTCTTTATAAAAATAATGCTAAAAACTTTGGAGTTGAGATTGGAAAACGTTTTAAAAATGAACTTGCTTTTCAAGGTGTAGCAAATTTTGATAAAGAGATTGCTACAAACCTTAACCTTAAGGTTAGATACTTACTTTTTGCAGGTTACGAGAACATCAATAATATTGACCAACGTTTAGATGTTACTGTTACTGCAAAAGTAAATAAGTTGGTAAATGTTACCGTGGGTGCAACGGCTTTATATGATGACGATTTTAGTGGGGAAGTACAATACAGTCAGAACCTAGCGCTCGGTATTATGTTTAAAATCCCTAGGTAATAAATTTATAATGGAAGAAAAACACGGTGTCATTTTATTTGATGGTGTTTGCAATTTATGCGATGGCTTTGTGCAACGTATTATTGTCGCAGATCAAAAGGATTTCTTCCGATTTGCATCCCTACAGTCTGAAACAGGGCAAAACTTATTGAGTGCCTACCCAGATTTACAAAATTTAAAAAGTATTGTTTACTTAGAAAATGGCAAAGTATTTACCAAGTCCAGCGCTGCTTTAAAAATAAGCTCACATTTGGGTGGCAAATGGAAAATACTGAAGATAGGTTACTTATTGCCTAAGTTTTTACGAAACGGGGTTTACGATTTAATCGCCAAATACAGGTATAATTGGTTCGGCAAAAAAGAACAATGTATGGTACCAACGCCAGAATTAAAAGCAAAGTTTCTTTAAAGCCTTCACCCTACTAAACATTCTTATCCTCAATCATTTTAAAGAAATTATCTCGGTAAGTATCGCCGATAGGAATTACCTTATCTCCCATCAAAATCCGACTTCGCTCAATACTTTCTATTTTATCAAGCGCTATAATGTACGACTTATGAACCCTTACAAACAAATGGTTTGGTAAGGCCTCGTCTATCTTCTTCATGCTTTGTAGCGTAACAATACGCTCTGTCTTGGTATAAATAGATATATAATCTTTCAAACCCTCTATAAACAAAATATCATCCAAATAAATCTTCTGAATTTTGTACTCCGTTTTTACAAAAATAAAATCATGAGTAAAGCTGTTATTCACTGGTACACTTTCAACAATAGGCAACGGTTGCGAAGCTATATTACAAAGTAAATCCTGTGCTTTTTGTGCGGCTTTATAAAACCTATCAAAGGCTATAGGCTTCAGCAAATAGTCCACTACATTGTGTTCATAACCATCTAAAGCATACTCTGTATAAGCGGTGGTTAAAATTACTTTACACTTGTTGTTAGCAATTTTCAAAAACTGTATACCAGTCAACTCAGGCATCTGTACATCTAAAAACACCAAATCAATTTCTTCCTCCTGCACTAAAGTGAGTGCTTCAATTGGATTTTGCAACCTCTTATAAAGTGTTAAAAATGGAATTTTAGAAATATAGTCTTCAATGATATCTAAGGCCAAAGGCTCATCGTCAACTATTAAACATTTGATCATGCTATAAATTTAGATATAATTCAGAAAAATAATCGTACTCCCTATTCTCTACTGATAATTTATACTTATCAGGATAGGTTAAATCTAACCTACGAACCACGTTTGTCATACCAATTCCGCCAGTTTGATCTTTGTTTTGTAGGCTCTTTTTGTTTTTTACGGTAAATAGCATATTATCTTCAAAAACCGAGATATTGATATAGATTGGATTCTCTTTATCAGTTGCTAAGCCATGTTTAAAGGCATTCTCCACAAAAGAAATCAAAAGTAAAGGAACAATTTCTTGATCAGCAACCTGACCTTCAACTTCTAAAACTACATAAGCATCACCTTTAAAACGTAGTTTTTGGAGCTCTATAAAGCTTTTTAAATAGGTTATTTCTTTATCTAAAGCTACACGGTTATCATTACTTTCATATAGCATATAACGCATAATCTCCGAAAGCTTCAAGATTGCATTTGGTGTGGCGTCCGACTTCTGGTAAGCTAGTGAATAAATATTATTGAGCGAATTAAACAAAAAGTGCGGGTTAATCTGCGACTTTAAAAAAGCGAGTTCTGCAGTTAAACGCTGTTTTTCCAATTCAGTTTTTTCTCGTTCGTTAAAAAACCAATCTACAGAAAACTTGTAAACAGTACTTAAAAACACAAAAAAACCATTGGTAATAAGTGTACTAATCAATTGCTTTTCTGGTTCAGAAAAAATCATTTCCTTTTCACGGGCAATCATTTTTAAACCGCTTATTTTATACAGATAAAAGGTAAAACCATACTTAACAGCTAAAAAAGCAAGCATAATAGCCAAGCAACCCAACAACCATAAAAAAAACTTTCGTTTATCAAGGGTAAGCGGAATCAGCAGATACAAGTTGAGGTAAAAGATAGTTAGGTTTAACACAGATAGCCCAATAAACAGGATATAAACCCCTTTACTGCTTTCAAAACCGCCCGTTGCCACAAATGTAAATAGCGTGATTAAAAACAACCACACCATTATATGAAGCATAAACTTTTGTAACCTGCCCATACAATAAAAGTAGATAAAGAAACGCTAAAACCTACAACTTTCGACCAACGCCCAATTTTTATCTACCAATTCTACCTAACCGTTTATCGACTACAAAAGGTGTTTATCTTGATAAACAATCAGTTGGTATAATAGATTTTTGTAAACGATTTGGTATTTGAATATTTGATCATCAAACCAAAAATAAGATGAAAAAATTAAGCACTTCTGTTTCTCCTTTCCTAATGTTAATTGTTCCTGTGCTTTTCGCAGTTTTACTATCGTTCAGTTTTAAAACAAACAATAACGCCTCAGAAAGCGAAATAACCACTACTACGGCTACAAAAACTACTGCTCAAAAACTGGTTAAAACCGGAGAAACATCTATCATCAGGTTTTTACTGAAGAAATAAAGCGAGTTTAATTCGCTTAAAAACTGGTCTGGTTTTAGATTAATTAATTTTTTCGAACCAAATGACCAGATTAGAGAACAAACTCCAAAAAATTGGTAGCGATGCAAAAGTAACTGCAAAAGCTGCTGGCTTACGATACACAGAAGACCGAAATAAAGGTTTTTACAGAAAAAAATCTGGAAAAGGCTTCAGGTTTGAAGATAATGAGGGTAAGCCGATAAAAGATAAAGAACTTCTACAGAGATTTAAGAGCTTGGTGATTCCTCCAGCCTATGAGAACGTTTGGATAGCGCCTTATCCTAATAATCATTTACAGTTTACCGGTTTTGATGTTAAAGGTCGTAAACAGTACCGCTATCATGCTAATTGGAACACGATACGTAACCAGGCAAAGTTTTACCGAATGAGAAACTTTGCCAAGTGCCTTCCAAAAGTTAGAGCTCAAATTGAAAAAGATCTTAAGCTTAAAGGACTCCCCTTTACAAAAGTGGTGGCATTAGCCGTTAAACTAATTGAGCTTACACATATTAGAATAGGTAATGAAAGCTACAGCAAACTTTACGGTTCATTTGGTTTAAGTACACTTAGAGATAGGCATGTAAAATTTAAAGGCTCTACAGTCAAGTTCAGCTTTAAAGGAAAAAAAGGTGTTTACCACGATATTGAATTGCAAAGTAAGAAACTGGCGGATTTGGTTAAAAAGTGTAGAGACATTCCTGGTAAAGAGCTTTTTCAGTACTATGACGAAGAAGGAAAGCATTACAGTATTGACAGCGGTGATGTAAACAATTATTTAAAAGAAATTACCGGAGAAGATTATACTGCAAAGGATTTTAGAACTTGGGCAGGCAGTGTGAATGCTTTATGTGCCATTAAAGATTTAGAAGTTTGCGAAACAGAAAGTCAGTTAAAAAAACAAGTGGTAGAAGTTATTGATCAAGTTGCTACTAAACTTGGCAACACAAGAACTGTTTGTAAGAAATACTACATTCATCCTTCTGTAATTAGTGCGCACCAAAACGGTGCATTATATAAGTACAAGGTTAGGGAAAGTAACAAAAACAGCCTTTCTGTTGAGGAAAGGCTGTTGGTGAAAATTCTGGATAACGAAAAATTCGTTAATGCATTATAAGCTATTTTGAATCATGTGGAGTTTCTCTTAATGTAACCACTTTTGATTTAGATTTCATTTTAAGATTTAAAAACTCTACCAATACTGAGAAAGCCATTGCGAAATAAATATACCCTTTTGGGATATGCTGTTCAAAACCTTCTGCAAGTAGCGATACACCAATCAACAATAAAAACGATAAGGCTAGCATTTTAACAGTTGGATGATCGTTTACGAAGTTAGAGATAGATTTAGCAGAGAACATCATTACTATAACTGAAATAATTACCGCCGCAACCATAACCCATAGTTCGTCTGCCATACCCACAGCAGTAATTACAGAGTCTAAAGAGAAAACGATATCCAACAGTAGAATCTGAAATATCACCGATGAAAAAGAGTGAACCTTTTTTACGCTTGCTTCTTCCTCTTCGCCTTCCATCTTGTTGTGTATTTCGTGGGTACTTTTATAAATCAAAAATAACCCTCCAATGATCAGAATCAAATCTCGACCGCTAATGTCCAGTTTATCGAAAAGAGCTCCACTTTGCAGACCAATCCAATTACCTGCATTAAATAATGGCGCCGTTAGCGTCATAATCCAGCTTAAAGAAAGTAAAAGTAAGATTCTGGTAATCATAGCTAAAGCCAGTCCTATTGTACGACCTTTACTTTGTTGCTCTGGAGGTAATTTACCCGAGAGAATAGAGATAAATACGATATTATCAATACCTAAAACAATCTCTAAGACTGTTAGTGTTAAAAGTGAAACCCAAATTTCTGGGTTAGATAGCCATTCCATAAGTGAGATAAAATTTGCTAAAAATAGGTAAAGAGTTTAAAATTGAAATTATTTTAAAATTATTTTAGTTGCGCCGTAACCAAATTTTTCCTTTTGTGCATCCATAAAGGTTTTTACTTGTGGATTTTTACTTACGGCCTTATGTATTTCATGCTGTAAGCTACCATTTCCAGCACCATGAATCATTACAATACTTTCGAAATTGTGGACAATAGCTGCTTCCAAATTTTTATGAAAATGTTCCATCTGGATATCCATCATTTCTCTTTTACTTAAAAAAACATGATCGTCACGGAGCTTCTCTATATGTAAATCTACTTCTTTTGCTGGTTTTTGTAACTGAGGTTTCTCTTCCGCTGGGTTAAAAAAGCTTTCTTTTATTTTTTCAGCATCTAAAATCAATTCAGGTTCATCTATTCTAAACAACCAGCCGTTTACTTTACTCTGCGGGATTTGCTTCTTACTACCAGCAAAATCTTTTGATTTGAATTTAAATGAAACTTCTAATGGTTTTTTAGGCTCCTTGTTGCTCGCTGTATAAAACATGACCTGAAAATTTAGCAAAGGCCATAAATCTAATTCAGGCAAAGCGCCACTATAAACTTTTATTGACTTCCCAGGTGCTAATTCGCCAAAAAACGCCCCTTTATATATGTCTTTAGTGAGTGTTTTTAGAGAAACCATCAGTTGGTATGAACTTTCATTTACAACGAAGAAATGAACTACAGAACCTTTGTTCGCGTCAGGAATTGCTCCTAAAAAAACACCTCTTTCAGCAAAGTTTTGGGCATTCGTTACTTCCTCTGCTTGAGCTTGGCTACTCTCAGGGTTCGATGAATGTCCATGTACTCTGGTTAAGTTGGTAATCATTACCGGAATCTCAAAATCATCGTCACCCGTTACACCCACCATTTCATCATTGATTATTTTGGTGATATAACCTTCTCTTCTCTCGTCAACAAATCGTACAAACTCTCCTAATTGATATTTCATCTGATAAATTTACGGCATCTTAAACTAAAACACGCTTATTTCTCTAAAATAGAAAGCTGACCCAGAATATCATTCTGTTTAATAAAGTACTCACTTTGATTTCTAATAGCATTATACACTTCATCAAATAGCAACATATAATTTCCATTTTCTAGAGGAACCTGCTCTTCAACAACTTCACCCTTATCATTAAAAGTGTAAAGCTTTCCTTCATCGCCTGACTTCTCTTTGCCATAGGCTATATCATTAGGCTTCATACCAGCCAGAAGTTGTGGTTCCTGTACATCTGTTCTATTTTTAGTAATCGTACCATCAATACCGTAAAAAACATATGCAGGCTGTTGTTTTACCACTAACATGTTAGTCGTAATAAAAACGTTTAAACCACCGTCATATTTAAGGTGAGCATAAGCAACATCGTCAACCTCTGTATTTGCTCTTTGTTTGCTATACGTTTTTTTAAACTCTGATGGAATACCGAAAAGCGCAATGGCTTGGTCAATCATGTGGGCTCCTAAATCATAGAAAATACCAGCTCCTGGTATAGGCTCTTCTTTAAAAGTCTTATCACTGATTTCATTTCTGTACCTATCAAATCGCAAATGGGCTTCGGTAATTTTCCCCAATTTTCCGGATTTAACCACTTTCTGAACAGCTGAAAAATCACTATCGAACCTACGGTTTTGGTAAGCCAAAACTTTTAAACCCTTTCTAAACGCTAAAGAAAATAGTTCTTCTGCTTCCGCTTTAGTAACTGAGAATGGCTTTTCTATTAATACATTCTTTCCAGCATTAAGTGATGCCTTTGCATATTCATGATGGGTATAGTTTGGCGTATTAATCACAACAAGCTCTAAACTTTCATCAGCCAATAGCTCTTCAATACTTCTGTAAGTATTTATTGCTGGATAATCAACTACGGCTTTATTTTTACTCCGCTCTACTACAGCTACTAGCTCAAATCCTTTATGTAGCTCAAAAAAAGGAGCATGAAAAATCTTCCCAGACATTCCATAAGCCATTAGTCCTACTCTAATATTTTTTTCCATTTAAACTTAAATTAAAACCTTGATACAAAAAGCAAGTACTTGCTATGCTAATCTACAAAACTAGTAGATAGAATATTATTATTCCGAACAATAATCGGATATATTCATGTAAAATTAAGCAGATAATAAAGAAACTTAGAAGTTTATTTCTTTGATAAATAACAGGTAATTAACAAATAGAATGAGAGCGTATCGTGGAAAATTATAATAACCAGATTTAAACAATAGGAGAGAAATATTTTCAGAAAAGGTACTGAATTGCAAGGTAACGTCAGTTAGTCTGGCTTTCCGCTTATACGCCACAGGCCTTAACCACGAGCCTGTATCCGCTACAATCCCGTTTATTGAACACAGGTTCACCGTTTCTACTCAAACCCATTATAAGAGAATCTGTGACGGGATATACTG
>JBBKWF010000003.1:0-110234 GCA_037968815.1 Pelobium sp. | reverse complement strand
AGTGGGGCAGATTGTGCAATGGGCCGGGTTAATGCCGTGTCGGAGCCCGTGGGTTGCGTGGAGTATGAATGGACAGCCGGACTATCGGCCCCCATAATCGGAAAACAGTCGTTTTTACTGAAAAAAAAATATACTCCTATTATATAGGAGGTGACGGAATACTCTTAAAAAAAACTCGTTACTCTTTTTACTCCTACTTATATATAAGGTATAATGGTTTTTGATTCTAAGATAACCAAACTTGTTTTGAAAAACAGCTTCTGAAATCTGACAAAGTGGCACGCAATAATAACGAGAAACTGACTGAATAAACAGCCTTAAACTGTCAGTTTTAGTATATGACTGCCAGTTTTATATTGGCACAAGCATTGATAAATAGGTTTCGGTTATAATTTGTTAATAATAAAAATCATATAAATCATGTCAAAAATTATCGGAATCGACTTGGGAACTACTAACTCATGTGTATCTGTAATGGAGGGTAACGAACCTGTTGTTATTTCTAACAGCGAAGGAAAACGTACTACTCCATCTATTGTTGCATTTGTAGAAGGTGGTGAGCGTAAAGTTGGTGACCCTGCGAAACGCCAGGCCATTACTAACCCTACCAAGACTATTTATTCAATCAAGCGTTTCATGGGAAGTAGCTTTGGTGAAGTCTCTAAAGAAATCACTAGAGTACCTTACAAAGTAGTGAAAGGTGATAATAATACGCCAAGAGTAGAAATTGATGACCGTAAATATACTCCACAAGAGATTTCGGCAATGATTCTTCAAAAAATGAAGAAAACTGCTGAAGACTTTTTAGGTACTGAAGTTTCTGAAGCGGTAATTACTGTTCCTGCTTATTTTAACGATGCTCAACGTCAAGCTACTAAAGAAGCTGGTGAAATTGCTGGTTTAAAAGTTCGTAGAATTATAAACGAGCCAACTGCTGCTGCACTTGCTTACGGTTTAGATAAAACCAACAAGGATATGAAAATTGTTGTGTTTGACTGCGGTGGTGGTACACATGACGTTTCTATCTTAGAATTAGGTGATGGCGTCTTTGAAGTTAAATCTACTGAGGGTGATACTCACTTAGGTGGTGATGACTTTGATCAAGTAATTATAGATTGGTTGGCTGACGAGTTCAAAACTGAACACGGAATGGATTTAGTTAAAGATCCAATGGCTTTACAACGTTTAAAAGAGGCTGCTGAAAAAGCTAAGATTGAATTATCTAGCGCAACTTCTACTGAAATTAACTTGCCATATATTACTGCTGACGGAAGCGGACCGAAACACTTGGTACGTTCTTTATCTAAAGCTAAATTTGAATCTTTAGCTGCTGATTTAATCAAAAGAACGATTGATCCATGTAAATCTGCTTTAAAGAATGCTGGAATGAGCACTTCTGACATCGACGAAATTATATTAGTTGGTGGTTCTACAAGAATTCCAGCTATACAAGAAGCTGTTGAGAAGTTCTTCGGAAAAGCTCCATCAAAAGGGGTTAACCCTGATGAGGTTGTAGCTATTGGTGCTGCTATCCAAGGTGGTGTTTTAACTGGTGAGGTGAAAGACGTATTATTATTAGATGTTACTCCACTTTCTTTAGGTATTGAAACTATGGGCGGTGTAATGACTAAATTAATTGAGTCTAACACTACTATTCCATCTAAAAAATCTGAAACTTTCTCTACAGCATCTGATAGCCAGCCATCTGTTGAGATTCATATTTTACAAGGTGAACGCCCAATGGCGAAAGATAACCGTACAATTGGTCGTTTCCATTTAGACGGTCTTCCACCTGCACCACGCGGTGTGCCTCAAATTGAAGTAACTTTTGATATTGATGCTAACGGTATTTTACATGTTGCTGCAAAAGATAAAGCAACTGGAAAAGAGCAAAAAATTAGAATTGAAGCTTCATCTGGTTTATCTGACGAAGAAATCAAAAAGATGAAAGAAGAAGCAGAAGCTAACGCGGAAGCTGATAAATCTGCAAAAGAAGAAGCTGATAAAATTAACACTGCTGATGCTTTAATTTTCTCTACTGAGAAACAAATTAAAGAATACGGTGATAAAATACCAGCTGATAAAAAAGCACCTATTGAAGAAGCTCTTGCAACTTTGAAAGACGCTTATGCAGCTAAAAACTTCGCTGATATTGATGCAGCATCTGAAAAGTTAAACGCAGCTTGGGCTACGGCATCTGAAGACATGTACAAAGCAACGCAAGATGGCGGTGCAGAAGGTGCTCCACAAGGAGATGCTTCTGACGCTGGAAACGCAGCTGACGATGTAACTGATGTTGACTTTGAAGAAGTAAAAGACGAAGAGGCTAAATAGTTTTTTCTTAAAAGCTTAAACCTATAAAGGCTGAAAGCTTAACTTTAATATTGAATCCCGTTCTATTTATTTAGGACGGGATTTTTTTATGCATATAATTTAATGCAGGGGTGTATGCAACAGACCCTGCTTGGGAGATAGATTACTTGGATTTATACTTCGATTCCGCTCAGCAGAATAAAAGCGCTATTCTTTTACATAACCAATTTGTCAATACCATATCATTACCTTAATTCTGCAGTCATTTGACGGTCAGAACCATTTAAATGTTAGCAGCTTGATACGCTAATCAAATATCTTTGTATTATGAAAAACATTAAGCTAAGTGTTTTAGATCAAACGCCTATCCGTAAGGGAAGTAACGCTTCTGAGTCTTTACAAGAAACTATTGAACTAGCAAAACTTGCAGATGAATTAGGTTATACCCGATATTGGATGAGTGAGCATCATAATTCGAGAACTTTAGCTACTGGTTCTCCGGAGGTAATGATTGCCCGATTAGGTGCAGAAACGAAAAACATTCGTTTGGGTTCTGGAGGAATGATGATGCCTAATCACAGTACTTTACGTGTGGCAGAAAATTTTAGGGTTTTGGAAGGACTTTATCCGAACAGAATTGATTTGGGTATGGGAAGAGCACCAGGCGGTGATCGTTTGACGGCTCATTTACTTAATCCATCGAATCAGTTTGATCCTAAAGATTATATCCAGCAATTAAGAGATTTGCAACATCTTTTTAACGATGAACCTCTGGAAGGCGTAAGTGAAGCAAAGGTGCAAGCTATTCCTATCATTAATACCTCACCAGATTTATGGATTTTAACGTCGAGCGGAGAAAGTGCATTAATTGCTGCACACTTTGGGATGGCAATGTCATTTGCTCAATTTATAAATCCAATTGGTGGAGCGGTTGCAATTAAAAACTATAAAGAACAGTTTAGACCATCCTCCGAATTAGACAAACCACAAACCAGTGTGGGGATTTTTGGTTTTTGTAGCGAAGATGAGGAGAAAGTTAAACGCGTACAAGCTTTGATGGATTACCGATTGCTAAGTTTTGAGCGTGGAAAATTTAATACTATTTATTCTTATGATGAGATTAAAGATGAAGAATATGATGCACAAGAATGGCAACGGGTATTGCACAACAGGCAAAGGATGGCGGTTGGTACTCCGGCCCAGATGAAACAACAATTAGAAAATATTTGTGAGGCATTTGATACCGATGAAATTATCATCTCTACTTTTACGGAAAGTAAGGGAGACCGAATGGAATCGTATAGGCTTTTGGCTGAAGCTTTTAGCTTAACCTAAAATCATATTATCATTAATGTAGATTGGAGTTGCGAGAAAAAATCTTTTATCTATCTTCGCAACATTATTTAAAAAATAGCATTCCGCTATTTTTTTGCCTTATTCAACTTATAAGCTTGAGGTATTTCTAAAAACAATTCATTAATGAAAGCCATTTTAAATTTATTCGATTTTAAACGCAAAATTGATTATAAAGTTGAGATTCTTGCGGGTTTAACCGTTGCAATGACAATGATGCCGGAATCGCTATCTTTCGCCATTTTAGCTGGATTCCCACCGCTTACTGGATTATATGCCGCTTTTATCATGGGCCTTGTTACTGCTGTTTTAGGTGGAAGACCAGGTTTAATATCAGGAGGTGCAGGGGCAACAGTGGTGGTTTTAATTGCATTAATGCAGTCACATGGAATTGAATACGTTTTCGCGGCAGTAGTATTAGCTGGTTTAGCACAAATTTTAGTTGGTATTTTTAAGTTAGGGAAGTTTATACGATTAGTACCTCAACCTGTGATGTACGGCTTTGTAAATGGTTTGGCAATTATCATTTTTATGGCTCAGTTTGAGCAATTTAAAACGGTTGTTAACGGGGAAACTGTTTGGCTAACAGGTTCACCTTTATTTATTATGGCTGGTTTAGTTGCTTTAACAGTTGCTATCGTGTTAATATTTCCAAAAATAACTAAAGCTATTCCACCATCATTGGTAGCTATTATTGTAGTTTTTCTGATTGTTTTAGGCTTCGGGATTGACACAAAAACGGTTAGCGATATTGCATCGGTTAGTGGTGGCTTCCCTCCTTTTCATATTCCTGATATCCCTTTCAACTTCCAAACATTAGAAATAATTGCTCCTTATGCATTTGTAATGGCAGGCGTTGGCTTAACAGAAGGTTTATTGACTTTAAACTTAGTAGATGAGATGACCGCTACTCGCGGTAATAGTAACAGAGAGTGTTTAGCGCAAGGAACTGCAAACATTTTGAATGGTTTTTTCACAGGGATGGGCGGTTGCCCAATGATTGCACAAACATTGGTTAACCTTTCTGCTGGCGCTAGAGCTAGGCTTTCTGGCATTGTAGCGGCTATTACTATCCTTATAATTATTTTATACGGAGCACCAGTTATCGGCTTACTACCTATGGCTGCTTTAACCGGGGTTATGGTTATGGTTGCAGTTGGCACTTTTGAGTGGATTAGCTTTAGAATTGTAAATAAAATGCCAAAGCAGGATATTTTTGTGGGTATTTTGGTTGCAGTAATTACCATTTGGTTACACAATTTGGCTTTAGCAGTATTAATTGGTGTAATTATTTCTGCATTAGTTTTTGCGTGGGAAAGTGCTAAACGCATTAGAGCCCGTAAATACATTGATGAAAATGGCGTTAAACATTACGAAATATATGGACCGCTGTTTTTTGCATCAGTTGCAAATTTCACTGATAAATTTGACCCACTGAATGACCCTGATGAGGTAATTATTGACTTTAAAGAGAGTAAAGTTGCCGATATGTCTGGCATTGATGGGCTTAATAAGCTTACCGAAAGATATAAAACTGCAGGCAAAAAACTTCATTTAAGGCATTTAAGTCCTGATTGTTTACAGCTTTTAGAAAACGCGAGCGATGTTATTGATGTAAACATTATTGAAGACCCAACTTATAAGGTGCTACATTAAGAAACTCATAGATAAATTTTCTATAAACTGCCTAAAAAGGTAAATAAACTGTTTAAAGAAGAAGCTTTAGCATTATTTAAAATAACCTACTAAATCTGTACAAACGGAATGTATTTAAAATAATACTCGATATAGCACTTCCACAGAATAATTTTGGTAATTTTTTTTTACTTTGGGTAAGGTTTGTTTTTTAAATAGGGATGCAAAAAGATTTATTCAGAAAAAAATCAATCAGTAAAATCTTAAGGGATAGCCAAGACGGCTATGCTGAACATAATTCTTTAAATAAAGTTCTATCTGTTAAAGATTTAACTTTTATGGGAATTGCGGCTGTTGTAGGTGCAGGAATTTTCTCTACCATTGGGGAAGCATCTTTCAACGGAGGCCCTGGAGTAAGTATTTTATTTGTACTTACCGCTATAACTTGTGGGTTTTCTGCACTTTGCTATGCTGAATTTGCTTCAAGAATTCCCGTTGCCGGCAGTGCTTACACCTACGCTTACGCATCTTTTGGAGAGTTAATTGCTTGGATAATCGGTTGGGATTTATTGATGGAATACGCCATTGGCAACATTGCCGTCGCTATATCTTGGAGCGGGTATTTTGTAAACTTGCTCAAGGGTTTCAATATCTCTATACCATCTTACCTTACATTAGATTATTTCAGTGCATATAATGCCAACGCTTCTTTACTAGCCAACGGTGGCGACTTATCTCAACTTAGTGAAAGAGCACAATCTGCCGCTACTGCTTGGGCAACTGCTCCACAGATTGGCGGACTAAGATTAATTGCTGATTTCCCCGCATTGTTAATCGTTTTTTTAATTACCGCATTGGTTTATGTAGGTATCAAAGAAACTAAAAAAGCAACAAACCTAATGGTGATTTTAAAAATCGCTGTAGTATTGGCGGTTATTGTAATTGGTTTCTTTTACGTAACACCAGCCAATTGGGATCCATTTTTACCTAATGGGTTTAGCGGAATGATGAAAGGCGTATCGGGTGTTTTCTTTGCTTATATAGGTTTTGACGCCATATCTACAACTGCAGAAGAGTGTGAAAACCCACAAAGAGATTTGCCTAGAGGAATGATTTACTCCTTAGTAATTTGTACGGTGCTTTACATTTTGGTTGCATTGGTATTAACCGGAATGGTAAATTATAGCGAACTGGCAGTTGCGGATCCTTTGGCATTTGTTTTTGAACGAGTTGGCTTAACCAAAATTAGTTATGTAATTTCTATAAGTGCAGTAATTGCCACTGCTAGCGTATTGCTGATTTTCCAGATGGGGCAACCGCGTATTTGGATGAGTATGAGCCGTGATGGATTGTTACCGAAAGCTTTTTCAAGAATTCACCCGAAATTTAAAACTCCAGGTTTTGCAACAATTGTTACAGGTTTTGTAGTAGCAATTCCTGCTTTGTTTATGAATTTAACAGAGGTTACCGATTTAACCAGTATAGGTACTTTATTTGCTTTTCTTTTGGTTTGTGGAGGTGTTTTACTTTTACCACCAGACACTCAAGAGAACGACGGAAGAAAGCGCTTTAAGATGCCTTATATTAACGGAAAGTTTATTATCCCAATATTATTCATTTCGGGAATTGTGTTCTTTTACGACGAAATTTTAAACCATTTCGACTTCAGCCACGGCTGGCTCGTTATCCGTGAGAAACTTCCTCTTTATTTATATCTTGTTTTAGCTTTGGTGATTAGTGTTTTATCATTTACCAAAAATCTATCTCTTATCCCCGTTTTAGGTTTATTAAGCTGTGGTTATTTAATGACGGAGCTAGGCTACACTAATTGGTTGCGGTTTTTGGTTTGGCTAGGACTGGGTTTAGTAGTTTATTTTGGTTACAGTTACAGAAATAGCAAGTTGAATAAGGCTGAGGATTAGTATTTCATTAAAGACGGTTTCTCTTTTTCAAAAATTCTCCAACAAAAAAACCTCGCCGAAATCGACGAGGTTTTAATATGTATTTTAAGAAATAGCTCTTAAGCCAACAATGTAATCGGTGCTTCTAACAAAGCTTTCAAAGTTTGTAAAAACTTAGCTCCTGTTGCGCCATCAATAACTCTATGATCACAACCTAAGCTCAATCTCATGATATTTCCTGGCACAACTGCACCGTTTTTAACAACTGGCACTTGTTGTATGGCACCAACAGATAAAATGGCACCGTCTGGAGTATTGATGATAGATGTAAAATCATCTATACCAAACATTCCTAAGTTAGAAACTGTAAAAGTTGAACCTTCCCAATCTTTAGGTTGTAATTTTTTAGCTTTTGCTTTTTGAGCGAAATCTTTTACTTCCGCAGAAATGTGCGACAAGCTTTTTCCATCTGCAAAACGAACAACTGGAACCAATAAACCATCTTCAATAGCCATGGCTACTCCAATGTTTGTATGCTCGTTAAAACGAATTTTATCTCCTCTAAAAGATGAATTAACCGCTGGGTGTTGCTTCAATGCAATTGCAACTGCTTTAATCACAATATCATTGAAAGAAACTTTTACTGGAGCAACTGTATTAATTTGAGTACGAGCAGCCATTGCGCCATCCATATCAACAGTGATATTTAAATAGAAATGCGGTGCAGTAAATAAACTTTCTGATAAGCTACGAGTAATTGCTTTACGCATCTGAGAAACTGGTTTCTCAGTAAAACGCTCTTCACCAATAAATTGAGGAAGAACCGGTGCTGGAGCTGCTGTTTTCGTAGCTGGCGCTTCTGCACCTGCTGGAGCTGACTCTTGTTTTGCTGCAGGTGTAAAACCTTCAACATCTTTTTTCACAATTCGTCCGCCTTCTGCGCTACCTTTAACATCATTTAAATTGATGCCTTTATCTTCAGCTAGTTTTTTAGCTAAGGGAGAAGCTTTTACACGACTATCATCAGAAGATGATGACGGAGCAGATTCTTTTTTAACTTCTTCTTTAACTGGGGCTGCTACTGCATCTGGTGTTGCAGTGGCAACAGCTTTTTCTTCAGCTTTACTTTCCTCTTTTTTAGCTTCAGGTTTTCCTTCTGCCAAAAGCGGTGTAATATCTGTACCCTCTTTACCAACAATAGCAATAATGCCATTTACCGGAACTGCTTCACCTTCTTTAACAGAAAGATATAATAAAGTACCTTCTTCATAACCTACCACTTCCATGGTTGCTTTGTCTGTTTCAACATCTGCAAGGCTATCATCGGCTTTAATTTTATCGCCAACTTTAAAGTTCCATTTATTAATAACACCTTCGCTCATGGTGTCACTTAACGCAGGCATTCTTATAATATTTGCTTCGATTTTAGAAGTATCAACCGCTGGACTAGCTTCAGAAGCCACTTCTTTAGTAGTCTCTGCTACTTCCGCAGCTTTTTCTTCTTTAGCTGCTTCTGCTGGCTTATCGCCTTCTAAAGCTGCTGAATAATCTTCTCCTTTAGCACCTATAATAGCAATTAAACCATCAACAGGTACAGCTTTGCCTTCTTCAACACCTATGTATAATAATGTACCTTCCTGAAAAGATTCAAAATCCATAGTTGCTTTGTCAGTTTCAATTTCGGCAACAACGTCACCTGCTTTTATTGAATCACCAACTTTTTTATGCCACTTTGCTAAAACACCTTCAGTCATGGTGTCACTCATTTTGGGCATTTTTATCGCTTCAGCCATTGTATGTTAGAATAAATTTGTCTTTAAAAAATAGAATTAGTCTTTAATAAAAGGATAGTTTGGTTCTGCATATACATCTGTATATAGCTCAGATGCATCAGGGAACGGAGATTCCTCGGCAAATTTAACCGCTTCTTCTATCTGCGCTTTTATTTTTGCTGCAACTTCTTCAAACCACTCTTCATTTGCCCATTTTTCTTTTTGAATTTGAGCTTTAACAATCTCAATTGGGTCTTTTGCTTTATATTCCTCAACCTCTTGCTTAGTACGGTATTTCTGAGGGTCAGACATGGAATGTCCTTTATATCTATATGTTCTTATCTCTAAGAAAGTTGGGCCTTCATCTTTTCTGGCTCTTTGTATCGCTTCGTCCATTGCATTATGAACAGCAACCGGATCCATACCATCTACAGGCATACAAGGCATTTCGTAACCTAAACCTAGTTTATAGATGTCTGTAGTATTTGCTGAACGAGCTACTGAAGTCCCCATGGCGTATCCATTGTTTTCTACAACAAAAATCACAGGTAGCTTCCAAAGCATAGCCATATTAAAAGCCTCGTTTAAAGCACCTTGACGCACAGCACCATCACCCATGTAACAAATATTTACCTTATCTGTACCTTTGTATTTTTCAGCAAACGCGATACCAGCACCTATTGGAATTTGACCTCCAACGATTCCGTGACCTCCATAAAAGTCATGTTCTTTACTGAAAAAGTGCATAGAACCACCTTTTCCTTTTGAACAACCAGTTGCTTTACCATAAAGTTCTGCCATCGCTAAATTAGGAGACATTCCTAATGCTATCGGGTGGGCATGGTCACGGTAAGTAGTAATCATACTGTCACCTTTTTTAATAGTGGACATTGCCCCTGCTATAACTGCCTCTTGACCTATATATAGGTGACAAAAACCTCTGATTTTTTGTTGACCATATAACTGGCCTGCTTTCTCCTCAAATCTTCTAAGCAGAAGCATTAACTCATACCAATACAGATACGTCTCTTTTGTGATTGCGATTGAACTCATTTATACATTCTATTATGGATAGCAAATCTATCAATAACTTAGCAAAAATAAAACCTGTATGCTTTTTTAATTGATATAAAATTACGTTGGGTACTTATTATTTTGTAATTACAGAGAATATGGGTGCTTAAACAATACTAAGTTTACATTTTTTGAAGCTCATTTTAATAAAAATGCATCACAAATGTACCTCGCCAACAAAGGCATACCTATAAACAGCGCACCCTAAGCCCATTTCTGCTTACTAATATTTAGTTTCAACAAAACATATTTCATATAATGTTAAAAAGAGTTAAAACCTTTAGTGATTATTTGCGTACAACAAAATTTACCTTTACTTTTGCACCGTACCAAAATTAAAGCTGGTTTTAATCGTTTGTACTCTGATCTATAGCCTTAAACGTAGTCAATAATGAAGAAAATTTTAATTTTTACTTTTCTAGTTTGTTTCCTATCAACTGCAAAAGCACAAAATTCTAAACCAGCAACAGCTTCAAAATTAGAAGTTTCTGATCCAGATAATTTAGCAAGTCAATTTTTTTCGCAGGTAATGGGCGTTGCAGCTTCTGCTACTAGCAATACTAAAATGTACCAATTTATTTATGATTGGTTAGGCACACCTTACCGTTTAGGAGGAGACACTAAAAAAGGTATTGATTGCTCTAGGTTTGCCTATGAGCTATATAACAAAGCTTTTAATACCATTATTGGCACAAACTCTAGAAATATTTTCAGCATGGTTGACCCCATTAATAAGCTTGATTTAAAAGAAGGAGATTTAGTGTTTTTTAAAATCCATAGTAAATCAATTAGCCATGTTGGTGTTTATATTGGCGACCATAAGTTTGCACACGCATCCTCAAGTAGAGGTGTTATGATTAGCAATTTAGAGGAACCTTATTGGCAACGTTATTTTTATAAAGGTGGCCGAGTTTTAGAAACCTTAAAAAGCCAACTTAGTAACGACTAAATAAGCGAAAAGCCTAATGCACAAGGCTTAAAAAGCACCAACATATAAAAATCGTTTTAACATATAAAAAAAATCCTGCTCCCTAAAAGCGGGATTTTTTTATGATTCATCTTTTGTGGTACGCACCAGACTAATTCCTGTAAAAAAGAAAATTACGCCTAAAACACCGAATGTAATTACAGTTCTGGTATCTCCGCTGTGTTGCACAAATGATACCGCAGTATAAATTAGCCCAATAATCCCTAATATTGTCAGTATAGTACCGAAGGTTCTTTTTAAATTCATGTTATTTGATTTTGCTTATTTCTTTACTTTAGCCCAAATAAAACCTATCACAAAAAGAATAAATACAACAACAAATATCCCTACATAATAACCAGCTTTAAAAATTCCTTCGACGGCAGCACAACTACTTAAAGAGAACATTAACAGCATTAATACGGGTATAGTTAACTTTTTCATATAGACATAAAAAAACGGGAAGATGTATTTCTTCCCGTTTTTAATATCATCAAAATGATGCCAAATTATTTTGCAGTTGCAAAACGCTCTGCAACAGCATCCCAGTTGATTGCATTAAAAAAAGCTGCAATATAATCAGGACGTCTGTTTTGGTAATTTAAGTAATAAGCATGCTCCCAAACATCCATTCCCAAAACTGGAGTTCCTTTAACCTCTGCGATATCCATTAATGGGTTATCTTGGTTTGGAGTAGAAGTTACCGCTAATTTACCATCAGCGCCAACAATTAACCAAGCCCAACCAGAACCAAAACGAGTTGCACCTGCTTGTGAAAAAGCTGTTTTAAAATCTTCGAAAGAACCAAAAGCAGCATCAATAGCCGAAGCTAATTCTCCACTTGGCTTACCACCTGCATTTGGTGCCATTACTGTCCAGAATAAAGAATGGTTGAAATGACCACCACCATTATTTCTAACTGCAGCTGGGTATTTAGAGATATTTTTACAAATTTCTTCGATAGAAGAAGAATCATCTTTACCTTCTAAAGCTTTATTAAGGTTAGTTACGTAAGCAGCATGGTGTTTTCCGTGGTGGATTTCCATAGTTGCTTTATCAATGTTTGGTTCTAATGCGTCTGATGCGTAAGGTAACGCAGGTAATTCAAAAGCCATAATTTTAGTTTTTAAGATTGTTTAATAATAATGTTAAATATAAGCACCTGAAACTTAATTTAGTTCAGATTAATGTTAAGATTTACTTCTTTTTTTTAGAAAAAACGTTTTAACAAGCTCACTGCATTCTTCCTCAAAAACTCCGCCAGTAAGTTGTGTTTTAGGATGTAAAATATTTTGGGAAAGACGCGAAAACCCACGTTGTGGATCATGAGCACCAAAAACAATCCGAGAGATTTGCGTCCAATAAGCAGCGCCGGCACACATAATGCAAGGCTCTAAGGTTACGTATAATGTGCAATCAGTTAAATACTTAGCTCCTAAAAAATTAGATGATGCTGTAAAAGCCTGCATTTCTGCATGAGCCGTTACGTCATTAAGCTGCTGGGTTAGGTTATGTCCTTTCCCTATAATCCGACCTTTACAAACTAATACTGCACCTACCGGAATTTCATCTGCATCTAATGCCAAATGAGCCTCCTTTAAAGCCTCCTTCATAAAAAATTCGTCTTCTGGAATGGTAGGTTCGTCTGTAAAGGAATAATATTTCATTGAATTGTATTGGGCTACAAATATAATATTAAATTTTCTATGTAACTTTTTATAGAACCCACCATCTAAATATAAAAAGCAAAATCATGATCGTAACCACAACAAATAGTATTGAAGGAAAAAAGGTAGTTAAGTATTTAGGAATTGTTTCTGGAGAAGCCATTATTGGGGCCAATTTTGTGAAAGATTTTTTCGCAAGCGTAAGAGATATTGTGGGTGGTAGAGCGGGAAGCTATGAAGAAGGTTTGCGTGAAGCAAAAAATATAGCCATGGCAGAAATGCAAGATTATGCAACTAGATTAGGTGCAAATGCAGTGATTGGAATTGATTTAGATTATGAAACTATGGGTAGTGCCGGCAGTATGTTGATGGTGTCCGCTAGTGGAACTGCTGTTTTTGTAGAAGGTTAATCAGTGGAAAGTTTAAAGTAAAAAGTTTAAAGTCAGCGCCAGTATAAAAAAGGCTGTCTGGGAATTACCACAGACAGCCTTTTTTACTTTGTACTTTTTACTTTTAACTCTTACACAGTAGTTTCTATACTCAGTTCTTTCTTTTGTTTATCATCAATTGTAGATGGAGAATCAATCATCACATCACGTCCCGAATTATTTTTAGGAAAAGCTATTACATCTCTGATAGAATCTAGACCGGCAAAAATAGACACCAATCTATCAAAACCGAAAGCAATACCACCATGCGGAGGTGCACCATATTCAAAAGCTTCTAACAAGAAACCGAATTGTTTTTGAGCTTCTTCTGGCGTAAAACCTAAATGCTTGAACATGATAGATTGTAACTCTTTATCGTGGATACGAATAGAGCCACCGCCAATCTCAGTTCCGTTAATCACTAAATCATAAGCGTTTGCCCTTACTTCCCCTGGTTTACTATCTAAAAGTGCAATATCTTCTGGTTTTGGAGAAGTAAATGGATGGTGCATTGCGTGATAACGCTCACTTTCCTCATCCCATTCTAACAAAGGAAAGTCAAGTACCCAAAGCGGTGCAAACTTATTTTTATCGCGTAAGCCTAAACGGTTACCCATTTCTAAACGTAGTTCATTTAACTGCTTGCGGACTTTATCAGTTCCACCAGCCATAATTAAAACTAAATCGCCTGGCGTTGTAGCAAGAGCTGCAGACCATTTCTGTAATTGCTCTTCATTATAAAATTTATCTACAGATGATTTAAGCGTTCCGTCTTCGTTATGACGCATGTAAATTAAACCTGTTGCACCAATTTGTGGACGTTTAACAAAATCTGTTAACTCATCTAATTGTTTACGAGTATAAGAAGCCGCACCTTTAGCGTTGATACCAACTACCAGTTCAGCATTGTCAAAAACTGGGAAACCTAAACCTTTCGCTACTTCGTTAAGCTCTACAAACTGCATATCAAAACGAATATCCGGCTTATCAGAACCATATAAACGCATGGCATCTGCATAATCCATTCTCGGGAAGTTTTCTAACTCTAAACCTTTCACATTTTTAAACATGTGGCGAGTTAATCCTTCAAATAAATTCAAAATATCTTCTTGCTCAATAAACGCCATTTCGCAATCTATCTGCGTAAATTCTGGCTGTCTATCCGCTCTTAAATCTTCATCTCTAAAGCATTTAACAATTTGGAAGTAACGGTCGAAACCGGAAACCATTAATAATTGTTTAAATGTTTGTGGCGATTGCGGTAAAGCGTAAAACTCACCTGGGTTCATACGGCTAGGTACCACAAAATCTCTTGCACCTTCTGGCGTAGATTTAATTAAAACCGGAGTTTCAACTTCTAAAAAGCCTTGTGCATCTAAATATTTACGAATTTCTTGCGCCATTTTATGACGAAGAATTAAGTTATTACGAACTGGATTACGACGTAGGTCTAAGTAACGGTATTTCATACGTAACTCTTCGCCACCATCTGTTTCATCCTCAATCATAAACGGAGGCAGTTTTGCCACGTTTAAAATTTCTAAATCAGCGACTTTAATTTCAATTTCGCCCGTTGAAATTTTAGGGTTCTTGTTAGAACGCTCAAGAACAGTTCCTTTAACTTTTATCACAAACTCACGGCCTAAGTCTTTCACCTTTGAACGTAAAGTTGCTTCGTCATCGGTGTTAACCACCAATTGCGTTAAACCGTAACGGTCTCTAACATCTATAAATGTGGTTCCACCTAAATCTCTTGATTTTTGTACCCAACCGCTCAATGTAACTTCCTGACCTAGATTTTCGATGGTTAATTCACCGCAAGTATGTGTTCTGTGCATGATACTGTTTTTTATAAAAAAGGATTACTATTTCTAATAATCTGCGAATATAAGTTAAATATATTTTTTATCCATTAGGGATTAGGGATTTGCCGGATGGCAAAATAGTTCATTTTCTTCATTAGCCGTTAATGGCTTTGCTCAATTGGAAAGTAGTTCAGCAGTCCTTTTCACTAGGGATTTGAGAAATAGAAAAACAATTCATTTAGTTATTAGTGGATTTGCTAAATGGGTAGGTGAATCAATAAAAAACTGTTCGCTATTAAGCGATACAAGTTTCTTTACTTTCGACTATTTAATTTTAACTAAACTGTAAAACCAAATTAGCATCTGGTATTTTTTTGAGCCAGAGTTCTTTTTCTGAAAGCTTGACAACACCAGGATAATCTCCCTCCTTACCTTCCATGTCCATCATCAATTGAAAATGTAAATGCGGAGGCCAATATCCGTTTTCTGCGGGGACCCCAAAATCACAAAATTGAGTTCCTTTTTTTATAGCCATCCCTTTATATAAGCCATCTAAGTTTTGTAAGCTTAAATGTCCGTATAAACTGTAAAAAGTAATATTTTCTAAAGAATGTTCTAAAACAATTGTCGCACCGTAATCTCCAAAATTATCATTAAAAGCAAAACTATGTACTTTAGCATCCATAAAAGCGTAGATTTTGCTTAACGCCTTGCCCCAAACGTCAACCCCTAAATGTAAACGACGAGGTTCTCCGGTCGTACTGTCAAAGTGTTTACTTCGGGCGTAAACCGTACGGTGTTCCATATAGCCACCAATACCAAATTTTGCGTTTTCTTTGGCTAGTTTATCATCTATATAATCACAAAAAACCGATGTATTCTCTAACACATCGGTAGTTAAGGTTTTATTATTTGCAGTAAAATCTAGCGTAATGTACTTTTCACAACTCACATCAAAATCAACAACCGGATGGAAGTTTGACTTGTGCTTTACTAAAAGTTGATTAATTAAAACAGCATCATTCATTCAAAAAAATTATTCGCTTTCAGGAGTATCATTTTTATGGATTCCACTAAAAATTTTATCCATTCTATCTACATATTCGTTGGTATCATCTACAAAAAACTCCAATTGAGGCACTCCCCTAACTTGGTCTTTTATGCGTTTACCTAACGTATATCTAATTTCCGAAGTTTTTGTTCTGATAGCTTTTATAGCACTTTCTGTATCCGGTGTGTTAAAGAAACTAAGAAAAACTCTTACTATCCCTAAATCTGGTGTAGCTCGTACTTTTGTAACGGTAATCATTGCATTTGGCAAGTAATTATTGCCCTCACGCTGAAAAATTTCTCCCAAATCTTTCTGTATCACTCTCGCAAATTTTTGCTGTCTTTTTGATTCCATGGCTTATTAGTATCTAGATTTTAGTAACAAGTATCAAGATTGATTTTCATGTTTAAGAAAATCGTATTTTAAGACCAATCAAATCTTGATTCTTGTGTCTTGTCTCTTGCTTCTTAATATTAGTATAAAAAATTATTAAAAGGATATATTCTCTGATTAACGTCTTTCACACTATCATAAATACGGTCTCTTAGCTCGTCAACATTTTCTTTTTCAGTAGCTGATATAAATATGGCAGGGCTATTATGTTTTGCCATCCAACTGTTTTTAAAATCGGCTAAAGTCATTTTAGGAGTATCTTCGTTTTCAACTTCCCAATCCTCCCCTACTTCTTCTTCGTGATAATTGTCTATTTTATTAAAAACAGTAATCATCTCTTTATCAATAGCGCCTAATTCTTTTAAAGTTTCATTTACCGTACGGATATGATCTTCAAAACTAGGATGAGAGATATCAACTATATGAATTAAAATATCTGCTTCCCGCACTTCATCCAAAGTAGATTTAAAACATTCTACTAAATGGTGAGGCAGTTTCCTGATAAAACCAACCGTATCTGAAAGTAAGAAAGGTACATTTTCTAGTACTACTTTCCTAACTGTGGTGTCAAGTGTTGCAAAAAGCTTGTTCTCAGCAAAAACTTCAGATTTAGCAAGCATATTCATTATGGTTGATTTGCCCACGTTAGTATAACCTACCAAAGCAACCCTCACCATTTCTTTACGGTTTTTCCGTTGTGTTTCGTTTTGCTTATCAATAAGGTCTAATTTTTCTTTTAGTAAAGAAATCTTTTCCCTAATTACACGTCTATCACTTTCAATTTGCGTTTCACCTGGCCCACGCATCCCAATACCCCCTTTTTGGCGTTCCAAATGCGTCCACATCCGCGTTAAGCGAGGCAATAAATATTGCAACTGTGCTAACTCAACTTGGGTTTTTGCTTGCGCCGATTTTGCTCGGCTAGCAAAAATATCCAAAATTAAATTACTCCTATCCAACACTTTAACTTTAAGCTCTTTCTCAATATTACGCAATTGCATAGGCGAAAGCTCATCGTCAAAAACAACAAGGTCTATCTCCTCAGATTTTACATAAGCTTGTATTTCTTCCAGTTTTCCTGTTCCAACAAACGTAGCTCTATCTGGGCGTTGCATTTTTTGTGTAAAACGCTTCTCGGTTATTCCTCCGGCAGTATCCACTAAAAAAGCCAACTCGTCTAAATATTCTTTTTCCTGCTCCTCAGTTTGGTGAGCAGTAATTAAGCCCACTAAAACGGCTCTTTCAGGCTTAGCTTCGGTATCGTAAAATTTCTTTTTTGGCATTTATCTTTTTTGTGACTACAAAGATACAATATGCTTGCCAATTCTTAAAAACGCAAACACATTGATTCAATGTAATAATTTACTTCTGTTAATTTCAGGTAAAATATTATCGCTAATTTGCTAAGACATCAAATATTGAGCAATTTTGCAAAAACAGCTTTTCTGTAAATTTTGTATTAACAATGAACGGTAAAACAATACTTGTATGGTTTAGAAACGATTTGCGCATCCACGATAATGAAATTTTGTGGGAAGCGACGCAAAAAGCCTCTACTATAATCCCTATTTACTGCTTTGATCCTCATTATTTTACAGAAACCCAGTTTGGAACATTAAAAACCGGCAACCTTAGAGCTAAGTTTCTACTAGAAAGCCTTGCAGATCTTAAACAGTCTTTACAAGATTTAGGTGGTGACTTATTAATAACAAAAGGAGTCCCAGCAGAAATATTACCCAAAATTTGCAAAAAGTATAATGTTGACGAAGTTTACCATCACCGAGAAGTAGCGACAGAAGAAACGGTTATATCGTCAAATGTGGAGGATGAGCTTTGGAAAATGCAAATCAATCTCAAGCATTTCATCGGGCATACTATGCATCATAAAGAGGATTTACCTTTTCCAATAAAAGATATCCCTGATGTATTTACAAAATTTCGAAAAAAAGTGGAGCGTGAAGCCGAAATAAGGCCTTCTTTTGCTACACCGACTCAAATAAACACACCCACAAATCTAGAAAGTAGTGAAATCCCCAGCTTAACGGAATTAGGCTTTGAAGCATCGGAATTTGACCCAAGAAGTGTTTTAAACTTTAAAGGTGGTGAAACCGAAGGTTTAAAAAGATTAAAATATTATTTATGGGATACTGATTTACTAAAGCAGTATAAAAAAACTAGAAATGGGTTAATTGGTGCAGATTATAGCACTAAGTTTTCGCCCTGGCTTGCTGATGGCTGTTTATCTCCACGAGCAATTTACTGGGAAGTAAAACACTACGAGAAAGAAAGAGGCGCAAACGACTCTACCTACTGGCTAACTTTTGAACTTTTATGGAGAGATTATTTTAGGTTTATGTTTAAAAAGCATGGCACCAACTTTTTTATGGAAACCGGCTTAAAAGATAAAGTTCTGGAGTTTGCATCAAACCAAGAAGAGCTTTATAATAAATGGAAAAATGCAGAAACAGGTATTGCATTTGTTGATGCCAACATGAAAGAGCTCAACCTAACTGGCTTTATGAGCAACCGTGGAAGGCAAAATGTAGCTTCGTACTTGGTAAATGACTTAAACGTAAACTGGACTTGGGGCGCCGCTTATTTTGAAGAAAAGTTAATTGATTATAACCCTGCCAGCAATTGGGGAAATTGGGCCTATATTGCAGGCGTTGGCAATGATCCGAGAGAAAATCGCCACTTCAACATCGAAAAACAAGCTACCGAGTACGATCCTAAAGGCGATTATGTTGATCTTTGGTTAAAAGCTTAATAATTTTTTTAATAAATAATACTGCGGTATTATTATCCCACAAAAAACAGTAGACTAGGTTTCTTTTTTCACAAAGTACTTACTTAAAAGCTGTACAACATTATCTTTAATTAATTCAAAACTTTCCGCCTAAAACGCTAAAATCACTAGGCATTTATTACTTTGTTCATTAATTCAATCAACACTTAGGCTCAAAATACACTAAGTACTTTGATTAATACATTTACAAATACTCCACTTCTATCACAAAAAAACGATTAGGAAAACTGCAATTACCCAAACATCAACGTATTGCAAGTAATTAAAGATTACGAATCATTATTATACCGATAAACTAATAAATTCGAGAAAACGGCCGTTTTAAGATAAATAGCCGTTTTTTAGCACAATTTAATCCTAATTAATTAGTGCTTTACAAAGCTATTTTTCTACTTTTGTAAACGAAACATTTTAATTTTTAGATGGATACTTTATCTTATCTCAGTAACGCAGATTCAGCCTATATTGATTCTTTATATCAATCGTACAAAGAAGACCCTAAATCAGTAGATTTTGGGTGGCAAAAATTTTTTGAAGGTTTCGATTTCGGACAACAGTCTGAAGTTAACACCACAGAACAAACAGCTGGTGATGCACCACCACAACATGTTTTAAAAGAAATTAATGTCTTAAACATGATTCATGGCTTTCGTAGTCGTGGGCACCTTTTCACCAAAACCAACCCTGTACGTGAAAGAAGAAAATACTTTCCAGGCAAAGATTTAGAAACTTTTGGTTTAGCACAATCAGACTTAGAAACTATATTCAACGCAGGTGTTGAAGTAGGTTTAGGCCCTGCGAAACTGAAAGATATTTATCAATTGTTAGACGAGACCTACAGCGGGTCAATGGGTATTGAATATAAATATATGCGTAACCCTATCAAACTAAAGTGGTTTGAGGAACGCATGGAGAAAACCAGAAACAAGCCCGATTTTAATGTTGAAACTAAAAAAAGGATTCTTACTAAGCTAAATCAAGCTGTTGCTTTCGAAAATTTTTTAGGAACTAAATTTTTAGGTCAAAAAAGATTCTCTTTAGAAGGTGCCGAAGCTTTAATCCCTGCATTAGACTCAGTGATTGAAAAAGGTGCAGCTTTAGAGATTGAAGAATTTGTAATTGGAATGGCTCACCGTGGCAGGTTAAACGTTTTAACCAACATTATGGGCAAAACCTATAAAGATGTTTTCTCTGAGTTTGAAGGTAAGTACAATAAAGATCTCCCTTTTGGTGGCGATGTAAAATACCATTTAGGTTTTTCTTCTGATGTAGAAACTTCTTCGAACAAGAAAGTACATTTAAGCTTATGCCCAAATCCATCGCATTTAGAAACCGTTAGTGCCGTTGTTGAAGGTATTACACGTTCTAAAATGGACTTAAAATATCAAAGCGACTATAAGCGAATAGCACCAATTTTAATTCATGGAGATGCTTCTGTAGCTGGCCAAGGCTTAGTTTACGAAGTTTTACAAATGTCTAAACTAGATGCTTATAGTACCGGCGGAACCATCCATTTGGTTATTAACAATCAAGTTGGTTTTACCACTAATTATAAAGATGCTCGTTCATCAACCTACTGTACAGATATAGCAAAAGTTACACTTTCTCCGGTTTTCCACGTAAACGGAGATGATGTTGAAGCTTTAGTGTATGCTATTAATATGGCTATGGAATATCGTCAGCGTTTCCATAATGACGTATTTGTTGACATTTTATGCTACCGTAGATACGGACATAACGAGGCTGATGAACCTCGTTTTACACAACCTTTGCTTTATAAAGCGATTGAAAAACACCCAAATCCAAGAGAAATTTATGTAGAAAAACTTCTTTCTTCTGGTGCTGTGGATAGTAAATTGGCTAAGCAGATGGAAAAAGAGTTTAAAGGCCTTTTACAAGAACGATTAAACGAATCGAAAGAAGATCAAGGCGCACCAACAAACCCTGCTTTTTCTGGGGCTTGGAGCAAAATGCGTTTCTCAACTCAGGAAGATTTTGAAACTTCTCCGGACACTTCCGTTGATAAAAAAGAACTTTTGGCAATCGCTGAAAGTATATCAAAACTACCTGACAATAAAAATTTCTTATCCAAGATTAAAAGGCTTTTTAATGAGCGTTTAAAAATGGCTACCGAAACCCATGTTTTTGATTGGGCAATGGGCGAATTAATGGCTTATGCAAGTTTGGTAAACGAAGGTAAACGGGTACGAATGAGTGGTCAGGATGTAGAGCGTGGAACATTCTCTCACCGCCACGCAGTAGTTAAAATGGAAGACTCTGAAGAAGAGTACACTCCTATTCAACACGTATCAGAATCACAAGCACCATTTGAAATTTATAATTCGCACCTTTCTGAGTACGGCGTTCTAGGTTTTGAATATGGTTATGCAATGGCAAACCCAAATGCATTAACTATTTGGGAAGCACAATTTGGAGACTTCTTTAACGGAGCACAAATTATTATGGATCAATATGTTTCTGCTGCCGAAACAAAATGGCAAAGAGCAAATGGTTTAGTAATGTTGTTACCTCATGGTTACGAAGGACAAGGTCCAGAGCATTCGTCTGCTAGGATTGAGCGTTTCTTAGAACTTTGTGCTGAATATAATATGCAGGTTGTAAATTGCACTACTCCAGCACAATTTTTCCATGCTTTACGTCGTCAATTAAAAAGAGATATCCGTAAACCATTAATCAATTTTTCTCCAAAAAGCTTATTAAGATCTCCTAATTGTGTTTCTCCGTTAGTTGATTTTACCGAAGGCAAGTTTCAGGAAGTAATTGATGATAAAAATGTAAAAGCAGATAAAGTACAACGTGTATTAATTTGCTCTGGTAAAATCTACTACGATTTACGCGGAGAGCAAGAAAAAGATAACCGTAACGATGTTGCTATTGTGAGGTTAGAGCAAATGTATCCTACTCCATTTAAACAACTGGATGCAATTAAAGCCAAATACAATAAAGCAGAATTTATTTGGGTACAAGAAGAGCCTGAAAACATGGGACCTTGGCCGTTTATATTACGCACTTTCCGGAAATCTGATTTCAATTTTGAAGTGATTTCCAGGAAACCATCAAGTAGCCCAGCAACAGGTTTTGCTAAACAACATTTAGCAGAGCAAGCCGCAATTGTTGCAAAGGCATTTGAATTAGAAAGTGTTGAAAAAGTAAAAGAAGTAGTTAAAAAAACCTCTAAAGCCAAAACAGCTAAGGTAGATTAGTAGAGAGGTTATATTAAAAATATTATGAGCTTAGAAATTAAAGTACCCGCAGTTGGCGAATCAATTACAGAGGTAATTCTTGCTAAATGGCTAAAAAAAGATGGCGACCAGGTTGAAATGGACGAGGTTATTGCCGAACTAGAATCTGACAAAGCTACTTTTGAACTTACTGCAGAAAAAGCAGGGACGTTAAAACTTGTTGCAAAAGAAGGTGATACACTTGAAATTGGCGAGGTTGTTTGTAAAATTGAAGACGGCGGAAATGCTGACAGCGAAAAGCCAAAAGCTGAAGGCAGTGAACCTGCTAAGGAAGAAGCGGTAGAAGAAAAACCTGCTTCTGCTTCCAATACACCATCTGAAGCTAAAGAAACTACTATTAAAGTTCCATCTGTAGGCGAATCAATTGCTGAAGTAACTTTAACCAAATGGTTAAAACAAAACGGTGATAGTGTTGAGTTAGATGAAGTTATTGCAGAATTAGAATCAGACAAAGCAACTTTTGAATTACCTGCTGAAGTAGCCGGAATTTTAAATACGGTTGCTAATGAAGGTGACACTTTAGAAATTGGTGCTGTTGTAGCTACGATTACTGGTGGTGGCGCTGTTAAAGCATCAAGCGAAAAGCCGAAAGCTGAAAGTACTGCACCGACTGAAAAATCAGGAACTTCTTATGCTGACAAATCTCCTTCACCGGCTGCTGCAAAAATTTTAGCAGAAAAAGGTATTGATGCAAAAGATGTGAAAAGCACTGGAGTGGATGGCAGAATCACTAAAGAAGATGCAATAAACGCTCAGAAAGTTGCAACTCAACCAAAAACGGAAAGCAACGTTTCTAAATCTACCGGAAGCACTTCTGCACCAACAGTTGCAGGAGCTAGAGATGAGCGTCGTGAGAAAATGACTTCATTGCGTAAAACGATTGCTAGACGTTTAGTTACCGTTAAAAATGAAACAGCTATGCTAACTACTTTTAACGAAGTAAACATGGCTCCTATCATGGAATTACGTAAAAAATATAAGGATTCTTTCAAAGAAAAGCATGGCGTAGGCTTAGGCTTTATGTCTTTCTTCACCAAAGCCATTACCGAAGCATTAAAGGATTTCCCTGCTGTAGGTGCAAGAATTGATGGCGAAGAAATAGTTTACAGCAACTTTGCTGATATTTCAATCGCTGTATCTGCACCAAAGGGTTTGGTTGTTCCTGTAATCAGAAATGCAGAAAGCATGACGATGGCAGAGATTGAGAAAGAAGTGGTAAGATTAGCATTAAGAGCCCGCGACGGAAAATTAGGAATTGACGAAATGACCGGTGGAAATTTCACAATCACTAACGGCGGTATTTTTGGTTCTATGCTTTCTACACCTATCATCAACGCTCCACAGTCTGCAATTTTAGGAATGCATAACATTGTGGAACGCCCAGTTGCAGAAAACGGACAGGTAGTTATCCGCCCGATTATGTATGTTGCCCTTTCTTATGACCATAGAGTTATTGATGGAAGAGAATCTGTAGGTTTCTTGGTAAAAGTGAAACAACTTTTAGAAGACCCTGCTAGATTATTATTAGGCATTTAATTTATTGATATTTTGAAGACAAAACCTCTGCACTTTTAAAAGTTCAGAGGTTTTTGTTTTATTTGGGAAACATAACGCATGAGACTGAAAAAAAACATCTTTATTCTACTGATTCTGATATTTTCTGGAGCAAAATATAGCTCTGCACAGCAATTGGAAGGCGCTATTGGTTTTCACGGATTTGTTGATAATAGAGAGTATTCAAAATCAAATCGTTTCTCCCCTACCTATTTTGGTGCTCGTTTTTCACCAGAAGTTGGATTACTGGTTGATAGTGTTCACCGATTTAGAGTCGGAATAAATGTACTGAAAGAGTTTGGTTCAAGAGATTTTTCTGATAAAGTTGCACCAGTTATTTACTATCAATATCAAAAACAAAAAAACACATTTTTTATTGGCGCTTTTCCGCGTTTAGGCTTGATTGACGATTATCCCATTGCCTTGCTTTCTGATACTTTAAGCTATTTCAGACCTAATATTGAAGGAATGCTTTATCAATATCAAACCAAAAACTTTAAGCAAAATATTTGGATAGATTGGACAGGCAAACAAACTGACACAGACCGGGAAACTTTTTTATTCGGTTTTTCTGGTAAGTACCAGCCTGGAATGTTTTATGTAAGCCATTATGCTTATATGTTCCATAATGCGTTATCAGCAATTTCCCCTCCTAATCAACACTTGGAAGACAACGGAGCAATACAGTTACAGTTTGGGTTAGACTTTGGAAAAAAAACATTCTTAGACTCTTTAACAGTGAGTGCCGGACCGATGATTTCAATTGAAAGAACCAGAAATGTAACTGGCATCCAAAACCCAAAAGGATTGATCACCTATTTGTATGCAGGTTATAAACAGTTTAGTTTAAAAAATACTTTTTACGCTGGCGAAGGTCATCATCTAATAAATGGAGATGTGTTTTACAGCGCAAAACAATATGATAGATTAGATTTGGGTTGGACACCCATCTCCTATAAAAACATTGAAGGTGGCTTTATTTTTAGCTTCCATTTTTTAAATAATATTATTGATAGCCAGCAAGCTTTTTCTTTAAGGTATAGAGTTAGTGGGAATAAAAGCTTGAAACGTTAAGTGGATAAAAAAGAACCAATTGTTATCCGAGGCATTGTCAAAGTATTATAAAACTACTTTCTCAAGCATTTTAATATAACCTTCAATACCTTCTTCAATCTCTTTCACATAAACATATTCATCGGCGGTATGTGATCTAGCGGAATCACCAGGGCCACATTTTAGCGATGGAATATCTAATAAAGACTGATCTGAAGTAGTTGGAGAACCATAAGTTTTTTTACCTAATGCAATACCTGCTTGTACAATTGGGTGTTCAAGGGGTATTGAAGATGGCTTTAAACGGGTAGAGCGTGGAATCACTTCACAACTTACAAATGACCTAATAATTTTAAGAACATCTTCATTGTTATAAGCATCCGTAACGCGAACATCAACAGTAAAAGTGCAATTATCTGGCACTACATTGTGCAATGTACCTGCGTTAATAATAGTAACTGACATTTTAATAGGCCCTAGAGTATCAGAAACCTTAGTAAATCTATAATTCTTAAACCACTCTAAATCTTTTAAAGCATTGTAAATGGCATTCTCACCTTCATCACGGGCTGCATGACCAGACTTACCTTTTGCATGGCAATCTAAAACCATTAAACCTTTTTCGGCAATAGCCAAATCCATTAAAGTTGGTTCGCCTACAATGGCAAAATCTATTTTCCCTAACTCAGGGATAATGGATTCTAAACCGCCTTTACCCGAATTTTCTTCTTCTGCAGTAGTGGCAATAGCAATATTATATTTTAAATTCTCTCGATTATAGAAATGCAGAAAAGTAGAAATTAAAGACACCAAGCAACCGCCAGCATCATTACTACCCAAACCAAAAAGCTTTCCATCAACTATATCGGGAGAAAACGGATCACGGGTGTAACTTTTATTCACTTTCACGGTATCGTGATGCGAATTGAGTAGAATAGTAGGCTTTTTAGCATCAAAATACTTGTTGAATGCCCAAATATTAAAGCCTTTTGTATGTACTTCAACTCCTTTTTCGTTGAAAAAATCAGTCAAAATCTTAAAAGTACCAGCTTCTTCTTTGCTAAAAGAGGGTGTTGATATCAATTGCTTTAGCAATGAAACCGCATTATTATAGAGTACATTTTCCACTATCAAGTCTTAATTCTTCTCTCTTTGTTCTTTTTTCTTTACTCTTTCTAACCCTACTCCTTAGTATACAATTCTCCAGCAATTTTAGCAGATGTTTTAATACCTTTTATCATTGCAGAACTGAAACCGTTATGTTCCATTTCGTTTAGCCCAGCAATGGTACAGCCTTTTGGCGAAGTAACCTTATCAATTTCACGCTCTGGATGCGACCCCAATTGCAACAACAAATCTGCTGCTCCTTTTGCTGTTTGTGCAGCCATTTTTAACGCATCGTGGGCATGAAACCCTACTTCTACCCCACCTTGTGATGCAGCTCTTATGGAACGTAAGAAAAATGCAATTCCACAAGCACATAAAGCAGTCGCCGAAGTCATTAACTCTTCTTGAATTTGTATGGAAATACCCACGGTATCAAAAATCTCTTTAACTGTAGTTAAACTTTCCTCTGATGCATTATCTGTTGCAAAACAAGTCATAGATTGCTGTATGGCAATTGCAGTGTTTGGCATTACACGTACTACTTCTAAATCATCGTACAACTTCTCCTTGATATTGTTACAGTTTACTCCCGAAACTACAGATGTAAACAGTTGCTTTTTAGGGTTAATTGATGAACGTATTTCTTCCAATACTTTATTAACCTGCTGAGGTAAAACAGCCAAAACAATAATGTCAGCATCTTTTACTGCTTCTGCATTTTTGTTGGTTGTGTTAAATCCTTGCTCTGCAAATTCCTTTAGTCCACCAAGTGTTCTTCGGGTTAATGTAATAGCCTCTGCTTTGTACAAGCCACTTTTAACTAATCCTTTAGCTAAAGACAAGCCCATGTTTCCGCTACCTATAATGGTTATTTTTTTCATTTTCTTTAATTACTTCTTTAAGATTGGATATTCAGTTTTTGAACGTTTATACACGCTTACCATCATACTTCACAAACCCTTACACACAAAGTTGGTGTCTCCAATATTCTAACGTAAATTTAATTCTTCCCTTCTTAAATAAAATTCAATCTGCATTTCAGTCACCCATCTTCAACGGTTAATTACTCAACTCCAAACTATCTAAATATATAGTAGAACCTTTCACTTAGGAATTTCATAAAATCCTTTAAAAATATTCTTCAATTGTTTAGTCACAATTTTTTGTTCCAAAGGTTCTTTATCTATTAGATAAGAGCGATTAAAGAATCTCACACTATGGTTAAGCGAATCAACCAACATAACATAAATTGTTGAAGATGCTTTATATGGAATTGGAGTATACATTCCTAAAGTTAGTAATCCTACACCAAGACTTTTAGCAACCTCTTTACCGTAATTCCCTTTGCCCCTAGAAAAACCTGAAGAATATACGATCAGTCCAAACCGTTTACCTGATCCCGAAAGTGCTGAATCTATGAGTGGAGTGGTTTTTACTCCAGTTATATGCTTCCGTTTAAAAATACTCAAAAAAAGGGACTCAACTTCTTTCTCATATTTAACCCTATCAAGTACAACAATACTATCCGAGATAGGAACTTGCGAAATTCCCAATAGTGAGTGTTTTAAAATTGTAGCGGAAGCATTTGAAATGGAATCATTGTAGGTGGGTTTATTCCCTTTTTCAATTAAGTTTAAAAAGGACACGACCGGAAAAAGTTGAATCTCTGTGACCTCTTGTTGTTCTATATCGGTTAGAGGTTTTTGAGCTTTTAATTTCCCGACTAGAATTACAAGAAGAAAAACAAATATACCTAACTTTTTCATAATTTTCTATTTCACCAACTTAGTCCCAAACTCTAGCCCAGCACCCAAATCATTTAAATCATCTGCTTTACCGATATAAACCGCAGACACTCCTTTATTTATCGCATCAAATGCATTATGTAGTTTAGGTAACATTCCGTCGGCAACAATTCCTTTTGCTTTTAGGTCCTCGTATTTAGCGGGGTTAATTTCTCTAATTACAGAAGTTTCATCTTCAACATTTACCAACACTCCTTTTTTCTCGAAACAATAAACCAAAGAGGTTTCGTAAGTTTTCGCCATTGCAACTGCCAAAGCAGAGGCAACTGTATCTGCATTGGTATTTAAAAGCTGGCTTTCGCCATCGTGTGTAATTGCAGAAAAAGCTGGAACAAAACCAGCTTCAATCAATTTTGATAGGTTTTCTGTGTTGATAGAATTTTCATCTAAATCGCCCACAAAACCAAAATCAACTTCCGTAAAAGTATCATCAGTTTTAGATTTCATTTTTTGAATCGGGCGTTTTTTTGCTTTTATTAAATCACCATCCGCACCGCTTAAACCTAAAGCATTACATCCAAACATTTGCAGTTGTGCTACCAAGTTTTTACTGATTAAACCAGCGTAAACCATAGTTACAATTCGCAAAGTTTCAATATCTGTAATTCTACGACCATCAACCATTTTAGCTTCAATGTGCATTTCTGCAGCCAATTTAGTTGCCATTTTGCCACCACCGTGAACCAAAATTTTATTTCCTTTTAAACCACCAAAAGCTTGTAAAAACTCATGAAGTTTTTCAGAATTATCTATAACGTTACCGCCGATTTTTATAATGGTTAGTTTCTCCATTTATAAATCTTTCAATATGTTTTTTAATACCGCCTGTGCTGCCCAAACTCTATTATTTGCTTGGTTTAACACCAAAGAGTTTGGTCCATCCAAAATCTCATGAGAAAGCTCTAAACCTCTACGTACCGGCAAACAGTGCATTACTCCTGCATTGTTGGTTAATTTCAACTTTTCGTTGGTCATCATCCAACCTTCGCCGTCACTTAAAATTTTCCCGTAATCGTTATAGCTCGACCAGTTTTTCACATACACGAAATCAGCACCTGCCAAAGCTTCGTCTTGATTATTAGTTACTGTAGCGTCTCCAACAAATTCGGGCGCCAAATCATAACCTTCTGGGTGAGTGATTACAAAATCGTAATCGGCTTTGTTCATCCACTCGGAAAAAGAGTTTGCAACTGCTTGTGGCAATGGTTTTACATGAGGAGCCCATGTTAAAACAACTTTAGGTTTTGCTGTTTTCTTGAGCTCTTCTATAGTGATTAAATCGGCCAAACTTTGCAAAGGGTGACGGGTTGCCGATTCTAAACTTACTACTGGCACTCCACTAAATTTCACAAACTTGTTAAAAATAGTTTCAGCATAGTCATCTTCCCTATCAACCAAACCCGGAAAAGAACGGAAACCGATGATGTCACAATATTGACCCATTACTCCAGCTGCTTCGCGGATATGCTCTACAGTTGTACCGTTCATAATTACACCGTCCTGAGTTTCCAAAGCCCAACCCTCTTTATCCAAGTTCATCACAATGACTTGCATTCCTAAATTCAAACCGGCCTTTTGCGTACTCAATCGTGTACGTAAGCTTGGGTTCAAAAAAATTAATCCTAAGGTTTTGTGTTTACCTAATTGTTCGTCTACAAAAGGTTTTTTCTTTGATGAAATTGCATCGGAAACTAGTTTATCAATGTTTGCAACGTCATTTACAGAAGTGAATAATTTCATTTTTGGTTTTGATTATATAAATATTTTCTCATTACCTCCTCGGTACTTTTGTGTATTTCTCTCGCCCACCCTGCATACCTTTCCGAATTCCTTAAACTACCCAGTCAGGTAAGACTTCTGCGGAGGTTCCACTTTTATCTTTCATCATTTTTAGACCTCCCGTCATGTTGAACGATAGTGAAACATCTCACGAATAGGTGTTATATGCACTTATAAACCCTGCTAGTGAGATTTCTCCTATCGTCGAGATGACGTAAAATAAAGAAATTCCACAACTTAATAACATTGTCTCTTTAAAGCGTTTAAAGTTTATAAAACCTTAAGCCTTCTTTATACTTCCTTACTGAATGCTTCCAAAAATCTATCAGCGTGAGCCTTTGTCAAATTCAAAGCAGGCAACAACCTAATCACATTAGGACTAGCTGCACCCGTAAATATATGATGTTTAAAAAGCAGTTCTTTCTTTACGTGGGCCAATTCTTCAGGTAAATCTATCCCAATCATTAAACCTCTGCCTCTTACTTCGGTAATTTTATCAAATTTCTTTAATTCTGAAATCAAATAATCGCCAACTTTTTCAGCATTAGCTATTAAATCATCTTGTTCAATTACTTCTAAAACTGCCAAAGCTGCAGCACAAGCTAAATGGTTTCCGCCAAAGGTTGTTCCTAGCATTCCATGCCAAGGTTTCAATTTCGGACTGATACTAACTGCACCGATTGGGAAACCGTTGCCCATTCCTTTTGCCATGGAATAAATATCAGCATCTACTCCGGCAAAATCCTGAGAGTAAAACTTTCCACTTCTGCCATAACCGCACTGAACGGAATCAGCAATAAAATAAGCTCCGTGTTTATCGCATAAAGAACGGATAGCTTGTAAAAACTCATCGTTCGCTACTCTAATACCTCCAACTCCTTGAATGCCTTCAATAATCACCGCACAAATTTCATCTCCTTCATCTTCAAAAACTGCCTTTAATGCGTTTACATCATTAAAAGGAAGGATAATAGAGTTTGTATTTTGGTTTACAGGAGCTATAATTTTAGGATTATCTGTTACCGAAACCGCCAAAGAGGTTCTACCGTGAAATGCTTTGCTGAATGATATAATTTTTTTCCGTCCGTTCGCGAAAGAAGCCAGTTTTAAGGCATTTTCGTTAGCCTCTGCACCCGAATTACATAAAAAAAGTTGGTAATCTTCTTTCCCAGAAACCTGACCTAATTTTTCAGCAAGCTCTACCTGTAAAGGGATTTCAATAGAATTAGAGTAAAACCCAATTTGATTGAGCTGATCCGTCAGTCGTTTCACATAGTGTGGGTGCGTATGCCCGATAGAAATTACCGCATGACCGCCGTATAAATCTAAATACTCTTGCCCTTTACTATCCCAAACAAGGCTACCTTGGCCTTTTACAATGTTTATATTATTGATTGGGTAAACGTCGAATAACTTCATGTTTTTAAGTTGTAAGTTTTAGGTAATAGGTTCTAAGTTTGCTTATCAATTTCTTAGTAAGTCTTAAGATTTAATTACCCTAACTTTTTGAATTAATAGAATTAACATCGCTTTTATCTCATTTACTAGTTTATTTAGCGATTCATAATTATCATTTGATAAATAACCTAGATCTTTTGATAAAAGAATAAAATATTCTGTTTCGTTGGCAGAACCTAGGGAAATATTTAAATATTTAGCAAAATCATTTGAAGTGTTTTTACCACAGCCTTCTGCAATATTTGCAGGGATAGATGAAGATGCTCTTCTAATTTGATTGGTTAAAGAATAAAGTTCGTCTTTAGGGAAACCTTTAGTTACTTGGTAAATACTAAGTGTTAATTCATGTGATTTACTCCAAACTCTTAAATCTTTGTAATTCTGCATGACCTATAACTTAAAACCTATCACCTAAAACCCGCCCCCTTCAACTAAAAATAAGAAGCTTTAAGAGCCAATCCCGCCTTCTCCTCCAGCCCAAACATCAAATTCATATTTTGTACGGCCTGCCCCGAAGCACCTTTTAACAAATTATCTGTGATGGATAAAATCAATAGCTTATTACCGTGTTTCTCTAAATGAATTAGGCATTTATTGGTGTTAACCACCTGCTTTAAATCGATATTAGCTTTGCTTACGTGAGTAAACGGAGCATCTGCATAAAAATCCTGATAAAACTTTTCTGCTTCTTCTAAACTTAAATCGCAATCAATATAAATAGATGCCATTATTCCTCTAGGGAAAGCTCCTCGGTAAGGAATAAAGTTGATGCTCTCACCAAAATTGGGTTGTAATTGCAACAAACTCTCACCAATTTCATTTAGATGCTGATGTTCAAAAGCTTTATAAACTGAAAGGTTGTTGTTTCTCCAGCTAAAATGAGATGTTGCTCCAGGTTTTTGTCCTGCCCCGGTAGAACCAGTTGTAGCCGAAATATGAACTTCCGATTTCAACAAACCTGCACTAGCCAAAGGCAATAAACCCAACTGTAAACAAGTTGCAAAACAACCTGGATTAGCAATATTGGTTGCTAATTTTATTTTTTCTTTATTTAACTCAGGTAAACCGTAAGTGAAAAGTCTAGAGTTGAAAGTTGAAAGTTGCTCATCGGACTTTATACTTTTCACTTTTAACTCTGAACTATTTTTAAGCCTAAAATCTTGAGATAAATCAATGATTTTAATACGGTCTTCAAACTTATTAGCTTCTAAAAACTTTCTGGCATCTCCATGCCCAACGCAAAGGAAAAGTACATCTATATCCTGCGAAAGCTCAGTCGTGAACTTCAAGTCAGTATCCCCAAGTAAATCTGTATGAACATCAGAAATTAAATTCCCGCCGTTACTATTACTGTGGACAAAAGCAATATCCACATTTGGGTGATTTACTAAAATTCTTAATAGCTCACCACCTGTATAACCTGCTCCGCCTATTATTCCTGCTTTAATCTTTTTCATTTTCTATAAGGTTTTGGCTTTGGGGTTTAGGATTTAGGGTAAGTCGCATTGACCTTACACCTTAGCCTTGTACCTTAAACCTTAATAATCCTACGCCTCGTTATTCACTTTATGCCAAATAGCAACTTGGTTTCCGAAAATCTTAGAGAATCCTTTCACGTCTTCTCCAGTATAACCTTCGTTCATTTCGCCATAACTACCAAATTTACTGCTCATTAAATCATTTTCAGATTCAATTCCGATTACTACAAAACGATAAGGCAGTAACTGTATAAACACTTTACCGTTAACCGTTTTTTGAGAGTTGGTTAGGAACGCTTCAATATCTCGCATTACTGGGTCATGAAACTGACCTTCATGCATCCAGTTTCCGTAGAACATGGCCAATTGATCTTTCCAGCTTAACTGCCATTTGGTAAGTGTGTGTTTTTCTAAAGCATGATGTGCTTTAATTATCACTATTGGAGCAGCAGCTTCAAAGCCCACTCTTCCTTTTATACCAATAATAGTATCACCAACGTGGATATCTCTGCCGATACCAAAAGGCGCTACTATTTCTTGTAAAGCTTGTATTGCTTCTACCGGATGAGTGTATTTTGTGCCGTTTATAGCAACTAACTCTCCTTTAGTAAATTCAAGTTCTAAATCTTCTGGATTACTTTTTGTAACCTGGGTTGGCCAAGCTTCTTCTGGTAGTACTCCTTTAGATGCCAAAGTTTCTTTTCCGCCTACTGAAGTTCCCCAAATCCCTTTATTGATAGAGTACTGAGCTTTCTCTGCATTAATTTTCACATCATGCTTGTCTAGGTATTCAATTTCTGCATCACGACTTAACTTTAAATCTCTGATTGGGGTAATGATACCAACTTTAGGGACAACGATATTAAAAATCATATCGAAACGAACCTGATCATTACCTGCTCCAGTGCTTCCGTGTGCTACAAAATCAGCATCAATTTCTTTTGCATAATTTGCGATAGCAGTTGCCTGAGTTACTCTTTCTGCACTTACTGAAAGTGGGTAAGTGTTATTTTTTAATACGTTACCAAAAACTAAATATTTTAAATAGTTATCATAATAACCTTTAACAGCGTCAACTGCATGGTGCGATTTTACTCCTAAGCTATAAGCTCGTTCTTCAATCTGTTTTAATTCCTCATCAGAAAAACCACCAGTGTTAACTATTACAGAATGTACTTCTAAGTCTAGATCTTTAGATAGGTAAATACAGCAAAATGTGGTGTCTAAACCTCCACTAAATGCTAAAACAACTTTTTTCTTCATGTATTTTTAGATATGAGTATTGAGATGTGAGATATGAGACTCTTGAATTTGCTTTTAGCATTTTTCTCAAATCTCAAGTCTATCATCTTAAATCTTTATTTAATTAGCCAAACTAACGGCAATAATTTTGGTGAAGCTTTTAAGCTTCGCTTCTATTCTTTTAAATAAGGTCGCTTTTTTAGAAAGCTGTTTAAATCTTTCTTCCTCTTCAACTTTCTTTTCTACAGGATCATAAAGCATGGCAGTGCACATACAGTTCTGACGGCCTTTGCTCATCAAAATATCATAATTCACACAGCTTTTACAACCCGCCCAAAAGTTCTCATCTTGAGTAAGCTCCGAGTAGGTAACCGGTTCATAGCCTAAATCGGAATTTATTTTCATTACGGCTAAACCTGTAGTTAAACCGAAAATCTTTGCCTCAGGATACTTCTTCCTTGAAAGTTCAAATACTTTTGTTTTGATAGCTTTTGCCAAGCCAGCCTTACGATAAGCAGGGTTCACAATTAAGCCAGAATTGGCCACAAAATCTCCGTGGCCCCAAGTTTCTATATAACAAAAGCCAGCCCAAGTACCGTCTACATGCAAAGCTATAACCGCTTTGCCTTCCAGTATTTTATTAGCAATATATTCCGGAGAACGTTTAGCTATACCAGTGCCTCTTGCTTTCGCAGATTCCGCCATTTCATTGCAGATAGTTTCTGCAAAGCTAACATGCTGTGAATCGGCAACTATAATGTTAAAATTGGGATTATGCATTTATTTAGGTGGTAATTCAAAACCACAGTTTCTATTAAATAACAATAATGAATTTTTTGATAAAGCCCTCATATTACAAAGAGCCAAAGGGGGGTTATTTCTATTCGCAGACCAATCAAAATCTGTGAACAGATAACGGTCTTCGTCGTAAAGATGTTGTATCGAAAGAAGGTAAACAAATATACACAGAAACAGCACACTCCTCAAAAGAAGCGCTACCGTATTGTTTATGTAATTTAGTTTGTTTCATCTTTTTAAATATCAGCCTTTAAGGCTCTTTCACCACACAAAATAGCGCATAATTTTCTTTAAATACAACAATTAATGACATTTTAATCGCTAGTTTTTACAATGCGTAAATAAAGCAAAGCTTATTAATGAAAAAAATCGCTTCCTAAAATTAATTAAGAGCGATTTTCAATAAGGAAACACCTGTGATTACACCTTTTTTAGTCGAATAATATGACACCAATGCATCACTTTAAGTATTGGGTAAACCGGATCAATTTCAAACCACTTCTTTCCGAAATTTGCACTATTAGGGAATTTATGGTGGTTATTTTGGAAAAGCTCACCTAACATTAAAAAATCGAAAGGTGTAGTGTTTTTTGATTTGTCATTATTATCAAAGTTAGCATAGCCATATTTATGACCACACCAATTTACAATTGCGCCATGTAAAGGCCCCATCACAAAGTGAAAAGGTAGGAAAAGCCACATCCACCACTGTGTTGCAAAAACCACATAAAACGCCACGTATCCTACAGAAAACAAAACTCTGGAGGTCATTGAAGTTCCCATGTTGTCAATCAACTTCCACTCCGCATAATCGCCTCTAAATTGTGGCTCAGGTTGCTCTAAATCTTTCTCAAAAATAACGTACATACCACGTGTGTTCCACATCATTTGAAAAACATCCTCAAAAAAATGAGGAGAGTGAGGATCTTTCTCTGTATCACTAAAAGCATGATGCATACGGTGCATAATTGCGTAAGCTTTGGGCTTTAAGTAGGATGCACCTTGACCAACATAAGTTAGAATATAAAAAAACTTGTACCAGAAACTGTTTAAATGAAACATTTTGTGGGAAGCGTATCGGTGTAGAAAAAAAGTTTGCACAAATAAAGAGATAAACCAATGTGCTATAAAAAATATGATAATGTACATGCTTGCGCTTTTGTGTGTATTATAGAAATTAAAATTGTGGCGAATTTAGTTAATGATAACGGATTATATTGTGATTATTGTCATTTCTAGATAATTCCTTGAATTATTGCACTAAAGCGACCTTTAAAGGCAATTAATTAGGGTGGCTATACACTATAGCTCTCAAAATATAGAAATAGTTTCAACTTTATAACAATCTTAAACATCCACTATAATCGCTTGTAGCGGGTAAATGAATAGTTCGGCAATTACCCTATTAAGTAAAAGAAACAATTGGGGTATGACTTTTGTCTTACTAATAGAAATTAATACATACCATCATGAAACTACCACACGGAAGCTACGAGACATTATCAGAAGCGATGAACAAATTGAAAGAAAAAGGTTTTACCTATGAATTTGATTATAAGGACACCAGTTTGTATTCATCAGCGGAAAATAAAGAGTTTAAATCAAGTGAACTGAAAATAGTTGAAGTTCATCGTTTTGAGGGAATCACAGATCCCGAAGATAGTTCTATTCTTTATGCGGTTGAAGCCTATGATGGATCTAAGGGTGTAGTGGTTGACGCTTATGGAATGTATGCTGATGCGGAAAAAACGAAGTTTATGAGTGAGATTGAGATTATTGACCACAATCAAGATCCTGCTAATAAAGAAGAGTTTTAAAGGACAGGTAGTACTCAAAAAAGTCTTAACAGGTACGGCGTTAGTTGTGTTATTTAGCATTTACGCTGAATACCTTTTTTCCATTTAGGAATTTCATCGGGACAAAAATCATTTGTCATAGGGGTTTACACTTTCTTACTTTCATCAAGTTTAAACACCAACGAGCCTGCAATTTAATGACCAACAGAATCTGCAGAACAAAAAAATTCAGATTAGTTTTTGCTCATCTTTTCAAGAATAATCCTAAGGCTATCCAACTCTATATTTCTGTCAATGATTAATCCCTTTTCATCTACTAAATAGTTCTGTGGGATATAACCAATATTAAAACTTACGCTATTTCCTGAATCATTAAGCTTATTTAAATCAGAGAAATGGTTTTCCCATATTAATTTATCTTTTTCAACGGCATCTTTCCAGGTCTTGATATCCGTATCAAATGACACACTAACCACATCAAAACCAATATCTTTAAACTCACTGTATAGTTTTACTAATTTTGGATTCTCGTCTCTACAGGGGATACACCAAGAAGCCCAGAAATCTATGAGAGTAAATTTATTTTTAACATAGTTATAAGCAAATTTTTGACCGGTTAAATCATTACCCATTATTTCTGGTAATGGCTTACCAAAAGCTAAATTTTCAATGGCATCTAATTTTTGTTTAAATATCACCCCATAATACTGCTTTTTAACCTTGTCACTTAAATTATTATAGATTGCCAGATACTCTTTGTAATGTTCCTGTATATCATAAACATTTATTAATTTATAAGTAGAGACTATACTGTTTGGATTCTCTTTGGCAAATGCTCTAGCATATTCCATTGGTAAAATACTTTGATAATATTTTTCATCTTTCTTCGCCTCATCCCAAACCCGCTCATATTCACCCTTATTGTTATTTTCAAAAAACAATATTGCCTCCTTATTTTTAGTATCCGCTTTAGCTTTTAGCTCGAAATATTTAATGCTAAAACCATCATTATAAGCTGTCAACTCGTTTTGTATAGGCGAAGTGGACACTACTTTTTCTCTATTATAAAGTATGTCCTTATCTGAATTCGCAATTATTTTGTAAGTACAATTGCTTTCGAGATAAATAAGTACAGGATGATCCCAACCGGTCAAATTTCCACTATTAACGTACTTACCCTTAAAGTTTACTTGATAAAAGCCTTCATTTTTCACTTCCCCTTTTAAAAGAAATGTGTTGTCTTTAACGGTATCTGTAAAATAAACGGTCTTATGATCTTCACTTTTCAGAGTCACTATTGTCCCTTCAATATTCTTCACATCTCCTGTAATGACAAATTTTTTCTTTTCGGTACAGGAAATCAGTAATACTGCAATAAGAAAATATACTATTGTTTGAATTTTCATAATAATATTTAAATTATTTATTTCATTATGTGCAGAAATTATGAATAATTGATATAATCTAGGAGAAATTATTTAGAAATTAAGATACCAACCAGTAAGATAACCTAAAAGATAGCAGTTATAATCCTCTCCACACTTAAACCGTCGGCTTCTGCTTTATAATTTCTAACAATTCTATGTTTTAGAATTGCAGTGGCAACTGCTTGTACATCTTCAATATCTGGAGAGTACTTTCCGTGGATTGCAGCGTGGCATTTTGCGCCAATCACCAAATACTGTGATGCTCTTGGCCCTGCACCCCATGATAAATATTTATTAACTATTTCGGTTGCGTGTGGCGTTTGTGGACGAGTCTTTACGACTAGTTTAACTGCATACTCTAATACATGGTTTGATACCGGAATCTTTTTAATGAGATCTTGAAAATAAGTAATTTGCGCAGCGTTCAAGATTCTTTTTAAATCGGCTACTTTACCGCTAGTTGTATTTTTTACAATATCTAGTTCTTCCTCAAAGCTTGGATAGCCCAAATCTACGTTGAACATAAAACGATCTAACTGGGCTTCTGGCAAAGGATAAGTTCCTTCTTGCTCAATAGGGTTTTGTGTAGCTAAAACGAAAAAGGGTTTTGGCAAAGCATGAGTTACACCCGCCGCAGTCACCGATTTTTCTTGCATGGCTTCTAATAAAGCAGCCTGCGTTTTAGGTGGTGTTCTGTTTATCTCATCAGCTAAAATAATATTCGAAAAAACAGGCCCTTTAATAAATTTAAAATGCCTGTCCTCTCCTAAAATCTCGCTACCAATAATATCCGAAGGCATTAAATCTGGCGTAAACTGAATTCTGTTAAAAGATAAATCCAGAACATTAGCCACAGTTTGCACCAATAATGTTTTTGCCAAACCCGGCACACCTACCAATAAACAATGTCCGTTACTAAAAACGGAAATCAATACAGACTTTACAACCTCATCTTGACCAACAATAACTTTAGAAATTTCTTTTCTAATTTCGTTGTACACCTTACTAAAGGCATCTATAGCTTCTGCGTCTGATTGATAGTTCATGTTATTTTGATGCTGTTGAGCTGTCAATAATCCACTCTTTTAAAATTTCGCAACCTTTATAGTCGTCATCAATTTTTATGTAAGTAGATTTTCTTCTTTTCTCGAACCATTTACTTACTGTTTTGTTGATTTTATCTTCGTAAGCGGCGTCCTTAATCTTAGGTAAATCTTGGTCTAAGTTTGCTTTATGAGGAGGTATTTTGCTTTTCAAGTATAAAAAGCGGCAACCTGACTTCCCTCTAGCATCAGTAAACATTTCAGGAGTTGAGTATGTCCCCACTTTCATGGTATCGATTGTTAAAAAAACCTTCGGATCCAATATGTCTGTTGGGATAAAAGTAGTACGAGACTGTACATTTTCTGCGTTCAACATCATTCCACCATTAAACTTAGTTTCTTTCTCGTCAGAAAATAAAGATGCTGCAGTTGAAAAATCTAGTTTTCCAGTTCTTACTTTTTGATAAGTAGAATCAATCTCCACTTTTGCTCTATCTAATGCTGCTGCTGGAGTTTCGGGGATAATTAAAATATGTCTAACCCTAACCTGCTCTCCTCTACGTTCCAATATTTCTAAAAAGTGGAATCCAAACTCAGTTTCAAAAACTGGAGACATTTCTCCTTCTTTTAACTTAAAAGACCAAGAAGTAAATTCTTTTGCCATGGTTTGTCTATCAAAAAACGGCAACTCGCCACCCTCTCTTGCCGAACCTGGATCCTGAGAATATAAACGAGCCAAAGTAGAAAAACTATCTCCGCTTTTAATTCTTAATCTAAGCGCTTCTGCTTTATCCTTATAAACTTCTTTCTCTTTTTTTGTTAAATCTGGGTAAATTACAAGCTCACCAATTTCAACTTCGGTATTAAACTCTGGTAATGAATCTTTAGGGAAAGCTTCAAAAAAGCGTTTAACTTCTAAAGGAGTAACTTCTACTTTTTCAGTGATTTTAGCTTGCATTCTTTGTGCAACAAGTTGCTCTCTAATCTCGGGTCTAATTTCATCCTTATATTGAATCAAAGATCTACCTAAAAAGCCTTCTAATTTCTCTTGACCACCTGCTCTTGATGTCATTACACGCATTCTACGATCAACTTCGCCATCAACTTCATCATCCTCAACAGAAATCGAATCTAAAACTGCTTGCTGTGTCAACAACTTTTGACTCAACATATTTTGTAAAAAAGTGCACTTAATATCATCATCTGGTTTGTTTCCCTGCACCAAGTATTGAGCATATTGTTGGTCAACCTCAGATTTCAGAATAATATTATCACCCACAACCGCAACAACCTTATCTACCACTTTATCTTGCGTATAACCTTTTGCTAAACTTAAAAAGATGACACCTATTAATACTATGTATTTCTTCATTTATCGTATATTTCTAATTCGTTATTTTTTTGAGCCTCACTAAATACTTCTTTTTCCATTTGGTTAATGAGCCCCAATTTTCGCTGATTTAAAATCAGATTTCTAATATTTTCTTTTTCAAATGCAATGGGCGACAAGCTATCCCTAAACTTTGAGTCTCGCAAAATTATAAGATATAATGCATTATTGTCAGAAATTTCAAAAATACGGTTTAAATTATTGTAATTATTTTCTGATATTTTTAAAATCGGCAATGTTTTCTCCAGCTCATCTATATAATGCCATGCAGTATCCATCAAAGAAAAGTTAGGTGAATACTTAAAGCAGTACTTTTCTAACAGATCCACATCACGCATATTTTTTGATGAAAACAGCTTTTTCACCATGGTGATTTTCGGAGCGTTTTCTGGAAGTTTAATATAAGAGACTTTTAAAATGGGTTTTTTTAGCTGAAAATTATCTTTATTGGTATCGTAAAAACTTTGGATTTCTTGATCAGTAACCATGGTATCAAGTTTTTGCCTAATAAGTTCCTGCTCATACTCGAACCTAATTAACGACATTTTGTAGCTATTTAGTCTGGTTTCGATACTCTTATTATCAATATTTACATTATTTTCTGCTTGGTGCAGTATCACCTGCTCATGTTGCCATTGGTCTATGAACGCATTAACAATAGCAATGCTATCATTTCCGTGAGTATTTTTGGGTACTATACCATCTAAATCTGACGCATACAGATATTTATCATAAGCTTTTGCAATAGGTTTACCCTTTGAATCACTAAAATTATCACAAGAAATTATGGCTAAACTTAACGTAACCAAGTACGTTAGATTTTTAAATAATTGCATCATTTTGCAACGAAAGTAAAGCCTTTTTAGCGTAATTTAGCCATGCTTTAACTTTTTTTAACAAAAATTGAACAAATTTGTAATACATGAATCAGCTACAAACAAATAATTTAATTGCATTAAGTCTATTGTTAGATGAAGATATTTATGTTTTAAACGATTTGCCTAAAAACAAACCTGAACAAATTACGGATGAAAAAGCGGGTGCAGCTTTAGAATCACCTAAACCAACACCTACCCCACCAGTTATAACAAAAGAACCTACTGTTATCCCGAAGATAGAGCAACTGGCAAAACCAATTCCAGCTAAAAACGATGGTTTTGACTATTTAGGAGAAAACAATAAATACATTTTAATTATTGTAAATAATGAAAATGAGAAGTTTTTAAACAAGGTGGATTTAGCGTTTTTAACAAAAATTATGGGTGCTAAAAAATGGTTTTTAGAAGATGTTGCTATCGTAAATATGGCAAAGTATGCCAACTTAGATTTTGATGAATTAAAAGCATTTTTTGCTTGTAGCAAAATAGTAACCTTTGGTTTTAACCCAGCAGTTTTAAATATTGTTGGTGCGGTAGCTAATAAAAAAACTACCTATAAAAACGTTGCAGTTTTGGGCACTTGGGATTTAGCAAAAATACAAAGTGATGTACCTAAGAAAACTATTTTTTGGAATCAACTCAAAGAACTTTAGTAGGCTTTATTGAGTGAAAGGCTGAATGAGTCAATATTTAGGTTAAAACAACCTCTACCCAAAACTTTTTACTTTTTACTTTTTACTTTTTACTTTTTACTTTTTACTTTTTACTTTTTACTTTTTACTTTTTACTTTTTATAAAAAAACATGGAAGAACAACTGGTTTTCGCAACCAACAATCAGCATAAATTAGACGAAGTACAGGTAAAAGTTGGCAACAGCTTTAAAATAGTAAGTTTAAAAGAGATTGGGTGTTTTGAAGACATTGCAGAAACAGGCTTAACGCTTGAAGAAAATGCAAGCATTAAAAGCCAGTATGTTTTTAATAACTATAAAGTAAACTGTTTTGCAGATGATACAGGCTTAGAGGTATTTGCTTTAAACAATGAGCCTGGTGTTTATTCTGCCCGTTACTCTGGCGATAGAGATTTCAACAAAAACATGGACTTGGTTTTAGAGAAAATGCAGGGCATTAGTGATAGAGGTGCTAGATTTAGAACAGTAATCTCTCTAATTATCAACAACGAAGAGCATCTTTTTGAAGGAATTGTGAACGGGACTATCCGTAAAGAAAAAAGTGGAGCGGAAGGTTTTGGCTACGATCCAATTTTTGAACCCGAAGGTTATGACATTACCTTTGCGGAAATGAGCTTAGCAGAAAAGAATATTATTAGCCATCGCGGACGAGCAATGGAAAAGCTAATTGCATTTTTAAAGCAATAATCTGAATTTACGGAGATGCAAATCACACTTAGTAAAGCTGAAGATATTCCAAAAATTTTCACTCTTTATGATGAGGCAATCGCCTACCAAAAATCAGTAAAAGGAAATGCTTGGAAAGGATTTGAAGTTTCTTTAATTGAGCAAGAAATTGCTGAAAACCGTCATTATGTAATTAAAGAGAGTGATATCATTGCTTGCACCTTTGTACTTGCTTTTGACGATGAACTTATTTGGAAAGAAGCCAACAAAGACAAAGCAGTTTACGTTCACCGGATTGCTGTAAACCCAGATTTTAGAGGAAAAAGTTTCGTTAAAGTCATTATCAATTGGCTTAAAGAAAAAGCTAAAAATTTTGACATAGACTATATCAGGCTTGATACTGAAAGTGGCAATGAAAGAATAAACCAACACTACCTTAATTGTGGTTTTACCTATATGGGCTTAACAAAAATTGACTGGAAAACGGGGATGCCCTTGCATTATAAAGATGCAACTTTAAGTCTGTTTGAGATAAAGCTGTAATTATTCCTTTTTAGGTGGTTCGTACGCAGGTGCGGCCTTTTTTACCCTATCATTATACTCTGGACCGACTTTAGTATCCGTTTTTTCGGGTTCGGGTTTTATTTCAGGTTTATCCAAAGGTTTTACTGATTTTTCGCTGCTTTTTTTGTCTGACTTTTTCACCTCGACTTTCTTATCCTCTTTTTTGGCCAAACTCGGTAAAATATCCAGTTTTGATTTTGGTCGTTCTTTTGGTTTCCAGTTAAAATTAGGAAGGGTTTTAAGTTCTTCGGTCATTTTATCAATAGGATAATAAGTATGCTCTGGCTTACGGATAAACGTTACACTCATCACACTGTCATCATCAAAATTAATCCGCATTCTCGATGCAATTGACCGCATCATTCCGTTACTATTCGAACTATCTTTCGGAAAATAAATACTCTCAGCATTTCCGTTTACAAAAATTACATCAAGCTTTTCGTTTCTAAAATACCCCTTCATATACTTACCTGCAATCTGGTTAAACTTTACGGAGTCATCCGTATTTACAATAATCGCATTCCTAATCATATCCAAATTATCCATTTTTTTGTTTTTCATTTGGATATACATGGTATCGGCAGAAAGCTGACTGCCTTGTGCCCAAACTAAGGGCTTTTGGTAAATACGCATGGTAGAATCACCATAGCTAAAAAAGGCGGAATCTGCTTTGGCTTGCAAATCAGACTTAAAAATCTTTACTTTTTTATAAGCCGAAACCACCCTGATTTTAGTAGTATCGCTTGCATCGGGATCTAAGGGAACAAACTTTATATCCGACTTTTTAACCTTTACAATAATAGGCATTAGTCCAAATTTGTTCCCGGTTTCTTTTAGAGCAGGCCAAATGACTTGCTTACTTGGAGCTTTGCTAACAATCGGAATATCTAGAGATTTTGGCTTTTTATTCTCTTCTCGCCAACGTTCAATTTCTTGCTTTTTAAGTTCTTTAACCTTTAAAGCACTGTCTTTTAAAAACGTTTGCCTTGCAAGTAGGCTATCCTTTAAAAACATAATTCGGGTACTATCGGTTAAAGTACTATCCTTTGTTAAGCTATCTGTGTTTAGTAAAGTAGGTTGCGAAGGTATCTCCTCCTCTTCATTATTAACTACACTTTCACTTTTTAAACTATCAGCTTTGGCACTACTTTTTAATAAAGCCAAGCGTATATTTTCCCTAAGTTGGTAAAGGTCTTTCTTACGTAAAACCATGCTTTTCAAAGTATCGGCGGTAAGCCAAATACTGTCTTTGCTAACCGAGTCTTTTTCTGTCACAAAAACTACGTAAGCATTTTTTGTAACCGTAATGCTTTCATCTTTCTTTTTGTAAAGCCCTAAATCGCCACGTAACTCAATCTTTTGCGCTGTATCTTTAAAAATTATATTTTTAACTGCCCTACCAAAACCCTGCTTTCCATCATAAAACAAGCTATCCCCTTTTAAGCTTTTTGAGTTTTGGGTGTATAAATTCTTCTTCCCGAAAGATGCTTGATCGTTTTTAGTATTGTACTGCCCATTTTCGGTATATAGCGTGTCGGTTTTGCCATAAATATTTGTAGGACCAAAAAAGTAAGCAATTTTAGAAATGGTATTGTACTTTAAAGTATCAGATATAATTAATACTTCTGGCGATTTCACCTCAACGTTATGCCTAAAATAAGCATCCTTATTTTGCGTAAAATAATATCCATTTTGACTGGTTAATGTGTTTTTTCCGTTTACAATTTTACCGCCGTTATGGTACTGCCCAATTTTAGTTCCAAGATTATAGACCAAGTCATTGGTGGTTAAAACAGCCTGATTATCCGTAAGCCTTACGTTATTGGTTAATAAAGCAGTTTTTGTATTTCCGTCGTAATTTAAATTATCCGAATAAATATTTACGGTATCAGCTTGGTTAATGTGTACATTTCCGAAAGCTTCAAAGCTATTTTTGCTGAGATAGAAATAAGCGCTATCACAAGTTAATGTGGCGTTATCTTGCTGAAAGACCGGATTTATCACTTTATTAGTGCTTTCCCCGTTTCTTTTTAAGCCAATAAAAGAATCAGACTTTAGCAGTTCAACACGGGTAACTTGTTGTGCAACGGACACCAAAGAACAACTAACAAACAGTAAAAACAACAAATATTTTCTCACGCAACAAAATTAGTTTTTTACTAACGATTTTAAACGGTTAATTTTGAATGATGTTATTAGCAAAAAAGCAATTTACAGATTTCATAAACAGCAACAAGCTTTTTGAGCCTAGCGATACCATTTTATTAACGGTAAGCGGCGGAAAAGATTCTGTTTTAATGGCTACGCTGTTTGCTAAATGCGGGTTCAAGTTTGCTATTGCTCATTGTAATTTTAATTTACGTGGCGATGAAGCTTTACGAGATGAAAATTTTGTAAAAGCCTTAGCCGAACGTTTACAAGTCCCGTTTTACTTTAAATCTTTTGACACCAAAGCTTTTGCATTAGAGCAAAAAATAAGCATACAAATGGCCGCCCGCCAACTACGCTATGATTTTTTCAGGGAGTTACAAATCAGCGAAAGCTTTGATAAAATAGCCGTTGCACACCACCAAAACGATGCGGTTGAAACAGTTTTAATTAACTTAATAAGAGGAACTGGCATTGCAGGTTTGCATGGGATAAAGAATAATAGAAATCTTATTATTAGACCCTTATTATGCTTTACAGCTAATGAAGTTGATGCAATTGTAAAAGAAAACAACATTAAATATGTTGAAGATAGCTCCAACGCATCAAACAAATATATGCGCAATAAACTGCGTTTAGATATTATCCCGCAGATGGTAGAACTGAATCCATCTTTAGCGCAAACATTCAAAAAAAACATCGATTATTTTACTCAATTAGAAGAACTACTGCATGAACGCGTTGCCAATTTAAGGGAGCAATTAATTGTAGAAAGCAATGGAGTCAGTAAAATTAAAATTGCTGGTATCTTAAACATTAAGCCACAACAGCTTTTATTATTCGAACTTTTAAAACCCTATGGCTTTAATGCTACCCAAGTAGAAAACTTATTTATTTGCTTAATTGGAGACTCTGGCAAGCAGTTTTTTAGTGATGGGTTTGTTTTAAGCGTTGACCGCGAATACATTGAAATCTCGGCCTTGCAAAAAAACAGCGATTTAACCGAGAAAAAAATACCTTCTTTAGGAGATTATACTTTCAACACATTTCAGTTATCCGTAAAAAAGACAGAAGAAATTCCGGTAGTTTTAAACGATAAAAACAAGATTTATGTGGAAGCTGAACAACTAGTTTTCCCTTTAGAATTACGCTACTGGCAACAAGGAGACACTTTTAAGCCTTTTGGGATGAAAGGATTTAAAAAACTGAGCGACTACTTTATCAATCAAAAAATTCCGCTACAACAAAAAGCACAAATACCTATATTAGTCAACGGAAACAATGAAATTATCTGGATTTGTGGTTTTAGAAGCGATGACAGGTATAAATTAGATTTAAACAGCAAAAAAATAATTACCTTCGAGCTACACAAATAAAAAAATGACAAATCAATATCCGTTTCACGAAAAGCAATATTTAGGAAGAGATTACAACTTCATTAGTATTAGACTGGTAATGGCGGTTTTTTGTTTAATAGCCTATTGGGTAACAGAAAACCGTGAAAGAAACGGCGAATTACTGCTTTTAGTAGGTTGCGCTATATTGTTGCTGAGTGTTTTTATGCTTTTTCTATTGCAATACCGTACTATAGTTAACAACAAGTCTATCACTTTAAATGGTTTATGGACCACACGTTTGGTTAAAATAGATTTAAACAGCATTGTAAAGGTTGAAAAAGCACCTTATAGCACTTATTTTTTGAATAACCCGGTTTACAATTTACACCGAAAAGGAACTATTAAGTTTTATGCCGGTGGCAAAGATGCTGTTAAACTAACAGATAGAGACGGGTTAATCTATATTATTGGCACTCAAAGACAATCTGAGTTTTACAACGCTATTTTAGAAGCTCAAGCTAAGTAGGAGGAAATGGTCAATGGTCAATGGTCAATGGTCAATGGTCAATGGTCAATGGTCAAAAAGTTCGTTAAACCTTTTGTTATTTTAGCAAATATTCCTTTAAATTCATTTCTTGTAGATCATAAGAAGTTTTACACTTTTTACTTCCAGTCTTTTTCCTTTAAAAGCAAATATTTTTTACGTTGTTTTTATAGCAACATTACTTATATTTGCGTTCCGGAAAATATATATTTAGAGACATCATAATGAGAGAAATACAATACAGAGAGGCGCTTCGCGAAGCAATGAACGAAGAAATGCGTAAAGACGACAACATTTACCTTATGGGTGAGGAAGTTGCCGAGTATAACGGAGCGTACAAAGTTAGTCAAGGAATGCTGGAAGAATTTGGCCCAAAGCGTGTAATTGATACGCCTATCGCTGAACTAGGTTTTGCAGGTATTGCTATTGGTTCTGCAATGAATGGCTTACGCCCGATTGTTGAATTTATGACTTTCAACTTCTCTTTAGTAGCAATTGACCAAATTATTAACGTTGCTGCCAAAACTCTTTCTATGTCTGGCGGACAGTTTAACTGCCCAATTGTATTTAGAGGTCCAACCGGAAACGCTGGTCAGTTAGGTGCACAACACTCTCAAAACTTTGAAAACTGGTTTGCAAATTGCCCAGGTTTAAAAGTGGTAATTCCATCAAACCCTTACGATGCAAAAGGTTTATTAAAAGCTTCTATTTTAGATAACGATCCAGTTATTTTCATGGAATCTGAATTGATGTACGGAGATAAAGGTGAAGTGCCAGAAGAAGAATACACCATTGAAATAGGAAAAGCAAAAGTAACCAAAGAAGGTACTGATGTAACTATTGTTTCTTTCGGTAAAATGATGTCGAGAGTAATTGCACCTGCAATTGAAGAATTAAATAAAGAAGGTATCAACGCAGAAGTAATTGATTTAAGAACTGTTAGACCAATTGACTTTGAAACCATTTTAACTTCTGTTAAAAAGACAAACAGATTGGTAGTAGTTGAAGAAGCTTGGCCTTTGGCTTCAATCTCTTCTGAAATTGCTTTCCACGTACAAAAAAATGCGTTTGATTATTTAGATGCTCCAGTATTACGTATCACTTGTGCAGATGTGCCTTTGCCTTACGCACCAACTTTAATTGCAGCTAGTTTACCAAATGCAGAACGCGTGGTAAAAGCAGTAAAAGAAGTAATGTACGTTAGTAAATAGATTGTTTTCTCCGATTTAGGTCGGATGATATTAGAGAAAAAGCCTTGATCTTAATGAGATTGGGGCTTTTTTTTGTGGGAGAATTTTGTTGAGTCTTAGACGTTCGCGGGTGGGTTTAAGCAGGCATTGGATTTACGCTAATTTGCCCACCAATAGCTTTTAAAACTTTCATGATAGTTGAAAATTGTGGTTTGGCTCCTTCTGACAAAGCTTTGTATAAACTTGGTCTGCTCATTCCTGTTTCTTCCGCTATTTTGGTCATACCAATTGCCTTAGCAATATGACCGATTGCAATTACAATTTCAGTATCATTTCCTTCTTCCAAAACTGCATTTAAATATTCGGCAATCATTTCGTTACTGTCTAAATAGTCTGCAATATCAAATTTCGATGTTTCCATTTTTTACTTATTTAGTTTACGCCAAATTTCTTTTGCTTTTTCAATAAAGTACATTCTTAAATTGTATCCAGTAGGATACAAAATTACAACATTTTTTGATGTAGAAGTTTGTTTTTGAGTGTGGTTGGAGTTAATGGTCACCGTTGCCTAATTTATTTATAAATGGCATTGTTTGCCGAATCATTATCGCACTGAATTAAATAATGAATGAATAACGTAAACAACCGTCAGCCATTTTTGAACAAAATTGGTATTACAAGATACCCTTCTTTTTATTCTTCCTTTTCAATAATTACGAATAGTGAAGAAACATAAGCTGTAAATGTTCCAAAGAGTCCAACGCCTGCTGTCATTAAAATTGATGCAATTACTCGACCTTCAGTTGTAACAGGGAACTTGTCGCCGTAACCAACGGTTGTTATAGTAACATACGCCCACCAAATTGCATCTTCTGCGGTTTTGATATTACTATTTGGTTCATTTTCAACCTGTAAAATAGCAATTGCAGAAAAAATAACAATTAAAAATGCAATAATTGAAACTGAGGTCAATGCACCTTGTGCTTTATTTTTAAAAATATGGTTTACCAAGTGCCTAGTAGAACGAAATGCTCTAACTATCCGAAGCAAGCGTACTAATCTCAAAATACGTCCAGCTCTTAACGCATTAACCATTGGAATACTTGAAATCAGATCAATCCAACCCCACCGCATAAAAGTCAGTTTGTTCTCTGCTTTAATAAAACGAATACAAAATTCAATAAAGAAGAAAGCGCAAATAGCATTATCAAAATAATTTAAAAGCGAGGAAGTTTCTGGGTCAAGAACATATAATGTATCTACTAATAGTGCTCCAAGAACGTATATTGAAAGTATAATTACAATTAGGTTCAAGGTCCCTAACTTTTCTACAGACTTTTCAATTGTCATGATTTATGAAGTAATTGTATTTATGATTCCTGACATTTTAAAGATTAAATGTTTATTGTGAAAGATATATTAAATACCCAATTATAAAAAAAACAGGAATTGAAATAAGGTAATAGTTTCCTCTTTTTCTAATTTTTTCTATTTCATCTTCATTAAGCTGTCGCAATTGTTTGGTTTTAATAATTGAAAAACCATCTATTCGATAACCAGCTTTAAATCGTCTATCACTTATTCTGTTAGGGACCTGGACATAAATATTAGCGTCAGTCGTTTTACGATAAATATATCCTTGCGATAAAACGAATAATGTCCCTAAAGGAATGATTTGAATAAGAAATCCCTTTATTATAACCCAAAAATTTCCGCCTTTAATTTTGGGTTGAATCGTAAGATCAATATTTATAATATCTAATACGTCAGACTGATTTAGCGAATTAACACCATGATTTATAGCGCTATTGTAAAAAGGAGTACTATGGTTTCCTTTGTAAATTTTGTTACTTATAACTCTTCCGCCATCTCGCCCAATCTGTCTTACAGCCGAACTAATAAATTCTTTTGGTAAATTCTTGAAATAATTCATTTAATAGGTCTAAAAGTTATTTTTTAGGGTTACTTGCAACTAATATATTGGAGCGATTAAATCGTTTTGTCTTTTTCCTTATACACAACGACTTTAAATTCGTCCTATCTTAAATTGCTCAATCTCAAATTTACAATTTTCTTATCTACTTCACTCCCTTATCTTTACCTTATAATTTCAACAACCGAATGGATTTATTCAGCACAAACAACAACCCAAATTTACTCCCAACAGATGGCGAAGTAAATTATTATGGGCAAATTATGTCGGTGCAGAAAGCGCAGGAATACCTTCAATATCTATTATCAGAAATTGCTTGGAAAAACGACGAGGCTATTATTTACGGAAAGCACATCATCACTAAACGAAAGGTAGCTTGGTACGCAGACAGCAATTTCTCTTATACTTATTCCAATATCACAAGAGAAGCTTTGCCTTGGACAACCGAACTTTTAGAATTAAAAAAAATAATAGAAAACATTACTGGCAAGCAGTTTAATTCCTGCTTATTAAATTTATACCATACCGGCGATGAAGGAATGGCTTGGCATAGTGACGATGAAAAAAGTTTAGGAAAAAACACAGCCATAGCGTCGTTAAGCTTTGGTGCCGAGCGAAAATTTGCTTTCAAACATAAAAAAACTAAACAGAAAGTAGACTTAGTATTGCAAAACGGAAGCCTTTTATTAATGCATGGCACAACACAAACAAATTGGCTACACCGTTTACCTCCAACAAAAAAAGTAACTTTACCTCGAGTAAATTTAACTTTTAGAACAATTGTTTTATAAATTAGCAGCGTTTAGTAATAATAAATCGTCTTATCATTAATCAGCTTTGCTAAACAACCAAACCTTCGCAAAATGAAACTTAACATAATCAGGATATTTATAATTGGATTAACAGCACTCATTTTAAATGCTTGTAGCAGTGGAAAAAAAGCTTTGCAAAAAGGCGATTATGACCAAGCAGTTTATGCCGCGGTTAACCGCTTAAAAAGCAGTCCCACAAAAAGAAAAGCTATTGAGACTTTAAAAAAAGGCTATGATTATGCTTTAAACAGACATTTAGAGCGTATAAAAGACATTAACCTTACTGATGATGCTTTTAAATGGGAGAAAATTATTTCGGAGTATCAGGCCATAAATAGTTTAGCCTATCAAATTGGCGATTGCCCTGCTTGCCTTGCGGTAATTCCAGATGCTCCAAAATACGTTGCCGAACTATCTGATGCCAAATACTTTGCTGCTGAAGCAAGGTATAAAGCAGGTGTGCAGTTATTAGCCCGAAAAAACAGAACCGATGCAAGGGACGCCTATTACAATTTTGAGAAGGCAGAACAGTTTTACCCAAACTTTAAGGATGCCAAAACCTTAATGGATGATGCTTATTGGGCTGCAGTAATTAGAGTAAGAGTAGAAACTGTACAAGTAAACTCGCGTTTGTATAAGTTGACCAATGAATATTTTCAAAGCAAAATAGACGAGTATTTAGCGAACTATGAAAAGAGAAGCTTTATTCGTTTTTATAGCCCTAAAGAAGCTTTTTTGGCAAAAGTAAAGTTTGACCAAGTACTGCAATTAAACTTCGATGATTTTGTAGTAGGCCAAACTTATATGAAAGAGCGTATTGAAGATATTAAAAGAGAAAATGTTAAAATTGGCGAAACCAGAGACTCTAGCAAAAAAGCTATTTATGGAACGGTAACCGGCAAATTAACCACTTTCGAAAAGACAATTACCTCTAGCGGTTTATTAGATTTTAAGATTATTGATCTTGCTACAAACAAAATCATCAATCATGAAAAAATGCCAGGTACTTATATTTGGTTAGATACTTGGGGCGCTTACCGCGGAGACGAACGAGCACTTACCGATAATGATAAAGCTTTATTGAACAGAAAAGAAAGTGTTCCGCCAGCGCCACAGGATTTGTTTTTGGCTTTTACTAAGCCTATTTATAATCAGTTAACGCAAAAGGTCAGTACTTTTTATAGGAGGTATAATTAATCCTACCGTAGAGAATTCAATTGACAATTTTAGCGATTGCACTCAAGGCTTGCTTGCCCTCATGCCGGGCAAATGGCATTTACTTTTTTTCCGCAAAAAAGTAAACAAAAAACTCTCGGTTGCGCCCTTCGCTACAAAGTGAGTGCATTCACTTTGGTCATTCGCTACCGCAAAGGCCAAGACCGAATTTGAGGTTTACATTGGTTTGCGCTTTTGTATTGGGGGCGCTTCTTAGCATAAAAACCGTTGATTAAATGTAAATCTATTAGGGTTCATCAATTATCACGCTCAAATTTAAATTGCTTTCCTATTTTTGCGTCATGTCCGCACAACTATATCATCCTTTTAAAAAAATGGCTTTTGGTAATTCGCACTGCTTTTTAAGTGGCGAAGCTTTACCTAAAGAACAACCTTTTTTACCTGTATTTGCTAATTGGCTTACCGAAAGCTACCAATTAAAAGATATGCCTTTTAAAATGCTTGACGAAAGTATGCTGAGCTATGCAGACATTGTTTTGCCATGTAGTGACATCGTTAGAGAGAAGCTAGCAGACTTAGAAAACACCATAAAAATAGCATTTGAAAGTGGATATGAGGCCGTGAAAAATTTAGATGAGAATTTACTTTTTTTATGGGTAGCTAAAACTGTTTATGGTGTAATTTTCAAAGAAATACAAGTTGCCATTAAACAACAAAATACCTATGCTGAAGGCTTTAACATATCGCAAGGTTTAATACACAAGTTTGGAATGTTGCACACTATGTTGCAAAAAATTAACCAACCGGTAGTTTTTGAAGAATTTAAACCTTACAGTTTGTTTGTTTGCCCTGTTAACAATGCAGAAAATGAATTTGCTTACCGCGATGAAATTAACACCCTCAGTTTTTCATTAAGGATAAAGGATTTCGGGATTTTGATGAGCCTACAAGATAACGGTGCTAACAAAAAATACCACGGAGAACTTTGGAGCAAAATAAAAGGTCAAAAACTACACCCTATACAGTTTGAAGAACTTTGTGCTAAACTTTTTTACTCTGCTTATTTATTCAACCGTTTGCCTGAATATCATATTATCCCAACTGCAGACCAAATTTTTATTGAAGCCATGCCTTTACAAGGGATGAATGCTAAACCTATTTTTGATGATTGGCAGTTTAAGGTTTACGGGCAAGTAGTAGAAAACTTTTGGAAACGCTGGGGATTTTTATTGCTAGAAATTATTAAAAATCCAGAAAAACCTGTGAGCTACTTATTAGATGACGCTGACGAATTTAGGTCTGCTGATAGTATTGATTTGGCTTTAAGTTAGAACATTGTTAATTGTAAAAGGATAGAACTAATTTTTAACCGTATTTCAATAATTTTTAGCAATTTCACAACTGGGTTTAAACACTAACAAATAGCGAGTTAAAACCCCGAACTAACTACTATTCCAAAATTAACATGAAATTATTTTTAAAAGCATTTCTACTTTTTACCTTTTTAGGATTTCAATCTCAAGCGCAGGATCTTATTCAAAACGTTACTTCCAGAACAAACATTAGCCTAAATGGCACTTGGAACTACATTGTTGACCCATACCAAAACGGCTATTTCGATTATCGTAGACAAGCATTTGATGCTTCTAAAAGTGGTACGGGAGGTTATTTTGATGATAAAAAATCAGGCACTAGTGAGTTAATAGAGTATGATTTTGACCACTCGCCAACATTAGATGTTCCTGGCGATTGGAACTCTCAAAAAGAAAATCTTTCTTTTTATGAAGGCGCAGTTTGGTATCGCAAAAAGTTTAATGCAAAGCCAGTTGATGGCAAAAGATATGTACTTTACTTCGGTGCCGCTAATTATATAGCTCATGTTTATTTAAACGGAAAAAAGTTAGGTATACATGAAGGAGGCTTTACTCCTTGCCAGTTTGAAGTTACTTCATCTTTAAAAGATGGAGAAAACTCTGTAGTAGTAATGGTGGATAACACTCGCCAACAAGACCAAGTGCCTACCATTAATACCGATTGGTGGAATTACGGTGGTTTAACAAGAGATGTACTTTTAGCAGAACTTCCAGATACTTATATCAGTAACTACAAAGTTCAGCTAGCAAAAGGAAATTTAAAAACAATTGAAGGTTATGTACAATTAGACGGTAAAAACGCCTCACAAAACGTTAAAATAACCATACCCGAAGCCTCAATCAGCCTTAACGTAACTACGGATAGCAAAGGCTTTGCAGCATTTACCATTCCGGTTAAAAAATTAAGTTATTGGTCGCCAGAAAACCCTAAATTATATACTGTAGAAATTAAATCTGAGTCTGATAATGTAAAAGACAAGATTGGTTTTAGAACCATCACTACGCGTAATAAAGATATCCTATTAAACGGAGAGTCGGTTTTTTTACGAGGAATTTCTATTCACGATGAAAACCCATTAATAGAAGGCAGACCAAGATCTGAAGGCGATTTGCGAATGTTGTTAAACTGGGCAAAAGAGCTTAACTGTAATTATGTAAGGTTAGCACATTACCCACATAACGAGAAAATGTTACGTCTAGCGGATGAAATGGGTTTAATGGTTTGGGCAGAGGTGCCAGTTTATTGGACTATTTCTTGGGATAACCCCGCAACTTATCAAAATGCCCAGCAACAACTAACAGATTTAATAAATAGGGATAAAAACAGAGCCAGCGTAGTTATTTGGTCTATTGGGAATGAAACGCCGTTGAGCGATTCACGCTTGAAGTTTATGAGCCAGTTAGCAGACAAAGCTCGTTCTTTAGATAATACTAGGTTAATAGCGGCAGCTTTAGAAACTCATTCAGTTGGTAGTACCATTGTTATTGATGATGTATTGGGCAACAAACTAGATATAGCAAGTTTTAATGAATATGCGGGTTGGTACTGGAGCCATCCAGATTCTTTAGAAAACATGGATTGGGATGTGAAATTTAATAAGCCAGTAATTGTATCTGAGTTGGGTGGTTCTGCTTTAGCGGGTTTCCATGCTGATAAAACAGTACGTTGGTCTGAAGAGTATCAAGAAAACTTATACCAAAACCAGTTTAAGCTTTTAAATAAAATTGATGGATTAAGAGGGGTAACACCTTGGATTTTAGTGGATTTTAAATCTCCTAGAAGACCCCACTCTGTTTTTCAGAATTTCTGGAACAGGAAAGGTTTAATATCAAACACTGGACAAAAAAAGCTATCTTTTTATGCGCTTAAAGCGTTTTATGAAGGGATAGAAAAGAAGTATAAAAAGCAGAAATAGAGCGTTAGACTTACGAATTTTCTTACCACTTTCATAAGAAAATTCGTAAGCCTATTTATTACTTCAGCTTCTCATTTTCATGATGTCTTGTTGCATCTCTGATGGATTTTTTATCCATGTTTTTATTTAAAGCATCTGTTAAATCAATTCCGGTTTGGTTAGCTAAGCAAATAAGTACAAAAAGCACATCTGCCATTTCATCTGCAAGATTTACATCTTCATCAGATTTTTTGAAAGATTGCTCGCCATATTTTCTTGACATGATGCGGGCCACCTCTCCTACTTCCTCCATCAAAATTGCTGTATTGGTTAACTCGTTAAAATAACGAACGCCTGTGGTTTTAATCCATTGATCTACTAATTCTTGTGCTTCTTTAATTTGCATGGCTATTCTTTGTTTTTTGTATCGATGGTAATGGTAACTGGTCCATCATTCACTAAATGGATTTTCATATCGGCACCAAAAATACCGGTGGCTATTTTTTTATTTGTTAAGCGTTCCAACTCCTTAATCATGTTTTGATAAAGTGGGATTGCTAAATCTGGTTTTGCGGCGTTAATAAAAGACGGGCGGTTTCCCTTTTTAGTTTGGGCAAATAATGTAAACTGAGAAACTAACAAAATATTTCCATCAATATCAATCAAAGATTTATTCATTAACCCGGCATCATCACTAAAAATACGGAGATTTACTATTTTTTGGGCTAGCCATTTTAAATCTTCATCGGTATCATCTGCGCAAACCCCTAACAGGATGACATAACCGGTTTCAATTTCTCCTGTTGTTTCACTTTTTACTACGCATTTTGCTTCTGTTACTCGTTGAATTACGGCTTTCATCGTTAGATTTTTTTTCTTTTGGTTTGATCCGTGAAAATATAGCTAAAATAATTAAAAACGCAGGGTCCTCGAAAAGAGAGATCCTGCTTGGACTAAGCGAAGGGGTCCTCGAAAGGGAGATCTTGCTTGGACATTAAGCGTAAATTTAAAACAGATTTGCGCTAACGATTGGAGTGACATCCTTTTTTGCATTTTCTGCAAAAAAGATACAACGGAAAGCGTGTAAAAGTGCCCAAATAAATAAAACATAAGTGAGCTGTCTCCTATTGACGAGGTGTCCCGGTCTAAACAAAAATAGGCCACCCTAATAAAAGAGCGACCTATTTAGCTTTCAATACTTTTGTTATAACGATTTAGAAAAAGCTAAAATACGGTTAACAGTACTATCAGACGGGTTTTTAACCAAATCATTAAGTGCTGGCTTCAAACTTTCAAAAAAAACTATGTCTTCAAGATTAAGCATACTAACTGTGTTTTTCGATACTTCATCGTCATTAACAATCGAATTTAAAGTAGGAGTAAGAGTTTCCATCATATAAGCTGTTTTAAAGTTTAATTAGGATAGAAACGCAAACTCTTTTGTAATAGTATTCAATTGTGTAATAAAAACACTAGCTAGCTTTTAATATCAATTCTTTATTGGTCATCATTTTGCGAAGGTTGTTTAAAGCATAGCGCATACGCCCCAAAGCGGTGTTAATACTTACGCTTGTTAAGTCAGCAATTTCTTTAAAACTTAACTCGCCATAATGACGCATAATCAATACTTCTTTTTGCTCTGACGGGAGATAATGAATCAACTTTCTTAAATCATCATGCGTTTGTTGTTTCATTATTTTCTCTTCCATACTTTCATCATAGATGCCTAAAACATCAAAAATATCGAAGCCATCTGAGTTGGTAATGGTTGGGTTACGTTTCTCTCTTCTAAAATGGTCAATAACTAAGTTATGCCCAATACGCAACACCCAAGGTAAAAACTTACCTTCTTCATTGTATTTACCCGCTTTAAGGGTTTTAATAACTTTGATAAAAGTATCCTGAAAAATATCCTCGGCTAAATATTGATCTTTAACCAAAAGGTAAATAGAAGTATATATGCGTGACTTGTGTTTAGTAATCAACTCGGAAAGAGCAGATTCATTCCCTTTAATATAAAGGTGTACCAATTCTTGGTCTGTTTTTTCGTGAAAGCTCATAATAGATCCTACTTTAAATTGTGAGTTTATTAATTATTTAAGTAGTGTTTTTTTCTATATGGTTTCTCCTTTTTAGTTTTAAACTGTTTATCAGTTTATCAAATGAAATGATTATTTTATTGAAATCAAAATAATTAACGTGTTTTAACGTATTACGGATTTCTGGCTAAAACAAAATAACATTTATATGATAAGGGCTTGTTTATTAATGGCCTCTACTACAATATACGCAAACTATAGCTAATGTGATACAGTATATTTAAGAAACATTAAAGCTTGTGGATTATATACCAATGGCAACAGGCACCAATTCCGGCTTTCAGGTTCACCCAAAAAGTCAGTTTAATAAGCTCTTCGGCCTCTTTTTAAACATATAAAAGCCTGTTTCAAACATATATTGAAACAGGCTTTTAATAAATGGCAAGTCGATGCTTATTAAAACTGATAGCCTAGCACCACGTCGAACTGCCCGCCTGTTAAGCCTTGAAACCCTTGAGGTTCGGTACTGAACATTGCTGAAATCAGGAGATTTTTTTGATAGTTAAACCCCAAACCTCCCGTAAAACTTTTGTTACTGTGGTACATTGTATAAAAACTCAGGTCCTCGTACCCCCATTCTGCAGCAAGGTCCCATTGATTTTCATAACCTTTAATCCCTCTATACGCAAATAATGGTTTTACTGTAAATAAATTGCTTTGATCTAAGTTGAACTTATAGCTAACTGAACTGTAAAAGGTAGAGAAATCTACCGTGGAGAACTCCTTCTGTCTTTTCTGGTTCAGGTTGAGGTAACTGAACTGTACTTCCAGTTTCTTTCTGATATAGGCAAAGCCGAAGTTTCCGTCCATATAGCTCTGCTGACCGTTGTATTTGCCAAGTGCAGGATCGATGTTCCCGTTGGCAGTTGCTTCATTCAGGTCCAACCTGTTCTGAGACCAAGTCAGCGATACCCCAAAACGTAAACTATTCTCTTCATTCAACTCTACCTTATAAGCAAAAGTCCCCATTGCTTGGTTCCTTCTAATTAACCCAGCCTTATCCGTAATGTAGTTTACACCGACAGATGCCTTATCCGTTATCGGGGTACTCGCCGAAATCGACATCAACACCGGAGCTCCTTCTATCTTATTCCATTGATTAGTATAATTGGCGAATACGCTTGCCCTTTCAAGGTAGCCTGCCATAGATGGGTTTACCAAATAGGGGTTCTGAAAATATTGGCTGGTCATTGGATTCATCTGGGCTTTAGCTCCTGTAGCCATCAATATCCCCAAAAACATTAAGTATATAATATGCTTCTTCATCTTAGTTCCCTCCTATTTTACTATAGTAATAAATCCTTTTAATGGTGAAATATTGTCATCATCAAACTTGAATATGTAGTAATAGGTACCTACAGCCAATGACTTTCCTTCTGAAGTGGTACCGTCCCAATCGTTCTGATATCCGCGTACCTTGTATAATATCCTTCCACCGCGATCAAAAACAATTAACTCATGGTCTTGGTAATTCTCTAAATTATTGACCTGCCAAGTGTCATTAATGCCGTCACCATTCGGTGAAAAGTTATTATCTGGTTTAATGGTATAGTCATCTCTTACAGCTACTGTAATTGGCACTGTGGTACTGAATCCTTTACTATTGGTCACCGTTACGTAATAGGTAGTGCTCGCGGTTGGGCTGGCTACTGGATTGCTGACGGTATAATTACTCAATCCTGATCCGCTCCAGCTATAGTTCTGTGCGTCTGTTGCTTCTACCCTTAAGTTGGACGTTAACCCCTTTCCTATCATAGGATTACTACTATAAGCGGTTACAAAGTCTGTTCCTGTTGTTGTACCTGTCCCTGTAACTACCGGGGTGGCACCAACAGTTAGGGTAAAGCTTTTACTTATTTGGTCTATTCCTCCGTTGGCTGTGCCCCCGTTGTCCTGTACGTTTACCGTGATTCGGGCACTTCCTGTTTGTCCCTCGTTGATGATATAGCTGATCTCACTGTTACTTACTTTTAAGCTGTGGAACAGATCTGGATTGTCTGTTTGAATATCGCTCCGTACGTTCTGGTTAAAATCTGGACCTGCTGTTACGTTCTGTAGGATGATACTTTCCGTGATACCCTGCTGAAGATAGATCCTTTGGTCTGCAATATTGCTGATAGTCGGTGCTTCGTTTACATCACTTAACTGAACCGTAAAGATCTGCTCCAAACTAAAACCATGTTGGGTGGTGCTTTTTACCCTAATTTGATATTGTTGTTTGGCCTCATAATCCAAACTGCCTGCGGTTTTCAGTTGGTTACCGATGATGCTAAAGTTTCCGTTATCGGTAGCCCCTGTTCCACTTGTCAATGTATAAGTGAATGTTGCATTAGGGTCATCCGAGGTACTTCCTAATTCACCAGAAATTGTGCCAGCTGGCTGGTTTTCATACAGGATAGTGTTTACTATGCTTACACTGGTAGGTGCTCCAGGTTTTACATGGAGTGTGCCATCCACATAGCTGAGGTTATAGTTCTGTGCGGTAGCACCGCTTGCTGTAATCGGGTAATCTCCCAATAGACTGGCTATAGTAGCAGTTGTGCTTAGTGTTGGTGGAGTACTTAAACTACTTTCATTTTCTCCGGCAATAAACCCATTGTAGTTTACAGTAAATATTGGATTGGCTGTTCCTACAAATCGGGTCTTATCTTCAGCGGTTATCGTCAGGGCTTTGGCTGTGATATCTGCTGTGGCGCTTGCAATTTTGTTTGCCGTATAATTGCCGGCATCCGTTCCATTGATAGAAATTCCACTAACGCTGACGGCTTTGCCGGTTGCTACGTTTTTATCATTGAACATTGCGCTGGTGTAAGCTGTGGTCAATACATCCCCGGCAACTCTGTTATCAGATAAAATAACCGTTCCGGCGGTATTGCCATCGTAAACTTTATTGATTCCGCTGGAGCTGACCGCTAACGTTTTAACGGTAATATCTGCGGTGGTGCTGGCGATTGTATTTGCTGTATAATTACCAGCATCCGTTCCATTGACAGAAATTCCACTAACGCTGACGGCTTTACCGGTTGCTACGTTCTTGTTGTTGAACGTTGTGGTGGTGTAAGCTGTGGTCAATACATCCCCGGCAACTCTGTTATCAGATAAAGTAACCGTTCCGGCGGTATTGCCATCGTAAACTTTATTGATTCCGCTGGAGCTGACCGCTAACGTTTTAACGGTAATATCTGCGGTGGTGCTTGCGGTTGTGTTTGCTGCATAATTGTCGGCATCCGTTCCGTTGATAGAAATTCCGCTAACATTCACTGCTTTACCAGTTGCTACGTTCTTGCTGTTGAAAGTTGCGGTGGTGTAAGCTGTGGTTAAAACATCGCCTGAAACTCTGTTATCAGATAAAGTAACTGTTCCGCTGGTATTGCCATCGTAAACTTTGTTGATTCCGCTGGCGCTGATTGCTAACGTTTTAGCGGTAATATCTGCGGTGGTGCTTGCGGTTGTGTTTGCCGTATAATTGCCCGCATCCGTTCCGCTGATACTGATTCCGCTCACGCTGACTGCTTTATCAGTTGCTACGTTTTTATTATTGAACGTTGCGGTGGTGTAAGCTGTGGTTAAAACATCGCCTGCAACTCTGTTATCAGATAACGAAACTGTTCCGCTGGAGTTTCCATCGTAAACTTTGTTGATTCCGCTTGCTGTGATTGCCAAGCTTTTAGCAGTAATATCTGCGGTGGTGCTTGCGGTGGTGTTTGCCGAGTAATTGTCCGAATCTATTCCGCTAATACTAATTCCGCTAACGCTGACTGCTTTGCCGGTTGCTACGTTTTTATTATTGAACGTTGCGGTGGTGTAAACTGTAGTTAAAACATCGCCTGCGACTCTATTGTCAGATAAAGTAACTGCTCCGCTGGTGTTTCCATCGTAAACTTTATTGATACCACTTGCTGTGATTGCCAAGCTTTTAACAGTAATATCTGCGGTGGTGCTTGCGGTGGTGTTTACCGTATAATTGCCTGCATCCGTTCCGTTGATAGAAATCCCGCTAACATTCACTGCTTTGCCGGTTGCTACGTTTTTATTATTGAACGTTGCGGTGGTGTAAGCTGTGGTCAATACGTCTCCTGAAACTCTGTTATCAGATAAAGTAACTGTTCCGCTGGTGTTTCCATCGTAAACTTTGTTGATTCCGGCGGGGCTAACTGCTAACGTTTTAGCGGTAATATCTGCGGTGGTGCTGGCGGTGGTATTTGCCGTATAATTGCCGGCATCTATTCCGCTGATGCTGATTCCGCTCACGCTGACTGCTTTATCAGTTGCTACGTTTTTATTATTGAAAGTTGCTGTGGCGTAAGCTGTGGTTAAAACATCGCCTGCGACTCTATTGTCAGATAAAGTAACTGCTCCGCTGGTGTTTCCATCGTAAACTTTATTGATACCGCTTGCTGTGATTGCCAAGGTTTTAGCAGTAATATCTGCGGTGGTGCTGGCGACTGTATTTGCTGTATAATTGCCGGCATCTGTTCCGCTGATAGAAATTCCATTAACGCTGACTGCTTTACCAGTTGCTACGTTTTTGCTGTTGAACGTTGCGCTGGTGTAAACTGGGGTCAATACATCGCCACTTACCCTGTCATCGCTCAGCGTAACACCTGCTGTATTATTGCCATCGTAAACTTTGTTACCGGCCGATGCGGTGATGGTTAATGCTCTTTTACTGATTGTTGCAGTTATGGCTACATCTTTTGAAGGAGCACCGGTACTCACTGCCGTTATAATACCTGAAGGAGTGCCAGCATTAGTGGTAGCTAAACTTCTGGCATAAATAGTTGTACTGGCTATATTGCCTGCTGTACCAACAGTTACACTGTTGCTAAATGTGCTGTTGTCTTTACTTATCGCAAAACCTGCTGGGGCGGTTAAGGTGATACCCGCTGTTAGGTTGGTGGCTGATATGCTAAAACTTCCTGTATTGCTTACCGAACCGTAAGTTGAGGTAAGCGTTCCGCTCAAAGTACTCACATTGATTGTCGGGTTGGTGTTAATCGTAAAAGTATTTGCAGTGCTGTAAGCTCCTATATTTCCAACTGCGTCTGTAGCTTTGGCTTTTACCGTATGGCTTGCATTAGTCAGACTGCTTGCAACTGTAAAACTCCATTCTCCGCTACCGTCTGCCGTGGTTGTGCCGACATCGCTGTTATCTATATTAACGGTTACTGTTGCATTGGCTTCTGCCGTTCCTGTGATGGTTGGCTTATCGGTTGCAGTAATAGTTCTCGCGTCTACCGGACTCGCCACCACCGGTTTTGCGGGTGCAGTAGCATCATAAACCGTACTGAACTGATCTGCTAAGGTATTCCCGTTTCCTGCACCGTCATTGGCCCCATTAGCGGCAATATCTACTTTAACTGCTCCGTCTGCCACTGGCGCTAAATCAAAAGTATAGGTAGTGCCCGAACCAGCAAAATTGCTCACCGAAGCATTGGTGAGGGTTAAATCTGACGAAATAAAGCCCGTTACCGATTCGCTGAAAACTACTTTTACAGGAATTGGGTTGGTATTGCCCGGATTGCCTGCTGTTGAACTTATGATTACCGTTGGCACAACGCCATCAATCACTAATGCTTTGTTGGCACCTAAAGAATTTATGGCACCAGGCGTTGGCAAGGTAAGAAGAGCGTCAATTAGCCCGGCTTTAATTGTTCCTGAGTTTAGTAATAAGGCCGTTGTAGATACATAATCCAAATCGGCACTCACATCTCCTGCTTTTACCGTATAATTAAAAGTGAGGACATCGGTTCCTGAACCTGACGTATAATCTATCGTTTGATCTGCTGTCCCTGTCTCTAAGGTTAACTGTGGGGTATCGGTAACTGTTACCGCTTCGCTAAAAGTCACCATTAGTGGTATCACATCTCCTATTTTGTAAGTGCCATCTGTAGTGGTGCTACTTACACTTCTTATTACTGATGGGCCATTTAAGAAAACAGAAACATTATCGGAACCATAATTCGCAGATAGCAAATCGGGTTTTCCGTCGCCGTCCAAGTCGCCTATGGCTACAGAGTAATTAGTATCACTTGTTGCAAAATCCACCTGAGTAGTAAAGTTCAGCGTCCCACTAACGGAAATATTTCGTAAAACTGAAATACCAGTTCTACCTATTATCAAATCGAGCTTGCCGTCCCCATCCAAATCACCAATCGAAACAGACTTAGTTTCATTTCCAGTGGGAAAATCCATCTTGGTTGCAAAATCAAGAGTTCCACTAGTGGAAATGTTCTGCAAAACGGAAACTGTAGGGTCAATAAAATTCGCAACAGCTAAATCCAATTTTCCATCCCCATTTAAATCGCCTATCGCTATTGAAAAAGCACCATTGCCTGTGGTAAAATCGACTTTAGTTGCGAAACTTATTGCAGTGCTACTGGAAGTATTCCGCAAAACAGAAACAGTATTAGAACTACTGCTTGCGATGACCAAATCCAATTTCCCATCTCCATCCAAATCGCCCATCGCAACTGATTGGGCTTGACCCGAAATGGCAAAATCTACCTTTGTAGCAAAGTTCAGCGATCCAAGGCTAGAAATATTATGCAAAACAGAAACCGTTTGACCTGATGAATTTGCAACAACCACGTCAAGTCTACCATCTCCGTCTAAATCACCTATGGCTACTGATTGAGGAAGTCCTCCTATTGCAAAATCAACTTTAGTATCAAAACTCGGTGTCCCTAAACTAGAGGTATTCCGGAGTATAGAAATGCTATTAGATCCATAATTTGTAACAGCCAAATCCAGTTTGCCGTCTCCATCCAAGTCTCCTATCGCTACTGAGCCAGGACTGCTTCCTGTGGTAAAATCTACTTTAGTTGCAAAACTTGCCGTACCGTTACTGGAATTATTCATCAAAACGGAAACATTAGCAGACCCAATATTTGCAACTACTAAGTCTGCGTTGCCATCCCCGTCCAAATCGCCTATGGCTACGAAAACAGGGTTGGTACCTGCAGTAAAATCTACTTTAGCTCTAAAATCTCCTGCTGAGATATCTGTTTTGGCAGGGCTAAAAATAGGTGTAAAGTTATTTAAGCTATAGGCTGCCAAACTGGTGCCTGTATTTAGCAAAGTTATTGGCGCATAAGTTGCGCCAGTGGGTACTGTTACTGTTAAACTGGTAGCCGTTGCACTTGTAACCGTAGCTTGAGTTGCCCCGAAAAACACGATGTTGTTAGTGGTTGTGGTATTAAAATTTGAACCTGTAATGGTTACTTCGTCGCCGGGTTTTGCTTTTTCTGGAGTGAAAGAAGTGATGGTTGGGGGTAAATATATGTTTAGGAAAACAGAAACATCATCTGACCCATTATTTATAGCCACTAAATCAGGCTTGCTGTCACCATCTACATCGCCGATAGCGATACCATAATTAGTTGATCCCGCCGGAAGATCTATTGCCGCAGCAAAACTGGGTGCGCCAAGGCCAGACGTGTTCTTTAAAACGAAAAGACGACTTGTTTTAGCTACATACAAATCGGGCTTCCCGTCCCCATCCAAATCACCAATGCTTAATGAGCTAAAACTAGTACCTGTTTCAAAATCAACGTTTGTAGCGAAGCTTGGTGCACCGCCAGAACTAGAAGTATTGAGTAGCACTGAAACTGTAGCAGGGATTAAAAAGGAACTTGAACCAAAACATGTAACGGCCAAATCCAGTTTACCGTCGCCATCCATATCGGCAATAGCTACTGAACGTGGACTAGCCCCCGTAGTGAAATCTAACTTAGTAGCGAAATTTAAGCTACCGCTAACAGATGTATTCTGTAAAACAGAAACGTTATCAACAATAGAGTTAGCAACTACCAAATCCAGTTTTCCATCGCCATCCAAATCTCCAATAGCTATTGAGTGAGGTCCACTGCCTGTTGCAAAATCAACCTTTGCAGCAAATGCTAATGCTCCTCCGCTAATGGATGTGTTCCGAAAAACAGAAACCACGTTTGAACCCTTATTTGCAACCGCCAAATCCAATTTTCCATCCCCGTCCAAATCGGCTACCGCTATTGATCTAGGAAATATTCCTGTGGCAAAATCTACTTTAGCACTAAAACTAGGCACTCCGGTAGTTGATGTGTTCTTTAAAACAGAAATTGTGTCGTCATCATAGTTTGTTACCGCCAGATCTAGCTTTGCATCGCCATCCAAATCTCCAATGGCTATTGAGTGAGGATTGTCTCCGGTGGTAAAATCTACTTTAGCAGCAAAGCTTGCCGTACCGCCGGTGGAGGTATTTATTAAAACGGAAACGTTATTATCATTACGATTAACAATAGCTAGATCAGCTTTGCCATCACCATCTAAATCGCCCATGGCTACAAAATATGGAGCATCTCCTGTAGCAAAATTTACTTTAGGGGCAAAATCTGAAGTTGTTAAATTTACTTTTGCAGGTGAATAATTTGGATGAAATGGTGTTAAGCTTTGGGTCGCCAAAGACGTACCATTGTTTAATAAAGTAATAGGCGCATAAGTTGCTCCGATAGGAACAGTTACCGTTAAACTGGTAGCCGTTGCTGCCGTTACCGTAGCTTGGGTTGCCCCGAAGAATACTATATTATTAGTAGTTGTGGTGTTAAAATTTGTACCTGTTATAGTTACCTCGTCGCCAGGTTTGGCTTGAATTGGGGTAAAAGAGGTGATTGTTGGTATCGCTTTAGTTACCCTAACTGCATAGGTTTTTATTACATTAGCATCTTCTGCGGTAACTTTTATTTCTACGATATTGAGACCGGCATTTATTGCCAGATCTGTAGACGCTGTTCCACTAATTACCGTTGCATAAGTGCCACCGTTTACTCTTACTTGTATGCTTGCATTGGCATCTGCTTGTGTTGGTGTTACCGTGAGGCTTGTAGTTGTGTTTGGAACATCAGCCGTATAGGTTATTGTACTTGCATCAAAGCTTGTCGATAAAGTGCCGTTACTTAGCGTTAATGCTGATAAATCGGCGTTATTAGAAGTATTGCGTAACACCGATAAGCTATTGGGACCGACGTTCGTTACCGCCAAATCTGCCTTGCCATCCCCGTCCAAATCGCCTATGGCTACGGAATTAGGGGTTGAACCTGTTGTAAAACCTACCTTGCTTGCAAAACTGCCAGCATCGATGCTCCCGCTACTGGAGGTATTGCGAAATACTGATACGCTATTGGAATTGTAGTTCGTTACCGCCAAATCTGCCTTGCCATCCCCGTCCAAATCGCCTATGGCTACGGAACTAGGGTGTGTTCCTGTTGTAAAATCTACCTTAGTCGCAAAACTGCCATTCACAATGCTCCCGCTGGTGGAGGTATTGCGAAATACTGATACGCTATTGGAACTGTAGTTCGTTACCACCAAATCTGCCTCGCCGTCTCCGTCCAAGTCGCCTATGGCTACGTAACGCGGGTATGAACCTGTTGTAAAATCTACCTTGGTCGCAAAACTACCAGCCTCGATGCTCCCGCTACTGGAAGTATTGCGAAACACCGATACGGTATTAGAACCGCCGTTCGCTACCGCTAAATCTGCCTTGCCATCACCGTCTAAATCGCCTATGGCTACGGAATTAGGGCTTGAACCTGTTGTAAAATCTACCTTGCTTGCAAAACTGCCAACCTCGATGCTCCCGCTACTGGAAGTATTGCGAAATACTGATACACTATTGGAGTTCAGGTTCGCTACCGCTAAATCTGCCTTGCCATCCCCGTCCAAATCGCCTATGGCTACGGAATAAGGGTATGTACCTGTTGCAAAATCTACCTTGCTTGCAAAACTGCCAGCATCAATGCTCCCGCTGGCGGAGGTATTGCGCAATACTGATACGCTATTGGAATTGGAGTTCGCTACCAGCAAATCTGCCTTGCCGTCCCCGTCCAAATCGCCTATGGCTACGAATCGAGAGTATAAACCTGTTGTAAAATCTACTTTGGTCGCAAAACTGCCACTCCCAACGCTACCACTTGTGGAGGTATTTCGATACACTGATACGGTATTGGAAAGGTAATTCGCTACCACCAAATCTGCCTTGCCGTCCCCGTCCAAATCGCCTATAGCTACGGAAGAAGGATTTGTACCTGTTGTAAAATCTTGCTTAGTTGCAAAACTGCTAGTACCAATTGTTATTTTTGCAGGACTATAGGTGGGCGTGAAATTTTGTAAGCTATAAGCTGCCAAACTGGTACCTGTATTTAATGCCGTAATAGGTGCATAAGTAGCTCCGACAGGAACAGTTACCGTTAAACTAGTAGCCGTTGCCGCCGTTACCGTTGCTTGGGTTGCCCCGAAGAAAACTATGTTTTCTGTTGTTGTGGTGTTAAAGTTTGTACCTGAAATGGTTACCGCATCACCGGGCTTAGCTTGGCTTGGAGTAAAAGAAGTGATTGTTGGCGGATCACCAGGCGCAACGGAGCTAATGCTATGTGTGATGTTTGCCTTCGCTTTTGCATCAGCGAAAGCATGTTGATTGTTCAACAGCGCAAAACTGCCAAACATGAATATAAAAAGAAAAAATAATTGTAATGATTTAATCATGAAATTTTAATTAATAAAAGTTTGCGCCATTAGCGCTGGCTTAAATTATATTTAAGCCATTAAAAGATTATTATTAAGTCGGCTTAAAGCGAACCTGCTGATTGTTAAACTATAAACCCTATTTTTAATCGATTAAGCAATAGTTCTAAAGTAAAAAGACTTATATTATTGATTGCAAGTGATTTAAAAAATGAGTTTCCTTCATTTTATGATTAATATTCTATTAGAAAACATGTTTTTGACTTTTAACAATTTTAAACTAAATTTTGCAACAAAAAAATACGTACCCAATGCAAATATTACGTAGGCTACGTACAAAAGAAGGCCAACACTTCCTTCTTAATTTGGCGAAAATTCCCCAAAAAAAACTTTGGATTTTATTAAAAAACAAAAACCCTTAGACGAATGAATTGTATCTAATTTACTATATTTCTTTTAAACGTCAATAATTTAATTAAAAAATTAAATTATTGACGTTTAAATAAGATTTTTTTATTCTCTTTGTTTATAATATTTCACATTAAATATCATCCCTTATTCACTTAAATCAAGTTAGAGATGGCGCATATTAAAAAAAGGAAATCCTTATTATTGTTTTATTGTAATTGAATGAAAAACAAAAGCTGTCCCTTGTTCGTGTATGCAATCCCTATTCTAATGGGGTTAATGCATTCTGCTGTTTTTGCACAGCAAATAAATGAGACACAAATACTTGACATCGCAAACTACAAAAACACCGTTACACGGGACAGCCTCTTTACTAAACTTATAAAAGCCAAAGTTTATAAAAGTGAAAGGGATTTTTATACAAAAGCAGAAATAGCTTTTAATAACTTTTATCTCATAAAAGACACCGTAAGCACCCTTAAATTATTTAATCTTTTAGGTACAATTTGGGTAAATAACAAACAACTGGATTCTGTTTTAAAAGTAAAGCAAATACAGTCCCTTATCACAAAAAACACTCCTCTGGCTCAAAAAGCCATTTTTGAATCGGTATTAGCAGAAAACTTAAGGCACAAAGGACTAACCGAACAAAGTAGGGCAAAAAGCAAAAAAAGTATTGGTTTATTTGAGCAAGTTCAAGATTCATCATACAGTGCTTGGGCAAATGAGCACAGAAGACTAGTTATAGACAATGCAGAAACTAACGATTTCTCCACCATTATTAAACATGCTTTTGCCGGGATGGCACTTTATAGGTATCAAAAAAACATTCCATTTTTAAATAAAATTAAAAGTGCTTTGGCTAACTGCTACAGTTTAAATTATCTGTTTGAACCCGCCCAAGTATTAAGAAACGAAATTATTTTAGATTCTAAGGCTACCGATAATAATAGACAACTTGTTTTTGAATACCTCAACAGTTCACTCGACCAAAAATTACAGGGAAAATTCAACAAACAAGCTTATTACTTAAATTATGCCACCGCTTATGCCGACTCTACCGGAAATAATTTTCTAAAATTTATAAGCTACAATAGCTATTTAGTTTATGCCTGCCAGCAAAATCTAAAAACTGATATTGAAAAATATTACCGTCTTTCTGAGATAGCCTATAATCAACTCCAGCATTCTGCTTATGACAAACTGCTTTATCTAGATGTACAGGGCTATTATCAATATAGTCTTGGAAATTACGCCAAAGCAGAGAAATTGGGCTTGCAAAAATTAAAGCTTGCCGAAGCGTTTGATTCTAAGGAAATTATTATGGAAACGCATGAGCTTTTGGCTTTAATTTATAATGCCTCCAATGAAAAAGAAAAAGCTATTGAACAAGAAAACTTCTTACTCAAATATCAAAATGCCACCAAATTAGATGCCTTAAAAAATCAATTGATCTATTATCAAACTACATTCGAAATAAAAAATAAAGACTTAAAAATTGTTACCCAGAAAAATAATATCGCCTTATTGGGTGCTAAAAACAAGTTAAAAAAACAATGGCTAATTTTTGGTGGCTTAGGATTACTTTGCCTATTTGCATTTATAACTGTATTAAGATCTCGAAACTTTGCAAAAAACAAACAAAAACTACAAGAAGCTTTCACGCAAGACATCATTAATACACAAGAAGAAGAGCGTACGCGTGTATCCTTGGAATTGCATGACGGTGTGGGCCAACAGTTAATGTTGCTGACTAGGAAATCAAAAGAATTGACTGATCCAAGTCTGGAAATACTTGCAAAAGAAACTTTAGAAAATTTAAGGTCTATCTCGCAAGGCTTATACCCTATATTATTAGAACGTTTTGGGTTTACGGCAGGTATTCAGGATTTGATAGACACCCTTGATGAAAATTCGGACTTGTTTTTCACTTCAGATATTGAAAATATAGACGAGCAAATTAATGTCAACATTGCTTTACATTTATACCGGATATGTCAGGAAGTATTGCAAAATATCATCAAACATGCCGAGGCAAAATCAGTAGAGATAAGCGTTAGCAAAACTGCAGATCAAATTATCTTACAAATAAAAGATAATGGAAAAGGCTTTAATTATCAGCAAAAGCTATTAACCAGTAAAAGTTTGGGCATGAAATCTATATTGGAACGCTGTAAAATTATAAACGCAAAACTTGATATAAAATCTGCACCTAACAAAGGAACGGCTGTAAAAGTTATCCTTAAGCAATTAAATAGTAATAAAAAAAGCTAAAAAGGCAAAAAACTAATAACCTAACCAACAAACATGCTAAAAAGCAAAATTTCTATCATAGTTGCTGACGATCATCCAATCATGTTAAAAGGTACTCAACAAGAGCTAGAACATGCAGGCTATAATGTTGTTGCAGTTGCCATTAACGGAGCTTCGGCAATGGAAGTTATTATGGAACACCAACCAGATGTAGCCATTTTGGATATCGAAATGCCTTTATTAAACGGCTTCGAAATCATTAAACATCTAAAAAAAGAAGAACTTAAAACCCGCTTTATTTTAATGTCGTACCATAAAGAAAAAGGTTTTATGGTTCAGGCAAAAAATATTGGAGTTAATGGCTATATACTTAAAGAAGATAGCTTTGCAGAAATAGAGCTTTGCATTAGCGAAGTGATGAAAGACAATACCTATTACAGCAAATCTTTTAATGATGATTTTGATTTGGTCACAGAAACAGAGCTTAAAAAAATATTATTATTAACCCCTTCTGAGCGTACAATTTTGCGCTTAATTGCCAATGGAAACAATTCTACTCAAATAGGCGAGGCACTTTGTATTTCTCCGCGTACCGTACAAAAACATCGAAGCAATATCATTACCAAATTAGACATAGACTCTGATACTAATGCGCTTATACAATGGGCTCATAATTATAAAGAGATTATCCTTACCCTTTAATTGATGGATGGAATTTTAATTTCATTAATTACCTCACCTCTTATAAATATAACGTATAGCTCAAACCGCTTTCTGCGGGTAATGCCCTAATTAATATGAATATCATTTTTTCGATAATCTTATTCCCTAATCGGGTTCATTTTAGCAAACAATATTTATTGTGGATTAATAGCTTTATTTTTGCAACAAATTTTAGGAGCGGTAGCAATTAGCAAGAATTGCAGAGAGAATTGATAATGAAAGAAGAATTAGACCCACAAAAAAATATCATCATAAAAGGCGCAAGGGTACACAACCTTAAAAATATTGATGTTGCCATCCCAAAAAACAAACTAGTTGTAATTACTGGAATGTCTGGTTCGGGAAAATCATCTATTGCCTTTGATACACTTTACGCAGAAGGACAAAGACGTTATGTAGAAAGTTTATCATCATATGCCCGCCAGTTTATGGGCCGTATGAATAAGCCTGATGTAGATTATATTAAAGGCATTGCCCCTGCAATTGCTATTGAACAAAAGGTAATTACTTCTAACCCGCGTTCTACGGTGGGTACTTCTACTGAGATTTACGATTACTTAAAGCTCTTATTCAGCCGAATTGGAAAAACCATATCCCCTATTTCTGGAGCAATGGTTAAAAAAGACTCGGTTACGGATGTGGTAAATTATCTGTCTGAACTGCCAGAAGAAAGCGTAACTACCATTTTATGTCCGCTGTACCCGCACAACAACCGTACGCTTAAAGAAGAATTGGCAGTGTTACTACAAAAAGGTTTTTCCAGGATCGTATTTAATAATGAAATACGAAAGGTTGAGGATGTTTTAGAGGATACAAGCGTTGAAAATAAAGAAATTGAAGATGAACATAAACTGCTGATTTTAATTGATAGAATTGTCACTAATCAAGAGGAAGAGACCATCAGCAGGATGGCAGATTCGGTACAAACGGCTTTTTTTGAAGGAAAAGGCGACTGTTATGTAGATCTTGACGGCGATAGAAAACATTTTTCGGATAGGTTTGAACTGGATGGGATAAAGTTTGAAGAGCCTACACCTAATTTTTTCAGTTTCAACAATCCTTATGGCGCCTGCCCTAAATGTGAAGGTTTTGGTAGGGTTTTAGGTATTGATGAAGACTTGGTGATTCCAGATAAATCAAAGTCTGTATATGATGGTGCAATTGCACCTTGGCGTGGAGAAAAAATGAAGGAATGGCTAGATGAACTGGTTAAGCATTCCACAAAATTTGATTTCCCTATTCATCGTTCGGTGAGTGAGTTGAGCAATGCTGAACGTAAGTTGCTTTGGAAAGGGAACAAATACTTTAAAGGTTTAGACGCTTTCTTTGTTTTTTTAGAAGAGCAAACTTATAAAATTCAATACAGGGTGATGCTTTCTAGGTATCGTGGAAAAACCAACTGCCCTGATTGTTTGGGCAGTCGTTTACGTTCTGACGCTACTTATGTAAAGGTTGCTGACCATTCTATAACAGATTTGGTTTTAAAACCTTTGAAAGAATTGCTTCCTTTTTTCGAGAATTTGAAATTGGATGAGCGTGATACAAAAATCGCGAAACGCTTATTATTAGAAATTACCAATCGTATTTTGTTTTTGAACGAAGTAGGCTTAGGTTATTTAACATTAAACAGGTTATCCAATACCTTATCTGGTGGAGAGTCTCAACGTATCAACCTAGCAACTTCATTAGGAAGTTCTTTGGTAGGTTCTATATACGTTTTGGATGAACCGAGTATTGGTTTACACCCAAAAGATACTAATCGCTTAATTGGCGTTTTAAAATCTTTACGCGATGTAGGAAACACTGTTTTGGTGGTTGAGCATGAAGAAGAAATGATGCAGGCTGCAGATCATTTAATTGATATTGGACCAGAAGCAGGGACTTTAGGTGGCGAGTTAATTTTCGCTGGTACTTATAAAGAGATTTTAGAAGATAAAAACAGTTTAACTGGTAAGTATTTAAGCGGACGCGAAAGCATAGCTGTCCCAAAAACCAGAAGAAAACCTGTAGAGTTTATTGAAGTAAAAGGCGCAAGAGAAAACAACCTGCAAAATATAGATGTTAAATTTCCTTTAAATGTACTATGCGCCGTAACTGGAGTTTCTGGTTCAGGAAAAACATCTTTAGTCAAACGCATCTTATTACCTGCTTTACAGAAAACATTAGGCAATTATTCTGGAGAACAAACGGGTGCTTATAATGGCATTGAAGGTGCTTTAAGTGAAATTACTGGGGTTGAAATGGTGGATCAAAATCCTATTGGTCGCTCCTCACGCTCTAATCCGGTAACTTATGTTAAAGCTTGGGATGAGATTAGGTCTTTATATTCTTCCCAGGCATCGGCGAAAGCTGGCGGATTAAAACCTGCTGCATTTTCTTTTAATGTGGAAGGTGGCAGATGCGATGTTTGCCAAGGGGAAGGTGAAGTGAAAATTGAAATGCAGTTTATGGCAGATATTTACTTGCCATGCGAATCATGTAACGGAAAACGATTTAAACAACACGTTTTAGATGTTACTTATAATGACAAGAACGTTTCTGAAGTATTAGAGATGACTATTGATGAGGCTTTAGATTTCTTTAATGCGGAACCAAAAATTACTGCCAAATTGCAACCTTTGGTAGATGTTGGTTTAGGTTATGTGCATTTAGGTCAGTCTTCCAACACCTTATCTGGTGGTGAGGCTCAACGTATTAAATTAGCTTCTTTTTTAATTAAAGGAAACAATAGCTCTAAAACATTATTTATTTTTGACGAGCCAACCACTGGTTTGCACTTCCATGATATTAAAAAGCTGTTGAAGTCTTTTGAAGCTTTAATAGCGCAAGGAAATACAATTATTGTGATTGAACACAATATGGACGTGGTAAAATGTGCAGATTGGGTGATTGATATTGGCCCTGAAGGTGGAAGTGAAGGTGGGAAATTAGTTTTTGAAGGAACTCCGGAGGAATTGGCAAAGGATAAAAAATCGTTTACTGGCCACTACTTAAAGGAGAGGTTGTAAGAAAGTCCGTGGTCGGTAGTCCATAGTCTGGGAGTATAGCTTTTATAGTGGGAAACACGAAAAGTCCATGGTCGGTTGTCAAAATTCTGTGAGTAAGAATTAAAACCGTTCGTCATTTCGAGGTACGAGAAATCTCACAAGTAAAGTCTGCACATAATGTGTGATACCTATTTGTGAGATGTCTCTCTATCGTTCGACATGACGGGAAGGGAATAACAGACGCCCATTAAAGGATCCATTAATCATAGTCGATTGTCAGCAGATTATGAGTGGAAAAATAAAGCTGACTTGAATGAACTAATAAAAATGAAAGAAGAATCAAAATTAATACGCACCCAAACAAAAAGAACTGAGAACCGAGAGCACTCTGTTCCTTTGTACTTAACATCAAGTTTTATATTTGATGATGCTGAGCAAGGGAGAGCAGTTTTTGCAGGAGAAGAAGAAGGTAATATCTATTCTCGCTACTCCAACCCAAATACTACCGAACTGATTGACAAAATTTGCATGATGGAAGGTGCGGAAGACGGCTTAGTCTTTTCTTCAGGGATGGCGGCAGTCTTTGCTTCTTTTGCGGGCTTATTAAAATCTGGCGATCACATTGTTTCTTTCCGTTCTATTTTTGGTTCTACGCATCAACTATTGACAGAACTTTTTCCGAGATGGGGCATTACCTCAACTTATGTTGATGCTTCAAAACCTGAGGATTTAGAAAAAGCAATTCAGCCAAATACCAAAATGATATTTCTGGAAACACCGTCAAACCCTGGTTTGGAATTGGTGGATTTAGAGTGGTTATGCAAAATCAAAGAAAAGCATCCGCAAATCATCATCAACGTTGACAATTGTTTTGCTACTCCTTACTTGCAGAAACCAATTGAATATGGTGTGGATTTGGTAAGTCATTCGGCAACAAAATACATGGATGGGCAAGGCCGTGTTTTAGGTGGTGCGGTATGTGGAAGAGCCGATTTAATTAAAGAAATGATGTTCTTTATCCGCCATACAGGTCCGGCAATGTCGGCTTTTAATGCTTGGGTAGTTTCAAAAAGTTTAGAAACAATGCCTCTACGTTTAGACAGACATTGTAGCAGTGCTTTAAAAGTTGCTGAAGTTCTGGAAGCAAATACTGAAGTAGAATTGGTGCGTTACCCACATTTAAAATCTCATCCGCAGTACGAGTTAGCAAAAAAACAGATGAAGCAAGGTGGCGGAATTGTCACGTTCATTATTAAAGGTGGTTTTGATAGGGCTAAACGCTTTTTAGATTGCTTAGAAATGCTTTTGATTACTTCCAACTTAGGCGATAGCAGAAGTATTGCAACACACCCAGCTTCAACCACTCATTCTAAATTAACGGTAGAAGAAAGAGAAAATATCGGGATTTACCCGGGTTCAATCCGTATTTCTGTAGGTTTAGAAAATATTGATGATATTGTTGGGGATATTGTTGGGGCTTTGGAGAAATCAAAATAGTTGGTTAGATTGTTAGGTGATTAGGTTGTTAGGTTTATTGAACAGCTAAATAATTGACTAGGAGGAGTTCGCTGAAAAGTTTAAAGAGGGAAATAGCCGAGCAATCTGACAAGTTCTTGATACTTAATACTAACTACGCGATACTCAATACGCATATCTCAATACACAATACTATATAAACATGAAAATAGAATTAAATAGATTAAACGACGCTGTACACTTTGAAGCAAAAGGCAGTGGCGATGTTAAAGTACACATCGATGGTTCGGAAGCTATTGGCGGACAAGGTTTAGGCGTACGTCCGATGGAGCTAGTTTTAATGGCCTTGGGTTCTTGTAGTTCTTTGGACTTAATCAGTATATTAAAAAAACAAAGACAAGAAATCACTGATTTTTCTGTGGATGTAAGCGCAGAAAGACGTGAAGAAATTCCGACTATATTCACGAAAATTCATATCTTATTCCGATTAAAAGGAAAGATAGACCAAGCCAAAGCAGATAAAGCAGCAGAATTAGCAGTAAAAAAATATTGCTCGGTACATGATATGTTGGTAGCTGGCGGTGTGGAAGTGACTTATTCTTTTGAAATTAATTAGGGGGAGTGTAAGAGTTTTAAGTGTTAGGTTGTAAGTTTTAAGTATGCTGTTAATTTTAAATTACCATCTTTCAGATCATCATTCACTCATTCATAACTCACTCATTCAAAACTATTTAAAACTTGTTATCTAAAAAAACAAAATACGCCATTAGGGCATTGATGGTTTTAGCCAAGGAATTTGGAGGAGAACCTCTGAATATCCTTTCCATTTCTCAAAGAGAAAAAATTCCGAAAAAGTTTTTGGAACAGATTCTTTTAGAGATGCGTAATGCTGGATTTCTGTATAGCAAAAAAGGTGCTGGTGGTGGTTACTCTCTATTAAAAGATCCTTCGGAAATTAATTTGGTGCATATAATGCGGTTAACTGGCGGACCTATTGCAATGCTGTCTTGTGTAAGTTTAAATTTCTATCAGCGTTGTGATGAATGCAAGGACGAGGAAACTTGCGGTATTAGAGATGCTTTCCAAAGTGTGAGAGATGCCACTTTAAAAATCTTAATGGAAACAAGTATTGCTGATTTACTTGTTAAAGAAGAGGAATTGGGAGATAAGTTTAAAATTTAATCGTTTTACAAATTCGAATTCTCTGCGAGAAACCCTGCTTGGACGACTACTGATAAAGCCCGTCATTTCGACGATAGGAGAAATCTCACAAATAGGTTGTACTCATAGAATTACCCACTTTGCTCGCGAGACGTCTCGTACATCGACGTAACGAGGTGGATTACCTAACAGACTTGCTGATTTTCAAAAACTTCGTCAGACTAAATTAAGCTAATTCTTTCTCTACAACTGCCCTAACCGCTATTTCAGCTTCTTTCACTACTTCCACGATATCTTTTCCAATGGGTTCTATCGGTTCTAATACAGTGAATTTGATCGGCACAAAAGCGTGTAGCCAAAATGTTCCGTTCTGTACTACTTCCCAAGATCTTTCTATAGCTATAGGAACAATTAAGGCGTTAGGAGCTTTTTTTAAAATAGTTGCGATTCCGCCTAACTGAAACTCCTTCATTTTACCGTCTTTAGAACGGGTACCTTCGGGGAAAATAACTGTTGACCAATTATTATTTTTCATTCGCTCTCCCAGCTTCATAATCTCACCTAAAGACTGCTTTCTGTCTTTACGATCGATGTTTGCACCACCTCCATATTTTAGATTGAAAGAGATGGATGGGATATTTTTAGTGAGTTCTATTTTAGAAATAAACTTAGCGTGGTGCTTCCGCAGAAACCAAATCATTGGCGGAATGTCGTACATGCTTTGGTGATTGGCCGTAAAAATAATTGGCCTATCAGTAGGTAAGTTTTGATGATTTATAAACTTTATACTTCCCCCCAGCACATAATAAGCACTAGTTAAAAAGAAGTTCAGAATATCTACAGAAACTTTATGCGCTTTATATCCCCCAATTTTATAACTCAACCATTGTATCGGTTGAAAAATAATTAAGGTTAAAAAGAAAGCAATGTGATGTAAAGGGCTTAGTATAAAACCAAAAAATCTACTCATTTTGCAAATATAAATTTTAAAAGCCTTCTCTTAATAATTTAACTCTCAAAATCCCCGCAACCGTTAACGAATCTGTAATCTCTCCGTTAATTACCATTTGATAAACATCTTCAAAAGGCATTTTTTTAACTTCCAGTTGTTCAGTTTCTTCTGGTTCGGGTGCAAATTGTTCAAAGCCCTTTGCTAAGTACAAGATTCCTAACTCATCACTCACTGAATTAGAAAGGTGCATTCTCAGCACTTCTTTCCATTCTTTGGCTACCAAACCTGTTTCTTCTAAAAGCTCACGCTTCGCCGAATCCAAAGGCTCTTTATCTAATGGCCCACCACCTTCTGGTAGCTCCCAACTGTACTGCTTTAATGGAAAACGATACTGACCCACCATAAAGATATGATCGTCAGTATCTATTGCAATAATACCAATGGCAAAATTCTTAAAATGGATTTCCCCATAAATTCCTTCACCACCGGACGGGTTAATAACCTGATGTTCCGTTAAACCAATCCAAGGATTATCGTAAATTTTTTTACTGCTTACAGTTTGCCAGGGATTAATCTCACTCATGAAAATTCAGGAATTAGTTACCACCAATAATTACAGGGTTTTTACCACTTCCCATAATCATTATTTTAGTATTTGGTGATTTTGCCAAAGCCAACTGCGCTTGAATGCTTTCGTACTGCAATTGCTTATCAGACAGACCAGAAGAAATAATACGTTGGTAATCTGCAATACCTTGTGCTTCTACCCTTTTACGTTCTGCTTCTTGTTTCTCTTTTTGAAGAACAAAAGTCATTTTCTGAGCATCTTGCTCTGCATTAATTTTAGACTCAATACTTGCTTTTACAGATGCAGGTAAAGCAATATTTCTAACTAACAATTGCTCCAGTTTTAAACCGCTTTTCGCAAAGTTTTTTGCAATGCTAACAGAAATTATATTTTGGAACTCTTCACGTTTTGTCGAGTATAAAGCTACGGCGTCATAAGAAACCGCATTATCTCTAATTATAGTACTTGAAACTGTACGTACAATTTTATCTAAATAATCCGTTCCAATTTCCTTTAATATTTTCGGAGCATCAGAACTGTTAACACTAAAAAGAACAGATAAATCCATTACCACTTCTAATCCATCAGCAGTTAAAACTCTTATCGCATCATCTCCTCTTACTGCTCCTTCTGAATCTCCGGTAGCCATGGTGTAATTTTGAGTTTTCACATCGAAAGTTGTGATTTCTATCAAGGGGTTTACAAAATTTAGCCCACTATACAATACATCATTATCCACTTTACCAAAAAGGGTTTTCACTCCCACCGTACCTGCATTTATACTTTTAAAACAGGAAGTAAATATCCCGAAGATGATGATTAACGGAGCTACTATATACAGTACTTTCCCTAACATCGCATTTTGCGGAGTGGGTTGTTTAGACAATACAATAGCAGCCAAAAAAGCAAATATTCCAATTACAATTACAATCATAGTTTATTTATTAACGTTTATTCTTATTCTTTGATTTATCCACCAAGTTAGCTTCGGCTTTTTTACTCATCTCTTCTCGCACAAATTTGATGTGTTTAAATTTATAATAAACACTCAGACAAAATGCTGTTGCACATAACAAAGGGATAAAGTAAAAATTACCCGCCTTGTATCCATAATAACCTATCGCTACTGATGCAATTATCAATACATTCAGAATTACGCTAAAAACAATATGTTTAATCATTATTAGTAAACTTGCATATCATTATCAAACTCTGCAGCCCACGCCAATATACCACCTTTTAAGTTGTATAAGTTAGAATAGCCTAAGTTTTGTTCTAATTGCATACAAGCATTTGCACTTCTTGCGCCACTTCTGCATTGCATTACTACCGGAATATCTTTTTTTATTTTATCAGCTTCTATCACCACACCTGCTAAAGGGATGTTTTCACCTTCAATATTTGACATCTCGTACTCAAAAGGTTCGCGAACATCAATTAATTGAAACTGTTTACCTTCTTCTTTCCATTGCTTTAATTCTTCTACGCTTATTTCTTTCATGTTTTCGTATGATTAATAGTTCCAAACTTAATAAAATTATGGGGGATGTTTGTGGTGGAGTTTATTTCTTGCTGGAACGCATAGCTTTCACTTTCTTAATTTTGTCATTAGCTACGAGTTTCTGATATTCTTCTGTCTCCATACCATATGAAGCAACTTTTCCATCGCTATCACTATGAATCCCAAAACCATATGTTTTTGCAAGTGGCGAAGTTCTTAAACAAGGTTGCCCTTTAGAGAAAAATTCTTCTCTTGCTACTGTATATTCTTCTTGGGTCAAATCATTTCTACTTGCAAATACCTGAAATAATATATCATCTGAAGTGTATTTGTAAGGATTTGTACTCATCAAATCATATTGCATTTCCGCAGTTGTTTTTTTGTCGTTTTTGGTAGGGGGCTTTATCGAAGAAGTTGCTTTAGTATCTTCTGCTATTTCTATAAAAGTGTCAAAATAGTTTGTGGTATGCGTTTTCATTATTATCGCTTTTATGTTTCAACAACTTTGGTTCTTTGCTAATAAAAAATATCAAATTACCTACTGAGAGCAGACCTCCGCCAATTTCAACGAGTTGTTATATACCTTTACTATGGCTTCTATTCTGCATTATTAACCTCAATTTTAGGTCATCGTATATTATTCCAATAATTAAAATTGCCGCTGCAACTGCTAATGCATAAAGTTTTAAAGTTGAATAAAATATGCCGCATAAAAATCCTCCTAAGAAGAAAAAAGTAATAATGGTAAGGCGTAGTTTTATTGAAGAGTAGAGCTTGTTCTTTTGCTCTTTTTGTTTGTAGAAAAACAATTGGGAAAGTTCAATTCCTAAATCTGTAAAAAGACCTGTTAAGTGCGTTGTCCGGACAGTTGAATTAGAGATTGTTGTTACTAACGAATTTTGCAAGCCCATTGCAAAAAGCAAAGAACAGACCAGTAGATTGGGGTTTTGTGAGATTAGGTATTGTCCGAATATTGCTAAAAAAAACAAAATAAGGCTCTCTATAATTGTCGGAATCACATAAATTAGTCTCTCGCTTGATTTTGATATGATTTCAATTAATAGGTTTGACACAAATGAACCTAAGAAAAAGAAAAATATGTATACAAAATAGATAAAGCCTTGCCAAAAATTAAGTTTAAAAACTTCGTCTACAAAAAAAGCAAAGTGCCCCGTTACATTTGTTGTCAACCTTTGAACCGCTAAAAAACCAGCTACATTAACAATCCCAGCTACAAACGACAATAATGAAGCAATTCTTAAATTATGTTTTAACGTTCTCCTCTTTCCCTTGTGTCTAAACATTTATAGTTGTCAATTGTTCATTTGTGGCTTGTCTTAAAAACACCATATAACACCTGTATCTGTGAGTCGCATTTTCGCATTCTTATATTTTATAAGATTAGGACCGCCCAAACATTTAATATTATCTTTTTATACTATTTAGTTAATTCTCTAATTGAGCCCACCCTAAAAGTTTACTCCATCTGCGCATTAACTATCTTAGGTTGTCCAATTGTATTATAAGTGCCTTCCCCATTAAGTACCTTAGCAATCAAGGCTGAGTTATCCAATAGTTCAATAGCTTTTTTCAGTTCAGTATCGTACTGAAAACTATTAAGCGTTCTTCCTTTTTCAAAATAATAGCGTTGTGCAATTTCACTTTCTAACACTCTTTTAATTTCTGATTTATAAGTAATTAAATCTCCTTCCTTAGTGCTTGAAATTTTATTCTTTAGGCTCTCAAAATCAGATTTTATTGCATCCCATTTTTTATCACTTTCGGCATAGTACTTTAAGTCTGTCAGCGATTTCTCTGTTGCAGTTTGGTAGCTATAATCTTTACCCTTTAAATAATTTATAAAATTTTGATACTCTGCATCGCTTAACACAAATTTATCAGCCGAAGCAATGCTTGGATGAGTTTCTGCAAATTGGGTAGCGTAATCAAAAATAAAATACTTACCCACTAAAACTTGGGTAATATCATGAAATTCAGCAGGTTTTAAGTGAAAATCCGGATATATCCCGCTCCCGTTATAAACAGATCTGCCTCCTTTAGTTTTAAAAACCGATAATAATGAATCTGGTAATTTATCTACCGAGCCATCATCATGACGATGCGTATAATCTAAAGCTTGTATGCATCGGCCAGAAGGTGTGTAATATTTTGCTACCGTAATTTTAACTAAACTGTTATAAGGTAAATTAAACGTTTGTTGCACCAAACCTTTCCCAAAACTACGCTGACCAACAATTACTGCCCGGTCCAAATCCTGTAATGAACCCGCAACAATTTCTGATGCCGAAGCTGAGCGGTTATTTACCAGCACAACAATAGGCAAATCAGACGCTATGGGATTGCTGTAAGTTTTATAACTGATAGTTTTTTCAGGGTTTTTACCTTTTTGCACTACCACTTCCACGTCTCGGTTTACAAAAAGGTTCACGATTTTAACCGCTTCCTGCAAAATACCCCCACCATTATAGCGCAAGTCTAAGATTAAACCTTTGGGGTTGTTTTTTTGAATATCCAGCAAGGCGTCTTTCACTTCCTGACCAGAGCTTTCTAAAAATTTATCAAGTTTTATATAACCAATTCCGTTTTCAAGCATCCCGTGGTAACTCACATTAGGCTGACTAATTTCTGCCCGGTATAGTTGTTTATCGATGTTTTTACCGCTCCGTAAAACCACAATTTTAACCGGTGTTTCTTTTGGTCCTTTTAGTAGTTCACTAATTTCGTCATTGCTTTTTCCTGCAATTTTTTTTCCATCGATACTAACAACTTCATCACCTGCTCTGATATCGGCTTTTTGCGCCGGATAACCTTCAAAAGGTGCAGAAATAAAGACTTTGCCATCCCTGTGGATCACACCCGCACCAATACCGCCGTACTGAGTGCTCACATATTTCATCTTGTAATCTTCAATTTCAGACTCCGGCACAAACTCAGTATAAGGATCTAAGTTTTCCAACATTGCATCAATACCTGTACGCATCAGTTTAGAAGTGTTTACTTCATCCACGTAACTGATATTTAATTCCTTATATACAGACGCAAAAATGTCTAAGTTTTTAGAAATCTGGAAAAGGTCTTCTTTAAAAGAAAAGCTTAAACCTGCAAAAAGGATTAAGCCGATGGAAAGTTTTATATGTTTTTTTATCACGTTCATTGAGTAACAATAGAGTTTAAATGTACAAATTATGGAACAACCATTTAAATATTCTTATTTTATTAAAAAACCAGGCTTTTCCATTTCATTACTGATCACTTAAACTTCCACCTACAAATCAAACTTTATCCCCTGTGCTAACGGTAACTCAGCAGAGTAATTTATCGTATTAGTTTGCCTGCGCATATAAGCTTTCCAAGCATCAGAACCCGATTCTCGTCCGCCTCCAGTTTCTTTTTCGCCACCAAAAGCACCTCCAATTTCTGCTCCAGATGTACCAATATTCACATTCGCTATACCGCAATCAGAGCCGTTAACAGAAAGAAACGCTTCTGCTTCACGCATATTATTGGTCATAATTGCTGATGACAAACCTTGTGGAACTGCGTTCTGCATTGCAATAGCTTCGTCCAAGGATTTATACTTCATAATGTATAAAATGGGCGCAAAAGTTTCATGCTGCACAATCTCCATTTCATTTTTTGCTTCGGCAATGCAAGGTTTTACATAGCATCCGGACTCAAATCCATCGCCTTCCAACACACCTCCTTCAACAATAAAATTACCACCTTGCGCTTTGCACTTTTCAATCGATGTCAAATAATTTTTAACCGCATCTTTATCAATCAGAGGACCAACATGGCTTCCAGTATCTAAAGGGTTTCCAATTTTCAGTTGCGCATACGCTTTTACCAATTTCGCTTTAAAAACATCGTAAATACTTTCGTGAATAATCAATCGGCGAGTAGAAGTACAGCGTTGACCGGCAGTACCAACCGCCCCAAAAACAGCACCAATCAAAGTCATATCCAAATCGGCATTTTCTGTAATAATAATGGCGTTATTTCCACCCAGTTCTAAAATTTGTTTACCTAATCTTGCTCCCACAGCAGAAGCTACAGATTTCCCCATTTTAGTAGAGCCAGTTGCAGAAAGCAAAGCGATATTGCTGTCCTTCGCCACCAACTCTCCGATATTTCTGTCTCCTAACACCAAACAAGAAATTCCTTCGGGCAAGTTATTGTCTTTTAAAACTTTAGCCATAATTTTTTGACAGGCAACAGCGGTTAACGGTGTCTTTTCGGAAGGTTTCCAGATGCAAACATTTCCACAAACTAATGCCAAAGCTGCGTTCCAACACCAAACTGCTACTGGAAAATTAAAAGCAGAAATAATGCCTACTACTCCTACCGGATGCCATTGCTCATACATCCGGTGTTGCGGACGTTCAGAATGCATGGTTAGTCCGTATAATTGTCGGGATAAACCCACGGCAAAATCACAGATATCTATCATTTCTTGCACTTCGCCCCAGCCTTCTTGCAAACTTTTCCCCATTTCGTAGGAAACCAACTTGCCTAAATCTTCTTTATGGTTTCTAAGCTCCTGCCCTAGCTGACGCACTATTTCACCTCGTTGTGGTGCGGGTATATTTCTCCAAGCTAAAAAAGCGGTTTTAGCGGTGGCAACAGTTGCATGGTAATCATCAGCGGAAGCCATATTAACTTTTGCTATTTCTTTACCATTAACAGGAGAGAATATCATTTTTGGAATATCAATAGGGTTTGAACTCCAATTTTGACCGGTGCTAGTCGCATTATTTTGAGCTTCAATCCCAATGTTTTTCAATATGCTATCTATATTACTTTCCATAATTTTTAAAATCTAGATTATTACAAAAGTCTAAGATATACATTGTGGCGTTTATTGGTATATTTACGGAAGGAATGTTTATTTTTATCATTGTTTAAACAGTCATTTTTATCATGATACATCCAGATTTCAATTCATACTTACCACAGGTCATTCAGCTTTTAAAAGCGCATAAAATTGCTAACGCTTGCGTTTTTGGTTCTGTTTTAACACAAGACTTTACTAAAGAAAGTGATGTCGATTTTATAGTCAACCTAGAAGAAGGCTTAGCGCCAGTTGAAGCCGGTACACATCTTTGGAATTTATACGATGATTTGAAAATATTATTAAATAGAGAGGTGGACATCCTAACCGAGCGTTCTTTAAAAAATCCATATCTAATTCAGGAAATAAACAACACCAAATTGCCTATTTATGGATATTAAAGAACTCAAATTATTAAAAGACATAATAGATTGCATCATCCAAATTGACAGTTATATAGGTAATAACAAAGTGTTTGAAATTTATGACAATAACCCTCTTTTACAGGATGCGGTTGAGCGCAATATTATCACCATTGGCGAAGCAATGAACGCTTTGTTAAAGTTAAATCCAGAAATAGAAATTACAAATGCCCGCAGAATTGTGGATGCTCGTAATAAGCTTACTCATGGTTATGATGACATTGAAACTGTACAAATTTGGAGCATTATTATTAATCATCTACCTACACTAAAAAAGGAAGTTAGTTCCTTCTTTAATTAACAGCCCGCTCAACGAACCTAAATTTGCAAAAGGTCAAATTTGAACTATTATAGTTGAAATTTTCACCTTAAAAACCAACATCTTACAAATTCTCTATATAATTGTTAATAAATATTTCATCACTTATCCTTATATTAATAATAATTTGAAACTTAATATCAAATAGGATAGCTTTTCGTTCCTATTGTCGTTGAATTAAAATTGGTGTCCTATGGAAGAAGATTTCGAATTTGAATTTGGCGAAGACCCAAAATTATCGGTTGAGCGTTACGAGGAAATGATTCGCAATCATGATCAATACTTTTTTGACGCCCTGGCCTTTGAAAATATTATTGATTATTACACTGATAAAAGCGACCCAATAAAAGCTTTGCAGGTGATAGAATACGCTGTGCAACAACATCCTTTTGCAGCGGTTTTCCACATAAAAAAAGCCCAACTCCATGTTTTTACTAATGAGATTGATAAAGCCTTTGCTTCCTTAGAAAAAGCCGAATTACTAGAGCCTTCAGAAGCTGATATTTACATGATTAAAGGTAATATTTTTGAAAGCTTAGAGCGACATGAAGAAGCTTTAGAAAATCTTCGAAAAGCACTAGAAATGGCAGAGAACAAAGATGAAGTACTGATGCAGATTGCATTTGTTCACCAGAACATGGGCGAATATGAAGAAGCTGTAAGCTATCTTAAGTTGTGTCTAGAGAATAACATGGAAAATCAGGATGCACTTTACGAGTTAGCGTTCTGTTACGATGTTTTAGATAAGCAAGAAGAAAGCATACTTTTTTATCAGCAATATATTGATAGCGAACCTTATTCTTTTGCCGCTTGGTACAATTTAGGCAATGCTTTTCATAAGCTTAACTTGTTTGAAAAATCAATAGATGCTTATGATTACGCCATTTTAATCAAGGAAAATTTTGCTTCGGCATATTTTAATAAAGGCAACGCATTGGTACAACTAGACCGTTACCAAGACGCTATTGATGTTTACCGCGAAACCTTTGAATACGAACCACCAAATGCAGATACTTACTGCGCCATGGGTGAGTGCTACGAGAAGTTAGAAAAAATGGATGAAGCTCGCTCTCTTTACAAGAAAGCGGTTAAAATGGACACCAAAATGGCTGATGCTTGGTATGGCATTGGTGTTACCTTAGATTTTGAGGAACGCTATTTTGAATCACTACACTTTTATAAAAAAGCTTTAAATATTGATGACCAAAATCCGGACTACTGGTTTGCCACTGCAGATGCACATTACAAACTTGGTAATTTGGTAGAATCTGAGCAAGCCTATGAAAAGGTGGTAGAAGTTAACCCCTTAGATGTTGAAGCTTGGTTAGATTACTCGTCAATTGTTTTTGAACAAGAGAATATTAAAAAGTGTATTGAAATTATTGCAGAAGGGATTAAAAACAATCCTGACTCTGCTGATTTATACTATAGATTTGTAGCTTATTTATTTGCCGACGGACAATACAATGAAGCTTTAAACCAGCTACAAATTGCTTTAAATACAGATATTGATAAACATTACTTATTATTTGAATACCTACCACAGTTACAAACTAACAAGGTAATCATTGACATTATTAACGGTTTTACGAAGTAGTTTTTGTAAAAATCTAGTTTAATAAGTCAGTATTTGCTGTTAATTGATATTTTTTTTGGATTTTTGCGTACAAATATGAATTATAAATTAAATAATATTCCAGACAGAACAGTTAAACCACGTCAAAACGGCTTAACAATGGTCATGGACAAAGGATTGAGCCTTAGACAAGTAGAAGACTTTTTAGAAGTTGCTGGCACACATACTGATATTGTAAAATTGGGTTGGACAACTTCTTTTGTTACCCCAAACCTTAAAGAAAAGTTAAAATTATACCGCGATGCGGGTATTCCAGTTTATTTTGGAGGTACTTTATTCGAAGCTTTTGTGATTAGAAATCAGTTTGATGACTATCGCAGAGTTTTAGAAGAGTACGACATGAAGTTTGCAGAAGTTTCTGACGGTTCAATAGAAATTGAACACGATGATAAATGTGAATTCATCAGAAAGTTAAGTGATCAGGTTACCGTAATATCAGAAGTGGGTTCAAAGGACGAAAAGAAAATTTTCGCTCCCTACAAATGGATTAAACTAATGAAAGCCGAAATTGAAGCTGGGTCATGGAAAGTGATTGCAGAAGCAAGAGAAGGTGGAAATGTAGGAATCTATAGAGATTCTGGAGAAGTTCGCCAAGGTTTAGTTGACGAAATTTTAACACAAATACCAGAAGAAACCATTATTTGGGAAGCTCCACAAAAAGCACAACAAGTTTGGTTTATAGAACTTATTGGCGCTAATGTTAACTTAGGCAACATTGCCCCAGCAGAAGTTATCCCACTAGAAACCATTAGATTAGGTTTACGTGGAGATACTTTCAACCATTTTTTGAATCAGAAGTAAAGAAAATAAAGGAGTTTTAATAACTCCTTTTGTGTTTGTGTAATGAAAAAATATGGATTAATAGGATTCCCTTTGGGGCATTCTTTCTCTGAAAAATACTTCACAGAAAAATTTGAAAAAGCTAACCTTACTAATTATCAGTATTCGCTTTTTCCTTTAGAAAACATTCAAGATTTTCCTAAATTATTGGCCAGTGACCGTGATTTATATGGGATTAACGTAACTATTCCGCATAAAGTTGAGGTCTTGGCTTTTTTAGATGATTTGGATGCTGGTGCAAAGGAAATTGGTGCGGTTAACTGTATCAAAATTTTGCATGGCGATACCGTTAAATCTTTGTTTTCGGGTGAGCTTTGTACGCTTAACCCCAAAAAATTCAAGCTGGTTGGCTACAATACAGACGCTTATGGTTTCGAAAAATCTATTGAGCCGTTCTTAAAACGTCATCATAAAAAAGCATTGATTTTAGGTAATGGTGGAGCCGCAAGAGCCATTAAATACGTTTTAAAACAACGTAATATCGACTTTAAATTCGTGAGCAGGAGTCCTGATAAGGATATGTTTAGCTACGCGGATTTAAATGAGGAAGTATTAAAAGAGTATCAAATTATCATTAATACAAGCCCGGTTGGTACTTATCCAAAAGAAGACGCTTTCCCCGATATTCCTTACCAGTTTTTAACAGACAAGCATTTGCTTTATGATTTGGTTTACAACCCAGAAGAAACCATTTTTTTAAAAAGAGGAAAAGAGAAAGGTGCAAGTATTAAAAATGGCTATCAAATGTTGGAGTTACAAGCAGAAAAATCTTGGGAGATTTGGCAGTCGTAGATGCTTGATAATGTTTAACACTTAAACACGTTTAAGAGTCACTTAACTCTTTCTACCAACATCATTGATGAACGTCAAAATAAAATGATTAAAAATTAATATCTTAACGCAATGAAATATTTTTTCTTAGTTATTTTCAGCTTTCTGCTGTTACAAAGTTGTAGCCAAAATGCAGAGTACGCTCCAAAACCGAGAGGCTATTTCAGGTTAGAGTTCCCGAAGAAAGAGTATCAAATTTTCGATAGTAACCCTAATTACAGTTTCGAGTATCCTAAATATGCAAATATGTATTTAGATAGTTTAAATGGCAACCGTCCAGACTGGTATAATCTTGCTTTACCGCAATTTAATGCTCGTTTACACATCAGCTACTACCCCATCTCTTCTAAAAAAGAGTTTAATGAACTGGTAGAAGATTCGCGGAGGTTGGCTTTTAAACACACTGTAAAGGCTACTGGAATTGACGAAGGCTTAATAGTAGAAAAAGAGCGTAAGGTATATGGTGTTTTTTATACTATTGATGGCAATACAGCATCATCTACTCAGTTTTTTTTAACCGATAGCTCCAAAAATTATTTACGGGCAGCCTTATATTTTAACGAGAAACCACAGCCAGATTCCATACAGCCGGTTATCAACTTTATCAAAGAGGATATCGACCGTATGATTAAAACTTTTAAGTGGAAAAAACCATAATCAAACAATGAGAAAATTAGCACTAGTCCTTTTATTTGCAGTATTCACTTTTGGAGCTAAAGCACAAGCAATCTTTGAAAACATCACGCTGGCCGAAAACTTTTTTATTCAGCTAGACTCTGGCAATTTCGAAAAAGCTTATAGTTTTTTTGACCCAACTGTACAAGAGAAAATCAAACTCGATAATCTACAGACACTTTGGACGCAAATGGAAACTAATTTGGGGAAATTTAAATCCATTGACGGTGTTCAGAACAAAATCAAGGAAGATTTTCAGCTTGTTATTCTTAACCTAGCGTTTACCAATGACAATCAGCCTTTTCAACTAACGTTTAATAAGGCAAATAAAATTGCAGGCATTTATTTACTCCCTAAAAAAGCAGAAGACGCTTATAAATTACCTGGCTACGCAGATACAGAATCTTACACCGAAAAATTAGTCACTATTAAATCGGGTGAATTTGAGTTGCCGGCAATGCTTACTTTACCAAAAGACAGCACAAACTCTCCGATAGTAGTTTTAATACATGGTAGTGGCCCTTCAGATATGGACGAGAGCATTGGTCCAAATAAACCCTTTAAAGATATTGCAGTAGGTTTAGCTAGTAAAGGAATTGCATCTATTAGGTACGTAAAGCGTACGTTAATTTATCCGCAAGCATTTAGTGGGACTTTTACTGTAAAAGAGGAGGTGCTAGATGATGCCTTAACTATAATTAAATTCGCAAAATCTATTCCTCAGGTTGATTCTCAAAAAGTATATATTTTTGGACATAGCCTAGGAGGAATGTTGGCGCCACGTATTGCCACCCTAGACCCATCTATAAAAGGGATAATCTTGGCAGCCGCACCAGCCAGAAAATTGCAAGATATTGCTATAGAACAAAATAACTATTTCAGAAATGTGCAACCTGATAGTGTAAAAAAAGCTACTGCAGTTATTTTTAACAAGAGTATTAAGGAACTTAATACCGCCAAAACATTTAACTCTAAAACGCCGGCACAAGACTCCATTTACTTGGGTTTACCTATTTCGTATTGGGTAGATTTAAACGCAATGGATCAAGTAGCTGTCGCAAAAAAATTAGATCAAAGAATCTTTATTATCCAAGGTGGAAATGATTTTCAGGTGAGCCGTTTGGATTTTGATCTTTGGCAAAAAGGATTGCAAGGCAAGCGTAATGTGGATTCTAAAATTTACCCAATGCTTAACCACTTATTTGCTTTTGTTAGTGAAAAAGGAGATAACCGCCAGTACGCAACTCCAGCCAATATTGACCAAACATTAATTGGAGATATTGCCAGCTGGATAAATCAGAAATAATGAAATTAAAAGCTTTTGTAAATAATCCTTATCAGGAAAACACCTATATACTTTACACTGATAATGGCGATTGTGCTATTATTGACCCCGGAATGTATAATGCAGCCGAGCAAAATGCTGTAGTTAATTTTATAAAAGATAACGGGTTAAAACCTGTAATGTTATTGAATACACATTGCCATATTGACCATGTTTTGGGCAACAAGTTTGTTTTTGACCAATATGGATTAAAGCCACAGTTTAACAAAGGCGAATTACCATTATTACAGTCTGTACCGTCTTATGCGCCACAACAAGGTTTTAATTATGAGCTTTCGCCAGAGCCAGATACTTTTTTGCCTGAAACAGGGCAAATTACTTTAGGAGGCGAAGTATTAGATTTGCTTTTTGTACCAGGACACTCGCCGGCACATTTATGTTTTTATAACAAAGCTGATAAATTTATTATTGGTGGAGATGCACTTTTCAGAAGCAGTATTGGACGTACCGATTTACCCGGAGGAAACCACGAACTCTTATTAAAAAGTATCCAAGCCCAGTTATTTACTCTGCCAAACGAAGTTGAAGTGCACCCTGGTCATGGCCCACACACCACTATAGGTTTCGAAAAATCAAACAATCCGTTTTTTAACCGCTAAACGTTGAATACTGCATATTATATTGCCAAAAGGTATCTTTTTTCAAAAAAATCTACCAATGCCATAAATATTATTTCTGGCATTTCTATGCTTGGTGTTTTTGTGGGAAGCGCTGCTTTGGTGGTCATTCTATCGGCATTTAACGGTTTAGAAAACCTGGTGATTTCCTTATCAAATACGGTTACGCCAGATCTAAGAATTGAGCCCACTAATGGAAAAACTTTCGACCCTAAAAACACCGTCCTTTTAGATTTTCAAAAAAGTAAAGATGTTGCATTATATTCTGAAGTACTAGAAGAAAAGGCGCTTTTTAGATACGCAAACCAACAGTTTATTGGGCAAATAAAAGGCGTTAGTCCTTCTTTTTTAAATAACACTAAACTAAAATCTAGTTTGGTACAGGGCAATCTCGAACTTGGCGATAAAGAAAATCCCCTAGCAGTAGTGGGTTCAACAGTGCAATACACCTTGGGTATTAACATCAATAACCCATTAACTGTTCTAGAAATTTACTCGCCAAATAAAAACACGGCAAATGCATTTAGCCCTGCAGATGAATTTGTGAGTCGCTACGTAAAACCAATTGGTGTTTTCGAATCAAACCAAGAGTCAGACAATGCTGTTATTATCCCGCTTGCAACTGCCCGTGAATTGCTAGCCGAACCAAAAAATATTTCTGCTACGGAAGTTATTTTGAAAGATAGCAATAGCTCAGAAAAGATAATGAACACGCTCCAAAAACAGCTGGGAGATGAATTTATTGTAAAAGACCGTATACAGCAGAATGCGTTGTTGTATAAAATCTTAAACTCTGAAAAATGGGCGGTTTACCTTATTTTAACCTTTGTATTGGTCATTGCTACATTTAATATTGTAGGCTCTTTAACCATGTTAGTTATTGATAAACAAAAAGATATTGCAGTGCTCAACAGCTTGGGTGCCGATAAAAAAATGATTCGTCAGATTTTTCTATTAGAAGGTCTAATGATTTCTTTTGTAGGCTGTGCTTTAGGTTTATTGCTAGGCGGCTTATTTTCTTATGCGCAAATGACTTGGGGCTTTATCACCATGTCGCAGGGAAATATGATTGTAAACGCTTACCCAATGTCTGTAAAAGCTTCAGATTTTGTCCTGGTTTTTGTTACCGTTTCGGTAATTTCTTTTATCGCCTCTTTTATTAGCTCAAGACTAAGTGTAAAACGGTTTGAGACTTTGAAACAGGCGTTATAGGTTTGTTTTTTTAAGGATTGAGGAGCTTAATGGATTTTAAGCGACAAAATTGTAATATCATCAGTGGCTTCGTGGTGGTTTCTTAAAACTTCCATTTTATTGATGAGTACTTTATGAATAGATTTTAAATCTTGTTCTTTATGCTCTTGCAGAAAATCCATCAACTCTTCCTCAGAAATTGATTGTTCTTCTTCGCCGTCAAATTCAATAATACCATCAGTATAATTAAATATTATTGCACCACGTTCAAGCTCCAACTCCCCTTCATTAACAAAAGGTAACTCATCAAAAACACCAATCATAGTAGTGCCTTTTTTTAATGGAATAACTTCGTTTTTTTGTAAAACCAATGGGCAATTATGTCCTGCATTGATGTACTTAACTATTCTGGTTTTATCATTATAAACCCCTAGAAACAGTGTTATAAAACGATCGCCTTTGGTACTATTATAAACAATTTCGTTTAACTTTTTAATCAACACAGACAATGGCGTATCCAATGAGACTAATGCTCTTAAACTAGCCTGAAAATTAGCCATAATTAATGCCGCCGAAATCCCTTTACCAGATACATCTGCAACACACCATAAAAACTCTTCGGGGTTAATCTGTATAAAATCAAAATAATCACCGCCAATGCTTTGATGGGGAAGATAGATAGACTCTACATCTAAAAAAATATTTTTTGGCAGGTTTTGCGGTATCAGCATATTTTGCACCTGCCTTGCCAGTTCTACTTCTCTTTGCAAGCGCTCTCGGTGTAAACGCTCTTTAAATAACTTTTTATTTTCAAAAGCTACTACAATAACGTTAATTAGAGTTTGAATATAATCAACGCTGTTATCTAATAGATTTTTGTCCTTATCAAACTTACCTACAAGTACAAAAGCCAAGGCTTCGTCTTTATGATGAACAGGAATAAAATAATCAAATGCATTAAAAACAGGATCCTTATGATCAGCAATATTTACTGCAACCTTTAAGGGCATCAATTCGTCAGCAATTTTCTGTAAATCTTCAGAAGCTTCTAACTCTCCACCAAAATTAGACACACAAAAATATTGATCGATATTTAAAAGTAATAGCCTAAAATGTTTAACTCTTAGGTTATTCTTCATAATCGTTTCTAGCATCTTCACCAGTGTTTCACTGGGAACATTACTATTTATTGCCCGGGTTATTTCTAGTAGCGCACTTAATTCTGCCTGTCGTTTTAACAACAGTTCTACCATATCTATTTGGGCATCAGATTCTAATGAATCATCATCTTGCATTATCTTCTTTTATTGTGTATCTGTTTAGAAAACTAAATGTACAGAAAGCAATACAAAGTGTCAACTAAACACTACTATTTTCTATTTATTCCTAATTACGGACAAAATATAAAGGTGAGGTGGAGAAGTAGGCCTTAGAAACAATCGGGGATTGATTATTGCGGAGCTTGCCAGAATTAAAAAAAACCTTCCGAAGTTTTTAGAGCTTCGGAAGGGTATATTATTGTTACTTTTTAAGTAATAATTTGCTTTCAGATTTATTTTTTCCTGAAAGTTGGATAATATAAGTACTAGCTGGTAAGTTCTGAATGTTAAACGAAACTCTGTTTTGTTCATCACTAATCTGCTGGCTAATTAAACCTTTTCCGTTTAAATCAATCAGTTTTACAGTTTCAAAAACGCCACTTGCAAAAACAACATTTACAACATCTTGCGTTGGGTTAGGGAAAACTGTAACCGAATTACTATTTTCAAGATTCAAGCTCACCACTTTTGTAGCTAAAACAGTAGCTTCCCCATCAGTATCATATTGTACCAAACGGTAGTAATTGTTCCCATTGGCAGGGTTTAAATCTGCTGTCTGGTACCTGTTAGTTTGTATGCTGTTTCCGCTTCCGCTGATTTTTGCCACTTCAAAAAATGTTTTTCCATCGGTAGATTTTAAAACGGTAAAGTGGCTATTATTTTTCTCAGATGCGGTTAACCAAGTTAAATCAACAGCGCCTACATTATTTAACTTAGCATCAAAGCTGACGAAAGCAACTGGCAAAGTTCCTTCATATTCAAAAGCCCCCATATCCACAGTGCCATTTATTCTTGATTTTCCCGCTAAATCGGTAGTAATACTTGAAATATTAGGTGTTTGACCGCTACTTGCAAAATAGCTATCACTACCTGCGTTTATAGCTGGGCTACCTGACTGTAAAGTGTAGTCTCCTGTTGTAAATGGAGCAGTAGAAGCAAGAGGTGAAGTATTAAATAATGGATCAGCATCTATATTGTTGCCACCATTAGTACCAGTTGTAGTAGCCCAAGTTGTACTACCACCACTACCTTGCACCAAACTGTAGCTAATTACCGGAGTAGAAGAAGAATTCACTATCCCGGTAGTGTTTCCGTAAATAACACTGTTACGGATTTTTGGGTTTGATGAACCTATGTTATACATTGCGCCACCATCAGTTGATTTGTTTCCACTAATACTTACATTAGTTAAGATTGGGTTTGACGAACTACTGTTATACATCCCGCCACCTTGAGCAACACCATCAGGAATACCCATAAATGAGCTGCCAGTACCACTTATTACTACATTGCCAACAATAATAACGTTGGTTAAAATTGGTGAAGATGAACTTTTATTATATATGCCTCCGCCTTGTGCAGTACCCGGAGAAACAACGGTGGGACTCATAAAATCCTCAGCACTATTACCACCTTTTGCAGTATTGCCCTTAATATTTAAGTTGTTTAAGCTGGGAGATGAAGCATCGTTAAATATACCGCCACCTAAACCATTTCCAGCCGGAACTGGGTTAGAAATCCAAGTTTCAGTATCTAAAATGAAGTCTCCGTCACTTCCGGCTGCATTACCCCCTGTAATAGTAAAACCATCTAGAATCGCGGTATTATCAACGTTTAAATTTTTAATTACCGAGGCATTATTTCCTTGTAAAGTAGTTAAGTTATTTGTCCAGTTTCTATTTGCTAAATCAATCTCTGAACCTGCAAATCCACCATAAATAGCTACGCCATTTTTCATTTTATAAGAAACACCACTCGCTGGTTGGTAAGTACCTGTAGCCACCCAAACCTGTTGAACATTTGTAGCGTCTATGGCATTTTGTAAATTATCGATAGCATTTGTCCAGCTATCTCCATTCCCCAAGCCTGTAGCAGTTGTTTTAACATATATAATACCATTAGCATCTGGCTTTGGTATAAGTAACGTAACTGTATATACTTTTACAGTTGTACCATCTTGTGCTGTTACTTTTACATTTATAGTATTAGTACCAACAGCTAAAGTTAAATCTGATGAAGCCACACCTGAGGTTGCACTGTTATAACCACCACCGTTAATTTGAATTTCTAAGGTAGCATTTGTATTTGCTAAGGTTGGTGTAATAGTAAACGAACTAGGTGCACTTCCTAGCGATACTGCATAAGCAATTTTTGTAGCATCAAAAGTTGGGCTTAAAGTCCCGTTAGATAATATTAATGCACCAAGGTTGGCATTTGTTGAGGTAATAACAAAACTTCCTGTAGCGCTTGTTGCTGTATAGTTGCTGTTTGTTAACGATGCAACAACGGCATAAGTCCCTAAATTGGCAGGAGTTGTTGTACTACCGTTATAAGTAATGCTAACGCCGGTTAACCCGCTTGGATCGGTGGTAACCGTTGGCGATTGAGCAGTACCAGTATAAGCTAAAGAAAGGTTGCTTAAAGTTAATGTTGCCGTAGCTTTATTTACGGTTAATGTTTGCTCAACAGTACTTGCAGCATCATAAGTTGCATTTCCAGCTTGCGATGCAGTAATTTTAGCAGTACCAGCACCAACGATGTGAATTTTACCGTCGACAATAGTTGCCACAGCTGTATTGTTACTTGCATAAGCAACTGTTAAGCTTGAAGTAGAACTCGCACTCAGTGTAATATCCGCATCTCCAAAAGTTGCTGCTGTTAAAGCACTAAAAGTAATAGTTTGGGCAGTTTTTCTTGTTACAGTTAGGGTATATGTTTTTACGGTTGTTCCATCCTCCGCTGTTACTTTTACATCAATGGTATTATCGCCAACACTTAAGGCCAAAGCCGATGAAGCTGTACCAGAAGTGATACTTGTAAAACCGCCACTATTAACCTGTATCTGTAATGTTGCATCTGACTGGTCTGCTGTAGGTGTTAAAGTGATTGAACTACTAGCATTAGTTACCGATGCCGTATAAGTAGTCTCTGAACCACTGAAACTTGGAGACAAAGTTCCTGCAGACAAAGTTAATCCGTTCAAATTTGCATTTGTAGAGGCTACAAAAGTATATATCCATGCAGCACCTTGACGAGTATTGTCGTTTTCCCCTCCCACTATAGCGGTGTTTCCTTCGGCACTCAAAGAAACTGAACGACCTTGGCGAGCAGTTAGGCCTCCACTACCTATAAGCTTATTTCCTTTCTGGCTCCATACCCCACTACTTCTAGTGTAAACCCATACTGCCCCTGGACCTTCATTATCGAAATTTCCACCAACCATAGCTACATTTCCGTCGGCACTCAAAGAAACAGAAGAACCTTGAGCTGAATTCCCAATAGATCCAGTACCTATTAGTTTATTACCTTGTTGGCTCCACATTCCACCACTTCTAGTGTAAACCCACACTGCACCAACACCGTCATTGTCTTTGTCTCCTCCCACCACAGCTGTGTTTCCGTCGGCACTTAAAGAAACAGAGAAACCTTGTTGACTAAATGCCCCTACGATTCCTGTACCCACCAATTTATTTCCTTGCTGAGTCCATATATTATTATTCCTAGTGTAAACCCATACTGCGCCTACAGAGCTATTATCTTGATAACCTCCAACCATAGCGGTATTTCCGTCGGCACTTATAGAAACAGAATAGCCTTGATAAGGTGTCCCTTGACCTCCTGTACCTACCAGTTTATCCTGCTGGCTCCATACCCCACTACTTCTAGTATAAACCCATGCAGCACCTTTACCTGCATCATCACCATATCCACCCACTATAGCGGTGTTTCCGTCGGCACTTATAGAAACAGAAGTACCTTGCTGACTATACCCTCCAACGCTTCCTGTACCTACCAGTTTATCCTGCTGGCTCCATACCCCACTACTTCTAGTATAAACCCATGCGGCACCTATACCCGAATTATCACCATTTCCACCCACAATAGCAGTATTTCCGTCGGCACTTATAGAAACCGAGTAACCTTGCGAACCATATCCTACAGCTGTACCAATCAGTACACTTCCTTGCTGGCTCCATACACCGCTACTTCTTGTATAAATCCATACACCACCTCTACCGGTGTTGTCGAAATATCCACCCACAATAGCAGTATTTCCATCGGCACTTATTGAGGACGAAAAACCTTGTCGGGCAGGACCTGTATTTCCTGTACCTACCAATTTGCTACCCTGCTGGGTATTTGGTGCTTTTGTTTTTTTGATAGTTAAATTACTTGCCCCATTTGCTGTACCTCCACTAGTTGTTATGGAAACAGCACCAGTTGTTGCACCCGGCATTACCATGGCAACTAAAGTTGTTCCATCATTTGAAATGGCCAAAGCAGTAACACCGCCAATAGTTAAAGCAGTTGGGTCTGATAAATCAGTACCTGTTATGGTAATTAAACTACCCACCGTTGCACTAGTTGGACTAAAAGATGTAATAGTTGGAGTCTGTGCCAATAGATTTAACGAAGCAAATATGGAACACGTTAAAAAAAACAAAATTTTGTTTCTGTAAGATTGAATACAAGATTTTAGGGGTACTTTTATTTTCATGTTTTTTGATTGAAAAAAAACTCAAGCAATTTTAGATTACTTGAGTTGATATATTTTTTCCCAAATTTAACATCTACAAAAAACGTTACCTAACTATAGGGGTGGACAAATTAGGGACAAATACAAAGCCTTGATTTAAAGCTTCTTTGGAATATAACTATCCGTAAAATTTACTATCAAAGACTTGTAAACCATCAATCTTAAACCTCTATTTTTAATAAAAAAAGACCTTAAGACACCATTACCAGACAATAAACAGGCGATCATTATCTATTGCAGCTTGTTTATAAGCATATTTATTAAATTTGTCTCACAAATTAAATTGAGGTAAAAACCTCCTATACGCTGGATGATAAAAGACATTAAAAAAATCATAATTTTCACATTTTTTCTTTTATTTCCTTGCATTCAACTATCGGCACAGTTTGTACAATCAAAAAAGCAGACTGAGGAGCAACTAATTGAAAAAGTTTCCAAAGCATATCCTTTAACTAAGGATACCATCGCTTTACATAAATTATTACAACGTGAACAATTGGCACTGGAAATCAAAAACCAAAAATCAGCACAAATTATTAGCAATACTTTTTTAGCTCTTAAATCAGCTGAACAATTGAACAGACTAAACCCTATAGCTAACCGTCTTTTTGAAAATGCTTTTTTAGACGCTAAGCAACTCAAGCAAACTGATTTAGCGATTTGGGTTGCCATCCAGTATGGCTTTCAGCTGTATACCTTTAGGCTATATGAACAATCTTACCCTTATTTTTCATACTGTATCAATAGGCTAGAGCAAGACAAACGTTTCAACATTATCCAGCCCATTGAAACCTATAAGAAAGCTGCATATTTCTTAAGTACTGTTGGCGATTACGAAAAAGCTGAAGAATTTTTAATTAAAGCTAAAACTTATGCTAAGGCTAATAGTAGCGAGATGGCTAGTATTACAGACGGATTAGGTTTAGTAAGTTTAAAAAAGAACAACCTTGTTGCTGCTAATCTCTACTTCAACGCTGCACTATCATCGGCAAAAGCAAGTAACGATCAATTAAGGTATGCCAAAGCATTAGGTAACATTGCAGAAGTCAATTTTATAAAGAAGAATTACCCTAAAGCAATAGAATTACTTCAAGAAGATATTGCCATTTCTAAAAAACTAGATGATACGCAAAACACCATGTACGCTCTGCTTCTTTTGGGAAAAGTTTATTTAGCTAGTGGTAACAATAATGAAGCATTAAAACAGCTAAGTCTAGCGAGAGAATATGCACAAACAGAATCTTATTTTAACAGTTCGGCCTTTGAGATCAACACTTTGATTTTAGAGTTAACCAAGAAAAACAACAATAATAAAGAAGAGTTAGTAGCTAGGAGAAACCTCGAAAGTTTAAAAAACCAATTAAAAGACACGGATGGTGAAGAGGTTCTTGTAAAATTAGGTTGGGAAACAGAAAAAAACAGATTAAAGTTAAAAATCGAATCCAAAACAGCCAAGCTAGCAAAGGAATCTTATATTAAAACTGTTGCATTAATAGGATGCATTATGCTCATCATACTGATTTTAATTGTGGTTAAAAGTTACCAAAATAAAATTAGACTAAAACAAACAGAATACGATGAAAAAATGCTAAAACTAACCTTAGCTAAGGTTAACTCCGAAGAAAAATTACATGTAAATCACCAAACTATAGCATCTTACAAAACCTATCTTTTTGAAAAAAACAGGCAAATTAAAGAGCTGGAATTTGAAATGAGCAAAATCAAACAATCTACCGCTCCGTATTTAGAAAAATATGCCAATAAAATGCAAACATTGCTTGAATCACAATTGATGAGCGATGAATCATGGTTTGATTTCAAGAAATCGTTTATTCAACTCTATCCAACATACTATAGTTATCTAAAACAGAATTTTAACGATTTAACAGATTCTAATCTCAGGATTATATTTTTAACCAAATTAGAATTGAACAATACAGAAATAGCAAGAATTTTAGGTTTAACCATAGACGCGGTTAAGAAAGCCAAGCAAAGGTTAAAGAAAAAATATATTAATTACGATTCTATTTTTTCGACAGAAAACATAGTTGAGGAAATAAATAGCTAATCTGAAAATCATCCAAAACACGCTTTGCAATACAAATACCTAATGAGCTTTTAATTTAGCAATAGAAGAAAGCCTGATTCTTAGAGTTTGATTAAATATTAGAAACATCCGTTTTCAAATCAAACAGATCTCTTAAACCAATAGTAATCAAGTTAAAAGCATAAACCGTAAGCATAATCATTAAACCGGGAATTAGAGCTAGATAAGCACTATTCATCACTATGTAGCCATAGTGTTCTTTAATCATCCCGCCCCAAGTTGGCATTGGTGGTTGTGCGCCAAAACCTAAAAAGCTTAAACCAGCTTCTAACAAAATGGCAGAGGCAAAGTTAGATGCCGCCATTACCAAAATTGCACCCATAATATTTGGTAAGATATGGATATAGATGATCCTTAAATTTGAAAAACCTAAGGAGCGGGCAGCTTCCACAAATTCGGTGTTCTTTAATGCTAAAACCTGTCCACGAACTAAACGGGCGACTTCTACCCACATTGATAAGCCTACTGCGATAAACACTTGCCAAAAACCTTTCCCTAATGCAAAAGAAATAGCAATTACCAACAACAAAGCGGGTAAAGACCATAAAACATTCATTAACCAGCTAATTGCGGCATCTATCTTTCCGCCAAAAAAACCAGCCGTTGCACCCAAACTAATACCTAAAACCAAACTAATGAGCACCGCCATAAAACCAACGGTTAAAGATACACGAGCACCAATAATAATTCTGCTCAGTAAATCTCTACCGTAAATATCGGTTCCTAGCCAAAAGGTTTGATTAGTGAAGTTTTCTTTGCGGATTTGTGCTTGGCTTTTACCGTCAAAAGCACTAAGTTTAATCTGTTTCCATTCGCTACTTTCATCCGGCCCCAAGTAACCTTGATAAAGTAAATAATCTGATGTAAAACGGTACGTGATGATGGGGATTAAATCAAAATGGCTTGCTTGCCCATAAAGCAACTTTTTAAAGATATTTACTTTGGTTGGTTGCGGATGCTTCGGAATTTTAATGAAAGTAAAGGTAGAACCAGGTTTCTCAATATTGAGTTCCAAATGCATATCATTTGCCATCGGGCTATCATCGGGCGTAAGCCAATAACCTAAAACTGCTAAAGCAGTAACTATTGCAATAAAAAACAAGCCTACTAAAGAAAGCTTATTTTTTGCAAAAACCTGCCACGATTTTTTAGAATTACTGTCCACAATTTCTCCTCATTACTTTACCATTCTATCTTTCCAATTGTATTTACCGGCATTACCCATCACTCCAATATAAATTAAATACACCACATGGAGAAACGTTAAAAAAGTTAGGTTGATCAATAGCTCTTTGCGTTTGGCGAAAGAAGCAAGTGATTCTACAAAAAACAATTCGGCACAAAACTTTATCAGAAATTGTATAGTTACCAACTTTAAAAAATCTGGATAAAAGAAAGCCAACACAAAATTTAAAGCCAATGAAATGTTAAAAATCCACATACAAACAGCTAAAACAATTATTTTTTTGTCTTTGTATTTTACGCTTTTGCTTGCCCACCTACGCCTTTGCTGTACAAATTCTTTAATACTTGATTTAGCATGAGTATAAACGCAGGCTTCCTGAGATTTACAGAAGCCAATTGTACCGGGGTAAGCTTTGGCAACTTTATGTAGAAAAAGTTCATCATCACCAGATGCTAAATCATCAATACCCTTAAAACCACCCAACTCAAAAAACACTTCTCTTTTATAAGCTAAGTTGGCGCCGTTACAGGTGGAAGGCATTTTATTACCGATGCCGGCCGCTCCCAATCCGATTAAATATAGAAATTCTAAAGTTTGCAACCGCTCAAAAAGCGACTTTTCTTCAAAGTAAACTACCGGCGAACTAATTAAATTATAGTTTTTCTCCTGATAAAGACCAACAATATTTATTAACCAGTTTTTCCCCATTCTGCAATCGGCATCGGTGGCAACAATCAACTCACCTGTTGCAACGTTTATAGCTTCTGTAATAGCCTTCTTTTTATAGGAATTTAGCGCTTCCTTTTCGTTAAGCTGAATCAGTTTAACTCCTCTATCTGCGTAACTGCCTATAATTTCGGAAGTGTTATCCGTAGAGTGATCATCAACTATAATAAACTCAAAAAGTTCTGCTGGGTAATCTTGGTTGATGATATCTTCGATAGTTAAATGGATACTTTCCGCTTCGTTACGAGCCGCAATTAACACCGACACTTTGGTTCTCGGCTTAACTGAAAGTGGTGTGTAAAATGGTATTTTTTGCCAACCCGTTCTTAAAAATAGCAGCAAAAAGGCGTATAAAAACGTGAGTGCTAAAGAAATAAAACTAATGAGTGCGACTATCAAAAAACTTGAGTTTAAAAACGAAATAAGAACCTATAATGGCTGGAACAATTAAATTCACAAACCAAATTAACGCAATTGCAGCCATTACTGCCACATGATGCGTGGTAATAAATCCAAAAAAGTAGGTAGCCGTTAAACTACGTACCCCAACATCCAACAAATCTAAGGATGGAAGCGCAGATTGGATAAAGAACAAAATAAATACCATTAAAGCCGTTTTGTAAAAAGCAATTTCGGGTAATAGTAAGTAAATAATAAGGATATATTGGACCGTAAACACCGCAAAACGAGCCATACTATACAGCATTACTCTGGTTAATTCTTTTTGATGGTAACGATTTAAGACCGAAAAAAAACGTTTGTATTTTTTTAAAAACTTGATGCTATTTAGTGATTTTTCTATCCAACGGATATTAAAATAAAACACTAGAAAAAAGAAACAGAAACCCATTACCAGAAAACAAATGGCTAAAAACAGCCATTGATCTAGCGGTGTGAAATTATAGATAAACCATAATAAAGCCAGCGAGCCTACCACATTTGTAATTACCATTTGTGCTATTTGCCCAACACCCATGGCCACTGCACCTTGTATACGCCGACGTGGAGAAAGAAAAAATACTCTTCCGCCGTATTCACCAATTCTGTTAGGGGTAAAAATGGCCCATGTTAAGCCACAAAAAACAGACTCAACGGCTCTGTAAAAGCTAATTTGTTCAACTTTAGAAATTAAAAATTGCCATTTTAAGCTTTCTATTAGCCAATTGACTAGCATCAACAGAAAAATTGCAGCAATAACCGTATAAACTTTAAACCTAGAAAGTTGGCTAACTAAACTCCCGAACTTGTCAAGATCATTATGATTACTGAGTTTTTGATAAATAAAGTAACCAGCCAAAACAACAATAAGTATTTTTAAGCTGTAGCTGATTAATTTTTTTTGCTTTGCTGTCAACAGGGTGTGATTTTATACAATGTTAAGAATTTACGCTAATATTGTTGCCATGTTAAAAGAAAAATCCAAAGAACGCATTATCCTTGGAATTGACCCCGGTACTGCGGTTATGGGTTACGGCCTACTAAAAGAAACCGGTAATAAAATTGAACTGATTAGTTTAGGCGTAGTTAAAATGACCCATTTAGACGATCATTTTTTGAAATTACAGTGCATTTTTGAAAAAACCACCAATTTAATTGAGCAATACCACCCAGATTGTATGGCTTTAGAAGCACCTTTTTACGGAAAAAACATACAAGTCATGCTAAAACTTGGACGAGCCCAAGGTGTTGCTATGGCAGCCGGTTTAGCTAAAGGATTACCAATATTTGAGTACTCGCCAAAAAAAGTAAAACAAGCCATCACCGGAAACGGAAATGCCACAAAAGAACAGGTTGCTGCCATGTTAAAACAACTTTTAAGTTTTAAAGAAACTCCTGAATTTTTAGATGCTACGGATGGTTTGGGTGTAGCTGTTTGTCATTCGTTCCAAAAAATAACCAGCAGTGGTGCAGGGAAATCTTATAGCGGGTGGGAAGCGTTTGCCAAAGACAATGTAAAAAGGGTGAAGTAAGTTTCTTCACCTATACCGAAACCGCCAAGGTCGAAAAGAAGGCGAATTAAGGTCTGTGCTTGAGCTCAATAACATGGACATTACATCCTTAAACCCACGAGAGATTATCTCTTTTATTTTTAAAATGTTCTTCCAATTTTTATATTTAAAGGCATACTGATTGCCCAATATTTACCTTCACGGTTTGTAATCTCGAAAAAATTAAAATGTCGTGTTGTTGCTAGTTCATCCTCTGGGTTAGCTCTGCCAAAGTGTTTAACATTTTTATAACGCAAACCTAAACCAGCAAAAAAGTCTAACGATAGCCTTTTCTTTATAATTTGGTGACCTACTTTAAAATTAAAACTTAGATTTTGCTTTCTTACTTCAAATAAATCATCATAATCTTTAAAACCATCGGGAGAACCTTGTACCGTAAATAGAGAATTATGATAATACTTATTGTTTAAATAGCTTACTTCGGCACTGATATAGGTTCCAATTGGAGCAGATTTCTTAATATAAAACTTCTCTTCTATACCTACTTTATATCCCTTAATATCTGGATTAAATTTACTGGATATATCTAACAAACTCATTGGCAGTAAATAAGAAGCCATCAATTGGGTAGAATAACTACGCCCTGTTTTCCGCTCATAGCTTAACTCAATTGCAGGGTTTGTAATGCCAACAATTTTTAAAGGGGTTGTTTTAAAAATATTTTGATACTTTCTATAAACACTATCTAATGGTTCATAGCTCAGATATGAATTATCTTTAACTGCAAAATCAATGTAAGTTGCGCTTGGATAGGTATATCTTTTTTTAGTTTTTGTATCGATATAAAATCCAGCCCATAAAACATAATTAGGGTAAATATTTAGCCAGTAAGCAAATGAGTTTCTTGGTTTTATAACTACGGTTTTTGCTACGCTATCATTATAAACGGTAAGTGTAAGTGGCTTGTTATCCCTGTTAACTGTAATGTACTTATCTGTAGAAAGGTTTTTTATCGTATCTTTTTGAAACACCAGATTGCTGGGTTCACTGGTTATAATTTTAAGATTTACCTGTTTAGAGTTAAGCACCGTAGCACAAGACGATAAAATCGAGATTAAGGCTAAAAAAGTTACATATAAACAGTTCTTTTTCAAATTATTAACGGTTAATTTTTAGCTCTTAGGTAGCACCGATAAAATTTTAGATATATAACTTTCTGGAAACTCAAGCAACCTTGCATAATCAACAATGCTATTTACATATTTCTTCTCTGGCACAATCCCATCATTACAATTATGGCATATAAACGCGTAAGCACTAACTGTTCCGCTATCTGTTAAAATATCGAATTCTTTTAATTCGTATTCTGGTTCTGTTTGCGAAAGCTGTTCGAATTTGCTTTTACTGATTTTATAAATTAGGCCTAAGGTGTAATCATTAGTTGCCGGAGATAAATTGCCTCTTGCTGTGCCATCTGGGTTTTCACGATTAAACTTTAAACCATAATTTTTAAGTTCTCCTTTGCAAAGTATTTCAACGGGTTGGTTTACCCTAAACTCCACCAAGGTTTGGTTTAAAGCACAACCGTAACCAAAATACAAAAAACTATCTGTCATTTCATCTTTTCCCTTCCCATTCATCATAAAACTGTTCCAAATATTGCACCATAAAATCATGGCGTTGATTTGCAATACGCTTGCCTGTCAAGGTATTCATTTTGTCTTTTAATAATAGCAACTTTTCGTAAAAATGATTGATAGTTGGAGCTGTTGAATTTTTATAAGCTTCTTTACTTTGATTGATTTGAGGTGGAATATCAGGGTTGTAAAGTTCTCTGTTTTTAAAGCCACCATAAGTGAAAGCTCTGGCAATACCAATTGCGCCAATGGCATCTAGTCTGTCAGCATCTTGCACCACTAACATTTCGGGAGAAGAAAAGCTGATTTCACCCAAACTAGCTTTAAAAGACATATTGCGGATGATTTGCTGAACATGATGAACAGTTTCTTCAGCTAGATTGATTGATTTTAAAAAATCACCTGCTTTTTGCGGACCAATTTCCTCATCTCCATTATGGAATTTAGAGTCAGCAATATCGTGTAACAAGGCCGCAAATTCAACCACTTGTAAATTTACGTCCTCTTGTTTGGCAATCTCTTTTGCTGTTTTCCAAACGCGTTCAATATGCCACCAATCATGTCCGGCTTCGGCATTTTTAAGTTCTTCTTTTACGAAATTGAGCGTAAGTTGTATGTGGTTTTGCATTAATTATTTTATATTAAAAAAAAGAAGAAACCTTATTTCCCAGCAAACATTTCATCTAAGCGTTTCTGCATTTCGCTTACACTTACTACCTCTTTATGCGTGGCAATCATCCATTTAAATCCGAAAGGATCTAATAACTGCCCTGCTCTATCGCCGTAAAACTCATCAGTTACTTTCATCAGAGATTTTGCACCCGCATCAATTGCTTTTTGGTAACTGTGGTCAACATCTTTAACATAAAGACTAAGCATTAAAGGTGTTCCTCCTAAAGTGGTTGGACTTAACGCTCCCCAATCTGGGTTCTCCTCAGACATCATTAAAAGCGTTCCTTCAATTTCTATTTCGGCATGACCAATTGTTCCATCAGGCATTAATAACCTGTATTTTTCTACGGCATTAAATGCTTTCTTATAAAATTCAATTGCTTCTGCACAGTTTTTAATAATGATGTACGCATTTAAACTATTTGCTCCGGGTGCTATGTGATTACTCATGATTCTATTTTAGATTTATAAATACTACAACATTAACTAACTTGAGTTTTGGCTCTTTATCTCAAATTGGATATTGTTTTCGTTGGATCAAACCCTGTGTTTTTGTCTTCACACATCCTTTCCTGCCCTCTGCCGGGCAATGGCAGGCACTTTTTTTCCGAAAAAAGTTCCCAAAAACTCTCGCCTGCGCCGGTTGCTACAAAGGAAGTACTTTAATTTCTTCATCACATCCGCAACCGCCAAGGGCGAATATAAGCTCAATGAAGGTCAGTGCTTGGCTTAACAATGTCGATAAAGCCAAAACTAACATTAACTTCCTTTAGTTCCTCTAATCATTTGCTCTAAACCGTCCCACATTTCATCCGTTACAATTTCTAAACCGTTAAACTGCCCGGCTCCTTGTAACCACTCGCCACCATCAATAGTAATTACTTCTCCGTTGATATAGCCCGAAAAATCGGATAATAAATAGGCCGCCAAGTTTGCCAATTCTTGATGATCACCCACCCTTTTTAACGGAACACGGTTTTTAAAATCGAACTTTTCAGCCATTTCACCTGGTAATAACCTGTCCCAAGCGCCTTTAGTTGGAAAAGGACCTGGCGCAATGGCATTACACCTAATTTGGTAATGGCCCCACTCGGCTGCTAAAGATTTAGTCATGGCTAAAACTCCTCCTTTTGCACAAGCAGATGGCACTACATAACCTGACCCAGTGAACGCGTAAGTGGTAACAATATTTAAAATACTTGCGGGTTGCTTTTCTTTAATCCAGTGCTTACCGAAAGCTAAAGTGCAGTTTACAGTTCCTTTTAAAACAATATCTATAATGGTGCTAAAAGCATTTGCTGATAATCTTTCGGTGGGCGAAATGAAGTTACCCGCTGCATTATTCAATAAACCATCTACAGATTTAAATCTCTCTAAAGTAGCGTTCAAAACATTTTCTACTTGATCAGCGTCTCTAACATCGCAGGCCACTGCTAAAACTTTACCGCCAGTTTTTGCTTCTAGTTCTTCGGCGGTTTTTTGTAGTACCTCTAGCTTACGCGAGGTAATGACCACATTTGCGCCTAACTGCAATAAATAAGTACTCATTGCTTTACCCAAACCAGTTCCGCCACCGGTTACTACGTAGGTTTTTCCTTTTAAAGCATCGTCTCTTAACATAGGTTGATTGTACATGGTTTTTTGAATTTAATGGTTATGGGAAGGTACTGAATAATTTAATACGAAAAAATTTTTTGCGTTTTCAAGCCACCAGTTTATCCTTCTGCGGGCATAATAATCTAGAACTACAACTCCATCATTCTTCAATATGCTTTTGGAGCAAAAAGTGATTATTAATAGTGTAAACGCCTGCTTTTGCAGCCACCTAATTCCATCTAAAAGTTTATAAGCATTTTTATTTTAAAACACTTTATTTCAACGAGGTAAAACACTATTTTGTACTTATAATTTAACTGCTAAGAAATGGATTTTGAGGCAAAAATAATTCGTCATAAAAACAAAAATAGGATTGCGGTTTGGTATGATAACAAACCAGAGCTTATTGCAAGGTTCAGAAAATTAGGTGATGCAAAGTGGAGTGCTACCTTACAGGTTTGGCATTTGCCAGACAACACAGTAAACCGTAATAAGTTTGGCTTAGAACAAGATGAAGGAAGAAGAAACCTTAAGATGGACAAGATTGAGGAAATTGAACGCTTTAGAATTTATCTAAACACAAAAAGATACAGCCCAAATACGGTAAAAACCTATACGGAATCGTTACAAACATTTTTTGCTTATTTTAATGATAGAGAAATCAAGACCATTGATAACAATGACGTAATATTATTTTACAACAATTATGTTTTAGAGAAAAATCTCTCGGCATCTTTCCAAAATCAAGTGGTGAACGCTGTAAAACTATATTTTAGAACAATAAGAGAAACAGCGATAAACATAGACAAGATTTACCGAGCAAAAACTGAAAAACGGCTACCTAATGTATTGAGCAAAGAAGAGATTAAGAAGATTTTAAATGCCCATAGCAATATTAAACACAAAACTATGTTGAGCATGATTTACAGCTGCGGGTTAAGAAGAAGCGAGCTTTTAAATTTAAAACCGAGCGATATCGACTCTAAAAGAAACTTAGTTATTATTCGGCAATCGAAAGGGAGAAAAGACAGGATTGCTCCCTTATCTACCAACATATTATTGTTGTTAAGGGATTATTACAAAGTTTACAAACCCAAGGTTTGGTTATTTGAAGGAAATATTGAGGGCGAAAATTATTCTGAAAAAAGTTTACAAAGCGTATTACATCAAGCCTTAACCAAAACTAATATTAAGAAAGCCGTTACGTTACATTGGCTAAGGCATAGTTATGCCACACATCTTTTAGAGGCAGGTACAGATTTAAGATACATACAAGAAATATTAGGACACAAAAGCAGCAAAACAACAGAGATTTACACCCATGTAAGCACAAAAAGTTTACAAAATGTAAAAAGTCCTTTTGATGATTTATAATATTATATATTTGAAATAAGACTGACCACAATCAGACCTATACAACCTATTTTAGGTATATATGTCTGACGCTGTCAGACATATATATAAGTTATGGGGCATTATAACCGAACGCAACGAATTAAAAACATACAACAAGCAACCACTTTAAAAATATTTAATATTTATGTGCTTTAAAGAAGAAGAACTTAGAATAATTATACCAGCAC
>JBBKWF010000002.1:0-347348 GCA_037968815.1 Pelobium sp. | reverse complement strand
AGTGGGGCAGATTGTGCAATGGGCCGGGTTAATGCCGTGTCGGAGCCCGTGGGTTGCGTGGAGTATGAATGGACAGCCGGACTATCGGCCCCCATAATCGGAAAACAGTCGTTTTTACTAAAAAAATTATACTCCTATATATAGGAGGTGTTCTTATTCCTAAGAAAATGGTTTTAAGGTAGCAAGACCCTATCGATTACATGTACTATACCGTTTGTTGCTTGGACATCAGGGATAACCATATTTGCTACAATACTATTTCCGCCACCTTTAACACTTAGCACTCCGTTATTATACTCACCTAACACAATGTTTTCTCCACTCAAAGTTTGTAAGTTTCCAGTGTAAAGCTCTGAAGTGAACTTAGCGCCACCGTTAGCCACAACATGTGTTAGCAATATTTGTTTAACAGTAGCTTTATCCAGCTTTCTGATATCGGAAGGATTATTAAGTGCCACACCTAATTTTTTACCTAAATCTTTGAAAGCTTGATCTGTAGGGGCAAAAACTGTGTAGCTAGCGACTGGATCGGTTAGTGCTGTTACTAAATCACAATAAACAACGGCTTCTACCAAAAATGTCAATTCTGGTTTAACAAAGCCTTTACCTTGTGAGAAAAATATTGCGGTATTCGCTATGTCTGTACCGGATGCTAATAAAACACGATTTATCACATGTACTGTACCGTTATCATTCTTGGTGTCAACAACTATTATTTTAGACCCGTTTACGTATTTTTCGTTATTTCTAATGATAATTCTTTTTGTTACCGTTTCGGCAAGTAAAGAGGGTAGGCTACTTCCACTAGTTAAGAGTTCGTCTTTAGTAGTTCCGTTGCTTACGTGATATTTCAACACGTTTGCTAAAAATGGTGTTTGTAGAGCGTTTAAATCCTGAGCATTTACTAAGCCTATTTTTTGGAAGGCTTGATTTGTTGGTGCAAATACAGTAAAATTTCCATTAGAGGCCGGAGCAGTGTTTTTATTAGATAAAGCAACTACTAAGTCTCCTTTTATTGCTGATGCTTCTAACTGGCTAAGATCTTTTAGCCCTACTACGAATTGCGATATGGTAGGTAGAACACCTTTTTTATCTTTGTTACAAGAAATAATGGTAGTTGAAAAAATTAATGCTGAAAAAAGTATTAAGGTGATTTGTGGTTTTATAAGTCTAATTTTTTTCATTCTATAAGGATAAATACTTTTATTCAGTTTTTTGTTTTACTTAAAAAACGGTTGCTTTTCCGATAACATACGTACAAGATTGCTATTAAGTTTTTACTTTCGTAAAAAATTAGAACCGTTGGATAAATTATTTCGTATTTCTACACAAAACAATGTAATATTACAAACATACATTGAAACAAAAAATCTGATTGCAAAAATTTAATATAAAACCACAAAAAAATAAAATGAAAATACTTACCAAATCAGCAATTTTAAGCACTTGTCTTTTATTTGGCATCGCCATCAATTCCTTTTCGCAAAGTCCTTTTAGCGGATTTATGCAGGGAAAGAACGGAGGAGGGGTTACCTTTTCGACCACACACGAACACTATAAAGGTGCTTTTTTGTACCCAGAACAGATTGACGAAATTCCGGTTTTCAAAGAGGTATCTGTTAATAGCTTTAATATCTATGGCGTTTACGGTATATCAGATAAATTAGATGTAGTTGTAAATGTTCCTTTTGTACAAACTTTTGGTTCTGCTAATCAGGATGTTTTAGACGGCTTAGGCTACAGCAATTCGCAAGAAGGGATACAAGATATTTCTGCATTTGCAAAATATCAATTTGCTAAGAAAGGAAATGTAGCCTTACAAGCTGGTGCTGGCTTTACCACTCCTTTAAGTAATTATAGTGTTGAATCAACTTTGCAGTCTATTATTTCTATAGGAAACCAAGCGACCACTTATAATGGGTTTTTGCTAGCTCATTTTAAAGACGAACGTGGTTTTTTTATAACTGGTCAAGTTGGTTATAGCTTAAGGACTACCGAAGTACCGAATGCCCTTTTAAGCGAACTAAAAATAGGTTTGGCAACATCACGTTTTTATATATCTGGACAGGTGGGAAACCAAACATCTAGTGGCGGAGTTGATATCTTAAGACCGGGTTTCACTAACTTTTTTCCGGCTACAAAAGTTAATTACACAAAAGTTGGTGGTAGTATTTATGCCCCTATTGATGGAAACCTTGGCTTAAGCGTTGCTGGCGGGGCAATTGTTGATGGAAGAAATGTTGCGAAATCTTATTATGGCTCGGCGGGGCTTACCTATAACTTTATTTACAGGTCATTAACCAACTAACCTAGTACGGTTGTTGATGATTATAAAGCTGGACTGGGTTAATTGTGCGGGTTAAGAGACATTAGACTACAGCCGAAACTTCTGAAATATTTTTTACCATGGGCTGAAGCCCGTGGTAATTTTAATTATTAAGCTTCTTCTCCTAATATTTATAGCTTAATTGATTTAAAGCTTGCTCTGTAACTGATAACTGCGATATACCCTCAACATTTCGGCAAAAATTATAATAGGCATCAAAATGTTTTCGAGGTTTGGTACACTTATAACATAACTTACCAAAGAGATAAAGCCGAAAGAAAAAACTATAAAAATAAAGCGAGGAATGATTTGGCAGTAATAAACTATTATACCTGCCTTTTTTGGAATAGACAACAATACAGCACTTACCGGCAAGCTCAGCCACACTGCAAGAAACATAAACCTTGAAAAAATTTCGTTTATTGTAAAGGATTCACTTGTGAAAAGAGATTGCAACTGCAATACACCTTGGTTAAACATCAAGAAAAAAGACAATATATCTAAAAAAGCAAAAAAACGAAGTGTCCATTTCATGTTGCTAATATAGTTTATTTACAGTTTTCTGCAATCAATTTGTCGGCATCTGGGAAACCAATATTTCTTATAAAGTTTAATATCTCGCAAGCACTTTCTTTATCTCCTTGTTTCAACATCTGCTTTGCATCAGTAAGCTTTTCGTCAACTAACTCTTGATTAAAGCCTAAATCGGCTTTAAACTGATTAATCTGTTGCTCACTTTTTGTGTTAGTGTTACCTTCTGTTCTGTTTTTATAATAAGAAGTTACCACGTTCTCTAATATTGTACGGGTTTGATATAAGCTAACTGCTTTCTGTATTGACTGTTTAGATAAGCTTTCGCAATTGTAGTTTTGAAGTGCAAACTTTATCGGGATAATGATTTCAGTGCTTTCTTTATGATTCTTAGGAATACTCCATTTGTGGGCGGTAAGTTTAATAAGTCTTATGGCCTCCTCATTTAAACCAACACCGAAACCTTTTTTGATTTTTGCATTCGACAGTCCGCCTTGTTTATTGAGATGAAAAGATACTTTTATAGTGCCTTGGATACAGTTTTGTTTTGCATAGGATGGGTAAATCATATTGGACGCTAAAAACTGACTTAATGTTTCTCCGTTGTTACTAAAAATGGGGTGCCCGCCCTCTGTAAATGGCAACAAAACACTAACTAATAAGATTTTTGCGAATGATAAAATCATAGCTTATAAACGGTTTTTTTTGCGAAAAGTTACTGAAAACTACTTGGAGTAACATACATTTATAAAGAATAAAAACAGTGCTCAACTAAAAAAGCCTACAAAGTTTTAAAACTTTGTAGGCTTTAGGTCTTCGCATTACATCATTTAGAATAATACAATAGGGCGTTTTATGGCGTAAATAAATTATTATTTAACAATAATTTTGGTTGAATTTACAGCTGTACCATCTTTTAATACTAAAAAGTATAGCCCGTTTTGTAAACTTTGAACTGTAATACCAATTGTACTATTTGAATTTGAGGAATCTATAGCTATTGATTTAACAACATTACCTTTTAAATCTACTAAAGAAACAGTAGCGTTATCACTGCTTACTGCGCCAATTTGAACAAACAGTTTATCACTAACAGGGTTAGGGTAAGCTGTTAGTTTTTCTGTAGCTGAAACACTGAAGTTAACCGATTTTACATCAGAAGGAGTTTGTTTACCATTGTTATCTTCTTGTAGTAAACGATAGTAGTTTACTCCTTGCGCTGGGTTTTTATCTGCAAAAGCATAGTTATTAATAGTGCTAGAGTTGTTTTGACCATTTACAAAACCAATTTGTTGCCAAGTGGTTCCGTCTTGGCTACGTTGTACTGCAAAACCTTTATTATTTGTCTCAGAAGCTGTTTGCCATAATAAAGCAACTTCATTTGCTTTAAGTTTTGAATCGAAATTGGTTAGAGAAACCGGTAGCAAGGCTGATTTGAAGAAATAAAGATTATCATAATATACTGATGTTCCGCTAGTTGGAGTATCAAACTTCATTTGAATAACTTGAGTCAAATTAACAGTTGCACCTTGCGCAGTATAATCCGTAAGTGGGATATCGAAACTGTTCCAGCCGTTAAGCGTTGGGGTTAATGTGACTTTTTTCTCAGCCTGACCACCACCAATTAATTTATAAATAAGCGATACTCCCAAAGAGTTACAATCTGGGGTCCAAACATCAACATGTAGACTTTGCATACCCGAAACATCAACATCTGCACCAAGTAATATGCCTTGATAGTTAAAATTTGTCAATCGTTGTACTTTATTCGTAGCATAAGTTTCTTCACTTCTTTGGGTAGCCTGACCCCATCCCGGGTTAAAATCAAGACCTCCTAAATTAGTATAGGCTTCGCTATAAATAGAAATTACATCTGTGGCCACTCTTACTAGAGGAGTTGTTGGAGCTGTAGTTGGTGGAGCGTAACTTACCACAAAACTTGCCGTAGCTGAACCGGCAACAAAGCTACCGCTTGCGGCTTGATTTACCGTAATAGTAGAGGTTCCTGCACCAACGATATGAATGGTATTACCAGAAATAGTTGCAACGCTTGTATTGCCACTAGTATAACTAAAAGCTCCCGGGCTATTACTAGTTGGTGCTGTAATAGTAAAATCTGCATCGGTAATTAATTTTGCAGGAACGGCAAAGCCAGTTATGGTTGGCACTGAAGCACTTTTGTAGAAATATATATTATCATAATATATTGTACCACCTGTGGCAGGGGTTACTCCTACAAACTTAAATTGCCAAATTCCGCTTAAAGGTATTGCACCCGCTCCTGTGCTGTAATCTGCCAGCGAGATTTCGTAACTATTCCACCCGGCACCAATTGTTAATCTCTTTGCTTTTTCGCCACTACCTTGGGCAATTAAAAAAAAGTCCATTTCTGTACTGGTTGAGCTCCAAAGATCAATATGCACTTTTTCCATACTTGAAACATTAAGGACAGTACCAAACTCAAAGCCTTGGTAATTTAAGTTTGCCATTTTTACAACCTTATTAGTGGCTATAGTTTCTTCTACTGCGGACCCCGCTTGCCCCCAACCTGGGTTTATTACTGATATTGGAGCACTAGTGGTGTAAGCCTCACTATAAATAGAAATTACATCACCTGCAGTTCTAGCCGGCGGAGCAGTTGGCGCTGTAGTTGGTTGCGCAAATACACTTGTTGCAAAACCTAATGCACCAAGAATTGATAAGTAATTTTTTTTCATAAAGTTTAATTTTTAATGCAGTATTGTTTTGGTTTTGAGATCGCCAAGCACAACCCTGCTGTTTATAATTAACTCTAATATAAGGGCTTAACTAGTATGTAAAAAAAAATCAACCCCTACATTACTACTTCATAGGTGTACTTAAAGAGCTTATGGGGTACTACTTTAATACTACATTTTTGAATAATTATTGACTTTTTTGCTTTTAGAGCTAGATTTGTGACTATTGATAGGTGGGTTATAAATTCATGGCAAATCTTTGTTTTTTAGCCACTTCCTAGCTGCGGACCATAATATAACGGAGCAAAAACAAGAAAAAAACTCCGTTTTGAGCAAAAGTTAAAATACCGAGCTTGTGAAAGGAAAATCCGAGTCTCCTATTGATGGTAAGCGAGACAGCATTCGTAAATAAACTTCTTAATCACGTTCGAAATGCTTTACTCTGATAGTTTACATTATTTAGTTAGCTAGTAATTTCTATCAGATAGTCAAACAAGTTAGTTTCTGAAGGTATATTTAATTTTTTCCGCAACCTGTAACGACTTACCTCAACCGCTCTTACGGTAATACTTATTAATTGTGCAATTTCTTTTGATGTTAAATTCATTTTTAAATAAGCACATAACTTTAAATCATTAGAACTTAGGGCAGGTACTTTTTCTTTAAGTTTAGCTAAGAAGTTTGAGTGTACTTGATCAAAATGTATAGAAAAATGCTCCCAATCTTCATCCCCTTTTTCTGCTTCGTTTAAAAGTTTGATCACTTTCTTTAAATCGTCTGGTTGCTCTTTTGAACTATCAAGTTTAACCAGAGGCATTAATTCTGTTTTAATTTTTGACAAAAGCTTACTTTTTTGTACAAGGTGCATACTGGTTGTAGCTAGCTCTTTGTTTTTAAAATTAACTTCCGCTTCTAGGTTTTCGTTCCTCAACTTCACTATTTCTTTTTCGTTATGCTCTATTTGGCGCTGATGCTCTAATTTCAAAAACTCTTGTTGCTTTTGGTATTTTTGCTTTTGCCTACGTATAATTAAGTAAATAATACCGCAAAGGCATAAAAAGTAAAATATAAAAATCCATACGGTTTCATACCAAGCAGGTGTTATTGTAAAGCTAAACAGAACAGGCTCGGACTCATTACCCAAATTATTTCTGGCCTTTACCTTAAAAGTATATTCGCCATGAGGAAGGTTGGTATAATCTTTTTCACTCTTCGAACTCCACTCTGACCATGCTTTATCAAAGCCTATTAGTTGAAAGCTAAATTCGATATTGTTTTGTTGCTCATAAAGTGTTGAGGAGTACTCAAAGTGTAAAGAGTTTAACTCTTTATCTAACTCAATGCTACTATCAACATTCTGTTTCTGTTCAATTTCACCTTTACTTACAAAGTATCCTCCATAAATGGCACTATCTATTTTACTTTTACCCGATACCTGTACAGAAGAAAGAGTTACACGAATAGGTTTTATATTTTGAGTGTATTGCTTATAATTAATATGTATAAGTCCTTTAGTGGCTCCAATAAAAACATTCTCATTATCATAAGGATATATGTTTTCAAAGCCAGCCACAACTTGCGAGTTTAACTCTGGAAAATCAACTATTGTATAGCCTGATTTATTTTTACTTCTAAAATCAACTACGCCAACTTTTTTATTACTAATAAACCAAATATTGCCAAACTTATCTTCTTTTAAATAATGATAGACTTTGTTTTTCATTATTGAGTTGAGCCATTCAGATTTTTTAAATTTTTGGGTATTAGCGTCAAACTCGAATATACCGTTGAGTGAAGCTACAAATATTCGGTTTTTAATTTTTGTGATATAATTCCCTAAAGATGATGGAAGTCCATTTTTCTCTGTAAAAATTTCAGTTTTAACAATACGCTTTTTATCAGTTGAAAGTTTAAATCTATAAATACCTCTGTAAGGGTGAGATGCCCATATTGCATTATCTTTAAAAACAACGAAACGCAACGCCTCTTCAATACCATTAATACTTCCTTCGTTTGAAAAGTTACTGTTATTAAAAGACAACAATTGTAAACCGCGATAAGTACCCGCTATTATATCAGTAGAAAACCCAGAAATAGGGGCAAAAGGCTCAAACAACCATGTTCCTATGCCATTATAAATTAATTTTCCGTTGTTTTTCTCCACCTTTAAGGCTCCGTCCTCTGTTCCAGCAAGTACCTGACCATTAAGCTCTCTTAAACTCCAAATTTGTCCACTGCTATTACTTACTACTTTAAAATTTTGCTTAGCATAGCTTAAATCTGAACCCGTACCCGACAAATCATTTGAAAAAACACCGTTTGTGGTACCAATATAAAGTGTTTTATCATGTATTAATGTAGCGTAACTACTTATTTGCTTATCTCTATCGGGATAAATGTATTTAACGGCGTTATCAAAAGCAATAAGGTTGATACCTTCATTTAATCCGAGCCATAAATTCTTATTCCTATCTAAAAAAATACGTCGAACGTTATCTTTATATAGCCCTTCTTTTGAAGAAAATTGTTGTATAATGTTTCCACTTTTATCGATAATATAACAACCGCCAGAATAAGTAGCAATAGCGTACCAATGTGGGTTTACCTTAATAAGGTTATAAATACGGTCTCTTTTAAAAACCTCATCGTACCGTGTTTGTTTTTTCAAGAAAAAGTTGGACCCCATCAAATAAAGTCCATTTTTCAATGTGCTTACTAATAATGTATCTTTTGAATAGTCAAGCACCGAAGTAATAATATCTTGTAAAAAATGGCTTTGAGGGGCTAAAACATCCCAGTTTCCATTATTGAATACCAGAAGTCCCTTACCGCTATCATGTGCATAAAGCTTCCCATCATTTTCTCCCATATATTCCCACAAATGACTTGGCTTATAAACTTTAACACCGTCGGTCTTAAAATGGAAAATTCTATCGGTAGTTCTATAAAACACGCCATCACTTGTTATGGCTATATTCCATATATCAGAAAAATGACGGTCTTTTTCAGGGATTTGATCCTGAAGAGAGTGAAATTTTAATACACCAGATTTATCAGGAAAGAAATAACCAATTTCATCTTGTGCTCCAACATATATTTTACCGTCTTCTGCTATTTTTACAGATCTAACAATGGTGTTATGTGGTAAAGGATATAGCTTCCAATGGCGACCATCAAATGTTAAAAGTCCTTCGTTATTGGCAAAATACAATATTCCATTCTTGTCTTGGTCGATATCCCAGTTTTGAGATCCTCCTTTATAATCTACACTTTCATAGGTAGTTATTTGTGGAATCCCAATTGGGTTTTGTGCATAGGATAGCAAGCAAAATACCGTTAGTAGAAGCGAGTAGAAGTATTTCATCTATAGATTAACGATTAAAATTTCATATTGGTTCTTATAAAGAAAGTGAATATTAATTAATGTGGCAAATTAAAATAAAAGGAGTATGGTTTAAAACGCACTTTTTAAAAAACTGTTGTAACTCTATTTTTCTAAAACCTTTCACTCCCAAATGGAAAGTTTTTACTGTCAAAAAACATCACGATCATAATCAACTTATTATCAATAATATAACACATAAAAATTAGACCCTATAATTATTGATAGAAACATGGTAGAGATAATTGATAAAATAAACTATGCTACAACAATTAAAAATCATAAAGTTTCTGTACTTGTTTAATGATAAAAAATAAACACCTGTGCAAGTGCTTGAAAAGAAACGAAGTTATTTCAAATAAAACCTGATTCTAAATGAGATACTAATTAGATAAAGTGAAGTTACATTAAAAAACAGACGTTCAAACAAACTAAACTTCCCTAAAATCAAATAAAAAACTTATGATTTTATATAGTTCATTGTTAAAACCTCATCCTTTACAGCGACAGAAATCCAATTTCCTCTTAAAAACCGCATTGAACAAAATAAAGCTTAAAAACTATTATAAGTGCGATAAATACGGTTTTGTTGTACTATTGTAGGGGCGATTTTTTTTAAATGTTGTAGTTTTGTGCAATAGAAAATTTATAGTACCCCTCATTGATTCCGTATATTTGTTCTCAGTGCATTTTTAAGATTACAATAGTTACCAGCTATTTTACATCACCAATTAGAAAGCCTTAAACTTAAATAATAAACCAACTTACTAAACTTAAATGAAAAAAATAGTTCTACTATTGCTGACTTTTTTTTCCTGTGCAAGTTACTTTGCGTTTGGACAAAGCCTTCAGGTTACAGGAAAGGTTACAGCTTCTGATGACGGCTTACCTCTACCAGGTGTAGTGATAGCTCTAAAAAGTAATACTAATATAGCTGTTCAAACAGATGTTAATGGAAAATACACCATTGCTACTGCCAGTGGGGAAACATTAGTGTTTTCATTCTTAGGCTTTAAAACTCAAGAACGTAAAGTATCCGGAACAACTGCAATTAACGTTTCATTAGATTCGGATATTCAAATGCTAGACGAGGTTGTTGCAATTGGGTACGGAACTGTTAAAAAGAGTGACTTAACCGGCGCCGTAACTTCAATAAAAGCAGAAGACCTACAAAAAACGCCCGCTGCCAGCTTAGATCAAGCATTACAAGGTAGAGCAGCTGGTGTAACGGTTAACGCCAACTCGGGTCAGCCTGGTGCTGCAGCGGTTGTTCGTATACGTGGTATAGGTACTGTAAATGATAGCTCTCCTATATATGTAGTAGATGGGGTTATTTTAAATGACATCTCTTTTTTAAGCCCTAACGATATTGCTTCAACAGAAATCTTAAAAGATGCTTCGGCTACTGCAATTTTTGGATCAAAAGGTGCAAATGGGGTAATTATAGTAACTACTAAAAAAGGGACTAAAGGCGAGTCGACCATTTCTTTTGATGCTTACACTGGTATTCAGAACAGGTGGAATAAGCTTGATCTGATGAAAAGTAAAGAGTTTGCTGAAACTATTATTGATTTAGATGGTAGAGCTTCTCAGTCTAATTTTTATGACACCAAAGGTTTTAATTCTTGGTTAAGCCTATACCGTTTAGGAGCTTCTCCATATTACCCAACAATCAAATCAACAACCAACCCTACTGGTTTTAGTTATAATGCTGTTGAAACAGACTGGCAAGATGAGGTTTTCCAAGAAAATGCGCTAATTCAGAATTACTACGTTGCATTTAACGGCGGAAGCGAAAAAAGCAGTTACTCTATGAGTAGCAGTTATTTTGATCAAGAAGGTACAATTATAGGTTCTAACTTTAAAAGACTTACGTTAAGAATCAACTCATCACGTGTGATAAAAGATTGGTTAAAAGTTGGACAAAACCTTTCTTTCGTACCGTCTGAAGGTAGAAATGCTATGAACAATAGCAGTAGTCCAGGCGCATCAATACTATCTGCTGCTTTAGCTATGGCTCCTTGGGACCCTACGCATTACCCAGCAGGTGCAGTTAATCTTAACGGAAAAGATTTAGGCGGGCAGATTAGTGCTTCTTCAAATTTCCAAAATGTTACTAATCCTTTCTCAATGGTAGAAAACTCTTTTCCATCAGATAAAAGAGAAAGAATAGTAGGTGATGTTTACCTAGAACTTAAGCCTTTAAAAGATTTAACTTTTAGATCAGATGTAAGTATGGATTTAAACAACAACAGAAACAAATTGTTTAAATCAGCTTATCGCTATTCAAGTTATGATGGTATGGATAACAACTTTTTATCTAGCAATATGTCAAGGTCTTCTGTAGTACGTTTTGAAAACATTCTTACTTACGCTAAAGAAATTGGTAAAAACAGCTTCTCTATAATGGGAGGTCAAATTACTGAGCAGTACAATTATTATTCAATAGGTGGTGCAGGTGCATCAATCTTAAACCCAGAGAGCACAAACTGGTATTTATCACAAACTACAGAAGATAGAACGTTTGCTTCTGACGGAGTAGCCAGAACAAGAATGTTTTCTTTATTAGGCAGGTTACAGTATGCTTACGACAGTAAGTACTTAGCGACATTCAATTTTAGAGCAGATGGATCAAGTAAATTCCAAGAAAGTCCTTGGGGTTATTTCCCATCAACTGCTTTAGCTTGGAAAGTGAATGAAGAAGAATGGATGAAAAACAATACGGTTGTTGACTACTTAAAATTACGTTTCGGTTACGGCCAAATAGGTAATGAGAAAATTGGTGGAGATAATTTTGTATTAAAAATGTTTAACACTGGACCAACTTTTGTTGATTATGTATTAGGGCAAGACCAGCAATTAGCAAGTGGAGCAACTGTTTTAACTTATGTTAATAAGGGTGGTACTTGGGAACGAACCGAGCAATATAACGCCGGTATAGATTTCGGACTTTACAAAAGCAAATTTTCTGGGACAGTAGATTTATTTTTAAGAGACACAAAAGATATGCTTTTAACTGTAAAAGGCCCTGCTTACGCGGGTAACCGTTATGATGCAGTAGCAAATGTTGGTACGGTCCAAAACAAAGGTATTGAGCTTACATTAACCTACCAAAACCAAGCTAAAGTAAAAAGGAAAACATTAAGTTATAACATTACAGGTAACGTTTCGTTTATTAAGAACGAGCTTACTGCTTTAAATGGAGGCGAAAAAATTTACGGAACTTTTAGTTTAAGTGATGTAGGTTTACCATTATTTGCCTTATGGGGGTACCAATATGAAGGTATTTACCAATCTGATCAAGAAGCAACCGATCATTTATTTGGATACGATCCTAACGCAATTTCTTACCACCAAGGAGACGCAAAATATAAAGATCTAAATAATGATGGTTTAATAAACGATTCTGATAAGCAACAAATAGGAAACCCATTTCCATGGTTAACTTATGGCTTAAACATGAGCGCAGATTGGAACAACTTTGATGTTCAGCTGTTTTTCCAAGGTGTTGCCGGAAACGAACTGTTTAATGCAGTACGTATGCGTACAGAAGGCACTGGTGCAGATGCTACTTTAAGTACAACCATGCGTAACGCATGGTCACCAAATAACTTAACAGGTGACATCCCTAACCCTTATAATTCCGTAAATAAGTTTGAATCAAGCAGGTATGTGGAAAACGGATCTTACCTACGTTTAAAAAATGTGCAGTTAGGCTATACTTTACCCGCTTCTATAAAGGGAATAAACAAATGTAGATTATATGTAGCGGGTAGCAACTTGCTAACGTTTACAAAATATACCGGTTACGACCCAGAAATAGGTGGAGGTGTAGATTTTGGTAACTACCCGCAATCAAGAACAATAACTTTAGGCGCTAACATCAATTTTTAATCATAGCCATGAATAATATATCTAAAAAAATATTTATAACATTCTCATTTTCAGTAGCATTACTTGTTACTTCATGCGATAAATGGTTGGTGGAAAAATCACCAGGTATAACCAATTTAGAAGATTTCTTTTCGAACGGACAAACCGCTATACAATCTGTTAACGCAGCATACGTTCCTGCCACATGGCAGTATAACAGCACTTACTTTAGCGAATTTTTTATTGGCGATGTAGTTTCTGACGATGCTTTAAAAGGTGGCCAAGGTATTTCTGATATGTCATCTGTTTACGACATGGAAAACTTTAAAACCCAATCTAACAACGAGTTTTTGTTAGATTTCTACAGAGCACAATACCAAGGTATTGCTCGTTGTAACCTTGTATTATCACAAGTGCCAAATGTAGAGGTTGATGCAACAATGGATCAGCGTTTAAAAGACCGTTTAATTGGCGAAGCAAAGTTTTTAAGAGCATATTATTACTTCCGTTTAGTTAGAGTTTTTGGAGGTGTACCTAAAGTAGATTTCGTAATTGAAAGTTCAGCACAATGGAATCAGCCTAAAGCAACATCTACAGAAATTTATGATTTAATTATCACTGATTTAAAAGATGCTGAAGTTAAACTATGGAAGAAAAGTGAATACCCAGTAGTAGATTTAGGTAGAGCTACTAAAGGGGCTGCTCAAGCAATGTTACTTAAAGCTTATTTAAGTGTTCAAAACTATCCCGAAGCAGAAAAGTGGGGAGAAGAAGTAGTAAAACAAGCAAGAATTGATGGAGAGTACAACTTGGTAACTAACTATAAAGACAACTTTACGCTTCTTGGTGAAAACGGTAGAGAATCTATTTTTGAAATTCAATACATGGCTGATCCAACTAGTGATTATGGCGAAGGATTTGGATTTACCAGAGGTAGTTTTAACGTTATCTTGACTCGTTCACGCTCTACTTTAATTAGTCCTGTTGCAGGCTGGGGTTTCAACAAACCAACTCAAAACTTATACAACGAGTATGAAACTGGTGATCCTAGAAGAGACGAAACCATCATCAATCCAACTTCGGCACAAATTCAAAGTCCTGAGCAGGAAATTTATTTTGGTAGTCGTTACTTAAATAAAAAATATGCTATGATGGAAGATGGACCTGGCGGTATTGTGTTTTCTTTATCACACCCAAGTCGTGGTCCTATAAATAATAAAATTATCCGTTATGCAGATGTTTTATTAATGTACGCAGAAGCTTGTATTGAAAACAACAAACTTACCGAAGCAAAAACTGCTTTAGAAGAAGTAAGAGCAAGAGCTCGTAACGGAAATTCATCTATACTTCCGGCATTCCCAAATTACAGAGGATATACAGATACAAAAGTAGATCTACGTAAAGCAGTACGTCATGAGCGCCGTGTAGAGCTTGCTATGGAAGGTCACCGTTGGTACGACATAGTGCGTTGGGGAGAAGCAAAAGAAATTATGGACGCTTACAAAGCTTCAGAAACCACAGAAGTGCAAGAAGCAATGGCTCCTTTTATCAAAGGCACCAGCGAATTATTCCCAATCCCTCAAGAAGAAATCAATTTGGGCTCTTTAGGTCCAAACTAAATATTATAAACAGAAACAATTAACCAACTAATAACAATTTAAATTTTACAAAATGAAAAAGCAAAAATTATCATTATTTTTAATGGCTATCCTATTTATAGCTTTCACCACAACATCTTGTTCTAAAAAAGATGATACTACAAAAGAAGAGACCGAAGAGCCAGGTGACGGTGATGGAACTGGAGGAACTACTTCTGCTTCATTAAAAGGTAGCGACTATTACCTTATTGCTTTAGATGCAACAACCGAGAAAAAAATAGCTTCAAAAATAAAAGGGGATTTCCGTACGGATGACCTAAATATGTTTTTATACATTTGGGAATCAACTTATTCTGCAGGTTCTTCTGTAGGCCCTAATTCTTTTGGAGAAGTTGAAGGATGGACAAGCTTAGTGGTAAACAGCGTGGGTTGGTCTGGTTGCGGATTTTCTCCAGCAAGTACTAAAACCATTAAATTAGATGCATTAACAGACGATTATAAATTACGTTTCGCAATGAAAAGTAAAGACAATGCTACTCACCAGATTCTTTTATTTGACGGAACAAATACAGCTAAAATCACCATCGGTGCTTCTGACTTTGAAGGCGTTGCTCCTTATACTAACTTTACTCGCGATGGCGAGTGGCATGAAATTGAGATCCCAGTATCTGTGCTGAAAGATAAAGGTTTAAGGTATACATCTGCGGGTTTCAATAGCGGTAATTTATTAGCAGTATTAAGTGGCCCAGTTGCAGGTACTAAATTGGATATAGATGGAATTTTCTTCTATAAACCAGCTGCAAAATAATTGTGATTATAAAGTAAAAAGGTGCATTTCCTGATAAGGGAATGCGCTTCTTACTTTATTTTAAACAAAAAAACGGGTAATTATTTACACCTAATTATTTCAAAAAATCTCGAAATCAATTCTATTGATCTATTTGATTAAGAGATCCAAAAAATTAATCATGAAGTTAATAAAGTACAACATATTAGTGTTAATGGGCATGCTATTTTTTGCCAGTTGCAGTAGTAGCAATAAATCTGACGTAATTCCTGACGGTTCTGGAGAGAACCAAGGATATAAGTTAGTTTGGCAAGATTTATTTACAGACCCGACCCTAAATGAGGAAAACTGGAATATTGAGGTTAATGGTAACGGTGGTGGTAACCTAGAGCTACAATATTACAGAAGAGAAAACATTTCTATAGGAAAAGAACCTTCTAGTGAAAAAAATTGTTTGATCATCACCGCTAAAGAAGAAAGTTTTGGAGGGAAAAGTTTTACTTCAGGCCGTTTAACCACAAAAGGAAAACAATACTTTAAATACGGTAAAATAGAGGCTAGTATTAAACTGCCAAAAACTAAAAATGGACTGTGGCCAGCGTTTTGGATGATGGGTAATGATTATGACCAAGTTGGGTGGCCAAAATGTGGAGAAATTGACATTCTTGAAATGGGACATGCTAATGGAATAAGCGCTAATACGCAAGAAACTCTTTTCAACGGCGCCTGTCACTGGGGACCAACTTGGCAAAACAACCCAAGTTATGCTTACAATGCCACAGCACCTTATAGTTTACAAGATGACTTTCATTTGTACACCATGATTTGGGATGATCAGGCCGTTAAGATGTATGTTGATTTAGATAAAAACCCTAATGCAGACCCTTATTTTTATATGGGTATCTCAAGTAAAACTAATGATAAATCACCGGGGTTATACTTTCATAAAGACTTTTTTATTCTGTTAAACTTAGCTGTAGGTGGTAGATTTACAGGGATTTTAAGCTCAAACGGAATTACAGCAGTTCCTGAAGGAGGCGCAAATATGTATGTTGATTATGTAAAGGTCTATCAAAAATAGTTAAGAGTATAAATTTAAAAAAAGATGAAAAAACTAACCTTTAGTTGTTTAATATTTTTAATCTCTGTTTCAATAATTTCCTGTAAAAAAAGCAACAAATCTATAAAAGATAAAGATGCGGAAGTTACTGTGGTTAATAAACAAAGCCGTAGTGAGAAAAGAGGAGTTTCTTACAGCTTTCAACTTCTGGAGGATGTGAATTTACTTTCTCCAGGAGTTTCTTGGTTTTATAATTGGGGAAATGACATCCCAACAGAACTAGATGATGCTACCACTTCAAAAGGAATGAGTTATTTTCCAATGACTTGGAACGGTAGTTTCAATAAAGACAGGATAAGAGCTTATAAAGAAAGACATCCTGAGTGTGAGTATCTTTTAGCCTATAACGAGCCTAATTTAACAGATCAGGCAAATATGACACCGCAGAGAGCTGCTGAGCTTTTTCCGGAAGTTAAAGCACTGGCCGACGAGCTGAATATGAAAATCATTTCGCCAGCAATGAATTATGGAACATTAGCAAATTATGAAGATCCAATAAAATGGTTAGATGAGTTTTTTGAATTAGTACCTCTTTCAGATTTTGATGGTATCGCTTTACATAGTTATATGGCTTCTCCTTCTGCCTTTAAATCTTATGTGGAGAGATTTAAAAAGTACAATAAAAAAATCTGGATGACAGAGTTTTGTGCTTGGGAACCAAGCATATCAAGTGCAACTCAACAAATAAAATATATGGCTGATGTACTAAACTACATGGAAGTAAACCCTGATGTCTTACATTATGCTTGGTTTATTCCCCGTACAAACGGAGCTGTTGACACTTATCCCTTTATGCAACTTCTTACTAAAAGTCAGCCTTACGGATTAACTGACGCAGGTATTGTATATGTAAACCTATCCACATTTGACAAAAGCGTATACTATGCAAAAGGGGAAGCTTTCCCAGCTGCTCATTATGTTAATTTAAACTCTTCTGCCTCTGCTACAACAAGCGGATGGTTATCTAGTGTACATATAAGACCTACAACTGATAAATCTGGTACTGTTGAAGTTTTTGACTTTTTCAGTGACTTATGGATGGAATATCAGATTGAAGTCCCTTCAGATGGTAATTACAGTTTTGACCTCCGTTATGCTTCTTACCGTGATGCTTCTATAGAATTAACCGTTGACGGCTCTTCTGCAAAGACTATTGAGTTGCCAAACACGAGTGAAGATTACATTTGGAAAACCAGTAATAATGCTCTTTCTCTTACCAAAGGAAAGCATACCGTAAGAATTAAAATGATTAGCGGTACAACTTGTTTAAACTGGTTGCGATTTAACTAATTATAGCTCGAAGAACTAATTTTTATAGAGTTGGTTCTTCGGCTTTTCTTTTATAAAGCACCTATCAATTACAATTGATTATACTCGGTTGCTTTAATTTATTCCAAGCTAATAACCAATATTAACCTAAACAAACGTGGGAAAAAACATACTATATCTGTTTTTTGTTATAGCCTTTATTGGTTGTAAGAAAGATAAGGTCAAAAAAACCAGTGAACAGCAAGAAGTTTTTACAACTTTTAAATTTGAAACAAAGAACAATAGTAGCTTAATATCAGATCTTATATGCACCGTAAACGGTGATCAAGTACAAGCTGTAATTCCTGCTGTTAACGGGTCAAAGTCTTTAATTATTTCTTTTGCAGGAGACGATGCTGTAGTTAGTGCCAATGGAGAAACCCAAACAAGTGGCATAACTGTCAACGATTTTTCTGAGCCTGTTATTTACAATGTGGCTTATAAAAATGGGACACAAAAAAACTATACTGTAAAGGTTCTTCATTATACCGGTATCCCCATATTCAATATCACCACAGAAAGTCCAGTAGTATCTAAAGATGATTATGTAAATGGCAGTTTAGTAATTGATGCAAACCAGCAATTTGAAGAAGTAACCGCTCCATACTCATTAAGGATTAAAGGGCGTGGAAACTCTACTTGGGGTATGCCTAAAAAGCCTTACAAAATAAAACTTGATAGTAAAGCAAAAATATTAGGCTTGCCAACCGCAAAAGAGTGGGTGCTACTGGCTAACTATTCTGATAAAACACTAATGAGAACAAGTACCGTTTTTAACTTGGGTAGGAAAATAGGTGCAGATTTTACACCTCCTTCTATCCCTGTTGAGGTGATTATAAACGGAGAACATTTAGGTAGTTATTTATTAACCGAACAAATGGAGGTAGGTACTGACAGAATAGATATTACCGAGCTAGACGAAGAGGATATAACTGCTAATAAAATTACAGGAGGTTATTTATTAGAGCTTGATCAACGTTTAGACGAAGATTTTTGGTTTAGAACGCAAAAGAATTTACCCTTTACCATTAAATCTCCTGAAGATATAACTTCCGCCCAACTCACTTATATTAAGAACTACATCCAAGATACGGAAACAGCTATTTTCTCATCAAATTTTACAGATCCCGAAAACGGATATGCAAAATATATAAACGTAAACTCTTTTATCAGTTGGTTTTTAGTAGAAGAGTTGGTGAAAAACCAGGACTCAAAAGGTTATAGCAGTATGTACTACTATAAAGACCGTGATGGTAAATTAGGAATGGGTCCTTTATGGGATTTTGACTTGAGTATGGGTAATGTTGATTACTCAAACGCAAAAGGTGCAAGTGGCTGGTGGGTAAAAGATGGCGTTTGGTTTAATAGACTATTTCAAGACCCGGCTTTTGAAGCTAAAGTAAGAGCCAGATGGGATGAAATTAAAAAGAAAGAAATACCAGAGATGCTAGAAGAAATTGATCAACAAGCGCTCTATTTAAACTTATCTCAACAAAAAAACTTTATAAAATGGGATATCCTTGGTAAGTATGTTTGGCCTAACGCTGTTATACTACCTACTTACGATGCCGAAGTAAAACAGATTAAAACTTGGCTAAATATAAGAATTGAGTGGCTTGACCAAAACTTATAATATAAATAGGCCTCTACAACCTTAATTGTTGTATAAAAATTAAGGTTGTAGGGGTTTTGTTGTAGTGGAAAATTGTTTTTTTAAACTCATTTAATCTAATATTGTTCAAGCTTTTGGAAGCTCCTAATAAATATTACTAACCAATATATTCATTTAACAATTAAATCATGAAACAAAAAATTACTTTTTTTTTCGCACTCCTTTTGTCTTGCGCAACTTTCGCAAGTGCACAAACTAATGTGGCATTAAGCAAATCTGTATTTATCTCATCAGGAAACGGTGCTTCTTCCGTTGTTGACGGCACCATTACAGGTCCTAATCGTTGGGAAAGTGCCCAGGGAGATTTTACACAGTGGCTATATGTTGATCTTGGAGCTATACATAATATTAGCAGGGTTAACATTTATTGGGAAGCTGCAGGTGGAAAAGATTTTAAGGTTGAAGTTTCTAATGATGCGTCTAGCTGGACAGCTATACAAACCATAACTGGCAACACTATTAGTAACAACGATTATACCGGTTTAACAGCCTCCGGAAGGTATGTAAGAATCTACTGTACCCTAAGACAACTCCCATACGGCTATTCAATTTATGAATTAGAAGTTTATGGTGTAAACCCAGGAAACAACGTTGCTCCTTCTGTAAGTATCACTAGTCCAGGAAACAATACTTCTCTTACTAGTCCTGCAACTTTTAATATCGCAGCTACTGCAACCGATACTGATGGTACAGTTACGAAAGTTGAATTCTACAATGGTGCAACAAAACTTGGCGAAGATTTAACAGCACCTTACACATACACATGGACTGGTGTTACAAACGGTAGTTATATTGTTACTGCAAAAGCAATTGATGATGATGGTGACTTTACAATTTCATCTCCAATAACGCTTGTTTCTTCTATTCCTGTAATCACACCTTCTTGTGGTGGTTTAGGAAAAGACAGTGACTATACTTATAAATTTTCATGGGATAACAACAACCCAACGATCACATTTATACCTAACCCTAACAGGCCAACAGTAGGTAGTTCAACATTACTATTTTATTATGGTACAGACCCAGGCGCAGCCATGGGCGCAAATACAATTACGCCAAACACGCCTTATCAATTAACTGCGGCACAGGGTACACTAATTTATTTTTACTTTACATATAGCATGCCTACCGGCGGAAATAAAGATAATAGTGCTACAAAACACAGTTTTACCGTTGGAAGTTGTGCTACAGCAAATCTAGCATTAGGCAAAACAAGTACTGCTTCAACTGATGTAAAAGGAGCGGCAAGTCTAGCTTTTGACGGTAATGCAGGAACACGTTGGGAAAGTGATTTCAGCGATCCACAATGGATTTATGTTGACCTACAAGAGTCATATGATATAACTAATGTTAATATCACATGGCAGAACGCAAAAGCTGCAGATTATTTAATTCAAGTTTCTAATGATGCAAGTTCATGGACAACCGTTAAAACTGTAACCGGAAACACAGCTGTTCAAAATGACTGGGCAGTTACAGGTACAGGGCGTTACGTAAGAATGTATGGAACAGTAAGGTCAGGTATTTACGGGTACTCTATTTTCGAAATGGTTATAATGGGCACACCTGCTGCAGTTGTTTTACCTGTTTCACTCATCAGTTTTGATACTAAATTACAAACCAATGGTCAAGTTGCTTTAAATTGGTCAACTTCTTCTGAATTAAATAACAGCCACTTTATAGTAGAAAAAAGTACTGACGGTATAACATTTACTACAGTAGCACAATTCGCTTCAAAAAACAGCAACAGTAATACTCGTTTAAACTACACTTATGTTGATGCAACACCAAGCAATGGTACTAATTACTACAGATTAACCCAAGTAGACTTAAACGGTACTAGCAAAGTTTTAGGTGTAAAAAGCCAACAAGTAAATATTAAAACGGCAAATTCTGTTTTATACCCTAACCCTTTACAAGGCAATAAATTTAACCTAAGCTTAGCTAACCAACAAGATGGTCAAGTTGCTGTAAGCATAACTAGCTTATTAGGTAAGTCTGTTTACCAAGGTAATGTAAATGTGGTTTCTGGTACAGCAACTGTATCTATATCAACACAACTAGTTTCAGGTCTTTATTTAGTTAATGTTGAAGGACAAACCTTAAGATTAATTGTAGAATAATAATTAAAAACCATTCCTCATCATTAATGAGGAATGGTTTTTTTTAATCTTGCAAAACCAATTTAACACCTAATACAACTGCTTTAAAGAAGGCAGTCAACTTTAACCTAATAAGTTTTTTATAAAATAAAAGCTTCTTCAATCTAATTTTATTATGAGGTTTAAACCTTCGTTTTTTTTACTGCTTTTATTAGCAGGAAGCATAAGTATTGCCTATGCTCAAGAACCAATCAATGTAGGTAATGGTAGCTATGCTAGCTATACACCGCTTTATAAAAGCAGAACCAGCGAAAGAAACGGGGATCAAAGTCGGTTAATGGAAAACCGCAAATTATATATTACTGATAAAAATAATGGGAAACCTATCCCTACAAATGACTGGTGGACAGATTTATTAGTTAGCCAGTACTCTGGAAACTTATGGTCATATCCGCAGGTAGTAAATGCCGAAGAATATGGTTTTTTTGTAGCCTATCCGCGAGCATGGGAGGCTACAGGCCGTGAAATGAAATGGAATTCTAAAATAGAAGTTTCAGGAGAAAAATTTAAACCAACATCTGCAGATGCAGATAGCTGGAATGATTGGGGATTGAGTTTTTTAATGAAAGACGGCAATAAGGAAATGTTGGTTACATCTGTACATGGTGTTCCATTTACTTGGGTCGAATCAAAAAACCTAACCTTACAATTAAAAATTGGCACTGGTGTTTTAAATGATGCTAGTGGTCAAGTAATAACATTACCCTATGTTGGCAGCAAGTTTACAATAGACATTGGTGGTGATATATATGGAATATTTGCTCCGGAAGGAACAACTTTCACCCAAAAAGACAACCTAATTGAAGTTAGGTATCAAGACGTTGCAAAGCAATACTTATCTATTGGCGTACTACCTTCAAAGGCAGATTTCAACACTTTTGCCGAGTATGCTTATACTATCCCAAGAAACACAACTGTTAGTTGGGATTATAATGAACCCACTGGTGATGTAAAAACCACGTGGACTTTACAAACAGAAAACCTTGAAGGAAAAACCCAAACAAACGTATTACAAGGTTTTATTCCTCATCACTATAAAAATTCAGTTATCAATTTTGGCTTTACCGGCTTAGAGTACCTTACTCCAAGGGGTAAGATGAAAATGGCTACCGGGAAAACGTTTGATATTACCTATAAGTTTAATGGAATGCTCCCGTTTTTTGCAAATCCATTAGTTGATAACAACCTAAATAATCCTTACCAAAAAGAGAGAATGAAACAAATGATCTCTGATTATGCCAATAAAGGTGGCTTTGGTTCTGATACTTATTGGGGCGGTAAAGGCTTAATTCAAATGGCAATGTACATGACGTTTGCGCATGAAATGGGCGAAACCGAATTGTACGAAAAATGCAAAACCCGTTTAAAAGATGCTTTAAGTAATTGGCTTACCTATACCCCTGGCGAAAGCAGTTACTTTTTTGCTCGTTACCAACGTTGGGGTGCTCTAATTGGCTATAATACAAGTTACGATTCGGATGCATTTAATGACCATCATTTCCATTACGGATACTTCACTTTAGCAAGCGGGATTTTGGCTTTGTTTGACGAAGACTTTAAAAATAAATATGGTGAGATGGCTACCCTTTTAGTAAAGGATTATGCCAATTGGGATAGAAATGACAATGATTTCCCAATGTTTCGTACGCTTGACCCTTGGAGTGGTCACTCTTACGCAGGTGGTTTAGGCTCTGCCAATGGAAATGGGCAAGAATCTACTTCTGAAGCCATGCAAAGCTGGGCCGGTATGTATATGCTTGGTGTTGCTACCGGAAACAAAGAAATGCGTGATGCCGGAATATTTGGATGGACTTTAGAAGCCCGTGGAACAGCAGAATATTGGTTTGATAGAGATAAAGAAAATATAGATTACACTCGTTATGATAAGCCTTACAACAGTAACCTTACCACACAGGGGATTGGCTGGTGGACCTGGTTTTCTGGAGATCCTGTTTGGATGCACTCCATACAGTGGTTACCAATTACACCCGGTTTAAAATATCTGTATGAAGATTTAAACTTCGCCGAATGGGATTATAGCCAAATGTGGCAATATAAAGATATTAAGGGATGGGAAACCCAAACAGGAACAACATCATCGTTAAGCACTGAGTCTGGCTTAGGTAACGTTGTGCTTTCTTACTTGCAAATATTTAATCCGGATAGCGCAGCCTCCGTATTTGATAGACTGTGGGATGCACAAATGCCTGTTGTTAAAAATACAGATACTGGCGGTATTACCTACTTTACTACACATTCGCATAGAACTTATGGTGATATATGTTGGGATATAAATGCGGATGTACCCACAGCTACTACCTACAAACACCCCGTTACTGGTGTTTATACCTACATGGTTTATAACCCAGAAAATACAGAGAAAAAAGTTAAATTTTATCAAAACGGTAGCGAGATTTTAGAGATAAAAGCTCCTGCAAATAAACTTACTGTTTACTCAGATAACCCAATTGCCACCAAAATTGAAATAACAGCACCTCACAACAATGTAGTAGCACCAGGTACAGATGCCACTTTAACAGCTGTATTATTAGATCAATATGGTGCAACCATGGATGCACCATTTAGCTGGAGTACAAACGGTAATGGTACAGTTTTAAATACCGGTGTTTTTAGTGCTCCAAGTTCAATCGGAGAAAGTATAGTTAGCGTATCAACCGCGGGCTTGTCTCAAAACATCACTTTAAAAATAAACAGCTTACCAGAACTTACAACTGCTAGTTTACTGCCTGCTGATAATTATTATATTGAAAAAGGGACTACTGTTAATTTCACTTTAGACATGAAAGACCAGTATAACCAACCATTTTTAACTCCAGTTACATGGGAGATTTTTAAAGGGACAGATAAAGTAAAATCAGATTCGATTTTAAACGTACAGGAAGTTGGTATATATAACATAAAAGCAACTGCTGGCGGTCAACTTTATAGCAAAGAGGTGTACTTAACTCCTAAGTTTAGAAATATTGCTTTGGGTAAAACTGCTTATTCTTCTTCAGAAGAAAATGTAGGCACAAAAACCGTAAGTGCAACCGACGGAAATTACACCACAAGATGGGGTAGTGCCCACTCTGATAATCAATGGATTTATGTTGACCTACAAACGCCATCGTTTATCAGCTACCTTTCTATAGTTTGGCAAAATGCTTATGCCAGTTTATATGAAATTCAGATATCAAATGATGCCGTAACATGGGAAACTGTGAAAACAGTAAATGGTTTAGGTAAAACTGAAATTCAAGAGATCAATAAAACAGCTCGTTATATTAAAATGAAGGGGCTACAAAGATCTTCAATTTACGGTTATTCTCTTTTTGAGTTTGAAGTTTACGGAGTACCTCCAATTGGAGTTACACCTGCTTTATTTGGCATAGATGTAACTCCAAACTTTGCACAGATGAAAGAGGGTGAGTCAAAGACTTTAACAGCAAAAGGTTATGATCAGTTTGGAGACGAATTTCAGATAACCCCACAATTTGAGTTGCAAACTGGCGAAGGTACAGTTAACAGTAGCGGTACGTTTACCCCCACAAATTACGGCAGTGCAACTGTAAAAGTTAAAGTTGGCAACTTTACTACTACGGCTAGTTTTCTGGTAGAAGAGAGCATTAAATTAGCTTCTGTAGTGATATCGCCTAAACAAACTTCCTTAATAAAAGGAGAAAACATCACTTTTACTACCAATGCTAAAGACCAATTTGGTGTCGATTTCCCAAGCTCTAATTTAACTTATGAAATTATTGCAGGCACAAATGGCTCACTTTCTGGCAGTACATTTACCGCTAATAGCGTAGGGCAATACAAAATAAAAGTAAGTAATGGCGGAACTGTAAAAGATACAGCAACTGTTAATGTTGACGAGCTAACGGCTACAAATTTAGCGCTTAATAAACCTGTATTTGCAAGTAGCTATGAAAATGCCGCTACTTTACCTCAAGGTCTTAATGATGGTACAACCACTACTCGTTGGGGAAGTGCATTTAAAGATAACGAGTACATTCAGGTAGATTTGATAGACACATTTGTAGTTAACAAAATCAAATTATTTTGGGATAACTCTTTTGCTCGTTCATACCAAATATTAGTATCTGTAGATGAAATAAACTGGTCTATTGCTTATTCTACAACTAATGGTCCTGGAGTAAACGAAGTTCTTAATATTGCCCCTGTTGCCGCTAGGTACCTTAGAGTTTTATCATTGCAACGAAGTAGCGCTTATGGTACCAGTATAAAAGAGCTTGAAGTTTATGGAACTGACTTTTGGAAAGCTCCAGAGGCAACTTCTATTGTATTAAACCCTAATCCTTTAGTGGCCTACCTAAATACTAACCTAGCGATTACCGCTAATGTTTTAGATCAGTATCAATTGGCTTACTCTTCTACCGAAAGTTTAAGCTGGTCTGTTGATGCCGGTGGCACTATTACTCAACAAGGAGTGTTTACTCCACAAAGTGTTGGCGAATATACTTTAACGGTTTCTTATGGCTCATTAATAGTCAACTTCCCAATAATAGTAAAAAGCCAAAAAGTTTTAGATAAGCTAACCCTTACCGCTGAAAGAGTATTATTAACCCCAAATGAGCTAACACAACTAAGCGTTGTAGGTTATGATCAGTATGGCGATATATTTACTCCTCCTGCTGGAGTTACTTGGTCAACAATTGGAGGGGTGGTAAATGCTAATGGCCAATTTTCTGCCACTTCACCAAACTTATACGTAGTTACTGCTACCTCAGGTTCTGTATCGACAAAGGTAACTATTGAGGTTTACACCGCTGACAACCTAAATTTAGCATTGCGTAAACCAATAGAAGTTTCTTCTGGCACTAACGCTGCTGGCGCTGTTGACGGAAATACAGGCACTAGATGGGAGAGTGTACAAGGAAGCGATAACGAATGGTTTATTGTCGACTTACAAGATGCTTACCAATTAACTAAAGTGCAAGTGTTATGGGAAACCGCATCTGCTAAAGATTATGAAATTCAAATTTCAAAAGATAAACAAAGCTGGACGACTATAAAAACAGTAACGGGTATTACCCAAACTGGTTCCCGAACAGATGAATGGGCACTTTCCGGTATGGGAAGGTATATCCGCTTAAAGGCTAGTAAACGGTTAACTCAATGGGGTTATTCTGTGTTTGAGTTCAGAGTTTACGGAAAAAAACTGACAAGCCTTGAACCTTATACCATTGAGTTTGTAGATCCAATTACTAGGATAGCAGATGGTACTCCAGTACAGTATGCTGTAAAAGTTTTTGATAAAGACCATATTGAAATAACAAACCCAACGCTACAGTGGAGTATAAGTGGTGTAGGTAATATTAGTACTAATGGGCTTTTCAGTTCTAACTTTTATGGACAGGCAACTATTATTGCTTCTTCAGCTCATGCAACGGTGTCACTCCCTGTTGTCTATGACCCTCAGGCATTAGCCATAGCTTATCTTCAGTCTTATAATGCTTCAATAAAAAACTCGGCTGTAGATCTTAATTGGAAAATCACTTTAGGTGCATCAAACGGAAACCAAGGTTTTGAAACAGCAAACAGCAATTTTGTTTTAGAGCGAAGTATAGATGGAGTCAATTTTGAATCATTAACAAGTATAAAGCTTAATGATAACTTAAGTAACTATAACTATACAGACCACAGCCCTGTATCAGGAGTCAATTACTATAAGCTTTCCCATACTGATATAGACGGAAAACGAACAGTATTAGGTATAAAAGCAGTTAATTTTTCGCTTTCACCCTCACAAATAACAATTCACCCGAACCCTACAAGTCAATACATTAATATACAAGGCGCTAACGTAAGCTCTGTTTCAATTTTCGCATCAAGTGGCATCTTAAAATTACAAGCCATCAAAACAAACAAAATTGATGTCTCTCATTTAGCAGACGGAGTTTACATTATTAAAGTTAGTAAAGAGGATGGTTCTCATTATACAACTAAAATAATAGTAGCGCATTAAACAATAACACCAGAGAAATTTATAATTCAAAGAAATGAAGAGAACAATTTTAACCATGCTTTTTGCAGCTCAATCTATTTTTGTTGTTGCACAACCTCAGGATCCGGTAAATAAAAAGGTAAAAGACCTTGTATCTAAAATGACCCTCGAAGAAAAAGTTGGTCAAATGGCGCAAGTCACTTTAGATGTAATTACCAAGGGTAAAGATCGCTTTAGCAGTTTTGAACCAGTGGAGTTAGATCCAAAAGTAATGGCGGATGCTTTCGACAAATATAAAGTTGGGTCGATACTAAATACCGCAAATAACAGAGCTAGAACACCAGAAGAATGGTATAAAATCATTTCAGGAATTCAAAAAGTTGGAAAAGGTAGATTAAACATCCCGATAATTTACGGTGTGGATGCTATCCACGGAACAACTTATACCGCTGGGGCAACTTTTTTTCCACAGCAAATTGGCCAAGCGGCTAGTCGTAACCTAGATTTAATTAAAAAAGGTGCACAAATAACCGCTTATGAAACTAGAGCAAGCGGTATTCCTTGGAACTTTTCTCCGGTATTAGATTTAGGTCCAGACCCACGCTTTCCTAGAATTTGGGAAACCTATGGCGAAGATCCTTTTCTTACTTCAGAAATTGGTAAAGTCGTAATAAAAGGATACGAAGGTGATGACAATAACATCTCTTCTCCTTTTAATGTAGCTTCATGTCTAAAGCACTTTATCGGCTACCAAGTAGCTGCTTCAGGTAAAGACAGAACTCCTGCATACATATCAGACCAAGCTTTACGCGAATATCATTTACCTCCATTTAAAGCCGCTATAGATGCCGGTGCGCATACCATCATGATTAATTCTGGTTTGATAAATGGTATTCCGGTACATGCTAACTACAAAATTCTTACTGAGCTATTACGTAATGAATTGGGCTTTAAAGGTGTGGTTGTAACAGATTGGGGTGATATAGAAAATTTGTACGCCAGAGATCGTGTTGCCACTAGCAACAAAGAAGCGGTAATGATGGCTATTAATGCCGGCATTGATATGTCAATGATTGCCTATAAATACGAACCTTTTTGCGATGATTTAATTGCATTAGTAAAAGAAGGAAAAGTAAAACAAAGCAGAATTGACGAAGCAGTTACTCGTATATTAACATTGAAGTACCAATTAGGTTTGTTTGATACACCAGTAACTAACTATAAAGACTATCCAAAATTTGGCAGTAAAGAGTTTGAAGACGCAGCTTACCAAGCCACGGTTGAGTCTATTACGTTGTTAAAAAACAACAATAACATTTTGCCACTAAAAAAATCGACTAAAGTACTTGTTACCGGACCAAACGCAAACTCTATGCGTACCTTAAATGGTGGCTGGTCCTACTCTTGGCAAGGAGAAAAAGTGGAAGATTTTGCTGCAAAATACAACACTATTGTAGAAGCAGTTCAAAATAAGAACGGTTTAAAAAACACCACTTTTATACCTGGCGTCAGTTATAAAATGGATGGTAAGTATTTTGAGGAATACGCCGATAAAATGGACGAAGCAATTGCCGCAGCAAAAGATGCTGATGTTATTGTGTTTTGCGTAGGAGAGAATACCTATACCGAAGTTCCAGGTAACTTAAGTGACCTATACTTATCTGATTTGCAAACAGAATATGCTAAAAAGCTAGCGGCAACCGGTAAACCTGTAATTTTAATTTTAAACGAAGGGCGTCCGCGTATCATTAGTAAATTTGAGCCTTTAATTCAGGGCATTTTAATGGCTTATTTGCCTGGTAATTTTGGTGGCGATGCTTTGGCGAATATTTTATTTGGTGATGAAAACCCATCAGGTAAATTACCTTTTAACTATCCTAAGTTTCCAAACTCATTGGCTAATTATAACCATAAACCATCTGAAAGCAGAAGTGTAGTTGAAGGCGTTTATAACTATGATGCTGATTACAACCCACAATACGAATTTGGCTTTGGCTTAAGTTATACCACATTTGCCTATAGCAACTTAAAGTTGAGTTCAAACAACCTTAAGGCAAATGATCAACTTACTATAACCGTAGATGTAAAAAACACAGGTAACCGAGAAGGTAAAGAAGTAGTTGACTTATATCTGTCAGATCTGTACGCTAGCATTACGCCAGACGTAAAAAGATTAAAGGGTTTTCAAAAGATAAGCCTTGCCCCTGGCGAAAGCAAAACGATTACTTTTAAAATTGATAAAACGGCTTTTTCTTTTGTTAACGCAAATAATGAAAGTGTTGTTGAACCTGGTGATTTTGAAGTTTCAATATCAGACCTTAAAGCAAAATTTATCATCAAATAAAAATCTAGCGCACCGTTTAAACACGGTGCGCTATTTAAATCCTTTTCTTGAGGGTCAAAATCCCAACAACTAACTTATCACCTCTGGCTATTTCAATAAACAAAGTTCTCCCTGCTTCTGAACTTAAAGTCTTTATTACTTCTCTGATTCCTAATTCAGAAACCTTGTTGAAGTTAATCTCTAACAATTCATCACCAATTAAAATCCCAAATTCATCTCCCGCAGACCCAGGTTCTACTTTACCTACAATGTAGCGATCAAAGTTTTCTCCAACAGTGATTAACTCCAATCCACTTTTATCATAATTAAATGGTTTCTTAAAACTTTTTAAAGGCTTTAAAAAAACATGATTTTTTTGATAATCAAATACAATCTTAAACTTTGATAAGAAAGGGTTTCCGATACTCCCGTTTCGTGTGTTTATTTTCACTTTTGCTCCAACGTCTTCAAAATACGGGAAAGAAGTAAGAACGTTATCCAATGAAAATCTACCGACACTCAACTTTTTAACTCGGCCCTTAAGTCCCTTAATATTTCCATTTAACCCCACTCCTAAATTTGCATTTACAAAATCGTTGGGTAAATCAATAGGTTTGTTTTCAAAAGACTCTAAAGATAATGGGTGTCCACTCCCACTATCAATCAGAAGCTTTAAGGAGAGTTTCTTTCCTCTGTCTGTTACGACTGAAGCCATAATGATGGGCTTTTTATCAATAATAGATAGCGGAATTTTAGCGCCATTTTTAAAAAGTCTTCGTTTTTCTTTGGTGAAAATCTTCAATAAACCAGCATCATAATTAATTTTCACAATAAAGCTGTTAAAAAAATCATAGCCTAATAAGCCATGTATCGGCATTCCGAAATAGCCAGAAAGATTAAAGTCCTCAGAAGTAAGCACTGCGGCAGATGCACTTTCAAATATGGCATTCCCAACTTTTAATTTTAAAAATGGCGTACTGTAACCTACAAGCTGGTCATTTTCACCTAAACCATCTATTTCTATTTTACGCAGATATTTTAGGTTTAGTGAGTCTTTTAGTTTCGCATCAGTAATGATTAAAGAGCCAACTCCTGTATCTAAAATAAAGTTAAAAGGGCCTTTTCCGTTAATATACATAGGTAAAATAATAAGCCCTCTGCTTTTTGTGAAAGCCAAAACCTCTTTATTTCTTTTGCCTTCAAACACGAAGCCTTCCTGCCCATAAACTGGCATAGTAAATGCTAAAATCAGGCAAAGTATAAAAATTATCTGCTTAGGTTTCAGGTTATAAAACATTTTAATACCTTAATTTAAAACTGTATTAACATACAATTTACTAATTTGCAGGTGCTAATCATTATTATGAAAAAAATATTTATCCTCTCCGCTGTATTATCAATATTCATTTTATCCGCTTGCTCTGTAAAAAAACCTCAGTCAAAAGCTTATCATGATATTGCGGATTTAATCAATAACTCAACAGTTTTAAAACAACACCACGTAGGTTTTCTTATTAAAGAGGTTGGTGAAAATCAACCAGTAATGTTTCAAAAAAATGCTGACAAATACTTTATACCAGCATCAAACACTAAACTATTAACTTTTTACACGGCCTTAAATATGCTGGGCGACTCTGTTCCCTCTATAGAGTATACTACCGTTAAAGATTCACTATTAATTTGGCCGATGGCCGACGCTTCCTTTCTTCACCCTGCATTCAAAAATCATAATGCTTTTGATTTCATCAAAAATTCTGGCAAAGATATTTACTGGATTAGTGGTAGGTACAAAGGAGAAAAGCTTGGAAGAGGTTGGAGTTGGGATGATTTCAATGATTATTACCAAACAGAAATATCGGATTTTCCATTATACGGAAACGTTGTAAATATCAGCAATAATGGTTCTGGTAAATTACAATATTACCCTGATTTAGCCGCGATGTATTTAAGTGATATCGTGACATCGTCGAAATCAAAAACCGCAAAAAGAGAAGTAGGAAGCAACAACTTAACCGTTCCTTCAAGCTTCAGTTCAAGCTTTAGACAAAACATACCTCTACATTTAGATAAATCAATTACCGAAAATTTATTGACAGATACTCTTCTAGCAACCGGTTTAGTTATAAAGCCTGTACAAACTTTGCCTTGGAGAAAGCTACCTACTAATGCAAAAACCATTTATAGTGTTAAGGCAGATAGCTTATATAAACGAATGCTTGTACAGAGCGACAATTTTGTAGCCGAAGAGATACTTTTAAATTGCGCCGCAGCTAATCATTTGATTATGCGTACCGATAGCGTGATTTCTGTAGCCAATAAAAACCTTTATGCAGATTTACCTGATGCCCTGCAATGGGTAGATGGCTCTGGCCTTTCTCGTTACAACTTGGTTACACCAAGAGATTTCACAATGGTTCTTCAAAAAATTTATGATAAAATTGGTGATGAGAAACGCTTATTTGGCTTATTGCCTAATGGAGGAAAAACAGGTACCTTGAGGAATATGTTTCCCTCAGACGGTAACTCTTTTGTTTTTGCTAAAACAGGCACCTTATCTAATAATTATAGCTTAAGCGGTTATTTAATTGGTGCATCTGGCAAAAAATATGTGTTTTCTTTTATGAACAATAATTTTGCCTCCCCTGTTAGAAATGTAAGATCTGAAGTAGAAAGAATCGTCACTTTTATACACGAAAACTATTAGGTTATAAATGGATTTATAAAGACAAGCACTGATTGATATAAATAATTCAGTCAGTGCTTTTTTTGAGCTCTATAGCTAGTTATCATTCAGCTAATAGTTCCAGAAAGCATCTTCAATATGCTTAATCTCATAGCTTTCAAAATCTTTCTTAAAGAGTATAGCCACTACATCAAATCGTATTTCGCCTTGGTGTTCCTTCAAAAAGACATATTCATTAGCAGCTTTAGAAAGTAGTTTTTGCTTTTTATCATCCACAAAATCTTCTGGCAAACCAAATCCAGTTCCCGAACGGGCTTTTACTTCTATAAAAACGATAGTATTGTTAATGGAGGCAATCAAATCTACTTCGGCTCTTTTAAACCGCCAGTTTTCCTCTAAAATATGATAGCCATTGTCTACTAAGAATTCTTTGGCAATTTGTTCGGCTCGTTTACCGTCGTCGTTATGGCGAGCCATTATTTGATAACTACGGAACCTAAATAATTAGAAATGTATTTCTCCACCTCTTTAAGCTCTTGGTATTCTTTCAATAAAATCATCTGATTATCTGCGTCTTTTTCTGCCTTTATCGCTTCCTGCTTTGCAGAAATAATACTTCCTATTTTCTTTTTCTTGAGATGAAATATTGCACCCATAACTGTTCCACGAAGTTTTTCGGTCTCGTCCGGAACAGTAATATTATGCATATTGTACCAGTTCTCACTTAAAAGGTAAGGGGTAGCAATTAAAGAAACTGCAAGCGAAGAAATCTCCCTGTCCTGATGTTGAATAAAATCTTTTTCCTTTGGTAAACGTCCTTGTTCCAGCTCTTCTTTATAGTATTTTACCACTTTTGCATAAAGCAGATTACTAAAAACAACATCGTCCAAATGCAAAACTATATATGGACCAATGTAAGTATCAGTGGTATCGTCCCAATTTGCCATTCTATCGCCATACATCAATAGCACCCGTACCATATCCCGCTCCTGGAATTCATCGCTTTGTACCGGTGTTTCGTACATCATTGCCTCCACTTCTGGTGGCGGACTATCATCGAAATGCGGCTTTGGTGTTTCCTTTTTTGCTTTGGATAAGCGCATTTTATTTAGTTCTGAAATTAAAATACGTTCTTCCATCTGTAGCAAAGTGCTACACTCGCGTAAAAACACCGAAGCTTTTATTGCATCAGGAATTTTGGCAATACTTTCTACCACTTCCCTTATTACACCTGCTTTTTTTATAGGGTCATTTTGGGCGTCTTTTAAAAGAATCTCGGTTTTATAGAAAATAAAATCCTTTTTATTTTTATCAATATGGGTTTTAAAAGCAGCCGCTCCTAGCTTTTGAATATACGAATCTGGATCATGTCCATCTGGGAACGACACAACTTTTACGTCTAAACCTTCCTCCAAAATCATATCCAGACCACGTAAAGAAGCCTTTATACCTGCTGCATCTCCATCATATAAAATGGTAACACTCTTGGTAAACCTACCAATCAGTCTAATTTGTTCTGTAGTAAGCGAAGTCCCGGAAGAAGAAACCACATTTTCTACACCCGCTTGCTGTACAGATAAAACATCGGCGTAACCTTCTACCAAATAACAGTTATCTAAATCACGAATCGCTTTTTTAGCTTGAAACAAGCCGTAAAGCACATTTGATTTATGGTAGATTTCGCTCTCTGGCGAGTTTACATATTTAGGAACTGCTTTATCTGTTTTTAGCGTCCTCCCACCGAATCCAATTACCCTACCTGTAAAACTATGGATGGGGAACATCACCCTACCCCTAAACCTATCGTAAACACGGCCTTGGTCGTTTTTGATAACCAGACCAACATCCTCTAAAAACTCTTGTTGATAACCGTTTTTTACAGCACCATCCAGTAGAGCACTCCAATCATCAGGCGAATAACCTAACTGAAACTTTTTGATGATATCATCTCTGAATCCACGCTCCTTAAAATAGCTTAGGCCAATGGTTTTCCCGTTCTCACTATTCCACATGCTATCTTCAAAAAATGAAGCTGCGTAATTAGAAACGATATATAAACTTTCCCTGCGATCTTGAGCTTCCTTAAACTCTGGTGTCACTTCAGTTTCCTCAACCTCAATATTGTACTTATTTGCAACAAATTTTAAGGCCTCAGGGTACGAGTATTTTTCATGTTCCATAATAAAATGGACAGAATCTCCCCCTTTACCACAGCCGAAACATTTAAAGATGCCTTTCGCTGGTGAAACATGAAATGAAGGTGATTTCTCGTTATGGAACGGACACAATCCGGTTAAGCTGGAACCTCGTTTTTTTAGATGCACAAAATCGCCCACCACTTCCTCAATTAAAGCAGTTTCTAAAATTTTATCGATGGTTTCCTTTTTGATCATGGGATAGCAAAATTGCAGAAAATATATTTAAAACATGAACAGAAGAAATGATCGATTATTATAACTCATTTTCTCGCTAGAGGCAAGATAATTTAATTAACAAGTATCTCATTACTATCGTAATACCTCAAGCATTAACTTTAATGACAACTTTATGACCTTTACAATGCTTTTCTTGACATATGTTTGCCCCGAAAATTTTTACTAAAAACTTAATTTATGAAAAGATTATTTATTGCCCTAACTGTAATTACAGGATTATCATTATCTGCGAATGCGCAAGAATTTGGTTTCAAAAAAGGTGACATCCTTTTAGAAGGAAATGTTGGTTTTAATACTAGCAACGACAAAAATGCTGAAGAAAAAGAAACTTCATTCGACTTCTCTCCACAAGCTGGTTATTTCATATCAGACAATGTTGCTGTTGGCGTTGCATTAACTATCGCTTCTAACAAAAATGAAGATTACAGCACAGGCGGATCAACTTTTAAGGATAGCGGTATTGGTTTTGGTATCTTTGGACGTTACTACTTCTTAGAGGTAGGTAAGCGTTTTAAAACTTATGCCGAGGCTGGTTTAGGCTATGCTACTATAAAATCTGAAACAGAAACGGGTGGCACTACTATTACTGGACCTAAAACTAATGCATTAGGTTTTGATTTAGGTGTAGGTGCAAATTATTTTGTAACAGAAAGACTTGTCCTTAACGTAGGTTTAACAAACCTTATCAGCGTTGGAAGTTCTAAAGTTGACATGAGTGGCGCTAAAGCTACAACTGAATACGGAGTACAGCTAGGTGGGATTAACAATATCTTTAATGCTGCTACATTTGGTTTAGCATACAAGTTTTAATTAAACAACACTATTTTATAAAGAAAGCGCCTACGGTTGAACCGAAGGCGCTTTCTTTCTTTTAAGTATTTCCACAAACCTATTATTAAACCCAAGAAGTATTAATTAACTACTGCGTTAAAACAAACTGAATCAAATTAGCACCCATTTTTAACGCTTTTTCACGGCTTGCCTTAGTATCTGTGGGGTAAGTGCCAAAATCTTCCCAGCCGTTCCCTAAATCGCATTCGTAGGTATAAAAACAAAGCACTCTACCTTTATAAATTAATGCAAAACCTTGCGCTCTTTTGCCATCATGTTCGTGAATTTTAGGTAAACCATTTGGAAACTTAAACTTTTGGTTATAAACAGCATGATTTGCGGGTAATTCTACAAAGTCCAACTCAGGAAAAACCTTTTTCATTTGTGGTCTAATGAATTTATCTAAACCGTAATTATCGTCTATATGCAAAAAGCCACCAGCTAATAAATACTTTCTTAGGTTCTCAGCTTCTTGACTGGTAAAAACGACGTTTCCATGCCCTGTAAGGTAAACAAACGGGTAGTTAAACAAATCAGTACTTCCAACTTCTACAGTCGCTTCTTCTGGCGCAATCTGAGTTCCTAAATTTTGGTTACAAAAGTCTATTAAATTGGGTAAAGCTGTACGGTTTGCGTACCAATCGCCTCCACCATTATATTTAAGTTTAGCAATTTTATAAGTAGGTGTATTGAATGAGGACGTTATTAAGATGTAAGAGCCAAGAATCAAGAGCCAAGACATAAACCCTGCCCTTTCCATTACTTTTTTAGCCTTAAACCATATTCCTTTTACCATAAACCTATCTATTCAGAAAATTGATTTCGAAGCATGCTTGTAGTGCGGCAGTTTCTGTTCTTAGTCTGCTTTCGCCTAAAGTTATGGGAACAAATCCGTTTTGCAAAGCTAATTCAATCTCTGCTGGAGAAAAATCACCCTCAGGACCAATTAAAATTAAATAGTTGATGTTCTTTATAAAATCGTCTTTAAGTTCAGATTTCTTGTTTTCCTCGCAATGAGCTATATATTTAACATCAGCCTTAGCTCCTAAAATAAATTCTTTAAATGATTTTTGAGGATTTAAAAGTGGATGATATGCTTTTAGAGATTGTTTTATGGCAGTAGTGATGATTTTATTGGAGCGATCTATCTTTACTTCCTTACGTTCAGAACGGTCACAGATAATGGGTGTAATTTCATCTATACCAATTTCTGTAGCTTTCTCTAAAAACCACTCGAACCTGTCAATATTTTTTGTTGGGGCTACCGCAATGTGCAAGTAATGGTTACGCTTTGCATACTCTTGCTGCGCTTCAACAATATGTAATTCTGTTCTTTTAGGATGATCGGCTATAATTTCGGCAAGATAAAAGCCACCTCTACCGTCAATCAAGTTTACTTTATCGCCTAGTTTTAACCTTAAAACCCGTACGCAATGCTTGCTTTCCTCTTCACTTAATTGGTAAATAGTTGCTTTAATATCAGGAGTATAAAATAAATGCATAGCTTTCTGAATTTAAAGTAGAAAGTGAAGAGTAAAATTAGAAAATCAAAAAACTTATTAATAACAATACAGGTTTTTGACTTTCTAATTTAAATTGTCTTAGTGATTATCTAACTGTTCATCTTTTTCTACAAACAGTTGTAATTTTACTGATTCAATATTTTGATCTACTTTTTTAAGAATTGTAAAGGTGTAGCCATTAAAGTCTTTGGTCTCGCCCACTTCTGGTATTTTACCAAAAATCTCACTTAATAAGCCTGCAACGGTATCGTAATCTTCATCTTCTGGCAAGTCATGAGGTAAAACTTCATTAACATCATAAACCGTTGCCGAAGCAGTAACGATAAACTCGTCATCAGATACTTTCTCTACTAATGGCTTTTCTTCATCGTATTCATCTTGGATATCCCCAACAAGTTCTTCCACAATATCCTCTAAAGTCACCATACCTGCTGTTCCACCAAACTCATCTAAAACAACGGCTATTTGAATTCGCTTTAGCTTCAACTCGGCCATTAAATCATTGATTTTTTTAGACTCCGGAACAAAAAGTGGTTTTCTTAAAATATCTTTTAGGTTGAACTCGCCATGCTTCACAATTAATGATAAAATATCTTTTGCATGCACAATACCTACAATCTTATCTATCGTTTCATCATAAACCGGTATTCTAGAGTATCCTTCAGAAATAATAGTATCTAAAAGTTCTTCTTGTGTATCGGAAAGCTCAATTGCAGATATCTTGGTTCTAGGAACCATGATGTTTTTAACAACCCGGTCATTGAAGTCGAAAACATTTTTAATTAATTCATGTTCTGCTTTATTAATTGCACCAGACTCTTTACCTTGATCTAAAAGATACTGTAACTCTTCTGATGAGTGTAATGCTTCATGTGCGTCTGCTGCGTTAATTCCAAAAAGTTTTAAAATTAAGTTAGCAAAGCCATTAAGAACATAAATAAATGGTTTAAAAACGACATAGAACACTTGTAAAGGAAGTGCAATCGCCATAGTAGTGCCCACCGGACGCTGGATAGCTAATGTTTTAGGGGCAAGCTCGCCAAATACAATATGTAAAACTGTAATAATGGAAAAGGCAAATACGTGACCTAATGTAGTAGCTAAACTATCTGAAATAGGTAATTGTAAAAAGTTAAAAATGTTAAGTACAAAAGACGACATCACACTTTCACCAACCCAACCTAAACCTAAAGAGGCTAAGGTGATTCCTAATTGTGTAGCCGCTAAGTATCCGTCCAAGTGACTGGTCATGTGCTTTGCCATGCCAGCAACTCTGCTGCCTGTTTTTGCTTTTATTTCTATTTGAGAACCACGAACTTTTACAATTGCAAACTCTGCTGCAACAAAAAAACCGTTTAATAAAACCAAGAAAATGGTTAAAAAGATGTGAAATCCGCTAATCTCGAGATGGGGGTCCATTGTTTATATTTTATTTTTAAAAGTAGAATTATATAATTCTATACTTTCTTCTATCACCTTATAGGCATATTTTTTTCCTAAAAGATGTTCGATTGTAACGTTTTTTTCTTCTAATGCTTTATAATCTTGGAAAAAACGAACTATTTCTTTCATGGTGTGTGGTGGCAGTTCTTTTAAGTCTTCAATGTAATTTACAGACATATCATTTTTTGCAACCGCAATAATTTTATCATCCTGCTCACCATTATCTACCATATGCATTACACCAATAACTTTAGCATCAATGATTGACATTGGGTAAACATCTGCCGCACAAAGCACCAAAATATCTAACGGGTCATGGTCATCACAATAAGTTTGTGGAATAAAACCATAATTAGCTGGGTACATTACTGATGAAAAAAGCATTCTATCCAACTTTAACAAACCAGAATCTTTATCAATCTCATATTTAGCTTTTGAGCCTTTAGGGATTTCTATAATTGCTGTAACGTTTTCTGGTGCATTTTCTCCTGGTGAAATGGAATGCCAAGGGTGCTTATTCATCATAGTTTATTCTGTTAATCTTCTTCTTATTATCAATACTTCTTTTAAAAAACGCTATTACTAATGGAATAGTAGTCAAAAATATAAATCCAAAAATAATGTATCCTAAATAACTTTCAATTTCTTTTTGAAACTCTTTACCTAAAAAATATCCTAATAAGGTTAAAGACGTTATCCAAATTACTGCTCCAGATATATTATAAATTGCAAAACGTCTAGCATCAAGCTTCACAATACCCGCAACAATGGGTGCAAAAGTTCTTACAATTGGCACAAATCTGCCCATAATCAGTGCAAACGCTCCTTGCTTTCTATAGTATGCTTCTGCCGCCTTTAAGTATTTCTTTTTAAACAAGAAACTGTCTTCTCGTTTGTATAACATTGGCCCTGTTCTATAACCAAACCAATAACCTACAAAGTTTCCTGCCGTAGCAGCAAATATCAAACCAAATACCATTGTAACTATACCAACATCTAACCTGCCGGTTGCAACAAACATTCCTGCTAAAAATAAAAGATAGTCGCCTGGAAGAAAAAAACCAAAGAATAAGCCAGTTTCTGCAAAAACCACAAAAGAAATCAGGTAAAAACCTCCTTGTCGGATAATTTCTTCAGCGTTTACTAATTTTGTGAGGTTCTCCCAGAGGTCATGCATAGCTCCTTATAAAACTACAAATATTATTGCAATTTTATAATTATTGCGCTTTAAAATAAATCTGTGATTAAGGTAGGATAAACGCCTAATACGATTGTAGCAACAACAGAAACACCCAAAACTAATTTGTAGTAAGCACTAGAAACCACTTCTTTACGCTCAGCATCTTTAAAATACATGGCTACAATTACTTTAAAATAGTAGAAAATTGAAATAATTGCGTTAATAATTGCCATTACAATTAACCAAGTATGGTACTCTTGCAAAGCAGTTGAAAACATAAAAAACTTTCCAATAAATCCGGCTGTTAAGGGAATACCTGCAAATGAAAGCATAGATACCGTTACTCCAAAAGCTAAGAAAGGGTTCTTTTTACCTAAACCATTAAAAGCTTCAAAGTTCTCGCTTCCACTTTGTTCTTTTACTAAAATTAACACCCCAAAGGCAATAATTGAAGCTAATGAATAAGCTGCAGCATAAACAAATACTGCATTAAAAGAACTTGCACCTAAAGCAATTATAGCAAATAACATATAACCAGCATGTGAAATGCTAGAGTAGGTTAACATTCTTTTAAAGTTGGTTTGGAATAAAGCAGTGATGTTTCCGATGAACAAAGTAAGAATGGTGATCGCCAATAAAGTTGGCATCCAGAACTCTGATAGGGGCGCAAAACAAACCGAAAATATTCTTAAAAAAGCAGCAAAACCAGCAGTTTTAACTACTGTTGCCATAAAGGTTGTAATTAACGTTGGCGAACCTTCATACACATCTGGCACCCAGAAATGAAAAGGAGCAGCACCAATTTTAAAGCACATCCCTATCATTACCAAAATAATACCTGCATAAAAAATAGGATCAATTCCGGTTGGGCGGTCTGTAACGTATTTGGCAATCTCGCCTAAATCAAAAGAATGTGACGCTCCGTAAATTAAAGCAATCCCGAAAAGCAAGAAACCTGTAGAAAAAGCACCCATTAAAAAGTACTTTAATGCCGCTTCGTTAGAGGCAAAGTCACGCTTTTTTATACCTGCTAAAACATATAAACTTACCGACATAATCTCTAAGCCAACAAAAAGCATAGATAAATTGTGGTAAGAAACCATTACAATAATCCCAACTAAGGCAAACAGAATGATGGTATAATATTCGGCAACGTTTTCGCTTATTTTATCAAAATACGTTTTAGAAAGGAGTAATATTAGTATGGTTGAGATAATGGTTAAGCTTGAAAAAGCAACTGCAAAATTATCAAAATGCATCATCCCACTAAAAATTGGTGATGCACCACTATTCCACTCGCAAATTGCTAAAACTAAAGCGCCTAATAACCCTAAGATACTAACAGGTAGTAATGCATTTTTTGCTTTAAATAATCCTAAATAAAGAACTACAAGGGCTAAAATTGATATAACTATTAAAGTATTCATTCTTATGATTAAAATGCTAATTTACTATTTACTTGGTCTATTAAACCTGTTACAGCCGATTCTGAAATATGCAAAATAGGTTGTGGATATACTCCAATAACAATAACCAAGGCACAAACAATGCTTAAAAGTGCTATCTCTGAACCGCTGATATCTTTGAAAGAACTGGTTAAATCGTTAAGGGTGCCTTGCATTACGTTTTTATATAATCTTAACAAATAAACAGCGCCAAAAATGATGGTTAAACCGGCAATTCCTGCTGCCCAAATATTAAAAGAATATACGCTCAGTAAAAGCAAAAACTCTCCGATGAATCCGTTGGTTAAGGGCAATGCTACTGAACCTAAAACGATAATTAAAAATGCGATGGATAGTTTAGGAGCTATTTTAGCAATACCACCCATTGAAGCTATTTCTCTAGTTTTTAAACGATCAATAATAATATCAGCAACAAAGAATAAACCCAGTACGTTAATACCGTGACTAATCATCTGTATCATTGCTCCTTGTACACCTTGTACATTCCAAACAAAAACACCAGCGCAAATTAAACCTACGTGAGCAATTGATGAATAAGCAATTAATCGTTTAATATCTTTTTGCTTAAAAGCGATTACGGATGCATAAAATATACCGATGATACATAATACCAACGCTACGGTTCGCCACTCAACAAAACCTAGTGGTAAAACAGGAATCAACCATCTTATTACTCCGTAAATACCCATTTTTAACATAATAGCTGCTAAAAGCATGGTACCAATAGTTGGCGATTCGGTGTAGGTATCTGGTTGCCAAGTATGGAAAGGGAAAATTGGCATCTTAATAGCAAATGCGATAAAGAAACACCAAAACAACCATCCTTGTGTAGCACTATCTAAGTTAAGCGCATAAAACGCTTCAATATCATAAGTGTTTCCTGGAGTTTGTAAATGCAGATAGATGATACCTAAAAGCATAAACAAAGAACCTGCAAAGGTGTAAATGAAGAACTTCATGGTAACCTTAATTCTTTCTTCTCCGCCCCAAATAGCACAGATAAAATAAATAGGGATTAAAGCCGCTTCCCAACCTACGTAAAACAAGAAAGCATCTAATGCTGTAAAAACCACCAATAAGCCTGATTGCATAAACAAAACCAATGCAAATAAAGCCGATGGATTTTTAAACTCTCTGTTAAAGCCAGATAATATAATCAAAGGAACTAAGCCAGTGGTCAAAAGTACCATTAGCATACTTATACCATCAATACCTGCTTTAAAGCTTACGCCTAATTGCGGAATCCAAGGAAGATCAACCACAAATTGCTTTCCGGCTTCTGGCAAGAAATTGCAAAGCAAAGTAACTGCAAAACCCAAAGTGATAATTGAACTAATTAAAGCAGTTTGCTTTGCATAGTTTTTGTTCAATAGAACTGCTATTGAACCCACTAAAGGAAAAAATAATAAGATTAATAAATTCATCTATTCTTTAATTCGGAACCCTAAAATTTAAAAAAACTATACGCTAACACCGCCACAACACCTACCACCATTGCAAAAATATAGAAACCTACATTTCCGGTTTGTAACAAACGGAAACCTTTACTAGCTTCTATCGGTGCTTTTGCAACACCGTTAACAATACCGTCAATACCTGCTTTATCTACTATTTTGTAGAAAAATCCTGAAAGTGCATCTAAAGGCTTGGTAATGATAGCTGCGTAAAACTCATCAAAATAAAATTTGTTGTATGATATTTTAGCTAAAGCCGATCTGTTTTCGCTATCAGCAACCGGCACATGTGCATTTTTAACGTATTTAAAGTAAGCAACAATAATTGCGATAATTACTCCAACAACAGAAACAGCCATTAACGCATATTCTGTGGAATGAGACAATGACAATTCGCCTAGACGTGAAGTTGAATCATCAAAAACTGGCGCTAAATAACTTGCTAACCAATGTCCGCCACCTAACACTTCTGGAACACCAATAAAACCACCCACAACTGAAAGAATTGCTAAAACAATTAAAGGGAAAGTCATGGAGATTGGAGATTCATGTAAATGGCTCTTTTGCTCTTCAGTACCTCTAAAAGAACCCCAAAAAGTTAAGAACATCATTCTGAACATATAGAATGCGGTAAGTAAAGCACCCAATACGCCAATCACCCAAAGTGTTGTATTATGCTCGAAAACGTGAGCTAAAATTTCATCTTTTGAAAAGAAACCTGCAAACGGAGGTAAACCCGAAATAGCAAGAGTTGCCAATAACATCGTAAAAAACGTAATCGGTAATTTCTTTTTAAGTCCACCCATGTTACGCATATCCTGCTCATTACTCATAGCGTGAATTACAGAACCTGCACCTAAGAATAATAATGCTTTAAAGAAAGCGTGAGTTATCACATGAAAAAATGCTCCTGTATATGCACCAACACCTAAGGCTAAAAACATATACCCTAACTGAGATACCGTAGAGTAAGCTAATACTTTTTTGATGTCTGTTTGCGTAATCGCGATGATAGCCGCAATAATTGCGGTAGCCAAACCAATTACTGCAATAATGCTCATGGTAATTGGCGAAAGGCTAAATAAAATATTAGACCTTGCAATCATATAAATACCAGCCGTTACCATCGTTGCGGCGTGTATTAATGCTGAAACCGGAGTTGGACCCGCCATTGCATCTGGTAACCAAGTAAACAAAGGCAATTGTGCCGATTTACCGGTTGCTCCCACAAATAACAAAATGGTAATTAAGGTCAATGTAGCATCGCCTGAAACCATACCTTGTGCTTTCGGGAAAACATCTGCAAATGTTGCACTTCCAAAAGTTGAAATAATTATAAAAACAGCGATTAGGAAACCTAAATCTCCAATTCTGTTCATTATAAAAGCCTTTTTTGCTGCATCAGCGAAAGCGCCATTTGTATACCAAAAACCTATCAGCAAGTAAGAACATAAACCAACACCTTCCCAACCTATAAACATTACGATGTAGTTTGCGCCTAAAACCAATAACAACATAAAAAATACGAAGAGGTTTAAATAGGCGAAAAACTTACCGAAACCAGCATCGTGGCTCATATAACCGGTAGAGTAAATATGTATAAGTGATCCAATACCTGTAATAATCAACAGCATCATTATACTTAATTGATCTATCTGGAAAGCAAATGGAATATTTACATTCCCAACCTTAATCCAATCAAATAAGTTAATAATAACAGGTTCTACTGATTTAAATTCAAAGAATATCCCTAAACTAACCCCAAACGAAGCAATAACTGCTAAGCTTGCTATGGCTCCAATCACTGTTTTTGGCAAAACATTTCTGCCTACACCGCAAATTAGGAAACCTATAAAGGGGAATAACGGAATTAACCAAACTAAGTCTATCATCTAGCTTTATAAAAAATTACCACTTTAATCTATTCAACACATTAATATCTATGGAGTTTGTGTTGCGATACACCATAACGATAATAGCCAAACCAACTGCCACCTCGGCTGCGGCTAAGGCCATAATAAAAAACACAAATACTTGCCCGGATGCATCTCCGCTGTAAGCAGAAAACGCTGTTAAAAGCAAATTCACCGCATTCAGCATCAACTCTACGGACATAAAAATTATAATGGCGTTTCTTCTGGTTAAAACTCCAATTACGCCAATGCTGAAAATAATTGCACTTAATAATATGTAATGATTAAGTGGAACTACCTGAATGGTTGCTGTAATATTATCCATTTTGAGTTCGTTTATCTTTTTTAGCTAATAATACTGCTCCAACTAATGCAGACAGTAAAAGGATGGAGGAAAGCTCAAACGGTAGTAAGAACTCGTTAAACAAAACTTTCCCTAAGTTTTCTACCAAACCAATATCAGAATTTGGCAAGGTGCTTACCGCTGATGTTTGTAGTGCTTTAGTAGCGCCTACTAGCGTAACCAACAATGTACCGCCGGCTATTACACCAATAATTTTCACCAAACTTGATTTTACAGGCTCTGTATCTTTATTGAGGTTCATTAACATCAATACAAAAAGAAAGAGCACCATAATTGCACCCATGTAAACTATAAAGTTTACTACAGCCAAGAACTGCGCATTTAATAAAATGTAGTGAATGGTGAAAGTGAAAAAGGTAGCTATTAAGTACAATACACTATGAACCGGATTCTTGGTAAAGATTACCAGAAGGGAAAATAGGATGGACAAGAATGCAACAAAGTAAAATAAACTCATCGTATAATCTGCAATTGCCTTTTTTGATGGGCAAAGGTAAAATTTTTGAACTAATTAAGGGCTATAATCACCAAAACTAAACTTTAGCGCTTTTTAGTGCTTCCAGTTCTGTAATGGGCATTTCTACCAATTTCTCTTTTCCGTATATAAAATCTTTGCGTAAATAATCAGCCGGCACAATTGGTCCGTCTAAGTAAATTGCTTCTTTAGGGCAAGCTTCTTCGCACAAGCCACAAAAAATGCAACGCAACATATTAATCTCGTAAACAGCCGCATACTTTTCTTCGCGGTATAAATGCTCTTCGCCTTTTTCACGCTCTGCAGAAATCATTGTTATTGCTTCTGCGGGGCAAGATAAAGCACATAAACCGCAAGCTGTGCAACGTTCTGCGCCGTTTTCGTCTCTTTTAAGCGAGTGCATTCCTCTCCAGTTTTCAGAAAACTCACGCTCCTGCTCTGGGTAATGGATAGTCTCTTTCTTTTTGAACATGTGCATAAAAGTAATGCCCATCCCTCTGAAAATGGCAGGCAAATAAATGCGCTCCCAAAAATTCATTGGTTTTTGTTCTAGTACTTTTTTTCTACCACTTAATGATTCCATATGCCTCCCCTCGGTCCCCTCCAAGAGGAGGGGATGAGTAATTATGTGTAAATTATAATTTATCTACTATCGTAATTACAATTGCAGTAATTACAATGTTGGCAATTGCCAACGGAATTAACACTTTCCAACCTAAATCCATCAATTGATCATAACGGAAACGTGGAACTGTCCAACGTATCCACATAAAGAAAAAGATGAATGCAATAATTTTAAGGAAGGTTACAGCCACACCAACTAATGGGCCCCAAGTTGGGCCTAAAAGCTCGTTAACAGTATCCATTCCAGGATAGTTGTAACCACCGAAATATAAAACGGTCATTACTGTAGAAGCTACAAACATGTTGATGTATTCCGAAAACATGTAAGCGCCCATTTTAAAACCAGAATATTCTGTTTGGTAACCACCAATTAACTCAGTTTCACATTCTGGTAAATCAAAAGGAACACGGTTAGTTTCTGCAAAAGAACATACCAAAAAGATTAAAAAACCTAGAGGTTGAAGCAAAACATTCCAATGCCAACCATGTTGTTGCTCTGCAATTACTTTAAAACTCAAAGAGTTAGTTACCAAAAGCAAGGCGATGATAGATAAACCCATCGCAATTTCATAACTGATATTTTGCGAAGCACCACGAATAGCACCCATTAATGAGTACTTATTGTTTGACGCCCATCCACCAATCATCAATCCGTAAACCCCTAAAGAAACTACTCCGAAGATATAAAGAACGCCTACGTTGATATCAGTAACCTGTAAAGGTATTGATCTGCCAAAAAGCTCAATGTTTTGACCGAATGGCAAAACAGCACTCCCTAAAAAAGAAACCAATAAAGCTAAAGATGGTCCAGCAATAAACAACCATTTATTAGCACCACTTGGTATAATCTCTTCCTTAAAAAACATTTTACCACCATCTGCCAATGGTTGTAGTAAACCAAAAATACCGGCTCGGTTTGGGCCAACCCTATCTTGTAACCAAGCAGCAACTTTACGTTCTAACCAGGTTGAGTATGCGGCAATGGTTAAGGTTAGCGTAAATAACACTAAAACTAAAACCGTTTTTTCTATTAAAAATGCTACTTCCATTAAAATTTCTTAGCTCTATCGAATTGTACTTTATTCGCTTCCATCAATTCAAGATTTTTCTTAACTACTTGTGCTGGTTGTAGCTTATCATAATGATTAGAGTTAATAACTGACTGACGAGAAACATTTCTTGGTCCTTCAATAACCCAATCTTTAGTATCCTTTTTATCGAAACGGCAAGTGTTACAAATAAAATCTTCAACCTCTCCGTACTGATCTTTACGACCAGTTACTCGTAAAACTTCTTCTCCTTTATACCACAAAGTCACTTTACCTTTACAAGTTGGGCAATCTCTATGTGCTTCAACAGGTTTTGTAAACCAAACTCTATTTTTAAATCGGAAAGTTTTATCAGTTAAAGCACCAACCGGGCAAACGTCAACCATATTTCCAGAGAAATCATTATCAACAGCTTGTTGAATATAAGTAGAGATTTCTGAATGGTCTCCTCTGTTTAAAACTCCATGAACACGACCTTCAGTAATCTGATCTGCCACATAAACACAACGGTAGCATAAAATACAACGCGTCATGTGTAGCTGAATCTTATCGCCTATGTCAATTTTGTCAAAAGTTCTACGGTCAAACTCGTAACGGGTAGTTGCTAAACCATGCTCGTAGCTTAAATCCTGCAAATGGCACTCTCCGGCTTGGTCGCAAATAGGGCAATCTAGCGGGTGGTTAATCAAAAGCATTTCTACCACGCCTTTTCTAGCTTCCACCACTTCTGGCGAAGTAATATTTTCCACTTCCATCCCGTCCATTACATTGGTACGGCAACTTGCAACCAGCTTTGGCATTGGGCGAGGATCTTTTTCGGAACCTTTACTCACCTTTACCAAACAAGTACGGCATTTACCACCACTACCTTCTAATTTGGAGTAATAGCACATTGCCGGCGGCACAATATCTCCACCAATCTGACGAGCAGCATTCAAAATACTTGTTCCCGGCTCTACTTCCGTCGGAATTCCGTCTATCGTTACTTTTATTTTATCAGCCAATTTTAAACTTTTTAAACTGTTTGATGTTGTTTTCTTTATTTGGGCGTTCGAGCGGGCTTTCCGCTGTATCTTTTTTATCTTATTCTTCGACTCCGCTCAGAATGACAAAAAAGTATGTCACTTCAATCCCTAACGCAAATTCTCTTTTCTTATCCACGCCGTCATGTTGAACGATAGTGAAACATCTCACTTGCTAAGTTGCCATTCAGCATGACTACCTATTTGTGTGATGTCTCGTTGCCTCGACATGACGAACTGCTAATTTCAATTTCCTTCAATATTTAGGTGCCACATCGCGTTACAGCCTAATTTGTATGATGCCTGCCTGCCGTTAGGCAACTCTCGTTGCCTCGACATGACGTTATTTTTTAATTCTCACTTGTTTCCAAAACAGGCAACGGATCTGCATAATGCGCTAAACCGTAATTTTGTTTTTGTGATAACTCTGGGTTATCCACATACCATTGAAACTCATCTCTAAAATGACGAATTGCACTGGCTACTGGCCAAGCTGCTGCATCTCCTAACGGACAAATTGTGTTTCCTTCAATCTGTTTAGAAACATTAACCAATAAATCCATATCGGTAGCTTTTCCTTTTCCGTTAACGATGCTATGCAATACTTTTTCCATCCAGCCTGTTCCTTCACGACAAGGCGAACATTGTCCGCAAGATTCGTGAGCATAGAAACGAGCGAAATTCCAAGTATTTCTAACCACTGACTGGTCTTCATCAAAAGCAATAAAACCTCCAGAACCTAACATCGTACCGGTAGCAAAACCACCTTCTGATAAAGATTCATAAGACATTAAACGCTTTTCGCCGTTAACCAAGTTTAAGATTAAGTTTGCTGGCAAAATTGGCACAGAAGAACCTCCGGCAACTACGGCCTTTAGTCTTTTTCCGTTTGCAATACCACCACAATATTCATCAGAATAAATAAAATCCTCAACTGATAAACCTAATTCAATTTCGTAAACACCTGGTTTATTCAAATTACCCGAAGCAGAAATTAATTTAGTACCCGTTGAACGACCAATTCCAATTTTCGCATATTCATCGCCACCATCATTAATGATAGGGACAACCGCTGCAATTGATTCCACATTGTTTACCACTGTTGGGCAACCATATAAACCAGCAATTGCAGGGAACGGAGGTTTAATTCTAGGATTACCTCTTTTACCTTCTAATGATTCTAGTAAAGCAGTTTCCTCTCCACAGATATAAGCTCCACCACCCGGCTGAACGTATAACTCTAAATCGTAACCTGTTCCTAATATATTTTTACCTAAAAACCCAGCTTCTTTAGCTTCAGCAATTGCTTTTTCTAAAATTCGGATTTGAGGCATCATTTCACCTCTTACATAAATGTAACTTGTTTTTGCTCCAAGCGCATAGCTAGAAGTAATCATTCCTTCAATTAAAGCATGAGGAATGTGGGTCATTAAATAACGATCCTTAAATGTGCCGGGTTCAGACTCATCTGCATTGCAAACCAAATAACGAGGCACTCCTTCTGGCTTGGCCAAAAAGCTCCACTTTAATCCGGTAGGGAAACCCGCACCACCACGACCACGTAATCCAGATTTTTTAACTTCTTCTACCACCTCATCTGTTGACATGGTTTTCAAAGCTTTTTCCACAGAACGGTAACCACCTTTCTCGCGATAAACTTTGAAAGTGTTAATGCCCGGTACGTTAATATGCTCTAATAATAATTTGCGACCCATTCTTTTTTTAGATGTGAGATTTGAGTATCAAGTATCAAGATTTAAACCTTTCGCTCTGCTACGTCGCCTCTTATTGTCTTCTATTATTTTCTTTATTGAAGTTTTTTTTTGAGACAGTATATAAATCTTGTCTCTTGCTTCTAAAATCTTATTTCTTTTTCAAATCTTCAATCAACTTATCCACCGACTCTGGCGTTAAGTTTTCATGAAAAGTATATTCTGGACCAATTTGTAATACTGGTGCATAACCGCAAGCGGCTAAACATTCTACACCGCGGTAGCTAAATAAGCCATCTGCTGTAGTTTCGTTTTCTTTAACACCTAATTTTTCGCCAATGTAATCCATCAGTTTTTCTGCGCCCACTAAACAACAAGGTCCGGTACGGCAAACCTCTAAAACGTATTTGCCTTGTGGCTTTAAAAAGTACTGCGTGTAAAAAGTAGCAACTTCATAAACCTCAATATCTTTGATGTTTAATATTTCAGCTACTTTATCCATTGAGTTAGCACTTAACCAACCGAAAACAGCTTGCACTTCATGCAAAATTGGCAACAAAGCTGACTTCTGTTTTCCTTCAGGATAACGGCTGATAATTTCGTTGCATTTAGCTAATAACTCAGTAGAAAATTCTACTGCTGCGGTCTCTTCTACTCTAAGCATCTAATTCTCCTGCTATTACGTTTAAACTAGACATATTAATAATGGCATCAGATAATAACATTCCGCCACTCATTGGTGCATACATTTGGTAATTGATAAAGCTTGGTCTGCGGAAATGTAAACGGTAAGGCGTTCTGCCTCCATCATTAACCAAATAAAACCCTAACTCTCCGTTACCGCCTTCAACAGCATGATAAACTTCTGTTTTTGGAGTATCAACTTCGCCCATCACAATTTTAAAGTGATAAATTAAGGCTTCCATATTGTTGTAAACCTGCTCTTTTGGAGGTAAGTAAAACTCAGGAACATCAGCATGGAAAACACCTTTTGGCTCGCCTTTTATTTTTTCTAAAGCTTGCTCAATAATTCTTAGGCTTTGCCACATTTCTTCGTTTCTAACGATGAAACGATCGTAAACATCGCCTGTGGTTCCTACTGGGATTTCAAAATCAAAATCTTGGTAAGAAGAATAAGGTTCGTTTACACGAACATCATAATCTACACCAGTTGCTCTTAAAATTGGTCCGCTCCAGCTATAGTTTAAAGCTACTTCTGGAGTAACTGCTCCAACGCCAGACGTACGGTCTATAAAAATTCTGTTTCTGTTAAATAAAGCTTCAAATTCTCTTAATATCGGTGGGAACTTTTCTAAAAACTTATTCAGTTTTGCAAAAGCGATATCGTTGAAGTCTCTTTCGAAACCACCAATTCTACCGATGTTGGTGGTTAAACGGGCACCGCATATTTCTTCGAAAATTTCGTAAATATGTTCGCGTTCTTCCATTAAATAAAGGAAACCCGAAAAAGCACCAGTATCAACACCTAAAATACCGTTACAGATTAAATGATCTGTAATACGGCTCAATTCCATCACAATTACTCTTAAATAGTCAACTCTTTTTGGAGTTTCGATACCTAAAAGTTTTTCAACCGTCATGTGCCAACCCAAGTTGTTGATAGGAGAGGAACAATAGTTCATCCGATCTGTTAAGGTGGTAATTTGGTAAAAAGGACGGTGTTCAGCGATTTTTTCGAACGCTCGGTGTATATAACCAATGGTAGAAACTCCGCTTACAATACGCTCGCCATCCATTTGTAACACATTTTGGAAAACTCCGTGTGTTGCAGGGTGAGTTGGCCCCAAGTTTAAAGTAATTAACTCGCTTTGCGGGTCGTTATCTACATAAACTGGTTTGTTTGGCGTTGTTTCTGTTATAAAATTGCTCATTTATTTTACTTAACGTCCAAAGAAAAAATCTTTTTTATCTACTCTATTTGGGTCTTCTAGCTGAAACTCTTTTCTCATCGGGAAAACCGTCATATCATCCACATTTAATATCCTTACCAAGTTTGGATGTCCTACAAATTGAACCCCGAAGAAATCAAATGTTTCACGCTCCATCCAGTTTGCGCCTTCCCATAGGGTAGTTGCTGTAGGAATAGTTGGATTTGAAACCGGTATAGAAACTTTAATTCTTACCCTCACGTTGTTTTGTAAACTATGTAAATGGTAAACTACGCAAAGCGCATTGGTTTCTTCTGGATAATGAACTGCAGTAATATCTGTTAAATAACCGAATTTAAGCTCTTCATCGTTCTTCAAAAAAGCCAATAATTCTGCGATAACCGTTGCTGTAGTTTCAAAAGTTAACAAACCGAAAGGTTCCGTTGGTGATGTAAATTTATCTCCGAACTGAGCGGTAAGTCTCTCTATAATATGTTGATTAGCTATTTTTCCCATTACTGGATTCCGTATTGTGCTAATAATGCTGTGTATTCTGGAGACTCTCTTCTGCGCAAAGATTCTTCTCTTACTAAATCTTGAATTTTGTTAAAGCCGTTGATAATAGCTTCTGGACGTGGAGGGCAACCTGGCACATAAACGTCTACCGGGATAATTTCATCAATTCCTTGTAAAACAGAGTAAGTGTCAAAAATGCCACCACTACTTGCACAAGCACCAACTGCTATAACCCAACGAGGTTCTGCCATTTGTATATAAACCTGTTTTAAAACAGGGGCCATTTTTTTAGCGATGGTTCCCATCACCATCAGTAAATCTGCTTGGCGTGGAGAAAACGAAGGACGTTCTGCTCCGAAACGAGAAAAATCATAATGAGAACCCATGGTTGCCATGAACTCGATTCCGCAACATGATGTTGCAAAAGGAAGAGGCCATAAAGAATTTGCCCTCGCCATCCCAATCACTTTATCTAAGGAAGTGGCAAAGAAGCCTTCTCCTTGTATTCCTGCGGGTGCCTCAACTAAATTAATATCACTCATAATTTATATTCCTTTTCAAACAAATAAAAGGGCTTAAATTCTAATAAGCCACAAATTTATCAAGTTTATTGCTGTAAAAAGTTGATGATTTTTATTTAGAACTGTTCTACTTAATCCCACTTCAACGCACCCTTTTTGATGACGTAAATGAAGCCCAAAAGTAAAGTTCCCATGAAAACAAACATCTCGATTAAGCCGTTTAAACCCAACCATCTAAAATTAACTGCCCATGGATACATAAAAATCACTTCAATATCAAAAATCACGAAAATGATAGCAACCACAAAGTACTTTACCGAAAACGGCTGACGGGCATTACCAATAACCTCAATACCGGACTCAAAAGCGGTTAGCTTTACATCGGTAGTTACACGTTTTGGGCCAATCATATGGGTTAAAACCATTGTTAAAGCCACAAAGCCTAATGCTACTGCTAACTGAATAATGATGGGCAAAAAATTGATGGGGGTGCTTACTTCTTCCATGTTTTTTATTGAATGTTGCAAATATAGTGTTATCAGTACAATAAGTAAAATTTAGGAGGTTAATTCTGACTGATTTTAAACAAAGAAAGGTGCCCTCTCGAACACCTTCTTCCCTATTCTCAAATTTGAGAATTACATTTTTAAACCTATTTCTCTTAAACGTTCATCTAAATATTCGCCAGCGGTAATATTACTGTACGCTTTCGGGTGTTCAGCATCAATACAAGAATCTAAGCAGGTTAAGTCCATTTTAGATCTTGGATGCAAGAAAAACGGAACGGAATACCTTGAATTTTTCATCAATTCCCTTGGTGGGTTGACCACTCTATGTGTAGTTGAACGAAGCTTATTATTAGTTAAACGTTGCAACATATCACCTACATTTACCACAATATCTGCACCTTGGGCTTTAATTGCAAACCATTCGCCTTCGCGGGTTAAAACCTCTAGGCCATCTGCACTTGCGCCAATTAATAGCGTAATTAAATTAATATCTTCATGTGCGCCCGCTCTTACCGCATCTGCTGGTAACGCATCTGGATTCTCTATCGGGAAATAATGAATTCCTCTTAAAATTGAGTTTCCGTTATGTACTTTATCTTCAAAATAATTTTCGGGCAAACCTAAATAAACTGATATTGCATTCAGAATATGTTTCCCAGCTTTTTCTAAACTTTGATAAGTATTTTTGGTAACCGTGTTAAATTCGGGAAATTCTTCAACTTCAATATTATCAGGGTAATCAGCTTTAACTGCATCACCATCTTCAACATACTGACCAATTTGCCAAAATTCTTTTAAATCTGGAGTTTTTGAATCCTTTGCTTTTTCACGACCTTTTGAGGTGTAACCTCTTTGTCCAGCAAGTTCAACTTTTTCGTATTTCAACTTTTTATCATCAGATAATGAAAATACGTTTTTCACTTGTTGGTACAGGCTGTTTATTAACTCTTGACTTAAACCATGATTGGTAATGGTAACAAATCCAGTTTCATTAAATGCCGCACCTATATCATCAGAAAATTTCTTTTTCTGCGCAGGTGTTCCATTTAAATAGTCATTTAAGTCTAAGCGGGGGATGTTTATTTGATTAGCCATAATTTAAAACTGGATTGATTGATATAAATGTAGCGTAAAAATGTGGATAAAGTCAAATAAAAAAGGAGCACAAATTAATATGCTCCTCATTTTCAATATTTTACGTTATTAACATTCGTCAACAACAGTTAAAAAGCTAGTTTCTCTATTATGATTTTATCAATTCTGCATTAAAGAACTCACGGTTCATTCTCGCTATATTGGTTACCTTAATTTCCTTTGGACATTGCGCTTCACAAGCGTAAGTGTTGGTGCAACCACCAAACCCTTCTTCGTCCATTTGTAAAACCATTGCTTCTGCTCTAGCGTAACGCTCTGGTTGCCCTTGTGGCAATAAAGCATATTGCGAAACTTTAGCCGAAACAAACAACATCGCCGATGCGTTTTTACAAGCGGCTACACAAGCACCACAACCAATACATTCTGCAGAACTAAAAGCTTCGTCAGCAATTACTTTAGAAATTGGAATCTCATTAGCATCAGGAACACCTCCAGTACCTACAGAAACGTAACCACCTGCTTGCTGAATTCTATCAAATGAAGAACGATCTGTAACTAAATCTTTTACAACCGGGAAAGAGGTTGCTCTCCAAGGCTCAATTACAATGGTATCTTTATCAGAAAAACTACGCATATGCAATTGACAGGTAGTAGTTGCTCTTTTTGGTCCATGAGGCTCTCCATTGATTACTAAAGAACACATTCCACATATTCCTTCTCTACAATCGTGGTCAAAATGAATTGGATCATCTTTTTTCTTCACTAAATCTTCATTCACCACATCCAACATTTCTAAAAACGACATATCCGGAGAAATATCATCCGCCTTATAAGTCACGAATTTACCCGGTGTTGCGCTGTTTTTTTGACGCCATACTTTCAACGTCAGATTCATGTGTCCACTCATAATATTTTAGATTTGAGACAGGAGATATGAGATATGAGACGTTGCTGTTTTCTAGCCTCTCAAATCTCAGCTCTCACATCTTACTTATAACTTCTTTGTGTTAATTTAACGTTTTCAAAAATTAGTTCTTCTTTATGAAGCGCTGATGGCATATTAATACCCTTGAACTCCCAAGCTGCTACATAAGCAAATTCATCATCTTTTCTTAATGCTTCGCCTTCTGGTGTTTGAGACTCTTCTCTGAAGTGACCACCGCAAGACTCGCCACGGTTAAGTGCGTCATCCACCATCAGTTCGCCTAGTTCAATAAAATCTGCTACTCTACCTGCTTTTTCTAATGATTGATTAACTTCTTCGTTTTCACCAACCACAATTACATCTTTCCAGAAAGAGTTTCTAAGCTCAGCAATTAAGCCTTTAGCTTTCCTTAAGCCCTCTTCGGTACGAGACATTCCGCAATATTCCCACATGATATGACCTAAATCACGGTGGTACTCATCAACGGTTTTAGTTCCTTTTAGAGATAATAAGGTTTTGATTTTTTCTTCTACTTCAGATTTCGCTTTTGCAAACTCAGGACGACTAGCGTCAACAGGAGCAGGGCCAATGTTGGCTAAGTAATCTCCGACAGTGTAAGGGATTACAAAGTAACCATCCGCCAAACCTTGCATCAATGCAGAAGCACCTAATCTGTTTGCACCGTGGTCAGAGAAGTTTGCTTCTCCTAAACAATACAAACCAGGTAAGCTTGTCATTAGGTTATAATCAACCCAAAGGCCACCCATGGTATAATGCACCGCTGGGTAAATACGCATTGGTACTTCGTAAGGGTTTTCATCAGTAATCTGGCGATACATATCAAACAAGTTACCGTATTTTGCAGCTACTGCGGGTTGACCTAATCTTGCAATTGAATCTGCAAAATCAAGATAAACGGCTAAACCAGATTTACCAACTCCTCTGCCTGCATCACAAACTTGTTTTGCATTTCTTGAAGCCACATCACGTGGAACCAAGTTACCGAAAGATGGATATTTACGCTCTAAGTAGTAATCTCTATCCGCTTCTTTAATATCTTTTGCTTTAAGCTCTCCTTTTTGCAATTTCTGCGATAGCTCAATCGTTTTAGGCACCCAAACTCTACCGTCGTTACGTAAAGACTCTGACATTAAAGTCAGTTTTGATTGATGATCACCAGTTACTGGGATACAAGTTGGGTGAATTTGTGTATAACAAGGGTTAGCAAAATAAGCACCTTTTTTATGTGCTCTCCAAGCTGCAGTTACGTTACTACCCATTGCATTTGTAGAAAGGTAAAAAACATTACCATAACCACCAGTACAAAGTAAAACCGCATGGCCAGAATGTGTATCAACATCTCCAGTTACCAAGTTACGTGTTACAATACCTTGTGCTTTTCCGTCAACAACAACTACATCCAACATTTCAGAACGGGTGTACATTTTAACCTTACCCAACTCAATCTGACGATTTAAAGCTGAATACGCACCTAATAATAACTGCTGACCAGTTTGCCCTTTTGCGTAAAAAGTTCTTGAAACCTGTGCGCCACCAAAAGAACGGTTATCTAATAAACCACCGTACTCGCGAGCAAAAGGAACACCTTGTGCTACACATTGGTCAATAATATTTACAGAAACTTCTGCTAAACGGTAAACATTACCTTCTCTTGAGCGGTAATCGCCACCTTTAATCGTATCGTAAAACAAACGATGAACAGAATCGCCATCATTAGGGTAGTTTTTTGCGGCATTGATTCCGCCTTGAGCAGCAATAGAGTGTGCCCTACGTGGGCTATCTTGAAAACAAAATGCTTTTACATTATATCCTAATTCGGCTAATGATGCGGCTGCAGAAGCACCAGCTAAACCAGTACCCACAACAATTACATCATATTTACGCTTGTTGGCAGGATTTACCAGTTTTAGATCGAATTTGTGTTTGTTCCATTTCTCGGCTAATGGGCCTTCTGGAATTTTAGCATCTAACTTCATCTTATCTTAATTTTTTATTAGCTAAGCATTTAAAAAACGCCTAAGTTTTTTTATTATTTACACAGAAAAAAATATAATGGCATTAAAGCAAAGCCTATCGGAACTAACAGCCCGAAACCCCATACGCCTAAAAACTTAGCTATCGGGAAATACTTTTTATGGTTCCAGCCCAAAGTTTGAAAAGCACTTTGGAAACCATGAATTAAGTGAAATGCTAAAGCCGCCATTGCTAGTAGGTAAAATGCTACTAACCACCATTGCTGAAAAGCGTTAGCTACTTCTTTATACAAATCTTCTGATTGGGTTATCTCAACTCCGTTTTCTACGTAAACAGTATATTGTGTAAACTCTGCCGCATCTAAAGCTCTGCTTGTGGTGGTTCCTGTTTTTAAATCTGTTTTATACTCAATATATGGCGTATATCCTTGGTGATATTTGTACCAAAAATTGCTCATATGAACTACAATAAAAACGAAAACAATTGTACCTAATATCCCCATGTTACGAGAAGACCAAATACTACCATCCTTTGGTTTAACGGCATAAGCTATTGGACGAGCTGCCTTATTTTTTCTGGTAATGATGATTGCCCAAATAGTGTGTATCAAAATTGAAGAGTACAATAAGTACGAAACTACCTTGATAGGAGTGAAATGCGTCATAAAGTGCGCATAGTGGTTAAATGCTAAACCGTCGTCGTCTTTGAAAAGTTGGAAATTTCCGATTAAATGAATAATCAAAAATGAACACAAAAACAGACCGGTTAAACTCATAATCAGTTTCCTTCCGAGTGTTGAAGAAAATGCTTTTGAAAAATTACTCATTATTTATTTTGGTATTTAATGGTTTTACAGCTACAAAAGTATCCATTATATGACAATTTAATTGCAATTAACTGTTATTAAACAAAGTCTATTAACTATTTAGAAACATTTTAAATAAAACACACGGGGTAATTCTTTTTTTGTCCAAAGTGTTATCTGAACACTATCCATCATCATAATCAACCAATTTCACTAAAACAAAAAGCCCCGATAGCTTGATCTATCGGGGCTTATATAAAACTTGGAAATATTATTTTGCAGGGAATGTGACTCTAAACCTACTTCCGTCGGGCACAAAGCCTTGAAGTGAAACCATTTTACTGTCTTGCTTTAATGCAGCAATAACTTGGTCATTGTTGTTTACCCCTCTTCCGTTGATACTTGTAATCACGGTTCCTTTTGGCATATCGTACATATCGAAAACTTTTCCCGGCGAAACGCTAGTTACTACAACTCCAGAGTTAACACCGTATTTTTTCTTTGCAGCATCTGTTAATGGAGAAAAAGTAGCACCTAAGCTGTTAACCACCTCTGTAACTTCTTTACCATTATTCGCTAACTTATTACCTTCATCTCCCTTTAACGTAAGCTTAAAGTCTTTCAGTTTTCCGTCACGTAAAACAGTCAAAGTTAACTTATCACCAGGGCGCATTGTACCCACTTTTTCTTGTAAACGAGCAGAAGAACCTATTTCCTGTCCGTCAAGTTTTTTAATGATGTCGCCTTTTTCGATTCCTGCTTTTTCTGCAGCTCCACCGTCTAAAGTAGAATTTACGTAAAGACCATCAATTTCCGTTAACTTCAATTCTTTGGCTCTATCCGCGTCTAGCTCTTGGAAAGTAACACCAATATAGCCACGCTTAACTTCGCCATACTTTAAGAAATCATCCATCACTTTTCTGGCAAGGTTCACCGGAATTGCAAAACCATAACCTTCATAAGTTCCGCTCTGTGACGCAATTGCAGAGTTAATTCCTATTAACTCCCCACGAGTATTTACTAAAGCGCCACCACTATTCCCTCTATTAATTACAGCATCTGTTTGTATAAAAGACTCTATTGAAGTATTTGCTGGTGGATTTGATGGGTCATAGGTGTTTCTGTCTATTTCTGGTGTTAGAATTCCTATCTGACGAGATTTTGCACTCACAATACCCGCTGTAACTGTTGATTCTAAGGTTAGTGGATAACCTACCGCCAAAACCCATTCGCCAATTCTAACATCGTCTGAGTTTCCTAATTTTACAATCGGTAAATCAGAAGCACTAATTTTTATCAATGCTAAATCTGTGTTTTTATCTCTTCCGATGACCTTAGCTTCTAAAACTCTTTTATCAGATAGAATCACCTCAATTTTTTCTGCATCTTCAACAACATGGTTATTTGTCATGATGTAACCATCGCCAGTAACAATTACGCCAGACCCCTTGCCCATTGGGGCAGGTCTGTTTTGTTGTTGCGGAGAACGTTGTCCTCTTCTCCCAAAAAAATCTTCGAACATATCGCCAAAAGGATCATTCCCGCTTTGTGCCTGACCTTTTGAGCGACTATAAGTTGTTCTAACATGAACAACGCCCGGAGAAACCGAAGCCGCCGCTTGTGTAAAATCTATAGCACCCGTTGATGCAGTTATTTCTGATGGGTTGTTTGTAAAATAAACCTTTTGTCTTTCGGCTAAACTTAAACCTGAAAGTGTATTAGGCTCTAATAATTTGTAGGCGCCAATTGCAACTGCACCTCCAACAAATGCGGTTAGTAAAGTAAACCCTACTTTCTTCATATTACTATTCATATTCTTTGGATTTGATATTATAATTATTGACTTATCAAAAATAACACCATTAAGACGCTTTTTGCAAGTGCTTGTTGCTTGTTTTACTGTTAAAAATTGTTAAACTTTTAACAGAGAGTTAACTTTCACTCAAGCAATCATCACAAAAGTGTAATCCCGAGCATAAGAAATTGCTTAAACGATGTAATTTATTCATTTTTGTGCCATGGCTGTACAACAATTACCATTTTACAAATATCAAGGTGCTGGAAACGACTTTATTATGGTTGACAACCGTGATTTAGCATACCAACACAATAACCCAGGAAAGCTTGCTAAGATTTGCGACAGAAGGTTTGGTGTTGGGGGTGATGGTATTATGTTTTTAGAGCCTGCCAATGGCTTTGATTTTAAAATGGTTTATTATAATGCTGATGGAAACCCCAGCAGTATGTGCGGAAACGGTGGAAGATGTATTGTTGCCTTTGCGAAGTTTTTGGGCGTAATTAACACAGAAACAACGTTTATTGCTGTAGACGGCCCGCACTATGCAAGCATAGCTGATTCGGGCGAGTGGGTAAGTTTACAAATGATTGATGTAGCCAATATTGAAAAAGACGGAAATGACTTTGTTTTAGATACGGGTTCGCCTCATTATGTAAAATTTGATACGCAAGTTGCCGATAAAGATGTTTTTGCTGAAGGCAGAGCAATTAGATATAACCCTACTTACAAAGAAAAAGGGATCAATATCAACTTTGTAGAAACCAAAACTGATCATTTATTTGTGCGTACTTATGAGCGTGGAGTAGAAGATGAGACCTTTGCTTGTGGAACGGGAGTAACTGCTGTTGCATTGGCCAATGCTTATGCTAATGGAAACACCGGAAAAATTGAAACACCTATTAAAGTTTTAGGAGGCGACTTAAACATCAAGTTTAATTTTGACGGAAAGGTGTTTACTGATATATTCTTAGAAGGACCGGCTAAGCAGGCGTTTAAAGGGGAAATTGCTTTTTAATAAAAAAAAGCTTTAACGGTATAAACGACTTTAATTAGTAAATAGGTTTTCTACGGGTAAGTTTTCGGAGTGTAAAAACACCTTAATAGGAGCTTTATTATTCTTCACTTAAAGCATCGCCTTTAAAGTTGAAAGTTCCAGAACCTTGTTTGATTTCGTAATAAGAAAAATCTTCATTGGACCAAAAACCGGGGCCAGTAATTAAGTTTCCGTCGGTGTTTATGGTTACCAACTTGTTAGAGTAAAAACGCTTCAAGTTTTCATCCCAAATTAATTCATCAGACTTAAAAGTTTTTCCCTCGGCGTTAGTTGCTACTACGTTTTTTCTGAGCTCAACAATACGTTGGTTTTCTTTACGTATTGCGTAATCTGATACAACTGTGCTAGTTTGCTTGAGGTTTCTATCAAAGAAAATCACTTTAATACCTTTCGGCATTTCGTAATAAGGGTCTTTGGTTTTATGATTGTATAGGATGGGCGTAGTTAACTTTGCTTTTACGTATGCCGAATCGCTATAGATGATTTCTGCACCCTTTGTAATTTCTATATCTTCCTTCTGCTTCAACTCAATTTCCTTCACTTTTTTAAGATCATTTCCGGCACAAGAGGCTAAAATAAAACAGAAAAACAGAAAACCGTGAAAAAGAAGTTTAAACTTCATGAGTATTAATCGTATTTATATTTTTGGAACCACTTATCGTTGATGGTAAAGCCTAAGTGAAAATTAAGAAAATTTTCTTTTACCAAATTATTAGTCAGTGTTCCTCTAGAACCTATTTCTGTAGCAAAATTAACTTTATAAAAAGCATTTCTGCCAGAAATTAAAGGGAAGCCAAAACCAAAGTTTATTGCTTTTACATTGATATCTTGACTCTGTAAGTTTAAGTACGTTTTATCGTAACTAAACCCAACGCGATAGTCAATTAATTTTAAGTAGTTAGTTACTGCATTTACATTCGGTGTAATTTGTCCACCAACAGAAAAGCCCCAGCTATCATTCAAATTATCAGCTGAACCAGTTTTATTAAAATCAGACCAATTAGCCAAGCGTAAATCTGCACCTACCAACCATTTATTTTGACGCTCAATACTGAAACCAAAATTATGATTTGCCGGCAAAGTTAAACTGCCTTTAACTTCATTTGTAAAAGAAGTTGTATCTGCTCTATAGTCAGCATCAACACTACTAGAGTAGCGAGTTGAAAGCTGAGAGTACGTAGTACTTAAATTTGTTTTAACACCACCGGTATAGCCTATAGTTAATTTTGTGTTTTTGGTTAAAAGAGCAGTGTATTGAGTACCAAAATCAAAATTTAACCCACCAACAGCATTATTGTTCACTGTTTTAGAGTTCAGGAAGCCCACATATTGTGAAAACTCTGTAGCTTTTATCTCTTTTAAATTACCAAAGATATAGCTCATATTAACACCCACACTAAAGTTCTTGTTTAACGCTACTCCGTAACCTAAATATGCTTTAGTTAAACCTCCTTCGCCAGAGTAAATATGATCTACCGAAAAAGTATCAACCATGTCGGTACTGTTTTTAAACTCGTAACCTAAATTACTATAAGGCAATATTCCGAAACTTAAAGCTGATTTTTTTGAAACAGGAACAGCCATAACCAAGTGGCTTAATGACGCGTTAAAGCTTTTTTCAGAAAGGCTTCCTTTGTTTAGGCTTTGATTGAAAGTACTAGCGCCAATATCAAATACTGTCAAACGTATGTTTGAGTATGATGCTGGGTTAGAGATATTTAAATTTTGATAAGCACCAACACTGCTAATACCATAACCTAAATTACCTAATGCTCTTTGTTGAGGCAAAAAGCTACCTTTTAAGTTACCAACTCCGTATTTTGAGTATGGCGAGTTGATGGTTGATTGCGCCATTGCATTACAGGTAATTGCAAATAAAACTGTAAATGCAAGGAAATATTTTTTATTTAAGATCATGCTGATAGTTAACAACCGTGTTTAAGCCTATTAAAACCAAATTAGGCTCGTGTAAAATTAAGTTTGCAAATATGCTGTTTTTAAACTTTGTATCAAAAAACGACGAATCACCTCCACATAGTATAATTCTTCCGTTTTTATGTGTTTCTAAAAACACTTTTATAAAGCCTTCTGCTTCGTAAACGCTACCATTTATTGCTCCAGAACTTATAGCTTCGTTACTGTTTGTACCAGAGTTTTTGTTAAAGCTCGAATCAAAATTAAGCTGAGGCAATTTTGATGTAAAATGATGCATAGCATCAAAACGCATTTTTATACCTGGCGAAATACTGCCTCCAAAATATTCTTTCTCGGAGTTTATACTGTCATAAGTAATACAAGTACCTGCGTCAATTACTAAAACAGCTTGGTTTGGGTATATGTAATTTGCACCAATTACCACAGCTAGTCTATCTAATCCTAAACTCTCTGGCGTTTGGTATTTATTTTTTATTGGGCTTTTTGTGTGTGCAGTAAACTTAATGTAATTGACTTGGCTTGCGATAACCGCTTCATCAAAACCAATATCTTTCTTTACTGATGATACTATTAGCTGATTTACCTTTTTGGTTTTGATTAAATGACTAATAAAATCTGTTGTAATTGCTGGCGTGGTATGATTATAAACAATATTGTTTTCATCAAAAACAGCAAGCTTTACAAAAGAGTTGCCAATATCAATAACCAAATTAGGCATTAACCATTCCTAAAATAGATTCAAATATCACTAAACCGTCCTCATTTCCTAAAATTGCATCTGCTGCTCTTTCTGGGTGTGGCATCATCCCGAAAACATTTCTGTTTGCGTTACAAACACCTGCAATATTCTCTAATGAACCATTAGGATTTGCCTCTGGGCTGATAATTCCGTTTTCATCACAATACCTAAAAAGTACTTGATCGTTATCGTTTATTCTTTTAAGCTCATCAGCACTAGCGTAAAAATTACCTTCGCCATGTGCTAAAGGGATTTTTAAAACACTATCAGTAGGTATTTTTGAAGTTAATAAGCTGTTTTGTGTACTTGCTTTTAAGTGAATGTTTTTACAGATGAATTTTCTGCTTTCGTTGTGCAATAAACCACCCGGCAATAAACCTGCTTCGGTTAAAATTTGAAAACCGTTACAAATACCCATTACATAACCACCGTTATTTGCAAAAGAGATTACTTCTTGCATAATTGGAGAAAAACGGGCTATAGCACCAGAACGAAGGTAATCACCAAAAGAGAAACCACCCGGTACAGCAACAAAATCTACATTTTGCAGGTCATGATCTTTATGCCATAAAGGAACAACTTCCTGACCTAATATTTTTTGAAACACATATATGAGATCCTGATCACAGTTTGAACCGGGGAAAACAACAACTCCAACTTTCATTTTATATCAATTAAATAGCCTATAAACTAACAAAGCAAATGCAAAAAGCATTCATTCGCCACAAAACTATTAAAATTTAACAGTTTAAGCAGTGCTTATCTGTTAAAAAAAGTTAAACGAAAAGTCTAAACAAACTGAAAGTAAATGATAACTGCAATTGTGACAAAAAATAGGGTTTCAAAAACCCATTTTTTCTTGGCGTTAACAAAATAATAAGATAGTGATAAGGCAACCGGTATAGCGCAAAGCAAGAAGTGGTTAATCCTAAATCCTGGTCTCAAATAGAAAGTAAGAATAGCCATTAAGAAAATGAAAAGTGCTAGCTGAAATGACTTTCTTACTAAAACGTAACTTCTAAAAAAGTTTTGGTTGAGGTAGTAAAAGCTTAATAAAACACAAACAACTATTGGAAACAACACTATATAATCTAACACCTGGATATTAATGTAGATAGGTAGCTTTGTAGAAAGTGGTTTCCAAATTTCAACAAAATCTAGCAACTTATTATTCCAGTAATAATATACGCCCAAAATAAATATTAGCGTTAAAAAACCTACCAAAACGCTAACCCATTCTCGCCAATAAAACGGTTTGAAAAGTAGTAAGGCTATCCATAAAAGCAATATAAAGCCCACAAAAGGAAAATAGAATAATGTCCCTAAAGCAACCACAAGTCCTAAATCAAACATTGCTGCTATAGAGTTACTATTTTTATACTCAAGCAGGATTTTATTGAAGATAAAAAGTAAAAAGAAGTTGCAAAGTAAAGGAGGGGTAAACGTTAAAAATGGGGTAAAAACACTACAAACAATAATATAGCAGGCCGCTGGCAAAAAAGTTGATTTCCCTAGAATGCCATGTTTGTTTATGATTTTATTAAAAAACAATGCCTGCAGAAACATTACTACAATTGCAACTGAAACGTTTGCTAATGGAGATAAATAGGTGTCTAAGTTGAAAGGGATTAATAATCTAGAAAAAAACTCTATAAACCCAGAGTTGATTGCTGATGGTAAGTCTAAAAACAGCCCTACTCTAAGTACTATTGTTAATACAAAAAGGAAAAAAAGGTTGTTAAAATTTAAATTTCTGAGCTGTAGTACCATGCTTTGCTTTGCGGATGGACAATAATAAGAATATTGATTGAGGTATGAATGTTTTGCTGGATTTTTTGCTGTTTTTAAACCTTTTTCATGCAATCTACCATAGTTACCCTCTATTCTGATCTTTTAAATTTACTCACCAAATTATTTACTATTTCTTCTGTTTCATTTGGGAAATCAATCTGTATTTTTTCCTCACTATCCACCCATTTTCTTAACGCTACTACTAAGTTCTCATCGATTTCCCTAACAATTGGCAAGCCTAATTCTTCGGCCGCTGCAGCGTTACAAGTTTGCTCAAACTGATTTTTCATTGGCATTAAAAGAACTTTTTTACCTAAAAAAAGTGCTTCTGAGGGACCTTCAAAACCACCACCTGTAAATAAACCAGCACAGTTTTCTAAACTTTTGTTGAAATTTTCGTTATTGATGTGCTGTACAGTAACGTTATTATATTCATAAGGTGTTTGCTGATGTTTACTAAAAACCTGCCATTTAACATCGGGCAACAAGTGGAGGTATTTTACGATCAATTTATCATCAACAGCGGGTAGATAAACTGTATAATAACCGTGATTTTCGGGCTTTAATTCTCTTATTTCCTGTCGGATTACCGGGGTGTGAATAAACTTATCATAAGGTTTAAAGTGAAAGCCAACATGATGAGTAGTTGGTGCGTAGTATTTTAAAATAAACTCTGCGTGTTTTTCTCGCTTACTTGGCCGAGGTGTTAAAGACGACAGAAATGATGCTTGATGGCTTAGAGAAACACTTTTTATATTGCTGATTTTACAAGCCCAAGCGGTAATAGGCTCAAAGTCGTTGATAATTAAATCGTACTCTTTAAAAGGAACAGAGTGCATATCTTTCCAAAACTTTAACAGATCCATCTCCTTAAAAGTCTTCCAAAAATCAATGCCTCCTTTTTTACCGAAAACATAGCTAAAACCATGGAAATTATACTTTACAAACTCATCTAAACATACATCCGCCTGCGAACCACTAATCAACAAGTCTAACTCTCCATGTTTCTGCAATAAAGGCACAATTTCTCTTGCTCGGCTAATATGACCGTTTCCGGTACCTTGTATAGCGTATAATATCTTCATTGGATAGCTGGCGGTTTATTTGAAACTCCTAATTTAAGCTTTTCTGTAAAATGATTAATGGTTCGAAATGACAATAATCTATCTATTTCTAAAACTACAATTCAAGGCATGGTCGTTAACCATTCCAACTGCTTGCATATAAGCGTAGCAAATTGTCGAACCAAAAAATTTAAACCCACGTTTTTTCATGTCTTTGGCGATAGCATCAGAAATTTCGGTGGTAACCGGAGTTTGCTTACTTTCCAATATTTGATTGATGATGGCTTTTCCGTTGGGCATAAAAGAGTACAGGTAAGTGTTAAAAGAACCAAACTCTTGCTGTACATTCAAAAATAATTTAGCGTTATTAACTGCCGACACAACTTTTAACCGGTTTCTGATAATCCCCGAATCCTGCAATAAGCTCTCGATATCTTCTGAGGTAAAACTGGCTACTTTTTCTACATCAAAATCTGCAAAAAGCCCCCGGTAGTTTTCACGCTTACGCAAAATAGTAATCCAGCTTAATCCGGCTTGGGCTGCCTCTAAAACCAGAAACTCAAACAGTACTTTATCGTCGTGTACTTCTTTTCCCCACTCTTCATCGTGGTATTTGATGTACAACTCATCGGTTCCGCACCAGTGGCACCTTTTTATTTCTTCCATCGGTTTTATTTTTTTAGTCATTAGGCTAAAGCCCGATGCTTTCAAAAATTTTATCTTTTAGACCAGGTGCTACCTTCTTTACCGTCCTTTACATCAAAACCTATTTCATTTAATCCAATGCGTATTTTATCTGAAGTGGCATAATCTTTATTTGCTTTTGCCTCTGTTCTTATATTGAGGATAAAGTCCATTACCGGCTGTAAATCATCAGTAGCTTGGATGTCATTTTTTAAACCCAAAACATCTTCTATAAAGGCACTTAGCAAGGCTTGTAGTGATGATAAGTCTTCAGAACTAATCTTCATTTTATCATCATGGATAGAATTGATAATTCTTGCAACATCAAAAAGTTCAGCAATTAAAACCGGAGTATTAAAATCATCATCCATTGCAGCTTTAAACTTAGCTTCAATCCCTTTTACATCCACATCTGATGTAGAACTTGTTTTTAATTTATCTAACAAAGAAATAGCAGACATTAAGCGTTTAAAGCCTTTTTCACTGGCATCTAAAGCTTCATTAGAAAAATCTAAAGTACTGCGGTATTGCGCTTGTAGCATAAAAAAGCGGACAACCATTGGGGTATAACCTTTGTTGAGTAATTCATGTTCGCCAGAAAAAAGTTCGCGAGGTAAAAAACTATTGCCTAAAGATTTAGACATTTTTTGCCCGTTTACCGTCAGCATATTGGTGTGTATCCAATAATTTGCCGGGTGTGTTCCGCAGGCGGCTACGTTCTGTGCAATTTCATTAGTATGGTGTGTTGGCGCTAAATCCATTCCACCTCCGTGAATATCAAACTTGCTACCCAAATATTTATTACTCATTGCAGAACATTCTAAATGCCAACCTGGGAAACCGTTGCCCCAAGGTGAAGGCCATTGCATTAAATGCTCTGGTTTCGCTTTAATCCAAAGTGCAAAATCTAAAGCACCACGTTTTTCATTTTGCCCACCTAAATCACGAGTGTTATTCAATAAATCTTCGAGCTTACGGTTGCTTAATGCTCCGTAGTTTTCTTTCTGATTGTATTTTTCGACATCAAAATAAACCGTTCCGTTAACCTCGTAAGCTAAACCTGTTGCTAAAATGGTTTTTACCAGTTCAATTTGTTCAATAATATGACCAGTTGCGGTAGGCTCTATGCTTGGTGGCAAGGCGTTAAAAACTTGCATTACTTGATGAAAATCTACACTGTACTGTTGCACAATTTCCATCGGCTCAACTTCTGCAAGTTTAGCTTTCTTTGAAATTTTATCCTCACCCACATCACCATCACTCTCTAAATGCCCTGCATCGGTAATATTACGCACATAACGCACTTTATAACCTAAGTAAGTGAGGTATCTATAAATAATATCGAAAGAAATAAATGTACGGCAATTGCCTAAATGCACATCGCTATAAACCGTTGGACCGCAAACATACATTCCCACAAAGGGAGCATTGATGGGTTTAAACTCTTCTTTTTTCCGGCTGAGCGTATTGTATATATTTAGTGACTGAGACATGGTGCAAATTATAAAAAATGGTGCGATTTGAATAACGTTATGTTAAGGCTGAAAGCCAAAAGCATAAAGCTAAAAGCTTATCTGTTAAATATCAATTTATTACAGTTAATTTAAGTTGAAATTTTTTAAAATTATACTGGATTGATATGACAAGTTTTTTGGGTTTACCCGATTATAGTTCAACTAATCTGGCAAAGACAAGCTAACTTTTATTGGATAATGGTCTGAGTAGTCTTTTTTAATGATTTTATAAGTTTCTACATCAAACTCTGGCGATGCCAAAATATAATCAATCTGAAAGTTTGGGAAATCGCCATTATAGGTTTTTGCTAATCCAGCTCCTTTTTCTTGAAAAGCATTTTTTAAACCTTTGGTCATTTGGGCAAGTGTATATGATGCCGGCGTATCATTAAAATCTCCCATAATCACATAAGGGGTTTTACACTCGGCAACGTGTTGTTTTAAAACTTTAACTTCTCTGCTACGTTTTTCAAAAGCTATTTTTAATTTCTTTATAATCCGTTTTGAGGACGTTACATCTTTGCTGTTATTGATATCTGATTTAACTTCATTTATAAAAGAATAATCCTCTGGCTGAAAAGATATAGACGCTAAATGTATGGCATACACTCTAATCACTTTTTCATTTTTGGTAATGTCAAGCCAAATTGCTTTGTTTCCACCTTCATTAGTATCAAATTTAACCTCTCCTCTAGCTATAACCGGATATCTACTATAAATGGCAACCCCAGTATACTCGTAATCGTTAGAATCTGTTTTGCTAAAGAAATATGATTTAAAATCAAGCTGTTTAAATACCGAATCTTTAAAATCGTATTTCCCTTTATGCCTAGAAAAAAACTCCTGAAAGCCTATTACATCTGGCGCTTCAGCTTTAATAAGTCCTAAAAATCCCTTTGTTAAGGTGGTGTCAAGCTCACCTTTTTGGTTACGAAAATTATGAACGTTATAAGTTATTAGGTTTAAAGTAGAACTATCCGCCAAAGTGGTGTTTTCTGTAGCGAATCTAAACCCGAAAGTCCGGCTTAAGGGCTGGTAGCCGACTAAAATAAAAACTAAAGAATAAAGGAAAAACCGTTTTCCTAGCAACAACCAAAACACAGAAAACAATACATTGGCCAACAGTATAAATGGGTAAGCCAAACCAAACATGGTGAAATACCAAAAAGTTAAAGGGTCAACAGCGGTAGCACAGTAACTGAGTAGCAACGCTATTATCGCTAAAAAGTTTAAACAAAGTAAAGCTTTATGTAAAAAACTATTTCCCTTTTTCTTCATGCTGAGCACTTGCTTTAAACAAGGTTTCTTTTTCTGTTGCTGTTAAATTATTGTAACCGTTTTTCGATATTTTATCTAAAATCTCGTCAATTACCGCTTGATTTGGAATATCACTTTTTGCAGGCCGAGGTTTAGCAGACGGGCTTCTTGAAACTACTTTTAACTTAGGTTTAGGTTCAAACACATTCTCAAAAGGTTTGCTCCAATCGTTTCCGTTTTGCAAAGACTTTATAAAAACAAAGCCAAAAATAGCTCCTCCAATATGCGATAAATAACCCCCGGCATTAGTCCCAGTAACGCTTAAAACATCAATTACCACATAACCAAGTGCAATCCACTTTAACTTTACCGGCCCCAAAAACATTAAAGAAATAGTATAGTTGGGGACCAATGTTGCACAAGCAACCAATATAGCTGTAACTGATGCCGAAGCACCAACTGCTGCAGAAATCAACCTAAAATCAGCGTAAGCAGGGAAAATATTAAAACTTAAAATGTAAAAAATTGCACCAGCTAAACCGCCAGCTAAATAAACAAATACAAGTTTTTTACTGCTTAAAAAGTTTTCAAAAATGCGTCCCATCCAAAACAACCAAAGCATATTGAACAGAATATGAAAAAAATCTGCATGCAAAAACATGTAGGTAAAAGGTGTCCAAAAGCGGTAAAGAAGTTTGGGTAAATAAGTAGGAACAGCCAGATAATCTCTTACAAATAAGTTGATGTTGTTTTGTTTGGTAAACAAATACTCAACTACACTTAGCAAACCAAATAGCAAAAATATAGCAACGTTAATTGCAACCAGCGGGTTTACTTTACTGCTGGTTCCAAATATTTTTTGTTTTAACTCTTGGTAGGTATTCATGTTAAATTTAATTAAGAAAACGCGTCCGGTCGCTTTATATTCCAAATTTTAATTAAAATAAAACCGACTAGCATTCCGCCCAAATGTGCAAAGTGAGCTACATTATCTCCAGGATTATTAGCCATTCCACTATAAAGCTCGAACAAACCATATAAAATAACCAAGTATTTAGCCTTCATCGGTAAGAAGAAATAAATATAAATTAAGGTGTTAGGGAACAACATTCCGAAAGCCAACAGAATACCGAAAACTGCACCAGAAGCCCCCACTACTGGGGTATTTAGTTTTGCATTTAAATAGCTGTTAACAATACTAACGGAAGCTTTTTTTGCATCAGCACTTTCTGGGTTTTCTGTCCAATATTCGGTAATGCGGTTAAAATCTGGCTGAATGCTTTCTGGAACTTCCTCTTTTACAAAGTTTGTGTAATTGCTAACCGTTGGGTTTGCAGTATAAACTTCGGCACTGCTTTGCAAAGGAGTAATTTCTATGGCTTGTACACCTAAAAAAAGTAAAGAAGCACCAATACCAGTTAACAGGTAATAGTTCAAAAACCTTTTTGAGCCTAAAAAATTTTCTAAAACTGCCCCAAACATCCAAAGCGCAAACATATTTGAGAAAATATGTCCAATGTTTGCATGCATAAACAAATGGGTAATCAACTGCCAAACCCTAAATTTTTCTGATGCTGGGTAAAAGAGTGCTAAGTGTTCTGATAAATCGAATCCAAAACTATTTTGGAACACATAAGTAGCAAAAAACAGAATTCCGTTTATGATCAATAAATTTTTTACAACCGGTGGAAACAGTGTGTTTCCCATGGGTCTCATTTCTCTCATTTAATTTTATTTAGTGCTTGTTAAAGCGTTCAAAAAGCTCATCAAGTGTAATTTTCACGATAATTTGCTTTCCATTAAGCGTAGCGTTGGGCATAGCACAAGCAAACAGTTGATCTATCAAATTATTCATCTCCTCGGTCTCTAATGTTGTGCCAGCTTTAATTGCCGAGTTTTTCGCCAATGTACGGGCTAAGTTATCACGTTTATCTAACTTTAAAACCGTGTGATTATTTTTAAAACCTTCAATCAATTCCTCCAACATGGTGGCTAAATCATTGTTTTCCGGTAAATCTGCCGGAACGCCCTCAATCACTAAAGTGTTTTTTCCAAAATCGCGAATCACAAAACCCAAAGCCTGAAAATATGGCAGAAGTTCGGTAGCTAAAGCAAAATCAGTGGTATTTAAAGTGATTGTTTGCGGAAATAAACTTTGTTGACTTGAACCTTGATTTTGCTCCAGTTGCGATAAAAATCTCTCGTACAAAATACGTTCATGCGCCGTTTGTTGTTCAACCAACATAAAGCCCGATTTTATTTGGGTAATAATATAACGTTGATGCAACTGAAAAACCTGTCTGGTGCTCAACGTTTCTAGCTTTTCATCGCCAGTTGCTAAACTTTTTTCATGATCAAGCTCAAAACTATGTTGGGTAAAAGATGGCTTCTCATTAATCTCATAAAGCGAGCCCCAATTGCTTGGGATACTTTGTTTTTCGCCGACATTTCGTAAATATGGAATTTCTCTGGGAGTTTTTCTTTCTTCCTGAAAAGGATTAAAATCGGGGTTAAAAGCTACAGACGGCTGATTAATTTCTTCTAAAGGTTTAGAGATTAGCATTCCATCAAATGCAGTTTCCTGATTAAAATCTAAAGTAGGCGTAATGTTATATTTCCCTAAAGAGCGTTTTACCGCAGAACGAATGATGGCATAAATTGCTTTTTCGTCCTGATACTTAATTTCTGTTTTAGTAGGGTGAACGTTAATATCAATTTTAGCTGGGTCAATTTCAATAAACAACACATAAAGTGGGAAACAGTCTTCTGGTAGAAGTTGCTCATAAGCTATCCTTACGGCATGATTTAAATAACCATCTTTTATAAAACGATTATTCACAAAGAAAAACTGATCGCCACGAGTTTTCTTGGCAAAAGCAGGTTTCCCTATAAATCCTTTCACTTGGATAATGCTGGTTTCCTCATCCAAAGGCACTAAACGTTCGTTATAGTTGTTGCCTAACAAATGCACAATCCGTTGTTTTAATTGGGTAGCCGGTAAGTGGTAAACCTCTTGCCCGTCGTGGTGCAAAGTAAAATGTATTTCTGAATGCGCTAAAGCAACTCGTTGAAACTCATCAATAATATGACGTAACTCTACTGGGTTACTTTTTAAAAAGTTTCTGCGAGCCGGAATATTGTAGAAAAGGTTTTTTACCGAGATGGATGTTCCAGAAGAAGTAGCGCAAGGTTCCTGTTTAACAACAGTTGAAGCCTCAATCTGCAATAATGTACCTAATTCTTCATCGTGTTTTTTGCTTTTTAGTTCTACTTGGGCAATTGCCGCAATAGAAGCCATTGCCTCGCCCCTAAAACCCATTGTTCTAATGGCGAATAAGTCTTCTGCTTTATTTATTTTAGAGGTGGCATGACGCTCAAAGCACATCCTAGCGTCGGTTGCACTCATTCCGCAACCATTATCAATTACTTGTATCAATGCCTTGCCGGCATCTTTAATAATCAATTGTATTTTATCAGCGCCAGCATCAATAGCGTTTTCTAATAATTCTTTAACGGCAGAAGCGGGTCTTTGTACCACTTCTCCGGCCGCAATTTGGTTGGCTACAGAATCTGGTAAAAGTTTAATTATATCTGGCATGTTTGGCAAAAATAAGCAAATTTTTGAGGGCATTAATTGACGTTCTCAGAAATTACACATTTTAATATTTGGCTCATGTATTGCTCATTGCTATCTTCATAAATTCGTTAGCTTTAGCCCTGCAGATTTACTGCGTTTTTATCGCTTAATAAGCCTAATTAAGGGCTTTGCTACAATAAAACGCAATAAAAGCTGGTTTTAGATAAGTACGTTACCAAAAAAAATTACATCAAAAATGATTAAGAAATTACTATTACTAAGTGTATTCTTTTGCTGTTTAACTCTTTTTTCATGCGGACAGGGTCATGTAGAAAGCAAAAACTGGCTCACAAAATTTAAAAAAGTTGGCGAAAGCACTGTGGTTTTAAACAATAATCAATCGGTAATTCCACTTTTAAACCTCGAAAAAAGAAAAATTGCTTTGGTCGATTTAGGTTTTCCGCATTACACGGTTTTCGATAGTCTTTTAAATAAATACAGTAAAGTCCAATATTTTGATGGAAAGCTTGATTTAGCAAACAAACCCTTAAACAAGCAACTGGACGACCTAAAGTTTTACAATACCGTAATCGTTAGCATTTCTGACTCTACCATTTTTAGTGACGCTGTTTTAAACTTTATAACTGAACTTGATCGCAAACAGCAATTGGTTGTAGCACTTTTTGGTAATCCTGAAAACTTAGAAAAGCTAGAAAGTATTAACTCTCCAATAGTTTGGTGCCCAAAAAACACTAGTGAAGGGGCTAATTTTACTGCACAATTAATTTTTGGCGGTGTAGAAACCAATGCGGTACTACCCCAAAGTTATGCGGCTAAATATCAGGCTGGAGCCGGAAGCAAAATAGAAAAAATAAGACTCCAATTCACTGTACCAGAAGATGTAGGTCTTAATATTAAAAGTTTAAAAGAAATTGATGCGATTGCCGCCGAAGCCATTAGTAAAAAAGCAACGCCCGGTTGTGTAGTATTAATTGCTAAAGACGGTAAAGTGATTTTTAACAAAGCATACGGAACGCACACTTATGATAAGGATGCACAAAAAGAGCGTGTGGATGACATCTTTGATTTAGCATCCATCACCAAAACATCGGCTACTACTATGGAAGCCATGCACCTTTATGAAAAAAAGCAGTTAAATTTAGATACTGCCATAAGCACTTATTTAGCACAAACTAGAAACACAGATAAAAGCAGTGTTAAAGTCCGCGAGTTATTGTTACACCAAGCTGGTTTTATCCCTTACATTCCGTTTTACAAAGACTTAAAGCCAGAAGATTTCCGTCGAGATTCTTCTGAAACTTATAACATAAAAGTAGCCGATAGTTTCTACATGAAGAAAAGCTATTATAAAGATGTGATGTGGAAACAGATGCTAAACAGCCCCGCTACAACACGCGGAAAATATGTTTACAGTGATTTAAGTATGTATTTTATGCAGGAAGTTTTAGAAACCATCACAAAAACTCCTCTAGAAAAATACGTTTCAAAAAACTTTTACAGTCCTTTAGGAATGTCCACTACTGGTTTTAACCCACGTTTTCGGTTTTTAAAATCGCAGATTGTACCTACAGAACAAGATGCTTATTTCCGCCATACTTTGCTTTGGGGTTATGTACATGATCAAGGTGCTTCAATGGTAGGTGGGGTTGCTGGTCACGCAGGTTTATTTTCTAACGCTACTGACTTGGCAATTTTATATCAAATGTTGCTAAATAAAGGAACTTATGGTGGCAAAACCTATTTTAAACCAGAAACCGTTGAATTGTTTACAGCAAAGCAATCTGATTTAAGCAGACGTGGTTTAGGTTTCGACCGTTGGGATCCAAATACAGAAAAAGAATATCCTTCTAAACTAGCATCATCACAAACCTTTGGCCATACAGGCTACACAGGAACGGCAGTTTGGGTGGATCCAACAGAAAACTTAGTTTATATTTTTCTTTCAAATAGGGTAAACCCCGAAGTTAATAACCGACTTTCTGCTTTAGATATACGCCCACGCATACAGGATGTAATTTACAAAGCCATAAAAAAGTCAAAGTAAAACAACCCAAAAGGGCTTTGAGTTGTTTAGTTCACAGATATAAATAAAATCTATGTAAATTGAGTTGGGCGATAAAAAATCTGGTATCAAAATACCCTCGTCTTTGAAAACCAATCTTAATGTTACATTAAATATACTTTAGTACGCGTTTAAAATCTTTAATTTGACGCTATTATATCAATAAAATAAAAATGAAAATAGGGATTGTTTGTTATCCAACATTTGGTGGTAGTGGCGTAGTAGCTACAGAATTAGGTAAAGCACTTGCAGACAATGGTCATCAGGTCCATTTTATTACCTATAGTCAACCAGCCAGGTTAGATTTCTTTTCAGAAAATCTTTTTTATCACGAAGTCTCCGTTTCTCAATATCCTTTATTTGATTATGCGCCTTACGAGTTAGCCTTATCAAGTAAGATGGTAGATGTGGTACGCTTTGAAAAGCTGGACATCCTACATGTACATTATGCTATTCCACATGCCTCGGCTGCTTTTATGGCTAAGCAAATTTTAGCAACTTACAATATCCATATCCCCGTAGTTACCACCTTACACGGTACAGATATTACTTTGGTGGGCAGAGACGTTACTTTTAAACCTGTAGTAACCTTCTCTATTAACCAATCTGACGGTGTTACTGCGGTTTCCGATGATTTGAGAAAATCCACTTATGACCATTTTGACATCACTAAAGAAATAAAGGTTATTCCGAACTTTATAGACCTTAATCGTTTTAGCTTAAAACCAAAAGATCACTTTAAAAAAGCAATAGCACCACAAAACGAACGTATTATTGCCCATACTTCAAACTTTAGAAAAGTTAAGCGTACACAAGATGTAATGCATATTTTTCAACAAGTTTTAAAAGAAGTACCCGCTAAACTTTTGATGGTTGGCGATGGTCCTGAACGTGTAAACTGCGAGCAACTTTGCAGAGAGCTAGATATTTGCGAACATGTAAGGTTTTTAGGTAAGCAGGATGCTGTTGAGGAAATTCTTTCTGTTTCTGATTTGTTTTTGATGCCTTCTGCATCTGAAAGCTTTGGTTTGGCCGCTTTAGAAGCGATGGCTTGTAAAGTCCCTGTGGTTTCTTCAAATATTGGCGGTTTACCCGAGTTAAACATTGATGGCGTTACCGGTTTTATGGATAATGTTGCCGATATAGAAGGAATGGCGAAACACGCTATTTATATTTTACAAGACGAAGAGCGTCTAAATCAATTCAAAGAAAATGCTTTGAAAAGAGCTATGGAATTTGATTTGAAGCGTATTTTACCAATGTATGAGGACTTTTATAATGAGGTAATTGGGGCGAGTAAAGTAGCAGTAGCTTAGTTTTTCATTGCACAATAATCAAAACGGAACTCAACGCAGGGTCGTCTGCGAAAGACCCTGCTTGGACAGCAAAGTAAATTTCCTTTCGGGATTCCGTCTAAGAGGGATTTCTCTTTTCGAGAACCCTGCGTTAGACAATAACTAAAGAATTTAAATTAACGCATCTCCGTCTGCGATAGACCCTGCCCAGACTGTACAACAGTTCCTTCCACAAAGCCACCACTTCGATAACAAATTCCAAAATATTAACACTAAAATATTAAATTTGGAAACACCCCCTTTTTTACGGGCAACAAAAAAATAATAATGTCAAAAAAACTCTTTCTTTTAGATGGGATGGCGCTGGTTTACCGAGCACATTTCGCGTTAAGCAAAAACCCAAGATTTACCTCAAACGGCATCAACACCTCAGCGGTAATGGGCTTTACCAACACCTTATTAGAAGTTTTAAAGAAAGAAAACCCATCACATATTGCGGTGGTTTTTGATACTGCAGCACCCACAGAAAGGCATATTGAGTACGAAGCTTATAAAGCACAACGCCAGTCGATGCCCGAAGATTTATCGGCCGCTTTGCCTTACGTTTTTAAACTTATTGAAGGTTTTAACATTCCGGTGATTACTTCTGATGGTTTCGAGGCGGATGATATCATTGGTACGCTTGCTAAAAAAGCAGAAAAAGAAGGCTATACCGTTTATTGCATGACTCCCGACAAGGATTTTGCGCAATTGGTTTCAGAAAATATTTTCATTTATAAACCCGCTCGTATGGGCAACGGAATGGAGATTTTAGGGGTAAAAGAAGTTTTAGAAAAATGGGAAATTGAACACATACACCAAGTCATAGACATTTTAGGTTTATGGGGAGATGCGGTAGATAACATTCCAGGAATCCCCGGAATTGGGGAAAAAACATCTAAAAGCCTAATTAAAACTTATGGCTCTATGGAAAACATCATAGCCAATAGTCACGAGTTAAAAGGCAAGCAACGAGAAAACGTAGAGAAGTTTGCAGAGCAAGGCTTACTTTCTAAAAAGCTAGCCACTATTATATTAAATGCTCCGGTTGATTTTAACGCAGAAGACTTTAAAATTGGACCTCCGGATAAAGAAAAACTAGAACCTCTTTTTGCAGAACTAGAGTTTAGAACTTTAGGTCGTAGGGTTTTTGGCGAAGATTTTAGCGTTACTGACGTTAAAGGAAATACCAACGGACAAATGGATTTGTTTGGCAAACCAACAGAAGCGCCCGGAATTACAAATATCAACATTACACAAGCACAAGCCGCCACTTTTGTAGAAGGTGGAAAAAACATAGAAAACACAGAACACACTTATCATTTAATGGATGATAAGGAAAAAAGAGCCGAATTAATTAAACTCTTAAAACAGCAAAAAGCTTTCTGTTTTGATACAGAAACCACAGGAATTGATGCCAACAATGCAGAACTAGTTGGGCTTTCTTTCAGTTTTAAACCAGGCGAAGCTTATTATGTTCCCGTACCAGCAGATCAGGAAGAAGCTAAAAACATCGTTCACGAATTTGCTGATGTACTACAAGCGCCATCCATCAAAAAAATTGGGCAAAACATTAAGTACGATATCCTAATTTTAAAATGGTACGGTATTGAGGTTGCCGGAGAACTGTTCGACACCATGTTAGCGCATTACCTTTTAGACCCAGATACTCGTCATAATATGGATGTTTTGGCAGAAAATTACTTGGGTTATACGCCAGTTTCTATTACCGAACTCATCGGCAAAAAAGGAAAAAACCAAGGCAATATGCGTGAGGTTGATGTGGAAACCGTAAAAGAATACGCCGCAGAAGATGCCGACATTACTTTGCAATTGCATGATGTTTTTGAGCCGATGCTGAAAGAAGTGAAAGCTACCAAATTGATTTCTGAAGTGGAGAATCCGCTGATTTACGTACTAGCCGATATGGAAATTGAAGGTGTACGAATTGATATGGAGCAGTTGCAAAAATATTCTTTAGAGCTGGAGAAAGACATTACCCGTTTAGAAGCTTCGGTTTATGAAAAAGCGGGTGTTAAATTCAATTTAGCATCGCCAAAACAACTAGGAGAGGTGCTTTTTGATAAATTAAAGCTGGATGATAAAGCCAAGAAAACCAAAACTGGGCAGTACCAAACCGGCGAAGATATACTTTTGGCTTTAGCTCCAAAATCTGATATTGTGCAGGATATTGTGGACTTTAGACAGTTGTGCAAATTAAAATCAACTTATGTAGACGCTTTGCCTTTATTGGTTAACCCGAAAACTGGCAGAGTGCATACTTCTTATAACCAAGCAGTTGCTGCAACCGGAAGATTAAGTTCTAACAATCCAAACTTACAAAACATCCCAATTAGAACCGCTAGGGGCAGGGAAGTGCGGAAAGCTTTTATCCCAAGAGATGAAAACCATATTTTGCTTTCCGCGGATTATTCGCAGATTGAACTCCGCATTATTGCCGAAATAAGCAAAGACCCTAATATGATGGAAGCTTTTGTGCAAGGTTTGGATATCCACACCGCAACGGCTGCAAAAGTTTACGGAATTGCTTTGGATGAGGTTACTTCTGACCAGCGCCGTAATGCCAAAGCAGTAAACTTTGGTATCATTTACGGACAGTCCGCTTTTGGTTTATCGCAAACTTTGGGTATCCCTAGAAAAGAAGCAGCAGGAATTATTGAAAACTATTTTGAGCAGTATGCCGGCATTAAAAAATATATGTCTGACACCATGAATTTCGCCCGTGAAAACGGTTATGTAGAAACCATTATGGGCAGGAGAAGGTATTTAAGAGACATCAATTCGGCAAACCAAACTGTTCGTGGTTTTGCAGAACGAAATGCTATTAATGCGCCAATCCAAGGTTCGGCGGCGGATATGATTAAAATTGCGATGATTCAAATACAAAAAGACATCATCGACCAAAAGCTACAATCAAAAATGACCATGCAGGTTCATGATGAGCTTGTTTTTGATGTGCTGATTACGGAGAAAGAGCAAATGAAAGAGATTATTAAAAGCAGAATGCAGAATGCGATTAAAACCAAGGTTCCGTTGTTGGTTGAAGTGGGTGAGGGTTTGAATTGGCTGGAGGCGCATTAGGATAAACTTTTCTGATATCCTTATATAAACAAATTGGGCATATCTTAATAAGAAAATAGGATGAAAGAAACTGATTACATACAAGGAACTCTTTTCGAAGAAGACTACTTAATAAGAACTTTAGGTAGCCTTGGTACACAACCCGAAGTCGCTTTAACCGAGTTGGTTGCTAATGCTTGGGATGCTGGAGCCACAGAAGTTGATATATTTATCCCAGAAGAAATGGGTCAAAAACTTACAATTCAAGATAATGGATGTGGTTTAACCAAAGAAGAATTTTATAGTCGTTGGATGAAGCTCAGTTATAATCGGTTAAAACATCAGGGTAAAGTAGTGGAGTTTCCAAGTGGTATCGACTTAAAAAGATATGCATATGGTCGAAATGGTGTTGGTCGACATGGGTTGCTTTGTTTTAATAGTGAGTATCAAGTAATAACAAATAAAAATGGGGTAGAGTCGACTTTCACGCTAACTACAAAAAGTGAGAAACAGCCTTTTATTATAAAAGATGAAAACTTTAAAAATTCAAAAATTGCTGGAACTCGACTTGAAGTAATTGTTGATAAAAACCTGCCTAATTCGAATACAATTTTAGAGGTTATTTCTGCTAGATTTTTGCATGACCCGAAATTCATCGTTTCTATAAATAGAGAAACAGTTCAGCTGGAGGAACATAAAGGTCTAATTGAATCGAGTCAAATTGAAGTGAACGAAATTAAGCTTCAGATTAACTTAATCGACTCCAAAAAGTCAAGAAAATCAACTCTTTATCAGGGGATAGCGATATGGCAAGGAGGAAGACTTGTTGGAGAGCCATCTTGGGTTTTAGGCAATCTAATGATTCTTGATGGACGGTCAAAGGAAGCGAAAAGATATTCAGTGGTTATTGTAACGAGTGATCTTGCTGACTTTATCCGGGAGGATTGGACTGGTTTCAGAAAGGACGATAAGCTTGACAAGGTTTATGGCGCCATAAATATTGAAGTTCAAAAAATGTTTTCAAAGATCGCTAAAGATAATATTGGCGAAACAACCAAACACATTAGAAGCCTCTATCAAAAGCAATACAGTGAATTAAGTCCTTTAGCTAAATACGAATTTAACGAGGCTATTCAACATATATCAATTTCAAATCCTACAGCTAAAGAAGAGTCCGTTTCTCTAGCTATTGATACATTTCTTAACCTTGAAAAAACTAGAAGCGGAACAGAATTGTTGATAAAACTGTCTACGCTTTCAAGTGAAGATATTGATGGACTCAATAAGTTATTGGAAAATTGGAGTATAAAGGATGCCTTGACCGTTCTTGACGAGATTGATAAGCGAATATCCGTTATCGAAGCTATTAGAAAACTTGCAAACGACAAAAGTGTTGATGAACTTCATGTGCTCCATCCACTAATTGCAAGTGCAAGATGGATTTTCGGACCAGAATATGATTCTCCAGAATATTCTTCAAATAGTCAGTTGCAAACCACGGTAGAGAAAGTTTTTGGGAAAAAATTAGAAAAAACTGCGTTCAACAATAATAAAAAAAGACCTGACATTGTAGTAATGCCAGATTCTACCTTCTCAATTACTGGGACAACTGATTTTGACCACGACAGTGGACTCAGTTCAATCAAAAAAATTTTAATAATTGAACTAAAACGTGGTGGTTTTAAGTTAGGTAGAGAAGAAAGAAATCAAGCCGTTGGTTACGTAGAAGATTTTATGAATTGCGGAACTCTAATTGGAAACCCTTATATAAATGCTTATGTAGTTGGAGAATCATTTAGTGAAAAAGTTCAGCCTATTCAATCGATAGAGAATGCAAACAAAGTAGAAATAGGGAAAGTGCAAATCTGCCTCTTCTCTCAGATTGTAGATTCATCTGAAAAAAGACTATTTAATCTTCGAGAAAGACTAAGTGAAAGATATGCGGATGTTACAGGAGTTGAACTTTTTAATCAACAAAAAAGACTTGCTATTTGATATATCTAAAACAAAATTATTGTCTTGATTATAAAAAACAGCATGTAAAGAATAAAAGATTTAATGCATTTACGTATTACAATTCCTAGATGAAAAACATAGATAAAATAAGTTTAGAAAACGCTTACCGATTATTCGAGTCTGGTGATATCGATACAATAGAAATCGGTACAACCAAAGCTTTGCAACAAATTCATACTTACTTGTTTGTAGGATTATACAATTTTGCCGGAAAAATCCGCACAAAAAACATCTCAAAGGGAGGTTTCAGATTCGCTACAGCTTTATATTTAAAAGAAATACTGGCAAAAATTGAAGAAATGCCAGAGCAAAATTTCGAAGAGATTATTGCCAAATATGTGGAAATGAATATCGCTCATCCTTTTATGGAAGGTAACGGAAGAACGATGCGCATCTGGTTAGATATGATTTTGAAAGCAAACCTAAAGAACGTAGTCAATTGGCAGTTTGTTGATAAAACACTTTATTTACAGGCTATGGAAAGAAGCCCCATTAATGATTTGGAACTAAGAACGCTACTTTCTGCTAACCTAAGTGAAGACATCAATAACCGAGAAATCATTTTCAAAGGTATCGAGCAGTCCTATTATTATGAAGGATATCAAAAGGAGAGCGACAACGAATAATCCGAACGATGTCGCAATGCTAAAACTTCAAAAAGCCTTAGATGATAGTATCAAATGATACTATCAGAAAAATAAAAAACAGTTTAAAACTTCTCGATTTTTAAACTTTGTTCTCCCAACGATCTTAAAAAACCACCATTAAAAAAACACACACCACACCATTCAAGTCCTATTTCGTCGGAAAATATAAAAAAGAGAAATCCCATATCTCAATCCTTTCAAAAAATTGCATTAAACACCTATCTCCTTTAAAAAGTTTATAATTTTTACCTCAAATAAACTTTATTTCTTATCAGCATTGAATTTCATAAAAAGAAATACTAATTTAAAGGACACAAAAATAATCATGAATATTTTACATTTAAGTGCAGAGTGCTATCCTGTAGCTAAAGCCGGCGGTTTAGGCGATGTGGTGGGAGCTTTGCCAAAATACCAAGTTGAATTAGGCTTAAATGCGATGGTGGTAATGCCTTTTTACGACAGGAAATTTACTCAAACCCATAACCTTGAAGTTGTTTATCAAAGTAGCTCGAAACTGGGTTACCGAAGTTTTGATTTTCAGGTGCTCAAAGAAACAGACAATACTTTGGGTTTCGAATTATACCTCATCAAAATACCTGATTTACTAGACCGTCCAGAAATTTACTCGTACCCAGATGAAACCGAACAGTTTGTTGCGTTTCAACTGGCTGTTTTAGACTGGATAATTGGTTCAAAAAAAGAAGTAGATGTTTTCCATTGTCATGATCACCATACTGGTTTAGTTCCTTTCTTAATTAGATACTCTAATAGATACAACAGCTTGGTAAACACGCCAACTGTTTTCACCATACATAATGGCCAATATCAGGGTTGGATGGGATGGGAGAAATTCCATTACCTGCCAGAAGTTGACGCCATACATGGCGGAATGTTAGAGTGGGACAACTGCATAAACCCATTAGCGGCAGCCATTAAATGTTGCTGGAAATACACCACCGTTTCCCCAAGTTATTTAGAAGAGTTAACCAATAACTCCAACGGTTTAGAGTTTTTGTTTGAACTAGAACCACAAAAGGGGCAAGGTATATTGAACGGTATTGATGTGGATGTTTGGAACCCAAAAACAGACCCAATGCTAACTCACAATTACCAACGCACTACCGTTAAAGAGGGTAAAGAGCTTAACAAACAAGAAATATGTAAAACTTTTAACCTTGACCCAACCAAACCGCTATTTACATTTATTGGCCGTTTAGTAATAGAAAAAGGTGCTGATAAATTAGTAGAGTTAATTAAAGAGGTTTTTTTACGTCACCAGTGCGAAGTCAACTTCTTGATTTTAGGCTCTGGAGAAAAAAACATTGAAGCCGGCTTAAAAGAAATCCAAGCTTATTTAAAAAATTATAATTGCTATATTGGGTATGATGAAACCTTATCACACCAAATTTATGGTAGTGCAGATTTCATCTTAATGCCGTCAAGGGTTGAACCTTGCGGACTAAACCAATTATATTCATTACGATACGGTACTATTCCAATTGTAAGGTCTACCGGTGGCTTAAAAGATACCGTTATAGATATCAACACTTCAAACGGTTATGGTATTAGATTTGATAACTTAGATATTATGGAAATGGTACACGCCATTGACAGAGCAATTCAATTATACCATGAAACAAAAAACTTAAACCAAATCCGGAAAAAAATGATGGATTTAGATTTTTCGTGGAGTAAATCTGCCAAAGATTATTACGAACTATATAAAAGCTTAAATTAAATAATATGTACGATTCTAAAGTTATCTCTATCATTCTTGGTGGCGGCCAGGGCTCCAGATTGTCCCCTTTAACCGCAACCCGTTCTAAGCCAGCAGTTCCAATTGCAGGCAAATATCGCTTAGTTGATATTCCTATTTCAAACTGCTTAAACTCCGGCTTAAGAAGAATGTATGTGCTTACGCAGTTTAATTCTGCGTCGTTAAATAAGCACATCAAGAATACCTATAACTTTAGTTTTTTTACCAATGCATTTGTTGATATCCTTGCGGCAGAACAAACTCCAGGTAATGAAGGATGGTATCAAGGTACTGCTGATGCTGTACGGCAAAGCCTACACCACATTAAACAAAATGAATTTGAGTACATATTAATATTATCCGGAGATCAATTGTACCAAATGGACTTTAGTGATATGATTAAAAATCATATTGATAAGGGTGCTGAGATTACCATTGCCACCATTCCTGTTAACGCAAAAGACGGCACAAGTTTCGGTATTTTAAAAGCTGACGAAAATTTAAGCATCACTTCTTTCATAGAAAAACCAAATTCAGAAAAAATCATCGGTTGGGAGTCTGAGGTAGGCCCAGAAATGGAAGCCGTAGGTCGTAATTACTTAGCTTCAATGGGTATTTACCTGTTTAACAAAGATGTTTTAATTAAAATGTTAGAAGGTAACCGTCATGATTTTGGTAAGCAGATTATACCAGATGCAGTTGGAGTAAATAAAATCATCAGCTATCAGTACGAAGGTTATTGGACAGATATTGGTAACATCGATTCATTTTTTGAAGCTAATTTAGGTTTAACGGATGATGTACCAGAATTTAATTTATTTGCAAAACAGTCGATATATTCAAGAGCAAGAATGTTACCTCCTAGTAAAATTGGAGGAACAAGATTAGAGAGTGTTGTAATTGCTGATGGTTGCATTATTAACGCAGAAGACATTAAGCGTTCTGTAGTAGGCATAAGAAGTAGAATTGGCAAAGGAACGAAAATTAGCAATTGTTATATTATGGGATGCGATTATTACCAAACCATAGAAGAAATTAACGGTCAAGAAATAAGCCACAGACCTTTAACCGGTATTGGTGAAAACTGCAATATAGATACTGCAATTTTAGATAAAAACTGTTACATAGGTAATAATGTAACCATAAAAGGTGGTCAGCACTTGCCTGACTCGGATTGCCCAACACATACCATAAAAGAAGGAATTATAGTGATTAAAAAAAGTGCTATAATACCAGACGGAACTGTAATAGGCTAATCCTTAAAACTTAGTATTATATATTGAGGGATTATCTTTTCAGGTAGTCCCTTTTTTTATTTCTTGTCAAAACTACGTTTGATATTTTATTCAATTAAAATCCTTAAAATTGGGCAATCAAACTAAACACACCGCAAACATGAAAAAACTATTACAAATTACAGCTATCTTAATGTTGATTAGCACATTAGGGTTAAAAGCGCAAGACAAAATTTACAAAAATAATGGTGAAGTTTTAGAAGCAAAAGTAACAGAGGTTGGTTCTACAGAAATTAAGTACAAGGTTTTTACCAACCTAAATGGTCCAATTTACACTATTGTAAAAAATCAAGTAGCTAAAATTATTTACGAAAACGGGACTACGGAAAGTTTTGAAGTTACGCAGTCAGTAATGGATAATACAGCAACCAAAAGAGCACAAAACATTTATGTAGAACTTGGCGCACAAGGTTTGGTTTTTACCGCAAATTACGACACTAGGTTTGGTAATCGAAGAGATGGAATAGGTGGACGTATAGGTATTGGTGCTATTGGTGGCGATGGAGATTCTTTTGTAACCGTTCCGGTATCATTGAATTATTTGCTTGGTGACGGTAAAAACTTTTTTGAAATTGGACTTGGGGCTACTTACGCTAGTTTAGGGTTAAATGATGATAGTTTTTTTGGAAATGGTGGTAGCACAGTGCTTGGAACAATGGCTTTTATGTACCGTTTACAACCGGTAAAAAGCGGTTTTTCTTTTAGAGGCGGTTTTACTCCGTTTTTTAACCAAGATATTTTTCTCCCATATTATGCCGGTATTAGCTTAGGTTATACGTTTTAGAAAATAAAACCTATTAAAAAGCCATTGAACTCAGGTTCAATGGCTTTTTTTTTGCTTAACTGAGCGGTTCTTACTTACGCACTTTAATAACCATTTTCTTTACTTCTCCATCAGCAATCATTGGTGCGTGAACATCTTCTGGGAAGAAAATCACAAACTCATTGTCGTTTAAAGTGAAGTGCATAGTTGGCTTGTCGTTAAAAAATAAAACGTCTTTTTCTGGATTGTATTCCGCTTTTTGCTCTTTACATTCATTTCTGGTTTTCCAACCGATATGTTCTGTTCCACGGATACAAACTTGAATATCAATATTTTGGTTGTGGCACTCAAATTTTGCTTCTGATTCTTCAGCCGTCATACCAGCTTTATCGGAAACAATGGCTTTTAAGCCATCAGCAATTTCATATTTACCCACTTCAATAGTAGCTAAATCTGTTGCCTTAATGTATTCAAATGCTTGTGCAAATAATGGATGTATACCGGTGTATTTATCTGCGTTTGCTAAAGTATCTATAATCATGTTTAGGTGTTGTTAGGTTATTAGTTTGTTGGTTTGTTAGGGATTTGGTAAATAGTTCATTTAGCCATTAACTCTTTTATTGTGGCAAATTCTACTTATTACTTCGGTTAAGGTACAAATAAAACAGGCTTTCTATTTAAAAAGTCCATGAATCAAATATTGACCATGGACTTTTTTGCGTAACGATAGTAGTGTCGGTACCGGCCTATGCTTAAGGCCTGTGCCGTGTAAAAGGATAGTGTGTTAAACGCCTATATACGCTTTAAGTTGAAAGTCCGCTGTCCGAAATCTAACTGCGGTCTCCGGACTTCCGACTCAATTATCTTTGTACTCTACCAGATCCATCGCCACCAACTAAACCTTCAACTTCTGAACGTGTAGCATGGTTTAAATCTCCTGGAATTGTATGTTTTAAAGCTGAAGCAGCAACACCAAATTCTGCAGCATCTTTCATTGATTTTCCGCTTACTAAGCCAAAAATGAAACCACTTGCAAATGAATCGCCACTACCAACACGGTCAACAATACGTACTTTATATTCTTTTGTATGGTGAAAATCGTTACCATCGTAAACTAAAGCAGACCATCCGTTATCAGATGCGCTATAGCTTTCTCTTAAAGTTGAAGCAATGTATTTGAAATTAAATTTCGCTTTCATTTGCTTACAAACATCTTTAAAACCATCTAAGTTAAGTTCGCCTTTAGTAACATCAGTACCTGCACTTACAAAGCCTAAGCTAGTTTCTGCATCTTCTTCATTACCAATACAAACATCAACATAATGGCAAAGTTCTGTCATTACTTTTTGAGCTTTTTCTTTACTCCATAATTTCTTACGGTAGTTTAAGTCGATACTAGTAGTAACACCTCTATCTTTAGCCGCTTTTAAAGCCTCCAAAGTTAAAGCCGCTGCTCTATCGCTTAATGCTGGAGTAATTCCTGTTGTATGGAACCAATCAGCACCTTCAAAAATTGCATCCCAATCAAACTCAGAAGCATCAGTTTCAGAAATAGAAGCATCTGCTCTATCATAAACTACTTGTGATGCTCTCATAGAAGCACCAGTTTCTAAGAAATAAATCCCTAATCTTTTACCACCTCTGGTAACAAACTTTGTGTCAACGCCGTATCTACGTAAGTGGTTAATTGCTGCTTGACCTATTGCGGTATCAGGCACTTTAGATACAAATGTTCCATTTAAACCGTAGTTACAAATTGCCGCAGCTACGTTAGCTTCGCCACCTCCGTAAGTAACATCGAATGAATCACTCTGTACAAATCTTTTGAAATCTGGAGTTGATAATCGCATCATTATCTCTCCAAGGGTTACGACTTTTTTTGACATCGTTTGCTAATTTTTAGTAAAATAAAATTGGTTTATTTATTCTTAAATTCAATTTAAAGAACTCAAAAGTACATCTAAACCTCTCTATTAAAAGACTTTTTATTTGGAAATCATCGGTAACGATTGCGTAGATTAATCCATACAACTGTAATGCAAATTATCTTTTAATATCTACATTAGTTATCTCTTTAACAAAAAACCTAATTTAATAATTTCAAAAAAATGGATACAAAATCTATGCTTTTAAAAGCAATTACCGACCAAGGTATGCTCCCTTTATTTTTTCATGCTGATGAACAAAAAAGTATCGACATTACACAAACCGTGTATGATGCTGGTGTAAGAGTGATTGAATATACCAACCGAGGGAAAGAAGCTCTTTCTAATTTCAAAAAACTAAAAGAAGTTGCTAAAACAACAATGCCTGAGCTTAAGCTAGGTATTGGAACTATTAAAACACCTACAGAAGCACAAGATTTTATTGATGCTGGTGCTGACTTTATTGTTTGCCCTATTGTAGTTCCTGAAGTTGCTGAGTTAATTAATAAAGCTGGTATTTTATGGATTCCTGGCTGTATGACTCCTACTGAGATTGCATTGGCGCAAAAACATAATGCTGGTTTAATTAAAATTTTCCCGGCTAATATTCTAGGTCAAGATTTCATCTCTTCTATCAAAGATTTATTTAGAGGCCAATTATTTATGCCAACAGGTGGTGTTGATTTAAGCGAAGCTAATATTTCAAGCTGGTTTAAGGCTGGTGTTTGCGCCGTAGGAATGGGAAGCAAGTTAATTAGTAAGGATGTTATGGAAAACGCTAGTTACGAGCAATTAGCTAAAGATACCAAAGAGGTATTGGCTTTGATAAAATCAATAAAAAAATAAATTATGAAGAAAGAAAAAATGAGTAGTTATAGGTGGACAATCTGTTCTCTACTGTTTTTTGCTACTACCATTAATTACCTAGACAGGCAGGTGCTTTCCTTAACTTGGAAAGATTTTATTGCGCCAGAATTTCATTGGACAAATGATGATTACGGTAATATAACTGCGCTATTCTCTCTTTTTTATGCCGTGTCATTATTATTTGCAGGAAGATTTGTGGATTTGATGGATACCAAGAAAGGGTTTTTGTGGGCAATTGGTGTATGGTCTATAGGTGCTTGCCTGCATGCTTTCTGCGGAATAGCGACTTCAGGTATTGTTGCAGGTGAGTGGTTTGTAGGCTTTCAAGGCGCAAAAGAAGCTATAGAGACAGTGAATAACACTGGTATGGTAATTTCAGTAAGTGTGACCTTGTTTATTTTCGCTCGATTTGTATTGGCACTTGGTGAGGCCGGAAATTTTCCAGCTGCTATAAAAGCCACTGCCGAGTATTTTCCTAAAAAAGACAGAGCTTTTTCTACCAGTATTTTTAACGCGGGGGCAACGGTGGGTGCATTAGCAGCACCAATATCTATCCCTTTTATAGCAAAAGCTTATGGTTGGGAGATGTCATTTATTATTATTGGAGCTTTAGGTTTTGTTTGGATGGGTTTCTGGGTTTTTATGTACGATAAACCTGAAAAACACGCTAAAGTTTCTCCTTCTGAACTCGAATACATAAACCAAGATGATATTGCTGACAGTAAATTAGTAGGTTACATAGCTGAAACGCCAACTAAAGTTACTTTTGCACAATGCTTTAAACACAAACAGACGTGGGCTTTCGCATTCGGTAAGTTTATGACTGATGGAGTATGGTGGTTCTTCTTATTCTGGACACCGGCTTATTTAAGTTCTGTGTATGGGATGGACTCGGCAGAGGCTGCTTTCCCGTTATTTATATTGTTCGCCATTACTTTATTATCAATTATTGGAGGCTGGTTACCAACTTATTTTGTTGAGAAAAAAGGGATGGAGCCTTATGCGGGAAGAATGAAGGCAATGTTGATTTTTGCTTTTTTTCCTCTATTAGCAATTGCGGCGCAACCTTTAGGACATATTAGTTATTGGATACCGGTAATTATTATCGGTATTGCGGGTGCTGCCCATCAATCTTGGTCAGCAAATATTTTCACCACAGTTGGCGATATGTTTCCGAAAAAAGCAATTGCTACAATTGTAGGTATTGGAGGTTTAGCAGGAGGTATCGGGTCTGTTTTCATTAATAAAGGATCCGGTTTGTTATTTGATTTTTCACAGAGAAACTGGAGTACAATAAACGGTCAACCATTATTAGAAAAGTATCCACAGTTCCAAAATCCTGAGACAAGTGAAGCTTTCCTTAAAGCTACTAATAGTGCTAACTTAGAAGCTTTTTTGAAGTCTTTATCGGCATCAGGTCAAGATGTAGCAAATGGAATAAGCAGTGGATATATGATTATCTTTTGCATTTGTGCAGTTTGCTATTTAATTGGCTGGATAGTAATGAAGACATTAGTGCCACGTTATCAACCAATTACGATGGCGTAATTATCAAAATAAAATTCAATAAAAGGGCTGATTTTCTTTCGAAAATCAGCCCTTTTATTTTTCGTTCAACCTTCTTTTTGCATAAAGTTAGTGATCCACCCAATAATTTCTTTAAGGAAATAAGCTCAAAGTTATCAACGATACAATTGGTAAAATCATCCTTTTTAGGTTATTTTTGTGTAAAATGAGTAATTAACGCCAATTTTTATGCTAGCTCGACATTAATAAAATTTATGAATCTATCCAAGTGGCATCAATTTATTAAACCGAATTTGAAGTTTATTCAAAATGGATTTTTTGAATTTCCCTTTCTAGCCAACACGCCCGAGTTAATGATAGCATCAACTATAAAAACACCGGGTGGCAAACATGATGCTAAACAGCAATTAGTTTATAGAAACAACCCCTTTATAAAAGGAACATTTCGTTATAGAAAAATTGAGGAGGGTCTTTGGCTTACCATAACTAACCTAGAGTTTAAACAAAACACGTTAATTAGGACGGTTTATGATAATAATATTCCAAGCACTCATTATACCCTAACTTTTACACTTTACGAAAGTCAAGTGAAACTACAGAACACTTTTATAGACAAAATACCCTTTCAAAATAAGTTTTGGGGTTTCAAAAAACCAGGTGTAGATACGGGTGCCCATTTTTACAAAGGTTCTAAGTGCGAATTTTATATTTTCCATTTCTATCCAGAATGGATTAAGCAAAATATTCCATTTGATAAATTAGCGGATGAACTTCCTTTCAAAAAGTTTTTAGATTCAGATAAAGGATTTATTTCTTATCAAGATATTGTACCTAATGCTGAAGATTCAGCCCACGAAATTGAGGACACTTTCAAAAACTTTAACGATAATGTTTTTAATGATACCTTACTAAAGTCACAAACCTTAAGTTTAGTTTCTAATTTTTTTAAAAACGCATTTGCTGATTTGCGAACAGAAGACTATAACGTAAAAGAAACCATCGATTTCAAAAAAATGTCGCAATGTGAGCGTTTAATTTCACAGGACTTTACAACTCCTTTTTTAGGGATAGACGCCATAGCCAAAAAACTAAACATTTCGCCATCTAAGTTAAAAACAGACTTTAAATTGGTTTATGGTACCTCTATATTGCAATATAATATTAATAGAAAAATGCAATTGGCGCAACAATTAATTTTAAAAACCGACATGCAAATAAAATCTATCTCATTAGAAGTGGGTTATGATAATCCTAGTAAATTTGCTGCTGCTTTTGCTAAAAAGTTCGGACAACTCCCTTCTGCTTTTCGTTCAGAAATCATCTCCAAATAAATCACGTTAAACTTATTCTAAAAAATTTGTCCGATTGGGCTATCGATTTGTCTGAATGGGCTATTCAGTTTTATTTCAATGTTTTAGTTTTGATAAGTTAATTAATAATTAAATTATTACTAATATATAATTACCTATGATATTGAATTTTACGTTTTATTAATACCCCTATTTACCACTACCAGTAGCCTTTTAGTGCATTTACAGACGGTGGCACAAATACAACACAACTTTTACCATAAACCGTAGAAGTTGTGGCAACAATTGCATCACAGAGGGGATTTTAACCTTACCGAAAACAGCAACAGATAATGTGAATTATCAGCATCTAAACCCCCTATAGACGGACTAAAAAATCTTATTATTAGTTATAAATAATTAATGTTAATAGTAGAAGTAATTCGAAATCTCTTTTAAAAAACACAGCACCTAACATACCTATTAGATTAAAATAAAACCCAAAGCCAAACATTATGTTTAAAATTTTTACCTCTTGTTTAACAAAACATAAAATAATTAAACTAAAGCCTTCTGTTAAAAGATTGTTTTTTTTATGTTTTCTTCTCTTACCTATTCAGGCAATATTTGCCCAAACAGCGCCAAATATTAGCTATGCGCAAAAAAACTATACTTTCACAAAGGGCGTGTTAGTTAGTGGTTTTTCTTCACCTACTAACAGTGGTTCAACTATACCTTCTACAGTTAGTGGAAATGTTGTAGGGTCTTTTGGTATTGGTTTATATGATGCCTTCAAAATCACGAAATCGGGCGATGGAAATTTAATTTCTACCATGTTTAATAAGGGAACAGTAGAAAAAGTGGACCTTACCGCAAATACTGTTCAGAGTACATTGAGTAATAGAGACAAGCCTTGGGGCGTGGTAAAAGATAGCCAAGGAAACGTTTATTGGACAGAAACAGGGTCTTATAAAATTGTTACAAATCCTAATCAAGCTGATGAAACAAGCTATGCAATTGGCGCATTAGATTTTTTGGGTGCCGTTGGTCTTCCAGGTAAAGCCGGTGATGCATTGGAAGTTTTTAACGGCGCAAGAGATCTTTATTCAGCCATTTCAGGAGGAGATGACTTGGTAAGAAAAATATCAGGTCAAGAAGAGAATGCGCCTTATAAACTTAAGTTCTCAGGTAAAATATATAAACTAGCAGCGGGATCTTCTACTGCAACGGTGTTAGCTTCAGACATACAAATGCCAACCGGTTTGGCAATAGACGAGAATGACAATCTTTATGTTTCTTGTTATACTGCTAAATTCAAAGTACAGGGAGGTCTTAGTTTTGCTGGGGGCGCTGTATCAAAAGTAGATGATGAAGAAGGAACTTACAATTCAAAAGTAATTAAAATAGCGCCTAATAAAACCATTACAGATATTGGTTCTTGGGGAGGTATAGATTATCCAACTTCATTGGGTATTGATAAAAAAGGGAATCTATCGATGATGTTTTATACCGATAATTTCCAAAAAGTTAAAGTAGTACATATATTAAAATATCCCGAGGGGCAAACTACTGGAAACACCTATGAAAGTGCAAAAATAGTTGTTGAAAACTCAACAGTTTACCAAGATCTTGCTGTAGATGCACCAGGAAACATCTACCTGTCTGATTTTTATAGTGATAAAATTTATGTTCATCCATTTAACACCGTAAAAAACGAGCTTTCTGTTTTTTCTGATAAAGTAACAGCACCAAAGGCATTATATGTTGACTTGGCAACCAACCAACTTTGGGTAAAAGATGGTAAATACATCAATACGGGGACAATAAATAAGTTAAGTTTATATGGTTATAGTGTTTCACCTACTTTGCCAAATGGTTTATTTTTAACAACAGAAGGTAAAGTTTCTGGTACGTCAAAAGCAACTAGCCCCCAAAAAAACTACACCATTACGGGTTCAAATAGCTACGGTATATCAAAAGATATAGTTTCCATAACAATCAACCAAATTGTAGCTCCAATAATCAACTACGCCACAACAACATATACATTACCGTTAGGGCAAAGTGCAACCATTGTGGCACCTACAAATAGTGGAGGTGCATTTAACCAGCAAATTGGCCCCGTTAAGGTAGAAAAAATTTATACACACCCAGAAAATTACAAAAAAATGGGTGGCTTTGCATTTGATGCAGATGGTAATATGTATTTCGCATTATTTGACGATGGGAAAATAATGAAACTTACGCCTTCTGGCGTGTCATCGGAACTATTATCTGGACTTGATAAACCCAAAGACATACTGATAGATCAACATACAGGAAATATATATTTCTCTGAGTGGGGCACAAATAGAGTAAAATTATTAGCTCCCGGATTTACTTTACCTATTGAGATAGTTAAAACAGGAAGTCCTGCAGCTTTGGCCTTAACTGATGAGGGGATTCTTTACATTGCCAGTGCAGGTAATGATGATATTGATAAATTTGACATCAAAAAAAACACCATATCAGACGGGGTAACCGATATTAAAACCCCTATGTTTCTTTCTATTTACAACAATGAATTCTATGTTAAAAAAGGAGATGGCGATATTTATAGAGTACCCATAAACACTCCATCAACTAGAACAAAAATTGCCTCTGGAGAAGTAGACGCATATTTTTTAGGGATGACTTTGGATGATTTTGGAAACATATACTACGCAGACTATAGTGGATTTAAAAAAATACCTGCAGGAACAACCACTCCAGAAGCATTTCCAATTCCTGGAGTATACACATACGGTTCTAATAAAGAAATAAAAGCCGACGCAGATAATAATATTTACATAAGTGTCGGATCTTATAGCTCTAGCTCTATCTATAAAGTTACAAATGGCGGTTATACTGTTTCGCCTGCACTACCTGCGGGATTGGTATTAAATGATAATGGAACTATTACTGGTACACCAACAGCAATTACCGTCGCAAAAACTTATACCATCACTGCAACAAATGCTAAAGGTTCATCTAGTAAAACGTTAAACATTGCAGTTATAAATCTTCCAACCACAAAAATAGAATATGCAGGCTCTCCAAAAACCTATTATAGAGGAACAGCCATAACAGACCTTTTACCTACTGTAACTGGTGGTAAACCTGATAGTTTAACTATCAGCCCTACATTACCAACAGGATTGCTATTTGACAAAACAACAGGCAAAATATCTGGAACAGCAACTGCAAATAAATTAGCTGCAGATTATACCATAACGGCTAATAATACTGCAGGAAGCACATCGACTGTAATTAATATTACTGTAACAGAAGTGCCACCATCTGCCTTAAGCTATGCTTTGGCAACCAGTATACAAAGAGATATACATGTTGGAAACGTACGACCTACTATAACTGGTGGTGCAGGCATCACGTATGTAATAAGTCCAACTTTACCGGCCGGACTTACGTTTGATAATGCAACAGGAATTATTACAGGCAAGCCTAGTGCTATAACAGCCTCGAAAACCTATACCGTTACAGCAACAAATAACGGCGGGTCAACATCAAATAGTTTTGCACTAGAAGTTAAGTTAGATCCTCCAACTAATTTACAATATGTATTAGTTACCAATAATTTATTAAGAGATAAAGCCATTGGAGATATTTCACCAACGTTTAATGGTGCGGGCATTTCATCTTTTAGCATAAGTCCTGCTTTACCTACTGGTTTAAGTTTTAATACTACAACTGGTATCATTTCAGGAACGCCAACAGCAGCGGTTACATCAACTGATTATACAATTACAGCTATAAATGATGGGGGTAGCACAACTAAAGCACTTTCATTAGCCGTTTATGTTGCAGCTCCGTCTAGTTTGAATTATGTGTTTTCCAGTAATAGTTTGTTAAGAGATAACACTATTAACGATGTGGTGCCAACTTATGAAGGTAGTCCAGCTACTTCGTTTAGTGTAGACACAGCTTTGCCTACTGGTTTAACCTTGAATACCACAACGGGTATTATTTCTGGTAAACCAACAGTTATAACTGCTAATGCACCATATAGGGTTACCGCAACTAATGAAGGGGGTTCTACTTCAAAATTATTTTCATTAGTAATAAGGGTTGATAAACCAATCAATATAAAATATGATTTTGCACATACAGAGTTATTGAAGGGTAGTACAATCCCCACTGTAACACCATCCTATGAAGGTAGCCCTGCAACGTCATTTTCAATAAGCCCAGCCTTACCGACAGGCTTAAGTTTTAACACTAGCAACGGAGTAATTTCTGGAGCACCTACTGTACTTAGTGGTTTAACAAATTACACTGTTACCATAGGTAATGATGGAGGTAGCTCGACCAAAATTTTTAACTTAAAAGTAACTGAGCTTGCTCCAACCGGACTGTCTTATGCGATAGCGGTAAATAATTTATTAAGGGGCGAATTATTTCAAGACGCAAAACCAACGTATGCAGGGGGCTCGGCGACTTCATTTACAGTCTCACCTAGTTTGCCTAGTGGTTTAACAATAAATAGCGCTACGGGTATAATTTCTGGTACGCCTAATGCCATTACAAGCAATACAACTTATACAGTAACAGGAGGTAATAGTGCCGGAAGCACCACTTATGATTTTAGTTTATCCGTAAGGGTTGATCCTCCAACAAACCTGGTTTATACAACAGTTGCAAGTATCCTTAGGGATATAACTATTGCTGACATTGTACCAACTTATAGCGGTAGCAAAGCTACATTTAGTATAAACCCTGCTTTGCCAGCTGGTTTAAACTTGAATAGCACAACGGGTATTATTTCTGGTACTCCAACTGCTATAACTGCAAGTAAAAGCTACACAGTTACAGCGCTAAACGATGGGGGCAATACCACAAAAACATTCACCTTAGAGGTAAGGATTGATCCTCCAACCAATTTACGATACTCTTTCCAAAACAATGAGTTGGTTAAAGATATCGCAATTGACAAAACATCACCTAGATATAGCGGTAGCCCTACGAACATATTTAGTATTAGTCCTAGTTTACCAGCGGGTTTAAGCTTTAATACGTCTAATGGTGATGTTACCGGTACACCTACTGCTTTAAAAACGGCAACTGAGTATACGGTTACCGCAACAAATGACGGGGGTAATGGCGTAGCAAAATTCACTTTAGCAGTAGCTAATATTCCAATACCAGAAATTACGTACGCGGTTAACAGCTATAAGTATATAAAGGGACTACCTATTACTACCATTGGTGCACCAGTAAACACTGGTAATGCTTTCCCTCAACAAAGGGTTAGTGGTGCTTCTTTCTCTGGCGTAAGTAACGCTTCTAGCGTAGCAAATGACCAAAATGGTAATGCCTATATTACTTATTTTGAAGACGGGGATGCGAAAATTAAAGTATTAACCTCTGGAGCTACACAGTTAACAGAGTTTGTAACTTCTGGGTTAGGAACATCAGCAATAAATGATATTGCCTTAGACTTCTCCAATAATTTATATGTTACTGTAGGTGGTAAAATTAAAAAGATTACCCCGTCAAAAGTAATTACTGATTTTGATGCGAGCTTAGTAGGAGCAGGTAGATTAACCGTAAGTGTTGATAATGACTTATATGTTACTTATGGTAATAGCATTTTGAAGTATGAAAACTGTAATCCTGCTTTAAAATCAACTCCAATTTATGGAATGGACTTTGGCTCTGAGGATGTGGTAGTTGATGCACAACAGAATATTTACACCCTAAGAAATTGGATACCTGCTAATCAACCTAACCATTTTATGGAGGTATATAAATATTATGAAATTGATAATTATAGCGCAGCTTCAAGATTAAAATTTACCAGTGGTGTAGACAACAGTAGGTATTTAGCTATTGATAAAAGAGGAAACATTTACATCAACGGAACCCACAATATTCCGCATATCGCAGTAGTTAATGGGTATACTGGCCAATATGTTACTACTATAAGCCAAAACTTCTCTGGTGGAAACCCTATGGGAATATCTTTAGACAATGATCAAAATTTGTTCTATGCTATGGATGTACTTTCGGGTACTGAAGATAAATTAGGCATTATCTATCAATTTGGATACAATGCTGCAAGCTTGCCAGCTGGTTTGGTATTAAATGAAGATGGTACTATTACAGGTACCCCAACTAGTTTACAAAACGAGACTACGCATCAAATTAGTGCAAAATCTTTTTACGGAACTAGTACTGCAAATCTAAAAATTGCAGTTGTTGACGCTATACCAGCGTTTACTTATACCAATCCTAATCAGATTCTAACGAAGAGTGTTACCACTTTAAATTTTGCCCCAGTTTCTACCGGCGGAACAGCAACAAGCTTTAGTATTAAAAATAAGCAACTACCAAGTGGCATCACTTTTAATACCACAACTGGTACATTTAGCGGAACGGCAACCAATTTGCAAGATACCACTAGTACCTACACAGTATATGCTACCAATACTGGGGGAACTAGCGAATTTAATGTCTCTTTAAAAATTGTTGATAGCGCACCTACAAACCTTGTTTATGCTGCAAACCATGTGTTAATAAAAGACCAATCATTTAATCAAATACTTCCACAGGTTTCTGGTGGACCGGTTACGACATATAGTGTTACACCTAATTTACCTGCTGGAGTTTACATAAATCCAGAAAATGGAACTATAGGAGGTCAGCCAATAAGTACTCAAGCATCAACAGCTTATACTATTAAAGCAGAAAATTCTGGAGGCTTTGTTACAGCTACTTTAAATATTACTATTAATGATATAGCTCCTTCAGTTACCTATGTTGTAGATAAATATAGGTTCAAGAAAGGCGAAACTATTACAACAATAGATAAACCATCAAGCAGTGGAGGACCGGTTTTAAGTTACAGTATATCGGGATTGCCTGCTGGTCTTTCGTTAAATACAGACGGTAGCATTACAGGAACACCATCACAAATTACTGCAAACACCGAATACGAACTGACAGCAAACGGTGGACAGTGGGGTAATGGAACTTCTAAACTTAACATAGAAATATTTTCTCTTCCTCCAGATTCAATCAGTTACAGTACACCTTATACAATGGTTAAGGGCACTGCTATTCAAAACCTTTCGCCAACTTACACTACAAGTGTGGGTGACCCAGTAACGCGTTTTACCGTTAGCCCTGAGTTACCAACTGGTTTGAGCATTAATGAATCAACTGGTGTTATTAGCGGAACCCCAACAGATATTTTAGCTAATCCAGGGCAATTATATTATGTATATGCAGAAAATGGTGCCGGAAAAACATACGCTCCATTGGTATTTATATTAAAAGATGTACCTCCTGCAATTAGTTATGATGCAGAAAATGTTTTCACTAAGGGCACATCAATTTCAAAAGCAGTTACATCAACAGGCGGTGTGGTTACTAAGTACATTATCTCGCCTTCACTTCCTACAGGACTTGCGATTGATTCTTTAACAGGATTAATTAGTGGTTCTCCTAGTGTATTAAGTGTTAGAACAAAATATACGATTACCGGAACCAACTATGGTAACCCATCAGCTACTAAAGACATTTACATTACTGTAAATGATATTGCTCCGATAATAGGTTATCATACAAACAATAATTTCATCAGAACGCAGGCTATTAGCTCGCTTTCACCTTCTTCAACTGGTGGTGCGGTAGTTGGGTATACTGTAAGCCCAACCCTTCCACAAGGTTTAAGCATAAGTTCAACAACTGGAGTTATTAGTGGTACACCAACTTTAAGTACAACTTCTGCAAATTATATTATAACTGCGCAAAACACAGGTGGTTCCGATACGGCCAATGTCGTTATATCTGTAAAAAATGCGGCACCTATAATTTCTTATAATAATATCAATACGTTCACAAAAGGAGTAGAAATTACTGATCTTGAAGTTAGCTCTACTGGAGGAAATCAAATTACCTTTAGTATTTCGCCAGCATTACCCGCAGGCTTAAGCTTAAATGCGACTACTGGTGTGATTAGTGGTACGCCTACAGCTATCACAACTCAAGCTGACTATACTGTTACTGCTACTAATGATGGAGGAAACACTACCTCTACATTCAAAGTCACTGTAAATGATAAACTTCCTGGAGACATTAGTTATAATGCAACTAATCAGTTTTTCGTTGATTATGCAATTACTAACCTCAACCCAACAGTAAGTTCAGGTGGTGGCGTAATTCTTACCTACGCAATAACCCCTACATTACCAACAGGGTTAAGTTTTAGTACAACAACGGGAGTTATTTCTGGAAAAGCAACGGTACCTTCTTCTCAAACAACTTATACTGTAACTGCATCCAATTCTGGAGGTAACAAGCAAGCAACTTTTAATATTATAGTTGTACAACTTGATGCTAGTATAAGCAAAACGGATGTAAAATGTTTCGGAGGGTCAGATGGAACTGCAACGGTAAGTGTATCCGGTGGAGCAACTCCTTATACGTATTCTTGGTCTCCGAGTGGAGGAACAGCCTCTACTGCTACAGGACTAACCGCCGGTACATATACGGTAACCATTACAGATGCTAACAGCTCAAGTATTTCGAGATCTATTACCATTGGTCAGCCTACTGCATTGACAGCTACCATTAGTAGTACTGTAATTAGTCAGAAAAATGGAAACGATGGAACAGCAACCGTGATTCCAAGTGGCGGAACAGCTCCTTATACCTATTCTTGGTCTTCAAATGGTGGAACAGCTTTGACTGCTACAGGACTTACAGAAGGTACCCATACAGTTACCATTACAGATGCTCATTCATGCACACTTGTTAAATCAATTTTTGTAGATGCACCTCCTGCAGCACCAGTAGGGTTAACAGCTACACCAGGTGATACTCAAAACACCTTAAATTGGACAGCTAATAGTGAATCTGATGTTGCTTCTTATAAAATTTACGCAGGTTCTAATGGCAACCCAAGTGCTCTTATTCATACAGTAAATAAGCCTACTCTTAGTTTTACACATGTAGGATTAACTAATGGCCTCATTTACAATTACAAAATTATTGCAGTAGATGGAGGAGGAAATGAAAGTGCTTATTCTAGTAACATCAGTTCTACTCCAAAAACACCTCAAAGCATTACTTTTAATGCTTTAGCTGATAAGGTTTATGGCTCAGCTGATTATGATGCAGGCGCCACAGCTAGTTCGGGGTTAAACATAACTTATAGCACTAGCAATACTGCAGTTGCAACTATTGTTGCAGGTAAAGTCCATATCGTTGGAATAGGCTCTGTAACCATCACAGCTAGTCAGTCTGGCAATGGTTTATACTTCCCAGCAACTGATCAGTCACAAAGCTTATTAATTACTAAGAAAACAATAACCGCTTCCTTAACAGGAACTGTAAGTAAAACTTATGACGGTAATACCCAAGCAAGTTTAGCTTCTGCTAACTATATGATTTCTGGACTTGAAATTGGAGATGTTGTTAACCTTAATGAGCCAATATCTGGAACTTATGATAGTAAAGATAAAGGGCTTAGTAAAACAGTAAGTGTTACAGGACTAGTAATTTCTGGAATTGATGCTATAAACTACCAATTAAGCTCAACAAGTGTGAGTGGAACAGTTGGAGCTGTAACAGCAAAACAATTAACTGTTAATGCTTCGGGTATCAACAAAACTTACGATGCGAATACAACGGGAACAGTTAACCTAAGTGATAACAGAGTAAGTGGTGATGTATTAACAACCGCTTATACCACAGCAACATTCGACAACAAGAATGTTGGAACAGGTAAAACGGTAAGCGTAAGTGGCATTAGTATCAGCGGTACAGATGCAGCAAACTATAGTTTTAACACAACTACAAGTACAACAGCAAGTGTTACGGCAAAATCGTTAGCAGTTACTGCCTCAGGCATCAACAAGGTTTACGATGGCAATACCACAGGAACCGTTACCCTAAGTGATAACAGAGTAAGTGGTGATGTATTAACCGCAGCTTATACCACAGCAACATTCGATAGTAAGAATACTGGTACAGGTAAAACTGTTAGTGTAAGCGGTATCAGCATCAGCGGTACAGATGCAACAAACTATAGTTTTAACACAACTACAAGTACAACAGCAAGTGTTACAGCAAAATCGTTAACTATCACAGCAGATAATAAGGACAAATACGAGGGTGAAGTAAACCCAGTCTTTACGGTTAGCTATAGTGGGTTTATTCCAAGCGAGAGTAATACCGTGTTAACTACGCAACCTGATATCAACACCATGGCAAACACCTCAACATTAAGAGGTCAATATCCAATTGTTGCTTCTGGAGCTGTGTCACAGAATTACGCTATTTCTTATGTAGATGGTACATTAACGATAAAAGCCGAAGCGCCAACAAGCATTTCTGCAAATATGAATACGTTATATGAAAACCGTACTACAGGAACTTTAGCGGGTACTTTAAGTAGTACATCTTTAAGTCCTTTTGCTACTTATACTTATTCTTTAGTAACAGGTTTAGGAAGTACTGATAATGACAAGTTCGATATCAGTGGAAATACAATCATCACAAAAAACAGTTTTGATTACGAAACGCAAAGTGTTTTTAACATTAGAGTTAGAAGTACAACACAGTACGGATTATTTATTGATCAAACTTTTGTGATCAACTTAAGCGATGTTAATGAAGTACCTACAATTAATAACATTGCAGATCAGCGTATTTATTTTCAAGAAGGTGTTACTGAGTACATCAGCTTACAAAATGTAACGGTAGGTCCAGACTTTAACCAAAGCGTACAAACTAGCATCAGCAGCAGTAATCCAGGTTTATTCAGAAGTTTAAGTGTTAATAATAATCAGATTAGTTATGTTATTAACGACGGACAACTAGGAACTGCAAATTTAACAGTTACGGTGAAAGACAATGGAGGCACAGCAAATGGCGGTGTAGACCAAATTAGCAGAAGTTTTGTATTAACAGTTGACGCTACACCGGTAGTAACAGGTACTGGTACAGAAAGCGGTACCAAAGTTGAAACTGACTATAGTGCTAACCCAGAAATTGGTAAAGGATTGGCTGCTAAATTAAAAGTGGTAGCAACAGATGCAGTAAGCTACAGCTGGAGCGGATCGGCCTTAACTAGTTATAACATTAGTAACCCTATAGCTAACCCAACGCAAACCACCACTTATTATGTTACGGTGACAAATAGTAAAGGGGTAAGTATTACAGTACCAATCACGGTATCGGTTAAAGCTGATTTTGTGATAAAATCTGACAACAACTTCTCTCCAAATGGAGACGGAATCAATGATACTTGGCAAGTTGAGAATATTGAAAACTATCCAAATCATAAGTTGGAAATAATTGACCGTTCAGGAAGAGTAGTTTACCGTGTAAATGGTTATCAAAATGACTGGAACGGGACGTTAGATGGCGCACCATTAACATCCGGTACTTATTATTACATCTTTAACTTCGATGATCCAAAAATTGCACCAATAAAAGGATTTATCACTATCGTTTACTAGGAGGACATAACATGATTAAGAAACACATTTATACAACATTAATAACCTTTACAGTGTCATTAGCATTTATTTCTAATGCAAAAGCACAAATGACCCCAATGAAAGCGCAATACTTTCAAAATCCATATCTGGTAAATCCAGCTATGGCGGGCTTAGAAGGGAATACCATATTTGCATCTTATGCAAATCAATGGAATAAGTTGGAAGGATCACCTGTAATGGTGGCGCTTTCGGCGAGTGGAAGAGTAACGGAAAAAGCAGCCGTTGGCTTTAACCTCATCAGCGATAAAGCAGGACTGCTTAGAAGAACCCAAGCTTTAGGAACTTTTGCTTATAAGGTAGAACTAGATGAGGTGAACAGTGTTCGCTTTGGAGTTTCCTTCAGTTGGGCACAGGATAAACTGGATCAATCCCTTGCTACAAACAACGGAACTGGCGATCCAGCACTTGCACAATATAACGCAAAGCAAAACTACTTGGACGGAAACTTTGGAGCTGCTTTTGTCGGTAAAAAGTTTACGGCTCAGTTCAGTATCCTCAATCTAAACCAAAAACGTCAAAGTCAAATATCAGCGGTAGATTATGCTACATTTTATAGCAGTTTAAGTTATCAGGTTAACCTAGATCAGGCAATGGGAGTTACTCTAAAGCCCCTAGTTGCCTATAGAGGAATCAAAGGTTTTGATAACCAATTTGATATTGCAGCAGAATGGGGTATACAAACTATCAGGATGCTCACCATGTACCACAGCTCTAAAAGCTTCTCAGGTGGTATTGGTTTTAAGGACTTAAACAAACTGTCGATGTATGCAATTTATAGCACCGAACCACAAGGTTTACAAGGCCTTTCGGGGGGTATTTATGATATAACTTTAGGGTATAAGTTTTAGACCATCTATTTTATTTAAAAGGGCTGATTTCTTATGTGAAATCAGCCCTTTTTTGTGGTTATGGATTAGGGAATGGTTCTTCTGTTTTACGAATGCGAAAGAGCTTTTAAATAATCTACTCTACCAATTCAAAATCTCCCTGAATAACATCATTACAGGCATTACGTTTTTTGCATCCAAAAAACAAAGCCATTACCAAAAGGCATATCACCATTTTCAAACTACTACTTTTCATATTATTTATCTTTTAAAATGATATTGATAACCTTGAATTCATTTCCGATGGTAGCAATGTAAGAGCCTGTATTTAACTCCGGGAATAAAGCTTGCCCATTGGTGATTTGTTTGCTGGCGATGGTTTTACCATTACTAGTAAGCTGCACCAAAGCACCTTCTTGTTTAGAAACCACCTTTATTGCTCCACGAGCATAGCACACTGCATTTTTTCTGTAAAACAAGGTCGGATCAGCAGATTGTGCTACATTCACCGTGTAACTTTTTACGGTCGATTCATCCTCAGACAATACTTCGTAGATGATTGTAGAAGAATAATTATCCGTGACTTCACCAGATTTTTGCAAGACCCTATTTTTATAAAGATTAGCTCCTTTACTAAGTGTAAAAATAGGCTTTAAACTATTTAAAGGATTACTTTCTGATATATTCACTTTTACAGCGCCATTGCTAATAATAGATGATAAGCTGGGGATATTCATAAAATTAAAAGAGAGTATCTCTGATTCGAAATTAAGCGCAGGCTGGGCAATGCTATAAGATTGAAAAAGATTGCCCTTATGTTCATTCACTACAAACGTTATTTGCTTAGTTACGGTAGTTGTTTTGTCTGCTCCACTGTCATAAATTTTAAAAGAGATCGCTTCTCCTTGCAGATTAGAAAAAACAGTCAAAAAGGCATAGTAATTTTTTTCACTGGCCACATAGGTAACGCCACTTAAACCCCTACAAGTTGTTCCTACAAAAGCGGCTACTTTATCATTAGCGGCAGTCAGTCTTTTCCCATCTACATTTATTTTAGCCACCAAAGTCATAGAATATTGATAGTCACTTTCTTTGACCGACCAACTGGGAACCTGTCCAAATAAGGTCTGGCAACAAATAAAAAATAGGATATAAAAAAATGAGGTTTTCTTCATTATAATATTTCTAGAAACTGTAGCATGATTATAAATTAACCATGCTACAGCATTTAACTTTAGTGTTTTATTATTTTTTGGAGCAATGCTTTATCGCCCATTTGTACTTTAAGAAGGTAACTTCCTGCGGGCACCTCAGGCTGTATTTTCCATACATTGGCTCCAATATTCAATTTGGTGTGATGCTCAAAAACTGTTTGCCCAAACATATTTAAAACTAAAATTTTAACGTCTCCTGCTTCTTTACTATCTAAAACTATTTCAAAATCTTGGATAAAAGGATTAGGGAAAACATTAATTTTTTCTGTTAATAAACTGATGACTAATGGCGAAGCAATACTTCCCATAATGGCATCTGGTGAAAAGTTAACAGATTTAGGCGTAGCCATGGCGTTATTCCCAGAACCAAGGTATGCAGTTAGCTTTTCCTGCTGATCACCGTAAATGGTGATAAAAGCTAAATCAACACCTTGTACACTTTGCGTTTTTGCACTTCCCCTTAACTCTCCTAATGCATTATAAAAAGATAGTTCTTGATAGCCGTCGGGTAATTTTACTACCGCACTCATGGTATTCCCAAATTTCGAAAAATCCGAAGAGAGCAATGGAGTTTCCTCGTTAACAGTACTGGTTGTGCTTACTAAGGTGCTGGTACCCGATGTACTATTTACTTTTATCCCTGTACTTATCGCATTTGTTTTGAGGCTATAGCTGTTTAAGTATTCTGGATAGGTAAACTTCTGCGCCAAGCTGGTATTCAGCATATACCCCTCACCGGCTATTAAATAGGTTAAAGAGCCTTTCCAACCTATAGACGGACTATAAATAGCGAATAATGATTGTGACTTAATTAAATCGCCATCACTTGCAGTGTAGTTTGCCAAAGCGTCGGTCACTGGGATGTTTTTAGAAACCACAAATGGTAACCAATTCCAGTTTTGGCTCAAATCAAAAGACCAAGCATTCAAATCAACAGGTATTCCTTTGATGTTTAATTTTTGTGCCGTACTGAGCTTGATCTTGTACATTTTGCTGTTTGAAATTCCTCCATTGCTAGAAACTGTTCCAGACCAGCCGCTCTGCGTTGGATCTCCTGCATTAATCTCATAAGCATCAAATAATGCTGGAGCGTTAGATTTTATCAAATCTGAGGTATTTAACACAAGAGGTTGCGTTAATGCATTCAAATTATTGAATCTTGCATCTGTAACATTAAACGAAGTCCATGTCCAACCTTGGTTTAAAGAAACTTGCTGACCAGTTATTTCGGTATTCGTAAAGATGGCTGGTGCGGTATAAGTTCCTAAAATTTGATCTGGCAAAAACGGAACAGTGAGGTTGGTATTAATTACAGCCTCCTTTAATTTTCCATCAGAAGCATCCCAAATATAAAACACCACATTTTCGCCACTCACTTCATTGCTGTATACCGTTAAATAAACAAAGTACTCCTGAATACTTGCATCGTAAATAAGATTGCTTACTCCTCTAACCTCTCCGTTCACACTTGCAACTACCTTATCGTAAAGATCATCAGTGAAAATATCGTTTACCTTTACTTTTCCTATGATGTTCATGGATTGGCTAAACTTCTTAGGATCTAAATCAAAATTTGGTTCTTTTTCTAGTACCCTTAAGTCTAACTGTATTTTCTCGTTATAACCGTAATTGGTGACTAAAGATAGTACCGTATTGTAGTTGCCAATGGCCAAATCACTATCTACCGTAGCTTTAATGGTTAAGATGGTGTTAGGAGCAATAGTGCCGGAACTGGTGGTTAATTTTAACCAAGTAGGCAACTCAATATTGTAAGCTTGTGTAGCTCCTCCCTTATTGATGATGGTGAACTCAAAACTGAGCGCTTCATTGGCTCTTTTCATTAGGCTAACCACATCGCTATGACCTTCTACAAACCATTTTACAGGGTTTTTATTGATAAAGGCCGTCCAGGTTACAGGTGATAACTGTCTGTTATCTGCCATATCATTCAAATTAGAAACCGTAATATAAGCTACTTTTCCTTCCACCGTAGACCAATCTGTAATTTGTGGATTCAAAGCAATTTGATCTCCATTGATGACCGCATTTACCACAATTGATTCTGTAGGGCGCATTGGCTTAATTGCTGGAGTTTCATCAGAAAAAGCAAGAGCATAACCATTTAACATCGCATAATCGCTTGTTTTTTCAAACGTATTTAGAGGATAATAATACTTAGGCCCAGAAGCATTGGTAATATCTGGTTTGTTAAAATTACTGTACAATAATAAGCCAGTACTAGTGAAATCAACCTCATGATATTGATCGGCCATTATTTGGTCTGCATTACGAGCAGTTTCCCACATGCACAATTCATCTAATAAACCCACATAGTTTTGATCAATACTTAAAGGACTGATTTGACCACGAGCGCCAATAAATATATTGCTGGAAGTAAATCCACCTATATCAGAACTTGCATAAGATGCTAGTTGGTTACCATCAATGTACATCCGGATAGAACCATTTCTGGTTAAGCTTAATGCGATATGGTGCCAGCTGTCATTATTGACTTTAACATTCCCAAAAGAAAATGTTTTTGCTTCTGCATTTAGTTCCAGGTTACCATTGGCATTTAAGCTGATTGCCCACTTATTTCTGTAGCCATTACTTTCAATACCATCTGTAGCATCTCCTTTACCGTTAGAAAATAAAGTGGCTATGCCAGTCTGATTAGTTTTCATCCAAAAAGAAAGTGTGGCATCTGTTTCCTTGGAAATAATCACCTTGGCAGCTTGTAAAAGGCTGAGGTAATTGGTTCCGTCAAATTTATACGCCGTACCTTTTGGGCTAATATCCCAATTGGTATTGGCAATTACCAAATGCTTATATCTTGCCAAATCCTTCGCCAGTACACCATTACCCTCATTTATTGGCCAATAACCTATCAGGTTTGTTTCGTTACCATTTAAAGAAGCATTCATTTTGGATACAGAAGTTTCCCTAGATACGCTTGATTTCCAGAATCGCAAATCATGTAAATTACCTTTAAAGGTGTTTCCGCCTAAAACAATCGCATTTTCATTGGAGAAACTTAACCTGTTATTTAAGGTAACTACCTGCTTTTCTTTATCATTCTCAATGATTCTTAACTTAAGTGCAGTAGCATCATAAGAAAGGGTATAATGGTTAAATGTGCCATCCTTAGCAATAGTTGTGGTAATGCTTTGTCCGCCAATTGTGTATTTTAAATCGCTATCTATCAACTGTATGCTGATTCCTGTATTTTGGTTCAACAAAGTAGAAGTACCAGCCGGACTGGTGTTCTTCAACCAAAACTCGATACTAAAATCGCCAGTGGTAATTACCGGTTTATTGATGGTTGCTGTATTGTTGGCACCATTGAAAGCCAATGAAACCTCATGTACTACAGGGCTTTGGTTTTTTTGAACTAAAAATTCAAACTTGGTTACTGTACCGTTGGTTTTAATCGGCTCATTAAATCGTAAGGTTAAATCATTACCTAAACCTAAAATTCCGTTTGTTGGTGTTGGGGTAGTAAACAGTACGGGGGCAGTAAGATCAACTTGCCCCTCAATAATCGCAGATTCAAAAGCAGTTTGGTTATTACAACTGGTACGGGCTCGCAATTCATAACTTCCATTCGCTAAACCTAATGCAGCAATATCCCAAGCATAATTTAGTTCTGCACCTACAATCAGTTCTATATTGGTATCCCCTCCAGTGAAAGCAACATCATAATCTTCTTGTGTTTTATAGAAAGTTCTTAAACCAACCCAATTCGGAGTTCCTTTTAAACGGTACTCTAAATTTATTTTTTGGAAACTGGCAAAACTGGTATTGTAATCTCCTAATTTGATATCAACCGGTTTAGTGCTTGTTTCTGTAAATGCAGTATTTCTGTTCAATAACCAATTGTTTGAAGGCGACATAATTGCTACCGGAGAACAAGCAGGAACAAAAGTAGCGGAAACCAATACGCTAGCGGTAGCATTTTCATCGCAATCAGACTCCAAGGACACCTTAATGTCTTTATAATCAAACTGATCTTGTTTTACTTTTTTAAGTGTCATGGTGTAAAACACTGTTTTCCCAGCCGGAATATTTATATAAGTACCATTAGGTTCAATATTGATTGCGGCATTATCAGGGTTTGTGGCTTGGTCTACATACAGTTTAAAAGTAGCATCTTTATTAGCAGTGCTGGTATTGCGTAACTGTAGTACAAACTCTGCATTTCTACCATCAAATACCCCTGCTAAATCTGCTGCACCAACGGTAATCTCTGGCTTTTCTAATGCAATTGTTGCTATTGTTAATGCTACGCGATTTGCTTCGGGTAAATCTACAATTGTAGCAGATGGATTGGTAACATTAGCATGGGTAGGATTGTAAAAATAAGTTAATTCTGGACCTTCATAAGGACATGAAGTTTGACCACCTTTAGTGATAAAAACAGGTCCATTACCATCAAAAGCATTAATGATATCTACACTAAATGTATTATTAGCATCCCCATCTTTAAGGGTATAACTGATGTTTGTAGTCTCTTCCGTATCATCCTCACTTGAGCTACCAGAACCAGAACTATTGCTGGTGGTACTTTCCAGACCAAAACCTACTCCATTAACTTTAGCTCCAGTGGCTAATACCACCGACTCATCTAATTGTAATTCGTAAGAATAGGTATTAGAACTTAAACGTCCTATTTCAAAAGATTTTGTTAATTCACCCAAACCAGAATCGAATGAAACATTCTCAAAGAAAGTTTTATTTAGTAGATCCTTCAACTGTTTTGCCGACTCAGACAAGGTGTTTGTCCCTGGGTCTTTTAAACTTTCTATAATCGCATTTAATGATGATTTTAGTTTTTCTTTATCAGTAAGTGCTTGGTATTTTGTGAATTCATTGTTCAGAATTATTTTTCTCCATAGGTTAACGGAAGATTGATAAGCACTTTTTGAAAGTACACCGTTTGTGTTTTCTACTAAAGCACCCGATTCAATTTGACTGATGATATCTTCATATTGTGGGATAATCTCATTTAAAATATGGTGTTGTGTGTACATGAACACCGTTTTTTCCGGCGACTCATTAAAATATAATGCCTTGTTGACCTTAGGATAAATATTTCTGTTTAAGGTTTGCGTACCATTAAGATAGGTTACCTGAATTGGAATCGAATTTACCGTTGTGGAAGTCAATAATTCATCATAAGTTCCATAAAACTGATTGGCAGAAGTTCCGATATATAAATCGGCATCAGCCCCTACCCAATCCGGGTCATCACTGGTTGATATGGTTTCGTTAAAACTGTAAGTAGTGCTTACACTTTTTCCGTTGCTAGATGATTTTTCCGTACTCACACCACTCGTTACATCGTTTGTGCTTTCTGTTTTTATAACTGGCCCCGCTAAACCACCACCAAAACTCATTTCAAAACCTAAAGAAACTGTGGTATTTAAATCACTGCCATTGCTAGAGCTCGTGGTGTTCTCTTTAGAGAAACTAAAGCTTGAGCCTTTTTCTATCGTGGCAGAACTGTTTGATCCCGGAGGATCTCTTAATATAATATCGGGTATTTGCGGGCCAGCAGTTACAAAAGTTTGAGAACCATCTGCTACACCACCTAACAATATACCGTCAGTTTTATAACCTGTTAAGGGATAATCAACTCCATTTGACCTGTATTTTAAATCAATGGTGCGTTTAAAACCAGTTGCTTCATTTGTATTGGGTGTTCCTCCTTTAAAACTGTAGGTTAATATACTTGGGTCTGTTTTAGAAACAACGATACTCTCGCTATCTGTTAAAGCCAAATTATTAGTGGCAACCAAAGTTCCACCTTCAACCGGAACAGTGTTTAAAACAGGGTTGGTCAAACTATTATCGTAGTTATAATACAATTCCTGTCCTTGAACCTGAATGCTGTAATCTCCAAATTGGGTATAAACTGGGGTGCTTTGCGATGGTGACACAGTATATGTTATCCCGTCAGATACGATGCTTTTATCAGAAGTTTGGCTCAACACCTTTTGTATAGGCGTTGCGATATGTGCAAATTTTAAAACTTCCTGGTAAGGTTGCCCTGTAATGGTATCAGTTCCCTGAATAAACTTTGGATATTGTAAGCCTTTTATCGTGGTAAAATTGATGGTCTTATCCGCATCTAAAATTGGTTTATTATCTGGATTTTTGCCACTGGTAAATGTTAAATCATTTTTAGACAGCATATAGCTTAAAGGCAATAAAGAAACCCGATACTCTCCTGTTTCAATATTGGTTAAAAACGTAGTTTTATATTCTGGCGTCACACTAGTTGCACCAGTTGGTAAGTAACCAAGCGTTAATTGTGCTTTTCCAATGTTATTTTCAGAGGTGTAAACGGTACTTCTGCTTACCCCGTTAGCGTCATTATAAGAGTAGGTTTTTTTTCCATCGTATCCAAAACCAATTTTTCTATCCGCTTGGATGGTTCCGCCGACTACCCTACCCACTACAATCACTTTAGTTTGATCTATAAAAGTCACCTCCTCGTCACTATCTTCAAAAAAGTCTTGATAGGTATTGGTATAATTAGTTACACCGCTTACTACCAAACTATCTTTTGCAGGGTACCGACCATCAAAAGCAAAAGTATGCCCATTTTTAGTTAAAGTAATGGCATGTTTCCCTATAGGAACTTCCAAGGTAAAACGACCGTTAATGTCAGTTTGTATGGCTACATTATTGGCATCCATCGCTTGTACATTATCAATACTTACATAAGCTCCCGGTACAGGTATTTGTGCGTATCTATATAGATTAGTAATAGTTCCATCAGTGTTTTTTTCTGCCCAGTATTCTCCCTTTTGGTATTTTACCGTACCTTTTACATAAGCATTGTACACTTCATTATCTTTAATATCTCCAGTTATTGGCGCATCAGCAGTAGTTGGAAAAACTCCTCTACTATCATAAACTGCAATCCCTTTAAATACAAAGGAAGATTTATCGGTAAAATCAGCTCGGTTAACAACGGTAGAGCCAACACCTAAAAATGCTAATTGCTGTGATGGATTAAACTCATGCTTTCCTAAAGAAGGGACAATGGTAAAAGAATCTCCGTTTCCACTATACGGAACGGCAGAGATTACATAATTACCGTATTCGTCTGTTACCCCTAAAACACCCAACTGACTGCTTGTAGGAATATTATTTCCAGTATTGTCAAAAGTTGGTGTTTGCGCAACTGTTAATAATGAATTACTAAGTTTTGCATCATTGCCATGGAAGTTAAAACCTGTATGTGCCAAATCATAAGCATAATCACCAATTTTCTCGTTTGCACTGATATAAGTATTCAATGAAGCTTCGTTTCCATTTAAGTAACGACGGAAATCGCGTTGAATTTGAGTAGCACCTAATGCAGTTTCCCAAACCCTAAAATCGTCTAAATAAGCTAATTTACCACCTCCCATTTTAAAATGAATCCAAGTTTGGGGATGACCGCTTACCGATGTATTCAGTTTTATTGTTGTATTTGTACTTGTAAAAGTAGCGGTTGGAGCTGTACCTGTTAGGGTATTTTGAGCAAAAATACTGTTCATTTTTGCCACATAAGCCGCAGAAATCATTCTGCCATTTATGTAAAATTCAGGAACTTGATTATCCCTTAATACCGCACTAAAATGAGTAAAAGAAGTATTGATATTAGTGATAGGTATTAAAATATCGTCACCTTTGTTGTCAATCTCACCGCTAGGGATATAATCACTTAAAGTGATGGTATGTGTACCCACATAAGCCGTTAATACATTTTTACCGCCCACTAAAGCCATCTTAACTTTAAAATCTAGGTTTTCGGACGCATCACTTTCCAATCGGTACAGCGTTAAAATATCGTTATTAAATGCAGCCGATGGTTTAATCCAGGTTTGTAAAGTAATCGAGTCTTTTAAGCTTTTATATAATCTGGGTACAGTAATATACCCCGAAGCTGGCACCTTTAAAGAACTTCCAAAACTCAACGTAGCACCCGTTGGATTGGCTACTACCAATACATCTTTTACTGGGTTTCCACCAGTATAGCTCACGTTCCCGGTGATCACCCCCGTTGGATTTCTGTAGCCTATTCCTGTAATGTAGGTAGTATACAAAATATTTAAACCATCAATTTCTACTCCTTTTGCGGCTACTTTGTAGCGATACAGTTTTCCGCCTTCCACATTATTGTCTACAAAAGTACCTACATCTGACGCTAGAGTTTTTAAGGCTTTACCCCAACTCGGGTTTTGGCTGTCAATATCTTCTGTACGATAAACGGATATGCTTACAATCTTTTCCTGATTTTGCTTTATATCCCAATTGATCTCTATGCGATCACTGTAGTAACCTTTCGAAACGGTAAAAGCATCCTCTGAAAAAGTAGTATAGCGATAACGAATCCCCCAAGGAAAGCCTAAATCTTTCGTATAATTTTGTGTAGGATTATTGGTATAAGGCTTATCAGTTACCCCCATATAGGGCATTCCAACCTGTATGCTCACTTTTTGAATGGTAAATGTTTTATTTACTCCATTCACTGTCTGAGTTAAAGTGAGATTAAGATTGTCTTTTTCGGATGCAGCAGCTCCAACAACGGTAGCCACTCCTTTTTGCTCTTGAGCAAATAAGGTACTATAGCTTAATAATAAGCAGAATAAAATAATATAATTCTTCATTATGATAATTTATTTGAACAATAAAAAAACTAGGTAAAACCTAGCTAGAATTATATTTTAATGATATAGTTTACCCCGTAGTTAATAGGGCGGGTTTCAGTTGTTCCTGTTGTTTCTGTATTACCATTTACTGTGTGTGAATGTGCGCCCGCGTCACCAGTATTAACACCTTGTGAATAACGAGTAAGTCCACTAGAGTCGCCTCCCCAATCCTCACGTATCCCAGTTCCCCCACTATGGTCGTTTGCTGTTACATATTGAGCATGACTATGATTTCCTATACTCGAAGTTGTTAAATTAACCCCATGTAAATGCTGTTTCAGATCATCCTGTTGCACCGTTTTTAAAGTTGGCCCTGAGTGGCCATTTCCCGTCCCGGTTCCTCTTAAAAACATAGCTCGTAAATCTGGCGTAGTAGTGCTACCCAGTAAAGCTTTTAAATTGGCATTATTTGCATTGTCAGTAAAAGTACTTCCATCACAAAGTAACCAACCATGTGGAGCTACAGTCCCCACAAAAGGCATAATGGCACCTGTTGGTACACCGTTTTGTGCAAAAATAGCATAAGGAACAGCCTGTAGTTTTTCATTAGAAAACACCACACTTCCTTGTGTTACTTTTAAATAAGCAGATTGAGTGCTGATTTGATTGTATTGTAATTGGTCAATATCCAATACGTAAGAGAATACACCAAAATTATCTGTTTTTACATTTGCTGTTTTCGTTACAATTAACTGCTCACTGTTTCCACTTCCTAAATAGTAAACGGTAAAAACGAGCGCTAATTGATCAATATTTGCTAAAGCTGCATTTGTTTCGTCACGGGCAATTCCTTGGATAGACATGCCAGAAGAGGTTACATTTGTTTGCGCATTTACCTTTTGGGAATTACAAAGTGCTAAAGCGATTAAAATAGCAAAGTATATTTTTTTCATAATTTTAAAGTTTTTTTACCTGTACGTAAAAAAAGCATAAAGGTTGGGTTAATAAGAATAGCTAACGATAATATCTAATAATCGTTACATATTTCGCATATTTGACACATGTTTCTAGATGTAGTTTCACTACTCGTTGGGTTTTTATGCCTCTTTGTTGTTCTTCTAATGATTTTTAATCAAAAGCCAAATCGAAAAACAAATGGCTACCTTATTACTATTTTAGTAGTAGTGGGTTTACAACGTTTTCTATATGCCATAGAAGCATTAGGCTTAACAAACATCACCTACAGCCCTTTAAAAATAAAACCATTATTGGCTTTTTATATCGTTCCGGTTTACTACTTATTTTTTAGGAGATTAATTGACGGTAAAAGGGATTTTAAAAAAGAGGTTTTACATTTTATCTTCCCTAGCTTATTGATATTATTCAGTATAATTAATACCGATTATGCCATTAATCACCTGTTTTATTTAGGCTATTCTGTGCTTTATTTTGTGTTTATATTGGTTTCTATAAAGAAGTTTATTCACCGAAAAAACCCATCAATTATTGACAAAACAAGCTACCAATCTATAAAAAGCTGGTTGTTCATCATGACCATCATGACGCTATTGTTAATTATCTATTCTAATTGTCTTGCCTTTCAAGACTTAACCTATCAAATGAATTTAGATGATTTTTACAGGTATTCATCTCTCGTATGGTTTAGCTTGGTGCTTTACATGTTTAAAAACCCAGTCATCATATTCGGAGAACACGCTTTATTAAAAAACATTCATTTAAATGCACCACAAGATTTTGAAACTTGGAGTCGTAAGCCTTTAAAATTAGTAAATGATAAAGACAGAAAAGTTTACAATACTATTTTAAACAGAGTAGAATCTATCATTCTAGAAATACAAACCCTGCAAAAATCACCTGATTTACTCTCACAAACTTCATTAACCACCGAAACCTTAGCTAAAGAATTAAAAATACCGAAAAGACATATAGACTTCATATTCAAGTACTACTGTCACTACTCAATTAACGATTTCAGTAATTTGGTTAAAGTAAATTATGCTTTATCATTGATTAAAGGGGGTTATCTGGATAAGTTCACAGTGGATTCATTAGGAAAGAAATGTTTATTTAATTCTCGATTTACCTTTTCAAAAAACTTCAAAAAATTTGTTGGAGTATCGGTCAGTGATTTTGGGAATTCACATAACGCCCTAGCTTAAAATTGACATTAAACTAGGGCGTTAAAAGCACTCATGGTTGTTGTTCTTGCTTTGGAAATATATCCGGTTTTTGTGCTTTAATAGCTGATTTTAGATATTAAACCATCGGCACCTCTATAAGCAAAACCTTAGCATCACTGCTTGCTTTAATGCCTACAATCCCATCTGTTTCATAAACACCAACCGCATCTCTTTTTGCTAAAATTTGTTCAGCAGCTTCAACATTGCCTTCCAAAACAAAAACATAAAGTCCATTAGCATTATTGTGAAACTTGTAATCAAGCGCTTTACCGCTAGTTAAATTAGTCAAAGTAAACCAAGCATCTTGATTAATGGTAATAGCTCCATCACTATCATTTGGGGAAACTACCGTTAAAAATTTATCCGTTTTTTCTTCTTCAGAAAACGATTTTTGCTCATAGCGAGGCTCAATATTCTCCACTTTAGGAAAAACCCAAATTTGAAAAAAATCTACAGGTTCTTCTTTTGATGCATTATATTCAGAATGTTGAATACCAGAACCTGCAGACATGATCTGTACATCGCCAGATTTGATAATTTCGTCTCTTCCTGTGCTGTCTTTATGTTTAAGTGCTCCAGACAAAGGAATACTAACAATCTCCATATTTGCGTGTCCGTGAGTACCAAAACCCATTGATTGCTCTACATGGTCATCATTCAATACCCTCAATAAGCCAAAATTCATTTTCTCTGGGTCATTATACTGACCGAAACTAAAAGAATGGTTACTTTTTAACCACCCGAAGCTATTGAAGCCTCTTTCTTTTGCTGGATGAAAAATCGTTTTCATAATATCCTTGTTTAAAATTACATGTTCAAACATACAAATTTTATTCCAATTGTTTATTGTGTATTTTTGTAGATTAAACATCAATCTACATGAAAGAAAAGGCAATACTATTAGGTGCAAGCGGACTAATTGGCAGTCACTTATTAACAACTTTACTTGCCAGCCCTGCTTATGGAGAGGTTACCATATATGTACGGAAAACTCTACCTATAAATCACCTTAAACTAAAGCAAATAGTTACTGATTTTGAAAACTTGGAGGCTCTAAACGAACATATAGCGGGTACAATTGTATTTTGTTGTTTGGGTTCTACAAAAAAGAAGACTCCAAATTTAAAAGACTATAAAAAGGTAGATTACGAAATACCCCTTTATTTTGCTCATCAAGCTTCAAAAAATAATGCCCGTCAGTTCCATTTAGTAACTGCAATAGGTGCAAATTCAAAGTCCAGTAATTTCTATACTAGAATGAAGGGAGAAATAGAAGATGCCATTAAAAAGGTGAGCTATGAAACCATACATATTTACCAACCTTCTTTTTTACGTGGCGATAGAAAAGAAAACAGGACAACAGAGAAAATTCTAACGCCAATAATGCGTTTAGTAGATTTAGCTTTAATTGGACCATTAAAAAAATACCAGAGTATTGAGGCAGAAGATGTTGCCAAAGCAATGTTTAATGAATCAATTAAAAATAAAAGAGGCATCTTTGTGCACAATTCAGAACAAATTAAAAGATTAGTGTGAGTATAGTATCAGCAGAACAATTAGGTCATGCCTATAATGACTTGTGGCTTTTTAAAAATTTAACATTCGGACTACAACAAGGGCAAAGAGTTGCCTTGGTTGGAGTAAATGGTGCAGGAAAATCTACCCTGCTTAAATTGCTAGCAGAAAAAATTAAGCCAAGTGAAGGCAAAGTAGTAAAAGCAAAGGATATAAGGTTTGGTTATTTAGAGCAAGACCCAAAATTTGAAGCTGGACAAAGCATCAGTGATTTCATTTTTAGTTTAGATAATCGCCAACAACAAATCATTAGAGAATATGAAGAGTTGTTGGAACAAGAAAATCCGGACATTGATGAAATTAATAGGCTAACTGAAGAGCTAAGTAATTTAGAAGCTTGGGAGTACGAGCATGAGATTAAAACAATTTTAGGTCGTTTAGATATCCATCATCTTGATCAAAAAATAGATACATTATCAGGTGGTCAGCGCAAGAGATTAAGCTTAGCTAAATTATTGATTGATGAACCCGATGTTTATGTAATTGATGAGCCTACCAATCATTTGGATATAGACACCATTGAGTGGCTAGAAAGCTATTTAACCGCAGGCGGAAAAACCATTTTAATGGTAACGCATGATAGGTACTTTTTAGATAATGTTTGTAATGAAATTATTGAGCTAGAAAACGGTCAGGTTTATACTTACAAAGGAAAGTATGCTTACTATCTAGAGAAAAAAGCAGAACAAGACACCATCAATAGTACAGTTTTAGCAAAGAATAAAAACCTTTTGAAAAAAGAACTGGAATGGATGCGCAGAATGCCACAAGCCAGGGGAACAAAATCAAAAGCTAGAATTGATGCTTTTTACGATTTAGAGGATAAAACAAAAGGTCAGTTTAATAAAGAGTCAGTTAAACTTGATGTTAAAGTGAGCAGACAAGGAAAACAGATTTTGGAATTACACCATATTGGTAAAGACTTCCAGAAAGTAAATATCCTTGAAGACTTTAGTTATGTATTTAAAAAAGGTGATAAAATTGGTTTAACTGGTAAAAACGGTACCGGGAAATCTACTCTTTTAAACATCATCACAAACGAACTAAAACCAGACAAAGGTGAGGTAGTTATTGGCGAAACAACTGTTTTTGGTTACTATCATCAATCGGGTTTAAGTTTTGACGAGAGCGAGCGTGTAATTGATGTGGTAAAAAACATTGCTGAGTTTATCGTAATGTCTGATGGAAAAACCATCTCGGCATCACAGCTTTTAACTCATTTTTTATTCCCTCCTAAAAAGCAACATGGTTTTGTGAGTTTATTAAGTGGTGGCGAAAAAAAGCGTTTACACTTGATGAAGGTTTTAATTAAAAACCCAAACTTTTTGATTTTAGATGAGCCTACCAATGATTTAGATATTGATACTTTAAACGTTTTAGAAGAGTTTTTAGAAAGTTATACAGGAGTACTTTTATTGGTATCACACGATAGGTATTTAGTTGATAAGCTAACCGACCAGCTATTTGTTTTAGAAGGTAATGGCCAAGTAAGAATATTTAATGGCAACTATACATCTTACAGAGAAGAAGCAGAATTGGCTAAAATTCAATCAAAAGAAAACAAGCCAGCCCCTACTCCACAAGTTGAGAAAGAAACAGTAAAAACAAAACTTTCTTACAAAGAGAAGCTTGAACTTGACGGATTAGAAACAGAAATAAGCAATATTGAAAAACTGATTGCTAGTTTAAATGAAAAACTAAACAAAGAAACGGCACACGAAGAACTCATCAATATTGCAAAAGAAATAGAAAACAGCAATAAACTACTTGATGAGAAAACATTAAGATGGCTAGAACTTAGTGAGGCATGAGTACAGCAAACTGGATAGCTACAATTGGTGTAGGTGTTTTACTATTGGCGTTTTTCCTGAATATAGCAGGGATACTCCACAATAAGCACAAGCTTTATAGCCTCCTTAATTTAACAGGGGGAATATTGAGCGCTTACGCATCATGGATTGTAGACTTCTACCCTTTTGTTGTATTGAATATAATATGGTCAACCACGGCACTTATCTTTTTAATAAAAGCGAGTGTTCCACGTGAAACAAAATAAAAAAAACAAAGATTGTGGATTAAGTTCCACGTGAAACATATATCAAATGTTTAAAAAATATAATGTAATTGTAGTAGGCGGTGGCCATGCTGGATGCGAAGCAGCGGCGGCAGCGGCTAACTTAGGTTCGTCAGTATTGTTAGTGACCATGAACATGGGTACTATAGCACAAATGAGCTGTAACCCTGCAATGGGCGGTGTAGCAAAGGGTCAAATAGTAAGAGAGATTGATGCAATGGGTGGACAGTCTGGTATCATATCAGATAAAACTACCATACAGTTTAGAATGCTGAACCGTTCTAAAGGCCCAGCAATGTGGTCGCCAAGAGCGCAAATTGATAGAATGCGTTTTGCTGAAGAATGGCGTTTAACCCTTGAACAAATATCAAATGTTGATTTTTGGCAGGATATGGTTTCAGGGATAATTATTAAAGATGGTAAAGCAGCGGGTGTAACGACTTCGCTTGGAGCAGAAATTGAAGCTGACGCAGTGGTTTTAACCAATGGAACTTTCCTAAACGGAATACTACATATTGGTGAAAAAAGAATGGGCGGCGGCAGAACTGCTGAAAGAGCGGCTACTGGAATAACGGAACAACTGGTTGAATTAGGCTTCGAATCTGGCAGAATGAAAACAGGTACTCCACCTCGAGTTGACGGAAGATCTTTGGATTATTCTAAAATGGAAGAACAATGGGGTGATGTTGGTGGAGGTAAATTCTCTTATACAGATACCCAAATGAATCCCGAACAAAGGTGTTGTTGGATAACCTATACCAACCCTGCTGTTCACGCAGAACTAAGAGAAGGCTTTGAGAGATCACCAATGTTTACCGGTAGAATTAAAGGCTTAGGTCCGAGATATTGCCCATCAATAGAAGATAAAATAAATAGATTTGCAGAGAGAGATCGTCATCAAATATTTGTAGAACCTGAAGGATGGAATACTGTTGAAATTTACGTTAACGGATTTTCAACTTCATTGCCAGAAGATGTACAGCATAAAGCGTTATTACAAATTCCAGGTTTTGAAAACGTGAAAATGTTTAGACCAGGTTATGCCATAGAATATGATTTCTTCCCTCCTACCCAGTTACATTTATCATTAGAAACAAAACTAATTGAGCACCTATATTTTGCAGGACAAATAAACGGAACTACCGGATATGAGGAAGCTGCGGCCCAAGGTTTTGTTGCTGGGATAAATGCTCATCAGAAAATAAACGAAAAAGAGCCTTTAATTTTAAAAAGGTCAGAGTCTTATATTGGTGTTTTAATTGATGACTTAGTAACAAAAGGAACAGAAGAGCCTTATCGTATGTTTACCTCAAGAGCTGAACATCGTTTGCTTTTACGTCAGGATAATGCAGATGAAAGGTTAACCCCTATTGCTCACGAGCTAGGTTTAGTTAATGATGAAAGACTTGCAAAAGTCATCAAAAAAGTAGCTGACTCTAATGCAATTATAAAATATGCAAAAGAACTTTCTGTAGAAAGAGTTATAGCAAATCCGATATTAGAAGAGCTTGGCACATCAACAATTGTACAAAATGCAAGAGTACACAATTTATTAAGCAGACCACAAGTAAGTGTAAAAGATATAAGACGGATGTCGGCTAAGTTTGACGAGTACTTAAATAGTTTTGATATTGAAACTATAGAACAAGCAGAAATCAAAATAAAATACGATAGCTATTTTGAAAAAGAATTAGAGATTATAGAGAAGATGAGAAAAATGGAAGACAAAGAAATTAATCCAGATTTCAATTATCATAGCTTACAGTCTTTATCAAAAGAGTCGAGAGAAAAGCTAATGAAAATAAAACCGAGGACTTTAGGTCAAGCTTCACGAATTTCTGGAGTTACTCCGTCAGATATCTCAGTTTTAATGGTTCACATCAGCAGATAGACACAACTTGCTTATTATCAGAGAGTTGTAAATATTAAGAATAAGCAATTAATTTTAAATCGGAATATTATATATCCAACGAAACACAAAACGGCTTAAATCGATTAAAAATAGGCTCAAATAAAAAATGGTTAAAAAAGCTCAAAATATTGCCCTTTTTCTCTGTACAATTTTATGTATGGCTTGTGCAAGTTTGCAAACACCACAAGGTGGACCTCGTGATCAAGAGGCTCCAAAAGTTTTAGAAGAAAATCCAAAAAACCTTTCTACAAATTTTAAAGGCAAATCGGTAGAAATAACTTTCGATGAATATTTTAAGTTGAGTAACGAATTTACTGAAGTGAGTATTTCACCAGCACATGAAGTTCCACCAGTTTTAAAAATCAAACAAAAGACATTAACTATAAACTTTAAAGATTCACTAGAAACAAACACCACTTATACCATTAATTTTGGAAAAGCAATTCAAGATGTAAATGAATCTAATATTGTAAAAAATTACTCATATGTTTTTGCCACCGGAGATGAACTTGACTCCTTACAAATAAACGGTAAAGTAATAAGCTCAAATGATAACAAAGAAGTAAAGGATATCACTGTGTTTATTTTACCAATAAGCAGAGACTCCATATTTGGAAAGAAAAAACCTTCAATATATACCATTACAGATAGTGCGGGTAATTTCAGCTTAAAAAATTTACGTGAGGATAAATACAGAATATACGCCTTAAAAGAAAATGGAGCAGATAGGATTTACAACTCACCAACTGAAGAAATAGCCTTTTTAAAGGACTCCATTAACTTATCTAAAGACACTTCTGGTATTATTCTAAAACTATTTAAGGAAGTGCCTGAAAGCTTTAGAACAACGGAGCAAAAACTAGAAAATGACGGCAAGATTAAGTTGATTTTTAACAGGCCAATTGTAAAACCAAGTATTACCTTCCTGGATAATACCGATATTAAGGCGCCAATTATTGAGTTTAATACAAAAGGAGATAGTTTAGCTGTTTGGTTAAAGGAAATCAGTTTTGATTCGTTAAAAGTGGTTATAAACGAAGATAAGACACCTTTAGACACCATCACGTTTAGACGTAGCCAAAAGGATGAATACAAGCGTACCATCTTATTTAATAACAACTTAACGTCAGGTAAAATTGCTCCGCAACAAGCTTTAACATTATTATTTAACTTTCCAATTGCAAAAATTGATGAAAGCAGAATTGGACTTTATATAGATTCAACAAAGTTGGGGGGCTTAACTTTCAAAAAACTGTTACCCTCAGAAAGAAAATACGAACTCCAGTATAAGTGGCAGGTAAAAAAACCTTATACCTTAGTGCTTGAAGATGATGCAGTAACTGATATTTATGGAACAACTAATAAAGAACTTAAACTTTCTTTTGAGTTAGACGAGATTGAAAATTACGGGAACCTAAGTTTGAAGATAAATAAAACAGATAGTGCTAAAAACTATATTGTACAATTAATTACAGAAAAAGGGGATATCTACAGACAAACAGCAATCACTAAACCAAGCACTACAATTACTTATAACTATATCCCAACTAATAAATATCTGGTAAAAATTATCGAAGATATCAATAGTAACGGAGAGTTTGATACAGGTAATTTACGCTTAAAACGTCAACCGGAAAAAGTTTATATCTTTGATAAAGAAATAGTTACAAGAGCAAATTGGGACAGAGAGGAAGCCCTTGATGTTCCGAAAGAGTTTTAGAAAAAATTAAATAAAGCTTATCATCATGAAAAAAAGACTTCTTTTATTATCAATATTAGCCGTAATATTTAGCTATAACACAAAGGCTCAAACGTTTAAAATAATTAGTACGGCAGTATTTTCTGATAGTTTACAAACACAACAAAAACCACTTTTGTTAGATGTACGCACTCCGGCGGAATTTAGTGAAGGACATATAAGAAAGGCCCTAAACATAGATTTAAAGAGTGAGAGTTTTAAAACTGAAGTTGATCAACTCGATAAAAATAAGACTTACTATGTGTACTGCCGTAGCGGAAAAAGAAGTGCCCTAGCTGTTGAACAAATGCGTGTTTTGGGTTTTAAAACTATTTATGAGCTAGATGGTGGTATGCTAAAATGGGTAAGTGAAGGGATGCAGACTGTTAAAGAGGTTGTTAAATAGTTTATTCCTTGTAACATTCAGATTCTAAATTCTCTAAACTTCCTTCATTTCGAACGCTAGAGAGAAATCACACAAATAGGTATCACATGCTATATGAAGACATTAATGTGAGATGTATCGTATCCTTATTTCAGCTATTTACTTAAAGCTTTTTTTATTCGTTCTTCATTTATCACAATATCCCTAAACAATACATGAGGGAAAACCTGGTACTTCGACGTTTTGAATGCATCATAAATACCTGAAAGAGTAGTTGCTGTTAGTAAAGACAAGTTCATTTCGGTGTCCATTTCACAATCATAAACGAAATCATCGCTAAATTCTGGTGCAACTAGCAAAATTTTCACTATCCTCAGATTGTTTTTTAGTGCGAGATTTTGATAGGATTTCAACTGTCTTGACACATAACTGAACTTATCATACCCTTTTTCTTTAATAGTTTTACATTCTACAATAATAATCTCGTTGTTTCCTAAATTCAAAACCACGTCTATCATATCTTTTTGGGTATTTAACTGCTTTTTAAACTTATCGTCAACATTAAAGCCTAAACCTTTAAATATTACTTTTGTAAGCTCTTCAAATTTTAAACCTAATTCACTTTCTTTAACAGAAATTCCATTTTCTTTCAAAAGATTTAGGTTCCTATAACCCACATTCTCATAGTTCTCCAAATAAAGATTTTCAACATCCTTGTAATGGTCTAGAATATTTAAAATATCATCACCACGTTGCTTAATTTTATGGTCTTTAATAAATTTTGATAAGTCATCCTTGCTAATCAAATCTAAAATATCCCTCGGTTTTATATTATAGTCAAGCAAGAAATCCGCTATAAGAACGTATTCATCTTGTAGTTGAAATTGTTCCTTTAATTCTTTATTTAATTTAGGGATCGATTGATTTAGTTCAGTCAGCATCTTGGCAAAACCATCAATCGAAATTCCAACTTTTTCATCAGTCTCAACACCATCGAAATGCTCAATTAAACTATTAATTTTATCTTCTAATGTACTGCCTCTAAGATTTTGAATATTTAACCCTTTCTCACACAGTTCGTTTAGTGTTTTCTTCTTTTCAGTAAGCGTTATACCTGATTTATAAATTTGGTTAGAAAGCAAGTCCCTAAAGGAAATACCTTGAATGATTATTTGTTCAATTTTTTGTGAACTACTTAATTTTCTGTCAATATTATGCTCTTTAGATATTTGATTGATAACCGGCTCTCTCAAAAGTTTCAATGTTCTTCTATAAAACTTTTCACCCACTTCCTTTTCTCTTACCTTTCTTAAAAGTCTTACCATTTCATCGGCTACATAAATTGTATTTTCTTTTTTTGAATAGAAGATTACACCAAGGTTTTTTAAACTATTAATTACTTCTTGAATGTCATCCTTTTTAATAGGTAAAATTGAGTAGTTAATAAGTTTAATATCTTCTTGAGAAAGGCCAAGTTGTTTGGAAAGGGTCAAAACTATTGATAATTCGTCGGAAGTTATTTTAGAATCCCTATTGTTACTTATATCATTATTGTATGCTGTATGCAAACAAGCTCTATAGATTCGATAATCTCTTTTTCTATATTCGCTTAATTCTGACTTCTCGTTCTCTAATTCTATATTTAAATTCTTTCTTTTGGTTTTTAAATTCTTTATTTCTGTCTCATATAGCCTAGAAAACCAATCTTGCTTCATTATACAGTTTCCGTCTCTAATTATAATATCAATTAGAATGTCTAACTGTGAATTAGCTTCTTGAAACTCACACTTTAAATGATCCGTAAACTCACTTGAAATTAAGTTAAATATATTCGATACGTTTTGGCTATCAGCAGATTTAAGACCTTTATCGGAGGAGCTTAGAATCTTCTCCACCTCTTTCGAATTTTTTGGGTTTTTCGAAATTATATAATCTATGATTTTAATAAAAGAGTTCTTTTCAAGAGAACCTAATTTATCTAATATTTTTTCTAATCTCATATATTGTTACCTTAAAAATATTAAGTTAGTAACAAATATTTATTATTTAACTATAAAATTTGAATAATTAACTAAAACCAACCAGCGTACATCACATAGTTATCTGGTAGTTTCTTCAACATTTCCCTTTGTTCCTCTGTAATAGCTTTGATTTTTTTTGCAGGAACACCGGCGTATAAATAACCACTTTCACAAATGGTATTTTCTAAAACAACAGCTCCGGCAGCGATAATACAAAACTCTTCAACCACAACATGATCCATCACAATAGCACCCATACCAACCAAAACATGATCCTTTAAAGTACAGCCATGTACCAAAGCGTTATGACCTACCGAAACATAACTACCAATTGTAGTTGCAGCTTTTAAGTAAGTAGCGTGAATAACCGTACCGTCTTGAATATTAGTATAATCACCTATAGTAATGCTGTTTACGTCACCTCTAATAACGGTATTAAACCAAACAGAACAATGATGTCCCATCAGCACATCGCCAACAATGGTAGCATTATCTGCAATAAAACAATTGGAACCCCAAACTGGTGATTTATCTTTAACTGGAAGTATTAACGGCATATTATAAAATTGTATCTTTTAATTCGGGTAAATGATCTGGGTAGTCTGTGGTATAATGTAAACCTCTACTTTCTTTACGTTCGCTTGCAGATTTTATAACCACATAAGAAACCTCAATTAAGTTTCTGAGTTCGCATAGCTTAACTGAAAGCTTAGTTTTTCTGTAAAAATCTTCTGTTTCTTCATACAATAAGCGCAACCTTCTATTAGCTCGTTCTAGTCTAAAATCAGACCTAACAATACCTACATAATCGCTCATCATTTTCTGCATTTCGCGGATATTATGTGTTACCAAAATATCTTCGTTCAATAACTCGGTATCTTTATCATTCCACGCTGGTATACCCTCTGGTATCTTCAAATCTTTCAACTTATCTTTTGAAGATAAATAACAACGGTGAGAAAAAACCAAAGCTTCTAGTAAAGAATTGGAAGCCAAACGGTTAGCACCATGTAAACCAGTTGATGAAACTTCGCCACAAGCGTATAAACCTTCTAAAGAAGATTGACCGTTTTTATCAACCATTACACCACCACACATATAATGACAGGCAGGTGTAACTGGTATCATGTCTTTTGTCATATCTAAGCCAATAGATAAACATTTGGCATATATATTAGGAAAATGATTTAAAATATCGGCTTTTTTACGATGGGTAATATCTAAATAAACAAAATCAAGTCCCGATTTTTTCATCTCGTTATCAATAGCTCTGGCAACAATATCACGAGGAGCTAAGGAGCCACGCTCATCATACTCGTACATAAACTCTTTACCGTTTGCTCTTTTTAACACCCCACCAAAACCACGTACAGCTTCAGAAATTAAAAAAGAAGGATATTCACCAGGGTTATATAAAGCAGTAGGATGAAACTGCATAAATTCCATATTTCTAATTCTTGCTTTAGCTCTGTAGGCCATTGCAACACCATCTCCAGTTGCAATAACCGGATTGGTAGTAGAACTATACATATGCCCAGCACCACCAGCGGCCAATAAGGTAACTTTAGCTAGAAACTTTTCAACTTTAGCGGTTTTAGTATCAAAAGCATAAGCCCCAAAACATTTAATATTTTCTGATCTGCGAGTTACATACTCCCCTAAATGATGCTGTGTTATTAAATCAACAACAAAATAATGTGTTAAAATTTCAATATTAGGATTTTCATGAATTTCATGAAGCAATGCTCGCTCAATTTCAAAACCGGTTACATCTTTATAATGTAATACACGATTTTCCGAGTGTCCACCTTCCCTACCTAAATCATAAGAACCACCTTCGTCTTTATCAAACTGGGTTCCGTACTTAATAATTTCGTTAATTCTATCAGGTCCTTCCTTAACAACAATTTCCACAATCTCCTTTTTACACAAGCCATCACCGGCAATTAAAGTGTCAGAAATATGTTTTTCAAAAGAATCCCCAACTTTATCCACAACTACAGCAACCCCACCTTGGGCATACTTAGTGTTAGATTCATCTTCGTTAGATTTTGTAACTATCAGAACCTTACCATGCTTCGCAGCTTTAAGTGCAAAACTTAGTCCTGCAATACCAGATCCTATAACTAAGTAATCAACATTTCTCATATCTGTAAATCAATATGCAACTAGTAATTAATATTAAATGTGAATAAACTATATAAAGGTGTTAATTTTGTGTAAACAAATAGTGAAAAGTTTTAAGTTTTGTGGATAACCTTCATTTTTGCGTTAAACAAATAAATATTTAATGTTTTACTCTACACAAAACACATAGTAACTAACGTTTTTATTTTTTAAACCATTAACGGTAGAAAAATATAAAATATAAATAGGTATTTTTAAATTAGCTGACAATCAAATCAATAGAAACACTAAAATGTTAATAAACTGTTAACATATTTTTAATACTAATATATCAAAATAAAAACGCTTCAACTTATACACTAAACTAACACCTTAATAAGTAATAGTATCTTCTTGTATATAAAAATTGTTTGTTATTAGGAAAGTGGAAAAAGCCAAATTTTGATTTTATACATTTGAAACATCGAAATGAATATAGCAGAAGAAATAAATTTAAAAGGATTTGTTGATGAACACATTGACCCAACCTTAGATCTATTTGTAGAAATAGAAAAATTAAAGAAAGAAAAGAATGCCGTTATATTGGCACATTATTACCAAGAATCTGATATTCAAGATATTGCAGATTATATTGGGGACAGTTTAGGCTTATCGCAAGAAGCAGCTAAAACAGATGCTGAAATAATTGTGTTTGCTGGGGTGCATTTTATGGCAGAAACTGCTAAAATATTATCACCAGATAAAAAGGTTTTATTGCCCGATGCTAAAGCAGGTTGTTCTTTATCTGATAGCTGTCCGCCACATTTATTTAAAAAGTTTAAAGAAAAATATCCCGACCATTTAGTAATTACTTATGTAAACTGTACGGCAGAACTTAAAGCTTTGAGCGATATTGTTTGTACATCAAGTAATGCGGTGCAAATTGTAAATAGTTTACCTGCTGATCAAAAGATAATCTTTGGTCCTGATAAAAACTTAGGTGCTTACGTCATCAAAAAAACCGGTCGTGATATGGTTTTATGGAACGGAGCCTGTATGGTGCATGAGATTTTTGCTCGTGAAAAAATTACCAAGTTAAAACAACGCCATCCCGAAGCTAAGTTTATAGCCCACCCCGAGTGTGAAGAAGCGGTTTTAGAAATGGCAGATTATATAGGTTCAACCACTGGTTTGCTTAAATATACCATTGAAAATTCTGCACAAACATTTATTGTAGCAACTGAAGCAGGAATTATCCACCAGATGGAGAAATCTAATCCAGATAAAACTTTTATTCCAGCACCACCAAATAACGCTTGTGCTTGTAATGATTGCCCACATATGAAACGTAACACACTGGAAAAATTGTACTTATGCTTAAAAAATGAGCAACCTGAGATTGATGTACCACGTGAAATTATTGATAGAGCTAGGTTACCTATAGAAAGAATGTTGAAGATTTCTGCGGAGTTAGGATTGTAAAAATTAGAGACTAATTTACCTTATTACCTATGATTAAAAATTTTAAAAGGCTAATAGTTTTATTAGCTATTCTAGCTGTAAATAAATTACAAGCGCAAAATTGGGAACCGTTGGGATCGGATGATTTTGGACAGGTAAGTTATAGTGAAACAGTGTATACAAATATAGTATTTCATGGAAGTGTACCTTATGTGGTTTATCAGGATATTGGTAATGGTAGTAAAGCAACCGTAAAGCGTTTAAATTCAGTAGGTACAGTATGGGAAACTGTAGGTAATGCAGGTTTTTCCTCTGGGTTAGCACTTTATACAAATATAGCATTTCATGGAAGTGTACCTTATGTGGTTTATCAGGATATTGGTAATGGTAGTAAAGCAACTGTAAAGCGTTTAAATTCAGCAGGTACAGCATGGGAAACTGTAGGTAATGCAGGTTTTTCTGCAGGGTTAGCACTTTATACGAGTATAGCATTTCTTGGAACTGTACCTTACGTGGTTTATCAGGATGGAGATAATGGTAATAAAGCAACCGTAAAGCGTTTAAATTCAGCAGGTACAGCATGGGAAACTGTAGGTAGTGCAGGTTTTTCAGCAGGGGTAGCATCTAACACGAATATAGTATTTAATGAAAATGTAGCTTATGTGCTTTATAGGGATGCAATCAATTTTGGAAAAGCAACTCTAATGCGCTTAAATGCAGGAGAAACAGTATGGGAAGTAGTAGGAAAAGCCGGTTTTTCTGCAGGGAGAGTATTTTATCCGAACCTAGCATTTCATGGAAGTGTACCTTATGTGGTTTATCAAGATGAAGATAAAAGTAATAAAGCAACTGTAAAGCGTTTAAATTCAGCAGGTACAGCATGGGAAACTGTAGGTAATGCAGGTTTTTCATCTGGGCTAGCACCTTATACAAATATAGCTTTTAATGGAAGTGTACCTTATGTGGTTTATCAGGATGGAGATAATGGTAATAGAGCAACTGTAATGCGCCTAAATTCAGGAGAAACAATATGGGAAGTAGTAGGAAAAGCCGGTTTTTCTGCAGGGCAAATATCTTATCCGAGTATAGCATTTAATGGAAACGTACCTCACGTGGTTTATAATGACAATGGCATTGATAATAGAGCAAGCGTAAAGCGATTAAACGCTTTGGAAACTGATTGGGAAGTAGTTGGTAGCACAGGTTTATCAGAAGGAAAAGCAAATTATCCTATTATAGCGTATAATGGAGATATACCTTATGTGGTTTATCAGGATGTGAATAATAAGTATAAAGCCACAGTAAAGCGCTTAAATTCAGGAGGTACTGCCTGGGAAGTAGCAGGAAACACAGGGTTTGCATCTGGTATAATAACAAGTATAGCTTCTGATGGAACTGTACCTTATGTGGTTTATCAGGATAGTGATAGCGGTAATAGAGCAAGTGTAATGCGTTTAAATTCAGCAGGTACAGCTTGGGAAGTAGTGGGTAATGCAGGTTTTTCATCCGGACTAGCATCTTATCTTAGTATAGCATTTAATGGAACTGTACCTTATGTGATTTATCAGGACGGAGGTAACAGTAATAAAGCAACTGTAAAGCGTTTAAATTCAGCAGGGACAGCATGGGAAACTGTAGGTAGTGCAGGTTTTTCAGCAGGGGTAGCATCTTATACGAGTATAGCATTTAACGGTAGTGTACCTTATGTGATTTATAAGGATGGAGGTAATAGTGGAAAAGCAACTGTTATGCGTTTAAATGCAGAAGAAACAGTATGGCAAATAGTGGGTAGCGCCGGATTTTCAGAATCGGAAGTAAATTATACGGGTATAGTATCTAACGGAAGCGGTCTGCCTTATATTATTTATAGAGATGTGCTTTTTAATAGATTAACGATAAAAAAGTTAAATGAAGATGATAATACATGGAAAAAAGTAGGCTACAGTGATTTTTCTTTTAGTGTAGTAAATTCTCCGAGTATGGCATTTAAAGGAAACGTACCTTATGTAGTTTATCAAGATGTAGACAATGGTTATAGAGCGAGCGCAAAGAGATTAAATGCAATAGGAACAGAATGGGAAATAGTTGGTACAGCGGGTTTTTCTGCCGGGAAAGCAAGTTATACCAGTATTGCAACAAGTGGCAATGATATAACTGTAGCTTATTCATCTGGTGGTGTTTTTGCTAAAAGCTTTCCTTTAATCCCCCTCCCAGTAAAATTAACCTCTTTTAAAGCCAAAGTGGTAAACCAGCAGGCCAAGGTTGAGTGGCAAACAGCATCAGAAAAAAACAACAGCTATTTTACCATTTCAAAAAGTCAGGACGGTAAAACATTTGAGAAATTGGTTAACGTAAACTCAAAAGGTGATAATGGAGCTGATTATTCAAGTATAGATTTTAGTCCATTTGCAGGAACAAGCTACTACAAACTAAGCCAAACAGATGCAGATGGTAAAACTGAAGAATTGGGTGTTAAATCTGTAAAACTAGCGAGTTTAAAAGAGGAAGTTTTATCGGTTTATCCTAATCCGGTGGTTAATGGAGAAATCAACATCAAACAATCAACATTAAGTGGTTTACAAAATGTGGTGATTTATGATTTAACTGGAAAGCAAATGTTAACGGATAAAGTAAGTTTTATCAACGGATTAGATACCTATAAATTGGGTACTCAATTAGTGAAAGGGACTTATATTTTACAAGTAGGTACATTAGAAACGAGTACAAAAATAGTGATAGAATAAAAAAATATCTTTTGATTGAAGCCCTATATGTTATAAACATATAGGGCTTTTTTGATGACGTTTTCGGAGAGTTTTAGCTTGAAAAAAGTTTTAATAACTGTAAAAAATATGTTCCTCCAAGATGAAAGCTAACACTTATCAACTCTATGTTAGAAATTATAGAGTTTTTAGGTTTATTATATATTCATTTTCGTAAAAAAATAATAATAATTACCTTTTATGAAAAAGAAAATCTACCTATCCATTATTTTATTATTTACCATCAACAGCTTTTTAAAAGCCCAAATATGGCAACCAGTAGGTCCAGATCCTCTTAATGAACCTAGTTTAGTAACTAGTACTGAACCCAAATTAAAAGTAAATGAGAATATACCTTATATAGCCTTTAACAATAGTAATTTAGATAAAGCTTCAGTAAGAAGATATGTCAATAATAAATGGGAGAATGTGGGCACTGCGGGTTTTTCTGCAGGGAGGACACAATATATTGATTTGGCTTTTGTAGGTACAATACCATACGTTGCTTACAGAGATGATAACAAAAGTAAAAAAGCAACGGTACAAAAATACAACAGCACAACTTCAACCTGGGATACTGTAGGTACTGCGGGTTTTACTGCGGGACAAGCAGACAATATTTGTTTAACTGTGATAAATAATACGCTATACATTGCTTATATAGATTATTGGTAATAACCAACAAGCAACGGTACAAAAATATAACAGCGCAACCAACAGTTGGGAATTAATAGGTACAGCAGGTTTTTCAACCGATGGAACATCTATAAGAGTTATTAACATTACTAATGATGGCACTAACCCGTATGTATCCTATATAACCAATAACAACAAACCCATTGTAAGAAAATTTAATGGGACTAGTTGGGAAATTGTAGGCACCATAGAAAGCGCCAGTGGTTTTGCTAGTTTTGAAATTAAATTAGTATACGCAGATAATACCATCTATGTAGCGTATAATGATGTTAATGATTCACAAGGGAAAGCGACAGTAAAAAAGTACAATACAACATTAAATCAATGGGATTTAGTTGGTAGTGCAGGTTTTACAGTTCCAAATATTTATAATCTGGATTTAGTTTTTAATGGAAGTACCCCTTATTTATCATATGCAGAACCTGATGAAAATTATTTACCAGTTGCTAGCGTACAAAAATTTAATGGTATTAATTGGGAGTTGGTAGGTACAGCTCAGTTTTCTGGTTCAAACATTCGCCAGTTGAGTTTAGATTTTGTAGGTAATATACCTTATGTAGCTTATCAGGACGAAGGTTATAACTCTAAGCTTGCAGTAAAAAAGTTTAGCAATAGCACTTGGCAAGATGTTAGCGAAAGGGCAATATCCATAGATGCATACAAGTTGACCGCTGGCTTGGCAGCTGACAATACCCCTTACGTAGTTTATTCGGGTTATGATAATGATAATCAATCAACCGTTAAAAAATATAACGGTACAAATTGGGAAACCGTGGGTGTTGGTGCAGGAGCTTTTTCTACCTCTAGTGCTAACTTTCCACAAATTGCATTTAACGGCAATGTGCCTTATGTGGCTTTTTATGGTGCTGAAGCATCTGGTAAAATTGGCGTTAAAAAGTACAATACAGCATTAAGTCAGTGGGAATTTGTAGGACCAGCTGGTTTTGGTGATGCTAACTCAACTGAGTCTAAATTAGTAATAGACAACGGAACACCCTTTGTTTCTTATGCAGGAAGTGGTGGTGCAGTATATGTTAAAAAATATAATTCGGTAGCAAACCAATGGGAAGCTTTAGGTACAGCTGGTGTGTCAAGTGGTTCAGCTTACTATCCTAGTTTGGCGGTATTAAACAATACTCCTTACGTAGCAATCACAGATGTTGCTTTAGGTTTTAAAGTGTATGTTAAAAAATATAATTCTGCTACAAATTTATGGGAACAAGTAGGTACTGCTGCTATTTCTGATGACAGGTCAACATCTTCTAAATTGGCCTTTAACGGTACAGATCTTTATTTTGCGTACAAAAACAGTAGCGATAAAAAAGTTACAGTAAAAAAATACAATAGCACTTTAAACCAGTGGGATTTAGTAGGCACAGCTGGTATTTCTGTGGGCGAAGCAGATAATATTGATTTAGTTTTTGCAAATAATACACCTTACTTAGGTTATATTGATAATGTTTCTAGCGTATATGAAGCTGCTGTTAAAAAGTTCGATGGAACAAACTGGGAGTCTTTTGGAAATCCTAGGGATGGGCAAAGCAGTCAACCATTCAATATAAGCTTAGCAATAAATGAAGATGATTTGTTTGCGGCCTATGGTTCAAATTTATATGTAGAAAAAATTTCTTTGGCCACTACCTTACCCGTAAAATTGGTTTCATTTGAAGCCACTAACAAAAATCAAACCCAAGTTAGTTTAAACTGGGAAACTGCCTCAGAAAAAAGCAACAAGTTTTTCACCATATCAAAAAGCCAAGACGGAAAAACTTTCGAAACCTTGGTAAACATTAATTCAAAAGGTGATAGTGGTTCAGCTTATTCAACTATAGATTTTAGTCCATTTGCAGGAACAAGCTACTACAAATTAAGCCAAACAGATGTAGATGGTAATATAGAAGAGTTAGGTGTTAAATCTGTAAAACTAGCGAGTTTAAAAGAGGAAGTTTTATCGGTTTACCCTAATCCAGTGGTTAATGGAATAATCAATATCCAGCATCAAAATTTAAATGGTTTACAAAATGTGGTAATCTATGATTTAACTGGAAAGCAAATCTTAAAAGATAAAGTAAGTTTTACTAATGACTTAGCCACTTATAAATTGGGCACTCAATTAGTAAAAGGGAGTTATATTTTGCAAGTTGGAACATTAGAAAACAGTACTAAAATAGTGATTAACTAAAAAGAAATTCTTTTCGGAGTCTATTCATTCATATCTATATTTATTTTATTAAAAATAAAAAATTATGACTTAAAATTCATTATTTTTAAAAAAAATTAAATTTTTTAAAAATAATGAAAACTAAACTGAGCTTAATATTTTTATTGATAAGTTTTTTTGCAAAAGCACAAAATTGGCAAGCTGTTGGGCCTGATGATTTTAATCAGGCTAGTTATGGCACAGCATTATACACTAGCTTAGTTTTTAACGGAACGGTTCCGTATGTAGTTTATAGTGATGGATTAAACAGTTATAAAGCGACTGTAAAGAAGTTTAACGGTACCTCATGGGAATTAGTAGGTACAGCTGGCTTCTCTGCGGGTTCAGCAACTTACACGAGCCTAACTTTTAACGGAACGGTTCCGTATGTAGTTTATAGTGATGGATTAAACAGTTATAAAGCGACAGTACAAAAGTTTAATGGAACCTCCTGGGAATTAGTAGGCACAGCTGGCTTCTCTGCGGGGCAAGCAACTTACACGAGCTTAGCTTTTAACGGTACGGTTCCTTATGTAGTTTATAGGGATGCAGTAATAAAGCGACAGTACAAAAGTTTAATGGTACCTCCTGGGAATTAGTAGGCACAGCTGGCTTCTCAGCAGGTACAGCAACGTATACTAGCATCATTTCAACTGGCAGTGAATTAATTGTAGCATATTCATCTGGAAGACTTTATGCTAAAAAAATTGCCTTGACCACCTTACCCGTAAAACTGGTTTCATTTGATGTAGCAAGTAAAAATCAAACACAAGTAAGTTTAAACTGGGAAACAGCGTCAGAAACAAATAATAATTATTTCACTATATCAAAAAGCCAAGATGGTAAAACATTTGAGAAACTTGTAAACATTAATTCAAAAGGTGATAGTGGTTCAGCTTATTCAACTATAGATTTTAGTCCATTTGCAGGAACAAGCTATTACAAACTAAGCCAAACAGATGTAGATGGTAAAACTGAAGAATTGGGTGTTAAATCTGTAAAACTAGCGAGTTTAAAAGAGGAAGTTTTATCGGTTTACCCTAATCCGGTGGTTAATGGGGTGATCAATATCCAGCATCAAAATTTAAATGGTTTACAAAGTTTGGTGATTTATGACCTAAATGGAAAAGAGGTTTTAAAAGATAAAATCACATTCGTAAACGGTTCATCAAGTTATAAAATGGAAAACGGATTAACAAAAGGAACCTACTTATTAACTATAAAATCGTTAAAAATCAGCACCAAAATTATCATCGAATAATTAGTTAAGATTTTTAAATGAAGCCCTATATGTGATAAACATATAGGGCTTTTTTATGTATTTATTTTGGATAAAAAGGTTGTAAAAGACTTATGCTTTAGCAGCTAAGTACATTATAAACTAATAAAAAAACAGTAATACGTTAAAGGGGAAATAGCTTTTACCCTTTTTTTGTCATATTAATAAGTTTTAAGCTTATTAATATTAATTGAATAGAAATAATATCATTTTAGCGGAAAAACACAAACCTTACTAATATAAAAATCTGCATGAAAACTAAACACTACCTATCTATCATTTTATCACTCTTCATGATGGGCTCGCTAAAAGCTCAAGCCCCTAGCTGGCAAGCTGTTGGGCCTAATGATTTTAATCAGGCAAGCTATAATGGAGCAAATTACCCGAGCCTAGTTTTTAACGGTACGGTTCCTTATGTAGTTTATAGTGATGGAGGAAACAGTTATAAAGCAACTGTAAAGAAGTTTAACGGTACCTCATGGGAATTAGTAGGCACAGCTGGCTTCTCAGTAAGCACAGCAAGTTACCCGAGCCTAGCTTTTAACGGTACGGTTCCTTATGTAGTTTATCAAGACGGAGGAAACAGTTATAAAGCGACAGTACAAAAGTTTAACGGTACCTCATGGGAATTAGTAGGTACAGCTGGCTTCTCTGCGGGTTCAGCAACTTACACGGGCTTAGCTTTTAACGGTACAGTTCCTTATGTAGTTTATAGGGACGCAGGAAACAGTTCTAAAGCGACAGTACAAAAGTTTAATGGTGCTTCATGGGAAACAGTAGGCACAGATGGCTTCTCTGCGGGTTCAGCATATAACCCGAGCCTAGCTTTTAACGGTACGGTTCCTTATGTAGTTTATGGGGACGCAGGAAACAGTGATAAAGCGACAGTACAAAAGTTTAATGGTACTTCATGGGAATTAGTAGGTACAGCTGGCTTCTCTGCGGGTTCAACAATGTATACCAGCATCATTTCAACCGGCAGTGAATTAATTGTAGCTTATTCATCTGGTGGTGCTTTTGCAAAAAGTTTCTCTTTAACCACCCTACCCGTGAGTCTCACCTCATTTGAAGCATCAATCAAAAACCAAAAACAAGTTAATTTAACTTGGCAAACGGCTTCAGAAACCAATAATGATTATTTCACTATTTCAAAAAGTCAGGACGGAAAAATATTCGATAAACTGCTAAACATCAACTCAAAAGGAGATAACGGAGCAGCTTATTCAACTATAGATTTTAGTCCTTTTGCAGGAACAAGCTACTACAAACTAAGCCAAACAGATGTAGATGGTAATACAGAAGAGTTAGGTGTGAGAACGGTAAAACTGGCTGATTTGAATGAAGAAGGCTTATTGGTTTACCCTAATCCGGTGGTTAATGGGGTGATCAATATCCAGCATCAAAATTTAAGTGGTTTACAGCAAATTATTATTTATAAAATAGATGGTGAAGTAATATTGAAAGATAAAGTTTTGTTTAACAATGGCTTAGCTATTTATCAATTAGAAAAAAATATTCCAAAAGGGCTTTACTTAATCAGTATCGGAAATAAAAAACATAGCACTAAAATAAGTATTGAATAATAAAATATCGACATTAGAAAGCTTCATATATGGAAGTTTTCTAATGTTTTGTTATGAATTTTAGGCTTTTAATATTTACTTGTTTTGCAGTAGCTTTACTTTCTTGCACCTCTAAAAAAGCTTTCAATCAAAAAATGAAAGCCAAACATACCGCTATCAAATTAAAAGACGATTTATTCATCGTTAAAAATTCTTTAGAAAAAAACCATCCCGGAGTTTATTGGTACATCAATAAAACAGACTTAGACTTTAAGTTTGATAGCTTATCACTAGCTTTAAAAGACTCAACAAGTACACTTGAATTTTATAGACAATTAGCGCCCCTAGTTGCATCTGTTAAATGCGGACATACTCGCTTAGTTTACCCTGGTTTAAAACTGAATAAATTCCAAAAAGATAGTATTAAAAAAAACGGAGGTCTACCACTTTCACAGCTGTATTATTTTGTAGATAGCAACCGGTTATTTATAGAATCGGTTAATAAAAAGAAACTGGCAGATAGTTTAAAAGGTGCTGAAATTTTAGCTATAGACGGCATATCAGCTTCAACAATTATAAAAAAAGCAGAAAGCTTATATGCTTCTGATGGCTATAACCAAACGTTTTACCCGGCAGTATTAAATAAATCTTTTGATGCATACTATTACCTGAGTTACGGAAAAAGTGATTCCTCAAAACTGTGCATAAAAAAAGCCGACAACACTTATAATTACACCCTAAAAACCATTAAACCTGTAAAGGGAAAAAAGAAAAAGTTAGTACCAGAAGAAGTCGATAAAAAGAAAATAGCGGATAAAAACACTAAAAAACTAAAGCGAAAGACCAAGTACAAAGGAGTTGACAAGTTTGGCGCACCTTTATTAGATTTAAAGTACGACTCTGTTTTAAGCAGTACAGCTATTATGACGGTTAAAAGTTTCGCTTTTGACCATTCCAACTTTCGTAAGTTTTTTAGGGAAAGCTTTAAAGCACTCGAAGAAAAACAGATTGACCACCTTATTTTAGACATGAGGAATAACGGAGGCGGAAATTTATTGAACTGTAGCCGTTTATTCAGGTATTTATACAATAAACCACATCAATTTACGGGCAAGGCATATACCAAAAACTCGTACTTAAAAACCATAAAATACGAGGACAAACCAATAGCAGCAAAAGTATTGGGAATAACTTTTTACCCAATAACTTTTTTATCAAAACTGATTTTTGAACGTAAGGATTCTATTGGTCATTACGGCTATATTCCTACCGATCGCAAAAAAAAACCACTAAAAAATTGCTTTAGTGGCGACTTAATGGTGCTTACAAATGGCTATTCTTTTTCTGCCACTTCCCTACTTTCTGCAAATTTACAAGCTGTAAACCGAGGTACTTTTTTAGGAGTTGAAAGCGGTGGTGGTTATAACCAGTGTACTGCCGGGCGAATTCCTTATCTAAATTTACCCAATACCGGGTTAAAACTACGTTTGCCATTAAAAGTAATTCAGCTTAATCAAAAACGAGAGCTTTACGGAAGAGGTGTTTTACCTGATGTGGAGATTGTGGAGACTTTTGAAGATGTGTTGGGCGAGAAGGATGTGGTGATGGTAAAAGCAAAAGGCTTAATTAAAGGTTTTAACCAGGCATCAGAGATAAAGTAATTTTACAATAATGTTGAGTATAGATCCTTTAGTATTAAACACGAGAAGTCGCTTCAATACTTCTAAAAACTACTTTGATAAAAGCTTATTTATTTAATATTTAGCTAACCTAAAGCTAACTTGGCTCTTTTATCTTTAAAAAATTAAAAACAGCAAGCGATTTATCCATAAAGCGGGATTATATTAACATATTTTAAAAAAAAGATAGCGATACAACAATTTTTGCGCTAAAATTTACTAGATACAAGGTTATTAACAGACTTTTTAACTTTAAGAATAATGCACATTAAATATACTTAGACTATGATAAGGGCAAATTATTATTATTCATTTTATTTATATTTTGTTTCTTTTTATGTTTTTTCTACCTTTAAATTGGTCGACTTCATTATGTAATCGCCAAAAAAATCAACTAGCCTTCGTTTGAAAAATTATAAAATATACCAGGATACTGAGTTGTTTCTGCTAACTAAAAACGGAGATCAGTTAGCTTTTGCGGAAATATACGAAAGGTACTGGGAGCCATTATTTAGACATGCTTTACGCATGGCAAAAGACAATGCTTTGGCCGAGGATATTGTGCAAGAAGTGTTTATAGCTTTATGGAACCGGATAGAGCAAGCAGAGTTGCCTTTTATAGTGGGTTCTTACTTATATACAATGGTTAGAAACAAGTTTTTAAACTTAGTACAGCACCAAACCGTCTGTAATAATTACCTGCTGTCTTTGTCTGATTTTTTAATAAATGGTGAAAGTGTTACGGATCATAAGTGTAGAGAAAACCAGCTAAAATTAAGAATTGAAGAAGAGGTTGCTCAGCTACCTACTAAAATGCGTACAGTATTTGAAATGAGCAGGAATGAAAACAAAACGCATAAAGAAATAGCGCTTTTGCTCAACATCTCTGATAAAACTGTAAAAAAACAGGTAAGTAACGCGGTTAAAGTTCTTCGACTTAAGTTAGGGAGCATAATTTCAATAAGCTACCTACTGTTATCTTTATTTGCTTAAACAGCATTAAGAATGTTTTTCCGTTCATAAAGCCTTCAAAACCACCCCCTCCTAAAACTTTTTTAAAAAACATCTACTCCCTTGCTTCTTCCTAAATGTTATATATATATAACACCAATAATAATAATGGATTTCGATAAGGAAAAAGATCTACTTAACCGGTATAACGAAGGAACATGTTCTAAAGAAGAAAAGGAGCAAGTGGAGTCTTGGTACCTTAAAGAAATTGAAAAATCTGAAAAACAAGTATTAACGGCAGAAGAGCTGGAGCAAAGCAAACACAACATCTGGAATAATCTTTTACAAGAGAAACACCCTACACCTACCAAATCAAAAACAAAAACAATTTTGAAGTATGCAGTTGCGGCTAGTCTTTTAATAGTCTCTGGCGTAGCACTATACCTTCAAAAAGCTCCTGTTTCAGACTCCGTTAAAACAGTCGTAGTTCCCGTCGGGCCTATTAAACCCGGCGGGAATAAGGCAACGCTAACCTTAGCGGATGGTACTCAAATAAACCTATCTGACGCAGAAAATGGTGTTATTGCCAGCCAAAGGAGTGCAACCATTAAAAAAACAAAAGATGGTTTACTGGTTTACGAAGCAGAAAATGAGCTGAGCCAAAATAATACAACGCAATCACTAAATACAGTAGATATCCCAAAAGGTGGCCAGTATAAGCTGGTGCTTCCAGACGGAACAAAAGTTTGGTTAAACTCAATGACTTCAATAAAGTACCCTTCTAATTTTACAGGTGCAGAAAGACGTATTGAATTGAAAGGTGAGGCTTATTTTGAAGTGGCGAAAAACGAGGATATGCCATTTATAGTGCAAACATCAAAAATGGAAGTAGAAGTTTTAGGTACTCATTTTAATGTGATGGCTTACCAAAATGAAGCTTTCCAAGAAACAGCATTACTAGAGGGTTCTGTAAAGATTAAGCAAAAGTCGTCGGGTGTAAACAAATTCTTGAAACCAGGTTATTTAGCATCTATAGCTGATAATCAAAACCAAATTTCTTTAAGAAAAGCTAACCTAGAGTCAATTGTGGCTTGGAAAAACGGAATATTTCAGTTTGATAAAGAAGACATTAAAACCATCATGAAAAAATTGGAAAGATGGTATGATATAGAAGTGGTTTACGAAGGAGATATACCTACCGACCAGTTTGTGGGAAAAATAGGAAGAGACACAAATTTGGGTGAAGTTTTAAAAATACTTTCGCAAAGCAAAATCAAGTATCGCTTAGAAGGAAAAAAGATAATTATAAGCAGTTAAACCAAATATATGATAAGAAAACCAACTTAGAATTTTAATCATAGGGCTTAAATAAAAACGGAAAGTGCGCTAACACTTCCCGCTAATTGATTTAGGTTCTTAAATGAAAATTATCAGTCGAAGACATTAACACCAAAACCTACACAAAAGTATGAAAATTAAACAAGGGGTTAAAGTCCATGAAAAATGGGGTTTACCACGAAAATTGTTTCTTACCATGAAACTTACTGGATTTTTTTTAACAGCAATTTGCTTGCAGGTTGCCGCCAACGGATTCTCTCAAAACATCAATTTTTCTGCAAAAAACGTAAAGCTAGAAACACTTTTTTCTGCAATTGAGAAACAAAGCGGGCATTATTTTTTTTATAAATATCAGGATATTAAAGGCGCAACCATTGATGTGGTTGACCTTAAAAGTGCTTCATTAAACGAAGCCCTTAGCCTGACTTTAAAAAATCAACCTTTTAATTATGTAATCAACGATAAAACCGTTGTGATTACAAAAAACGCGACTAGTTTTCAGATTCAAGATTCTACTTTAACCATTAGAGGTCGACTTTTTGACACCGGCGAACCGCCAATGCCAATTGGCGGAGCCAGCGTATTAATAAAAGGTAAAACTATAGGTACAGTTACTGATATAGATGGATACTACACCATTAAAGCTAAAAAAGGTGATGTTCTTGTGTTTTCTATGATTAGTTTTAAAAAGGTAGAGCATATAGTTACCAAAGGTGAAAAAAGCTTAACACTGTCTCTTGCAGATGATGTTGCGGCACTTGACCAAGTAGTGGTAGTGGGAATGACAGAGCAGCAGGTAAAACACATTGCTAGTTCTATTTCTACTTTAGATATAAAAACTAATATTCAAGGAAAACCGATTACTTCTTTATCTCAAGCATTACAAGGTGGTGTTACAGGTATTGATGTTAGACAAGGTTCTGGTTTACCAGGTGGCGACGCTGCGGCGATTAAAATTAGAGGTATTACCACGCTTAACAATTCAGACGCACTTGTGTTAGTAGATGGGGTTCCAATGGATATGAACTTTTTGGATCCGGTAACTATTGAAAGTGTAACGGTATTAAAAGATGCAGCAGCAGCGGCAATCTATGGCGCTAGGGCAGCTAACGGTGTTATTTTAGTAACCACCAAAAGAGGTGTTGCTGGTAAAGTGTCTGTTGCTTATGATTCTTATGGTGGTTTTCAAACGCCAAGTAAATATCCAGATTTTGTGGATGCACCCACTTACATGAGAATGTATAATGTTGCCCAGCAAAATTCTGGAGGTCAACCTTTTTACACTGAAGAGGAAATTGCAAAAACAGAAAGTGGGGATGACCCAATAAACTATCCAGATACTGATTGGGCAAGTGTAGTCATAAACAAACAAGCGCCAATTACTTCACACTCTTTATCTATTAGTGGTGGTAATGAACTTGCTAGGTTTGCAGTTACAGGTAATTACTTTTTTCAGGATGGTATGCTTCCGGTAAATAGTGCCGATAAATATACTTTACGAGCAAATACTTCAATTTCTTTGTCTAAAAAGTTCTTGGTTTATTTGGATGTACTAACTATTAAGCGAAATACTACATACCCTAACCGGACACTTAGTAATGGAGGAAGTAGGTTGCTTGATGATATGTATCGTTTACCGCCAACCGTTTTGCCAAAATACCCAGAAGTAGAAGGTGAGCCGGCAATATACGGTCGTTATGCAGATATTGTAAACCCATTAGCTTATGCTGAGGTAGGTGGAGATATTAAATATGAGTTTGCTCAAACAAACGTAAATCTACAACCGAAATGGGAAATACTTCCAGGCTTAAACCTTAAAGGGCAGTTAAGTTTTAGGTTAAACAGTGATGTGTATCGCCAAAATAGAGATAACTACTATTTCTTTGATTACTATACGCAACAACTTACCCAAACTTGGGGAGTTCAACGTAATGCTTACTCAGAGACAAGAGACACCTATTACTACCTTTCTGGATCTTTAGATTACACTAAAACTTACGATAAACACCGAATATTTGCTATAGGTGGGTACAGTATGGAGCAGTTTAACAACGGGTATTATAATATTTCTTCTTTATTATCAGGTTATGGTAAGGTAAATTATTCTTTTGATGATAAGTATCTTATAGAAAGTTCAATAAGGTTAGATGGTTCTTCAAAATTTGGTCCTAACCAAAAGTTTGGGGTGTTCCCGTCTGTTGCTCTTGGCTGGAATTTACATAATGAGAACTTTTTAAATAACTCAGAAGTTATCAATAGTTTCAAATTGCGAGCTTCTTATGGGCAATTAGGTAATGAAAGTATTGGTTTATATCAATATCAAAACTTAATTAGCGCAACAAACGGAACCGAAAGTAGCTGGGGTAACTCAAACATTACTTGGGAAACCGTTGATATGTTTGATATAGGAGCAGACATTAGTTTTGGAAAAAGCAATCGTTTTAACTTAACGGTTGATTATTACAATAAAATCACCAATGATATTATACTGAAACCAACAGTTTCTTTAGTAGGTGGGATAGGGCAAGCGCCACTAAATGCTGGTAGTGTTAAAAATGAAGGTCTTGAGTTTACTTTTAATTACAGACCTAAAGTTGGAAAAGACTGGAGTATGCATATTAAACCAGGGATTACGTACAATGAAAACACCCTTACTAAATTGCCTGGTGGTGATATAAAAAGCAGTATTAACATTCAAAGAGAAGGATATGCTTTAGGTAGCCTTTACGGTTATAAAACAGATGGTTTACTTCAGGCAGAAGATTTTAACACAGACGGTTCTGCTAAATTTCCTATCATTAATGGAGCCGGTCCTGGTGACATCAAGTACATCGATTTAAATGAAGACGGAGTTATCAATGACTCCGATCAAGATGTAATTGGAAGAGCAGATCCTCAATTGAACTACTTCTTAAACTACTCCGTATCCTATAAAAAATTCGACATTGAGATTTTAGTACAGGGTGTGGGTAAACATGATTATAGCGCTAATATTGCTGGTAAGTCAAGCGGATATCTTTGGAATCCATTAAACTTTGATGCTAGTGGTGGTGTACCTACCAATTGGAGAGCAGCTAATACTTGGAGACCAAACAACACTGATGCATCACTGCCTCGTTTACTAGCAAACCCAGCTAGAAACGTAGCTTACTCAGATTTCTGGCTTTTCAACGGAGCTTATGCAAGAATGAAATTTATCCAATTAGGGTATAGTTTAAGTAATAAGAGCCTGCAAAAACTAGGTATAAGCTCTGCTCGTTTTTACTTAAATGCTCAGAATCCATTTATGGTTACCTCACTAGAACAGGCTGATCCTGAATCTGCAGGTGGATCATGGACTTACGGAGTAATGAAAACATACACATTTGGTGTTCACGTTAATTTTTAATTGAGACACAATGAAAAAGACATTTATAACAAAAAAAATAAAAGTACTGATACTACTCGCTACGGTGTTTAGTATACAAGGTTGTGAAAAATTCATTACCAACGACAATCCACAAGGTGTTACTGACGACCAATGGTGGAATACAGAGTCTGATGCGAAAGCGGCATTAGGAACTGTTTATGCTGGTGTGCCAGACGGGACAAGCGGTCGTAGTGTGATGTATTGGACGGGCTTAAGTGATGAAGGCGTTACTAGAGGTGACTTTAAAGGAGCCTATGATATTTTCACTAGAGGTTTTCAAGATACCCGATGGGATGTTGCTTTAAGTATTTGGCGAGATGACTATATAGATATACGTAGAGCAAATCGCTTTTTAGAAAACATAGATAAAGCATATATGAGTGCGTCTTTAAAAGAGCGTATGAAATATGAAGCCAGAGCTTTAAGAGCATATTACCATATGGAGCTAATGATGTTTTTTGGTGATATTCCACTCGTTACTACAGCTTTAGAAGCTAACGAAAACGAACTTTCAAGAACACCTAAACAAGAGGTTTATGATTTTATTGCAGCTGAGTTAAAAGAGTGTGGAGAAAACCTTCCTCTTGAATATGTGAATGCTGATGCTTGGAGAATTTCTTCTGGTGCAGCTTGGGCAATGCTATCACGTATGGCTATATATTATAAAGACTATGAATTAGCTAAAACTGCAGCTCATGAGGTAATTAAATCCCAGATTTACAGCTTACACGTAAGCACAAAGACAGGTGGCAACAGCTACGAAGAGCTTTTTAGCTATGCCGGTGAATTAAACAAAGAGCGTATATTTTATGCTCCAAACGGCGCTGCAAGTGCTTGGACAACTTTTGCACCCGCAGGTATTGGGGGCGAAACCTATGTTTCTCCAACAAATACAGTAGTTGATAACTATGAAACCAAGCAAGGTAAAACCATTTTTGAACTAGGTACAGATTCTTTAGCTATTTACAGAAAGAATCCTAATTACAATAAAAACCGTGACCCTAGGTTGGAGGCATCAATTATGTATCCAGGAGAAAAGTTTCAGAATACTTATACTCTTGATCCATTTTTTAACCCTACTGATAAAATTGGACAAACCAAATCTACTATAACTGGTTATTGGGTTCAAAAGTATTTAGATCCGTTGGATCAACAAGGTAAAAAAGGAACATTAGACTTCATGATTATTAGGTACGCAGAAGTTCTGCTTAACTATGTTGAATCTTTGGTTGAACTTGATGACTCATTAAATCCAGATGTATTAAAGTACTTGAACGAAATACGTAACAGAGCAAATATGCCAGATGTGCAAGGCTTTAAGTACAATACCCAATCAACCTTGAGAACGCTGATTAGACGTGAAAGACAAGCTGAGTTAGCATTTGAAGGACAGCGCTACTTTGATATTAGAAGGTGGGATATTGTGAACGATGTAATGAATGGTGAAGTTTATGGCGCAACAAACCCTATAACTGGAGAGTTGACCCAAGTACAAACTAGATCTTACAACCCGTTAAGAGACTACTTATGGCCAATCCCTGATGTGGAAATAAATGCCAACCCTAACATGGTACAAAACCCTAAATATTAAAACAAAACGCTCATGAAAAAGCTAAATAAAATAATTAAAATAAAAGTGATGCTACTGTTACTAGTAGCTGTCTCTGTAACGTCTTGTAAAAAAGCTATTGACCCTGGAGATTGGGATATTTTAGTTGAACAACCAGCCCCAATTGACCCTGATCCAGTGCCAGATGATGGTAAATATATTACGCTTAAAGTAATGAGTTACAATGCTAAAACAACAAATGTTGAAACGTTGAAACAATATATTAAGGATTACAGCCCAGATTTAATACTGTTGAGACAGATTGATAGTGCTACTAATAGGATGTCTAAATTAGATGTTCCGAAGGAAGTTGCTGTAGCAGCTGGGATGAACCACCATTTTGGAAAAGGATTTGATTACCAAACCGGTGGTTATGGTAATGCAGTACTTTCTAGGTTTCCAATTTTAGAGACTAAAACAATTGTGCTTACAGGTGGGGCAGAAGTGAGAAGCTACGCTGGTATTAAAGTTAAAATAGATGACTTTAATGAAATCTACTTTGGAGGTACAGAACTAGATGTTTGGGCCGCTGATGAGTCTGGAAAAATCAGTCAACTAACTAGTATTTTAAGTTATACAAGAGACCTTACACTACCCGTTATTTTTGTTGGAAACTTCAACTTTAATAAAGCAGGGGAAGGGTATAATAATATCACAACTACACAAACCTATTCTTATATATTGGATCAGTTTACTTTTGGTTGTATTACCAGTGGTTGCGTATTTAATGTACCAGCAGCCGCACCTACCGGTATTTTTGATTTTGTAACCTATAAATCACCAGAAAACAGCATTACGGTGAGTAATTATACTACTGGGCCTAATGCCACTAGTAACTTTTTACCAGTAATTGCAGAACTAAAACTTAAACTAAAAGAAGACTAAAACGTATGTACTTCAAAATCTTAAAAGCTATAACTTTTGTAATGTTGTTTGCAATCAACTCATCCTGTAGTAAAAAAGCTTCAGGAACAGTAGACGAGGTTTCTACTAAGAGAGTTTTAAAAGTGCTTTCATATAATATTAGACATGGGGCGCCAGAAAATTCGTCTGTGATTAGTATGGATAATATTGCTTCAGTAATTAAGATGCAGAGCCCGGATATTGTATTGCTACAAGAGATTGATAAAAACACTACAAGGGCAGGCGAAGATCAGGCAGAAGCTTTAGCAAATAGATTAAAGATGTTTAGTTATTTTTCTAAGTCTATAGATTATAATAATGGAGAATATGGCGTTGCAATACTCTCCAAATACAAAATTATTAAGTCTGAAAGCAGGTTGTTACCAAACAATACAAGTGGAGGTGAACAGCGGTCAATAGCAATGATAACTGTAGAGATACCACTTCTGGGAGAAGTGGTATTTGGCTCAACCCATTTAGACTTAAAAGTTGAAAACAGATTGGAGCAAATCACCGTTCTAAATAACTTAGCTAAAACCTTGGGCAAGCCATTTATTATAGGTGGCGACTTTAATGCAACTCCAGAATCGGCAGATATAAGTAGTTTAAAAACAGGCTTTACTATTGGTTGTACGGGTAGCAATTGTCCAAACACTTTCCCAGCATCAAAACCGGTTAAAGTCATTGACTATATAGGTTTAAATAGTATCGCGGCAGAAAAAATGGTGTTACGTAGTTATATAGCCATTACCGATAGGTTAGAGTCTGATCACTTGCCTTTATTAGGGGTTTATACCTATTAACTAGATGCAAAAAATCAAAAAATTTATTATGAAAAAAGGAAGCGTTTTAGTAGCAGTATTACTTGTGTTTGTGTCTTTTGCTTGTAGTAAAAAAAACACAGATAAAGTAGATAAAGGTACACCGTTAAAAGTGATGACCTATAATACACACCACTGTAGTCCGCCAGCAAAAACCGAGTTCGATATTGACATGGAAGCAATTGCTAATGTGATAAAAGCGGAATCTCCGGATTTGGTAGCATTACAAGAGCTAGATGTAAACACCACTCGTTCTGGTATAAGCCTTAATCAAGCCGCGGAATTGGCTCGTTTAACAGGGATGAACTATTACTTTGCCAAAGCATTAGATTACAGAGGCGGAGAATATGGAGTGGGAATACTTTCTCGTTTCCCAATTTTGGAAAGCAATAAACAGTTGTTGCCTAAAAAAGAAGGCATAGCGGGAGAGCAGAGAGCAATTGCTTGGGTTACAGTAGAGATAGAGGATGGGAAGAAAATCATTTTTGCTTCTACTCACTTTGATGTTGCTGAGCATAGGTTGGTTCAAGCGCAAAAAGTACAAGAGATATTTAAAGACGCAACCTATCCTGTAGTGCTTGGTGGTGATTTTAATGACTCTCCGGGCACCGAACCAATTAATTACCTAGACCAGTATTTCACAAGGTCTTGTCCTAAGATTTGTCCTTTTACTGCACCTGCTGATGTTCCAAAAAAAGCAATTGACTTAATATTTTACACACCAAAAGCTGATTTTGAAGTTAAAAAATCTTATACCGTTCCAGAGCGTAGTGCTTCTGACCATTTACCATTGGTAGTAGATTTTTTAGTTATATAACTGTGGCTTTTCTATACACTAATTTTTTACCCAAGGGAAAAGAATAATCAATTTGAAAGGGACTTTTCCCATTAAAATAAATTTAATCTTCTACTTAAAATCAAAAAAAATGAAAAAATTATTACTATCAACAATGCTTATGTTCTCTGTAGCTTTTGTGTTTGCTCAAACCGCTTTCACTCCAGGCAATCTGGTGGTGTATCGTTACGGGGATGGTACTTATAAGGATGCGGGTGAATATCCAGCTTCTAGTGAACAACTACCTACTTTTTTAGACGAATACACTAAAGCAGGTGTTTTGGTCCAAAGTATTCCTTTACCAACAACCACAATTGGAGACCAAAGAGCATTAACTGGAATTGGTACTGCTACCCAAGAAGGTGGTTTAGTGCGTTCTACTAATGGTTTATTCTTAACTTTAATGGGTTACGAAACACCAGTTGGTAGTACAACGGTAAATGATGGTCCTAGGGTAGTTGCTAGGTTTTCAATAGACGGAACAGTAAACACCGCAAGTGCTACTCCACATCGTCAAAAAGGAGTTAGCCCTGTTGCTAATGATATCTCTACTGCAAGAATGGCGGTTACGTCTGATGGTACTGGTTTTTGGTTTGTAGGTACCAGCGCTGGTAAAGTTAGATATATGCCTTTTGAGTTTAACAAAGGCTTAGCAATTCCCGACATGGAAAACGCTGTTTTGTTAGGTGGTGGCGGTAGTAATTTTGCGGTCGATATTTTAGCGGATAAGGTTTATTATTCAACCACAAATGCACTTAACAACTTTACTGGACCACTTCCCACTACGGTAGGGTCTCCTGCAGTAGGTAACTCTGTACCGGGCAATGCATTCCAGTTTGTGCTATTAGATACTGATAGTGACGATGAGCCTGATTTGATGTATGCTGCTCAAGAAATTAATAATGGCACTGGTGAAACTAGAATTGCAAAGTATGCTAACGTGTTAGTTTCTGGAACAAAAACTTGGGTAACAAAAGGGTCATTTTACAGTGCTACAATTAATGTACATACCAAGTTTTTAACTGTAGAAGTAGTGGCTGGAATAGCTAAGATTTATTTTGCTAGTCATGGAACGGCTACAGCCACTTCTGATCCAGGAACAGCAGTTGCGTCAACCATCTACAAAATTGAAAACGATTTAATGGTGGATTTAGATAATTCTTTAACACCCGTTTTAATTGCAACTGCTCCTGCAAAAACAAGCTTTAGAGGTATTGCATTTGCACCAGAAGATATATTACTTCCTGTAAAACTGAGCTCTTTCACTGGAAAAAGTAATGGATTAAACGGTGTTAATTTAAACTGGAGTACAACTTCAGAAAAAAACAACTCTCATTTTGAAGTTTTACATGCTATTAATGGGAAAGACTTTAGCTTAATAGGTACTGTAAGTGGTAATAATAATTCAGAGAGATTAATCAACTATTCTTATACAGATGTTAAACCTACTTTAGGGCCAAACTACTATCAGCTTAATCAAGTAGATTTTGATGGTAAATCTGAAAAATCTAAAATTATCTCTGTTGAAAATTCATTAGCAAATAGTGAGCTTTCTATATCTGTAGATCAAAATCAAATTACTCTTTTTGTTGGGTCTAATGAGGCAACAACAGCAAAATTGGTGATTTCTGATATGTCTGGTAAAGTGGTGGTGACAAAAACATTACAACTTACTGCCGGAAGCAACTCTACAAAGCTTGATGCGAGCAACTTGCCAACTGGTGTATACACCGCAAGTCTAATTACTGAAGCTACAACGCAAACTAAAAAGTTTGTAAAATAGGTTTATAAACCACTTATGTAGGCTGTTTAGCTTGTATAAGTATCAAAGGCTTCGGTGAAAACCGAAGCCTTTTTTTGTGGGGAAAAGGTGTTGGAATAAGCCTTCTTTATTTACTCAGGAAGTAACGAGATTAAGAACTCTTCTTCTTCGATTAATAGAAAATTTATTTACTCAACCTATAGGCAAAACCTTATCGGGTATGTTGTTATTAACAATGTTTCTTGGCCAGTTCTTTTTAAACCCTCTAATGAAGTAAATAACATAACCAAACATCATTAAGCCAGCAAGCAAAGCTCCCGTTATAGGCTCTAATAATATGCCCATTAGTACAATAATTAAGAAGGAGGTCGCATAACTAATAATAAACCCTTTTTTGCTTAGCCCAGCAATAATTTCTGCATTTCTATTTTTATTAATCACAGTAGCCAATAAGTGCCTTATAAACGGAACGTAAGTTTCAGCCTGACTAGCAAAGTTGGCAAACGACTCAAAACTGCTTGATCTAATTTTATACTTCTGATTCCTAACGGTTAATATTTCGCATTCGTAATTGTTTGCCATGCAACGCATTGGGTTATAGTAAACCCTTAGTCTTTTGATATCTGTAAATAAAATTTTTAAATTTTGAATGCCATTTTGCTCTCTAATTAAAATTTCTTCGGTTATAAACCAATTATGTACAGAGTCATATGCATTTGCTTTTACAGAATAAACCATCGTTATTTTTTTGACTAAACTAAAGTTTATTGCTTAATAGCTGATACGTAAAAATTGGTATATGTAAGCAGTTTAATCAATCTATAAATAGTTGTTAAACAAAGCTATAAATTGCAAACAAAGCAAGACCAGATACTAAAACCCATAATATTAACCCTTGCAGGAATGGTTTAAACCCTACAGATTTTAATACAGCACCTGATAAGCCAGTACCAATTAAAAACAGGGTTAGAGTAAGCGCAACTTTTGAGATGTTTACTATATAAGGGGCAACCAGTTTAACAGGTTCTAAAAAAGTGCTCGCAACCATAGCCAACACAAAAAGACCAATAAAGTAAGGGATTTTTATTTTTTTAGATGGGTTTTTAAAGATGAAGGTACACGCTAAGGCTATCGGGATAATCCACAATGCTCGCATTAGTTTAACTGTTGTTGCTATTTGTAGAGCCTCTGCGCCATACTTGTTGGCCGCACCGACTACAGAGCTGGTGTCATGTATGGCAATGGCACACCATAAGCCAAATTGGCTTTGCGATAAGTTGAAGTAATGTCCAACCATCGGGAACACAAATAAGGCTATGGCATTTAGAATGAAAATAATTCCTAAAGCAATAGAAGTTTCTTTCTCTTTTGTTTGTAAAACTGGGGCTAATGCAGCAATTGCACTTCCGCCACAAATTGCTGTGCCTGCAGAGATTAAAAACGAAGTTTTCTTTTCTGTTTTTAATATTTTGCCAAATAATAAGCCTAAAAATATGGTTCCAAATATTGAACCTACTGTATAAACGAAGCCACTTTTTCCACTTTGTATGGCTAGGCTTAAATTCATCCCAAAACCTAATCCTACTACGGCAAACTGCAATAAAAAAGCAACAGCAGTATTACTCTGCTTTTGAAAAGGATGATTAAAAAACTGAACGACAATAATGCCAGCAAGCAATGCTACCGGTGGACTAACCCACGGCGTTAAGCAAAGCAGAGCACAAATAGTGTAAACTACTTTTTCTTTGGTGACGAAAGCTGATATGCCGTGTGTATGATCCATCTTTTAGTGCTAAACAACATTACAAAGATGGCGAGGATAGGATGTTTTTTTACATCGTATAAAATGATGTTGTATTACTTTAAGTTATACTTAGACGCAAATTTTATAAATATGTCGGGGAGTTTAGCTACGTCTCCTTGTTTTTGGATAAAGAATAGTGGGCGTTCAATACTCAAGTTTTCTACATCTATAATTTTCAATTTATTATACTTTAACTCTTTTAGAATCGCATGAACAGAGATAAACGCTACACAATTACTATTTTGCAAATAAGCTTTTATACTTTCTATATTACCTAACTGCATTTCAAGAGGTAAGTCGCTAATTTTAACACCTGCTTCTTTTAAAGAGTGTGCGATAACCTCTAGTGTTCCCGAGCCCGGTTCTCGCAATAAAAAGGAATAATCTTTTAAATCGTTTACCGAAAGAGTGTTTTTTAAACTTTGATTGTTATGATTACAAACTAAAACTAGCTCATCGTCTAAAAAGTGGGTATAGCTAATCTGTGGGCTTTTCGAGCGTCCTTCAATCAAACCTAAATCAATGTCTTTGTTAATCAAAGCTTGTTCAATATATTCTGTATTCCCGCTAATCAGTTGAATTTTAACATCGGTAAACTGCTGATGAAATTTCGCCAAAATTTCTGGTAACACATATTGAGCAATGGTTGAGCTTGCTCCTATTTTTAATATCCCTTTGTGCTGATGTGTCAGCGCATTCATATCAAACTCTAGTTCTTTATAATACACCATTAGTTTTTCGGTGTGTTGTAAAAGCAATTTTCCGGCATCGGTTAAAGCAACTTTGCTCCCGTTACGGTCAAATAGCTTTAGTTTGAAATGGCTTTCTAGCTCGTGAATGTGCTTAGTTACCGCGGGCTGTGTGATAAATAGCTCTGATGCGGCTTTGGTGAAATTTAATCGTTTTGCGGTGGTATAAAAAACCTGAAGTCGGAAATTGAGCATTCGCTAATTTATAAATGTTTTTACAGATTAATTGGCAGAGAATTTGGGCTAATTAATTAAATTGAAAAATTATGCAAAATTTAAAAGATAAAGTAGCGCTGATTACGGGTGCTACAAAAGGAATTGGTTACGGTATTGCCGAAGCATTATTGAAACAAGGAGTAAAAGTTGCCATTACTAGTAGAAGCCAAGAAAGTGCAGATGAAGCTGCAAAAAAATTAGGAAGCAATGCAATTGGAATTGCGGCCGATGTTAAAGATTTTAAATCACAAGAAGAAGCAGTAGCTAAAACCATAGAAAAGTTTGGTGCTTTGGACTTCCTTATTGCAAACGCTGGTGTTGGACACTTTGCCCCTATTGATGAACTTTCTGTTGAAGAATGGGAAGATACCATTGACACCAACTTAACAGGTGTTTTTTACAGCGTTAAAGCATCTTTAGAGGCTATAAAGAAAGCTAAAGGATATATTATTACCATATCTAGCTTAGCAGGAACAAACTTTTTTCCTACAGCTTCTGCTTATAATGCCAGCAAATTTGGGTTAACTGGTTTTAGTCAAGCTATGATGTTGGATTTACGTAAATACGACATTAAGGTAAGTACCATTATGCCAGGTTCTGTAGCTACTCATTTTGCAGAACATACACCAGACAAAAAAGAAGATGCCTGGAAAATTCAACCTGAGGATATTGGACAATTGGTCACAGATTTATTGAATATGCACCCACGGACTTTACCAAGTAAAATTGAGGTAAGGCCTACTAAAACTTCTAATTAGTAAAAGTGATTTTCACCTGTTAGGTTTTATAATCTAATAGGTGAAATTTTTTAAAGCAAGGGTAGTTCAGATATAGATTAAAGCACCTTTACAATCTCGTCACTAATCCGTTCAACCAAACTTGTGGTAACAGAATTACCAGCTTGCATATAAAGCTTACTGTTGGCAAGTGGTGGTAAAATGTATTTATCCATAGGGTAACCTTGAAAAGCAAAACACTCTCTCGGAGTTAATTTTCTGATGCCAAAATCATCTTTTATTAAAGGCACATTATGCCCTCCAGCTCCCATGTTTGCAGTTAATGTTGGACAAACGTTACTTTTATTTTCTCTTACATAAACCCTCCTCCATTGGTAAACGGTATCTTTTTTTAACATGGTTTTTTCCAGTTCGGGATAATACTGGTGATCTTTTTTGTAATAATACCTGTCTTCTTGTTTACCAAGTTCTAAAAAATCATGAATGGTTTTTGTAAGTTCAATTGGATCTGGGAACTTAAAGTCTTGATAGTTTTCAACCTGTTTAGGGTCAAAAGCTACTATAAAAATACGCTCTCGATTTTGCGGAACGTTGGAGTGGGTCATGGAATTTAGTACTTTATGAAAAACCTTGTAACCCAATTTTTCTTCTAAAATTTCCAGAATTACTTTGAAAGTTTTGCCTTCGTCGTGAGAAACCAAATTTTTAACATTTTCTAAAAAAACAACCTTTGGGTGGTGCTTTTCTATAATCTGCTGAATATCAAAAAACAAGGTTCCTCGTGTTTCTGTGAAGCCTTTTCTGTAACCCGCAATAGAAAAAGCCTGACAAGGAAACCCGCCACAAAGCACATCAAAACTATCTGGGATATAATTTTTTACACTGTCTTGGGTGATGTCTCCAAAAGGCACTTCACCAAAATTTTTGAAGTAAGTTTTTTTCGCATCAGCGTTCCATTCACTGGTGTACACACACTTTCCACCTACCTTTTGCATGGCAATTCTAAAACCACCAATGCCGGCAAAAAGATCGATAAATGTAAAGTCTGGCTTTTTAGATGCCGGGAAAGGAGTGTTGTTAGCCTCTTCTGATAACTGTTTTAGCAAACCATCCTTGTTTACTGACGGTTCAGAGTGTGCTAATGTTTTAACTAAAATTTCTAAGGCGTCTTTTTTATAACTTGTAACTGTACCGCCTTCACTATTTTGTAGATAATGGGTTAATATCGCTTTAGATTCATTATTAAAATCAGCTTCGAGGGTAACTTTTAAATCTTTGTTATTATCTAAATCGTCTATGCTTATATTTTTATTCAATGACATTCTTGGGCTAAAATTAGCTCGCAATTTACAAAAAGCAAGTTTGTAAATTAAAGATAATTCGGGTGTTTGAAACCTTTAGAAAAAAGGGAGTTAAGTACCGATACAAATTTTATGCTTTCTCTTTTGTTTAATTATATTACTTCTCAAGTAACAAAACAGTTATCAAAGAAATAAATCACCGCTAATCGCTATTTTAGTTCTTTCATCCAAACTAAATTATATGTTTAAAAAACTAACCTTCACAAAGTATCTAGCTTTATTAGTGTTGTCAGTTGCAGTTTCTGGCTGTGCTACAAAAAAAGCTTCTAAAAAAAATGCGCCCACAGCTACCGCAAAGGCTGAGTCTTCCGCAAAAAAGGATGATTTAAAGCCATATAAAGAAATAATCACGGCTAAAGCAAAATCAGATGCAGGTTTGTTTACCGTCCATAAAGTGGATAATAAGTATTACTACGAAATACCGGATTCTTTGTTTGGTAGAGAAATGCTTGCGGTAACTAGGTACGTTAAAACGCCTTCAGCAGATGGTACTTATGGGGGTGAAGAAATTAATGAACAGGTTTGGAAATGGGAAAAAAGAGATAAACAAGTAATGATTAGGGTGCAGTCTTATGCTAACGTTGCATCAGACAGTTCAGAAATGTACCAGTCTGTTCGTAACTCTAATTTGGCCCCTATCCTAGCTTCTTTTGATATAAAGGCTTTAAGTAAGGATTCAAGCGGAGTAGTAATTGAAGTTACTGACTTATTTAATAAAGATGTTGCAGCTTTGGGTTTATCACCCGATACTAAAACGCAATATAAAATTACTCGTTTAGATGAAAGTCGGTCTTATATTGATACCATTAAGTCTTTCCCAATTAATATTGAGACCAGAACAATGAAGACTTATATCGCCACTAAACCTCCGGTTGATAACTCTTTAGGTTCTGTAACGGTTGAGCTGAGCACTTCTATGGTGTTATTGCCTAAGGTTCCTATGCAAGCAAGGCTATATGACCAAAGAGTTGGCTATTTTTCTAAAAGACAAACAGATTATGGTTTAGATGAACAAAAAGCAACAGTTACTAGATACGTTGCCCGTTGGAGATTAGAACCAAAAGATAGTGTTGCTTATGCCCGTGGCGAACTGGTAGAGCCAAAAAAACAGATTGTTTATTATATAGACCCAGCAACACCAAAAAAATGGAGACCTTATTTAATTGCCGGTGTAAAAGACTGGAATATTGCTTTTGAACAAGCGGGTTTTAAAAATGCAATTACTTGTTTAGAAGCACCAACAGACAATCCAGATTGGTCACCAGAGGATGCTCGGTATTCGGTAATCCGTTATTTTGCATCAAATATTGCTAATGCTTATGGTCCTCATGTTGCTGACCCACGGTCTGGCGAGATTATAGAATCAGATATTGGTTGGTATCATAACGTGATGAACTTAGTGCGTAACTGGTTTTTTGTACAAACAGCGGCAGTTAATCCAAGTGCAAGGATGCCTAAATTTAGTGATGAAGTAATGGGGCAATTGATACGTTTTGTTTCTTCACATGAGGTTGGTCACACATTGGGGCTTGCTCACAATTTTGGATCTAGCGTTGCTTACCCTGTTGACTCTTTACGCTCGGCTTCGTTTACTAAGAGAATGGGAGGTACAGCACCATCAATTATGGACTACGCTCGTTTTAATTATGTAGCGCAACCGCAAGATAAAGGCGTTTTATTATATCCAGGAATTGGCCCTTATGATAAATGGGCAATAAAATGGGGATACACATTTTTCGAGAATAAAAACATAGAGCAAGAGTCTAATATTTTAAATAAGTGGACAGTAGAAAGAGCTGATAACCCAATATATTTTTACGGAAGACAAACCAGAAACCCGGTTGATCCAAGGTCGCAATCAGAAGATTTGGGTGATGATGCCATGAAAGCATCAGCTTACGGGATAGAAAACCTTAAAAGAATTATCCCAAATATTGAAAAATGGACTTACGAGGAAGGTAAGCCTTATGATAATTTGAAAGAGCTTTACAGTGAGGTTATTAATCAGTTTACACGGTACATGGGTCATGTAAAATCTAATATTGGAGGTGTTTATGAAAACGATAAAACCTATGACCAAGTTGGTGCAGTATACACCCATGTTGAAAAAGCCAAGCAAAAAGAAGCTGTACAGTTTATAATTAACCAAGCTTTTAAAACACCAAAATGGATGTTCGATAATGAGTCGATTTCAAAATTTGATAACTCGCTAATGATTGCCCGAATTGGTAGCATGCAAACCAGTACGCTTAATAATATTTTGGAGTTTGCTCGTTTAGCAAGAGTAATTGATAATAGCGCCAAAAACGGTAATAATGCTTATACCATTGATGAGCTTTTTAGCGATTTACAAAAAGGAACTTTTACAGAATTAAGCAGTGGTGCAAATATTGATGTTTACCGCAGAAACCTACAAAGGGCCTATATTGAAAGATTGCAGTATTTGCTAACTCAAACACAAACCAGCCCTTATGAACCTACTAAAATTAACGTAGAGCAGTCTGATATTAGACCGATGGCTAGAATGGCTTTAGTGAACTTACAATCTGAAATTAAAAGAGCTTTGCCTAGGTATAGCAATGTGATTATTAAAGCTCATTTAACAGATATGCTTGCCAGAATTGATTTAATTTTAAACCCTAAAGGATAGGGTTCCTTAAATTTTATTTGAATCAGCATTGAGGATGAGATCTCGGTGCTGATTTTTTTGTGTCTAATTAGGATGATGTATTTATAGGAGAAACAAATGCCTAACCCACGTTAACTCAAGCACAAATCCTCAAAAACAGCTATATAATCAGGAAATTCACTCTGCAAATTCGCTTTCCTAGCCATTTCAAAATCGGAAAAATCAAAACCCGGAGCTACAGTGCAACTTACTAAGGCAAAACCTTTTTTATCTCTTACTTCCGATGCAAACCAGCAATTCGCCGGAATGGTAGCTTGTAGCACTTCTCCGTTTTCTAAATCTTTACCAAGGTAAATGACTTCGAGTTTGTTGTTAACAATAACGGTGATAGCTAAAGTTTCTCCTTCGTGATGAAACCACAACTCATCAGATTTTATCCGGTGGAAATGTGATTTTTGAGTATCACTTAGTAAAAAATAAATAGCGGTGCTGATGTTTCTATGATTGCCTTCGCTGTTTTGGATTTCATGTTTACTACGATAGGTTTCTACATAAAATCCACCTTCGGGATGACCGATTAAGCCGAGTTTATCTATGTAATACTGAGCGTTTTTAACCATCTTGAAATAACTTACTGCTCCTTAGCTTCTTCTTTCGCTTTTTTCTTAAAAAAACCTCTCAACAAAAAGTTATGTTGTAAAGCTTCCATATTTTCATCGAGTTTTTTACTGCTCGTTTCTAGGTTGTTAATTAAGCCTTTCACCTGACCTGCTGTTTTAGGGTCATTTAGTAATATCCCAACAGCGTTGTCGCTTTTGGTAAGTTGTCCCGAAGCATGATCTAAGTTTTCCGTCATCTTAGCAGTAGAAGCAGCTGTTTTTTGAAGTTCGGTTATTGATGATTTCAAGCTGGCAAAAATTACTGTATCTGTTAATAACTCATCAGCTAAACCTCCCTTGGTGTTTAACTTGCTACTAAACGTATTTAGTTGTAAAGCCATGCGGTTAGTTGATGCTGTAGTTGCTTCTAAGTTTCTAACAATGGATTTGAAATCATCTGCAATTTGTTGATCAGTCAATAGAGCACCCATTGTGCCTTTCCCCTCAACCAAATTGTTGGCTATAAACTTAAAATCTTTTGTAATATCGTTCAGGTTTTTATTATTTACCTGCAAGGTTTTCATAATATCATCAGTAGATAAGGTTTTGTTCACCGCGATAAGATCACCGTCTTCTATAAAAGGGAACTTGGGCGAACCACCATCAATTACAACAATTTTACTACCTATTAATCCGTCAGAACTAATACTTGCTTTAGCATCTTTATGGATGTATTTATGAGCTTCCTCTTCCACATTTAAGGTCACTTTTACCTGCGAAGTACCGAAAAATTCTATTTTTTTAATAATCCCGACTTTAACACCAGAAAACCAAACATTGTTACCAACCTTTAAGCCCTGTATATCATCAAAAACTACTTCTAATTTAAAGCTTTTTACAAAGGTTTTTCTTTGACCACCAAGTGTGAAAACACCAAGTAAAAAAATTAAAATCCCTATAAACAAAAATATCCCTACGGTTATCGCCTTTTTTCTGTCTGTTTTGTGGCTCATTTCTTATTGAATAAAATTATAATCATAAAATGGTGTAACACGCTCATCTTCGGTGGCAAAAACTTCGTCAAAAGTCCCTACTCGCTGAAAATGCCCATCAAGTAGCATTGCAATTCTGTTACCAACTGCTTTTGCACAAGTTAAATCATGCGTAATAATAATAGAACTTGTTTTGTAACGTTCCTGCACTTCGTTAATTAAACTGTTAATTTCTATACAAGTTATTGGATCTAAACCCGCAGTAGGCTCATCGTACAGCATAATCTCTGGCTTTAAAATAAGCGTACGGGCAATTCCAATTCTTTTTCTTTGGCCACCAGATAGTTCCGATGGCATTTGGTTTATGGCTTGTAATAAACCAACAGCGTCCAAAACGGTTTCAACCGAATGGTTTATTTCTCCTTTTGTAAGGTTTGTTCTGTTTCGTACCAAGGGAAATTCTAGGTTTTCCCTTACGGTCATACTATCATACAATGCACTGTTCTGAAAAGAAAAGCCAATTCTTAAACGAAGAGCTGTTAGTTCTTTTGGACCAAGCGTTGCAACGTTGTTTCCCAAAACATTTACCGTCCCACTGTCCTGTGTAAGTAAACCAGAAATAATTTTTATTAAAACAGATTTACCAGTACCAGACCGACCTAAAACCACCAAGTTTTCTCCCTCGTAAAGGTCCAAATCAGCACTTTTAAGTACGTGGTAATCTCCAAAAGACTTTTCAATATCTTTTAACGTAATTACCGATTTCTTATTTACTGTTCTAGGTTTCTGTAACATTAGGTTCTAAATAAGAAAGTGATTTGGGTAGCAATTACCTCTTCAATAAAAACCAAAAACATACCTACTACTACCGCAGAATTTGCTGCTTTACCAACACCCTCTGTTCCTTTTGATGAATTATAACCTTGGTAACAGCCAACCATGCCAATGGTAAAACCAAAAACAATTGCTTTTATGGTTGATGCGGTAATATCTAGAAAAGTAATGGACTCTAAAAACGCTTGTACAAATGCAACAAAACTGGTGCTTTCTGCCATTGAAACATTTACGTATGCACCTAAAAGTGCTACTAAAGCGGTATAAAATGTTAAAATTGGAATAGTAATACTGGTTGCTATAACCCTTGTAACTACTAAATAACTAAAAGGGTTAGTTGCAGAAACCTCCATTGCATCAATTTGCTCGGTAACTTTCATAGATGCTAACTCGGCACCAATGCTGGAGCCAACTTTACCGGCAGAAATTAATGCAGTTAATAAAGGGGCTAATGTGCGTAGCATTGCAATACCTACTAAAGCAGGTAACCAAGACTGTGCTCCAAACTCGGCTAATGATGGTCTTGATTGTTTAGTAAATACAATCCCAGTTATAAAACCGGTTAAAGAAATTAATGCTAAAGACCTATATCCAACTTGATAGCACTGTTTTAAAATTTCTTTTCCTTCGTAAGGAGGAGTAACCGCCTCGCGAAAAAATCTCATTATAAATAAATGAACCCGGTACAGTTCCAGGAACATATTATTAAACTTTAGGGTTAAACCCGCAAAAACTCTCTTCAAAATCTCATCATTTTGTACTGTAGGGATAGCAACAATTGTTCCCTTTCAAAATTTTATTAGGCAAAAGTATCAAAATTTAATAGTCATAATACTTGATTCATTAAAATAACACATTTGTTTGACTAAAATTTAACGAAGGTCAAATCCAGCAAAATCTACATTAACATTGTATGGGCTAATAGAAGTATCTAATAAACAAGCAAATTCGCGTTTATTAACTGGTTTTTCTTTATCAAAACCAGAATTAAAATTATAATAAGCTTTCCACCTCGCCTCCATTTCTTGCTGTATAGTAATAGGGTCTCTTCCGCTTATAAAGCTTAATAAAGAAATAACATTACCAACAGAAAGCTGGTTCACCTCTTTGTTTTCGATAAACCATATACGAGAACGTGGATAAAGTTTCGCCATAATCCCCTTAATGTCTCCAGCAACAACCGCACTATCAGGGTTGAATTTGCCAGTTTTAAAATCTAAATGTAAAACACCACTTGCAATTATCTTTTGAACGGGGTACCAAGCCAAATCATCACCTTTAACATCTAAAACAGGATACATAAAGCTTTTATAGTCAATCATTTCATTTTGAGTGATGCGAATGCTTGCTTTTTTAGGACTTACATCAAAGAAAGGTCCGTAAGCAGCTAAAGCACCAGCGGCCTGCCCAAGGTTTGTCCAAAGTGCAATATTTCTTAAATCCTCAGTTTCAAAATCTTTAAAACACGACATAGAAACAATTAAAAGGTTATCTACCTCCCGCGGAATAAAAACACCTAATGGGATATAATGTAGCGTACTATCCTTACCGAAACCCGCAGCGCCGCTTGTTCTGTATAGTTTTTGAACATGCTGATAAGGTTGCTCAATTTGCTGTTTGGTGTAATTTACTAAGGCGTCAAACTTTCCTAGGCTGTCTAATTTTAAGATATTGTTTTTAACCAATAATGAATTTTTACTGTTGGTGGTAGCATCTACCAATATTTTGCACTTAATTTTTTCTAGCTTTCCGTCTATTAGAACACGTAATATCCATCCATTATTTTTCTGTTCGATCTCTTCAACAGTAGCACCTTTTAAAAAAGTTAGTTTTTTAGTGCTTTTTACAAGACCCTCTAAAGCTTGTTGAGGACTAACAGCAGCGCTGTCTTTAGCTTTTTCATAAGCATCTCGCCATTGTTTCCAAATGCCATGGTTAAAGTTTGGGATATCCATATTGGGCTCGGCATCACCAATTAAACTGTTGCTTGGCTCTATTAATAAAACTTTTACTCCACTTACCGCGGCTTGCATTGCAGTGGCTGTACCGGCGGCACTGCCACCAATTACAATAACATCTGGCTTGTATTGCGCAAAAGTGCTTAAGCTTAGCAATACAAAAAAGAAGGAGGTGATATGTTTAATCATAATTGTAAATTAACGATTTAATAAGGAATTTAATTTTTATGTATTTAATTTTTAACGTTTATTAACTAAGATTTATACATAAATCTATGAAAAACCAACTTTAAACGGGACGACAAGCTTTTTAGACTTTATATTGCAACATTAAATTCACTTTACATGATAAACGTTCAATACCCTTTCTTGGATTTAACAAGAGCTTTATTAGCTCTACTACAAAACCTAAAACCAACAGAAGGGGACAAATTAACGCTGTATAAAAGCCATAAAATTAGCATGATTGCTAATCAATTGGTACAAATACATATTAATAAATTAACAACGTCTTCTGATAAAGTGATTACGTTGAATATGGATGATACTGATACAACTGTTGATTTTGATTTAAACGAGTATGTTAAAGAGCTTGAACTCATTGTAAACAACAAAACAGAATTTAACTCGATTACAGCAAAAGAATATTGCTATTGCTGGTTGTTACAGCAATATATTAGGCAAGCGTTAAATAACCAAAGTTTGCTTCAAAAAGCGTTTTATTTTCCTTTTTTAAACTTAGTGATGCAGGGACTTGCAGTACATTACCATAACATGGAAGGCACTGAAGGGACTGTAATTAAAGTGGAAGTGGTTGGAGAAGCAGGCGGGGTTTGGATGATTGAAAAAGTTGGAACTGGCTGGCAAAGTATTAATATGGATAAGCCTGATAATACTACAATATACCTTGATCAGCAGGTGGCTTGGCTTTTATTTTCTGATTCAATTTATGTAAACGAGATAGGCCAGTTTTGTCAGATTATTGGTAGCAAACAGTTAGGGAATCATTTTTTAAGTATGAGAACTAGTATTGTTTTATAGGCTTGTTTACCGATTTTATTCAAAAAATCTCTAGCAACTACCGTTATCAGAAATAATTTAAAAATTAGAACTAAAAATATAGGGTTTGGCAAGGTATTGGTATTGTTTAAACCGGACAATTAAAATTTAAAAATCATGGAAAGTAAAACAAAATCAAAAATAGCTTTAGGTTTAATTTTAGGAGTTGCAGCAGGAGCGGCAGTTTACTATTTTATGACCAACGAAGACGGAAAAGAGCAATTAAGCAATGCAATTGATGCAGTAAAAGACTTTAGCGATAAAGCTAAAAATGTAGCTGCAGAACAGTCTGGTATATTAGCTGACAAAGCTTCAGCTTATGCAAGTAAAGCATCTGATCTAGCTTCTGAGTATACTGCAAAAGCTTCTGATGCAACATCTAAGCTTGCTGAGAGTGCAAAAAAACAAATAGAGCAAGTAGGTTAATACCTATTTGCTTTTTATTTTGAACCGATAAGATTTAAAACAACAACCGAACTGTGTTTATAGCCTAGTGTACTGCCAGGCTTTGTTGTTACCAAGCGACCTAAATACAGGTCTAGAATACCTTGTAAAACTTTTCGGCGGTTTTCTCTGTAATCATCTGTGGCGTTAAACCTGTAAACATAAAACTTACCGTTTTGGTCTACAATTGCTGATATGGTATAAGCGAAATCTTTATAGGCGGGTTTTATTTTAACGGTATATTCCGGATACAAATAATCATAAGAAGCACTTCGGTTTTGTAGCTTATCAACTGTAGATATTTTTTCTATATGGATGATTTTGCTCTTTGATGTAAACTCTACAGGGTTTCTGGCAGCAAAAAACAAACTGCTATCTGTTATTGAAGCATTTATTAAATCTGCCCGCTGTTTAACAAAAACGGAGTCCTGTTTACGGGGTTTTCTTAAATCTTCGACAGTTTCACCAAGTTTTTTTATGTAATCTTCAGAGTAGAAAGTCATATAAACTTCTGAACGGACATCTTTTGCTATTTTCTTAGCATTTACCTCTAATCGTTGCAAAAGTAAACTGTCTTTACTGATGCTTTTTACCCTAAACCATTCTCTGGCAAAATTATAAACTCCATCATGACTAAAAATCAAGTCAAAATCAAGCATTTTATTCATTGTTGGGCTATAAGCTTGCACTGTTGTATCCGATAAAAATCGAATTGCCCATTCTGGCGTTTGTTGGAAACCTAGGGGGTTAAAAGAAATACCATCGGCAAAAGTGCGTCTAACTTCAAAATATTTTATCCCTTTAATAGGTTCAAACTGAAATTGACGAATGCTTGGGTCGGTTTTTGGGCTAGGTCGATTACAAGCTATTGCCAAAACAGCTATTGAAAATAAGTAGATAAAGTAGCGCATCATTATTTAAGAATGCTAAATTAACAGAAATGTTGTGTAGGTGTTAAGTTTGAATAAAAATTCTCAATTAATTTCAACCCAAAATAAGTTTATACTTACCTTTAAAGCCAATGCAAGGATTAGTAATAAAATCTACCGGAAGTTGGTACACTGTTGAAGACCAACAAGGAATCAAGTACGAGAGTAGGATAAAAGGTAAATTACGGATGAAAGGCTTAGTAAGCACTAATCCTGTAGCTGTTGGGGATATTGTAGATTTTGAACCCGAACCCGACTTAGAAACTGCGGTAATTTCTAGGGTGCATGATCGTAAAAATTATATCATCCGTAAATCCATTAACCTTTCTAAACAAGTACAAATTATTGCCGCGAATTTAGATTTAGCCTGCTTGGTGGTTACTTTGGCCGCTCCACGCACTTCTATTGGTTTTATTGATAGGTTTTTGGTAACTGCTGAAGCGTATGGAGTTCCTGCCGTTTTGGTTTTTAATAAGTTAGATTTATTTAGTGAAGAAGGCTTAGAAATTTTAGAAAACTATATCGACTTATATCAAAGAATTGGATACGCTTGTTATTCGGTTTCGGCAACAAAAGGCTTAAACATTGAAGAGTTAGAAAACGTTTTAAAAGATAAAATTTCACTTTTTTCTGGTCATTCTGGTGTTGGTAAATCAAGCTTAATTAATAGATTGATTCCCGGAAAGGAGCTGAAAGTAGGTAAAATCTCCGATTGGAGCGAGATGGGAAAACACACCACCACTTTTGCCGAGCTTTTTGATTTGCCTTTCGGCGGAAAGCTGATTGATACCCCCGGAATTAGAGAATTAGGCATCACCGATATAGAAAAACACGAATTAGGGCACTTTTTTCCTGAAATGCGAGCTTTAATGCATGACTGTAAGTTTAATAACTGCGTACATATAAACGAACCCGGTTGTGCGGTTTTAAAAGCATTAGAAGAAGGTGATTTAGAACCTACGCGTTATGATAGTTACCAAAGTATTTATTTTGGGAATGATACGAGGCACTAGAGAATAACTGTCCAGTTACCGAACTTTCGGAAATCTGACCTTGACCTATAACACTTAATTAACTCTTAATCTTTAACTAAATAGCACATAGGTCAAGTTTGAAATTTGAAAGTGTGTTGAACTAAGATGTGAAAATCCGAGAAAAGCTGGGCTATAGAATTTGGCTGTCTCTCCTTTTTAATTAAGCTTTCTCTTTATCAACATATAACCCTTCTGATTTTAGCACTATATCTTTAATAATAAGGTCAATTTCATCGCTGGTAATTTTGACATTTTTCAATAAATAGTCTCTATCTTCTTCTTTAAGGCCCGGTTCTTCTAAAAGAATGGTGATTGACATTAAACGAGTTAGTGGCCCTCTCACTACATGAGATTGTATCCAGGTTATTTCTTTTAAGGTATCGTTCTGTTTGGTGATCTCTTTTGTCTGTTTAAAATTTTCGTCGAAACTGCGATCTAAACCCTCAAATAATTTAGAAACTAAAGCACAAGTTAAAAAGCTTAAAAAGCAAACGGTAGAGAAAACCGCAATCATTTCGCTTAACTGAAATTGAGTCACGTGTTCGGGTAGACCAAAAATACCAAACAGTATAAATAATACAAGTGAAATAAATAAATTTAGAAAGGCAGGTAAATATTGATTTTTGAAAGCATATATAAATACAGATAAAAAGCAAGCTATTATAAGGTATAAACTACTATTTAAACCAACATAATAAACCAAACAAAAACTAAGAATATAAATAGTTGCAATAAAAATTTGCTTTCTGCTACTTATGGATAATTTGCTTTTGAAGCCTAGACCAATCACTGTTAACACAGCTAATAAATCTACAGCAACCATAACGTATAGACCAGAGTCTATTGCCCAAATTAGGGAGGGAATAAGTGTAATAAAACAGAAAGGAATAATATAAATCAAAGTATTGGCGAACATATCGTTTCTCCAATATTTAACATCTTTATTATCTCCATTTGGGTTTAATATGTTTTTTTTTAAAGTCTTACTATATTTTTCCCAAACATTCATCAAGTTACTGTAACTAAGGATTAACAATCAAAAACCAAATTACAATAATTTTAATCAAAACTCCTATATAAAAAGTCTGTTTCTACAAATTTTTTTTATTAAAATTCCCGTGTTTAAACAACTAATTGAATGGTTTTATGCTGAATATACCACCTTATTTAGCACTTAATTTACAATCATTGTTAGAGAACAGGTACCTGCAAAACTTCCAGAAACTTCGTCAGTTTGAGGTGTACGCCAATCCAGCATAAGCCATATATATACCTTTATGATTAGTTAATTTCGCAAGGGAGGTTTTGTTCAATTTCATGTATTCCCTCCATTCGAGCTTTGGCTTTTTTTTGCTAAAAAAAGAAGCTAATCTATGGCAATGATAGACACAGAAAGCTTGTTTTAAATCACCAATAGTCATCCAGCATCAAAAAAATAAAAATCAACTTATAAAACCTTAAAAAACCATAATTATTCGGCTAAAAAATTTCCCCTAAAAATGATAACTTTGCAACCCAATAAGTTTGCAAAAAATAGGATTTAAAGCATGTTTGATAATCTTCAGGATAAGCTCGAAGGAGCGTTTAAAGTATTAAAAGGACAAGGTAGTATTACCGAAATTAACGTGGCTGAAACCATGAAAGAGATACGTAAAGCTCTTTTAGATGCCGATGTTAACTATAAAACAGCTAAAGCTTTTACTGATGAAGTAAAACAAAAAGCATTAGGTCAAAACGTATTGACTGCCATTTCCCCAGGCCAGTTGTTGACCAAAATCATGAACGACGAACTGACCGACTTAATGGGAGGTAGTGTTGATGAACTAGATATAAAAACAAATCCTACAGTTATTTTAATTGCCGGTTTAAACGGAGCGGGTAAAACCACTTTCTCTGGAAAACTAGCTTTATTCTTAAAATCGCAAAAAGGTAAAAAACCATTATTGGTTGCTGGTGATGTTTATCGCCCTGCGGCAATTGACCAGTTAGAAGTATTAGCCGGACAAGTTGGTGCAGAAGTTTACACCAACCGTGAATCTACCAATCCGGTTGAAATTGCTTTAGAAGGTATTGCCCACGGTAAAAAGAACGGTAACAACGTAATTATTATTGATACCGCCGGTCGTTTAACTTTAGACGATGCCTTGATGAACGAGATTGCTGAAGTTAAAAAAGCAACTCAGCCACAAGAAATTTTATTTGTGGTTGACTCTATGACGGGTCAAGATGCTGTTAATACAGCAAAAGCATTTAACGATAGATTAGACTTTACGGGTGTTGTTTTAACCAAATTAGATGGTGATACCCGTGGTGGTGCGGCTTTATCTATTAAATCGGTAGTAAATAAACCTATTAAATTTATAGGTACTGGCGAAAAAATGGACGCACTGGATGTGTTTTATCCAGACAGAATGGCTTCCCGTATTTTGGGAATGGGTGATGTGATTTCCTTAGTGGAAAGAGCGCAACAGCAATTTGACGAAAAAGAATCCGCCGCTTTACAGAAGAAAATCCGTAAAAATAAATTCGACTTCAACGATTTTATCGGACAAATTCAGCAAATCAAAAAAATGGGTAACATTAAAGATTTGATGGGTATGATTCCGGGCGTGGGTAAAATGATGAAGAATGTAGATATTGAAGATGATGCTTTCAAAGGTATTGAGGCAATTATTCAATCAATGACTCCGTTTGAACGTGAAAACCCTGAAAGTATTAACCAAAACCGTAGAAGCAGAATTGCAAAAGGTAGTGGAAACGATATTGCTGAGGTAAATAAGCTGATGAAACAGTTTGAAGATATGCGTAAAATGATGAAGCAATTTTCTGATCCATCTGCAATGGCAAAAATGCAGAAGATGATGAAGGGAATGCCTGGTGGCGGAATGGGTAGATAAACCTTTTCTATTCAAATATAGAAGCTCAAGAGACAACGGGAATATTATTTAAAATGATATTCCCGTTGCTATTATAAGTCTTTGTAAATTATACTCTCCCGCTGTTTTAGTTGCAGGCTGTTGCCAGCAAGAGTTATTGTTTTCTGGAATAATAGTGGTTGTCTTTGCGTTCTGAATCTTATAGCCTACATTAAAGTTGAATTTTAGACTAATTATCTGAATGTTAAGTTGGCATTGCCAAGTTGCCCAGTACTTTCGTAAAACTTCGTTAGCAGGTTATTAAGGCAGGTGTTAACGATGTTTCTTTATTTATGCTCCGAACAATTAGTTGCAAATAATTAAAGCATAGCTAATCCTTAAATGCTGACTCTAAGAAGAGTAACTTGTATTGTGGCTCAATAGTTGCACAAATTTTGTGGTTTACTTACTGTGAAAATTCTCAAAAACATAACGACCATATTTTTATCTCTGTTGATTTGCTACACATCATCAGGATCAACCTTGGCTATACATTTTTGTGGTGGGAATATCAATAAAATAGCTTTTTCTGAACATGACGCCAATTGTGGAATGGAAGAAGTTGCCTGCACTTCCGCTAGCTTCACTCATAGTTCTAACTTAAAGAAAGCTGATAACTGCTGTGAAAATCAGTTGATAAAAGCATCTAAGCTTGAAACGGTTAAACAGAAAGATCTTTCAGAAATTGCAACCAATAGTTTTACAATTAACTGGTTGCTACCGCAAACCGATAGCAAATTATTTGTGGATGAGCCATTAAACCGTGACTACATTAGTTTGCATAATCAGCGACTACCCCTCTTTACCAAATACGGCGCTTATCTTTTCTATCAAAATTTCAGAATTTAGACATTATCCTTTTCTTCGCGTTTTAGCGAAGACTTAAAGTTTTTAGGCACTCTTCTGTGTCAGGGTATTATTTTATTAATTCTGAAATCAACAAAATGAAAAATCTTCCATTAATTTTTTTAATCATATTCTCATCTAATATTATTTATGGCCAGCAGGTGAGAAGCATTTCGGCTACCCCTAATGACCACCTCATCAATCCTGGGAAACGGGTGGTTTATGATTTATACATTACCGATACCTTGGTAAACTTTGCTGGGAAAACTGTGAAAGCACAAGCTATCAACGGTCAAATTCCTGGACCGGTGTTACGTTTTACCGAAGGTGACACAGCGGTAATTCATGTACATAACAGATTAAAGAGCGAAACCTCAATGCATTGGCATGGCTTGTTGCTTCCGAATAAATTTGATGGCGTTCCCTATTTAGAAACAGCCCCAATTATGGCTGGCGAAAGTCATGATTTTATTTTTCCACTACGCCAAACAGGAACATATTGGTATCACTCCCACACGAAATTACAAGAACAATCTGGACTATTTGGCTCTTTCGTGATTGAAGCGCAGGATAAAAGCAACAAAATTGATCAATATCCCGACAAGGTAATAATGCTGTCTGACTGGACCAATCATAATCCTAAAAACGTTTTAAGACTTTTGAAAAGGGGAAGTGATTATTTTCCTATTAAAAAAGGGGCGGTGCAAAGCTATGGCGAGGCACTGCTTAAAGGTTATGTTGGAGATAAGTTGATGATGGAGTGGATGCGCATGCCACCTATGGATATTAGCGACATCAAGTATGATAAATTTCTTATTAACGGAAAAGAGGAGATACAACAGGGTTTTAAGCCGGGGGAAACTGTTAGGCTAAGGATAATTGATGGGTCTGCGTCTACCTATTTTTGGGCGCAATTTGCCGGAGGACAAATGACAATAATTGCTGCCGACGGACTGGAAGTAGAACCCGTTAAAGTTGATAAATTATTAATTGGGGTTGCAGAAACTTATGATGTGCTCATTACCATCCCAAAAGATGGAAGCTATGAGTTTAGGGCAACACCGCATGACGTTTCGGGGAAAGTTTCTACTTATTTTGGAAAAGGAGAACAGCATAAAGCACCCGATATTCCTAAAATGGAGTACTTTAAGATGATGCATAGCATGAACCAAATGATGATGGGGATGAAAGGTATGCAGATGGGAGCGGTAGAAAACGAAAAGCTAAGAAAAGCACAGATGCTTCACGAAACAGAGAAAGGGATGGAAGGCAAACTGGAGATGAACGGGGTTAAGAATATGGACATGAAATCTAACTCGTCAAAAATGAAAATGAATCCTATGAAAGACGCAAAAGGCGGAATGAAAATGGTCATGAAAGACGACGGGAAAGGCATAAAAATGACAGTTCCGGGTTCTATGATGAGTAGCTTAGGTGGAGAAGGGAAGATTCTGACTTACGATATGTTAAAAGCTAAGGCTTCTACAGAGTTGGACCAAAACCAACCTATCCGCACTTTTGAGCTTTACCTTACCGGTTCCATGACGAGGTATGTTTGGAGTATCAATAACAGAACGCTTTCTGAACAGGATATTTTATCCATTAAAAAGGGAGAAAAAGTTAGATTCGTGATGCATAATACTACCATGATGGAGCATCCTATGCACCTGCATGGTCATTTTTTTAGGGTAATCAATAAACATGGAAAATATTCTCCATTAAAACACACAGTAAGCGTAGAGCCCATGAAAATGGTAACTATAGAGTTTGATGCCAATGAAGAAAAAGATTGGTTTTTCCATTGTCACATACTTTACCATATGAATGCTGGAATGGCAAGAGTGCTACGCTACCAAAACTCTCCAATAACGCCTGAAATAGCGCAATATCGAGACGACAATCCTGTATTAAGAGAAGCTAACAAACCTTTCTTCTGGGCAAGCACCACAGCACAATCGCAAGCTAATTACGGAATGTTCAACATCTCAAATGTGAGAAACAGTTTCAACACAGACTGGCGTTTCAGTTACGACGGCAGGTATGAGGTAACACCACGCTTAGAGCGCTATTTGGACCACCGATTCTTTTTATCTGGTTATTTGGGGGGTGAGTTTAAGAATGACATAAAAGGAGGTGCTTTTATAAACGGCGATGTGCAAAATGTTTTTTTAGGCTTACGGTATTTACTCCCGCTTTTTATCCAAACAGATGTACGTATCAGCCCGAAGGGAGATTTAAGATTTGAAATCGGTAGGAGCGATATTCCAATTACTACAAGGTTGCGTTTTGGCGGAAGTTGGAACACTGATAAAGAGTACCGCTTGAACACTACTTACATCCTTGGTAAAAACTTAGGAGTTACGGGTAATTATGATAGTGACTATGGTTGGGGAGCAGGGCTAAGACTTAGTTATTAACTTAAAATTGCGCTTTGTTTTATGAACATTTAAAATAAAAAACATGGAAAACAATCAATCAAGAACAGAAAAACCAAAAGGAATGGTTTACGGCAAATTTGCTACAACAATGTGCATCTCGTTTATTACGATGTATCTTATTATGTTTATCAATATTGTAGAAATAGACCATTTTTATTTCAGTCTAACAAGAATTTACATGGCATTATTAATGGTTTGCCCAATGGCAATAATTATGTTATTGATGATGGGTAAGATGTATCCTGATAAGAGAACAAATAGCTTCATTATTATTGGAAGCGTAGTAGTATTTGGTCTGTTGCTCACTGCATTAAGAACGCAAACGCCAATAAGCGACCAACAATATATGCAGGCAATGATCCCGCACCACTCATCAGCTATATTAACTAGTGAAAATGCCAACATTAAAGACCCAGAGGTAAGAAAATTGGCCGATGATATAATTAAAGCACAGAAAAAAGAGATTGCAGAGATGAAAGCAGCTCTTGCAAGGATGGAGAAATAAAAGGTTAAGGCATGCACTTTGTATATACTAGGTTTAATAGGCAAAAGACCTTATCATTAAACTAAATTATAATATCATGGGATCTATACTTTATATCATTGCAGTTGTTTTAATTATTGGGTGGGTATTAGGGTTTTTCGTTTATTCTATCGGAGCTTTGATACACCTTTTACTGGTAATAGCAGTGATTGCTGTTTTACTGGCTATCATTAGAGGTGCGGCTTAAAACTTAATAGACATTTATGTATTATCTAATTTAAACCTATTTGTTTTTTTTAAATCCAAAGGTTAAGAAACGTCGTAAGTGCATTTAAGAATGAGTTATAGCATACCGAAATAAAATATTTATATTAGCGTTCTATTTAAATAAGCACATTATCATGCATATCGGTAATTTATTGTTTCTGAATTTAGGTACACAAGAGGTGGTGATGATTTTATTTGCCGTTCTTTTGCTTTTTGGGGGCGAAAAACTTCCGGAACTTGCAAGAGGCTTGGGTAAAGGAATAAGAGAGTTCAAAGATGCTTCAGATGGTGTAAAAAGAGAAATTCACCGTAATATAAATGAGCTTACTGCTACTGAAGAATTAAAACGCGAAGAGCAGTTAGAAAAAAAGAAAACTGTTAAAACAGAGGAAACGGTAGAAGAAGACAAAGATTTTTAAACAAAGTAAATCATAAAAAAAATGGGTTTAGGTGCTCCAGAAATTATTTTAATTGTATTGGCTTTATTGCTTTTATTTGGTGGAAAAAAAATTCCAGAACTAATGAGAGGAATGGGGAAAGGTGTAAAAGAATTTAAAGATGCCCAAAGTGGTTTCGATAAATCCGAGGACAAACCAGAAGAAAATCAACAAAAAAATTAAATTTTCTAAATTTATTTAGGAATCTATTAACCTTGAACGGTCGAAATTTGTAATTTCGAAAGTTCAAGGTTTTCTTTTATAAAATGATTACAGAAAAAATCAAATCCTATTCTAATTTTTCGCAATTACAAACCGATTTACAATCTGGAGTAATTACCGTCAAAGAGTTGGTAAAGTATTATATCAAAAGGATTGCAGATCATAAACATCTCAACGCATTTTTAGAAACTTTTGAAGTAGAGGCGCTAGCTAAAGCAGAAGAAATACAAGCTAAAATAGATAACGGAACTGGTGGAAAACTAGCCGGGATGATTATTGGTTTAAAAGACAATATTTCTTACAAAGGTCACCAGATGACGGCTTCTTCTAAAATTTTAGATGGATATGAAGCTGTTTACTCTGCAACAGTAGTGGAGCGTATTATAAATGAAGATGCCATAATTATAGGTCGTTTAAATTGCGACGAATTTGCAATGGGTGCATCAAATGAAACCAGTTACTTTGGTCCTGTAAAAAATTATTTGGATGAAACACGGGTTTCTGGAGGTTCATCTGGTGGTTCGGCAGTTGCAGTACAGGCGGGTTTATGTTTTGCTTCTTTAGCTTCAGATACGGGTGGTTCTATTAGACAGCCAGCAGCCTTTTGTGGTGTTTTCGGTCTAAAGCCAACCTATTCCAGGGTTTCAAGATATGGTGTGGTAGCTTACGCTTCTTCATTTGATCAAGTTGGTCCTATTGCAAAATCTGTTGATGATATTGCTTTAATCTTAGAAGTGATAGCCGGTAACGATAAACATGATGCTACTTCGTCAACCGTTCCTGTGCCTTCTTACTCGCAATTAATTGCAGACGCTGGTCCAAAAAAGAAAATAGCATATATAGAAGAAACGCTTCACGCAGAGGGATTAGACCCAGAAATTAAAGAAAATATATTAGCGCAAATCGAAAAACTAAAGGCAGAGGGGCATACTGTTGAGCCTGTTTCTTTTGAGTACTTAGATTACGTTGTTGCCACTTATTATATTTTAACTACTGCGGAAGCTTCATCAAACCTTGCAAGGTTTGACGGTGTGCATTATGGCTATAGGAGTCCTGCATCTAAAGATTTAATTAGTACCTACAAAAAATCAAGATCAGAAGGTTTTGGAGACGAGGTAAAACGCCGTATCATGTTAGGTACGTTTGTGTTAAGTGCCGGTTCTTACGATGCTTATTACTCTAAAGCGCAAAAAGTAAGAAGATTAATTAAAGAAAAAATTGACCATATTTTAGAGGATTATAATTTTATTATTACCCCTACAACACCTACACCAGCGTTTAAAATTGGTGAAGAAATTATGGACCCAATGGTCATGTATTTAGCAGATATTTTCACTGTTGGTGCTTCTTTGGCTGGTTTGCCAGCAATTTCAGTTCCATCTGGCGAAAATTCAGAAGGTTTACCTTTAGGTATTCAGATTATAGGAAGACGATTTAAAGAAGAAAAATTATTAGCCTTTTCTAAATGTATAACTAAACTTTAGTCGGACGTTTTGCTCGACTAAAGAAAAAAATTAAGAATGATTAAATCCTCAAAGTTTATTGCCTTTTTTTTATTGTTTATTAGTTTTTCAAACATGAGTAAAGGGGCTTTAAACAGAGATAGTTTACAGTCCTCTCTAACTTTAAAAGAGTTTAGAGCGATAAAAAAATTAGTAAATACAGATACTAGTTTAGTTCCTGCGCAGTCAAATCTTCAGCTAGAGGTTCTAAAGTATAAGCCTAATCTCATTTATAAATATCGATTAGACTCTATCAAAACAACAGTTCCTTTAAATTACAACCCTTTTGTACAAACCTATATTGATATCTTTTTAGATAAGCGTAGAGGTGAAATGGGACAGATGTTGGCTTTAGGTAAATATTATTTTCCTGTTTTTGAACAAGCTTTGCAGGCTTATAATGTTCCTTTAGAATTTAAATTCCTTCCTATTATTGAGTCTTCAATGAATCCAATGGCGATATCAAGAGTTGGCGCAACGGGGATGTGGCAGTTTATGTACACCACTGCAAGAATGTACGATTTAAAGATTGACAACTATGTTGACGAACGAAGAGACCCTACAGCAGCTAGTTACGCGGCCGCTAGGTATTTGCGTAATGCTTATGATGAGCTAGGCGATTGGTTGTTAGCATTAGCGTCTTATAACTGTGGCGGAGGTAATGTTAATAGAGCAATAGCAAAAGCAGGAGGTTCAAGAAACTTTTGGGATATTCAACCTTACCTTCCTGGTGAAACCAAAAACTATGTTCCAGCTTTTATAGCCGCGGTTTATGTGATGAATTATTATCCTCGCCATCCAGAAATAAAAGTACCTGAAGAAAAGGCGTTGAAAACAGATTCTATATCGGTAAACAAATTCATGTCTTTTGATAAAATTGCTGAGGCCTTAAATATAGAAGTTGACGATTTAAGAGGTTTAAATCCTGTTTTTAAGAAAAACTTAATCAACGGTACAAAAAACGAACCTAAGCGATTGATTATTCCACGCTTAAGTTTTAAAGATTACGCTGTTTTTTTTGAAGCTTTAAATGCTGATGAAGACGGTAGTTTAAAGATGCTATCCGCAAGTGAAGTTGTGGTGGATAAAGGTTTGAAAATATCAAACACTCATATTGTTAAAAAAGGGGAGACCCTTAATGCTATCGCTAACCAATATAAAGTAGAAGTTCAAGATATAAAAGTTTGGAATGAGCTACAAAACTATGGGATTGCGATTGGACAGAAGCTAATCATTAAAAAAGCAACGGAACAAATTGTACCAAAAAAGGCTCAACCAACTTATATTACTTATAAAGTAAAGGCTGGAGATACTTTAACTAATATTGCAGAACGTTTTGAGACTTCAAGTGTGAGTAGCATCCAAACATTAAACGGACTAAAAAGTACAGTTTTAAGTATAGGAATGCTTTTGAAAATTACTGCTCCTTAGGTTTTTCTATAGATACAATATTCATTTCGGATAGCGTTTGACCGCCTTTAATACCAAAATCTAAAGTTCTTATTGGGAACGGTATGGTAATATCTGCATTGTCAAATGCTTTTTTAATCAGTATTACGGCTTTGCTTCTTGCATTTAAATAAGTTTTTTGTTCTGCATCAGCAAGCCAAATTCGCAAGTCAAAGTTAATTGAGCTATCAGCAAATTCTTCGTAAAAAAACTCTACTTCTTTGTTAGTGTCTCTTTCCGTTAAATCATTTACCGCATCTAATGTGATTCGCTGTACTTTCTCTAAATCATCAGCATAAGAAACACCTATTTTCATATCCAATCTTCTTATCTTGGTTAAAGAATAATTCTCAATTGGGTTTTGGAAAACTTGTTTGTTAGGAATAATTAAAAAATGCCCTTCAAGAGTGGTTAAGCTTGTATCTCTTAAATTGATTGCATCAATCCTTCCCATATGATCGCTTACTTTTACTAAATCCCCTACTGTAAATGGGCGTCGGAAAGACATGAATATACCAGACATAAAGTTTGCTGCGATATCCTGAAATGCAAACGCGAGCGCTAAACCTAAAATACCGGCCCCGGCTAATGCAGTGGTGACTGCCTTATCTAAATTTAAAACATCTAGGGCTGTAAAAAATGTTATTCCTAAAGTTAAAATGTAGATGAAAGAAGAAAACAGCCTGTTAATGGTTTCTAAGCTTGAAACCTTTCTTATGAGCCTTAAAGATAATTTTTTGACAATTTTTGAGATAAAAATCCCTAATACTATAATTAATACAGCCAATACTAAATTAGGAAGAAGCTTCACAAAGCTTTCAGACCACAGTGCTAATTTTTCGGTGATTAACTTATATGCCTTATCTAAATTCATCTTTAATTATACGGATTTTATTTTATTGTTCAATAATACGACCAATTGAAAATATTTTGGCAAAAAAAAAGTCCTTCCTCGTAAAAACAGGGAAGGACTTAACTATTAAAAATAGTAGAATTAGAATTTGAAATTTAGCGATGCAAGGAAATTAGTTTCTGCCTGTGGGTAATAGTAGTTAGATGTGCTTAAAAAACCATCGTAAATACCGCTATAAGTATATCCGTTACTTTCGTAAAGTTCGTTAAATATGTTATTTACTAGCAGTCCCGCTTCAATTGATCGTACACCTTTTAGTTTAAAGCTGTAGTTCAAGCGAAGGTTGTTTACAAAAAAGGCATCTAACTTTCTCGAGTTGTTAGAGGTATTGTCTAAATATTGCTTACTTACATATTTGCTTAAAAGTGCAAGCTCAAAATTATCGACTAATTTATATGCAATGGTACTTGAGCCAACGTAATTAGGTGAAAAAGCAATGTCAGTTTTACCATAAGTAGTTACTTGCTGTCCGTCAAAATTATAATCTACACCAACATATTTATCAATATATTCTACAAAATTTTCGACTTTATTTTGGCTGAAGGCACTTGTTACAGCCCAACTCAATTTAGGAGTAAGACGGAAACTTGCATCTAATTCAATACCGTTACGGTAGCTTTTGTCAACGTTTGAGCGTACATAAGAACCTACATCATTTATTTGACCGGTTAAAACCAATTGATTTTTATAGTTCATTAAATAAATGTTTGCACCAGCATTAAGCCATTGTTTTTTTATACGATAGCCTACTTCAATATCGTTCAGGCGTTCTGCTTTTGGTCTACTTAGTGGAGTAGATTCAGTATAGTCATTACGGTTTGGTTCTTTGTTAGCAACTGCATAAGAAGCGTAAAAATTACTATTTGCATCAATAAAATAGGTGAAACCTACTTTAGGGTTAAAGAAATTATGAGAGACACTTTGTTCAACATTATTTAAGTTGCGATCAAAACCAAAAAACTCATAATTAATGTTGCGATATTGTAAATCTGCGAATAGCGAAACCTTATTAAGTTGGTAAGTTGCTTTTCCGTAGATATTAAAATCTGTTTTAAAAGCATCATCAAAATAATAGTTGTCACCAAGCTCACTTTGTGACGCGAATTTAGCCCAGATGATTTCACCAAAATGATCTCCTTTGTATTCGTTATAAGCACCGCCTAAGGTAAAATCTGCCTTTGCTGATGGTTGGTAACGTAAAGAATAAGTTGCTCCATAAAACTTATTATCCAACCAACGCCTTCTTACTAAGTCTGTTTTAGCAACGGTATCTGTTCCGATAAAAAGTGTGTCTAAGCCATAACTCCCAAACTTTTGGCTGTCTTTAAACTCTTCATAGTATCCGCTTCCTTTGGTATAATGTAGGGCCGCATTTGCTGATAGTGTGTTTGAGAAACTTTTGGAATACAATAGTTGATAATGATCTTGCTGATAATTATCGGTTTGGTTATCATAAAAACTAAGTTCGTTGTAGCGTCTGTCAGTTGCTAGCTTATCTTCAGAAACACCATTCCAAGCTTGGAAGGTTTTTTCTTTGCCAGAGAATACATTTAATCTCAGTAAGCTGCTTTTGCCGTAATAAGCGCCAGAAACAAAATAAGATTTAAGGTCTGATGAAGCTTTGTCAATATATCCGTCAGATACAATCCGAGATAAACGACCATCAAAAGCAAACTTTCCGTTAATTAAGCCCGTTCCTAAGTTCAGCGAGTTTTTTAAGGTACTGTAAGAGCCTGTAGAGTTGTTAAGCTCAAAGTATGCCGAGTCCCTTAGTTTTCCGGTTTGGATGTTTAAACTACCTCCAAAAGCACCGGCTCCGTTTGTTGATGTTCCTACACCTCGTTGAATTTGGATATTGTCAACTGAGCTTGCAAAATCAGGCATATTTACCCAAAAAGAACCCTGACTTTCCGAATCGTTGTATGGGATACCGTTAACAGTTACGTTTACACGACTTCCGTCAGAGCCTCTAATTCTCATGCCAGTATAGCCAACTCCCGCTCCTGCATCAGAGTAAGTAACCACACCCGGTGTTTGGTCGAGTAGGTAAGGCAAATCTTGACCAAAGTTGTTTTTAGCAATATCCTGCTTGGATAAATTTTTGAAAGTAGTTGCCGAGTTTTCAGAAGCTCTGGTGGCATTAACAATTACTTCGTCTGCCAGAAACTGAGTTTTTGTTAAATCAATGTTTAAGCTTTTGTTTTCCGTTAAACTAATAGATAAGTTTTTGGTTTGGTAGCCAACAAAACTCACTTTTAACTGGTAATTACCAGGCTTCAAGTTGTTGAAATTGTAACTTCCGTTGTTGGCAGATTGTACGGTTTCGTTCCCGTTAAGGGTAACCGATGCGCCATTTAGTGCATTGTTGTTCTCTTGGTCACTAATTTTTCCGTTTAAAGATAGTTGTGCCCACAGCATTCCTGGCAGTAGTACTGTCATAGCAAATGCTAAACTGATTTTTTTCACTTTTTTTAAATTTTTAAGTTAACGAAACAGCATAGGGGTTACACCATTTACAAAATAAATTAACTTATACCTTTTGTCCCTACGTCGGCATTATCCGAATCAGGTGCTTTCTAAAGTTTAAAGTTGAGGGTTGAAAGTGTAAGGATCAGTTTCCACTTTTAACTTTTTGACTTTTTACTTCAAAAATGGGTATGTTCTCAGCCTGGTTTTGCATTTGTGCAGATGGTTAAATCTGTTTACACAAACAAGGCACCCCTTATTGATGGCGCAAATATATAAATATTTAATATCTGCGTAGCAAATACATCAAAATATATTAAAAAGTAAATAAAACTAACCCTTAAGAAGGTGTTTGTGTTAAAACAATAACATTTTTTCAAATAGTATAATAAAATCGCTAAAAACACCTAAGCTGGATGCTGACTGATTCATAAGATTTACTTATTTTGCCGTCAGGAAGGTTTAGTTCCGGCTTATTGTCGATTTTTAACTGTATTATCCTAAAAATGGTTTTTTTACATCTTACCATTATCGAACTTACTTTCTGTGTGGCAAACATTAGCGCTTTAATTAGCCCGGTATACGGAAAATAGAAATCTTGAGGCAGAATAATTAATAAAAAATGAATTTAACTACTGAGAATATTTTACTTATTGGCTCATTATTGCTTCTTGTAAGTATTTTCGCAGGTAAAACTTCCTATAAATTTGGAGTACCAACGCTATTGCTGTTTTTGGTAATTGGCATGTTGGCGGGCTCAGAGGGCATAGGAGGAATTCATTTTGATAATCCGAAAATATCGCAGTTTATAGGGATTGTATCTCTTAATTTTATTCTTTTCTCTGGCGGACTTGATACCAACTGGAAAACGGTCAAGCCTGTTCTTAAAGAAGGAATTGCCCTATCTACTGTGGGTGTTTTACTAACAGCCCTTACATTGGGTCTTTTTGTTTGGTTGGTTACCGGTTTAACTATTTACGAAAGTTTATTGTTAGGCTCTATCGTGTCATCTACAGATGCAGCCGCTGTTTTTTCAATTTTGCGATCAAAAAGCCTGGCTTTAAAAACTAATTTAAGACCAACATTAGAGCTTGAAAGTGGAAGTAATGACCCTATGGCTTATGTATTAACCATAGCTTTTTTGACTTTAGTTATTCACCAAGATCAAAGTCTTGCTTCAATAATCCCTTTGTTTTTACAACAGATGATCTTTGGGGCTATAGCCGGGTTTGTTTTTGGAAAGTTTAGTAAGTTCGTTATTAATCGTATAAAGCTCGATTTTGAAGGTTTATATCCAGTTCTTGTAATTGCCTTAATGCTGATTACATTTTCAGCTACCGATTTTATAGGAGGAAATGGTTTTCTTGCTATTTATATTTGTGCAGTTTATTTAGGAAGTCAGGATTTTATCCACAAAAAAACCATTCTAAAAATGTTTGATGGTTTGGCCTGGCTAATGCAGATTGTGCTATTCTTAACCTTAGGACTACTTGTTTTTCCAACACAAATTTTCCCAATAATTGGTATTGGTATACTCATTTCTTTGTTCTTGATTGTTGTTGCCCGGCCGGTAGGTGTTTTTATTAGCTTGATGTTTTTTAAAATGAAGTTAAGGCGTCGTTTATATATTTCATGGGTAGGTTTAAGAGGAGCTGTTCCTATTGTGTTTGCTACCTATCCGCTTTTAGCAGGTATAGAAAATGCTAATATGATTTTCAATATTGTTTTCTTCATCTCAGTAACGTCCGTACTTATTCAAGGGACCACACTTTCAGTTGTTGCAAACTGGTTAAAAGTAGCTTTACCAGAGAAAGCAAAACGATTAAGTGCAACGGATTTATTGCTGTCAGAAAATCCTAAGGCAGAGATGAAAGAGGTTGTGATAGAGCTAGATTACCTTGTGGTGAATAAAAAAATTGTTGAAATTGGCTTTCCTAAGAATGCAATTATCGCAATGATAAAGAGAGGGGATACCTATATCACACCAAATGGATCCACAAAAATTGAAGCTCTTGATACGCTGATTGTACTTGCAGATAGACCTTCTATTTTTGAGGAAGTGAATAAGGTGCTTAAAAGTAGTGAAGTCTAAGTTTTGCTTTTAGAAAACTCTTCTAAGGCTTAAAAGAATAAACTTTTTCGGGGGTAATACAGTGAGTTAATCTAACATCCTGAGGATGAGTATCTGTTACTTTTTCTGTAGGATTAAAGAGTGATACCCCAATTTTTAACACATTTGGTCTACATTTTTCTAAAAAACGATCATAAAAACCAGCGCCGTAACCAACCCGGTGACCTTCATCATCAAAAGCTAACAAAGGGATAATTACTGCATCAATTTTTAATACATCAACAAGGTCACCGTATAAGGGTTGGGGAATATGTTGTTTATTTTTTATCAGTACAGTTGCTTCTGGGTCAAACACAATAGCTTCCATTTCTTTTGTTTTAAAATCACAACGTGGAACTACCAATTGTATATTTGGATGCTGGGATTTAAAGAAATGAATAAACTCGAAAGTATCAATCTCCATTTTTTCAACAATGGGCAAAAATAAGTGTACGGTATGTATTTCAGACCAATCAAATTTAGTGAGGTGCGCCAAAATTTGATCATTCAATTGCCAGAATAAGCTTTTAGATAGTTTCTCTCTTTGCAGAAGAGCTTGTTTTCTAAGGGTCTGTTTTTCCAATTCTTAATTTAAGTAGTGATGGCGTAAAGATAGGAAGAATCAATCTGAAAACGTATAAAAACAAAAGCGGCCTCATTAAATGAAACCGCTTTATCAACCTAAACCTATATGAAAAATCTTAATTTCCTTATTGAAGGAGAATGTAAACCCGCGTTATACACTCTTTAATTGTTATACAAAAGTAGAGTTTATTTGTAATGAAAGCGACTTGTAACTATAATGTTATGAATATGTGTTCGATTACACTATTTATAATCAGCTATTAGGAGCTGATTATGGCAGAATTGATATTCGTGAATTTGGTTCGAACACACCACTACTAAGCGGTCTTTTGTAAATTGCTCAACTAAAGAATGGTACCAATTAATACCTTGTTCATCAAGGTTTGAGGTGGGTTCGTCAAGCAATAGAATAGGGGTTTCAGAGCAAAAAGCTAAAATCAACTTAACTCTTTGTTTCATACCCGATGAAAAATATTTGAGTTGTTTGTTTTTACTGTTTTCCATACCCAACAAGGCAATTAACTCAGCGTTTGAGAGACTATTCAATCTCTTTTTAAACTCGAAATGAAAATCTAAAACCTCGGTAAGGGTAAATTCTTCAATCAATTCTAAGTACGGGCTTGCTAATACTAAATGTTGGAAAACTTGGTCTATTTCAACTTCTTTTCCAGCAATTTGAAAAGAGATATCACCTTCTGATTGACCTAAAGCTCCAGAAATAACTTGTAATAACGTTGATTTACCCGAACCATTTATACCTAAAATGGCATAAGATTTCCCGGATTCAAAAACGTAATCGATATTTCTGAAAATCCACTCCCGGTTAAACCTTCTGCCAATTTTTGATAGTTTAATCTTCATCCCGAAAATCAGGAGTTTCCAAAACCTTTCATTACACCTCTGTTAGAAGTTCTAATAAAGTTGATGATTTCGTCTCTTTCTTCTGTAGGTTTAAAGTCGGCTTCAATGATATTTAATGCCTTAGTTACATTGTTGTTTCTAACAAAAAGCACTCTGTAAATTTCTTGTATCTCGTTGATTTTCTCTGGAGTAAATCCTCTTCTACGCAATCCAACAGAGTTAATACCTGTATATGATAATGGTTCTCTAGCTACTTTTACATAAGGTGGTATATCTTTACGTACCAATGAACCACCGGTTACGAAAGAGTAAGATCCTACTTTACAGAACTGATGAATAGCAACCATCCCTGCTAATACTACATTATCACCAATGGTAATGTGTCCAGCTAAAGTAGTGTTGTTAGAAAAAATACAGTTATCGCCAATTTCGCAATCATGAGCAACGTGGCAATAAGCCATTAAAAGGCAGTTGTTTCCAACTCTTGTCTCCCACTTATCGTTTGTGCCACGGTTAATGGTTACATACTCTCTAATGGTTGTATTATCACCAATAACGGCTGTTGTTTGTTCACCAGCATATTTTAAATCCTGAGGAATAGCAGAAATTACTGCTCCAGGAAAAATTTTACAGTTTTTACCAATTCTGGCTCCATCCATTATAGTAACGTTGGAACCAATCCAAGTACCTTCGCCAATTTCTACATCTTTATGTATAACAGCAAATGGATCTATAACTACACTATTGGCAATTTTTGCCTGTGGATGTATATATGCTAAAGGTTGTATCATTATTGGTTTTCGGTTTTTTCGTGTCTGGATATCTGCGCCATCATTTCTGCTTCTACAACTATTTTCTCGCCCACCATTCCTACGCCCTTCATTTGCGCAATTCCTCTACGGATAGGTTCCATCAAATCGCATCTAAAGATAATGGTATCACCTGGTAAAACCTGAGCTCTAAACCTAACATTATCTATTTTCAAAAAGTAAGTTAGGTAATTTTCTGGATCTGGTACGGTACTTAAAACTAAAACACCCCCAGTTTGGGCCATGGCTTCAATTTGTACAACACCGGGTAACACCGGAGCGCCTGGAAAATGACCTTTAAAAAATTCTTCGTTAATGGTTACATTTTTAACACCTACCACGTAAGTTTTTGTAAGTTCTAATATTTTATCAATATACAAAAACGGCTGACGGTGAGGTAAAATTTTCATCACTTGAACCGTATCGTAAAGTGGTTTTACCGTTGGGTCATAAAGGTGCTGTACCTTTTTCTTTTTATCCTTTTTTATAGCTGCTTTTATCTTTTTTGCAAAAGCAACGTTTGCAGCGTGTCCGGGCCTAGCCGCCATAACATGACCTTTTATTGGTGTGCCAATTAAAGCTAAATCCCCAATAATATCCAGTAATTTATGTCGAGCAGGCTCGTTTTGGAAGCGTAATTCGATGTTGTTTAAAATACCTTCTCTGGCTACTTTAATGTCATCGCGATTAAACGCTTTTGCTAATTCTGCCAGTTCTTCTTCGCTAATTTCATGGTCAACAATTACAATTGCATTGTTAATGTCTCCACCTTTAATCAAATTATGCTTTAATAGCATTTCCAGCTCATGCAAAAACACAAAAGTTCGGCATGATGCTATTTCGTCTTTAAAATCAGTGATAGATGTAATAGTTGCATGTTGGCTTCCTAAAACCGGAGAGTTATAATCTACCATACAGGTAAATCTATAATCGTCTAACGGCATTATAACCATTTCTACTTTTCTGTCATCTTCAGAGTAATGGATGTTGTGCGGAATATGGTAATATTCTCTTTCTGCATTTTGCTCTTTGAAACCAGCAGATTCCAAAGCGTTTACAAACTCTATGGCACTTCCGTCTAAAATAGGAACTTCTATGCCATCTAGCTCAATCATCACATTATCTACCTCGCAGCCCACTAAAGCTGCTAAAACGTGTTCCGTTGTGCTTACGCTAGCGCCATTTGCTGTTAAAGTTGTGCTTCGTGAAGTATCAGAAACATTATCAACATCAGCATCTATAATAGGTTCTCCGGGTAAGTCAACTCTTTTAAATTTATATCCGTGATTTTCTGGAGCAGGTTTAAAAGTTAAAGTAACATTAGCGCCAGTGTGTAAACCGACACCTTTAACACTAATTTCTGATTTTATTGTTCTTTGCCTAGGGTTCATTTTATAAAATAAATTTAAGAAGATGGGTTTTGTAGCTTAGCTAAAGCTTTTTGTAACTCTTCTATTTTTCTTTCCATTTCAGGTAATCTTTGGATAATTACCTGTGATCTCATAAAGCTGTGATAGCTAGTTGCGGGCGCTCCACCCCATTTTTTACCTTCTTCTTCAATAGAGCGGTTTATACCAGATTTTGCTTGTATTTGTGTGCCTTTTGCTAGAGTGATATGCCCTACTATGCCCACTTGGCCTCCAATTATACAGCTTTCGCCGATTTTTGAACTACCAGAAATACCCGTTTGCGAAGCAATTACAGTATTGTTACCAATTTCAGCGTTATGGGCAATTTGTATTAAGTTATCTAGTTTAACGCCTTTTCTAATAATAGTGGAGCCCATTGTTGCTCTATCTATACAAGTGTTTGCGCCAACTTCAACATCGTCTTCAATGATTACATTTCCAATCTGACTTACTTTTTGATAAGAGCCGTCTGCCTGTGGAGCGAAACCAAAACCATCACTACCAATAACCGCACTTGCATGTATAGTTACATTATTGCCTATAACGCAATCGTGATAAATTTTGACGCTAGTGTATAGGGTACAGTCTGTGCCAACAGTAGCAGAATCACCTATATAAGATTGAGGGTATATTTTAGAGTTGTTTCCAATAACTGCATTTGCACCTATATATGAAAACGCACCGATATAAACATTTTCACCAATTTTTGCACTAGGGTCTATAAAGTTGGGTTGCTCAATACCAAATTTATGTAGTTTTATACTGTTATATTTTTCAAGCAATACAGAAAAGCTACTATAAGCATCTTTTACACGTATTAATGTGGAATTTATTGGTTTTTCTAAAACAAAGTCTTCATTTATAATAACCACAGATGCGTTAGTAGTATATATAAAGGGTTCGTATTTCGGGTTAGCAAGAAAAGATAATGCTCCTTCTTGTGCCTCCTCTATTTTTGCTAGCTGAAAAACCTTTACATCAGCGTTCCCCTCAAGGCTACCGTTTAGTAATAAGCAAATCTCTTTTGCGGTAAATTGCATGTTCCAAAATTAACTGATATTATTAAATGAACAAATTGTTATTTAAATAACAACATATCCTACCTAAATTTAGTGTAACATAAAATATTTTTAGTTACTGTTTTTGATAAGGCTTCTAAGTTTGCATTGTCAGATGCGGTAGCTATATCTTGTAAGCTTCCGTCCTTCATTAGTACGTTTATACTACTATTGCCCGTCTTATAAGCCATGTTATTGATACTACTTTTAAAAACAAAGTAACTGATATCCTTTTTATCTATGTTTAAGCAAGCCTGTGCTTTTTCTTTTAATTGGCTAAATTTTTCTTCGTCAACAGCAGTACTACTTATCTCTACTTTGTACAAATCTCGGCTAATTAAATTTGTACATAAGGTTTTTAAAATAAAATCTTGATGCTGTTGCCATACTTTTATCGACGACATTACATCATGATCGTCTAATAACGAGAAATAATGAAGGTTTTCTTTATCGTTTAAAAAGGTTTCTTCGTTAATATCGTTATAAAGAAAATGTTTTAAAGCCGGAGTTGCAAATAACACTTCGTTATTTTGAGCTAATTCTCTTGCTCGTTCTAATATTTTTACTAATAATTGCTCTGCCGCAATTACCGTTTTGTGCAAATAAACCTGCCAATACATTAGTCTTCGGGCAATTAAAAATTTTTCTACCGAATAAATGCCTTTTTCTTCAACAACTAAGTTTCCGTCTTTAATATTTAGCAGTTTTATAATCCGGTCCGAGCTTACCATGCCCTCAGTTACCCCACTAAAAAAACTATCGCGGTTAAGGTAATCAAGCCTATCTAAATCAAGTTGTCCGGAAATCAACTGATGTAAAAAAGGTTTATGGTACTTGTTGTTAAATATTTGTAACGCTAAATCTAGCTTGCCATTAAACTCTTCGTTAAGGTCAGCCATTAATAATTTACTAATGGTTTCATGTGAAACACCATTTACCAACGTGTGTTCTAAAGCATGAGAGAACGGGCCGTGTCCAATATCATGCAACAATATAGCAATGCAACTGGCTTCTTCTTCCTGTGAAGTAATCTCATGTCCTCTGCTTTGTAAATGTTCAAGAGCTAGGTGCATTAGGTGCATTGCGCCAAGCGCATGATGAAAGCGAGTGTGTAGCGCACCCGGATAAACTAGGTGTGTCATCCCCAGCTGTTTGATATATCTTAACCGCTGGAAATAAGAATGCTCTATTAAATCGAAAATTAACGGACTATTTATACTGATGAAACCGTAGACCGGATCGTTAATTATTTTATTCTTATTCAATTGAAATCAATTATAAGGCACAAAAATTGTTAATTTTATTGCTCGGAGTAAATTCTCTACAAATATTGAGATTTTCTCAAGATAATCATTTAAAATAGATATAAAATATATGCAATTAGCAAATATATTGTGGGCCGATGACGAGATTGACCTTTTAAAACCTCATATCCTTTTCTTAAATGAAAAAGGTTACCAAATAGATACCGCAACCAACGGTAGAGATGCTCTTGATATTTTTAAAACCAAAGATTTTGACATAGTTTTTTTAGACGAAAATATGCCTGGATTAACGGGTTTAGAGACTTTAACGGAAATTAAAACGATAAATCCGGATGTTCCGGTGGTGATGATTACCAAAAGTGAGGAAGAGTATTTGATGGAAGACGCCATTGGGTTTAAAATTGATGATTACTTGATCAAACCGGTTAATCCCAAACAAATTCTGTTAACTATTAAAAAGCTGACGGACAATAAACGCTTGGTTAGCGAAAAAACATCTACAGCTTATCAACAAGATTTTAGAAACTTAGGGATGTTGCTTAACGATAATTTAAGCTACCAAGAGTGGGTTGATGTTTATAAGAAATTGGTTTTTTGGGAGCTGGAATTAGAGAAATTGGATGATGCTGGCATGCATGAGATTTTAACCATGCAAAAAGCAGAAGCCAATGCGCAGTTTTCTAAATTTATTGAAAAAAACTATTTGGATTGGATTAAAAACCAAGACAAAGCGCCTATGTTTTCTCACCAGTTATTAAAGAAAAAGGTTTTTCCTAATTTGAGTGACCAGGTGCCAACTTTCTTTATTTTGATTGATAATTTACGTTATGATCAATGGAAAATCATCAACCCAATTATTACCGAATATTTTAGATTAGAAGAAGAAGATATTTATTACAGTATTTTGCCAACTGCAACTCAGTACGCTAGAAACGCTATTTTTTCTGGAATGATGCCTTCTGATATGGAAAAACGTTTTCCAAACTTATGGCAGAATGATGAGGACGAAGGAGGGAAAAATCTTTCAGAAGAAAAGTATTTAATTGATAATGTTGGTAGATCTGTTAAAAAGGGTGCAAAAACATCATACCATAAAATATTAAATCAGGACCAAGGCAAAGATTTAAATGAAAGCTTGCACAGCTTAATGGGTAATGATTTAAATGCTATAGTTTACAATTTTGTAGATATGCTTTCGCATGCTCGTACAGATATGCAAATGATTAAAGAGTTAGCAAACGATGATGCTGCTTATCGTTCTATTACGTTAGCTTGGTTTGAGCACTCGCCACTTTTAGAGTTGATCAAGCGTTTGTCGCAAAAGAAATGTAGGTTAATTATTACTACAGACCATGGTACTATTAGGGTGAAACGCCCGAGTAAGGTAATTGGCGATAGAAATACCAACTCAAATCTGCGCTACAAGCAAGGTAAAAACTTAGATTATAACGCTAAAGAAGTGTTTTTGGTTAAAAATCCTGCTGATGCAATGTTGCCAAAATTACATGTAAGTTCAAGCTATATTTTTGCAAAAGAAGACAGTTATTTTGTTTATCAAAACAATTATAACCAGTTTGTTAACTATTTCAATGAAACTTTTCAGCATGGTGGCATTTCTATGGAAGAAATTATTATTCCGTTTGTAACCTATAAAAACAAATAGCTAGCTTTAAAGCAATGAAAATTGAAGTTAACGGTGTTGACGAATTAGAGCTTGTAAGTCAACAAATTTTGAGCTTTGCCGGCAATGAAAAGATATTTATGTTTTACGGACAAATGGGTGCCGGAAAAACCACCTTGATAAATAGTCTTTGTGCAAAACTAGGGACTCAGGATAAAACATCAAGTCCAACTTTTTCAATTGTTAATGAATACAGTTTAGCTAATGGAAGTATTTTTCATTTTGATTTTTACAGACTAAAAAATCAGAATGAAGCTTTTGATTTTGGTTACGAGGATTATTTTTATTCGGGTAATTATTGTTTTATAGAATGGCCCGAAAAAATCCCTGACTTATGGCCTGATAGTTTTGTAGAGATTAGAATTGAGGTTTTAGACGATGATAAGCGGATAATTGAGTTGAAGAAAATAATCTAGATTTCTGATTTACGAAAAATAGATTTTGGATGAGTGTTTTGCGTTAAGGATTGAAGCGGATACTGGCCTGTGATTAAGGCCTTGAGTAGTATGAGCGGAAAGCCTGCCCGAACGCCCAAAAAATAAAAATGGTGTCATGAAAAAAACGATGGGTAGTTGTTTATCTGAAGTTGCACAACAAGCAATGATGCAAACTCAGGAGTCTTTAGAAGGAGTTAAGCAAAAAAAGAATAGCTTATATATAGGTATTCCTAAAGAAACGTCGTATCAAGAGAATCGAATCGCTTTAACTCCTCTTTCGGTTGCACTTTTAGTGAATAATGGGCATCAAGTTGTAATTGAAGCAGGTGCAGGTTTGTCTGCAAACTTTGCAGATATAAAATACAGTGAGCAAGGGGCTAAAATTGTTGATGATACCCAAGAAGTTTACCAAGCAGATATTATCATAAAAATTGCCCCGCCAAGCATGGAAGAAATTGGCATGATGAAGCACAATCAAATTGTGTTTTCAGCATTGCAAACCGGGACGCTAAAAAAAGAGCATCTAACCGCTCTGATGAACAAAAAAATCACCGCTTTTGCTTTCGAATATTTAAGAGACGAAGGTAATGTGTTGAGTGTGGTGCGGGCAATGAGTGAAATTGTAGGCTCAACATCTGTATTAATTGCCGCCGAATATGTAAGTAATGCATTCGGAGGAAAAGGATTAATGTTAGGTGGCGTTACAGGTGTTCCGCCAACTGAAATTGTAATTTTAGGAGCCGGAACAGTGGGAGAGTATGCCGCCAGAACCGCCATTAGCTTGGGAGCAGAGGTAAAAGTTTTTGACTCTTCTTTATATCGCTTACGCCGTTTGCAAAACAACATTGGCTCAAGAGTTTTTACATCTGTAATGCAGCCTTTGGTGTTAGAAAAAGCAATTACTACTTGCGATGTAGTTATAGGTGCTATAAGAGCACAACACGGCCGTAGCCCATGTGTAGTCTCTGAAGAAACGGTTTCAAATATGAAACCAAATTCTGTTATTATTGATGTAAGTATTGATCAAGGTGGTTGTTTTGAGACTTCGGAAGTAACCAATCATAAAAATCCAGTTTTCAGAAAACACGACGTAATTCACTATTGTGTTCCAAATATTGCGTCACGCGTTAGCCGTACCGCAACTTATGCTTTAACCAATATTTTTACACCTATTTTAATTGATATTGGCGAAATGGGTGGTATAATGAATTTGATTTGGGACAAAGCTGGCATAAGAAATGCAGTTTACATTTACCAAGGCGCTATGTGCAATAAAGATTTAGCGCAACGTTTTGGATTTCCGCACAAAGATTTAAATCTTTTGGTGGTTAGTAAACATCAGTAGATTATGGCTAAAGTTACCTTCAGAGATTATCCCCAGGTTCTAAAAGAAACGTTTAATGCCTTTATGGACGATAAAGGTTTAAAACTGAGTGCTTCTTTAGCGTATTACACCATATTTTCTTTAGCGCCTATGTTGATAGTATTGCTTTCTATTGGCGGTATATTTTATGGTCAAGATGCATTACAGGGGAAGGTTTTTTCAGAACTTAATGATTTTATAGGGAGTGATGCGGCCGCTCAAATTCAGTCAACCTTACAAAAATTACAACTTTCAGGGAAAAGTACTATTGCTGCAGTAACAGGAGTAATTACTTTAATAATTGGTGCTTCGGGTATATTTATTGAAATTCAAGACTCTATAAATACAATATGGCGGGTAAAAGCAGTGCCAAAAAAAGGTTGGTTAAAACTGATTATCAATAGGGTTTTATCTTTATCTATGATTGCCAGCCTAGGGTTTATTCTGATAGTTTCTTTGTTAATTAACAGCTTAGTATTGGCATTTAGTAGTGTGTTAATTCGGTTTTTACCAGATTTTACCCTAATTTTTATTGATGTATTAAATTTAGGGATAACTTTTATTGTATTGATGACCTTGTTTGGTGTTATTTATAAGGTTTTGCCAGATGTGGATATTACGTGGAAACAAGTAAAAGCAGGAGCTTTTTTCACCGCCTTACTTTTTATGTTGGGTAAATATTTGATAGGTTTATATATTCAATATGCTGCCGTTGGAGATATTTATGGTGCTGCCGGTACGGTAGTGGTGGTAGCAGTTTGGGTGTATTATTCTGCCGCGATACTCTTTTTTGGAGCCGAATTTACTTGGGCTTATGCTAAAATCAGAGGTAATACTATTAGTCCTTCAAAACATGCTGTTGCAATAAGACAAGTGGAAATTGAGGAAGAAGGGCAGGCTGTAGATTTAACTTAAAATAAGTAATTTAGCAGTACTTAATAAAGGCTAAATGCGCACTTATCTCTTTTTAATTTTTTGCTTTTTTGCAACTAATTCTTACTCACAAAACGTTCCTCGTTTTAACCCTGATACGCTACTAACGTTTAAAATGGAAAAGGACGCTGTTGTCTTTTCGGCCAAATCTGGGTTAGATATAGAAGATTTTATTAACGAAATTGTAACAGACACTAGCTTTTATGAAGCTTTTCAGAAAATGTCTAACTATCATTTTAATGCTGAGAACAACCTTTTTACGTATAGCAAAAAGGATAAAGTTACAGGTAGTATATACCGAAAACTACAACATTCCCCCACAGGCGAGTTCCTGAAAATAATCAAAGAACAAACAGAAGGAGATTTATACAAGCGAAACGGAAAGTATAAAACAACTACCGTAGAGCTTTTCGACTACCTTTTTATGAATACTTATAAATCTGGTTACTCAGAAATTGGAAAAGAGAGTGGCGACGGAAGTAAGAACAGCTGGTATAAAGAAAAATTAAAAACTTTAGTTTTTGCGCCGGGAAGGCCTGTTAAAGGTGTGCCTATTGTTTCTAGTAAAACAGAAATATTTACACCAAATATGCGTCAGTACTATAACTATGCATTTGCTAAGGGGATGTACTTAGACTCGATTCCAGTTTACCGCTTTAAAGTAACTGTAAAACCAGACTTAGGAAACTGGACAGAAGATGGAATAATGATTAAAGAGCTTACCACCATTTTTGATCAGCGTAACTTCCAAATTTTAGGTCGTTATATTGACATGAAGCTTGATAATTTAGCCTTTGATTTTGATGTACAGATGAATATTGAAATGAGTTATTTTAACGAAGTTTTACTGCCCACAAAAGTTAGCTATCAAGGTAATTGGAACATTCCGTTTAAAAAGGATGAGCGAGCTAGTTTTTTAGTAGTACATAAAGGTTATAAGCTATAAATCATTTGAATAAAATTTAGAAAATATTGTAACACATTGTAAACTATATCGTCTTATAGATATAGTTTTTGAAAAAGGGTTAATTCTTAGCCTATTCAACTTAACTGCAGTTGAATTTCTTTCAGTAATGTGTTAATGCAGTCAAAAAGCACTTCTTTTAGGAGTGCTTTTTTATAAAAAGCCATTTTATCTTTAAATGAGTTGTTGTGATTAAAATTTAACTGTTAATTTTACATCAAATTTTAGAATATGAATTTTCCTGCAGAATTAAAGTACACTAAAGATCATGAATGGATTAAAGTGGAGGGCGATGAAGCCTACGTTGGTATTACCGCTTTTGCGCAACGCGAGCTTGGCGATATTGTGTATATTGACATCAACACAGTTGGAACAGAAGTAAGTGAAGGAGATGTGTTTGGAACGGTTGAAGCAGTTAAAACTGTTTCTGATTTGTTTATGCCTTTAACTGGTACTGTTTTAGAAATAAATGACAAGTTAGATGCAAACCCTGAATTGGTAAATCAAGACCCTTACGGAGACGGTTGGATGGTAAAGGTTAAGTTTAATGATTCGGCAGATGGTTTGTTATCTGCGGATGCATACAAAGATTTAGTAGGGGCCTAATTATGTTAAGAACCTTAAAGTTTCAGCTACCAGCAATAGCTTGGGCGTTGTTAGTGCTGATTCTTTGTGATATTCCTGTAAGTGATGTTCCAGGGAGCTCACACTTTTTTGAAGGTTTTGATAAAGTGGTGCATATAGGTTTTTTCTTTGTGCTTACCGTTTTTCTTTTCTACGGAAAAATACATCAACAAAACAGCTTTGAATACCGTTTTTTAACCATTGTAAAAATAGTTTTGATAAATATTGCTTTAGGTGGCGGTATAGAACTTTTACAATGGAAGGTTTTCACTTATCGCTCTGCCGATTGGTGGGATTTTTTCGCAGATATGCTAGGTTTAGGTATGGGTGTTTTCAGTTATTTACTACTGCATCGAAAAGCCAGCCGTTTAAATAGAGAGTAAAATGAAGAAAATTATAATATACTGCTTAACAATACTTTTTGTTTCATTTGTTAGCAGTTGTGGTATTTTTAAGCCGGGTTGCCAATGCCCAAAATTTTCTAGTAAACAGGTTAATGAGTCTGGAACCTTTGCCAAACGCTGATAAAAATCTCTTTTAACAATCCGCTTATTTGGATTTAATTTAAATAAGGCTTATTTTCGTAGCAACTCATTTATACACGCATGAAGTTATCGCAATTAAAAATAGGTCAAAAGGGTATTATTAAAGAGTTTACAGATTTAGAAATGTCTGTTAAACTAATGGAGATGGGGTGTTTACCTGGCGAGTGTATAAAGCTTGAGCGCATAGCTCCTATGGGTGACCCTATTGCCGTGTCGGTAGCCGGTTATCAATTGTCTTTAAGAAAGCTGGAGGCTTCTACTATTGAATTGATTTAATCTGAAAAGGATTGAAAACCACTAAAAGAGTAGCCCTTGTCGGGAATCCAAACACTGGAAAATCAACCGTTTTTAATATTTTAACAGGTTTAAACCAAAGGGTAGGTAACTTTCCTGGTGTTACTGTTGATAAAAAATCGGGTTTCACAAAACTAGCAGACGGTACTAGTATTGAAATTATAGATTTACCAGGTACCTATAGCCTATACCCAAAAAGTGCAGATGAAACCATTGTTTTCGAAGTGCTTTCTGATAAACAAAACTCTTCTCATCCAGATGCTGTACTTGTTGTAGCAGATGCTACCAGTTTAAAACGTAATCTTTTACTTTATACACAAATTGCAGATTTGGGTATTCCGGTAATTTTGGTTTTAAACATGATGGATTTGGCTAAAAAAGGCAATATCGAGATAGATGTTGATGCCTTATCCAAAAGATTAAACATACAGGTGGTAACGTTGGCCGCCCGTAAATCACAAGGAATTGAAGAACTTAAAAAAGCAATTCAATTTCAAAGTAACGTCCCTTTACAGTCAGAAACCATTTCGGTTGAAGCCATTGCGCCTGAGTTAATAAAAAACATTTCAGATTTATTAAATATTGATAATCCGTATGTTGCTTTACAAATTGCTCATCAGCATAAAAATTTAAGATATTTAAGTAAAGACGAAAGTCAAAAAGTTAATGAACTGGTAGCCTCCAGTGATTTTCACTCGCAAAAATCGCAAGCGGCAGAAACTATTGCTCGTTATAATTTTATTAACGATGTTCTTTTAGATTCTGTTAAATACACCACAGTTGCTGTTGAAGAAACCATCAGCAATAAAATAGATCATTATTTAACCCACAAAATTTGGGGGTTTGTCATTTTTATTGGAATATTATTTGCCATTTTTCAATCAATTTTTGCTTGGTCAGAGTATCCAATGACCCTGATAGAAACTCTATTTGTTTGGCTAGAGAGTTTAGGGCATCAATTTTTGCCTGAAGGTGTCTTAACCGATTTACTGATTGACGGGGTATTGGCAGGTTTAAGTGGGATAATGATCTTCATTCCTCAAATTGCCTTGCTATTTGCTTTTATATCTATTTTAGAAGATACGGGTTATATGGCTCGCGTTACTTTTATGATGGACCGCTTAATGCGGAAAGTAGGCTTAAACGGTAAGTCAGTTGTACCAATGATTGGAGGTTTGGCTTGTGCTGTACCTGCTATAATGAGTGCTAGAACTATTGAGAACTGGAAAGAACGGATGATAACCATTATGGTAACCCCGCTGGTAAGTTGTTCTGCTAGGTTACCTATTTATACCTTATTAATATCCTTAGTGGTACCTAGTAAAATGGTGTTTGGCTTTATCCAACTGCAGGGTTTAGCATTAATGTCATTGTACTTATTGAGCATTGTTTCTGCAATTTTGGTGGCATGGGCAATGAAATTTATTTTAAAGAGTAAATTGAAAGGCTATTTTATTATGGAGTTGCCAGTTTACCGGATGCCAAGGTGGAGGAATGTTGGGCTTACTATGTACGAGAGCGTAAAAACCTTTGTTCTAGAGGCTGGAAAAGTTATAATTGCCGTATCCATTGTATTGTGGGTTTTGGCGAGTTATGGTCCGGGAGATAGATTTGATAAAATAGAGGCGAAATATAGTTCTGAAGCTTATACCACCCAATATAGCGAGCATGAAATTGAGAACCTTATTTCCTCTGAAAAATTAGAAAACTCTTATGCCGGCGTTTTGGGTAAAAGCGTTGAACCTGTTATAAGACCTTTAGGCTTCGATTGGAAAATAGGTATTGCCTTAATTACTTCATTTGCTGCTAGAGAAGTTTTCGTGGGTACCATGGCCACACTATACTCTGTAGATGGCGATGCTGATGAAATGGATTCTGTTAGAGAGAAAATGGCCAACGCAAAAAATACAGAAACGGGATTACCAGTTTTTACAGTAGCTTCAGCCTTTTCATTAATGATGTTTTATGCATTTGCGATGCAATGTATGAGCACCATGGCGGTAGTCTATCGTGAAACCAAACATATTAAATGGCCGGTAATTCAGTTCGTATATATGTTGGTGCTAGCTTATGTAGCTAGTTATGTAACCTATGTGATTTTAAGCTAATACTTTAAACTAAAACAGAGCCCAGTTTTCACTGAACTCTGTTTTAATAGCAAACTGCTAATCGAGTACAAATTAAGTACTTCTCCTAAAAAGCAGTCTAAGTTTTATAGTTTCTCTCCGTGTTGAGAGATATCCAAGCCAAGTTCTTCTTCTTCTTCAGAAACTCTTAATGGAGTAATTATATCTGTAAGTTTTAACAATAACCAAGATCCACAGAAAGCAAAGATTGAAACACCAATTAATGCCCCTAAATGGATTAGAAACAAGTAAGTTTCACCATATATTAAGCCGTTTCCTGTTTCGTTACCGGCGTTAATTGATTGATGTGCAAATACGCCAGTTAATAGCATACCTACCATACCTCCAACACCATGACAAGGGAAAACATCCAAAGTATCATCTATTGAAGTACGAGTTCTCCAGTCTACCACCAAGTTACTTACTACAGCAGCAACCACGCCTATAATTAAAGAGTGTGGAATAGTTACAAAACCCGCTGCTGGTGTTATAGCGACCAAGCCAACTACAGTCCCCATACAAGTACCCATTGCTGATGGCTTTCTACCTTTATAAGAATCAAAGAAAATCCATGCTAATGCTGCAGCAGCAGAAGCTGCCATGGTGTTTGCTAAAGCAACTGCGGCTAAAGTCCCTGCAGAATAAGCAGAACCACCGTTAAAGCCGATCCAACCGAACCATAAAAGTCCTGTTCCTAATAAAACGTAGGTGATACGGGCAGGGTTATGATTTGCCTCGTTTCTCTTCTTTAAATATAAGGCAGATGCTAATGCAGCCCATCCAGCTGACATATGCACAACTGTACCTCCTGCAAAGTCTAATACTCCTAATTTGAATAATAATCCATCAGGATGCCAAGTAGAATGTGCTAATGGGGCATAAATTACGATGAAAAATAAACAGATAAAAAGGCAATAAGATATAAACCTAATTCTTTCTGCGAAAGCACCTGTAATTAAAGCAGGGGTAATGATTGCAAACTTTAATTGATAGATAGCAAATAAAACAAACGGAATGGTAGGTGCTAAAGGCCAAGGTTTACCTTCTATAACATTACTCATCATAAAGAAGGTCATAGGGTTGCCAATTACTCCGCCTATGGAATCTCCAAATGCCAAGCTAAAGCCAAAAACCACCCATAATACGGTAATGATGGCCATACTGATAAAGCTTTGTAACATTGTAGATATCACATTCTTCTTATTCACCATACCGCCATAGAAAAAAGCGAGTCCTGGTGTCATAATTAAAACCAATGCAACTGCTGTAAGCATCCAAGCTACATCTGCGTAGTTATACTCTCCTTTAGAGACGCTAGTAGGCAGTCCCGGGTATACAAGTGTGAGTATGGCAATTATTGATAGAAGTATAAATGGAACTTTTGATAATTTTTTAGACATTTTGGTTTATTTGGGTTTTTACGGTCCAAAAATAGGTATAAAACTTAAGTAGTTAGGTTTTATATCTAAAAAATAATAATAATTGAAGGAAATACCTGCGAGATTAATAGAATAACCTGTTTTGTTTCAAAAATTGAATATAATTTTATTAGTTCTGCTTTTAAACTTAAAACCGACCTTAATTAGGAGTGGTTTTATAAGATAGCTTTGTTTAAAGACGATATAGAATTGTCACTTTACTTAGCAAGAGGCAAGGAGACAAAGAAAGTACTCCCTTTACCGTACTCACTTTGGAAACGGATTTTTCCATTTTGTAGGTGGGTGTATTCTTCACAAAGAACTAGGCCCAAACCTGTACCTTTTTCTTTCTTGGTACCTACGCTTAGCTTTACATCAAGAGAGAATATCTTTTCTTGGTTTTCCTCAGAAATACCTATGCCATTATCCTCAACCATAAAAACTACATGGCCATTTTCTTCATAAACGTTAAATATAACCTGTCCGTCAACTTCCGAAAACTTGACGGCGTTGAGTAGAAGGTTACGGATAACAATTTTAAGCATATTTTCATCCGCTAATACCTCCACATCTTTAATGTGATTTATTAAAGTGATATTCTTCTCTTGAGCATAGTCTTTCACCTTTAAAAGGGTGTTAACTAATATTTCTGCTGGTTTTAGTTTAGATATAAAAGGTTTTGAACCTCCAAGCTGGCTTTTTGCCCAAACTAGCAGGTTATCCAACATTTCATAAGCGTCATTTGTAGATTTGATTAGGCCGCCTTCTATAGTGGCTCTTTCCTCATCATCTAAACTATGTTCTTTCAAAAAATCTAAATATTGTTTTACTGAGCCTACTGGAGCCCTCAAATCATGCGAAATAATAGAAAATAGCTTGTTCTTTTCGGAATTAAGTTTCTCTAACGCTATGGCTTTAGTTTCTAAATTTTTTCTTTGTTTTTCATAAGCCTTTCTTTTGTAAAGAATACTTATTGTCATTAAAACAATAACTAAGACATACGATGTATAGATGTCGAGAAAAATAAAGACTCTATCAGTATAACCTGTTAGAATGAAGTGAGGGTGATAATATTCCGTATAAAAAAGCCCCGCCATTAATCCTAAATTTAATGTGAGCCAAATCCATGCGTTTTTTTGTTTTACAACAGAACTCATTAAAAACAAGATTCCTAAAAAAAGAATTGCTGATGGACCTGAGACTCCGCCGTTAAAGAAATAATTGATTACCAATATTAAATGGAGCTCAATACCGGTAAGGATTACTGCGAGTTTAAACTTTTTTGCAACCCTACTGATGTAAAGAATCAGAGATTGTATAAGACATACTATGGCTGTTATTATGGCAGATTCATATAAACCATATAGAATATTGAAAAAAATCCCAATAATACCTACGACAAAAACAAAAAAAGAAAATAGGTTGAGTATCCTTTGCTCTAAAGTAAAAGCATCTTCTTCTCCAACAAATGTAAAAGAGGCTTTTTTATAAATCTTTAGTAAGGAGCTCATATCGACCTAATTTATGCATTAAAATGGTAAAGAAATACCGCTTCACCTGTAAAGGCAGGTTTCTTTTCGTCTTTGATTTCTAATTCGATGGCAATATTTGCTTTTGTTACCCCTCTTAAATTAACAATTCCAGCTAAACTTACTTTAAGGCGTACTTCACTATTTACTTTTACTGCTTGGGCAAACCTTAGTTTTTCCATGCCGTAATTAATCTCCATTTTTAGATTTTGGATGCTTACCACTTGCTTCCATAAATAAGGAATCAGTGAAAGCGTTAAATAGCCGTGTGCAATGGTGGTTTTAAAAGGGCTGTCAGTAGCCGCTTTCTGTTCATCTATATGTATCCACTGATGATCTAAAGTTGCATCAGCAAATAAATTAATTTGTGGTTGCTCTATTTTGTGCCATTCAGAAACGCCCATTTCTTTGCCTAAATAAGCTTCAAATTCTGTGTGATTGTTAATTGTAATCATATTTAACTTTTTGTTGATGTAAATGCGTTCCAGCCTTGGGCTTTAATTTCATGAATGTTTCCGGCTTTTGTAATCAAATAATTTCCGGCACTTTCTTCCGTAATATAACCAATTATTGAAATATCTACATCGTGTTTCATTTTATCATAATCTGCCTGTTTAATGGTGAAAAGCAACTCATAGTCTTCTCCGCCGTTTAAGGCACAAACAGTAGGGTCTAAGCCAAATTCCCGAGCAGTTTCTGCGGTCATTGGGTCAAGCGGAATTTTTTCTTCGTAAATTTTACAGCCTTTTTTAGATTGACGGGTAATGTGTAAAATTTCGGATGCTAAACCGTCAGAAATATCAATCATAGAAGAAGGCTTAACCTTCATTTTTGCTAATAAATCAATAATATCAATACGAGCTTCGGGCTTTAACTGCCTTTCAATAATATAATCTTTACCTTCTAAATCTGGTTGAATTTTTGGATTAGTCAAAAACACTTGCTTTTCTCTTTCTAATAATTGCAAACCAACATAAGCACCACCTAAATCTCCAGAAACGCAAATTAAATCACCTTCTTCTGCGCCGTCTCTGTAGGTAATGTCTTTTTCATCTGCATAACCAATACTAGTTACAGATATTACCAACCCTTGACGGGATGAAGTAGTGTCGCCACCAATTAAGTCTACATTGAATTTCTCGCAGGCTAAAAGCATTCCTGCATATAGCTCTTCTATCGCTTCTAAAGGGAATTTACTAGAAAAACCAAGTGAAACAGTTACTTGACTAGCAATACCATTCATTGCGTAGATATCGCTTAAATTAACCTGAATAGCTTTATACCCTAAATGTTTAAGTGGTGTAAAGGCCAAATCAAAGTGTATGCCTTCCAACAGCATATCCGTAGAAATTAATGTTTTTTTACCTTTAAAATCTAAAACGGCAGCGTCGTCTCCAACGCCTTTTATAGAACTTTTGTTTTTTATTTGGATATGTTGCGTTAAGTGACCTATTAGGCCAAACTCTCCTAAAGTTGAAATTTCTGTTTTTTCTGTCTGATCGAACATTTTTTTTGGATGCTTTATATGTTTTAGGATTGCCTAAATTATGGGTAAAGATAAAAATTTCTATTGTCTGCCTTTGTGTTTTTTGCTTATTGCTATATTGTATTGATTTTTGACACAATATAATGCTTTCAAAATGCCTCCCATCAAAATGTGTTTAAAATAAAAAAGCACTCCTAATTTCTTAGGAGCGCTTATATAAAATTTTATTCAATCAGAGGATTAATCAATAACAGTAACCTTGATCATGTTGGTTTTTCCTTTTTTCTCGATAGGAATAGCCGCTGTGTTAATTACTACGTCACCAGCTTCTATAATTTTTTCAGCTTTCAATACTTTATTAACCTCACTAATTGTTTGGTCAGTACTTTCAAACTTATCGTAATAGAAACCTCTAACACCCCAAAGTAAGCTTAAAGTATTTAATAAATTAGAGTTTGACGTAAAAATAAAGGTTCCAGCTTTTGGTCTGTGAGAACAGATTTGGAAAGCAGTATAACCAGAAGATGTCATAGAAACAATACCCGCTGCATTAGTTTTGTTAGCTAATATTACCGCAGAACTACAAACCGCATCAGCAATATAAGTAGTAGAAGTTTCATCCAATTCTTTCTCTCTATAATAAGGATAAGAAGTGTCCTCAACATGACGAACAATTTTGCTCATCGTTTCGATAACAATTAAAGGAAACTCACCAACTGAAGTCTCACCACTTAACATTACCGCATCAGCACCGTCTAAAACCGAGTTTGCAACATCATTTACCTCTGCTCTTGTTGGGCGAGGTGTAGTGATCATGCTCTCTAACATTTGAGTAGCAACAATACATGGTTTAGAAGCTTTGTTACACTTCTGGGCAATCATTTTTTGTAATACTGGTACTTCTTCTAAAGGCATTTCAACACCTAAATCTCCACGAGCTACCATCACTCCGTCAGTTACTTCAATAATTGCGTCTATGTTGTCAATAGCTTCTGGCTTCTCAATTTTAGCAATTACTCTAGAAGTTTTTCCGCTACGGCTGATGATACGTTTTAGGTCAATAATATCTTCTGCAGTACGTACAAACGATAAACCAATCCACTCTACATCATTTGCTAAAGCAAAGTCTAAATTAATTAAATCTTCTTCTGTTAGTGATGGGATAGAAACTTTGGTATTTGGTAAATTCACCCCTTTACGGCTAGTTAATACACCACCGTGTACAACTTCACAAATTACTGTATCTTTTCTGTTGGTTTCAACTACTTTTAATTGAAGTTTTCCATCGTCAAGTAAGATTACTTCTCCGGCTTTAACATCCTGAGGAAAAGTATCATAAGTGATGTAAATTTGGTTGTCATCACCAACACATTCATGCGTGGTAATTTTAACTTGTGTACCATTTATTAAGTTAACTCCACCGTCTTTTACCATGCCAATTCTGATTTTTGGCCCTTGTAAATCAGCTAAAATACCAATATTGGTTTTGTACTTTCTGTTGATTTCTCTGATGGTTTGGATAGCTTCAAGATGGTCTTCTGCTTTTCCATGAGAAAAGTTTAAACGGCAAACGTCAACACCAGCTTTTATCATTGATAATAACACATCCTTATTTGTGGATGCTGGACCAAGCGTGGCAACAATCTTGGTTTTTTTGTGTACAATTTTCATATATTTTTTTTGAAATTCTCTTGTTCTTTTTTGTAAAAGTCTTTTGACCCTAACAATCAAAAGTAGTGTATTTTTCACACTAACTCAAATTGTCACTAAAAAATTAGGTTCTCTTTTGATTTTATTTTCTCTGGATTTAGCTCAACTACCGCTTGGATTTCTTTTATTTCTTTAAGTTGAGAAAAAAACAAATCCATATCCTCTTCGTCTATAAATTCTTTGATTAATATGAAATAATCTACCTCTTTCATCTCCGGAATCAGAAAACCATCCGTTCCTTTATTAGCTAATAGAATAAATTCACATTCTATATTTTCAGGGTAGTAAACATACATTGAAAAAAACTTTTTAGGGGTATTTTTAAAGGATATCTCTAAATCATCAGCCTTTCTAAAATCAAATTCTGTAAATTTATTTATGGCAAAACATAGCCGGTAGTCCTTCAGGAGCGAGGTTATTGCTAGAAGCTTGAAGTCAAAATCAAGTCCGACCTCTAATAATTTTTTTTTCAAAATAATAAAGATTAATTTCGGTGAATATTTAACCTATTTATCGAAAGATAAGTGCCCAAATTTAGGGTAAAAATAAAAAGGTTTGATATTTGATAGAATTTATTTTTATTTGCACAGAATTTTTAACCCTTAACTATAAGTATTATGTCTGATATCGCTTCAAGAGTAAAAGCAATTATCGTTGAAAAATTAGGTGTTGACGAAGGTGAAGTAACACCAGAAGCGTCTTTCACAAACGATTTAGGTGCTGACTCATTAGACACCGTTGAATTGATCATGGAATTCGAAAAGGAATTTAATGTAGCTATTCCTGATGATCAAGCTGAAACCATCAGTACTGTTGGCCAAGCAGTTACCTACTTGGAAAAAAATGTAAAGTAATTATTGCTTAATTGAATAAATGGAGCTTAAAAGAGTTGTTGTTACAGGATTAGGGGCGCTTACTCCAATTGGGAAAACCGTTCCAGAATATTGGGATGGTTTAGTAAATGGGGTAAGCGGTGCTGCTCCAATGACGCGTTTTGATACGGAAAAATTCAAGACAAAGTTTGCCTGCGAGGTTAAAAACTTTGTTGCAGAAGATTATTTGGAGAAAAAGGAAGCTCGGAAATTAGACCCATTTGTTCAATATGCTTTAGTTTCTACCGAAGAAGCTGTTAAAGATGCCGGTTTAGACTTTACTAAATTAGATACCAATAGAATTGGTGTAATTTGGGGGGCTGGAATTGGTGGCTTAAAAACATTTTTGGATGAGATTATGACCTTTGCTAAAGGTGATGGAACGCCGAGGCTTAATCCTTTCTTTATCCCAAAGATGATTATTGATATTGCTCCAGGTCATATTTCTATGAAATATGGATTACGTGGACCAAACTTTTCTTGCGTTTCTGCCTGCGCCTCATCAACTAATGCTTTAATTGATGCTTTTACCTATATAAAAATGGGCAGGGCAAATATGATTGTTTCTGGTGGATCAGAAGCTATCTTAAACGAAGCTGGAATTGGTGGTTTTAATGCAATGCATGCGCTATCTACTAGAAACGATGATCCTAAAACCGCTTCTCGTCCGTTTGATAAAGACCGTGATGGTTTTGTTGCCGGCGAAGGTGCAGGGACTATCATTTTAGAAGAACTAGAACACGCAAAGGCTCGTGGAGCAAAAATTTACGCAGAAATTGTAGGTGGCGGCATGAGTGCCGACGCTAATCACATTACCGCTCCTCACCCAGAGGGTTTAGGCGCTAAATTAGTGATGCAGTCTGCTTTAGATGATGCAGGTTTAAAAACTACGGATATTGATTACATCAATGTTCACGGTACTTCTACCCCATTAGGAGATATTAGCGAAACTACAGCAATTGTTAAGTTGTTTGGCGAACATGCCTACGATTTAAATATTAGCTCAACAAAATCTATGACAGGTCACTTATTAGGTGCTGCCGGAGCAATTGAGTCTATCGCTTGTATTTTAGCTATTCAAAACGGAATTGTTCCTCCAACTATTAATCACTTTACAGATGATCCTGCTATTGATCAGAAGTTGAACTTAACTTTCAACACTGCTCAAAAACGAGATATAAAGTATGCTTTATCAAACACGTTTGGATTTGGTGGACACAATGCTTCTGTGATTTTTAAAAAATTCGAAGAATAACCTTACCATTAGTTAACTTTTGATTTATTAGTGATATAGATTGTTCTCATTTTCTTGAATGCCATTATCAAAACTTTATAAACTTCATCTTTCTCCAGACCGTAAATACGTAAAGAGGATGAAAAATTTATTGGGCTTTACACCCGGTAACTTATCGCTTTATAAAATGGCTTTTCGCCATAGATCTATGGCTTTGGTTTTAAAAAATGGTTCAAAAAGTAGTAACGAAAGGTTAGAGTTTTTAGGTGATGCCGTTTTAGGTTCTGTAATCGCAGAACTACTTTTTAAGCTTTATCCTTATAAAGACGAAGGTTTTTTAACAGAACTACGTTCAAAAATTGTACGTAGAGCCAATTTGAATCAATTAGGCAGAAAACTTGGTTTTCAGGAATTGATGAATTTTGATGAAAAAACCATTAATGTAAGCACCAAACAAAGCTCTTTGCTTGGTGATGCTTTTGAGGCACTAATTGGAGCAGTTTATTTAGATAAAGGCTATGACTTTACTAAAAGCTTTATTGCGGATAGAATTATTAAACCTCACGTTGATATACACACGCTAGAACTTACCGAAACAAATTTTAAAAGCAGATTAATTGAATGGTGCCAAGGCCAAGCCAAAGAGATTTCTTTTGAACCAACCGCCAACGCAGAAGGTGATAGTGCTAAACTATTTTCTGTGAAAGTCTTTATAGATGGCGAAGCAATGGCAACGGCAACAGATTATAGCAAGAAAAACGCTGAAAAGCTTGCAGCAGAGAAAACCTGCGAAATGTTAGGTATTTAGCTAACCTAAAACTATCCCTTCTTATCCTTTAATATTACTGAATCGAGTCTCTATCGACTGATTCTTTTGGTAGGCTAATCAAAATTGGACCATCTAGTGAGATGAGTTTCTTCCCAAATCAAATTTGCTGTTAAAACTTTGCTTATAATTTGTTAATTTAAGCCATTCAAATTTTATAATATTTTGAGTTTATTTTAAATGGCCGATACTCAAACACAAGAAGAAACTTTTACGTTAGATGAGATTTTAACTTCCCTGAAAGTTATACACCGTTTGGTTTTATGGAATGATGATGTAAATACTTTTGATCATGTAATTTATTGTATGATGAAATATTTAGATTATTCTGAAAACCAGGCAGAAAAAATAGCTTGGAAAGTACATAATGATGGAAAGTGCGATGTTTTGGAAGGCTCTTTTACTGAAATGGAAATTTATCGTAAAATATTAAAACAAGAAGGCTTAACCGTTACAGTTGATTAGTCATTTTTAGTAAATGAATAATACGCAAACTTACCGGTCTTCATTAAACCATTTATACTTTTAGTTGTCTGTGCTTTTAATGCTAATCAGTATAACCTTGCTTTGAAGTATAATCTTTCTTTTTTCTTCTTTCTAGTTTTTTTTTCATTCTGTCATAATACTGTTGTATATGCTCAGCTTGACGGTACTTTAACTGGAAAAGTAGTTGATTTGGAAAACAAAGAGACTATTCCATTTGTTAATATTTTGTTATTTAGCAGTGCAGATAGTTTAATCGGTAAACCCTTTCAGACTGATGATAAAGGAGTGTTTTCTATCAAAAATCTCCCTTTTGGTTCTTACACCATTAAATTTTCATTTATAGGTTATCAAGCTAAAACAATCAAAAGTATTTTATTAAGTGTCGACCGAGCCGATATAAATTTAGGTGATGTAACGCTAACAACTGACCAGCAAATGTTGAACGAGGTTGTTATTGAATATAAAAAGCCAACTGTAGAAATACAGGATGATAAAATTGTCTACAATGTTGATCAAAGCATTTTTTCTGAAGGGAGCGTTGCTACGGATATTTTGAAAAATGTGCCTCTTGTAACTGTTGATATTGATGGTAAAGCAACCATTGCCGGTAAAATGAATACAAGAATTTTTATTGACGGTAAACCATCTGATTATAGTGCAAACAGTATTGGCGAGTTATTAAGTATATTACCTTCTGATGCTTTAGAAAGTATTGAGGTAATTACAGATCCATCTTCAAAGTTTGACGCAGATGGTGACGGAATCATTAATATTGTGATGAAAAAGGGTAAAAAGGTTGGGCTAAGTGGAAATGTAACCTCTAGGGCAGGAACTTTGGGTAATCACAATTCCGGAGTTTTTTTATCTAAAAAGGATAAAAAATATGCTTTCACCGGAAATCTTGGATATAGTCATAGTAATGTGTTTAATAATGGTACATCTGAGCGAAGCAACTTTTTTACAGATACAACTTTTAATAACCAAAGTAACGACAATGAGCGTTTTAATGACGGTTTTAATACCCGATTTAGTGGGAATATGGATATTGACTCTGCCCAGAGCGTAAAGTTTTCTGCTCGTGGAGGATTTAGCGGTAATGATATTAGCTCGTTTTCAGAAAACACTTACCTAAATAATTTAGGAGATTTGCGATATAACCGTGAGCAGAACAATATAAGCGCTAACAGTACATTAAGTTATAGTTTAGATGCAGATTATTATCTGAAGTTGAAGAATAAATCTCAGTATAATCTAGGAGTTGTATATGCTCGAAACTCATATGAAAGTGCTAGAGATTATTCAAGGTACTTTTATAATCCCGATGGTTCCCCACGTTCAGACCCTTCTTTACAACTAAACGATAATGAATCATTAGGGAATAATTTAGATATTAATTTAGATTACGATAAGTCTTTTAATTTTTTGCGATCAAAACTTGAAGCAGGTGTAAAAACAGCCTTAAACAGTTCTGACGAAAGTCAAGCGGCTCAGTCTTATGATTATACTACCGGAGCATTTGAATTTAACCCATCATTAACAAATACGTTTAATTTTGGCCAAAATATATATTCCGGCTATGTATCCGTAAGGTTTAAGATTAAAAAATGGAGTTTTAGAGCAGGTAACCGAGCTGAAGTAACTGATGTTAAATTTAACCAAGAAAATGGTTCTAATTTTTCAATAGAGCCATATACAAGTTTTTTTCCCAGCGCAGCTGTTAACCGATCTTTCAATAACAAATACAGCATTGGTTTAAGCTATGGTAGAAGAATCGCCAGACCTAGACAAAATGCTTTAAACCCTATTATAGATGATTCTGATCCACAAAATTTAAGGTTTGGTAATCCAAGTTTAAGTCCTTCTATGACCAATCAATATGAATTGCGTTTTAGTATGTTTAATAATGATTGGTCACTTTCGCCAAGGTTAAGTTACGCGGAAGCAAATAATATTATTGAGCGGGTTAAAACAGTTGATGAGGACGGGAGTAGTGTTACTACCTATGAAAACTTAGCAAACAGTTCTTCTTTAAGCTTTAATGTGTTTGCAAATTATAAGGCATCAAAAAAACAGAATTTAACCGCAAGTTTTTCATTGACTAAGATTAGATATAGCTCTGTTATTAACTTAGCTTACAATAGAGATGGTTATAATATTAAGACGAATATTGGAGGTAATTATTCATTTGGTAAAAAAACCTTTGCAGAACTAAATATCTTTTACGTAAAAAACACAGCCGCACAGGGTACTTCAAGTGGCACAGTGCAAACTCAGTTTGGTGTTAAACGAAATATATTAAAGAATAAATTTTCATTAAGGTTCACTGCTATAGATCCTTTTACTCAGCGAAACATATCAAGTATTACAGAAGGGCCAAATTTTTATCAGGAGAGTTCGAATATTCGTAAAACCAGAAACTTTTTGTTTGCTTTAAGTTATAGGTTTACCAAAATTGAGAGTAAAAAGAAATAAACTTAGAAGTAGCAGGCAGTATGGTCTCTTCCGCGTACAGGAAGTCTAAACTTTATAGCAATTTCATGCGACCCTTTCTGTGCTTTTGCCAGTTGCGTATTGGTGAAATCATAAGAATAGCCTACCTGTAAGTCTGGGGTGATAAACACAGAAGCCAAAGCATCAAAAGAATCCAAAGAGCGGTATGACGCACCTAACCACAAAGTTTCACTGAGTAAAAAGTTAGCATTAATATCAAATTGGGTAGGTGAACCATTCACATATTTGATGAGTAAGTTTGGTTTAAACTTTAGATTTTCATTAAGATCAATTAAGTAGCCGGCTTGTAAAATATAATGTGGTCGGTAAGCAGCTTTGTTTGCAGATTTTGCAAGTGAGCCTAAATCTCGATAATAAAAAAAAGGTGCAGAAATGCCGACATAATATTTGTCTGAGAACAACATTGCTCCCCATCCAAAGTTGATACGCATATTGCTTTGATCTTGAAAAACGGGGTCGCTGGCAGATGCAGGGCTAAGTTTATAATTTTCGGAGTAGTTTGCCCCAAAACTACTTGAACCGGCATTTACGCCTACTGAAAAATAAGAATCGGTGCCAACTGGTACTCTTTGCGCTAAGCTAATATCGCCACCGGTTTCCCTTATTACTTCGCCAATTTGGTCATTTACTAAAATGCCACCAATAAAGGTATTGCTTTCGCCGATAGGGCTGTGTATAGATAAGGTTTGTGTATTTGGTGCGCCTTTAAAACCTACCCATTGGTGCCTACTTAATGCGGTTAGTGTTAAAGATTCGTCAAGGGTAGAATATGCTGGGTTGATTGCTAAAGTATTAAACATGTATTGGGTATACATAGCCTTTTGTTGTGCAAAAGAATTTTGCGCAACAAGCCAAGCCATGAATAGCAATAGATACCTCATTAATCCTTATTTTCTCAATGCTGGTGTGCATTAGGTCATTTATACGAAAATTTCGGAAAAAAAGTTACTGATTATAGTCTATAACATTAATTAAATGAGGCGGTTAATTAGTTGATAAATAATCAACAAAATCTTTTGTAAAATTGAATTTTTAAGAAAATACTGCTAACATTATTTTCTTAAAGGTGTTAATGTTTATCTATTTTAATAAAGGGTCTAAACTATTGTATGATACCGAATGGTAGTTTGGTCTGGCATTTTTATAAATATTTTGTGCCATTTTTTTACCTTCAGGCGTTTTAATCATTTCTTTATAAAGTGGCATCAAAAACTTTCTGCGACCAACGCTAACTAAAAACTCGCTAATTGCTGGGTATGCAACTGAGTATTTGGTTTTTACTGCTAATACATACCAAACGCATTGTATTTCGGCATTTTTTGAGTTTGTAAAAGTAAATTCCTTATCAATTGTAGCCATTAAACCTGCATCTAAATTATCTGGTAATTTATTTATGAAATACAGTTTTTCGTTAGTTGATTTTATCTGTTTACTTAAACCATTCACATTTTTTGTTGCTGAAATTTGTTGAACTAAAGTATCTATTCTTGAGAAAGCAGAACTTACAGGCGGTTGAAACTCTTTGGGTAAGCCAGGCTGGTAAACCCAGGCATAAGAATCAATTGCTTTTTTCACTTTTTCATTACCTTTAATTAAAAGCACATTTAGTTCATCTAAAAAAGTATCATTATCAATGCTTTTAAAAGCATGACGGTTGAAGTAGTCTTTCAAAAAGGCATCAAAACTTTCTCTTCCCACTGCATTTTCAATGGTTTTTAAAAAGAAATAACCTTTTTCATAAGCAATATCAGATACGCCATCATCTGGGTTTCTACCTTCAAAATCAACTTTTAAACGCGTATCTGGATTTTTGTTACCTAGTTCTTTAATGTTTTCCATTAAGCTGTTATAGCCTAAAACTTCTTGCATTTTAGCCTCCTCTTTTCCGTATAACGCTTCCACAATTCTACGTTCAAAATAAACGGTAAAACCTTCGTTTAGCCAGAAATCATTCCAAGTGGCATTGGTTACTAAGTTACCGCTCCAACTATGCGCCAATTCATGCGCAATTAAACTCACCAAAGATCTATCACCAGCTATTACTGTTGGTGTAGCAAAAGTTAGAATAGGGTTCTCCATTCCGCCAAAAGGAAAGCTAGGTGGTAAAACCAAAACATCGTATCTGCCCCATCTGTAATCGCCATAAATTTTTTCGGCCTCGATTACCATTTTACCCATATCGGCAAACTCGTAAGCAACTTTATCCAGCATCAATGGCTCTGCATAAACGCCAGTTCTTTTGTCAATAGCTTTAAAAGCGATATCGCCAACCGCCAATGCCATTAAATAAGAAGGAATGGCGTGTTTTTGCTCGAACTGATATTTTCCTTCTGGATTTTTTTCTGTAGGGTTTTCTGCACTCATTAAAGCCATTAAGCCTTCCGGAACGGTTACAGTTGCATTATAGGTGAATCTAATTCCGGGGCTGTCTTGTGTAGGTATCCAACTACGAGCTAAAATTGCTTGAGACTGTGTAAACAAAAAAGGCTGAGTTTTTCCGGCAGTTTGCTGTGGATTTAGCCACTGTAAAGCTTTCGCGTCTTTTTGGGTGCTGTAATAAATATTCACTTTTTTTGTCTCTGGATTAATAGGGATACTTAATGCTTGCCCTAAAAACTCAACTTTATCACCTAAAGCAAAAAAAACATCAGCTGTATCGTTGTCTAAAGTTACTTTTTCAATGTTTAAGCCTTGTGTGTCAAAAACAATTTCATCAGATTTTGTGACGTGATTTATTGTCCAAACAGCTAATCCTTTTAATTGCTCATTGGCAAAATTAACATCTAGCGTTAAGTCTAAATGAGTAACTACATTTTCTTTTGGATTTGCAAAAGAGTGAGGATCTACACCAACCGTAAGTTTATCTGTATTAGCATCTTCAGCTTTCTTATTTTGTGTACAGGAAAGTAAAATAACAGGGATAAGAAATAGTAGTTTTTTCATGTCGATTTATATTATTTAAACTTGATTGTAATGTCTGTTTTGTGCGGAATTTTTTCATTTGACCCAAGCCAACCGCCATTGTAATTTTTTATAATATTTATAGCGGCTACGCCTGCTTTTGGAGAAAATGCATCAATAATTTTAAAGTCTGAAAGTTCGCCATTTGGCTTAATTATAAACTGTAAATGCACTTTTCCGTTTCCTATATTTGTTGCTTCGGTTTGTTCTTCAATATACAGCCTAAACCTACGCCATCCAACTTTTGGACCAACTGTCAGGTTTTTCTCTCGTTTAACAGTTCCATAGCCTACTACCACTACTTCTGATAAGGAAGATTTCGATGGCGCAAGTGCAATTAAAAGGGAATCGTCTTTTTCTTGAATTGTTTTGTTTTCAGTTTCGTAACCTAATGAGCTAATTGCTAAGTCATCATTTTTGTTTACGTCAATTGTAAACTCTCCATTTGCATCTGTTTGCTTAATGATACCACTTTTTAAGTTTTTGACAGAAACACCCGGTAATGGAGTATTGTCATTGTCGTCAATAATTCTGCCTTTTAGCTTGCTACTTTGTGCTAGTTTTTCGGCTCGCATCATTCTTGAAGCAATCAAGTTTTCGGAACTCATACTAGATACTGAGTTTGTTATGCTTTGCTTCTTTTGAACTCCGGCTCCAATAACGGCAACCTCTTCTAAATCTGATGACGAATTTATTTTTTCTGATACAGAGGCAATAGGTTCAACAATAATGTCTAGTTCTGGAGTAAAGCTTTCAGATTTATTTGATGTTGTAGTATTCTGTGCTATTTCAATGCCTCTATCCGCTTGTGGTGCAATAATTAATTCATCTTCATCTATGTTTTTTAGCGGAGTTATTTTTGATTTTTCAGACTGAGGAATGTTCTCTTTCTGCTGAATATCATTTAGTGCAATGGTTTTGTTTTTTGGTACTTGATTAAAATAAATACTTCCTAAAGCAATACATAAAAGTACAGAAGCCGCAATTCCCCATTGTTTAAGCCCCCAAACTGGTGTAATTATTTTGGCTTTTTTCTCTAACCTTAAGTCCAGGCGGTTTTCTAAAGCTAAAAGCTCATCAGCTTTTATGCCCAAACTTTCGTAACCATCCAACGCATCTTGTAAAAAAGGATCGTCCAAAGCCCTTGCCTCCAATCGGTTTTTTTCGGTTGGGCTTAGCTCTCCGTTATGGTATTTACGGATAAGGGCGATATCGTGTTGCGGGTTATTCACTGCTTTTTTCGATACAAATTTTAAGATTTCTTTTTCCGTTTTGGATGTAGCTTTTTACTTTTTTTAGCTCGTAACCTGTTTTATCGGCAACTTCTGTATAGCACCTTTGTTCTAAATAAAATAGTTGCAAGGTTTTTCTCTGTTCTTCTACAAGTGTTTCTAAACAAGCTTCCATCAATAATAAACGGTTTTCTTTTGTGTCGCTTTCATCATGATGCAATAAAGCATCAGATTCCACAAAAGTATCTTCAATATTTACAATGCTAATATTTTTGTTTTTGCGTAACGCCATCAAACAAAAATTTCTTGCTAATACGTACAGCCAGCTTTTAAAATTTTTTACTTCGTGGTTTTTAAGTTTATCAATTAGCTGTTCAAAAATTTGCATTACAGCATCCTGACTTTGTTCTGAGTTTTTAAAATATTTTAGGCAAACACCATAAACCAGAGGCATATAATTTTTGTATAGGTTTCCTAAAACCTGCAAATCGCCAGAGCTTTTATACTCGGCAACCCAATGCTCATCAGCTTTATTGCTGTTTGTTTGCTCAGGAATTGTAACCATCTATTATCAATAATAAAAAAAATAATTGGGCTGTTTATGGAAAAAGCTTTTTAAAAGCATCATGTTATCAAATTTAAAGATAAACATCATGAAAAATTTACTTTCCTTTCTTATGCTTGCGCTGATGCTAAGCAGTTTTAAAACCGATGACAGCAAAGTAGTGTACGGTTTTGTTTACGATAATAATAACGTTGCCGTTAGTGGCGCAATTGTAAAAGCCAAAACTAATCCCCAAAATTATTCGGTGACCAATGCAAAAGGCTATTTCAGTTTTAGTCTATCGAAGAAAGAGAAAGCCTTAACTGTTTCTTTTTTGGGATTTCAAACCCAAGAGGTTAAAATTAATGGTAAAGAATTGAAAGTTATTTTAAAACCCGATAACACTGCTTTAGAAGAGGTTGTTGTAGTTGGGTACGGAGTTCGACAAAAGCGGGATATAACTACCATGGGCAATGCGAAAATGATGTCCGTAAGAGGTTTTAGTGGAAACAACATGTACTCAACACAAGATTATAATACCGAAAGCTATAACGCCATTACCGAAAACGGTTTCAAAAGTCCAATGACTGATGCACTTTCTACTTTTTCTATTGATGTGGATGCGGCATCGTACAGTAATATGCGTAGGTTTATTCAACGTGGTCAGTTGCCTCCAAAAGATGCGGTTAGGGTAGAAGAAATGATTAATTACTTCGGTTATAATTATCCAGAACCAAAAGGAAATGATCCGGTAAGTATAACAGCTGATGTGACCGATGCACCTTGGAATAAAAATCACCGTTTGGTACGTATTGGCTTAAAAGCAAAAACCATTAGTACCGAAAATTTGCCAGCATCAAACTTGGTTTTTTTGATTGATGTTTCGGGTTCTATGCAAGGTCCGGATAGGTTAGAGCTTTTAAAAACTTCTTTAAAGTTGTTAACTGACCAATTAAGACCGAGCGATAAAGTAGCTATTGTGGTTTACGCTGGCGCTGCCGGTTTGGTTTTGCCAAGCACTAACGGAAATAATCAACAAAAAATTAAAGATGCTTTAACCAATTTATCTGCCGGTGGTTCAACAGCAGGTGGTGCCGGAATTAAATTGGCTTATGAAACCGCAAAAAACAATTTTATTAAGGGCGGAAACAATAGAATTATTTTGGCTACCGATGGCGATTTTAACATTGGCGCAAGTAGCGATGCAGAAATGCAAAGAATGATTGAAAGCTATAGAAACGATGGTATTTTCTTGAGTGTTTTAGGGTTTGGAAGTGGTAATTTGAAAGATAGCAAAATGGAAGCTATCGCTGATAAAGGCAACGGAAACTACGCTTACATTGATGGAATTAACGAAGCCAAAAAAGTTTTAATTAACGAGTTTGGCGGTACATTATTTACAGTTGCAAAAGACGTTAAACTACAGGTGGAATTTAACCCTGTTAAAGTAGAAGCTTACCGTTTGGTAGGTTATGAAAACCGTTTGTTAAACAACGAGGACTTTAAAGACGATAAAAAGGATGCTGGCGAAATGGGTTCTGGACATACAGTAACTGCACTTTATGAAATTATCCCGAAAGGTTATAAAGATGAGTTTGTTAAAAAAACAGATGAAATGAAGTACCAAAAACCTAGTGGCGTTAGCAACTCTGACGAACTATTAACTGTGAAAATGCGTTATAAACTACCCGATGCAAATAAAAGTAAAGAACTAAGTGTTGCGTTGATGGATAAAGGCCTAAAAATAGAAAACGCTAGTATTGACTTTAAGTTTGTTGCCGCTGTTGCTGAATTTGGTTTGTTAATAAGAGATTCGGAGTTTAAACAAAACGCTAATTTCGATAACGCTATTGCTTTAGCAAAGACAGGAAAAGGGGTAGATGATAATGGTTATAGGGCAGAATTTATCCAATTAGTAGAAAATGCTAAGCTTTTGAGTAAAAAAGATGTAATTTCAAAAAATGATGAGGAATAGAATAAATCAAAAAATAACAGCTTTATTAGTGCTTATAATGTTATCCACAAGTGCTTTTGCACAGTTTGGTAAATTGCTTGATAAAGCAAAAACAGTTGCAGGCGGTACAATAGGTACAACATCATTAAATCCTACAGATATTGCCACAGCTTTAAAACAAGCATTAGAAGTTGGAGCAACAAAAAGTGCAGATTTGCTATCAACCCAAAATGGTTTTTTTGGTGATCAAGCGGTTAAAATATTATTTCCGCCGGAAGCTTTAAAAGCTGAAAAAACTTTAAGAAGTCTTGGTTTAGATAAAATTTGTGACGATGCTATTTTAAGCTTTAACAGAGCTGCAGAAGATGCTGCGAAAACAGCTAAGCCAATTTTTGTAAATGCTGTAAAACAGATGACTATAAAAGACGCTACTAATATTTTAATGGGGAGTGATGATGCGGCAACCAATTATTTCAAGAAAACTACCACAGATTCTTTAACTACGGTTTTTAATCCCATTGTTGAGGAAAGCATAGAAAAAGTTGGGGTAACAAAGTATTATGGAGCCGTTGCAGATAGGTATAACAAAGTACCTTTTGCCACTAAAATTAATCCTGACTTAAAAGCATATATCACAGAAATGGCAATAGATGGTTTATTTAAAAAAATTGCTGCAGAAGAACTTAAAATTAGAGAGAGTAGTGCTTTTAGAACTACCGATTTAATGAAAAAAGTTTTTGCTGAGGTGGATAATAAATAGTTTATAAAGTTATAGGTAATAAGTTTTAAGCTCTGGGTTTCCAGAGTAAACTTTAACAAAAAACTAGAGGAAGGTTTCGATAAGATTCCTTCCTTTTTTTTTATTAAAATTTTGGTCATCGGCACTTGATCCGTAACTGCCGGGAATGGGTACACCTTGCTAGTTTAGTGATTTTCATAACATGGAACTACTGTGTTTTTGTTTTCGAAAGTGTTTCTTTAAAAGAGATATGGGGCATAAGTATATAATTGCCATCTTTGTAAAAAAAAGCGAATGAAAAAATTAGCACTTATTACCATACTTTCTTCAACATTGATATTGTCAAGCTGTGATACTTTAAATCAATACGCTGGCATACTTACCGAAACATTAGGAACACCTTCTAGTACAGAAATGAGCTTAGGTTTAAAACAAGCTTTAGAATTAGGAACAAATTATAGTACTGAACGCTTATCGTCAAAAGACGGTTATTTGGGTAATATGGCGGTGAAAATTTTCTTTCCGGAAGAAGCGAAAAAAGTAGAAAATACTTTACGAGCAATTGGTTTAAACAGTTTATGTGATAACGTAATTACCAGCTTCAACCGAGCAGCAGAAGACGCCGCACAAGAAGCCAAGCCTATTTTTGTAAACGCCATTAAGCAAATGAGCTTTCAGGATGTAACCGGTATTTTATTAGGTAACCAAGATGCAGCTACACTTTATTTTAAAAGAACTACAAGCGCTGCTTTGGCGGCTAAGTTTAGCCCGATAATTAGTAATAGCTTAAGCAAAGTTGGTGCTACTAAATATTGGGGCGATGTAACATCGACTTACAACAAAATACCTTTGGTTAAGCCTATTAACACCAACTTAACTTCTTATGTAACAGACCAAGCTATTGACGGAATGTTTATAGAGGTTGCTAAAGAGGAATTAAAAATTAGAGAGAATTTAGGCGCTAGAAGTACTTCTTTATTACAAAAAGTTTTTGCTTACGCCGATCAACAAAAAGGAAGTTAATTAAAAAAAAACTCCTCACATCAAGTAAACCCTGTTTCTAATTTTAGATACGGGGTTTTTTATTTTAAAACTACGTGTTTTTGGGTAGGACTTAATTTTTATTGTTACTTACCTTTAGCGTATTAATGGGAAAGAAATATTGCTAGGAGTAGCAATTGTTTGTGGTACGGTTGCGACTTAGGTTGCAACCGTTTTTTATTGCCTAAAGAGAGCCCACTTTATATACCTAGTGTTTAAGAGTCTTCTTTGCCCGCCTGTTAATTAAAAACCAGAATAAATACGGTCTCTTTTTTGTTAAATCCACTTTTTAACTTTTATCTTAACACATAATGCCTTATTTTTGAAGGCAAACATTCAAAACACAATGGAAGAAAACTTTAACTATCAAAAATACAACTGGTTATATTATGTAATTGGTTTAGTGTGCGGTACTTTGACGGGCTTAGCTGTAAATTGCCATATTTTTACTGGTGCAGTTTTGGGCGTGTTAACCGGCGGGCTATTTCAGTTCTTGATTAACAAAAGTCGTGGAGAACAAGCCTAAGCAAGAGCTTCCACCTTTTATAAAAAATTGGAACCAGTTTTACACAATTGTTTTGTGTTGGCTGGTTTTTTTAATTTTAGTGTTTAACCTTCTTACCTCTTATTTTTCATGAGTTGGATAGACTGGCTGGTACTTTCTGTTACCATTTTGTTTATCGTAATTTATGGTATTTACAAAAGCAGAGGCACTAAAAATATTGACGGCTACCTACTTGGCGACCGTTCTTTGCCTTGGTATAATGTAGGTTTATCGGTAATGGCTACGCAGGCAAGTGCTATTACATTTCTTTCTGCACCGGGTTTGGCGTATTCTGATGGAATGCGTTTTGTGCAGTTTTATTTCGGGCTTCCTATAGCCATGATTATTCTCTGCATCACCTTTGTACCTATTTACCATCGACTTAAAGTTTATACTGCTTACGAGTTTTTAGAGCAACGCTTTGATTTGAAAACCAGAGCTTTTACCGCATTTCTTTTCTTGATTCAGCGAGGGCTGTCCACCGGGATTACCATTTATGCGCCGTCCATTATTTTATCTACAATTTTAAATATAGACACTGTTTATACCACACTTTTTATTGGTAGCGTAGTAGTTTTATATACCGTTTATGGCGGAACCAAAGCAGTTTCGTATACCCAAATGCTACAGATGAGCATTATTTTTTGTGGGATGTTTTTAGCCGGATTTATGGTGGTGCAATTACTGCCGGGCGATGTAGGTTTTGTAAAAGCTTTAAAAATTGCCGGTAAAATGGACCGGATGAATGTGATTGACTGGAAATTTGATTTAGATAATCGTTATACCGTTTGGACGGGGATTATTGGTGGTTTGTTTCTGCAACTTTCTTACTTCGGGACAGATCAATCGCAGGTTGGCCGTTATTTAACAGGCAGTTCGGTTGGGCAAAGCCGGATGGGTTTATTGATGAACGGAATGTTGAAAATACCGATGCAGTTTTTGATTTTACTGATAGGGATTTTAGTTTTTACCTTTTACCAATATCAAAAACCCCCGATATTTTTTAACAGTTACGAGCTTAATAAAATAAAAACCTCTAGTTATAAAGCCGAGTTTAAAGAGCGAGAGCATGATTTTGATTTGGCTTTCGCCGATAAAAATAAAAAAGTAATTGCACTTGATAACGCACTTAGCAACAATACAAATATTGAGCAAGCAAGTGCTGATGTTAAAGAAGCCAATCTATATCTACAACAAAAAAGACTAGATGCTTTGGAGGTAATGAAAAAAAACAACCCCGATGCAGACTTAAATGACACCAATTATGTGTTTTTAACCTTTGTTACTCAACATCTGCCGAAAGGCTTAATTGGATTACTGATTGCTATTGTATGCTTAGCATCAATGGGTTCAACTGCAAGTGCTTTAAATTCCTTAGCTTCTACCACATCAATTGATATTTATAAAAGACTGATTAATAAAACCGGGAGCGATTTAAAGTATCTTAATATTAGTAAAATAACTACGTTTTTTTGGGGAGTAATTAGTATTGCTATGGCACTTTTTGCCAGTAAGTTGGGCAACTTATTGGAAGCGGTAAATATTTTAGGTTCGCTATTTTACGGAACCATTTTAGGGATTTTCTTAGTTGCTTTTTACTTTAAATCTGTAGGTGGAAAAGCTGTTTTTTACGGTGCAATTATTACCGAAGTGTTTGTATTTGTCGCTTTTAAGTATGACTGGATGGCCTACCTTTGGCTCAATCTTTTCGGCTGTGTGTTGGTAATTGTATTTGGGCTCATGTTGCAGTTAATTTTAAAAGGAAATCAAACAATAAATAGTGAAGAAAAGCATTAAACGAACTTACCGACTTTCTAAATACATTATTTACAAGGAAACTTTAGTTGATTATCGAGAGAAGTTTTGGTCTTTTATCGGTGCGTTTGTGGGCATTGGTATAATAGCGTTAGTTCAAACGCAACTTTTAACAAGGGAGGAAAGTATATTTTTAATCGGTTCTTTTGGTGCCTCAAGTGTGTTGATTTATGGAAACATCCAAAGTCCTTTAGCACAACCCCGAAATTTAGTTGGTGGGCATTTAGTTTCCGCTTTGATAGGAGTTACGGTGGCAAAACTGGTTCCAGATCTCATTTATATTGCTGCTCCGCTTGCCGTATCCTTCTCTATTGTGGCTATGCAGTATACTAAAACACTGCATCCTCCTGGAGGTGCCACTGCGTTAATCGCAATTATCGGAACAGAAAAAATAAAGCACTTGGGTTATTTGTATGTACTGTCGCCTGTACTTTCTGGGTCGCTTATTTTGTTAATTACCGCTTTTATTTTTAACAACATCACCAGTAAAAGACGTTATCCAACTGGTAGCAGATTCTTTAAGTATTTTAAAAGGAAAAAACAGACACCGAAATAGACTACATCCAAAATATAAAGTCTTCATATTATTCCTCCCATAGAGCGGTGTAATATGAAGATCAAAGCTTTAATTATTTAGCGTTACTCCCACTCCCTCAACAGGTTTTGTAAAATCAACAGTTCCTTTTTTCATAAACTTGATGTTGCTAATGTTGGCTTCTCCAATTTTATTAGTCAAACCCGACTTTTTATTCCAGTTATGGAAATTCCAGTTTTGAGCAAAATAAACTCCGTCAATTTTTTTATAATTATTGTACACTATGGCGTGTGCGTTTTTTTCTGCTTCTGCTAAACTTTTACCTCCAAAAGTTACAATGTAACCCATCGCCTTAATTAATGAGTTTTTATCCTTATAAACTACGTAGTAATCTCCAGAAGCATCACCAGTTCCGCTTTCAAAAGAAAGTTGTGCAGCTTCTAATTTTTCGTCATTTAAATATTTTTGTTCGCCTAAATCTGTCCATTTTGTACCACCATCAGACATTTTAAACGGAGCCATAAAAAAATATTGCCATGTAAAAACATCAAACCTCGCTCTGGTATTGTTTTTTCCTGTGTTTGAGTTTATCCAAACTTGTTTGCCATCAAAAACCACTATAGTTCCATCCTCCTTAATCAGTTTTATAGCACTTGAATTAGTTGCGGAAATCACTTGGCCTTTTAAAGTGGTTTTTCCATTAAATTTTAAAGCGATATCAAAAGACACCAAATCATTATTATGGAATTTATTGGTTGAGAACGCTTTTTCAACTTGTTGCACAAATGCTGATTTTACTTGTGCGTTAGCGTTAATAGTAACGGCTAGTAAAATAAAAGTGATTATTTTTTTCATACTTCAAATATAATTTTTTTAGATAGTTATATGTTCATTAAAAGGTCATTAGTGGCTATTGCTAAGTAAAATTTAACAGGAGGTGTACTTTTTTCTATATACCCAGGTTCAACTAAAATTTCTTTTTGTGGGGATATGAAAAAGAAAAATCACTATATTAAGAGTTTAACATTAAAGATAATAATATGGGAAAATTTGTAATTACACTAAGAAAAAACGACGAGTATCAGTTTAGCTTAAAAGCTGGAAACGGACAAGAAATTTTAGGGAGTGAGGGCTACAAACAAAAAGCCAGCTGTGTTAATGGTATTGAGTCTGTAAAAAAGAATTCACAAGATGATGCTAAGTTTGACAGAAAAGAATCAAAAAATGGCAAGTGGTATTTCAATTTGAAAGCTACTAATGGTCAGATAATAGGAACTAGCGAAATGTACGAAAGCAGCGCATCAATGGAGAACGGCATAAAGTCTGTTGCTACTAATGCACCAGACGCTACCACCGATGATCAAACCGCTTAAGTTTTAAAACAAAAACTTGGTTGTATTTTTGTTTGACGCTAACCAAACGCTAAAATAATTATATGAAATGGTTAGGAAGACGCGGTAGCAGTAATGTTGAAGACCGCAGAGGTTTGTCGGGTGGAAAAATAGCAGTTGGCGGAGGGATTATTGGAGTCATTTTTTTAGTTGCCCAAATGTTTTTAGGTGGCGATAGCGCTCAGGTTTTAAACCAAATCCAAAACCAAATAGTACAAAGCGGTGGTGGCGGAGAACAAAGAGAGCTATCGGAGGCTGAAATAAGACAAGGTGAATTTGTATCTGTTGTTTTTGCAGATACTGAGGATGTTTGGGGGAAAATATTTACCGATGAAGGTTCCAGCTATCAACAGCCGAAAATGGTTTTGTTTACTGATGGCGTTCAAACGGAATGTGGCGGCGCTTCATCTGCTGTTGGGCCATTTTACTGCCCAGCAGACCAAAAAGTATATATTGACCTTTCATTTATGGAAGAGTTAAAAACCAGGTTTGGTGCGAAAGGAGGTGATTTTGCTACGGCTTACGTTATCGCCCATGAAGTGGGGCATCATATTCAAACTTTGTTAGGGACTTCTGCAAAAGTACGTAAACTGCAAAGTGGCTTAAGCGAGAAAGAAGCGAATAAATTATCTGTAGCGCTAGAGTTACAGGCCGATTTTTATGCTGGTATTTTTGCACATTACAATAAGCAGTATTTAGAAAATGGCGATATTGAAGAAGCTATGAGTGCTGCACAAGCTGTTGGCGACGATGCTATTCAACAAAAATCTCAAGGTCGTATAGTGCCAGATGCTTTTACACATGGCAGTTCAAAACAAAGAATGCACTGGTTTATGAAAGGCTACAATTCTGGAAACGTAAATGACGGAGATACCTTTTCTGGGTTGAGATAAATTGAAATATAAAAGCCTAACAGATTTTGAAATCTGTTAGGCTTTTTTTGTACTTTTTTGCGTCTGTATTCTGAAAAAAAGAGCTTAAACTTTATTAGGCAAAGTAGCTAAAACGGTAACACCGCCTTTTACAACCTCGTTCAAATTAACATTGATTTTTGTACCTAAAGGCAAGAATACATCAACGCGAGATCCAAATTTTATGAAACCAAACTGCTCTGCTTGCTCTACTTGGCCACCTTCTTTTAAGTACCAAACAATTCTACGAGCCAAAGCACCAGCAATCTGACGATATAATATCTCAAAACCTTTTTCATGAGCTACAACCGTTGTAGTTCTTTCATTTTCGGTAGATGATTTAGGATCCCAAGCTACCAAATACTTGCCCGGGTGATACTTGAAATATTTTACAATTCCACTAATTGGGTTTCTGTTAACATGAACGTTTACTGGAGACATAAAAACAGAAAGTTGAACGCGTTTATCTTTGAAATATTCACCTTCTTCAGTTTCTTCAATTACTACTACTTTGCCATCTGCTGGGCAAATAATATGTCTTTCATTAATAGTTAAAGTTCTGCTTGGGCTTCTAAAAAACTGAACTATCGTGATAAACAAAAATAACGAAACGCCATACCACAGCCATACAAACCATGTTACATCCGGAATGTAATATTTGATAAGTACGTTGGTAATTGCGATAAATAAAACGCAAAGCGCTAATGAGGTATATCCTTCTTTATGAAAAGTCATTTTTTATAATTTTATGCGAAATTACTAATAAGTAATCAAATACAAGTAAACGAAAATTACTGGAGCAGAAAGCAACAGTCCGTCAAAGCGATCTAATACACCGCCATGACCAGGTAAAATTTTACCGGAATCTTTAATATCAATACTTCTTTTAAACATAGATTCAACCAAGTCTCCCAGGGTGCCAAAGCAAGATATAATTAAGCCCATCATCATCCAGTGGTAAACGGCATAGTCGTTATAAAAGTGAGAGATAATATAAGCCACTAAAACACTCGTAAAAATTCCACCGAAGAAACCTTCCCATGATTTTTTTGGCGAATGTCTTTCAAATAAACGGCTTTTTCCAAACTTAACTCCAAATAAATACGCACCAGTATCGTTAGCCCAAAGCATCAGAAAAAAGCCTAAAGCTAAATGAAAGTTATATTCCCCAGAAATAAATGCCAAACTCACATAAAAAATAAAAGGGACAACAGCGTAAATCAACCCTAAAAAGGTATAGGCAATGTTGCTAAACGGCAGAGCCGATTTTTTGTAAAGTTCCCGGATAAAAATACCGAAGAATAAAGGAATGTTGATGAGTAACCACTTACTCTCAAAGTCTATAAAGTATCTGCCGGCAACTGAACCAAAGATGATTAAGGCAGCAATATAGCCTATGGATTTGTGTGGCCTAAGTCCTGTAGTTTTTACTAGTGTAAAAAACTCTACTAAGCACATCAAACTTAAAAAGATGTAGAACGTTACAAAAACGTAAGCACCACTTAACAATGAAGCCAACATCACTAAAACAAAAATTAAACCCGTTATAGCTCTTGTTTTCATTATAAATTGTTTTTTAAGATAATCTCTAAAGCTTCTTCAAGATGAACACTAGGGATGTTTATGTGTATTTCTCCAAACTTATAAGATGTGTCTTGTTTGTTCATTAATACCGCTTCAATCTCATGGTCTATAAGTACTTGTCGTACAATTTCGGCTTTGTAAAAATCTGTTGAGGTGTAAACCTTAGTCCAATTTTCATCCATAAACGGTTTCGTTTTCTTTAGTTTGTTTAAAAAAATAGAAAAGTAAAGCTAAAGTAATTATTGCACTAATAAGGTAACCGGATGCATTAAAAGAACTAATCTGATCTAAATTCTCCAAACTTTTTCCTTGTTTTTGCAAAACAAAAGCCATCACTACAGCGCTTCCGTTATTTAAAAAATGCCCTAAAATGGGTAAATACATGCTTTTTCCGTAAACCAGCAGATAACCAAACAAAGCGCCTAATAACATTCTTGGAAAAAAGCCATAAAACTGCATATGTATAGCGCTAAAAATAATTGCGGTAGTCCAAATAGCAACGTGGTGGTTCTTGAACCATTGCCCTAAAGCATTTTGTAAGCCTCCTCTAAAAAAAAGCTCCTCGCCAATTGCGGGTATTACGGCAATCATTAATAAGTTAATGGCTAAGTCGCCATAGCTTTTCATTGTTAATAGCTTTTTTGTGAGTTCCCCGGCTTCTAGTTCTTTGGCTTTCATCCAAACTTCTAGTTCTTTTAATGAAACCGGTAAGTTCATTTTTTGATTCATTAATGCAACCCACTCAAATAGAGGTGTGGCAAAAAGCATCAATAAAAAAACAGTAAGCAACAAAGCCGGGTTTATTTTGGTGTCAAAAAAATAGTAATGTTTCGGTTTTACCTGATTTGTGTAGGCAAAAGCAATTGGCCCCGCAATAAACATCCCCACAGAACTGCTAATTTGTAGCGTCCTCAATAGGTTTATATCCATGTCATTGGGGTTTCCCATCAGTAACGAAAGATCGACGTTACTGTTGAACATAAACCAAGCTATCATACCAATAACTGTAAAAACTAAAGCCCCTACAATTGCCCATAATATCAAAAACATCACTTGCAATAAAGGATGATACGCATTCGATTCTCGGAGGTAAGGCATAATAAATACTTTTTTGGTAAATTTGCGGTTAAATTAATGATTTGATTGCTAAATGTCTGTTAAAATAGGAAATATCGATTTAGGGAACTTCCCGATTTTGCTTGCGCCGATGGAGGATGTAAGTGACCCGCCTTTCCGCTTTGTGTGCAAACAGAACGGGGTTGATTTGATGTATACCGAATTTATATCTTCCGAAGGTTTGATTAGGGATGCGGCAAAAAGCCGTCAAAAACTGGATATTTTTGAATACGAGAGACCCATTGGAATTCAGATTTTTGGTTCTGAGGTTGATCATATGCGCCAAGCAACAGAAATATCTTCGATGGCAAATCCAGATTTAATTGATATTAATTATGGTTGTCCTGTAAAAAACGTAGCCTGCCGCGGTGCGGGTGCAAGTTTATTGCAGGATATTGATAAAATGGTGGAAATGACTTCCGCAGTAGTTAAGGCGACACACCTACCTGTAACAGTAAAAACCCGTTTAGGTTGGGACGATAATACAAAAAACGTTTGTGAGGTTGCCGAAAGGTTGCAAGATGTAGGTATCCAAGCTTTAACCATCCATGGGCGTACGCGTTCACAAATGTATAAGGGTAGTGCAGATTGGTCTTTAATTAGAGAAATCAAAAGAAATCCACGGATTAAAATCCCAATTTTCGGTAACGGAGATGTGGATTCGCCCGAAAAAGCAGCTGATTGGCGCTTGGAGTATGAGGTGGATGGGATTATGATTGGCAGAGCTGCAATTGGTTACCCTTGGATATTTAGAGAAGTGAAACACTTTTTTGAAACTGGCGAGCACTTGGCTCCGCCAACTTTAAAAGAACGGGTGGATACTTGCAAAATACATTTACAAAAATCGGTAGAGTGGAAAGGCCCGAAAACGGGAATTTTTGAAATGCGACGACACTATGCTAATTACTTTAAAGGAATAGCTAATTTTAAAGAGTGGCGTATGAAACTAGTTTTGCTAGATAGCATGGAAGCCATAGAAGACGTTTTAAACGACATTGAGAATAAATTTGACGTGGAATTGGTTTAATTTTTGCGTTTTTAAAATTATTCTGATAAATTGAGGAAAACAATAAGTACAATAAAAACATGGTAGCCCAAATTACTGAAGGAGTTAAAGTTTCTGTGGAAACAACTTATCAGCCAGAGTACTCAAACCCGGCTAATGAGCATTTTATGTTCGCGTACAAAATTCAGATTGAAAATTTGGGCAATTATAGCATTCAATTACTCCGCCGTCACTGGGTTATTTTTGACTCAAACGGAACCCGTAGAGAAGTAGATGGTGAAGGGATAGTTGGTTTACAGCCAATTATTGAACCCGGACAATATCACGAATATGTTTCGGGCTGTAATTTAAAAACAGATATGGGTTCTATGCAAGGCGCTTACCAGATGAAAAGATTGGTGGATGATGAGATATTTGATGTGCTGATTCCTGAGTTCTCGCTAATTGCACCTTATAAATTAAATTAGTCATTGTTATAGTATCGATGTTTTGACCGATCGAGAGTGTTTTCTTGCACTTCTGATAAATGTTAATCCAAGAAGTTTTTTGTTACTCATCTACTAAATGTCAACAGTAAAAGATATAGGTTATATTTGTGCCTAAACTAGAATCAGAATTTTGATAATGAATATGCGTGAGAAAGTAATGTTAGAAATAGGTGGGCATTTGGTTTCGGAAGAGCTGATTAAAGAAAATTTTATCTGCAATTTAGAAAAATGTAAAGGAGCTTGTTGCATCGAGGGAGACTCGGGAGCACCTTTAAATGAAGATGAGTTAGCGATTTTGGAAGAAATATATCCGAAAGTTAAACCTTATATGACTGCGAAAGGTATTGAAGCTATTGAACAACAAGGGACTTCAGTAAAAGACTTTGAAGGGGATTACACTACTACTTGCGTGGATACTAATAAAGAATGTGCTTACGTAACTTGGGAAGATGGTATCACTAAGTGTGCTATTGAAAAAGCTTATGAGGACAAAGTTATTGATTGGAAAAAGCCTATTTCATGCCATTTATACCCTATTCGTTTAACCCAATACCCAGAATTTGATATGCTTCATTATGATAGGTGGAGTATTTGCAGTGATGCTTGCACCTTTGGCAACGAGCATAAAGTTAAAGTGTATCAATTTTTAAAAGAACCTTTAATCAGGAAGTATGGTGAAGACTGGTATGATGAGTTGGAAGAAAATATAAGTGTTTTAAATAAAGGTTAATTTTTTAGATTTGTAGCATTATAAATATTGTAACAATTTAGTTGATACTGATTTGAAAGGAATAATTTTAGCAGGAGGGACAGGCTCTAGGTTACATCCATTAACCTTAGCGGTAAGCAAGCAAATGATGCCTGTTTACGATAAACCAATGATTTATTACCCGCTAGCAACTTTGATGTTGGCTGGGATTAGTGAGGTTTTAATTATATCTACTCCACAAGATTTGCCGGGATTTCAAAAGCTTTTGGGAGATGGGACAAATATGGGCTGTAAATTTTCTTATGCCGAGCAACCTTCTCCTGATGGTTTAGCGCAAGCATTTATCATTGGAGAAGATTTTATTGGGGATGATGCAGTAGCTTTAGTTTTAGGGGATAACATTTTTTTTGGAGATGGTATGGCAAAGCTAATGCAAGCGAATAACAATCCAAAAGGTGGGGTGGTTTTTGCTTACCCGGTACACGACCCAGAAAGGTACGGAGTTGTAGAGTTTGATGCTGATAAAAAAGCAATTTCAATTGAAGAAAAACCAGAGAAACCAAAATCAAATTACGCAGTTCCGGGCTTGTATTTCTATGATAATAGCGTGGTGGAAGTAGCTAAAAACATTAAGCCTTCTCCGCGAGGTGAGCTGGAAATCACAGATATCAACAAATATTATTTAGAGAAAGGTTTACTAAAAGTCGGCTTATTAAGCAGGGGGACAGCCTGGTTGGATACAGGTACTTTTGAGTCTTTAATGCAAGCGGGCACTTTTGTGCAGGTAATTGAAGACCGTCAGGGTTTGAAAATTGGGTGTATAGAGGAGATAGCTTACCGCATGAACTTCATTAATGTCAATCAATTGCGTAAACTGGGAGAACCTTTGGTGAAAAGTGGTTACGGAAAATACTTAGTAGACATTGCTGACGGAAAAATTTTGTAAAAGATTATTCTATAATCGGACATTAAGAATTAATATAGAGTTATAAAAAGAAACCCCATCATTCGTTTCTTCACTCGTAAAAAAATAAATAAAGTATTAGTAAGGAACATTTGATCCTTCATTCAAAATAGACACATGGCTAAAGTAGCATTAATTACAGGTATCACTGGGCAAGACGGAGCATATCTTGCAGAATTTTTATTGAAAAAAGGATACGAAGTTCACGGTTTAAAAAGAAGAACCTCCCTTTTTAATACCGATAGAATTGACCATTTATACCAAGATCAACACGAGGAAGGTGTTAAGCTGACATTGCATTATGGCGATTTAACAGATTCCACCAATTTGATTCGTTTGGTACAAGAAATTCAGCCAGATGAAGTCTATAATTTGGCGGCAATGAGCCACGTTAAAGTGAGTTTTGACACACCAGAATATACTGCAAATGCAGATGGAATAGGTACATTAAGAATTTTGGAAGCTGTAAGGCTGCTAGGCTTAGCTCAGAAAACTAGAATTTACCAAGCTTCAACTTCCGAGCTTTACGGGTTAGTACAGGCAGTTCCGCAGTCAGAAACTACCCCTTTTTATCCACGTTCGCCTTATGCTGTAGCTAAAATGTATGCCTATTGGATTACTGTGAACTACCGCGAAGCTTATGATATGTTTGCTTGTAACGGAATTTTATTCAACCACGAAAGTCCGATACGTGGGGAAACTTTTGTTACTCGTAAAATCACAAGAGCTGCTGCTAAAATTGGGATGGGCTTACAAAACTGTATTTACTTAGGTAATCTTTCTTCGCAGAGAGATTGGGGACATGCGAAAGATTATATAGAAGCAATGTGGTTGATTCTACAACAGGATAAACCAGAAGATTTTGTAATTGCAACGGGTGTTACTACTACTGTACGTGAGTTTGTAAGGATGAGCTTTGAAGAGTTAGGAATTACAGTTGAGTTTTCTGGAAAAGATGATAACGAAAAAGGAGTTATCATTGACGTAGATCAAGAGAAAGCAAAAGAGTTGGGCTTAAATTTAGAAGCTTTAAAGTTAGGACAAACCGTAGTAAAGGTTGATCCAAAATACTTTAGACCTACAGAAGTCGAGTTGTTACTTGGAGACCCAACTAAATCAAAAGAAAAATTGGGTTGGAAATTAAAGTATGATTTACCTGCATTAGTAAAAGATATGATGCAGTCTGATTTGCATTTGACTAAAAAAGACCAGTACTTAAAAGATGGCGGTTACCAAACGATGAATTATTTTGAATAAAGTCAATTTGTATCTATGTTCTAATTCCTAAAAAAACCGATGTTTTGTTGTGATTAACTACAATAGTTATCAGAAAAAACATCGTGTGAATCATATAGATTCTGTAATAAAAATATTACTTCAAAAAAAAGTACCTTTGCAAGATTATTTGTTCAATTAAGATGTTTTTATAGTTAAAGACTGATTAGTCGATTAGAAATCAAGTAAAAAACCATACTATTATAAATGAATATTAAAAAACTGCTTCTACTTTTCTTTTTGATAACTAGTCTATTGTTAGTTAATCAAGTAAAAGCCCAAAGTATTAATCAACAAAGTTTTTCTAATGTAAGAGTGGATGATTTAACAGATGATCAAATCCGTCAAATCATTAAGCAAATACAATCTAGCGGTTTGCCAGAATCGCAATTAGAGCAAATTGCGGCTTCCCGTGGAATGCAACCGTCAGAAATTTCTAAACTAAGAACGAGAGTTGAAGCTGTAAAAGCCAAAAGCTCTACTACAGATACAACCGATGCAACTGTAAAAGGAAAAGATGGTAGTAGAAGTCGAAATTTTGAAGGAGAAGTTTCAAGTATAGCGAATTCTGATGATAGAAGAACGGAGTCAGAAGCGGATGCCGCCCTCCAAACCTTAAAGTCTAAGATTTTTGGAAAGGAGCTTTTTGCTAACGCATCTACCACTTTTGAGCCTAATTTACGTTTAGCAACTCCTTTAAATTATGTTATTGGCGCCTCAGATCAACTTTTGATTGATATATATGGCTATTCAGAAGTAAGTTACAGTTTGACAGTTAGTCCAGAAGGCACTATCAACATCCCTTACGCTGGTATTACACAAGTAGGAGGGTTAACGGTAGAGGCAGCGACTGCAAGAATTAAAAGTAAACTTTCCGGAATCTATGGAGGCTTAAGTTCTGGTAACACCAAGTTAAGTGTTACAATTGGAAATATCCGAAGTATAAAAGTAATCTTAACAGGCGAGGTAATGAAGCCAGGTACTTATACATTGCCGTCTTTAGCCACATTATTTAATGCGCTTTATTCATCAGGTGGTCCGACAGATAATGGTTCATTCAGGAACATTGAAGTCATAAGAAACGGTAGAAAAGTTGCCACTTTGGATGTTTATGACTTTTTGCTAAAAGGTGATCTAAAAAACAATATCCGCTTGCAAGATCAGGATATCATTAGAGTGCCAGTATATAAAAAACGGGTAGAAATTGTTGGAGAAGTTAAACGTCCAGCAATATTTGAATTAAAAGATAATGAAGGGTTTAATGATTTATTATCTTTTGCAGGCGGATTTACCGAAAGAGCGTATAAAGCAAGGGTAAAAGTACTTGGAAACACCGCTACTGAGCAAAAAATTGCTGATGTTGTGGCTTCTGATTTTACAACTTATAAACCTAGTAGTGGGGATAAGTTTTTCGTAAACGAAATTTTAGATAGGTTTGAAAACAGGGTTACAATAAACGGATCGGTATTTAGGCCGGGACAATATGAACTTGAGCCAGGTTTAACGGTTAAAAATCTGATAAATAGAGCCGAAGGCTTAAAAGAAGATGCTTTTACCAACCGAGCGTATATTACTAGGTTAACAGATGATTTGAATACTGAATTGATTTCTTTCGATATTAAAAAGGTAATGAACGGAACTGCCAATGACATTCTCTTAAAACGTGAAGATGTGATCAGTATATCTTCTATTTTCGATTTAAAAGAGGAGTATAAAGTAAATATTAGTGGAGAGGTAAGAAGACCGGGACAGTTCTCTTTTTCAGAAAACATGAGTTTGGAAGAGTTGATTTTAAAAGCTGGAGGGTTTAAAGAGTCTGCTACGCCACAACGAATAGAGATTTCCCGAAGAGTAAAAAACTCTGATGCGACTTCTGTTTCTGCCAGAACCGCAGAAGTTTTTCAAATGGAAGTGAACAGAAACTTGAGTATTGAGGTCGCTAAGTTTGTACTGGAACCTTATGATATTATTACAGTGAGGTCTTCTCCTGGTTACGAAGTACAGAAACAAGTAAAGATAGAAGGAGAGGTTATGTATCCTGGCTATTATACCATCACAAAAAAGGACGAGCGACTTTCTGATTTGGTAAAAAGAGCTGGGGGTTTAACAGCACTTTCTTTTACAGAGGGAGCATCTTTAAAAAGAGGGGGCAGTTTTCAGAGCCAATTAGATCGAGAAAAGGAGAGCCAAAAAATAGAGCAATTCAAAAGAATTCAAAAAAATGCTAAAGATAGTACGGCCTTGGATGATCAGAGTTTAGCCATTAAAAACAGTTTTGTCGGAATTAATCTTACCACTATTTTGGAGAAACCAGGTTCTAAGAAAGATCTTTTTTTAGAAGATGGGGATATTTTAAATGTACCTAAACAATTACAAACGGTAAAAGTAAATGGAGAAGTACTATCCCCCAATACCGTAATTTATAATAAGAGTAAAAGTTTTAAATCCTATGTTATAAGTGCTGGTGGTTTTCGTCAAAATGCTTTAAAAAGACGATCATATATCATTTACGCTAATGGTTCTGTACGTAGTACAAAGAAGTTTTTATTATTTAACAACTTCCCAGTAGTAAAGACAGGATCCGAGATTTTTGTTCCTAAGAGAGAAGAGCAACGAAAGCTTACTGCTACAGAAATTGTAGGAATTACTTCAGGACTGGCTTCATTTGGCGCTATTGTTTTAGGGGTAATGAATTTGTTAAAATAGGAAGTCTAACCAATGGAGAGCAACGAAAAAAATATGGTTAAGCAAGTGCCTGATTATAATGAACTTAATCAGGTTGGAAATAAGTATAATAAAGATAGTGTGGAGGATGAAATTTCGTTAAAGGAAGTAGTACTAAAAATTCAGGAATTGTGGGCTTATTTATGGACTAAGTGGTTAACTATTTTAATTGCGGGTATTATTGGTGGGGTTTTAGGTTTAACTTATGCGCTAATTAAAAAACCTACTTACACAGCAGAAACCACTTTTGTTTTAGAAGAAGGAGAAAGTGGAGGCGGATTAGGACAATATGCAGGTTTGGCATCAATGATTGGGATTGATCTTGGAGGGGGAGGAGGAGGTATTTTTAGAGGAGATAACATTCTCCAGTTATATAAGTCTCGCCGAATGATTCAAGAAACACTGTTAACTATTGATACTTTTAGTGATAAAAAGCAATCTTTGATTGAACGTTATATTGAGTTTAATGAACTTCGTGAAGGGTGGGACAAAAAGCCTCAACTTAAAACTATCCGTTTTAGTAATCCAACTGATTTTACCAGAACCCAAGATTCCGTGATAGGGGAGTTTGTAGAAGCCATTAATAAAGGTGTAATGGAGGTTTCAAGGCCAGATAAAAAATTATCCATTATCTCTGTAAAGGTTAAGTCAAAGGATGAATTATTTGCAAAGTCATTTACGGATAATATTGTAAGCAAGGTTAATGCTTTTTACGTCAATACTAAAACTAAAAAATCATCGGAAAACCTAGCTGTTTTACAAGGTCAGGCAGATAGTGTGCGAAAGGTGCTAAATGAGAGTATCAAAGGAGTGGCTACTGCGGTGGATGCTAATCCCAATTCTAACCTTGCTTTTCAGACTTTAAGGGTTGCTTCTCAACGAAAACAAGTTGATGTACAGGCTAGTATAGCTGTTTATGAAGAGATTGTGAAAAATTTAGAATTAGCGAAAATTAATTTCAGAAATGATAAACCTTTAATACAAGTGATAGACAATCCAGTACTGCCACTGAAAAATGATAGATTGGGAAAAGGAAAAGGAATTGTCTTTGGGGGGGTGATGGGAGGTTTTTTAATTCTATTTTATTTAATATTTAAGAGAAATTATAAACGTATCATCAGTGAATAAAAAAAACATAGCAGTTATTGGTCTTGGTTATGTGGGATTACCCCTGGCTTTAGAGTTTGCTAAAAAATACCCAGTAATTGGATTCGATATTGATAAAACGCGAGTTCAAGAGTTAAATAATGGGATAGATAGAACAAAGGAAGCAGATATTATTTCGTTAAAAGAGGTGTTGTCATCTTCGAGCGGAAACGGATTGAGTTTTTCGTCGCAGATTTCTGATTTAGAAGAGTCAAACATATTTATTGTAACTGTTCCAACTCCCATTGATCAGTTCAAGTCACCAGATTTAACACCATTATTAAGTGCGTCAAAGATGCTAGGGAGTATACTTAAAAAGGGTGATATTGTGATTTACGAATCTACAGTTTATCCGGGATGTACAGAAGAAGATTGCGTCCCTGTACTTGAGAAACATTCGGGTTTAAAGTTTAATGATGATTTTTTCTGTGGGTATTCTCCGGAGCGGATAAATCCTGGAGATAAAGTGAATACGCTTACAAAAATTAAAAAAGTCACTTCCGGCTCCACACCAGAGATTGCAGAAGTAGTAGATCAGCTTTATAAAAGTATCATCACCGCCGGAACACACAAAGCACCAAATCTAAAAGTTGCAGAAGCAAGTAAAGCTATAGAAAATGCACAGAGAGATGTAAATATTTCTTTTGTAAATGAATTAGCACTAATTTTTGATAGAGTTGGTATAGATACCAATGATGTTATTGATGCTGCGGCTACAAAATGGAATTTTTTAAAGTATCAGCCAGGGCTGGTAGGTGGTCACTGTATCGGCGTGGATCCGTATTATTTAGCGCATAAAGCACAGTCTTTAGGTTACCACCCACAAGTGATTTTATCTGGACGACGAGTGAATGATAATATGGGGATGTTTGTTGCCAATAAGGTGATAAAACTGATGATCCACAAAGGTCACCGAATCCAAGGAGCTAAAGCTTTGATTTTAGGCGTGACTTTTAAGGAAAATTGTCCTGATATTAGAAACTCTAGGGTAATTGATATTTATAATGAACTTCAACAATTCGGTTTGCAGGTTGATGTTTATGACCCTCACGCAGATGCAAAGCAAGTGGAGCATGAATACGGAATTTCATTAACAGAAAGCATCAATAACCATTACGATGCTATTATCTTAGCAGTTTCTCACAAAGAGTTTTTAAGTATTGATTTTAAAGAGCTTAAAAACGGAAATGATACTGTGATTTTTGATACAAAAGCTTGTTTGGACAGAAGTATAATTGATGGAAGATTATAATGGAAAAAATTCAAATGGTTGACCTTAAAGGTCAGTATCAAAATATAAAAGCAGAGGTTGACAGTGCAATAAACAATTGTGTTGAAAGCGCTAATTTTATTAATGGACCAGAGGTAGCTTCGTTCAAAAAATCATTAGCTACTTATTTAGATGTAAAACATGTTATCCCCTGTGCCAATGGCACTGATGCTCTTCAAATTGCGTTGATGGCACTGCCACTGCAACCGGGTGATGAAGTTATTGTACCATCGTTTACTTATGTTGCCACGACGGAAGTGATAGCGTTACTAGGGTTTGTACCTGTAATGGTTGATGTTGATCCCCGGACTTTTAACGTTACGGCTGAAATTATAAAATCGGCAATAAGTCCAAAAACCAAAGCAATTGTTCCGGTTCATTTATTTGGTCAATGTGCTGATATGGAAGCAATTTCCGCAATTGCTAAATCTTACGACCTTTATATAATTGAGGATAATGCACAAGCAATAGGGGCAACGTATACTTTTTCTGACGGGAGAACCGCAAAAGCGGGAACTATTGGAGATATTGGAACCACTTCTTTTTTTCCATCTAAAAACTTAGGTTGCTACGGAGATGGTGGAGCTATATTTACTAACGATGATGAACTGGCAGCAAAAATTCAAATGATTGCCAATCACGGTCAAGAAAAAAAGTACGTTCACAAATACATTGGTGTAAATTCTCGACTTGATACACTCCAAGCTGCAATTTTAAATGTTAAGTTGGGCTACTTAGATAGTTATTGTAGTGCTAGAGAAAAGGCCGCAAGTTATTACGATAATGCCTTAAAAGGACTTAACGGGTTAGTTATTCCTGAACGAAATAATAGTTCTACTCATGTTTTCCACCAATATACACTTCAGATTAAAAACGGTAAAAGAGATGAGCTAAGAAAATACCTAGAAAATAAAGGAATACCTTCTATGATTTATTACCCTATACCTTTAAATAAGCAAGAAGCCTTTAAAAAAATTAGTAGGGTAGTTGGTGATTTACCAGTTTCAAACTCTTTGTGCCAGTCCGTACTTTCATTACCGGTTCACACCGAAATGAAGTCGGAAATTCAAGATTTTATCATAAAAGCTATTAAAGGATTTTATGGAGAACAGTAAATATAAGGCGCATGAAACAGCTGTAATTGATGAAGGTAGTGTTATAGGTAAAGGGACAAGTATTTGGCACTTTAGCCATATTATGAGTAATTGCGTAATTGGTGAAAAATGTAATATAGGTCAAAACGTAGTTGTTTCTCCTGATGTTATTTTAGGTAATAATGTTAAAGTTCAAAATAATGTTTCTATTTATACGGGAGTAGTTTGTGAAGACGATGTGTTTTTAGGACCATCAATGGTTTTTACAAATGTAATTAACCCAAGGAGTGCTATTAATAGACGCAACCAATACGCTAAAACTAAAGTTGGTAAAGGAGCTAGTATTGGCGCAAACGCAACTATTGTTTGTGGTAATGATATAGGTAAGTATGCTTTCATTGGCGCAGGAGCAGTAGTTACTAAACCGGTTCCAGATTTCGCGTTGCTAGTAGGCAATCCTGCAAAACAAATTGGTTGGGTTGGCGAATATGGGCATCGGTTAATTTTTAATAAAGAAGGGATTGCTCTATGCGATGAAAGCAATCAAAAATACAAATTAGAGAATAACATAGTTAAGCGGGTTAAGTAATGGGGGGAAATCAAAAAATAAAATTTGCTGTTATCGGTTGTGGCCATATAGGCAAACGACACGCCAGCATGATCTTAGGTAACACTAACTGCGAGTTAGTTGCTTTATGTGATGCTAAGGAAAAGTCTGATTTATCTTTAGATGCTTACTCGCAAGCAAAGTTCTTTAAATCTGTAGACGAATTGTTTGCCTCAGATTTAGATTTGGATGTTGTTGCTATAGCTTCACCAAATGGTTTTCACCAAGAACATGCTTTAAAGGCATTAGAAAAAGACTGCCACGTAGTGGTTGAAAAGCCAATGGCATTAACCAAAGCCGGATGCGAGAAAATTATATTTAAGGCCTTACAAAAACACAAGCAAGTTTTTTGTGTGATGCAAAATCGATACTCACCACCTTCCGAATGGCTTAAAGGAGTTTTGGACTCTGGTGTTTTGGGTAAAATATTTATGGTGCAAACTAACTGTTATTGGAACCGTGATGACCGTTATTATAAACCTGACCCAAAAACAGGTAAACCAACTACGTGGCATGGAACAAAAGAATTAGATGGCGGAACTTTATTTACCCAGTTTTCGCATTTTATTGATTTAATGTACTGGTATTTCGGAGATATCAAAAATATTAATGCTCGTTTGAGTGACTTTAACCATCAAACCACTACAGAGTTTGAAGATTCAGGTTTTGTGAGTTTTGATTTTGTTGATGGTGGTATGGGTAGCTTGAATTATTCTACCGCAATCTGGAATAAAAACTTAGAAAGTTCAATAACGGTTATTGCCGAAAACGGCTCATTAAAAGTGGGTGGGCAATACATGAATGAAGTAGAGTATTGCCATATCAAGGACTACGATATGCCGGTTCTTAAAGAGAGTAATCCACCAAATGATTATGGTCCTTATAAAGGCTCTGCAGCAAACCATCATTACATTTATGAAAATATTGTAGAGGTAATAAACGGTAAAGGTAATATTACTACCAATGCTTTAGAGGGCCTAAAAGTGGTGGATATTATAGAGCGTATATATTTAGTTAAAAAACAGCCTTAAACCTGCACTCAGAGTATACTTTTATTATTTAGAAGTAAATGAGCTTTTAAGATAGCATTAAGATTATAAGTAAGACTAGATCTTATGAATGGTGCTCTAAAAGAAGCATTTAGGTTGATGTACAAGCTAGGTGTTGACGAGAGTTATTTAATTAGGAATGAAGTGCAATAATGTTACTGGACGGGTAGGGAAATGAATATTTTGATTATAAAGAAGTTTCTTGCAAATCAATTTTTGAAAAATGTAACAACATTAGCATTAGGAACTGTTATTGCACAAGGAATATTAGTACTCGCAACTCCTATATTAACAAGGCTGTATTCAACAGCAGATTTTGGCTTATTAGCTTTTTTTACGAGTGTATCTACTATAGCCGCAATTTTAACTACTGGTAGATATGAATATGCGATTGGATTGCCAAAAAGAGATGCTGATGCCAAAAATGTATTTTTACTTACACTCTTTTTGGGCTTAATTATTTCATTCATTTACTTTTTAATATTATTCTTTCTAAGATTTTTCAGCTCAAGTACATTTTATTCAGAGCTGATTCAATCTCCAATTGTGTTTCTGATACCGTTATGCACTTTTGCCTCCGCCAGCTTTTCGGGATTGCAATATTGGGCACAAAGACAAAAAAAGTATAGGCAAATTTCTATATCAAATACTTCGCAAGTTATCGTTGCCACATTGTTTAACGTCGTTTTTGGGTTAATTGGATTTACAACGTTTGGCTTAATACTTAGCTTAGTTATGGGTCAGGTAATGTCTGTCTTATTGTTAAGTTATTTCTTTTTTAAAGATTCGGACTTGAAGAAAGTTAGCTATAGGGGCATGTGTAAGAGCGCAAAACGCTATGTGAATTTTCCCAGATTTATGATTATTTCTGATCTATCTTCTACAGCATCACAACAAATGGTACCGTTGGTATTTACAACACTTTTTAATACTTCTGTAGTTGGACTGTTTTCTTTAGCCAATAGAATGTTAAGAATACCAAGTATTGTTTTAACCTCATCAATAGGAAATGTATTTCGAAATGACGCAATTGATGCTATTCACCTAAGAGGTAACTGCAAAGAGTTATATATTTCAACACTAAAAAAACTTTTGGTTATTAGTATACCTATTTACGGGTTATTGGCACTTATATCACCTTGGTTATTCGCATTTTTTTTTGGGAAAGAATGGGCTGATTCGGGCTATTTTGCTCAAATTATTTGTGTAATGATGGTTTTTGACTTCTTAGCATTACCACTTAATAGTTTGTTTTATGTAATGCAAAAGCAAAAGATTTACATGAGAATACAGTTCATCAGTACTGCTACAGGCTTCTCCTCTCTTTATTTAGGGTATCTTATTTTTAATACACCATATGCTTCTGTACTTTTTTATTCATTAAATAACGTAATATTTAGTTTAATAAATTTATTCTATACTTTCAAGCTATCAAGGCAAAACTTGTAATGCTCTTAAGATGAAAATCTTTCTTCAATTAAAATACTAATAGGTGATTTTTTATAGGTTCTTATATTAAGAAAATTATCTTTAAGATTCTGAAGTTTGTTTACTAGTAACGTAAAAGAAAATAATATTTAATGAATAAATTCAAGCAAAAATTCTTTAGTTCACAATTTTTGTATCCTGTGGCTCTATGCTACATAGCACTTTGTTTCCCCCTTATTGCAAGTTTGAATCAATACTTAGAAATGGGTTCCAATATTATAAGCTTAATTTATAGGGCTACCGCATTCATAATTGCAATTTTGATCATTTCAAGGGAGATATTCCTTAAAGCCAATCTCCTCTTTACAAAAAGCATGTACTTCCTTTTGGCTTTTTGGTTTTATTATATTTTCAAATTTATAATAGATCTCTTCATATTAGATTTGATTCTTGATCCTATCCAAAACTCATTTTATTACTTCACACAAGGCGTATGTATAGGTTTTATTAATATGGTGGCCGCCTATCTTATTGGAAGAAAGTTAGATACGTCATTATTTAATAAATTATTACTTATACTTTTCTCCATAATAAATGTCATTTTAGGAATAACCTTTATCGCTGAATACGGATATGATATCGCGGAGTATGCAAGCGTAAGGGTTTCGTTATCCTCAGAAAATACAGATATTAACTATTTAAACCCCATATCAATTGGTGTTAATGGAGCATATCTCTTAGTTTCTTTACTCTATCTAAAGAAATTTAAATGGTATCATTTCATTTTATTGCTATTCGGAATATTCAACTTAGTAATCTCAGCGTCTAAAGGCCCCTTGCTAGCATTGTTTTCTGTTTTATTTGCTTATTACATTCTTAATTTAAAGTTAAGTGTGAAGATGTTGTTTAAATTGCTGTGTGGAATAGTTATTATACTCTTAATATTTAATTCACCTCTTTTTGAGACTTTCACCATCTTTCAACGTATAACTGGAGGGGGGGAAGAGAGCACAGATGAAAGAACTAAGTCAATTATGTTTGGTTTTGAGCAGATAGCAAGAAATCCTTTTTTTGGTACCCATTATTTTGTTCTTGAAAACAACAGCTCTCCTCATAATATTTTTATCGATATTGTTCTTTCAACGGGAATTATCGGGTTGTTTTTGTTCTGTCTAGCAATTTTTAATTTTTTGATTAAAGTCTATAAACGAATAACCTATATGCCTATAATGGCTTTTGGATTGTTTACATTCACAATGTCACAAACCTCAGGTTATGTGTTCGGCTCAGCAGATTTTTGGGTGTTTCTAGGTTTGATATTAGCATATAACCATAAAAACAGTTATAACGTGAAAACAGAATTAAACTCAAATTATTAATAAACTATCATTTCTGACTAAATTCACTATTTTTTTTTGGTAAATTATCGGATGCATTTATTAAATAGACTGTTTTATACAAACCAACGCCTAATTACTATAATTAACTGTTACAAATGAAAATATTAATGTTATGCGATTTTTATGGAATCGGTCAAACTTATCAAGACAATCTTCTAGCAAAGTACTATATTAAAATGGGGCATTCGGTTGTTGTTGTTACATCAACTTACAATTCTCCGTTTGATTATAATGCTGATAAACTTGATAAAAGTTTAGGTAACTCAAAAGAACTTGACAATGATATTGTAATTTATCGGCGAAGATATTCGCTAAATATATTGCATAAGTTAAGGAGGTATGACGATATAAGTGAGATTATTGCATCTGAAAAGCCAGACTTAATATATGCACATGATATTCACCTTAATTTACCAGAAGTAGTTCGGTATATAAAGAAAAACTTTTCTGTGCGACTTATTATGGACTATCATTGTGATTATAGTAACTCGGCTAAAAATTGGATTTCCTTAAAGGTATTACATGGTGTGATTAGAAAAAGTTTTTTTCTTTACTATAAAAAGCATATTGAAAAAATTTATTCAATTGTCCCTGATGGGGCGAAGTTTTTACATGAGGTCTATGGCGTAAACTATTCGGAAATTGAACTACTACCTCTCGGTTGTGATTACGATCTTTCAGTAAAGCTTATGAAAGGATATAATAGGCATAAATTGAGAAAAACACTCAATATACCGGAAGATAAGTTTGTTGTTTTTACAGGAGGTAAGCTTAATAAGTTGAAAAGAACAGATGTTTTAATAGAGTCTGTAAAGCGATTGAGCAATAAGTCAGTATTACTTTTAATAGTAGGAGAAGTTCCGCAAGAAGAAAAGGAATATGATCTATATCTACATGAGTTAGCAAAAGAAAGTGAAACGAGGTTTGTAGGTTGGTGTGATGCTATAGAAATGATGAAATATATGATGATTTCAGATTTAGCTGTTTTCCCAGCGAGTCAATCAGTGCTTTGGCAACAATGTATCGGGATGCACCTACCATTAGTTGTAGGTGATTCTGGTAATCAAGATGCTACTTATTTAAACTATTCTAATAATGTTATAAATTTAAGTGTAGATGAAATAAACGTGGATACTTTCGTTAAAATTATTGATCGACTAGCTGGAAACCCAGACGAAATAAGTGAAATGAGAGCTGGTGCAAGTAGGGCTGCTGCTGAATACCTTTCTTATGGTGTTATAGCAAAAAAAACACTGGAAATATTTAATTGAAATTAATGTTGAAAAGGTATAAAATTTTTCAGATAAGTAGCGAACTAAACGTTGGCTCTGTTGGTAGAATAGCTGAGCAAATAGGCGAATTAGTTTTGGAACAAGGTTGGGAAAGTGTAATTGCATATGGAAGGGAGTCGAAACCTAGTAAATCTAAAACAATAAAGATAGGGAATGGGTTTGACCTTATTGTACATGGAGTCTTAACTCGGGTTGCTGATAGACACGGTTTTGCTTCTAAAAGAGCAACTGAAAAGTTGATTTCAGAGATTGAGAGTATTAAACCAGACTTAATTCAACTGCAACATCTACATGGTTATTTTATAAACATTGAAATTCTTTTTAACTACCTCGCTAAAATCAATATTCCAGTGGTTTGGACTTTTCATGATTGCTGGTCTTTTACTGGTCATTGTACATATTACGATATGATTGGCTGTGAAAAGTGGAAAGAAAAGTGTTTTTCCTGTCCGCAAAAAAAAGAGTATCCTTCAAGCTTAATAGCTGATAACTCTTATAACAACTACTTAGATAAGAGTAAAATTTTTAATTCGGTTGATAACCTAACAATTGTACCCGTATCTTATTGGCTGGGAGAGCAAGTGAAACAGTCTTTTTTGAAATCTAAAAGGATAAGGGTTATTCAAAATGGAATTGATTTAGAGAAGTTTTCTTTTAAGGATAATGATGTAAAAAAAATATTTCATATTGAAGATAAGTTTTTAATACTTGGAGTAGCTAACCCTTGGGACGAGAGAAAAGGACTGAAATACTTTATAGAGCTCTCTACAAAAATTTCTAATAATGATAAAATTATCCTCATAGGGCTTAGCAAAAAACAAATTCAATCTTTACCTAAGAATATTCTAGGACTAGAAAGAACGGTTGATGATTATGAACTTGCAAGAATGTACTCTGCAGCGGATGTTTTTGTTAATACGACGCTAGATGAAGCTTTAGGGCTTACAAATATAGAAGCTTTAGCTTGTGGGACACCAATCATTACTTTTGATTCTGGAGGAAGTGTTGAAGCTGTATTTGAAGATACTGGGTTTGTTGTCCCAAAGAGAGATGTTGAGGCTTTAGTATTAGCAATAAACTGTGTCAAACTAAAAAAGAAAGAAGTTTATCATAACCTTTGTAGAAAAAAGGCAGAAAATCATTTTAATAAAACTGATAGATTTAGTGAGTATATTGATTTATATAAGGATTTGATTGTTAATGTTTAAAATAGAAAACTCTTTTGAAGTGATGATTTTTATTGAAATTATTTACTGGAGTATACTGGAAAACTTATAATTCCAAAATTTCTAATATCAAGCTTTTAATAAAACAGTTGGATATTTACTTCAAATACTTTTATAAAAGTTCTCGAAACCTAGTCGCGCCACTTTTATAAAGCTATTTCTGAGTTAACTAATTTTAATCCATTAAATGGTAGTTTATCTTTTTCGTATGTTTACATCTTCAAATCGTTAGAATGACAACAAATAACAAGCCGTATAAAATTTGCACAAAAACTATAATGGATACTTCTGACCCTAATATCATTTTTAATGATAAGGGAGAAAGTGACTATTATACAAATTATATAGAAGCCATTTTACCTAATTGGCATACCGATGAAAAAGGTTACGCTGAGTTAATGAGAGAAGCTGAAAAAATCAAAGCAGACGGAAAAGGTCGTGATTTTGATTGTATCATTGGTTTAAGTGGAGGATTGGACAGCTCTTATGCAGCTTATGTAGCAAAAGAAATTATGGGCTTACGTCCCTTGATTTTCCATGTTGATGCTGGTTGGAATACTGACAAAGCTGTTGGGAATATTGAAAAATTAGTTAACGGGTTAGATTTAGATTTATATACAGATGTTATCAACTGGCAAGAGATGAAAGATCTTCAAGTTTCTTTTCTTAAATCTCAGATTGCGGATCAAGATTTACCGCAAGATTATGCTTTTTTCTCTGGTCTTTATAAGTTCGCTAAAAAAAATAAAATAAAATACGTTTTAACAGGTGGGAATTATTCGACAGAATGTTGTAGGGAGCCTGAAGAATGGGGAGGATTTCCAGGTATTGACACCAGACTTGTAAAAGATATTCATTCAAAGTTTGGAACACGGCCACTCAAAACATTTCCTTTAGTAGATATTCTAAGTTATAAAATTTATTACCGATACGTTTTGGGAATGAAGGTTTATAAACCACTAAACTTAGTACCCTATATAAAGAAAGATGTAGAAAAGTTTTTATATGAGAAGTATGGTTGGGAAAGTTTTCAGCATAAGCACCATGAGTCTAGATTTACCCGTTTTTACGAAGATTATTGGTTGCCAAAAAAGTTTGGATTCGAGAAAAGAAGAGCACATTTCTCGAGCTTAATTCTAACTGGACAGATGACTAGAGATGAGGCCTTAGAACGTATTTCGAAACCGGAGTTATCTGTGGATTTTTTAGAAAAAGAATTTGAATATGTTGCGGATAAATTGGATTTAAAAAAGCAGGAGTTGCAAACAATTTTTGAAGGTGAAAATAAAACGTATAAAGATTATAAAAATAAAATAGGAATTATTAAAGCTGGTTCTATGATTATGACTAGGCTCGGTCTTGAAAAAAGGTTGTTTAGATGATAACAATAATTGATTACGGTGTAGGGAATATTTTTGCATTTCAGAACGTGTACAAGCGATTAAATATACCTACTAAGATTGCAAGGACTGTTAAGGATTTGGAGAGTGTTGAAAGGTTAGTGCTACCAGGAGTAGGGTCTTTTGATTACGCGATGACACAGCTTAACAATTCAGGTATGCGAGAACGATTGGATCAATTGGTAATTGGAGAAAAAAAACCTGTAATTGGTATTTGCGTTGGTATGCAAATGATGGCAAATGGGAGTGATGAGGGTGAAATGGATGGGTTGAGATGGATAAATGCTGATGTGAGGAAATTTGATGAAAGAAGCATAAAGCATATTACAAAATTACCACACATGGGGTGGAATGATGTTAAGCCAAGAGATGGTCATCCGTTGTTTAAGGGACTTGAGAACGATGCTATTTTTTACTTTTTGCATAGTTTCTATTTTTCGTGTAATCAAAAAGAAGATAGTATTGCTGAATCTGACTATGGGGTTAAATTTACATCAGCTGTAAATCACAAAAATATCTACGGTATTCAGTTTCACCCAGAAAAAAGCCATTTGTACGGAGAAACATTGTTACACAACTTTGCGAAAATCTAATGTTACGACCAAGAATTATACCCAGCCTTTTAGTGCATGATGGCGGTTTGGTAAAGACCGTGAATTTTAAAAATGCAAAATATGTAGGCGACCCTATTAATGCTGTAAAGATTTTTAACGAGAAAGAAGTTGATGAGCTAGCTGTTTTTGATATTGATGCAACGGTTTTAAATAAAGAACCTAATTATGCACTTATTGAAAAATTAGCTAATCAATCCAGAATGCCCTTATGTTATGGTGGAGGCGTTAAAACTGTAGAACAAGCCCAAAGAATATTTGGATTAGGTATTGAGAAGATTGCTATGAGCAGTTCAATTATCCAAAATAGAGAGCTTATTGCTGAAATTGCAAACCGGGTTGGTAACCAAAGTGTAATTGTAGTTTTGGATGTAAAAAAGAAGCTATTTGGCGGTTATGAAGTGTATACCCACAACGGTAAAAAGGGAACCGGGATTAACCCTTTGAAATTTATTCAAGAGGTAGAGAAGCTTGGTGCCGGCGAAATAGTTGTTAATTCGATTGACCAAGATGGTGTAATGAAGGGTTACGATATGAACTTAATTGACAAGGTTAGAGAAAACACATCTTTACCCATCACTGTTTTAGGAGGAGCCGGAACTTTAGAAGATATCGGAAGAGTAATTAATAAGCATGGAGTAATTGGCGTGGCCGCCGGGAGTCTCTTTGTCTTTAAAGGTGTTTATAAGGCTGTGCTTATTAACTACCCTAAAAGATCAGAAAAAGATGAATTAATATATAAAAACCATCAAGGTTAATTATAATTTTAAAACATGTTAATCAAAAATAAAACACTATTGATAACAGGCGGTACCGGATCTTTCGGCTCGGCTGTATTAAACCGTTTTTTAGATACAGATCATTTTAAAGAAATTCGTATTTTTTCTCGTGACGAGAAGAAACAGGATGATATGCGGAATACCTTAAAGAACGATAAGCTAAAGTTTTATATTGGCGATGTTCGTGACTATAACAGCGTGAACCGAGCAATGCAAGGGGTTGATTATGTTTTTCATGCCGCGGCCTTGAAACAAGTTCCTTCTTGTGAATTTTTCCCTATAGAGGCTACAAAAACCAATGTTTTCGGTACGCAAAACGTGATTGACTCCGCAATGGCGAACAAAGTCAAAAAAATGATCTGTTTAAGCACTGATAAAGCTGCATATCCAATCAACGCAATGGGAATTTCTAAAGCCTTGATGGAAAAAGTAGCCATCGCTGCATCTAGAAACTCCACAGAAACAACCGTTTGCTTAACCAGATACGGAAATGTAATGGCGTCTAGAGGCTCTGTAATTCCTTTGTTTTTGAAACAGATTCAATCCGGACAAAGCCTGACCATCACAGACCCTAAAATGACAAGATTTTTGATGTCCTTAGAGGATGCTGTGGATCTAGTGCTTTTTGCTTTTGAGAACGGAAACTCGGGAGATCTTTTTGTAAATAAAGCACCAGCAGGGACTATTGGAGATTTAGCGCAGGCTTTAAAAGAGCTTTGCAATGCAGATAACGAAGTCAAGGTTATTGGAACCCGTCACGGGGAAAAACTGTACGAAACCTTGTGTACTAGAGAGGAAATGGTAAAAGCGGAAGATATGGGTGAGTTTTATAGAATTCCGGCGGATAATCGCGACTTAAATTATGCTCAGTACTTTTCTGAAGGGGAAACTGATTTAGCTAGTATTGAAGATTATCACTCGCATAATACGCAACAGCAAGGTGTAGAGGGGATGAAAAAATTGCTTTCTTCGCTTCCGTTAATTAAGAAAGAGGTTTTTGGCGATTTAACAGCAGTACAGTATCCAGGATAGTGAGCGTAGAACCCAACATAATACAAGGCGGAAGTCATATAGATGAAAGAGGAACCCTTGGTTTTATCAACGACTTTGATATGGCAGAAGTAAAGCGCTTCTACAAAATATCACATCCAACTACAAAAATAGTTAGGGCATGGAGGGGGCATAAGATAGAGCAAAGATGGATTCACGTTACACAGGGTACATTTGAAATTAGGCTAGTTAAAATTGATGACTGGGTTACACCAGATAAATATTTACCACAGTTCGTTTTTGAAATATCATCAGGGTTTAACACCGTTTTGCACATACCAAAGGGTTTTGCAAGTAGCCTAAGGGCAACAGAACCAAACTCTACAGTATTGTTATTTGCTGACAGCAGTATTGAAGAAATTGTAAAAGATGATTACCTGTTCCCGTCAGATTATTTTATTGAGATAAATAAATGAAGATTAAAGTTGGAATAACCGGACAAGCAGGATTTGTTGGGCAACATTTATATAATACCTTGGGTTTATTTCCTGATGAGTTTGAGCGAGTTGAATTTAAAAAAAAGTACTTTGATTCGGAAGAAAAATTAAATGCTTTTGTAAATCAATGCGATGTAGTTGTGCATTTGGCAGCCATGAACCGCCATAATGATGCAGAGGTAATTTACCAAACAAATCTACAACTGGTAAAAAAGTTAATTACAGCTTTAGAAGCTACACAAAGTAAAGCACACGTGTTGTTTTCCTCATCTTCGCAAGAAGAAAAAGAAAACGCTTACGGAAAAAGTAAAAAAGAAGGAAGAGAGTTGCTTACTGACTGGGCGTATAAATACAATGCAAAGTTTACGGGCTTAGTTATTCCAAATGTATTTGGTCCGTTTGGTCATCCTTATTATAATTCTTTCATTGCAACTTTCTCGCACCAACTCACTCATAATGAACAACCAAAGATAGAGGTTGATGGTACTGTAAAATTAATTTACGTTGCAGAATTAGTGAAAGCAATTCTTGATGAAATTAGAGCAAACTGTACCAATAGTTTAATTAATGTTCCGCACACAAATGAATGCAAAGTTTCCGAAATACTAGAAATTTTGGAGAGCTATAAAAGCGAGTATTTTGAAAAGGGTATTATCCCTGCGTTAAGTTCATCTTTTGAACTCAACTTGTTTAATACTTTTAGAAGCTATATCGATTTAAAAAAACAAAACCCTGTTAAATTGGTCCAACATACGGATGATAGAGGTGCTTTTGTAGAGATTATACGATTGAACGTAGGTGGCCAAGTTTCTTTTTCTACCACAGTTCCTGGTATTACTCGCGGTAACCATTATCATACCCGTAAAATTGAGCGGTTTGCAGTAATCAAAGGAAAAGCTTTAATTCAGTTAAGAAAGATTGATAGTGATGAAGTTCTAGATTTTTATTTAGATGGAAATGAGCCTTCTTATGTGGATATGCCAATTTGGTACACCCATAATATCAAGAACATTGGCGATGACGAGTTATATACTAATTTTTGGATAAACGAGTTTTACGATTCGACTGATGCGGATACTTACTTTGAAATAGTTTAAAAAAAGACATAAAATGAAATTGAGATTAAAAGTGATGACGGTGGTGGGAACCCGGCCAGAGATTATACGTTTGGCTAGAGTAATGGCTGCTTTAGATGCTTCTGATGCGATTGAGCATGTTATCGTTCATACTGGACAAAACTATGATTATGAGTTAAATCAAATTTTTTTCGATGATTTAAAAATTCGCAAACCCGATTTTTTCTTAAATGCGGCAGGTGTTACTGCAACAGAAACAGTTGGACAAATCCTGATTAAGATAGATCCATTATTAGCGTCTGAAAATCCTGATGCATTTTTAGTTTTGGGTGATACCAACAGTTGTTTGTGTGCTATTCCTGCAAAAAAACGACATATCCCAATTTTCCATATGGAAGCAGGTAACCGTTGCTTTGATCAACGTGTACCAGAAGAAACTAATCGTAAAATTGTAGATCATGTATCGGATGTAAACTTGACTTACAGTGATATAGCCAGAGAGTATCTGTTAAGGGAAGGCTTGCCTGCCGACAGAATTATTAAAACCGGCTCACCAATGTTTGAGGTGTTGACCCATTACATGCCGGAGATTGAAAAATCTGACGTACTGACGAGGTTGAAGTTGAAAAAGCATGAGTATTTTGTAGTTTCATCACACCGTGAAGAAAACATTAGTAGCGAAAAAAATTTCAACGGCTTAATGGAAAGCCTGAATTTAATTGCAGAAAAATACGGCTATCCAATTATTGTAAGTACACACCCACGTACTCGCAATATGATTGAAGCTAAAAAAATTGAAATGCGCCCGGAAATCCAGTTTTTAAAACCGATGGGCTTTAATGATTACAATGCTTTACAACTCCATTCTTTCGCAGTTTTGTCTGATAGCGGAACAATTTCAGAAGAATCATCTACGCTAAACTTTCCAGCTTTAAACTTACGTGATGCCCACGAGCGTCCAGAGGCAATGGAAGAAGCTTCAGTGATGATGGTTGGGATGAACAAAGAGCGTATTATGCAGGCTTTAGTACAACTGCAGTATCAAAAACGAGGCGAAGAAAGGAACTTTAGAAAAGTTGCAGATTACTCTATGCCTAACGTTTCAGATAAAGTAGTAAGGATAATTATTAGCTACGTTGATTATATTAAACGAGTAGTTTGGAGTGAAGCTAATTAAATGAAAAAGAATAAAATCTTAATTCATAGTATTGCGTTTAGCCCTGATGGAGTTTCTACTGCATATTTGTATAATGATTTAGCATTAGCATTCAAACAAGAAGGCTTTAATGTAGTTGTTTTAAGTACAACCCCGCATTATAACAGAGTTGAGGCAGAAATTGCTAAACAGCCTTTGCAAAGCAGATTTTTGGGTTTGTACTATGTTAGCAATTACAAAGGAATTAAAGTAATTCACGTTCCTCAAAAAAAATTTAGCAGTGCTCTTTTAAGAATCATCGGATTTTTTTACTGGCATATTATTTCATTTTTTTTAGGACTATTTGAAAGAAACGTTAGCTTAATTATTTCACCTTCCCCTCCATTATCAATAGGATTAATCAATATTGTAATTGCTAAATTAAAAGGAGCAAAGGTTGTATATAATATTCAAGAAATATACCCCGACTTTTTATTAGACCAAGATCGACTGAAATTTAAGCCGGCTATCAATTTTCTTAAAGCATTAGAGAAGTTTGTTTATAAGTATTCAGACTCCTTAACTACAATAGATAATGTGTTCTATCATACTATTGAAAAGCGTTTAAAAAACAAAAGCAAACTTCATGTAATCCCAAATTTTGTAGATACGGAAGTTTATAAGCCGGTTCAGTTACCCAAAGAGTTTTATAGTGAATATTTCCCAAAGAAAGATGGGGTATTAAAACTAATGTATGCTGGTAATATTGGTCATGCCCAAGATTGGGAGCCTCTATTGTTTTTGGCGAAAAAGTTTATTGATAAAGAAGTTGAGTTTTGGATTATAGGTGAAGGTGTGGTAAAGGACTACCTTCAACAGCAAGTTAAGCTACATCAACTAAATAATGTACATATTATACCTTATCAAAAAAGGGAGTTAATGCCCTGCTTAATTGCTTACGCCGATTTACATTTCATTTTTATGTCGCCAAAAATTGATGGTCATGGGTTTCCATCAAAGGTTTATACAATTATGTCTTGTGCAAAACCACTTTTAGTTATTTCGTCAGAAAACACGCCTATTTATGACTTTTTGAAGCCTTTGAATTGTTCTTATTTAGTAAGTAGAGGCGATTTAGTTAATAATTATAGCGTCTTGGAAAAAACACTGGATCAAGTTTTAATTCGTAAAAAAGAGCTGTCTGAGTTAGGGTTGACAGGTTTTAAGCATATCCAAAATCGATACACCAAAGAAGTGGTGACCTCTAAATATGTTGAACTTGTAAATGAATTATTAAAAAAATGAAAATAATTCTTACCGGTGCATCTGGCTTTGCCGGAACAAACCTTATTAAGTACTTAAGTAGTTTTGAGATTAAAAAACTGTCTCTACGTTATCAAGTCAAACAAAAAATTGAGTTAGAAGACGCCGATGCAGTTGTTCATCTTTCAGGTAAAGCGCATGATTTAAAAAATGTTTCTAAACCTCAGGATTACTACGATGCTAATTTTGAGCTCACTAAACAGTTATATGATGCATTCTTAAAGTCTAATGTTTCGAAGTTTATTTTTATTAGCTCTGTTAAAGCGACTGCTGATGAGGTAAACGAAGTATTAACAGAAGGCCATCAACCAAATCCTCAAACTCATTACGGAATATCAAAGCTAATGGCGGAAGAGTATATTCGTTCAAAAACTTTGCCAGAGGGTAAAAAGTATTACATTTTGCGTCCCTGTATGATTCATGGTCCAGGTAATAAGGGGAATCTGAATCTTTTGTACCAATTTGTAAAAATGGGAGTTCCTTATCCATTAGCGGCTTACAAAAACCATCGTTCATTGTTGAGTGTCGAGAATTTTTGTTTTACAATTAATGAGCTTTTAAATAGTAATTTCCCTACTGGTACCTTTCATTTAGCGGATAAAGAAAGTTTGCCTACAAATGAGATTGTTAAAACAATAACAGAAGTTTTAAATGTAAAAACTAGATTATGGCGATTTCCGATACCCTTAATAAATTCTTTTGCAAAAATCGGCGATTTCCTCAAACTTCCTTTTAATACTGAACGTTTAAACAAATTGACGGAGAATTACGTGGTTTCAAATCGAAAGATTATCGCTATTTTAGGTAAAGAATTTCCTGTTGAATCTAAAGACGGATTAAGAAAAACCATTGAATCCTTTAAAAATAAAAAATGATATACCTAACAGTAACTGCCCATCCAGATGATGAAGTTTTAGGCTTTGGAGGAACTTGTTATCAGTTAACACAACAAGGTCATACCGTATATAACTTAATCCTTTCGGGCAGTGTAGAAGCGAGGAGCTTTAGGCCAGATACTGCTGATTTACAATTAGATACTCATGAGGCGCAGAAAATTATAGGAGCAGAGCCACCTATTTTGGGGGATTTCCCTAATATTAAATTTAACACAGTTGCACATTTAGACCTTGTGGTGTTTATTGAGAAATATATTGAGGAACTATCCCCTGATTACATTATTACACATCACCCTTATGATTTAAATAATGATCATTACCATGTTTCTAAAGCATGTCAGGCTGCTTCGAGGTTGTTTCAACGTAAAGATGTGAAAGCTATAAAAGGTCTTTATTTTATGGAGATTTTATCTTCCACAGATTGGACTTTTCCAGTAAATAACCAAAGCTTTCAACCTAATACTTTTATAGAAATTGGGTTAAGAGGTTTAGAAGCTAAAATTGCAAGTCTTCATAAATACAAGGGAGTAATGAGAGATTACCCTCATCCAAGAAGTAATGAATCTTTAAAAAGCTTAGCTACAATAAGAGGTTCTCAGGCTGGATTGGATTATGCGGAAAGTTTTCAAGCGGTTTTTCAACGTAATACTTTTTAAATATGTACCCAACGTTTAAAAGGCTTTTTGATTTGACTACTTCAATCATCCTATTAATGGTTTTGTTCCCGTTACTACTTGTTACTGCACTGATTATTATTGCGCAAGACGGCGGAAACCCAATATTTAAGCAAAAGCGAATAGGGGAAAATGGAAAGGAGTTTGTTTTTTTTAAGTTTAGAAGTATGCCAATTAATACGCCAAATGTGCAATCAAATGAGGTGTCAAAGCTGAAAATCACTCCGTTTGGAAAGCTTTTGCGTAGAACAAATATAGACGAACTACCTCAATTGCTGAATATTTTAAATGGTACAATGAGCTTTATTGGTCCCCGTCCTTGCATACCAAGTCAGTTAGAACTGATAACACTTAGGCAAAAAAATGGTTCTATAAAAGTCCGGCCAGGTTTAACCGGTTGGGCACAAGTTAATTCGTATGATTTTATGTCAAACATAGCTAAAGCAGATTTTGATTACTTTTATTTCTGTAATATGAGTTTAACGCTAGATGTTAAGATAGTATTAAAAACACTCACTTATTTAACTAAAAAACCTCCAACTTATTAAGTATAAAATGAAATTTGGATTTGTAACTTGTGTAACGCTTGGTTTGTCGTGTATAGAGAAAATCTACGCCGATCATCATAAATTGGATTTACTGATTACCCTAAAAGATGAGAAGTCTAAGGCTAAATCGGGCAGGATATATTTGGATGAATTTAGTGAAAAGCATAATATTCCTTTATTAAAAATTAATCATATTAACGACCAAGAAGTTATAGACGCAATAAAAGAACATCAAATCGATTGGCTTTTTATCATTGGATGGTCGCAAATTAGTTCAATTGAAGTTATCAATAGTACAAAATTTGGAGTGATTGGTGCCCACCCTACCTTATTACCCCAAGGAAGGGGCAGAGCCGCGATTCCGTGGGCAATTATTAAAAACCTAGATAAAACTGGAGTAACATTTTTTAAAATGGATGAAGGGGTTGATTCTGGTGAGATTATTGCTCAGCAAGAAATTCCAATTGCAACTACAGAAACTGCAACCACCTTATACAAAAAGGTTAATGATACCCATATTTCTCTCATAGCAACCGTTATTAATAATATAATTTCTGGCAATGTAAAAACTACTTCTCAGGATTTATCGAAAGTCACCTATTGGGCTGGTAGAAATAAACAAGATGGTGAAATCACCCTTGAGATGAGTGTTGTTGAGGCTGAGCGATTGATTAGAGCCACAACCCATCCATATCCTGGTGCTTTTATGATTTTGAACAATAGAAAAACCATCATTTGGTCTGCTGAAACTACAAGTGTTGAAAACCCAAACAGGCCTGTTATTAAGCTAAAAGACGGACTTCTTTTTTTAAAGGAATACGAAGTAGTTGATATTTAGTTAGTTTTTACCCTTTATTTGTTATCTCAACTAAAACTATATACTATATTTGTGAACAGCAATAATTATGCTTTTATGTTCAAAAAGATAAACATTGTACCTCGTTGGCTAATTTTCTGTATAGATTTGACTTTCTGTGGCTTGGCTTTATCCTTGGCATACTTGTTAACTTACAATTTCGATTCTTCTCGTATAGATATAAACGAGCTCAGTAGAAATACGCTTATTTTTTTAGGAATTAACTGTATTGTTTTTTTTAATGTAAAAACTTACGCAGGCATTGTAAGGTACACTAGCGCCCAAGATTCTTTCAGGATCCTTTTTAGTATATCTATTAGTAATCTGTTTTTTATTCTCTGCAACCTATTCCTTTTATCTTTTAACAAAGCCCCTATTATTTCTAATGTGGTGGTAGTAATTACCGGTTTATGTAGTTTTGTACTATTAATTACTTACCGAGTGCTTGTAAAGTACTTTTTTATGTACATCAAAAACTTGAAGTTAGATAAAAGACGGGTAATTATATATGGCGTTGGGGAGACCGCGGTTGCTACGAAAAGAAGCTTGGATACTGACCCAAGTGTAAATATGAGTGTAGTTGCATTTGTAGATAGTGATACTCGTAAAAAAGGTAAGGTTATAGATAGTGTAAAAATCTATCATACCGATGATTTAGAAAAAATAATCAAAATTGAAAAAATTGATGATTTAATTTTGACACCACAACGTATGTCTACGGAGTGTAAAAATGGCATTGTTGACTTATGTTTAGATAATAATGTTAAAGTTTTAAATGTACCACCTATAAAAACCTGGGTTAATGGTTCATTCAAAATTAACCAAATTAAAAACGTAAAAATAGAGGATTTATTAGAGCGTGATGCTATTGAGTTGGAAGATCATGTTTTAACTCAAGAAATTAAGGGTAAACGTATATTGGTTACAGGAGCAGCGGGCTCTATAGGTAGTGAAATTGTACGTCAATTAACTAAGTTTGATCCTCAGTTAATTATACTAAACGATATTGCAGAGTCTCCGCTTCACGAGATTCAGCTAGAGCTACAAGACAATAAGCTATTTAGCAATTTTATTGCTTACATAGGAGATGTTAGAAATAAAGCTAGAATGGATACTCTCTTCGAGACTTTTAAGCCTCACTATGTATATCATGCCGCCGCTTATAAGCATGTCCCAATGATGGAAAACAATCCATCAGAAGCTATTTGTACCAATGTTGGTGGTACAAAAAATATTGCAGATTTGTCGGTTAAACATCAGGTAGAAAAGTTTGTGATGGTGTCGACTGATAAAGCAGTGAGACCCACTAATGTGATGGGAGCATCAAAAAGAATTGCCGAAATCTACGTTCAGTCTTATTCGGATTATATTGAAAAACAGAACCTCGGAGTAAAAAATGGATCAGTTTTAAAAACAAAGTTTATTACCACGCGATTTGGGAATGTTTTAGGTTCAAACGGGTCTGTAATTCCAAGATTTAAAGCACAAATACAAAATGGAGGGCCAATTACCGTTACCCACCCAGATATTACACGATATTTTATGACCATACCTGAGGCATGTAGGCTGGTACTAGAGGCCGGCACTTTAGGGAATGGTGGAGAGATCTTTATTTTTGACATGGGTCAGTCGGTGAAAATTGTTGAGTTAGCAAAGAAAATGATTCGACTGTCGGGTTTAATCCCTAATCAAGATATTGAAATAGAGTTTACTGGCCTAAGACCAGGTGAAAAACTATATGAGGAATTGTTAAACGATTTAGAAAACACGCTTCCTACTCATCACCATAAAATTATGGTGGCGAAAGTTATGGTTTATGACTTCAATGATGTTTGTAAAAAGGTGAGTGGTTTGGTTGAAACTGCATGTACCTACGAGGATAAAGAAGTAGTAAAGCAGATGAAAGATTTGGTTCCAGACTATATCAGTAATAATTCTATTTATGAAGAATTAGACCAAAAAGTTGCGATTTAATTTGAGATGAAAAAACTTTACGGCTTACTTCTATTTGCTTTTTTGACCTCTTATACAAGGGCTCAAACTCCAAATCAATACCAACCTTATTCATTTGATTTCTATCAGAAACTGGATCAAAAGGTTTATGATAACGGTTCGAGCTTTCATAGTTCAATAAAACCGTACTTTAAAGATAACTCATTATTGAAGGGTGCCATTGACTCTTTTAAAAATATCGGATCAGATACTTTGAAACGTTCATGGGTGCATCGTAAATTGCTAAATGAACATTTGGTGGATATCAAAAAAGACGACTATACTTTCTATGCTGATTACCTGCCTGATCTTTTGATAGGTTATGATAAACAGGCTGGAAATACGTGGTTAAATACCAGAGGTTACCAATTTGGAGGGACAATAGGGAAGAAGTTTTCTTTTTACACTAGTGGTTTTGAGAATCAAGCGGTTTTTCCTGCATATTACAAAAATTACGTAAACGCTAATGGTATTATACCTGGACAGGTAAATGATAAGTTTGGTGCATCACGCAACACAAAAGATTGGGCTTATGCTACAGCTGTTTTATCCTACACACCCACAAAATACCTAAACGTAACCTTGGGGCAGGATAAAAATTTTATTGGTGATGGCTATCGTTCAATATTATTGTCTGATGTGGCTACAAATTACCCTTTCTTAAAGCTTACTGCAGAGTTGGGTCGCGTAAAGTATATGGCAATGTGGGCTCAATTTGAAGATTTACAATCTCCCTCATTTTCTTATGATAACGGCTTTAGAAAAAAATGGGGTGCTTTCCACTATGTAGATTGGAATGTAAACGATAAGCTGAGTTTGGGATTTTTTGATGCAATCATTTGGCAAGACGCAGACAGTACGGGAAAGAGAGGTTTTGATTTTTCTTATATAAACCCATTTATCTTTTTACGCCCAATTGAAGGGTATAACGGTTCACCAGACAATGCTTTGATCGGCTTTAATGCAAAATACGAAGTTCTTAAAAATATGACTGTATATGGTCAGGCTCTTTTAGATGAATTTACCGCAAAAGAGGTTTTTGCGGGCAATGGTTATTGGGGAAATAAATTCGCATATCAATTAGGTATTAAGGGCTTTGATGCCTTTAGTGTTAAGAGGTTGAATTACTTGCTAGAATTTAACACGGCAAGACCTTATACTTATTCTCAGAGGAAATCTTTACTTAATTACGGACACTACAATCAACCTTTAGCTCATCCTATTGGGGCAAATTTTAGAGAGCTTGTAAGTATTTGGAGTTATAGTTATAAAAGATTTGATTTGATTGGGAAAATTAACTTAGCTCAGTATGGTTTAGATGATGTAGGGGATAATTTTGGCGGGGATATTTATAAATCTTATAATACTCGGGACAACGATTATAATAATAAAATTTCGCAAGGAATTAAAACGGATTTTAGTTTTTTGCAAGGGAAAATTTCTTATCTAATTAACCCTAAGTACAATTTAAGATTAGAAGCTAGTGCTAGCTCCAGAGTTGAAGAAAACTCTTTAAGTAGCAACCGTACGAATTTTATAACGTTTGGTTTAAGAAGCTCATTCAGGAATTTATATGATGATTTTTAATTAATTAGGATTTGGGTAGTAGTGTAAAAAAAATCATCTTTCTTTTGCCGTATTTAAATGTAAATGCAACCTCTGCTGAGCGGTTTAAGAGCTTTATTGTTGCTGCAGAAAAAGACTCTGGCTTTGAAACTGAAGTTATTACTTTTGATTATGGTATTAAAAGGAGCTATTTCTCAGGACTTAGTGTGCAGAATGTTGACTTTTTATATCCTAAAAATTACCGAAAATTAAAAGTTGACTTTAATTTTGTTCAGAAATTAGCTTTTAAATGTTTGAATTTAGGTTACTTTAAACTTTGGAGACTTTTCCAGTTATTACATTTGATCTTATTTCAAACAGATATTTTTTATCCCGGAAAAATCAATAAAGAATTTTCTGTAAGTAATAAAGATACATTAGTAGTTTGCTCAGGGAGTCATTTTAGCCTATTTTCTTCAGGAAAGTCACTTTGCGATGAGTTTGGGTATAAATTAATTGTTGACTATCGCGATCCTTGGACATTTGGTTACAAAGCTATAGATGGTTTTGTTTTAGTTCAAAAGTTTAAAATATTTTTTGGCAGAATAAAGGAGATAAGAATTCTAAAGCGAGCATCACTTGTTATCACCGTTTCCGAGTCACTCAAGTCTTTTTTTCCTAAAAAATATCAACATAAAATAGAAGTTTTTACCAATGGGAGTAACTTTTCTAGTGAAGAAGTTAAGCCAAACCAATTCCCAACTGACTTTAACCTTGTATACGCAGGTACCATTTACAATGAACAGTTGCGGGAAGAGGTGTTTTTTTCTGCGCTTAAAAAGTTTATTTATGATAAGGATAAATCTCGGATTAAGTTGCAGTTCTTAGGAGCAAAAGAGAACAATGTGTTATTACACACTATAAAAAAATATGACTTACAGTCAATTTCTGAAGTAACACCTCGTTTAAACAGAGAAGACTTTTTAAGTCACATGAATAATGCCTCTTCTTTTTTTCATCTAAGATATGATGATAAAACAAATGTAATCAGTTCTAAGCTCTCCGAGTACCTCATTTTTAAAAAACCGATAATTTTACCAGTCTCGGACAATGGTGATATAGCAGAACTCGTGGGCTCTAAAAAAGGCAATTTTGTTTGTGAAACCCAAGAAGAGATTTTGGAGACATTAAATAACTTGTGGGAAAGATTCGAGAGCAATAAGCCTGCAAACCTAGATGGAAGCACAGTATCTGAAAATATGTTAACTCGGTCACAGATTGCTGAAGTATTGATTAAGGAAATTAAGGAATTACCTTAATTATTAACCAACCATTCCGTTAGTAACTCTTGCTACGGCCATTTTCTCTACTTCTTTAATAATTGCTTTACTATCATAACCACACTCTGCCCAAAGCTCTTTCTGTTCACCATGTTCAATTACAGCGTCTGGAATGCCTAGACGTTTAATATCTCCTTTATAAAGTTGGTCCGCTGCAAATTCTAGCACAGCGCTACCAAAACCTCCTTGCACACATCCATCCTCTATGGTTATAATTTTATCGAACTTTGAAAAAATATCTTTCAGTAATTTCTGATCTAAAGGTTTTGCAAAGCGCATATCATAATGCGCCGGGTGATAACCTTCGGCATTAAGCTCCAAAGAAGCCTTAACAGCTTCATTCCCTATATGTCCTATGGTTAAAATGGCAATGTCTTCTCCGTCACTCACTTTTCTAGCTTTACCTACTTCAATCTCTTTAAACGGTCTTTGCCAATCCACCATCACACCTTTACCTCTTGGATAACGGATAGAGAAAGGTCCTCCATGATTTTTTAACTGAGCAGTGTACATCAGGTTTCTTAACTCCTCCTCATTCATCGGGGCAGAAACAATCATATTTGGGATGCACCTAAAGAAAGCTATATCATAAGCACCGTGGTGAGTTCCTCCGTCGGCACCGGCAATTCCTGCTCTATCTAAACAAAAAACAACAGGTAGCTTTTGGATAGCAACATCATGAACTACTTGGTCAAAGCCACGTTGCATAAAACTGGAATAGATATTACAAAACGGAATTAAACCTTGTGTAGCTAAACCTGCGGAAAAAGTAACGGCATGTTGTTCGGCAATACCCACATCAAACGCTCTCTCTGGCATCGCTTTCATCATGATATTAAGCGAACAGCCCGAAGGCATGGCTGGGGTAATCCCCATAATCTTTTTATTTTGTTCGGCTAGTTCTACAATGGTATGCCCAAAAACATCTTGATATTTAGGTGGCTGTGGCTTATCTAAAACCACTTTTTTTATTTCGCCAGTAATCTTATCAAATAAGCCCGGTGCATGCCAAGTAGTTTGATCTTTTTCTGCCAAAGCATATCCTTTACCTTTTACGGTAACGCAATGCAGTAATTTTGGTCCAGGAATATGTTTCAAATCCTCTAAAACCTTTGCTAATTGCTGTACATCATGGCCATCAACTGGTCCAAAATATCTAAATTTTAGAGACTCAAAAAGATTACTCTTTTTTAAGATTGTTCCTTTAATGCTTTTCTCAATCTTTTTAACAATTTCATGAGCATTAGGACCAAGTTCCGATATTTTCATCAACACAGATGAAACATCATCTCTAAACCTATTATAAGATTTACTGGTACTAATTCCTGTTAAATACTCTTTTAGCGCTCCAACATTTGGGTCTATAGACATACAGTTATCGTTTAAGATAACCAGTATGTTACTATTCTCAATTCCAGCATGATTTAAAGCCTCAAAAGCCATTCCGCCAGTCATAGAGCCATCACCAATTACTGCAACGTGTTGACGGTCGGTTTCGCCTTTATAATGCGATGCTACTGCCATACCTAAGGCGGCAGAAATGGAAGTAGAAGAATGTCCTACTCCAAAAGTATCATATTCACTTTCAGATCTTTTAGGGAAACCGCTAATACCTCCGTGAGTTCTATTGGTATGAAAAACATCTCTTCGACCGGTAAGTATTTTATGGCCATAAGCCTGATGCCCTACATCCCAAACTAGTTGATCATAAGGGGTGTTTAAAACATAGTGTAAAGCAACGGTTAGCTCCACTACACCTAAACTTGCTCCAAAGTGACCTCCATTTACAGATACCACGTCAATTATATATTGCCTAAGCTCTTTACAAACCTCCTCCAATTCCTTTTCACTCAGCTTTTTTAAATCTGAAGGATAATTTATTGTTGATAAGAGCTCGCCCGCCTGTACTTCCATTGTTGTTTAGGGTGTTTTAATACACAAAGTAATAAATTCTTTATTAAATATTACGACAAATTTCTTTAAATAATGTTTGCTGTAATTCCATATTTACGATAAAGAACTATTTAAGGATTGCATAAAATTACTGTTGTCTTGATTTTCCGAAGAAAAAATAGATGATTGCACCAACTAAAGGCAATAAAACCACTGTGGCAATCCACATTAACTTTGTTCCGCTGTCTAAAGTTTTATTCTCAAAAATATCTTTTACGGTTAACACTGCAACCAATAACGGGAAAAAGAATAAACCCATTAAAACAATTTTGCTCATATTTTTTGTTTAAAAAGTCTGCAGTCCACTGTCGGTAGTCTAATGCCTGCGTGATGACCTGTATTGTTTAAAAAAGTCCGTTGTACGAAAGCTGTGTGGGGACCTGTTTTTTTTAAGGATTTAAGAGCACCCTAAACTACGGGCTGCCGACTCCCACTACCCTCTTTCTCCAATTTGTTGTCGCCACATGGCATAATACAATCCTTTCTCTTCAATTAGCTCTTGGTGTTTTCCTTGCTCCACAATATTCCCTTTTTCTAACACAAAAATTCTATCTGCATGTAAAATGGTGGATAAACGGTGAGCAATTAAAATGGTTATCCTGTCTGATTGATCCGATACATTTCTGATAGTTTCTGTGATTTCTTCTTCGGTAATAGAATCTAAAGCAGATGTTGCTTCATCAAAAACTAAAATATTTGGCTTTCTCAATAAAGAACGGGCAATAGATAAACGTTGTTTTTCTCCGCCAGATACTTTTACACCACCCTCACCAATTACGGTATCCAAACCATGTGATGCTCTAGCCAATAAACTGTCACAGGCGGCCCTACGTAAAACTTCCATACATTCTTCGTCTGTTGCAGATGGACGAACAAATAATAAGTTTTCACGAATGCTACCAGAAAAAAGTTGTGTGTCTTGAGTTACAAAGCCTATCCGTTCTCGTAAATCATCTAAATCGATAGCCAAACTATCTACTCCATTATATTTGATATGACCAAAAACAGGCGAGTATAAACCAACTAATAACTTAACTAAGGTTGTTTTTCCTGACCCTGAAGGGCCTACAAAAGCAATAGTTTCCCCATGCCTTACTTTAAAACTCACATCATTTAGAGCATTTTTGTTTGCTGTTAAATGCTTAAAACTTACTTTTTGAAAATCAAGCTCTTTAATTGCACCAGTCACTGTTGGGTTTGATGGTTTAACTTCAACCGGTGTGTTTAAAATCTTCTTAAAATTATCTAAGGAAGCTTCGGCCTCCCGATAAGTTAAAATGATGTTTCCAAACTCTTGCAAAGGCCCAAATAAAAAGAAAGAATAAAACAAAAAGGTGAAATATTGCCCTGCTGATATGTCATTCTGGAAAATCAAAAGCAACAAAATCACCACCATAATGCTCCTAACAAAATTTACAGTGGTGCCTTGTAAAAAGCTCATGCTTCGTACGTATTTAACCTTTTTCACCTCTAAATCTAAAATTTTATAGGTCGTGTTATTTAAGCGTTTGATTTCTTGAGAGGCTAAACCCAAACTTTTTACCAGCTCAATATTCCGTAAAGACTCTGTTGTTGCGCCAGCTAAAGAAGTAGTTTCTGAGACAATTTTTTTCTGAATTACTTTGATTTTTTTACTCAAAAACCAGCTCACTAAAAAAACAAGTGGGATAGAGGCAAGGTAAACCAGCGTTACCTTATAGCTTACCGTTAAAGAGTAAATAATCACAAAAACCATCCCTACCAAGCTGGTGAAAATTATATTGATAAAGGATAGGATGAATTTTTCAGAATCTAATCTTACTTTTTGCAAAATTCCCAATGTTTCGCCACTACGTTGGTCTTCAAAAGTTTGATAAGGTAGTTTTAATGAATGCGCTAAACCGTCGGCATACATTTGTGCACCCAGTTTTTGCGTAGTAATACTTGCAAAATAGTCTTGAAAGTTTTTAGCAATTCTAGATACCATGGCTGCACCTACTGATAAGCCAATTAGTTTAAGAACGCCGTAAGTAAACTCGTGTTCGGTAAGCACATCTTTTTTCTCAATAAACTCATCCACAATACGACCTGTAATGTGCGGATCAACCAAAGAAAAACACTGGTTAATAGCCGCGAAAAATAATGCTAAACCAATTAAACCTTTATAATTTTTTAAATAAACTTTTAGAATTTCCATTATTGGGTTAAGGCCTAAAAACAACAAAGGGAACAAGCCGAAAGCCTGTTCCCTCTATTATTTTATAAGATGACTTAAACGGTCATTACGTCTTTTTCTTTAATTTCAGCAAGCTGATCAATTTTTACAATAAAACCATCTGTAAGTTTTTGTACTTCAGCTTCGCCTATTTTAATTTCGTCTTCAGATGCACCATCGTTTTTTAACTTTTTGATGCCTTCGTTAGTGTTTTTCCTAATGTTTCTGATGGCAATTCGTCCAGATTCTGCTTCTTCTTTAACGCGTTTCACCAAATCTCTTCTACGTTCTTCTGTTAAAGGAGGTACGTTTAAACGAATCACGATTCCGTCATTCTGTGGATTTAAGCCAATATTAGCCTCCATAATTCCTTTTTCAATTGGGCTAATCATCGCTTTTTCCCAAGGTTGTACTACAATGGTACGAGCATCGGGTGTGTTTACATTAGCAACCTGAGATAAGGGAGTAGGCGAACCATAGTAATCAACAACAATCCCGTCTAACATGACCGGACTAGCTTTACCAGCTCTAATTTTAAGAAACTCGGCATCGGTATGCGAAACTGCCTTTTCCATAGAAGCCTTAGCATCATCAAGCTCCATTTTTATAAATTCGTTCATGCTGTTTAATTTATTTTGAGTTTTTTAATCAATCTAGTAGGCTAAATGCACAACGTTTTACCAGTGCATATCAGCTTTGTGCATTTAGCTTTCCGCTTTTAACGTATTTTATTTTACCAAAGTACCAATTGCTTCGCCTTGCATCAATTTCATTAAGTTGCCTTCTTTGTTCATATCAAAAACAATAATTGGCAAATCATTCTCATCACACAATGTAAATGCGGTCATATCCATTACATTAAGCTCTTTATCATAAACCTCATCGAAACTTAAGGTTTCAAACTTAGTTGCATTAGGATCTTTTTCTGGGTCTGCAGTGTAAATTCCATCAACACGTGTACCTTTTAATACCACATCTGCTTTAATTTCAATTGCTCTTAAAGCCGCAGCAGAATCAGTAGTAAAATATGGGTTTCCGGTTCCTGCACCAAAAATCACCACACGCCCTTTTTCTAAGTGGCGCATTGCTCTTCTACGAACATAAGGCTCACATATTTGCTCCATTTTAATAGCAGATAACAATCGGGTGTAAACCCCTAAAGTCTCCAAAGCATTTTGTAAAGCCATGGAATTAATTACCGTGGCTAACATTCCCATGTAATCTGCTTGCGCTCTATCCATTCCAGATTTTTCGGCACTTAAACCTCTGAAAATGTTTCCGCCACCTACTACTACTGCCACTTCTATTCCTAATAATTGTATGGCTTTAATCTGATGTGCATATTCTAGTACGCGAGCGTTATCAATCCCGTAAGATTGTTCGCCCATTAGTGATTCGCCACTTAATTTTAAAAGGATTCTCTTGTACTTCATGTTTTCAGCTAAAAATTTTTGGATAGGATGAAATGCTAAGGCTTCTTCTCATTTTGTTTAAGATATCAATGCTTGTACATTTCATTTTGGGAAAGTTTGTCAAAAATATGAAAAATATTGCTTGTTGCTAAATGGAATGTGAATTTTAAGAACAAAGCCACTAAAAAGCTTAGCTAAACCCTAAGTTTAGGCTGTTCTACATTTTGTAAATTGATTGTTAAAAGACTTACAGCTATAAAGCAGTAAGTCTTTTATGTATTTAATGATGGTGCCCACCACCTTCTTCTGATGTGTTTTTTAGCTGACTTAACAAATCGTAAGCGCCTTTTAACACTACTTTTCTTTTTTTCCAGTCTTTAATAGCCCTCACATCTACTTCTGTGAAGCCTAATTCACTAACACCCGGCTTTATTTTTACAATTTCAAAATGATGTTCTTTTTGATTTTGACTTTCTGCTTCCTCAGCCAAAAAAATGTATTTCGATCCTTCAAAATCGACTATTGCATCATCCGGTAAAGAAGGGACTTTCTCAGCACCACTTTCAACTAGTGCTGTTAAATACATGCCCGGTAATAGTTGCACATCTTCTTGATCTAGGTGGCAATGTATGTTAACGGTACGTTCAGCGCCAATTTCTCTGCCAATTAAATAAACAGTAGCCATGCGTTCTTTTTGTTCATTGGCTAAGGTGAAACGTACTTTTTGTCCAATTTTTATTTTCGTGATGTCTTTTTCATAAACAGTTAGTTCAACATGGAGATGTTCAGTATCCGCAATTTCAAAAAGTACATCACTTGGGTTAACCATTGCGCCAATATTGGTGTTTACCTCAGTTACATATCCGTTAATAGACGAGTAAAGGTTTATGCTACTCACTAAATTCCCTTTTTCCAAATTGGCAATATTAATGTTCATCAGTTTTAGCTTACTCTTTAATGCCTGATTTTTGGCCAGTAAAATCTGATAATCACTTTTTGCCTTCTGTAAGGATTTTTTAGCGTTTACTTCTTCTTTCGATAGCTTTTGTTGGCGCTCATATTCCTCTTTTTGATAATCTAGCTCACTTCTAACTTCTAAGTAATTTTGCTGTATTTCGATATAATCCGGGTGTTCTAAAACCGCAATTAAATCGCCTTTTCTAACTTTTTTACCTTGTAGCATTTTAGTGGTTTTTAATATTCCGGCAAACGGAGTAGAAACAGAAACCTTGCTTTGTGGAGGTAAATCCAATAAGCCGTTAACCGTAATGGCGCCACTTAAAGATCGCTCAACAAAAGCACCTAGTTTAATTTCAGCAGTTTGGTATTGTTCTGAAGTTAATGTTACTTCTTTTTCATTGTGAGATTCTTTAGTTTCATCATGATCGGTTTCTTCTTCGACTTGCTTTTTATCAGTTGTGCAAGCACTCACAGAAAAAAGTAAAAAGAAAAGAGCTAATATTTTATAAGTTGATTTCATGGTTTTAATATTTTGGAAAGCCTAACAAATAGTTAATTTGGGTAATACTTTGATTTAGATTTTTTATAGATAACAGATAGTTTTCTTTAATATCTATTACGTTTTTCAAGTTAAGTAGATGCTCTTGATAGCTTATTTCGCCATTTTGGTAAGCAGTTTTACTTTTTTTCTCAATTAGTTGTGCATTTGGCAAAGCCGATTGCTGATAATAGCCTACATTTTTTTGCTGTTGCAGGTACACAGCATAGCTTTGCTGTAACTGCGTATTAAGCTGGTTTTGGTAGGCCTCGGTGTTTTTGGCTGTAATATTTTTTTGGATTTCGGCCGATTTTATTTTTGAACGGTACGAACCATAAAACAGCGGGATTGATAAACCAACATTTACTCCTTGGAAACGTTTGCTTCCATCAAAAAAGACCTGTTGCCCATTTACTTCCTGAGTGCCAATAAGCGATTGATTAAAATAGCCAACTTTTAAATCGGGGAAGGTTTTTGCAATTTCTACTGACTTTTCTTTATTGGCAATTTCTGCTTGCTGTTTAAACTGCAATAAGGAAGGGTTGTTTTGTAATTGCAAGGTATCTGGTAAAACAAAGAAACCTGCTTTTAAAGCTTTGTCTGCAATTTGTACCGGATAATTAACACCTAAAAGTAGCTTTAATGTCGCTAATTCGGTAATTATCTCGCTTTCAATTTGCGATGCTTTGTTTTGCGTTTCGAGGCTTTTAGTGTTTGCAGTAGTGCTTTCTAACAGTGTGCTTTCTCCAGTTTGGTAGCGTAACTCTGCCGATTTTTTAAACCCTAAAAACACTGTGTCAGTTTGTTTAAGCAAATTTTGCTGTGCGTACAAATAAACAAGGTTTTGGTAAGTAATTTTAACCTGATATTCCAGCTCACTTTGACTTACCGCTACTTGTAGTTTTGCGTTCTCTAACCTAGCGGAAGCTAAACCTTTATTTGCACTAAAAATGGTAGGGAACGGAAATGTTTGCGAAACCGAGAAATGATTGTCGTTTTTTGCGAGACTATTGTTTTGTCCATACTGCAAACCAATGTCTGTTTTTGCAATCTCCGTTAACGCTTTTCCTTTAACTTCTTCTAGACGTAGTTGTAGGCCTTCTGCTTGTAAGTTTAGGTTGTTTGCTTTTGCAATTTCAACTGCTTGTTCTACAGTTATTGGCTTTATTTGCGCATTTGCTGAAAAACCAAACATCACAAAAATTAAGCTAAGTGCTCCTGTTATTTTTGGCATTTTTTTGCTTCCGTATCGCTCAATGAAAATGTAAAGAACGGGTAAAACCAAAAGGGTTAATAAGGTTGCTGTTAGTAAACCACCGATAACTACTGTTGCTAAAGGTTTTTGAACTTCTGCACCGCTACTGTTTGATATTGCCATCGGTAAAAAACCTAAAGAAGCTACCAAAGCAGTTAACATTACAGGTCTTAAACGTGTTGCCGTTCCAGTTTTTACAATATCTACCAAGTCGGTAAGCCCTTCTTTTTTCAACCTGTTGAATTCAGCAATTAGTACAATTCCATTTAAAACAGCCACGCCAAATAAAGCGATAAACCCTATACCTGCAGATATACTGAAAGGCATCCCACGTAAACCTAGTGCGAAAACACCACCTATAGCTGATAAAGGGATTGCAGTAAATATTAAAAGGGCGTGTTTTACAGAAGAGAAAGTAAGGTACAGTAAAAAAAAGATGAGCAATAAGGCTACAGGAACAGCTATTCCTAAGCGGGCATTTGCGGCTTCAAGGTTTTTAAATGCGCCACCATAAGTTGGGTAATAAGCGGGTTCAAACTTCACTTGTTCATTTATCTTGTTTTGCGTTTCTTCAACTATGCTTTTTACATCGCGACCACGAGTATTAAAACCCACTAAAATCCGTCTTTTTGCATCATCTCGTTGAATCTGGTTTGGACCCATTACATAATCTATAGCAGCCAATTGGTTTAACGGAATCTGGTTTCCATTGGGAGCGGTGACGTATACATTTTTAATGTCGTCCAAAGACTGTCTTTTGTCCTTTTCTACTCTAACTACTAAATCGAAACGTTTTTCTCCATCAAACACTAGCCCTGCGGACTGTCCGGCAAAAGCAGTATTAATTACGGTATTTACATCTTCTACATTAAGACCGAAGGAAGCGATTTTTGCTCTGTCAAACTTAATGACTACTTGTGGTAGTCCTGAAACTTGTTCCACATAAACATCCTCTGCACCGTCAATACCTTTCACAATGTTGCCAATTTTTTTTGCGTACGCACTTAATTTATCTAAGTCTTCGCCATAAATTTTAACAACAACATCTTGCCTCGCTCCCGACATTAATTCATTGAAACGCATCTGTATAGGCTGTTGGAAACCATAAGTAACACCTGGTACATACTGTTGAAGTTTAGCTTGCATTTTTTCTGCTAACTCATCTCGGGTAGTTGCGCTTGTCCAATCAGCTTTGTCCTTTAGTACGATGATTAAATCACAGGCTTCTACGGGCATTGGGTCTGTAGGGATTTCGCTTGAACCTATCTTTCCAACTACTTCTAAAACTTCAGGGAAGTGTTCTTGAAGTACTTTCGCAGAACGAGTAGTTGCTTCTATCGTTTGTGAAAGACTGCTTCCTGTGAGGACTCTCATTTCTACTGCAAAATCACCTTCGTCTAAAGTTGGCATAAACTCTGATCCTAAATTATTAAATATAAACAGGGCCAGAAGAAATAAACCTACTGTAATACCTACCACCAAGACCTTAGCTTTTAATGCAAAGTTGAGGAGCGGTGTATAAACACGCTGAAAAAAGCCAATGATTTTGTCGGATATATTTCTTTTTGTACTGATTTTTTTATTTAAAAATAACGCACTCACCATTGGGACATAGGTTAGTGAGAGAATGAAAGCACCTAAAATTGCAAAACTTACTGTTTGCGCCATAGGTCTAAACATTTTCCCTTCAATACCCACCAATGCTAATATAGGTAAGTAAACAATCAGGATGATGATTTCGCCAAAAGCTGCGCTGCTTCTAATTTTAGAGGAAGATTGATAAACTTCATCATCCATTTCTGTCTGTGTTAAAATGGCTTTTGATTTTCTGACCTGTAAATGGTGTAAAGTGGCCTCAACAATAATCACGGCACCATCTACAATTAAACCAAAGTCAATTGCACCTAAACTCATCAGGTTTCCAGATACGCCAAATAAATTCATCAGGGAGACTGCAAAAAGCATAGCTAATGGTATAACCGATGCGACAATCAGACCGGCTCTAAAGTTTCCTAGCAATAGCACCAGCACAAAAATCACAATTAACGCACCCTCTAGTAAGTTCTTGGTAACAGTGCTAATTGCGTTGTCAACCAGTTTGCTCCGATCTAAAAATGGCTCTACCACAACGCCTTCCGGAAGCGATTTGGAGATCTGCTCCATTCTAGTCTTTACATCTTCAATTACCTTTGCGGCATTTGCTCCTTTCAGCATTAGCACCAAGCCACCTACAACTTCTCCGTCGGCATTGCGTGTCATAGCGCCGTATCTGGTAGCTGCACCTATTTGCACTTTGGCAACATCTTTAATTAAAACGGGAGTGCTGTTTTGATTTGTTTTTACTACGATATTTTCTATATCAGATATGCTGGTGATAATGCCTTCACTTTTAATGAAATAAGCATTTGGTTTTTTATCAATATAAGAACCTCCAGTGTTTTGATTATTCTTTTTGAGAGCTGTATGTACATCAGATATGCTAATGTTCATGCTCCGTATTTTTTCTGGATTTAACGCAACCTCATATTGTTTTAGGTAACCCCCAAAACTACTGACATCTGCTATGCCGGGTAGGCCGAGTAGTTGTCTACGAATTATCCAATCCTGAATAGTTCTTAATTCTGTAGCGTCATACTTGTCTTCAAAACCTTTGGTGGTATGTACCACATATTGGTAAATTTCGCCTAAGCCAGTTGTTAAGGGCGCCATTTCTGGTTGTCCCATTCCTTCTGGAATTGATTTTGTAGCTTCACCTAAGCGTTCGCTTACTTGTTGCCTTGCCCAATAGAGGTCTACGCCTTCTTTGAACACAACGGTGACTACTGATAGACCAAAGCGACTAAATGATCGAACTTCTTCAATATCCGGAATGGTAGCTACTGATTGTTCTACCGGGAAAGTGATAAAGCGTTCTATATCTTCCGCACCATTGCTTGGCGAGGAGGTAAGTATTTGAACCTGATTATTAGTAATATCAGGCACTGCATCTATAGGTAACTGCTTAATAGAATAAGAACCCCAAGCAATAAGCGCTAAGGTTAAAATGCTAATAATCAGTTTGTTTTTTATAGAAAATTTAATAATGTTATCCAACATTTGATTTTGTTTTCGTTAAAAAAATGGGTGAATAAAATTTTAATAATACTATTCTCTAGATAGGTTTAGAAAATAGCCATGTAATTGTTATAAGCTGATATTGCTTTTAACACTGAATGAGATATTAAAATAAATTTTTAAGAAGAGATTTAAACCAATTGTGGCGGTTGCCAAATGGATAAGCTTATTTGGTGTACATGTCCCAATAAAAAATTAGGTTCTTGTATTTTAATTTGAGGAAGAAAAATTGTCACAACCGTCTCTTTTGCAGAAAACGACCTTACTGAGCAACAAGCGCAATAGCAAAAAGGACTACAGTCGTCTGCTCCGGTGCTTTGATGGTCAGCTGTTTTTTCAATAACCGTATGTACAACTTCACTGGTATCTATAAAGATCTCATCAGCACATGGTTTAAAGTTCATGGCAAGAATCAAAAGCATTAATAGCAGTGAAAAAATTTTCATTGTTTCAAAAGTACATAAAAATTTTAATAGTAGATTTAACCAGCTTGGTGACAACTGGCAGAGTTTCTGCATTAATTATGCACCTTATTAAACTTGAGCAAACGTCACAAACCCAACCCTATTTCTTTACCACTTTAATCTGAAATAGCTTATCCCATTTCTTCCCGGTAACAAATAACCGGTCGCCAGCTTTATCATAAGCGATTCCGTTTAGTACATCCTGTTGTGGATCTCCTAACTCGCCATGAGGCAAGCCCATCATGTTAATATAAGCTTCTACTGCGCCAGTTTGTGGGTTAATTATAGCAATAAGTTCCGAAGTGAAAATATTAGCATAAATTTTCCCGTCAATCCATTCTAATTCGTTCAATTGGGTAACTGGCCCTTTATCATCGTACACCTCAATAGCTCCTTTGGCTAAATAGGTGTTTTTGTCAAGTTTATAAATGGTGTTGCTGCCATCGGTATTGTAAATGGTTTCTCCGTCAAAAGTTAAACCCCAACCCTCTGCTGCATGATTGTATGGAAAAGTCTTTAATAGTTTAAAAGTAGCTTTATCATATTCGAAACCTACTTTTTCTCGGTAGGTTAATTGTATGATTTTATCGCCAATTACGGTTATTCCTTCTGCAAAGTATCGTTTGTCAACATCCTTCTTCTGTAAAACCTTTCCTTCTAAACTTACTTTTCTTAAACTCGAGTGGCCGTAATCTCCCGCACTTTCGTAAAACACACCATCATGAAACTCTAAGCCTTCAACGTATGAGGTGGTAGAGTGTGGGTAAGTGTTTATAATTTCGTAGCTGTAGCTAGCTGGTGTGGTGGCGCTTATTAAAACAATATTGCTGTTCACTTCTTCAATAACACCTGCTCTATAAATTTTTGCAGTAATTAAACGACTGCCCAAAGGAAGGTTGTTTAAAGCTATATTTAACTGTGCAGTGTCTTTTTTAGAACCAACCAACAGCGTGTCAATGTAATACTGTACAGAATCTATTGAAGTGTTAGCGTAGTTTAATTTTAAGTCAAGAGCATCATTAGCTTTGGTTACAGCCCCTGTTTCGGGACTTAAAAAATAAGTTGCACCACTATTTGAAGTTTTGTTTTGTTCGCAAGAGAACAAAAATATACTGGACGATATTGTGGCTAGTAGCGCTAGTTTTTTGAGCTTCATCTGTAATAAAATATGATACAAGCTAAAATAGCAGAAAGTTTCAATATCACCTAAAAATAAGGTTTCATTAAACTATTATAACCTAGGGGTTACAAAACTTTGGACACAAAAACGCCCTGATCTATATTCTAGAATCAGGGCGTTAAAATATATTCTAAGATTAGTTGCCTTCCTTCAAGGCTCTTAAAGCATCCTTGATTTGTTGATTATCTGGTGATAATACTAAAGCTTTTTCAAAATAGTCTTTTGATTTTACTTTGTCACTTTTAATGTAATAAGCTCCTTGAGAAGAGTATGCTTCTGAAAGGTTTCTTTTATTAGCCTCAGTTAAACTTTCTTTAGCCAATGTAATCTCAATAAACTTATCAAATGCAGCTTTAACTTTATCGTTTTCTGTAATTGGGTTTAAAAAGTATTCTACTCTGGCTAAATACAAGTAAGCATCAGCATTATTAGCTTTTTCTGCTACGTAAGTAAAAGCACTATCAGCTGCCAATAGGGTCTTTTTGATTTCTAAAGTATCTGCTGATTTATCGTTGATTAAATTACCGTAGTGGAAATAATTAGACCAACCTAAGTAAAACCAATCAACAAAAGAGGGCTTTGGCAATAAGGTTATTTTACTATAATATTCTGCTGCTTTATCATATTGTTTTGAAGTAAAATATGTTTTTGCAATGTTACTTAACACCTCATTATTAGTGGTGTCTAGTTCGTAACCTTTGATATAATTAATAATAGCTAAAGAATCTTGCTTTTCAGCTTGGTAAGCTTTACCTAGGTATAAATAATCATCGGCAATTACTCTTTTATCACCTACCTCTTCAATAAAACTATTCAATGCTACAATACCTTGCTGATTGTTACCGTCCTCAATTGTTGCATAACCTTTAAATCTTTTAGCTAAAAGGTAATCAGAATTGTAATCTGGTGAATTGATAAATTCAGTTGCTGCTTTTTCTAAACCTGGGTAATCACCAGCATTTAATAAAAAGATCAGGTATCTATAACGAGAGTCAGCAGATCTATCTGTAAGATCTAAATATTTAGAATAGTTTTCTTTTGCTTTGGTTAAAAACTCCGCTTTTCTTGCAGGTGCTGCAGAAGTCCAACGGTAGTAATTTTCTGCTAAAGCTCTATAAGCTGGGCCATAATTAGCATCCTTTGCAATTACAGCTTGTAGGTTTGTTTCTGCTAATTGAAAATTGAAAGCTTGTGTCCAAATTTCGCCAATGTTAACTTCTACACCTAAAAGGTTGTCTTTTAAACTCATTGCTCTTTGGTATTCTGCAACGGCTTCACTATTTTTATTTTGAGCTTTATAAGCATTACCCATTGCTATGTGTAGTTCTGGGTCTTTTTCTCCGTTTTCTTTTGCTTTTTCAAACCATTCAAAAGCTTTTGTTAAATCTCTTGAAGTTTTATAAGTGTAAGCTTTACCTATGTATATAAATTCTTCAAAATCTTTTCTTCTCATATCGTCTATTGCTTTGGCAAAATTTGCCTGAGCAGCAGTCTCGTTTTTCTCAAAAAGATTTACTGTACCTAAACCAATTTGGTTAAGCTTGTATTTTCCTTTTTCATCTGCAGCAATACCTTTTTGAAAAACTGCTTTTGCAGAATCTGGCATGTTTAACTGTAGGTATAAATCGCCGTAATAGAAATAGTTTTCAGGGCTAGGTTGGTTTTGTACCAAGTTTGCAAATAATGATTTTGCCTTCTGAAATTGTTCGGCATTTACGGCTTTTCTTGCATCCTCAAGGCTTTGTGCCTGAGTAGCGGAAGCAATAAACATAACGCTCATTGTCCCTAATGCTATCTTCTTAACTATGTTCATATACAATTTTATTTGTTTTAATTTATAAATCTTATCTTTCTACTAGGTAAAGAATCTGGTGCTAATCCAGATTTTAAAATTATTCGTTGCCCCATTTCACTAGCGAGAAAAGAGGCAAAACCTGTGCCTAAACCCGCTCTACCTTGGCAATTTATTAGATACAAGTCCCTAAGTAAGGGATAATTATTTAGCTTTAAGTTACTTTGCGATGGCTTTTCATAAGTTCCTCCTTCAGATTTGACACTTAAAAACTTTAAATTCTTTACGTCTGCCGAAATGTCTGGTGTTGGTCTTTTCATCCAAGCTACGCTTACAATGCCCACACTATTTGGGTTTTTGTTTACATACTTAATAACTTCTTTATTAGTTTTTAATGCATAAACATTCTTTGGAAATTCTTTAACGCCTGTAAGTTGCATTAAGTATGCAACAGTACTTGATTTAGGGTTGTCAAACACAAAAGTTCGGTCTGTTTGTGCTTGCCCTTGAAATACTTTTTTGATTTCTTCAATGGTAATTAAAGAGTCTGGATTGTTTTTGCCGGTAACCAGCGCAACACCATCAATAGCAAACTTTGTACTTTTAACAATGATTTTTTTATTTTCGAAGTGCTTTGTTTCATTATCTGTAAGCTTTCGCGAAAGAATAACTACTGATGCGCTATCATCTAATAAACTATTAATTACGTCTTGTTCTGGTAGGTAGGTGATTTCTATATTAGCTCTTTTGTAGCTGTTTGAGAATACAATGTATTCGTCATCAACAATTGGATACAATGATTCGTCTGCTAATAATTTGCTTTCTCCGTAGGTGATGTAATCTTGCGGACTATTGTCTTGGTTACAAGAAGTTAGGAGTGTAATTACGGTAATCAATAAAAGAAAAAACTTTGTTACAGTTTTTTTAATCATTTTGTTTTTGATTGATGAGCCTTACAAATCTAAAAAAAGAATATACAATTAGAAGAAGACCAAATGCCACTTTCCATATTCTTTCTACACCGTACATTAATGGAAAATTATCCCAAAAAATAATGGATACTCCTACAAAAAAGTAGAGCGCAAACATCACTAGGCCTAAAATAAACAGAAATCGCCTTGCGGGCGATTTCTGTCTTTCTGAAAACTTTTTGTAAGTCATTAAAATTTATTGTGCCAATTGGAAGAAGATTGGTATGGTATAAGATACACGTACATTTCTTCCGTTTTGAACGCCTGGATTCCACTTTGGGGAGGCTTTTAACACCCTTACAGCTTCCTCGTCACATCCACCACCAATTCCTCTAACTACTTTAATATCAGTTAAAGAACCGTCTTTTTCTACTACAAACTGACAGAAAACTCTTCCTTGGATTCCCGCATCACGGGCAACTGGCGGATATCTTAAGTTTTTCTGTAGAAACTTAGCGAATGCCGCCATTCCTCCGTTAAAGCTTGGTAAAACCTCAACGTTTGTAAAAATTTGGTTGGTATCCTCTGTTTTTTCTTGGTTAATTGGACCATCTCCAAAGTTTTCAACGTTAATTGAAATTTCAGCATCTGGGTTACCTTTAATAGTTTTTTGCCCCGGATCTGCTTTTTCCAATTCTTTGATGGTTGGTGGCTCTTCTTCTACCACTTCTTCATCTGGTTTAACAACCGGAGGCGGAAACTTAACCTGATCCACTTTTGGTGGAGGTGGCTCAACCGGAGGTGGGGGAGGAGGTGCTTTTTCATCCACCGGAGGAGGACTAGCTAAAACAACTTCCGTTAAAATTTCTTTTTTCACAACCTCTTCTGGCGCAAAGCCTTGAAGATATTTTATGATGATTGGAGAGGCAATTGCTAACGTGAACAATAACCCGCCAATGATAATAGCTTTATTGGTATTTTTAACATTTTCTTTACGAAGCTGGTATGCGCCGTATTCTTTGTTTCTACCTGCAAAAACTATATCAATCCAATCTTTTTTTAAGATGTCCAGTTTAGACATAATTTTTAATTTTTAGGTATAAAATTAAACGTGTTAATTTTCAAATTATTATTAATTAAAAGCACCTTGATCTTTCATTAAAGTGATTTCTGCTGGCTCAATTTTGTTATTGATACCGTAAGATGGTACACCTGCAATTTTAATTTCGTCAAGTATGTCTACAAAGTTTTTATAATTTGATTGGTCGCTTGGTTTTATAATCACCATAAGTCCTTTTTCTGGATTTCCAGTAGTAGCAACCACTTTTTTGTTATTATCAATAAGTGATTCGCGGATACCTTTTTTTCCATAGTTATCAACTGTTGGTGGATTATCTCCTAGTACGCCCATGTACCAAACAATTTTGTTGTCATCGCCTAATAAAACAGTCATTGTTCTAGAAGCTTTAACATCCAAAACCTCATCTGGGTTTTTGTCATCCTTATCAGGCATGAACATATCCATTGCCTGTGGTTTGGCTAGGGTAGTGGTTAACATAAAGAAGGTAATTAGCAAGAAAGCTAAATCTACCATCGCAGTTAAATCTACTCTGGTTGATTGCTTTTTACTTCGTACTTTCTTCCCTTTTTTATCCCCGCCGGAGGTATCTAATTCTGCCATGTTATGTTATGTTTTAATACTAATCCGCAGCTTCTAAAGAAGTGATTAAACTAAATTTATTAATATTTTGTTCTTGAAGTATATCAATAACTTTTCTGATAGTTGGATACTCTTCTTTTGAATCTCCTTTAAGCGAGAATCTTAAATCAACGTTGTGCAACTCTTTAGTGGCGTATCTAGATTGTAAAATCCATTGCTTTAACTCATTGTTAGCACCAGAATCACTAGGGATTCCTGGTTGAATCATTTTCAACCTGTCTGAGTTATCTAAATCAATGAATTGCTTTAAGTTAGCAATTGGCACTCCAAAATTTTCAATTAAGGCAAAACGTTGTTTTTCCTCATCTGTAAAAGTAATGTTGTACTGCTCACCCATGCGCTCTAAAGTATTAACTCTCACATCCTGACCAACTACTCCAAAAAACACTTTACCCTCACCTATAGTTAAGGTAGAAATATCTGTATCTGGCAGCTTAAAGGTTACTGTAGAAGATGGTGTATCTACAGCTAAAGCCTCTGGCTGACGAGCAGTTGCCGTTAAGATAAAGAAAGTAAGCAGCAAGAACGCTACATCACACATTGCGGTCATATCCGTAACGGTGCTTTTTCTTTTGATTTTTACTTTTGGCATCTTATTATTTTTATTTATTTATCAATTGATTAATTGAGCTTTTATTTTAAAGCTCAAGCTAAAACTTTTGAAACTACTTGTGTGTAGCTGCGTAAGTTTGTACAATTGAGAAACCAGCTTCGTCAATTGAATAGGTTAAGCTATCAATTTTAGAAGTAAAGAAATTATAAGAAAGTACAGCAAATAAAGATGTAGCAATACCTGTTGCAGTGTTAATTAATGCCTCAGAAATACCGTTTGCTAACTGTGCTTGATCTGGTGCACCTGCTGTTGCTAAACCGGCGAAAGCTTTAATCATACCTGTTACTGTACCTAATAAACCTCCTAATGTACCTACTGATACTAAAGTTGCGATAACTGTTAAGTTTTGCTCCAACATTGGCATCTCTAAAGCTGTAGCTTCTTCAATATCTTTTTGGATTGCTAAACATTTTTGTTCTGTGTCCATTGAAGGATCAATTTCTACAGCTTTGTATTTTTGTAAGCCAGACTTAATTACCGCAGCAACAGAACCTTTTTGTTTGTCACACTCGCTAATTGCAGTTTCAACATTGTTTGAAGCTAAAGCGCTTTGTACTTTTCTAACAAAAACATCTACGTTGCCAACTCCTGCTGCTTTGCTAATAACGAAAAAGCGTTCGATTGAAAAAACGATTACCATTAAAAACATCGACATTAAGAAAGGAACAACGTATCCTCCTTTATAAATCATTCCGAAATAATTACCAGGAATCGGTTGGTTAGCGTTATCTCCTCCTTGGAAGTTAGATCCGTCTCCCATTACAGTTAAGAATAAGGCCCATCCAATTGCGATACATATTAAGATTGCTAATCCTGCGAAAATCCCTGAACCTTTAGAGTTCCCCTTTTGAGCCGTGGTAGGTTTTGGTGCGTTTGCCATTGTTTTGTTTTTTTAGTTTTTGAATTTAAATGAATGTGTGTTTATATTGTTTTGTTTTTTATGCGAATAACAAATTTATGATTTATACTTTAAAAACAAAGTTTTTTAAAAATTGATTTAAGGTGGTTTAAAAGCTTTATTTTTTGCTTTTTCGCCTTATATAAACGCAAAAATTAAAAAAGATTGTCCTTGCCGAACAATCTTTTACAATGAAAATCATTTTGCCATTAAAAACCAAATTAAAACTGCTTTATTTTGGTTTTTTGCAATTTAAAACTAAAAAGTTACAATATAACAGTTAGTAATTTGGCTAGTCTCAATTTCTATAATGTTTGTTTATTAATTAAATGTTAATCTAGGGTTAAATAATAGTGTATTAATCAGTTGGGCCCAAGTTTCATAGCATTATAATAAAACTATGGTTATTGTATTAACCCCCTGTTCTTTTTGCTTTATAACCGTTTTTTGCGAGCAATTCCAGAACTTTTTCTCTAAAATCTCCCTGAATTAAAATTTCTCCATCTTTTACTGTTCCGCCAACACCGCATTTTGATTTTAATAACTTTCCTAAATCTTTTAAGTCATCATCACTCCCTACAAAACCAGTTATTAAAGTAACTGCTTTGCCTCCGCGTTGCTTTTTATCTAACTGAACTCGCAGTTGTTGGTGCTTAGCACTTAAAGTTTCTTCTGCAGTATCCTCAATATTATCTAATTGCTGATCGGGGTTGGTAGAAAACACCAAGCCATCAAAACCACTAAATTTTCTCGATTTTTTATCGTTAGCCATTATTAATCTATTTAAACTATTATTTTTAATGCCAAAGGTTTTATGCCAACTGTTAACTCTGTTCCCATTAAAAAGGGTTCGCCGTCTACGTGTACAGGTGCTTCGGCTTCTCTTATGATTTTAAAATTTTGTGCTTTTATAATATCTACGTATTTAGAATTTGCAGATGTTTTTGCAAACATACGGTAACCTAGAACAGGGAAAAGGCGTAAAGGAAAAGGCTTAATAATACATATATCAAGCAAGCCGTCTTGTGTAGATGCCGTTGGTGATATATGTGCGTTATTGCCGTATTGTGATGAATTGGCCAAGCTTAACATAAAAGCATCAGTTTTTATTGACTTGCCGTCGATATTTATAATATAAGACTGTGCTTTATAACCCGCTACTTCTTTTAAAGTAGATTTTATATATCCCACAAAACCTCTTCTTATACTGTTTGCAAAATGTGCACTAATATGTGCGTCAAAACCCATTCCAGCCATGTTAAAAAACTTTTTATCGTTTAGTAAACCCACATCAATTTCAATAGTTTTTAACTGGTTTATTTTTGCAATTGCTTTTTCGTTGCTTAGTGGGATGCCTAGGGTTCTAGCTAGGCCGTTACCAGAACCACAAGGGACAATAGCTAAAATTTTCCCTGATGACTCTAATACGCCAGCAACTTCGTTTATTGTTCCGTCGCCACCAACAGCCACCACAATATCTATATCTCCAGCAACTGCTTCTTCAGCTAATACTTTTGCATGTTCATGGTGGGTAGTGTATATAATTCTTGCGTCAAATTTTTGATGGTCTAAATTTTTATCAATTAGATTTGGGATAAAAACCTTGCTTAGTCCGCCAGAAATTGGGTTTACAATAAATAGTATGCGTTGTTTCAAAATTTATTACTAATGTGATGGTACAAAGTAATCCTTATTTTTCTGAAAATTAAAAAATGTTATACCTTTGTGCCACATTAGTGGAATGATTTGAAAATGATTGCAACCACGTTAAAAAAATGCTAAAACATTATCTGTTTCGGTTAATCTGCAATCTTCTCCCTTCTTTCGCTTTAACGTTAAACATTAAATTTTTTTATATGTCGTATTTATTTACATCAGAATCTGTTTCTGAAGGACACCCAGACAAAGTTGCTGATCAAATATCAGATGCTTTAATTGATAATTTCTTGGCTTTTGATAAAGATTCGAAGGTTGCTTGTGAAACACTAGTAACTACAGGTCAAGTAATATTAGCGGGCGAAGTAAAGTCGAAAAGCTATTTAGATGTACAACGTATAGCTAGAGATGTAATCAGAAAAATTGGTTATACCAAGTCTGAATATATGTTTGAGGCTAATTCTTGTGGTATTTTGTCTGCCATTCATGAGCAGTCGCAGGATATTAACCAAGGTGTTGATAGATTAAGCCCAGAAGAGCAAGGTGCTGGTGACCAAGGTATGATGTTTGGTTACGCGTCAAACGAAACGGATAATTATATGCCTTTAGCATTAGATTTAGCGCATAAATTATTGATTGAGCTTGCTGCACTAAGAAGAGAAGATGCTGAAATTAATTACTTAAGACCAGATGCTAAGTCTCAGGTTACTATTGAGTATGATGATAACCACCAACCGGTTAGAATTGATAGTATTGTAGTATCAACTCAACATGATGATTTTGATGAAGAAGCTACAATGTTGGCAAAAATCAAAAGTGATATTATTTCTATATTGGTTCCTAGAGTTAAAGCTTCTTTAAAGCCAGAGCTTCAGAAACTATTTAATGATCAAATCAAATATCATATTAACCCAACAGGTAAGTTTGTTATTGGTGGCCCTCATGGTGATACTGGTTTAACAGGTAGAAAAATTATTGTGGATACTTACGGTGGTAAAGGTGCGCATGGTGGTGGTGCTTTCTCTGGAAAAGACCCATCTAAAGTTGATAGATCTGCAGCATACGCAACTCGCCATATTGCTAAAAACTTGGTAGCAGCAGGTGTTGCTGATGAGGTTTTGGTACAAGTATCTTACGCTATTGGCGTTGCTGAACCTTGCGGTATTTTTATTGATACTTATGGAACGGCAAAAGTTGACCTAAACGATGGTGCAATAGCTAAAAAAGTACAAGAGATTTTTGATATGCGTCCGTACTTTATTGAACAACGTTTAAAGTTAAGAAACCCTATTTACTCTGAAACTGCAGCTTATGGCCATATGGGGCGTAAAAATGAAGTGGTGAAAAAGAAATTTTTAGGCAGTAACGGCGAAGAGAAAACAGTAGAAGTTGAATTGTTTACTTGGGAAAAGTTAGATTTTGTAGATAAAGTTAAAGCGGCATTTGCTATTTAAATAAAACAAATAACCAAATATTAAAAAAGTCAAGCAATTTAAATTGCTTGACTTTTTTTGTTTAGTTAAATCTGATTTAGGGTGTTAGCCGTTAGGGCTTACTTTTATTATAAGATACTATTTAAATATTTTGAACTGATATTAATACTCTGATAAGGATCCATTTCAAAATTTTCTTGTTCTACAATAGGGTATTTTAAACCTGCTTTTTTAGCTTCTTTTATTATTGAAGGGAAGTTTATTGTACCAGAACCAATCTCTGTATTTTTAGTGATATCAGTTTTTCTCATATCCTTGATGTGCCAAAGCTTAAACCTTCCAGGGTAATCATTAAAAAGCTTTATTGGGTCTTTTTTTGCCTTTACTATCCAATAGATATCCATTTCAAAGTCTACCAAATCAGCTTCGGTGCCATTCAATAACATTTCAAATGCATTTTTTCCATCACCTAAATCAAAAAACTCCATATCATGATTATGGTAGGCTAACTTTAATCCGGCGTCTTTTACAAGTTTTGCAGCTGTATTTATTTTTGATATCCAATCTTGTGTAGTTTCAATATCTTTATAAACATCAGGATTCATGTACGGAATCACAATATATTCGCTACCTAATATTTTTGAAGTTTCAATGTACTTTTTTATAATTTCTAAATCACCAGTTTTTTGATAACTTTTAAAATCGTAGTGCGCTGATGGGCAGGTTAAACCATGCTTATCTAATAAATCTTTAAATTTCTGAGGGCTTAATCCCCAAAAACCATCTGTTATAGAGTAGCCGTATGCTTCAACATATTGGTAACCAGCATTAGCAACTTTTTCAATTACTATTTCTACTCCCTTTGGTAGCTCACTTCTTAATGAGTATAGTTGAATGCCAAATGGAGTATTTTTTTTTGCGGCTACGCATCCTATTGAGGGTAGAACTAGTAAACTCGCACCTAATAGACTAATCTGTGTTAAAAATTCTCTCTTTTTCATAAGCGTTAAACATCACAAATTTGAATGGCTTTTCTTAAGGAATTAGATTTATCTTTGTTTTTAGGCGCAAATTCTTGTGCTACAAAGCCAGTAAATCCAGTTTTTACAATTTCTTTCATTATAGCAGGATAATATAACTCCTGAGTTTCATCAATTTCATTTCTGCCCGGTACTCCAGCTGTGTGATAGTGTGCAATATAACTTGCGGATTTTCTAATCGTACTAATTACATCTCCTTCATCAATTTGCATGTGATAAATATCGTATAACAACTTAAAATTATCCGAATCTAACCTTTTACATAGCTCAACACCCCAAGCAGTTCTATCTGCAAAATAATCTTCGTGGTTAACCTTGCTATTTAAAAGCTCCATTACTAATGTTACGCCATGTTTTTCTGCTAATGGGATAAGCTTTTTCAAGCCTTCTACACAGTTATTCCATCCCGTTTCATTATCCATCCCTCTACGGTTTCCACTAAAACAGATAAGGTTTTTATAGCCTGCTTCTGCAACTAAAGGAATCATTTTTGTATAACTATCTATCAATGTTTGATGAAACTTAGGTTCAGCAAAACCGTCCACTAGGTTAATCTCTGCCCCATTGCACATACTAGAGTAGATCCCGTTTTTTTTAAGTGTAGGCCAATCTGCTGGGCCAACTAAGTCGATTCCTTTTATCCCAATTTCATTACAAAGTTTACATAACTCATCTACAGTAAGGTGTTTAAAAGTCCATCGGCATACAGCATGGTTGATATTACCCTTGAGTTTAATATTCTTTGTTTCCTCCATTTCTGTAAATGAGCTGAATAGCGAAGTTGAGCCTAATAAAGCTGATCCCGCTAACATTGTTTTTATAACGTCTCTTCTTTTTGACATGTTTTTTAATTAAGCCTTTTGTTTAAGGGTTTTATTTTCAGTAAAAAGGAAGGCAAATAAAACCATGACTACGGCTGCAATTCCTGCCGGAATTAACCAAACCATTTTCCAGTCAATATCGCCGTTAACTTGGTAGGTGTCTGTAATTATTCCTGCTATCCAGAAACCAATTAGCATCCCAACACCATAGGTAGCTAATGTAATTAAACCTTGTGCAGCGCTTCTGTTTTTTTCTCCTGCTCTTGCATTGGTGTAAATTTGTCCAGATACGAAGAAGAAGTCGTAGCAAATTCCGTGTAAAGCAATGCCTGCTAATAACATAAAAGTAAGCTCTCCTGAATTTCCGTAAGCGAAAAGAACATATCTAAGTACCCAAGCTAGCATCCCTAATAACAAAGTGACTTTAAAGCCGAACTTTTTAAAGAATACGGGTAACAATAGCATAAAAAGAACTTCTGAAATTTGACCTAAAGTCATTTTCCCAGTTGGGTTCTCTAACCCTATACCTGAAAGAAATGGATTGGCATTTTGATAATAGAATGCTAAAGGCACACATATAAGTACAGAGCTAATAAAGAAGATTAAAAAGTCTTTGCTTTTTAACAATTTCAAAGCGTCTAAACCTAAAATATCTGCTAAAGTGGTTTTTTCATTCTTGTTGGCTTTTGGAGGTGTAGCTGGTAATGTGAAGCTAAAAACGCCTAAAATTAAAGAGCCAATACCCGCCATAGCAAAAGTGTTTCTTAGAAATCCAGAAGAAATACCTTCGGCAGAATCCCAATGGAAAAAATAGCTTATCAGTAATCCGGCAGCTACCCAACCAATTGTTCCCCATACTCTAATTGGCGAAAACTCTTTTTCTGGGTCTTTCATTTGGTTGAAAGATATGGAGTTTACAAGTGCTAAAGTGGGCATAAAAGCAATCATATATGCAAATACATATGGATAAAAACTTTCGAAATTTGTTGCGGTAAACATCATATACATTAACAATGCACCCACAAAATGCAGGATTCCGAGAATTTTTTCGGCGTTAAAGTATTTATCGGCAATTAAACCAATGATAAACGGAGCGATGATTGCTCCAAATGACTGTGTGGAAAAAGCCGCGGCAGTTTGCGTTCCGGTAGCATTTAGGTTTCCTGCTAAGAATGTACCTAAAGTGACAAACCAAGCTCCCCAAATAAAAAATTCGAGGAACATCATTAATGATAGCTTAAAGCGATTTGTAGTATTCATGAAGCTTAAAGTAGGGGTTACAGTTTTTTAATAAGTATGTTTTTGTACCAAACCTGGTCTCCATGATCTTGCAACACAATTTTACCTGAACGGTATTTTCCAAAGTCTGGCATACTTGCAAATTTACTTTTAGCAACCATGTTATTCCAATCAGCATCCCACATAGTGGTTTTAACCATTTGTTTGCCGTTTAAGAAAAAATGTAGTTCGCCATTGTTTAAAATAATTTCAGCTTGATTCCATTCTCCAAATGGCTTAGCCACTTCTTCACTACAAGGAATTAAATCATAAAGATCTCCTGCTCTGTGTTTAAATATTTTTGCATCAGGATGACCTTCGTTATCTAAAACTTGCATCTCTGGACCAGTAAGGTATGGGTGTTTATATTTTTCAGCATCATCATTAACATTAAACATTACCCCACTATTTCCGTTTTTTGAGATTTTCCAATTGTATTTTAGATGGAAATTTTCATAGGATTCATTAGTTACTAAGTCGCCACCTTCAACTTTGTTAGGTTTAAAATGTAAAACGCCATCTGTCACCGTCCAAGCAGTTCCTGCTTTTTCTTTTCCGTAAGAGTGCCAACTGTTTGTATTGTTATCTTTTATAAGGTTATTCCATTGGGAGTTGTCTTTTTTTGTTGCACATGCGCTAAAAAGGATGATTATTGAAAGCACTGCTATTGAATGTTTTTTCATTTTATTTAATAAAATTATTTGCTATAAATAAACGGTGTCACCTTTTTTATAATCGATACAGGCGTCATATCTTCCCGGAACTTCAACATAAGATAAAACTTTTGTTCCGCCAATTTCTGAAGTGAAAAAACCGAGTAAGGTTAACTCTTTCATCATCCTGAAATAATGAGATGGCTCTCCTCTTTTTTTGTTTTTTTGAAACTCGTTTTGCTCTACATCTAATTGAGATAGCAATTCGCTTTTTTCAGTAGCTTTTAAGTCGATAAAGTTAGTTTGGTATTTGGCTAAAGCTTTATCATTTACATCTTTTAAGCCTTTAATAAATACTTGTTGATTTTCAGCTGTGTAGCAATCTTTTACCATAACCGTCATAAAACTACCTGTTTCTGCGGCTTTTGCGCCAGGAGTGTTTGTTTCTGGGATAATAGTCTCTGCAATTTCATCTAATAATACTACATCATCGGTAGTAAAAAGATCATTAACTTGCTTTGGAGCAGATTTGCAACCAGTAAGTGCAAAAATTTCTCCACCTATAATACTTCCTCCTAACAATATTGCAACGGAGGAAATGGCTTCTCTTCTATTCATCTAATTTTGATTAAACGGTTAATGTCCATCCTTTACGATACTCTCTTTTGACAAATTGGTTTACATCGTCAAAGTTGGTAACTCTCATGTTTTTAGCATCCCATAATAGCTTTTTATTTCTACCAGGGTATTTTGTTTTTCCACCCACTTCTGTTTTAATGTCGTGTGCTCTAATGGCCAAGTTAGCCATTAGTAGGGCTTCTGTTAGCGGAACTGCTTTTTCAAAAGGAGAACTGAGCGTTTTTTTGCCATAGCCAGCTATGCATCCATCAACCCATTGCTCATAATGTCCATTCATTCCGTTTGGTACGCGTTCTAAGGTTTGTTTTATATTCACCTCGCTATTTCTGCTTAGTGGTAGCAGTCTTGCGTTTGCGTTATAAGTATCGGCCATCATCTTACCTTTTGTTCCGATAAATAGCATGCCGTTACCATTGTCGCCAAATGCTTCGTCAGCACCTAACTCTTCAGGTCGACTAGGTTGTATTCCACCATCCATCCAATGTAGTTTTATTTTTGACGGATTTTTGCTGGTTTCCGCAAAATCAAGGGTCACATGGCTTGATGGGGGGCAACTATCAGGGAAATAACCTCTTTTAAATTCATCAACATATACGCTACCTACGCTGGCTTGTACACTTTCGGCGTCTTTTAATCCTAAGATAGTAAATGGGGCTTCCATTAAATGGCAACCCATGTCGCCTAAAGCTCCGGTTCCATAATCCCACCATCCTCGCCAGTTAAACGGTACTAACTTATCTACATAATTTTTTTCGGGTGCAGTACCGAGCCATAAATTCCAATCTAACTCTTTCGGTATTGGGGAAGATTGACTTGGCCAAGGAATTCCTTGAGGCCAAACTGGACGATTGGTCCAACAGTAAATATTTTGCACTTCGCCAATTAAACCAGCTTCGTACCACTCCTGCATTTGCCTTACGCCATCGTGAGAAGAACCTTGGTTTCCCATTTGGGTAACTACTTTATATCTTTTAGCGGCTTCGCCTAAAACACGAGCTTCATAAATATCATGCGTTAACGGCTTTTGTACATAAACATGTTTGCCCAACTGCATTGCAGCCAATGTAGTAATAGCATGATTATGGTCTGGCGTTGCAATAGAGATTGCGTCAAAATTTTCAGACTCTTTATCTAGTAATTCTCGCCAGTCTTTATAATACTTTGCTTTTGGATAGTCTTTTACAGAGCGAGCTGCTCTTCTATCATCCACATCACATAAAAATGAGATAGCGACTTTTCCAGTATCATTAAAGCTTTTTAAATCACTATAACCTTTACCGCCTACACCCACACCTGCGATATACAGTTTGTCGCTTGGAGCAGTAAAGCCTTTACCTCCCAAAACAAAACGAGGCAAAATGGTAAAACCAGCAATTCCAATGGCAGCTTTTTTAATAAAAGCCCTTCTGTCACTTGTTGTTTTATTGTCCTCAGTAGCCATGGCTTAAAGGTTTTGTTTTTTCAGTTCTGAAACGGCATGATCTACTGCTCTAGCCGTGAAAGCCATGTAAGTTAATGATGGGTTAACACAACTTGCTGATGTCATAAACGAACCATCTGTAACGTAGACATTTGGAGCATCCCATACTTGGTTGTGTTTGTTTAGTACCGATGTTTTAGGATCGTGACCCATTCTAGCGGTACCCATTTCGTGTATACCTTGGCCAAATCCGTATCCTGAGTCATAAGTTTTAACATCCTTTACACCGGCTTTTTCAAGCATTTCTTTAGCGTCCTCCATCATGTCGATACGCATTTTTTTCTCATTTTCTTTGATTTCAGCATCAATTGCTAAAACGGGTAATCCCCATTTATCTTTTTTAGTAGGGTCTAAGAAAGCTTTGTTTTCATGATATGGTAATATTTCTCCAAAAGCCATTATTCCCATTTTCCATTTTCCAGGTTCAGAAAGTGCTTCTTTTAAGGGTGCGCCAATTCCAAGTTCAGCAACATCTCTTTTCCATCCATCTCTACTTGCACCACCTTGATATCCAAACCCTCTGATGTAGTCTCTTTTGTCTGTAATGTTTCTAAACCGGGGAACGTATATACCATTCGGTCTTCTACCAAAATAATACTTATCGTCGTAACCTTCTGGTCTTCCAGACGCTCCTAGTTTAAAATGATGATCCATTAGGTTATGACCTAGTTGACCGCTACTACTTCCTAAACCACCTTCCCAAACATCGGTTGCAGAATTCATTAGTACCCAAGCAGAGTTTAATGTGGAAGCACATAGAAAAACCACTTTAGCAAAATATTGATAGGTTTGGTTTGTTTTTGAATCTATAATCTCGACACCAGTGGCTCTTTTTTTATCTTTATCGTACAAAATCCTTGTAACAATAGAATCTGGTCTTAAGGTTAAGTTACCAGTAGCTACAGCAGCTGGTAGGGTAGAGGACTGTGTGCTAAAATACCCACCAAAAGGACAGCCTAATGAACATTTGTTTCTGTATTGGCAATTTGTTCTTCCGGGTAAAGGACCTGTAACATGAGCTACTCTGCCAATAATCATTTGGCGCTGATTATCATATTCTTTTTTGATTCTAGCAGCTACGTCTTTCTCCACGCAATTAAGATCCATCGGAGGTAAAAATTCGCTATCTGGTAGATGTGGAATGTTTTCTTTTGAACCACTTATACCAGCGAATTTTTCTACGTGGCTATACCACGGAGCAATTTCGTTATACCTAACAGGCCAATCTACTGCTATTCCTTCTTTTTTGTTTGCTTCAAAATCTAAATCGCTAAAGCGGTAAGATTGTCGTCCCCAAAGTAATGACCGACCACCAACTTGATAACCGCGATACCAGTCAAAACGTTTAACTTCAACGTAAGGAGACTCCTTTTCGTTCACCCAAAAATCAAGATTCTTTTCTGAAAGTGGGTAGTCTCTTTTTAAGACAGGGTAGTCGTCAATCATTTTCTGTGTTCTCCCTCCTCGGTGTTCAAACTCCCATGGAGCCTTGGTTGCATTGGGGTAACCTTTTATATGTTCGACATCCTTTCCGCGTTCCAGAATAATGGTCTTCAAACCTTTTTCTGTAAGTTCTTTAGCTGCCCAACCTCCGGAGATTCCGGATCCTATAACAATAGCATCGTAATTTTGACTTGACATGTGTTTCGTTTGGTTTTTAAAAATGTTGTATGGGGTAACAATATTTGTTTAAAGCTAATAAATAAATAATGAAAAGAAGCCTCGGTTGGTGATAAAGTAAAAAAAATGAGCTTAATAAACGACTTTAAGAGGGAAGTGCGTACGGCTTGAGCCTGTCTTAGGTGTCAAAAGATTCAGTAAAGCTAATTTAATTGCTTGTGGAACAGATGACTTTTAGCCTATTCTATAAATTAGGCTCGTAGTTCAAAGAAATATAGATGTGATGATAAGATTGATACTAGGTGTGTCACTAAAGTCAAGTAAGAAAATAATATTTCACTAATTATGAAGCATAATAATACACCCTTAACTCTTTTATATAAAAGAGTTAACTACTATGGTGTTAGCGTGAGGGAAGAATGAATTAAGTTGAAGTTTTTGTTGGACGTTTGTCTAGTTTTGGTTCGTTCTCCAAGTCAGAATACTGTTGATCTTCACCTCCGTTTTTTTCTTTGAAAGAACCCTCTCCATTGTCGTCCAAATTGTCTTTTCTACGTTCAGTTTCGTCTTTTGCTCTTTTTAACTGTTCGTCTGTACGCTTATCATCGGTTTCTTGCATTGGTCCCGATTCCCATTTTTTGTTTTTAGTTTCCATAACGATAAAATTTAGAAGTATAAAACTTTAAATCAAATCCTCTGCCAAAAAAAAGAAAATAAAAACTCTTTTTCTAGTCACTGTTACTTCAAGGTAATCTGTCTTTTGATGCTTTCCTCTAAAGAGATAAACGTTTCAGTACGTTGTATCCCAGGAACTGCTTGTATTTCGTCATTTAAAACATGGCGTAAATGCCCGGTATCTCTACAAACTATTTTCGCAAACATTGAGTAGTTACCGGTGGTATAATGTAGCTCAACAATCTCACTTATCTTTTTTAACTCCGCAACTGCATCATGATAAATAGAACCTTTTTCTAGATAAATACCCAAGAAAGCACAAATGTCATAACCTACTTTTTGTGCATCTACAATTAGGTTTGACCCCCTGATGATGCCCATGTCCTGCATTTTCTTCATCCTAACATGGATAGTACCGCCAGAAACAATCAATTCCTTGGCAATTTCTGTATAAGCCGTAGTGGCATCGTTCATTAGAATTGATAATATGTCGATATCTAAATTATCAATTTCCAAATTAGGTCGTGTTTTATCGCTCATGTTTTTATCGAATATTAATATAAAACAAGTATAAATAAAAAAATGGTAAAAATTAAAATAATATGTTGAAATATTTGCAACATATTGCTATTCCTCTTACATTTGTCCTATACAATAAGTCAAAAGGGCAAGCTTTTTGATTAGAATTGAAAAAATAAATATACTGTAGGGTGGTGAAATTGGCAGACACACCTCCTTGTCTCGGTGGCGAAGGTTTGGGAAATAGCAGCAATGTGAAATAACCACTTCGTGTAGGTTCGACTCCTACCCCTACAGCCCTTTCGTTTAATTTAGGTTTATAATTGGTTAGTTTAAGCTCAGTCCTCCCCGTTCTGAGCTTAACTGTTTTATAGCCTTTTGATTACGATGTCTAGTGAAGCAATTAAGTAAATATTTTTTTCATAAAAAAGTCTCAAATCAGAGTGTTTTTAAACGAAAAATTAGAAAGTGATACTCAAATTGATGCAGACCTAGTTTTGACAAGTCCTTATTTAGGTACTTAGTGTATTTTGTTAAGCACCTCATTTTAAATTTTGATGGTGCTATCTAATAATCAATTTCAGGAACCCGGAAAACTAAATACCTAAGCAGTTGTCTGCTTTGTAAAAAACAGAAGTAGATGAACGGTGAAAAAAACCTGGTGATATACCGCTAAACGGTAACTCTTTAAAGCCATTCCCTTTCAAAAAATCAATTCCAGGCTGATATTGAGTGCGGTAAGAGTCATCTAAAATAACCACACCATTTGGCTTAAGGGCTTTAATAGCTTGTTTGCAACAGTTTACACGATCTCGCCCGTCAACAATAATAATGTCGAACTTTTGATTTAACGCAACGGGCATCTTAGAGTATTCACCATCGTTTCCTAACTCACAAAATATCATGTTGCTGTTCTCTGGCTTGGTATTTACAATTTTATTATACCAATCTTTGTCATTTTCAACCGAGGTTACAGCACCAACATTTTTGGCGTAAAACCATGTAGAGTTTCCAGAGCCGAATTCAAAAATGCTATGTTCTTTTTTTAATCTCCCGTTTATGAAATCGAGAAAAGAATAAGTAACCCAAGGAATCGGATTTCCGTTTTTATCTACAGAAGCTTTGCTTTCGTAAGCTTTGTACCAGCCAATTTGCTTTAAGTAACCTTTATGGTTAAAAGATAATAGTGATTTTAAGCGGGCAGGTTTTGATACAAGCTCTAGTACTGAGAAAAATCCGTTCATTTTGTTTTCTAAATTTTGGCTTTAAATATTTGATTTTGCAATGAGTAGCTCCTTTTAATCTTGCAACAAAAATGATTTAAAGTCCTCGAAACTATTGCTCATTTCTACTTGGTGTTTATCTTTTTCATAAAGCTCTTTAACTTGCTCTGGCTCATTGTATTTAATGTTCAACTCCTCAAAAACATCTGGGAATTTACATGGGTGTGCCGTTGCTAAAATAATATAAGCTGTTTTTTCTTTTACTGATGTGCTTTCTTTTAAGTCTTTAACAGCTAAGTAGCCTGTAGCGGTATGTGGACAAAGTACATATTGTTTTGCGTTATAAACTTCGGTAATGGCCTGTTTAATTTGCTCGTCATTATAAGAGTAAGCACTCAACATTTGCTTTAGCTTATCTATATCGTTATCAAACATATCTAAAATACGCACAAAATTACTTGGGTCGCCAACATCCATTGCGTTGGCTAAAGTTTGTACAGACGGACGAGGGCTATATTGCCCGGTAATTAAATACTGAGGAACAATATCATTGCTGTTAGTTGAGGCAATAAATTTTTTGATAGGAAGCCCCATTCTGTAGGCAATCATTCCAGCTGCAATATTCCCAAAGTTTCCACTTGGAGTTACAAATACCAAATCTTTAAATTCGCTTTTCAGCTTTGCGTAAGTGTTTGCGTAATAAAACATCTGCGGAATTAAGCGACTAATGTTGATGGAATTAGCTGAAGTTAAATTTAGTTTGGCGTTCAGTTCCTCATCATGGAAAGCCTTTTTAACCAAAGCCTGGCAGTCATCAAAAGTACCGTCAATAGCGATGGCTTCGATGTTATTGCCGTTGGTGGTTAACTGCAATTCCTGAATTAAACTTACTTTCCCTTTCGGATATAAAATGGTGACTTTTATGCCAGGGACATTCAAAAACCCTAAGGCAACTGCTCCACCTGTATCGCCAGAAGTGGCAACTAAAATCTGAATCTCTTTTTGCTCCTTTTTAAGGAAATGAGCCATCATTCTACTCATAAACCTACCACCAAAATCCTTAAAAGCTAAAGATGGTCCGTGGAAAAGCTCTAAAACAAAAGTGTCATCTTGTAAAGGGTACAATGGCGCATCAAAATTAGCAGCTTCGTCTACAATGGCTTTTAAATCTTCCGCAGAAATATCATCTTTTAATAAGGTATAAGCTATATCAAAAGCAATTTCGGGTAAGGTCTTTTGATCCCAATTTTCCATCAAAACTTTATCTATTTGAGGCAAAATTGTTGGCATATACAAACCTTTATCAGCCGGAAGGCTATTAAAAACAGCAGTTTCTAAATCAACTGATAAATTATGGTTTTTTGTAGAGTATAGTTTCATCTTGTGTAATGTGTAAGGGTGTTGAGTAGCAAGTATTTAGTATCAAGAACTTACTAGTGTGTTAAATGTCAAGTCTTAAGGCTTTTATCCATGAAATAAGGTCTTGATTCTTGCTACTTAACTCTTGCGACTTAAAGAACCACTGGTCCAGTTTCGTTAATTTCTGATAAATAAATATTGCTTTTAATGCCTTTATCGGCTAACATCTTTTGCAAATTGGTAATTACCTTTTGCGCATCATCTGGTGAGCGGTAAAGTGAAAACACGGTTGGCCCCGAACCAGAAATACCGAATCCTAAAGCTCCGTTTTCCATAGCGTAAGCCTTCATATTGTCGAATTCTGGAATTAGAATTGAACGGATAGGCTCCACAATAACATCCTTTAAACTTCTGCCTAGCAAGTCGTAATCATGCGTGTAAAGTGAACTAATTAAACCTGCTATGTTTCCCCATTGCGTAACCGCATCTTTTAATAACACTTTTGAACGGATAATCTGACGAGCATCACGCGTTGGCACATCCACATGAGGGTAAAGTAATGCACAAAATAATTTTGGGACCGGCAGGGCAATCACCTCTAAAGGCTCGTAGCTTTTAATCAGTGTAAAACCGCCGAATAAAGCAGGGGCAACATTATCTGCATGTCCGTGACCACAAGCCAAAGCTTCGCCTTCCATAGCAAAAGGCAAAAGTTCTAGTTTGTTCAAAGGCTTGCCCAATAATTCGTTTGCAGCAAATAAACCGGCTACTGCACTTGCAGAGCTTGAGCCTAAACCACTACCCATGGGCATTTTTTTAGTTAGTTTTAAGTTAAAACCAACATCTTCACGGCCTAAGTGCTTTAACAAGCTAATTACACTGGCACTTACTGTATTTTTTTGCGGGTCTAAAGGCAGTTTTCCTTCGTCCCCTTCTATAGAGATAATATTAACGCCGGGCTTGTCGGTTGTTTCCATAAACAGCTCGTCGCCGGGTTCGTTAACAGCAAAGCCTAAAATATCAAAGCCACATACTACGTTAGCAACAGTTGCTGGGGCATAAACTTTTATTGATTCTTTTTTCATTAGCCTCATCCTAAATCCTTCCCCGAAGGAGAAGGTATTGTTATTTTGTGGATTGTTTGGGTTTTAAAATTAACCATCTTCATCTTTAATTAAGATTTGGGCGTTTTAACGGGCTTTACGTTATATCTTTTTTTGCCACTTGCACAAACGACAAGTGCAAAAAAAGGATGCCACTTCAATCCCTAACGCAAAACCTATATTGTTTAATAATGCTACTTGTAAAACTTTCTACTTTGAACTTTTTACTTTAAGCTTATTTACTTCGCTCCAACTTTTACTAAGTCAGAGAAAACTCCTGCGGCTGTAACAGCCGCACCTGCGCCTGGGCCTTTTACAACCATTTGAGTTTCATTATATCTTTCTGTGGTGAATGCAATAATATTATCACTGCCAGATAAACTATAAAAAGGATGATCTGCACCAACTGCTTGCATGCCAATTTCCACTTTACCGTTCTCTAACTTTCCGATATAACGCAATACTTTTCCTGCTTTTGCTGCATCATTTTTCACCTGCTCAAAATAAGCGTTCTCATTTTTTAATTCTTGGTAAAAATCTGCAACAGTAGGAGCTTTTGAACAACTTTCTGGAATTATTGGGCCTAATGTAACGTCTTCCGCTTCAATCTCAAAACCTGAATTACGAGCTAAAATCAACATTTTACGCATAAAATCTACTCCCCCTAAATCATCACGTGGATCGGGTTCTGTAAATCCTTTCTCTTGTGCCATTTTAACCACATCATGGAAATTAGCATCTCCTTTAAAGTTATTAAAGATGAAAGAGATGGTTCCGGATAAGATAGCTTCAATTTTAGAAACCTTGTCTCCACTTATAATTAAATCATTCAATGTTTTAATTATCGGTAAACCTGCTCCAACATTTGTTTCGTAGTAAAAATCTACACCATGCTTTTGAGCTGTTTCTTTTAGTTCTGCAAAAGCAGCGTATTTACCCGAATTGGCAATTTTATTACAAGTAACTACAGAAATACTGGCTTCAAAAACCTCTTTATAATACTTAGAAGGAATAGGGCTTGCAGTATTGTCAATAAACACACAGTTAGGTAAGTTTAGTGCTTTCATTTTAGCCACAAATTTCTCTAAATCTGCTTCTTCATCGGCATTATCTAATGCTTCTTGGTAGTTATCTAAACTAATACCATCAGTATTAATCAACATTTTTCGGGTGTTGATTAAGCCTAAAACTTGGATATTGATAAGGTTATTTTTTGCTAAAAATTCCTTGTGCGCATTAATCTGACTTAAAAGTTCTTTACTTATATTTCCTACACCTACCACAAACACATTTAAGGTTTTTTGTAGCTCAGCGAAGAAGGCATCATGTACTGCATTTAAAGCTTTTGATAAATCATCATTAGGAATAATCACAGAAATGTTAAACTCTGATGAGCCCTGTGCAATGGCAACTACATTAACACCGTTACGACCTAAAGCATTGAATAGCTTCCCGGAAATACCGGTAGTTTTTTTCATGTTTTCACCAACGATAGCCAAAACAGAAAGATTAGCTTCGATTTTTACAGGCTCCAATTTTCCGGCTAATAATTCTAATTCAAACTCGTTTTCAATTAGTTTTTTAGCTTTTAAAGCATCATCCGGATTAACTGCAAAAGTAATGGAATGCTCTGAAGATGACTGGGTAATTAAAATGATATTCACCTGTTCCCTTGAAAGCAAAGAAAATAAACGACCGCTAAAGCCAGTCTTGCCTACCATTCCACTTCCTTGAATATTGATAATGCTGATATGATCGACAGAAGAAATTCCTCTAATGATAGTTTGCGAAGGTTTTAAATCATGTCTGATAAAAGTACCTTCGAAATCTGGCTCAAAAGTATTTTTAATAACAATCGGAATCATTTTTAGAAAGGCAGGAATCATTGTTGGTGGATAAATCACCTTTGCTCCAAAAAATGAAAGCTCCATTGCTTCGGTATAAGAAAGTTCTTCCATTGAAAAAGCTTTCTTTACTCTGCGTGGATCAGCAGTCATCATTCCGTTAACATCTGTCCATATTTCAATTTGCTTCACATTTAAAGCAGCACCAATAACAGCGGCGGTATAATCGCTTCCGCCACGACCCAAAGTAGTTACTTGGTTAAGGTTATTGCTGGCAATAAACCCAGTAACCACTACTAAGTTGTTACTTTGTTGCTCAAAAAAACCTTGAATAAGATGGTTGGTTTGGCTAAAATCGATTTTCGCGTTTCCAAAAGCATCGTCAGTTTTTATAACACTGGTCGCATCTAAAAACTCTGTTTCTGGTTTTATAGTTCTAAGGATACGGCTAATCATAAAAGCCGAGCTCTTTTCACCATAACTTAAAACAGCATCTTTAGTTTTTGGACTCAACTCTTTTAAAGCAGCAACCCCATTTAAGATATCTTCTAAATCCTGAAAATATAATTTAAGTTTTGTAATCACTTGATTTTGCAGTTGCAAATCAACTAACTCTTTTACCACTGTGAAGTGCCTTTTTTCTAAGGCGGTTAGCGCTGTAGAAAAATCATTACCTTCAATAGCATGTTCCGCCATTTTCAGTAACTGATTGGTAACACCGCCCATGGCAGAGACCACAACAACAATTTGCTCCTTTTGATCTAGATTAGATTTTACAACAGCCATTAAGGCTTTTAAAGCTTCTACGGAACCTACGGATGTCCCCCCGAATTTTAGAATTTTCATTTTGAAATATTAAAAAAAAACGCCTCCCGTTTTATCGGAAGGCGCTGAATATGCTAATTTAAAACCATAAACTACCTTCCTTTACGCTAAAAGCGTAGTGGTTGTTGTAGTGTATGTATTTGTCAAAGTCATTTTTTGAATTTTATACGCCAAAGCTAAGGTTTCAATTTTTAATTGCAAATTTTTAAACGATATTTATTCCTCGAATTTATTCTACTGTATGTTAAACAAAACTGTTGACCCAAAACCCAATATATGAACCGATTAAATTTTTTATCAAGTGGGGGAGAAATGGGTCGGTTAATCCGTGAGAAAGACTGGTCAAAGACTACTTTGGGTGACCCTAGAAATTGGCCACAAAGTTTAAAGACTACTCTTAGTATAATCTTAAACTCTAAGTTTGCAAAATTTGTTTTTTGGGGTGATGATTTTACCTGTTTTTATAATGATGCATATCGTCCGAGTTTAGGGAATGACGGCAAACATCCATATATATTAGGTGCAAAAGGCGAAGATGCCTGGCCAGAAATTTGGGATATTATTAAACCCATGATGGACCAGGTAATTGCAACAGGAATTGCAACTTGGAGCGAGAATCAATTGCTTCCCTTTTACCGAAACGGAAAAATGGAAGACATTTACTGGACGTTCAGTTATAGCCCAATCATTAACGAGGACGGTAAAATTGCGGGTATTTTTACCACCGTTGTTGAAACTACTGATGATGTAAAAAGCAGAGCTATATTAGAAAAAGCCAATAAAAGATATTACGACAATATTATGAAAGCGCCTGTAGCGATGAGTGTTTTTATTGGCGAAAATTTTATTGTTGAAATAGCTAACCGATTGATGCTGGAGTTATGGGGTAAAGAAGAAATAGATATACTCAATAAGCCTATTTTTGAAGGACTACCAGAGGCTAAAGGACAGGGGTTGGAACAAATTATTGAAGAGGTTTATAGATCTGGAAATAAGTTTGAAGCCAATGAAAGATTGGTTACTCTTCCTAGAGATGGAAAGCTAGAAGAATTTTATTTGAACTTTGTTTATGAACCTGTTAAAGATGATAATGGTGAAGTTAATAGTATTGTAGCCATTGCATCAGATGTAACGCATCAAGTAACTTCAAGAAAGTTAATCGAGGAAAACGAGAAAAAACTAAATATATTTATTAAGGCCAGTGAATTAGGGACATGGGATTTAAACTTAGAAACCATGGAGGTTACTTATTCTGGGCGTTATTTAGAGATTTTTGGTTATAATTCTAAAAAAGACTCCATCTCCCACCAAAACTTTTTAAAACTTCTACATCCTGATGATTTAGCAGTAAGAAATGATGCTTTCAAAAAGGCTATGCTAACCGGAATATTAAATTACCAAGCTAGAATATTTTGGGAAAAAGATAATTCGATGCACTGGTACGAAGCAAAGGGTGATGTTTTTTATAAAAAAAATGGAGAACCTATAAAGATGACAGGTATACTTAGGGATATTACAAATGAAAAAAAGTCAGAACAAGAGCTTAAAGATAGGGAGGAAAAATTTAGATTATTAGCGAATGAAATGCCTCAATTTGTTTGGATTAGTGACGCAGAAGGATATCTTAATTATTTTAACCAATCCGTTTATAATTACACTGGGCTTAACGAAAGCATTATAAAAGATAATAAGTGGTTGGAAATTGTACATCCAGATGATCGTGAGGAAAACATAAGCGCATGGATGACATCGATTAATACCGGTGAAAATTTTGTTTTCGAACATCGTTTTAAACGTTCTGATGGTGAACATAGGTGGCAACTGAGCAGGGCAAAAGCTTTGAGAGACAGTAAAGGGAATATCACCATGTGGGTAGGTACTAGTACCGATATACATGATATTAAAGAACTAGATGAACAGAAAGACTATTTTATAAGTATGGCTAGCCATGAGTTAAAAACTCCAATTACCTCTATTAAAGGCTACATACAATTGTTAGAGAGTAAGTATCGGAATACTGAGGATCCTTTTCTGAAAAACTCTTTAAAAGTTGTACATAAGCAAATAGAAAGTTTAACCACCTTGGTTGCTGATTTATTAGACGTTTCGAAGATAAAAACTGGAGGTTTGCAACTTAAGAAAAGTTCTTTTAGTGTTAATAATTTGGTGGATGAAGTAATTTCTGAAATTCAGCATATGAATCCACAGAATGAAATAAGTTTCACTGCTGATCATGTAATTGACGTAATAGCCGATGAAGAGAATATCCGACAGGTTCTAATTAATTTTTTAACCAATGCCGTAAAATATTCACCAGATAATAAACAGGTTGCTGTGAGTTTAACGTTGGAAAAAAACAACCTCAAAGTTTCTGTTAGTGATGCTGGAATAGGTATAAGTACAGATAATCAAGCTAAAATATTCGATAGATTTTTCAGAGTAGAAGGTAAAAACGAAAAAACTTTCCCAGGTTTTGGAATTGGGCTCTACATTGCGGCAGAGATTATCAGAAAACACCAAGGGAAAATAGGGGTGTATAGTGAAATGGGTAAAGGCTCTACGTTTTATTTTACGTTACCTATTCAATAAGACCGAAAGTAGAAGGCGTAAAGCTGAATGCACTATTATATTGGGGGTGAAAGAGAACTGATGCCAATCTTTTTTAAAGACCGACTTAAAAACCAAACTTTACAAAAAAACCTCGTCTGTTTTCAGACGAGGTTTTTTATTATTTAAGTCTGCAAGTAATCTTTATTCTTGCATCTTTTATCTTGGTTCTAAAAAAACTAAGCTCCTAAAACAACTCTTTTGAAAGCTGTAACAGTTAATCCTTTAGATGTTTCATCTAAGAATTTACGGATATCTTTAGAAGAATCTTTAACAAACTCTTGGTTTAATAAAGTTTGCTCTTTGTAGAATTTGTTCAATTTACCAGCAGCAATTTTTTCAATCATAGCTTCTGGCTTACCTTCAGCTCTAATTTGCTCCTTAGCAACTTCCATTTCTCTTTCGATAACACGGCTGTCAACATCTTCTTTATCAACTCCAACTGGGCTCATTGCAGCAATTTGCATTGCAACATCTTTTCCAGCTTCGTCTAAACCAGCTCCATTTTGGTTAAAACCAACCAAAACAGCTAAACGGTAATTTCCGTGGATATAACCAACTACTTTATCAGCAGAGATAGTTTCAAATTTAGAAACACCAATTTTCTCTCCGATTTTACCAGTTTGGTCAATAATTAAATCAGCAATTTTAGCACCGTCTAATTCTAAAGCAGTTAATTCTTCGATAGAAGAAACACCAGCTTCAACTGCTTTATCAGCAATTGCTTGAGCAAAAGCAACAAAATCAGCATTTTTAGCTACGAAATCAGTTTCGCAGTTTACTTCAACAATAATTCCTTTTTTACCGTCAGCAGTGGTTTTAGCAATCACAACACCTTCGTTAGAATCTCTGTCTGAACGTGAAGCAGCTACTTTAGCACCTTTTTTACGTAAATAATCAATTGCAGCTTCAAAATCACCATTAGCTTCAATTAAAGCTTTTTTGCAATCCATCATACCTGCGCCAGTTTGCTGACGAAGTTTGTTTACATCTGCTGCAGAAATTTGTACTGTAGACATTTTATTAAAATTTTCCCCCTCGTTCCCCCTTTAGGGGGATGAGCTGGGTGTGAATATAATATTAATACTTTTTTGAAACAGCAGAGCCATTTCGGCATCCCCTTTAGGGGACAGAGGGGGATTACTCTCCTTTTGCTTCTTCCGTTGTAGCTTCTTTAGCTACTGGAGTTCCAGCGTCAGCAGTTTTACGAGTTCTTTTTCCTGCTTCTGCAGGAGCTTTCTCTTCTTTAGCTACTGGAGCGTCAACTTTTGCTTTTTCAGCAGCAGCTTCTTTATCGCTTTCAGCATCTTTCTCTTGCTTGCGTTCTTCTAGACCTTCGTTAATCGCATCAATAATGATACCTGTGATTAAAGAGATAGATTTAGTAGCATCATCGTTAGCTGGGATAGGGAAATCGATGTTAGATGGGTCAGAGTTAGTATCCACCATTGCAAAAGTAGGGATGTTTAACTTTAAAGCCTCAGTAACAGCAATATGTTCCTTTTTAACGTCGATTAAAAATAAAGCAGCTGGTAAACGGTTTAAATCAGCAATACCTCCTAAAAGGCTTTCTAATTTGATACGCTCACGCTGAATCATTAATTTTTCTTTTTTAGAAAGTACATCGTAAGTACCATCTTTGCTCATTTTGTCGATGTTAGTCATCTTCTTGATAGATTTTCTAACAGTAGCAAAGTTGGTTAACATACCACCTAACCATCTTTCGGTTACGAAAGGCATGTTTACAGATTTTGCGTATTCTGCAACGATGTCTTTTGCTTGTTTCTTAGTAGAAACAAATAATACTTTACGACCAGATTTAACAATTTGTTTGATAGCAGAAGCTGCTTCTTCAACGCGTGTTAAAGTTTTGTTTAAGTCGATAATGTGGATTCCGTTACGCTCCATAAAGATATATTGCGCCATTTTCGGATTCCATTTGCGGGTAAGGTGACCAAAATGTACACCTGCATCCAATAAGTCCTGATAAGTTGTTCTTGCCATTGTCTTGTCCTCCGAATATTAACGTTTACTGAATTGGAATTTCTTACGAGCTTTAGCTCTACCTGGTTTCTTACGCTCAACCATACGGTTATCACGTGTCATTAAACCTTTAGCTCTAAGAGATGGTTTCCTAATCGCGTCTAATTCTACAATAGCTTTAGCAATTGCTAAACGAACAGCACCAGCTTGTCCGGTAACACCGCCACCTTTAACATTTACTATAACATCGTACTGACCTGTAACTTCAGCAACAATAAATGCTTGATTTACAACATACTGTAAAGGCAATGTTGGGAAATATTCCGTATGATCTTTACCATTTACGGTTATGGTACCGTTGCCTTCTTTCAAATAGATACGGGCAACTGCAGTTTTTCTTCTTCCAGAAGTATTAGTAACTGACATTTCTTTTCTCCTTTAAATTTAAAATTTAACTTGTTTAGGGTTTTGTGCGGCATGTGGATGCTCATTACCTGCATAGATATACAAGTTTTTGAAAATTGCTCTACCTAAACGAGTTTTAGGTAACATACCACGTACAGCCTTCTCAATAACACGAGTAGGGTGCTTTGCCATCAACTCTTTTGGAGTAATGAAGCGCTGACCACCTGGGTAGCCAGTGTATCTAACATAAACTTTGTCAGACATTTTATCACCTGTCAATTTAATCTTGTCTGCATTGATAACGATTACATTATCGCCGCAGTCTACGTGTGGGGTAAAAGATGGCTTGTTTTTTCCTCTGATCACCTTAGCGATGTTAGAAGACAAGCGCCCCAAAATCTCGCCCTGAGCGTCAACAACAATCCATTGTTTGTCAACGGTCTTTTTATTAGCAGAGACAGTTTTGTAACTTAACGTATTCACTTGCGTTGTATTTAATTAATAAAAAATAGTTTTCCCCTAATTTTTTAGGGACTGCAAAGATAGAACTATGTTTTTATATATCAAAGTGTTGGGTGTGGATTTTTTTAGAAAGAGCTTTATGTACTAAATGATTAAGTATTAGATGTTAAGTGGTAGGGCGAGTGCATCATTTTTTGGGTAGGTAGCAACTTGCAAAGTTTTGGTGTAATAATATGGGCGTTTCCCTTCCCTTTTGCACAAACCCAGCACACGGGGGCGGGCTTTCCGCTAAATCTTTTTATCCACTGAAAAAGCGAATAAAAAGGATACCGCTACAATCCCTAACGCAACTAAACCCTTTTATCAAAATAAATTATTTTCCATCGTCTTTTACGCAATGTTGCCGTTCTAATCTGAACAAATAAGACCCTTTTTTAGGGAGACTCACCATTATTACTTTACTATTACAGAAAACACTTAAATCTAGCTTTATTATGATTTAAGTCACTTTTTGCCTAATAGGTTTAAGTTATTTTTGCTCAAAATTATTTTATTATGAAACAGATTAAATTAACATCTACATTTTTAATGCTTGCTTTAGGCTTAACCGTTTTATTTGCATGCAACAATGATCAAAAAAGCACAGCTGACGAAACTGCAGTTGTTGAGGAAGAAGTAGTTGATGATGCATCAGCCACTAACCAAGACAAAGTGGAAATCACTTTAAACGCAACTGATGCTATGAAATTTGATTTATCAGAAATTACCGTATCTGCAGGTCAAACTGTTGTTTTAACATTAACGCATACAGGTACATTGCCAGTAGCATCAATGGGGCACAACTTTGTGCTTTTAAAACAAGGAACAGATATGGCAGCATTTGCAACTGAAGCTATGGCGGCAAAAGACAATAACTACCTTCCAACTGATGATAGTAGCATAATTGCACACACTAAACTTATTGGCGGTGGCGAAAGTGATACTATTACTTTTACGGCACCAGAAAAAGGAGAGTACGATTTCTTATGTTCTTTTCCAGGACATTACTCTTTAATGAAGGGTAAATTTATTGTTCAATAGTTTTTGCTAATTAACCTTAAGGAGTTCCAAGAGAGGGGTTTATTTCTCTTTCTTTGGGACTTTTTTTATTCTTAAAAACTTAGCTCTGGAATTAGGTTTTAGTTTGTGAAACAGGAGAGTTCAGTAGAACAAAAGTCGTAAACAATAATTTGCTGTTTTAAGCCTCTTTTGCTTGAATTTAATTACTTGCTTTTAAAATATCAGAGACCACTAAGTCAGAAAACAATTTCGCACCATCTTCATTCAAATGCGGGCCGTCATGATATAGATTACTATGGTGTAATGCTGGGTAATTAGCATAATCAAAAAACGGAATACCGTTTTTCTTCGCTATTAATTTCCCTGTTTCAATAGTGCTTTCTTTAATTCTGTTTTTGGATGAATAAGGAGAACATACCACAAATAATTTAACGCCCGCCTTTTTACAATCGTTAATAAAGGCTTCATAAGCTTGTACTTTATTTTGGTCTAGTTCATAAGTCTGCGGGAAACGGTAATTTTCAATAGCGCCGTTCCATTTATTCTTTAGCGGGATAAATCCTTCGATATCGTTTTGTCTTTTTTTGTTTAATTCAGTATTGCCAATTGCAATGGTCAACATTTCTGAGTTGAAAGGATAAATATTGGAAAGTAGCTTTAAACGCTCATACTCGCCACGCATTAAAATAGTAGAACGCATTTCGGGGTGAGTTTTATAATAGGGTAGTAAGGAGGAAAGTACATCGTAACTGCCTTCTCTTTTCTCAAAATCTTGTAGGTTTAAATCTAGAACAATCATTTTGGGACGGTACCTATTTAAAACACTTTTTAAAACCGCCGAATGATACAGAATTGGACTTCCGTAACGCCCAACGTTATAAGAGGATAATCCGGTTTTTTCTTCAAAAACACTGGGGATGTAATGGTGGCAGGCTCGCGATGAACCAAATATTAAAATATCTGCTTTAGTTTCTTCAATAGCAAAGGTTGCTCTGTACTGTAAACCACTTTCTTGCTTAAAATAGAAATAACGTAATACACCACCAATGGCAGTATCAAGCATAATAATCAATAAAAAAAATAAACTCAGCTTAACCACAAAAAGCCAAAATTGACTTTTTCTGAGTCGGAAAAGTAGGTTATTAAAAAGTGTGCTCATTAAAATTGAAAATAAATAAATTGTCCACCGTCAAACACACCGAAAAGCAATATCAAAAGAACCAACGAAGCGTAAGACATGTTTCTGATGAGCCAATTTTTGTTATCAAAAAAAGTGATAGAGCCTTTGTAGTACTCTCGTTTATACTCAATCAACAAAAGGAAAGCTATCCCTGCTAAAGAGTAAATCATTTTAGATGGGTTTTCTATAAATAACGGTCCATTAAAACTGCTGATTTTTTTGATGATGGAAAAAGCATCAGTAACGTTATTTGCTCTAAAAAAAATCCAAGCGAAGCAAACCAGCATAAACGTGACCCCTATTTGTAAGCATCTGGCTAAAACTGGCATTTTATTTATCCCGATAAAGCTCGAAAATTTATTTCTAGAACTTTGAGAAACGTTGGCGAAGATTAAATAAAAACCATTTAAAGCTCCCCAAATAATATATGTCCAGTTTGCGCCATGCCATAAACCGCTGATTAAAAAAACAATAAACAAATTAAAATACCATCGAGGTACCGAAACCCGGTTTCCTCCTAATGAGATATACAAGTAGTCCTTAAACCATGTTGATAAAGAAATATGCCACCGCTTCCAAAATTCGGCAACGTTACGGGCAAAATATGGGCGGTTAAAGTTTGTCATTAAGTTAAAGCCCATCACCTTTGCTACACCAATTGCGATGTCAGAATAGGCGGAGAAATCGCAATATATTTGAAAAGCAAAAAATACGGTAGCAACCAAAAGGCTAATGCCCGAGTGATGTTCCGTATTGTTGTACACGGCATTAACGTAAATAGCTAGTCTATCTGCAACCACTAGTTTTTTAAAAAAGCCCCATAAAATCAGTTTTAGACCTTCAACAATTCTTACGTATTCAAATTCATGTTTTTCTCTAAACTGCTTCAACAAGTTTTGTGGACGCTCAATTGGGCCAGCAACTAATTGCGGGTAAAACATCACATATAAAGCGTAAATTCCAAAATGTTTTTCGGCTTTTTGATTTCCTCGGTAAACTTCAATGGTGTAGCTCATCGCTTGGAAAGTATGGAAAGAAAGCCCAATTGGAAGCAAGATGTTGAGATACGGGATAGGGTCTTTTAAACCAAAACCATGCATCAGAAAAGAGAAACTATCGTTTAAGAAATTGAAATATTTAAATACACAAAGCACCAATATATTAGCTATTAGGCTAATGACGAGAAATGTTTTTCGTCTTTTATTTTTTGCGCCATCAATAGCTATTCCTGCAAAATAATCGATGACAATGGTAACCGCTAGTATTAATATATAGATAGGAACAAATGCCATATAGAAATAGCAACTGCTTAATAACAGTAACAGCCATCGCCATTTATGCGGAATAGTAAAGTATAGGGAGGTTACTACAACAAAGAAAAATAAAAAGTGAAAGGAGTTGAAGAGCATTAACCCAATTTTTTTTAAATATAGTAATAACGGAAATTAAATGCCTTAGACTATTGGTTTTTTTTCTTTATAGTTATTTAAGCATAGCTAATGCTTGTTTTTTTGAAGTAAACAATTGTTAAATTTGTTCAGCATATTAGCTTCAATAATTGCATTTTAAAATTACAGAATGACGGAACAGCAAACCATCAAAGAAAAACTAAACAATATCATTTTTGGCACCGATACAAAAAGCGGAAAACTTTTCGATGTTGTTTTGTTATGGCTCATTTTAGCAAGTGTTCTTGTTGTTGTTGCGGAAAGTATGCCTGAACTGGGTTTGCGCTTTCCTAATGGTTTTTACTATTTAGAGTGGTTTTTTACCATTGTTTTTACCATGGAATATATCCTCCGTATTTATGTTGCCGAAAAGAAAACGAAGTACATTTTTAGCAGTTGGGGAATCATCGATTTCCTATCCATAGCTCCTACCTATTTCAGTATTTTAATTGCAGGTTATCATTATCTATTGGTTATCCGAATTTTAAGACTGTTAAGGATTTTTAGGATTTTAAGGTTAGTAAGGTTTAGCCGGGAGGGTCAGGTTTTATTAACAGCTTTAAAGTTGAGTAGTTACAAAATTGGTGTGTTCATCAGTTTCATTTTCACTTTTGTTGTACTGGTTGGTACGCTGATGTATGTGATAGAACATGGTAACCCAGGTTTTTCTAGTATACCAGCAAGTGTGTATTGGGGTATAGTTACGGTTACTACGGTAGGTTTTGGAGATATTGTTCCGGTTACGTATTTAGGTAAAACCTTAGCTTCTTTTATGATGCTTGCGGGTTATGCAATTATTGCAGTACCTACCGGGATTGTTACCGCAGAACTCACAAAAAAGATTAGAGAGAAAAATCAATCGAAATGCCCGAAATGTGATTCAATGGTGAAAAATGAGGATAACTTTTGTGCAAATTGTGGTTGTACTTTGTCTTTGGAGACAGAATACTAATCAAACCTTACAACTCCTAGTCGAGTAAGATGTTGCAAGCCAAAAAACTATCTATATGCATTAGGTTCTTTAGAAAAGACTGGGTAGGAGGGTGCTCGGATACTTAGTAGCCGCGGAGGGAATTATGTAGAAAAAGTAGCTATTGCTGATAGATTCACATAAAAAAAGGCCTCAGATAAAAACCTGAGACCTCTCTATAATTAATCAAAAATAATCTTATTGGGCAAGCAATGCTTTTCCTTTAACCTTACGTTCTTGATCGGTTAAGTAAATTTTACGTAAACGGATGCTTAATGGCGTTACCTCGATGTATTCATCAGCTTGGATATACTCCATACATTCCTCTAAAGAGAACTTAATAGCTGGTGCAATACGTGTGTTATCATCTGTACCAGAAGCTCTCATGTTGGTTAATTGCTTTCCTTTAGTTACGTTAATTACTAAATCAGTATCGCGGATGTGCTCACCCAAAATCTGACCTTCGTAAATATCAACTCCTGGATCAACAAAGAAACGTCCTCTATCTTGTAATTTATCAATTGAGTAAGCAGTGGTCATTCCTTTATCCATAGAAATTAAAACTCCGTTTCCACGTCCAGGGATTGTACCTTTCCAAGGCTCGTAAGCTTTAAAACGGTGTGCCATAATTGCCTCACCTGCAGTTGCAGTTAAAACGTTATTACGCAAACCAATAATTCCACGAGCAGGGATATCAAACTCTAAATGCTGTAAATCGCCTTTAGGTTCCATAATTAATAAATCACCTTTACGCTGAGTTACCAATTCAATTACCTTACCTGCAACATCACCCGGTACATCAACAATTAAAGTCTCAACTGGCTCACATTTAACACCATCAATAGTTTTGATAATTACCTGTGGTTGTCCAACTTGCATTTCGTAACCTTCACGACGCATGGTTTCAATTAAAACCGACAAGTGAAGAATACCACGTCCGTAAACTAAGTAAGAATCTGGAGATTCGGTTTCTACTAAACGTAAAGCCAAGTTTTTCTCTAATTCTTTGTACAAACGCTCACGTAAACGTTGTGAAGTAACAAATTTACCTTCTTTACCAAAGAAAGGAGAGTTATTGATGGTAAACAACATATTCATTGTTGGCTCATCAATAGAAATTACTTCTAATTGTTCTGGATTGTTAAAATCAGCGATAGTATCACCAATATCAAAACCATCAATACCTACAACTGCGCAAATATCACCACATCCAACTTCAGCAACTTTAACCTTGCCTAAGCCTTCAAAAGTGTATAATTCTTTAATTCTTGATTTTACAATTTTACCATCACGTTTTACCAAAGAAACTGGCATGTTTTCTTTAATGGTGCCACGGGCAACTCTACCAACTGCAATACGACCTACGAAAGAAGAATAATCTAACGAAGTAATTTGCATTTGTAAAGTACCTTCTTGGATTGGTGCTGGTGGAATGTTTGCTAAAATAGCATCCATCAATGGGAAAATATCTTCAGTTTTTTCTTTCCAATCTGTACTCATCCATCCTTGTTTAGATGAACCGTAAATTACAGGGAAGTCTAACTGATCTTCTGTAGCGTCTAAGTTGAAGAACAATTCGAAAATTTGTTCGTAAACCTCTTCTGGACGACAGTTTTCTTTATCTACTTTGTTTACAACAACAATCGGTTTTAAACCTAAAGCCAAAGCTTTTTGTGTTACAAAACGAGTTTGAGGCATTGCGCCTTCAAAAGCATCACATAATAACACTACACCGTCGGCCATTTTTAAAACACGCTCAACTTCACCACCAAAATCCGCGTGACCAGGGGTGTCAATAATGTTGATTTTTACGTCTTTATATTTAACGGAAACGTTTTTTGAAACGATGGTAATCCCTCGCTCACGCTCTAAATCGTTATTATCTAATATTAATTCTCCCGAATTTTCATTATCTCTGAAAATAGAACAAGAGTGTAAAATTTTGTCAACTAATGTAGTTTTACCGTGGTCAACGTGGGCGATAATCGCTATGTTTCTAATCTTTTGCATTCAAAATTGCTATAAAAAATTTTTTTGCAAAGGTATGTTTTTATTAATAAAAAATTGCATGCTAAGCATTTGAATTTAAAATGACTATGGATTATTTTTAATCTTTTATATTTGTAGGGTTATGAATATTCAGCTGATTATTGTCATAGTATTATTTATAGGTGCCGTGTTTTACATGGGCAGGTTGATTTATCGAAGCCTTAAATCAAAAAAAGGTTGCGCCAGTGCATGTGGAAAATGCAGTGTTGATTTTTCTAAGGTGGAGCCGAAAAAATAATTGAAGAAGTACTATTGTATTAATTTCTTTACGCTTTAGCTATCCTCAAATAAAAAAGGTGTACCATTAAAAAATAGTACACCCCCACCTTACCAAACTTTATATTTTAATAACGAATCTTGCTATAGTTCTTTTGCTGGTTTTTTATCATTGCGTATTAGGACTTTAAAAACAAACACCAACAGATATATCTAATCGGCTTGATTTATCTTTATTATAGCCTTTATCTATAATTTTGTTTAATCTAAAGCCGGCGAATAGTTTTCTATCTGTGTTCAAATCAGCTCCTATAGATAAAAATGCCGGGTTTGGATAATCTTTATCTACAACAGTATCCTGAGTTTTACCTAAAGTAATATCATAATTTATATAAGCATCTACCCACATTAGTTTGTTAATGGCATAAGAAGCCATGATAGCAGGGCCCACAGCAATATAATAGCCTCTAGGGTCCTGATCTTTCTTTCCGCCTCCTGCTCTATCATAAGCGTTACCGAAAATATAATCTCCGCCAGTTATTCCTGGACTGATCAAAATTTTATCCGTAGCAAATACATTGATATAAGCTTGCGCCCAGCCCAAAAAACCACCTCCGTGGGCGTGATCATCATACACCTCTTTAGTAGAAGTTCCATTTTTAACATCTTTAGATAAATTTACCACGGCATAGATAAGGTCACCCAAAGTCGGGCTTTCATAACGTGTTCTAAATTCCCAAGGCTCATACTTATCTCCTCTAAGCCCAAGATTTACAGTAAAACCGCTATAATTTGGAGTGTATGTGCTCTTAGCTGAGGTATGTCTAACAAAAACCTTTAACCAACCTTCTTCAAATTCTTCGTAATCTTCAAAGCTTTGTGCATTTGCGTTTACAAAGCAAAATGTAATTGATGCAATAATTAAGAGTTTAAGATATTTTTTCATGATGTTGAGTTTAGGTTATTTCTTTACGCTAAGGTAATTGTATACAGAAGTGCTCACATCAGTAAAACTGGGTATTTTTAATAGTTAAAAATGGATGCTAAGGGTTGTAAAGAGCTCTCTATCTGAACGCTATGTGATTTAAGATTTTTGAGAATTTATTTCTTGGAATTTCATTTAAACTGACCAATAATATTTCCAATTAAAGCTCTGATAAACTAGGCCTAAATATTGTAATGTATCATTATTAATCAGTCAATTAAAAACACCTAGACCAATTAATATTTTTCATTTACCCCACTATAATTTTATATTTTTACCAAAATATTTGCTGGAAGAGCCTAGTTTACCATGGAAATTATAAGTACCGAAGAATTTGCAAAAGCCACAAAGCTAAACAAGTTAAGGATGCCCGGTTTAGCATCTTTGCTAATGGCTATCATGAAAATAAATGATATCAACGAGACATTTTCTAAAGCTGCAAAGTATGAAGGTGTTGAGTTTGTTGATGAAATATTAAGGTTAATAGGGGTAAAGGTAGAAGTAAACGAATCTGACTGGAAAAACATTCCGTTAAAAGGTGCTTTTACCGCTATTGCTAATCATCCGTACGGTGGAATTGAAGGCTTAATTTTGATTAAGGTTTTATGTACAGTTAGGCCCGATGCAAAAGTAATGGCTAATTTTATTTTAAAGAAGATCCCTAACCTCAGTGATTTTTTTGTAGCTGTAAATCCATTCGAGAATATTGAACATTCCTCAAGCATCAGCGGGATTAAAACCACCTTATCTCTGTTAAACTCCGGAACGCCAATTGGTATTTTTCCAGCCGGAGAGGTATCTACCTATAAGGTTAACCAACAACAAATTACTGATAAAATTTGGCATCCTGTGGTGGGCAAACTCATTAGGAAAGCAAAAACTCCGGTGCTACCTATTTATTTTCATGGCAATAATGGTTTGTTATTTAACCTGCTGTCCTTAATTCATCCAACTTTAAGAACCGCAAAATTACCTTCAGAACTTTTTAACAAAAAAGGACATACTATTAAAGTGCGCATTGGTAAGCCTATTGCTTTTAACGATATCCCAGACAATGTAGATAATACCAGTATGTTGGCTTTCTTAAGAGCCAAAACTTATGCTTTAGGTGCTGGGTTAGAAAATCAAAGGAAAATTTTTAGCCCACGGAATTTGTTTAAAATCAAGTCTAAGCCCCAAGAAATTGTAGCGCCGATTCCTACGGAATTGATGGAGCAAGAAGTAGAGAAAATTAAGAATAGCCATAAAGTTTGGACGGAGAAAAACTACGAAGTTTATATTACGCCTACCACTCACATTCCAAATATTATAAAGGAAATTGGCAGACTAAGGGAAATTACTTTCCGCGAAGTTGGGGAAGGCTCTAATAAATCAATTGATTTAGATAGTTACGATATTTATTACAATCACCTATTTATTTGGGATGTAGACACCAAAATGATTGTCGGTGCTTACCGTATTGGTAAAGGCGATGAGATTTTTTATAGCTTTGGTAAAAAGGGTTTTTACACTTATGAACTTTTTAAAATTAAATCACAGTTTTTCCCGGTTTTACGCAACAGTTTAGAGCTAGGCCGAAGCTGGATTAGAAAAGAATACCAACAAAGACCTTTACCTTTATTTTTACTGTGGAAAGGTATTTTAAAATACGTTTTAGATAATCCGCAATACCGTTATTTAATTGGGCCAGTTTCTATAAGCAATGCTTTTAGTAAGTTCTCAAAATCTTTAATTGTTAACTTTATTTACCGTAACCACTTTGATAGCGAAATGGCACACATGGTAAAACCTAGAAAACAGTTTAAAGTTGATTTTTCTAAAATAGATGCTGATTTATTGACCGCGTCTAGTAGTTCGTTAAAAAATTTGGATAGCTTAATTGCCGAAATTGAAACTAAGCATATTAAAGTGCCAGTTTTATTAAGGCAGTATATTGCTTTAAATGCAAAAATCATTTGCTTTAATATAGACCCTAAATTTTCTGATTGTTTAGATGGTTTTTTAGTGCTTGATTTGCAAAATGTTCCTGCAGATATGTTGGAGAAATTAGGTAAAAATATTTAATGATGGAAGAAGAGAAAAAGGCCGGAACACAACAAAACAACCCTTTACACGGGTTAACTTTAGAAACGATAGTTACTGACTTATCTAGCTATATAGGGTGGGAGAAAATGGCAACGCAAATCCCTGTTAAATGCTTTTCTGAAAACCCTAGTGTAAAATCAAGTTTGAAGTTTTTACGTAAAACACCTTGGGCTAGGCAAAAGGTAGAGTATATGTACGTTTATAATATCAAGCGTATTGAAAAGGGGAAAGCTGGGTTGTTGTAGGGGTTTCTTCAATCATGATTGACTTCTAAGTGAGTGCCCAAATAGTAAATACATAAATTATTTTGGCAATAATCTTTATTCACTTGTTAGTGAAATCCGTAATCTTGAAATTTTGACATTTCTATTAAAATATTAAAAGTACCGCAATACTTTTGTTTAAAAAATAAACCTACCTTTACTTCCATATTGAACATTCAAACGAATTAAAAATGGAAGCTACATTAGAGAATATTTTAGACGTTACCCTTTTAGAGCCAAGAGTAAAACACCCTACAATTTTTCAACGTTATGATGATTTAGCCGAAAGCGAAAGTTTAACCATCCATAACGATCACGACCCAAAACCATTATACTATCAGCTTTTAGGAGAAAGAGGAAACGTATTTACTTGGGAATATTTGGAGCAAGGTCCAACATGGTTTAGAATCAAAATCCGTAAAAACGTAGCCGGAGAAAACGAGGAGACTCTTGGAGAAATAGCTGTTAAAGATTTACGTAAAGCAGAGGTTTTCAAAAAATACGGTATAGATTTTTGCTGCGGAGGGAAGAAAACTGTAAGACAAGTTTGCGATGAAAAAGATTTAGATTTCAAAAAAATCGATCAAGAACTACAACAAATCGATAAAGCACCAGTTACTAGAGGTGTGCCTTATGATGATTGGGCAATTGATTTTTTATCAGATTACATTGTGAACACGCACCATAGTTATGTTAAAAAAAGCCTTCCAGATTTGTTGGCTTACACTAAAAAAATCACTCAAGTTCACGGTCATAGTCATCCAGAGTTAGCTGAGGTTTTTCAACTAACCAATTCTATCGCAATAGAAATGTCGCACCACATGGGCGAAGAGGAAGAGGTTGTTTTCGCTTATGCTAAAGGATTAGCTAAAGCCGATAATAACACTGTTTTGGATAACGATAAACTGGCGACTATTGCCGAGATGGAAAAAGAGCATGATACAGTTGGCAGAATGCTGGAGCGCATACGTTTAATTACTAATGATTATACTTTGCCAGAAGATTCTTGCGCAACTTATGCACTTACTTTTAAGCTTTTGCAGGAATTTGAAGATGATTTGTTCTTGCATATTCACTTAGAGAACAATATCCTGTTTCCTAAAATGGTTAAATTGCAAGAGGACTTACAGGCTAAATAAATTCAGTTGTATCGGGCTTTAACCCAACGATAAAAAGAATAAAAAAGTGTCATGGAAAAAATAGATGTAAATTCTAAAATCGGGAAAATCATAAAAGCTAATCCAGATGCGTTGGAAGCAATTGTAAGTATCAACCCGAAACTAGAGAAACTTAGAAACCCAATTCTCAGAAAAATATTGGCAAACAGAACCAGTATTGCAATGGCATCTAAAATGGTTGGACATAGTGTTGATGAGTTTTTTGCGAAATTAAAACCGCTTGGTTTCGAGGTTGATGCTACAACGGCTCCCGTTGAACTCGATCAAAAAGATGTCCCTTCTTTTGTGGCCCAACTAAGCAAAGCACACATTGTGGACTTTGATGTTCGTGAACTATTGAGTGCCGGTAAGGATCCGTTGAGTTTGATTTTAGAGAAAATTAAGACCATAAATGCTGGTCAAGCATTAAAAATCATCAATACTTTTGAACCTATTCCGCTGGTTAAAATGCTAGAGAAAAAAGATTTTATAGTTTACATTGATAAAATTAAGGATGACCTTATCGAAACCTATTTTTATAAACCAGAAGAAGCCAAAGAAGTGGACGACGAGCCAATTGAAACAACAGAAGGCAGTGGATGGGGAGCATTAATTACTCGTTTTAAAGATAAGATGGTAAAAGTTGATGTACGGGAAATGGAAATGCCACAACCTATGCACACCATTTTAGGCGAATTGGAGAACTTAGCAATAGACAAAGCTTTGTTTGTTTATCATAAAAGAATCCCGGTGTTTTTACTGCCCGAGCTGGCAGAACAAGGTTTTGAATACCGCATCCAAGAAATAAGCGACGGCGAAGTACATCTTTTAATTTACAAAGACTAAAATGTTTATAGCAGGCGCAAATAGCCCGATAAAAAACACCGATTACCGTGTGGTACTTCCGTTTTATGCATATGCGGCTTTGTCATTTTTAGTCGCTACCATTTTAATGATGGGCGATGTTGGAGCTTTTACACAACATCATTTTAACGCAAAAGCGTTGGCTATTACTCATACTATGGCTTTGGGGTGGGGCACCATGATGATTTTAGGCGCAAGCCACCAATTGTTCCCGGTATTAATTGAAGGTAAGCTACATAGTAACATTTTGGCTTATGCGTCTTTTATATTTGGCGCAATAGGCATTCCATTGTTAGTTTATGCTTTCTATGTTTTTGATTTTGGCTTAATAGCCCAAGTAGGTGCAATTTTAATTAACCTAGCTGTAATTAGTTACTTAATTAACTTAACCATCAGTATTGTAAGAACAAAAAAACATAATGTACACGCTGTTTCGGCGTTTACAGCAGTAATTTGGTTGTTGGTAACCACCATTGTGGGTTTGTTGCTTGTTTACAATTTTCAAACGCCAATTTTTAAAGAAGCATCAATTCATTACCTGTCTCTACACGCACATTTAGGGATTGTCGGTTGGTTTTTATTAATGATTATTGGTGTTGGCGCAAGGTTAATTCCTATGTTTTTAATCTCCAAGTACGAGAATCAAAACACGCTATGGTGGATTTATGGCTTAATAAATACGGGTTTAATCAGTTTCATCGCTACTTTTATTTACGGCGCAAATCATTTAGTTAGTTTAGTTCCGGTGATATTGATTGGGGTGGCGGTAGTTCTATTTGGGCATTTTATTTATAAAGCATATCAAAAAAGAATCCGTAAAAAAGTAGATGAACAAGTACAAACTTCTATGCTTTCTGTGGCTTTAATAGGTGTTCCGCTGGTTGTTATTATTGGTATTATATTAATTTTCAGCACATTGGGACATCAGCAATTTATAATGCTTTATGGTTTTACCATATTTTTCGGTTGGATTACTGCAATCATCCTCGGCATGACTTTTAAAACCCTTCCCTTTATCGTTTGGAATAAGGTTTATCACGATATTGCAGGGCTTGGTAAAACTCCAAATCCGAAAGAACTTTTCAAAAACAATATTTTCATTGCTAACGTAATCAGTTATCTTTTAGGTTTTGTTATCCTTAGCTTTGGTATTTTAAATACCAATGTTATTGCATTGAATGTTGGTGCCGCTTTATTGCTGTTAAATGCCTTGTTTTATAATATAAATGTGTTTATTATTCTATTTCATCAATCTAAATTAAAATGAGCGTAGTAACAAATAACGAGCTAAAAAGCACCATTGCACTCACAGGTATATACCATGTAATAGATCCAGAGATTGGACTGAATATTGTGGACTTGGGCTTAGTATATGAAATTCAGTTTAACGAAGAGGAGCATTTAATCACCGTGATTATGACGCTTACTACGCAGTTTTGCCCGATGGGGGAATCTATTGTGGACGCAACTAAACAAGCAATGCAAGAGAGCTTTTTAGATTACGAAATTAAGGTAGAGCTCATTTTTGAGCCGGTATGGAGCCCAGATATGATCTCTGAAGAAGGAAATAAATTTTTAAACGCATAATATGTTAACTAACACTTGTAAAACTGCTATTAAATCGGTGATTTATTTGGCATCAAAAGCAGACAGAAACGAGAAAGCGGGAGTAAAAGAAGTTGCGCAAAACATCAACGCAAGTGAACATACTGTGAGTAAAATTTTGCAGAACTTAGTAAAGCAAAAGATAATAAACAGCATTAAAGGTCCAACCGGTGGTTTTTTTATTACCGAAGAGCAACGTGAGCAACCCATTATCAATATTGTAAACACTATTGATGGTAGAGATGTTTTTACTGGATGTGGTTTAGGTTTAAGTCAATGTTCGGCTACACACCCTTGCCCTATACATAATGAGTACAGAAAAGGTCGCGAAATCATAGAGAATATATTTACTGAGAATAGCATTAATGTTTTATGCGAACCTGTAGAAAATGGTTTAGCGCATTTAATAGGTTAGGTTTTTACTAAACCTTGGCTGTAGAGTTAACTTACCATTGATCTAAACAATGATTTTAAAATAAGCACCATGAAAACAACAAATTATTACGATACCGTAAGCGAAGCAATTAACCAACTTGCACAAAAAGGATATACTACTGATTTTGAAGTTTTAAAGGAGCAAGACTGCTTGGTGTGTAAACAAACTGCGAAACAACTATCGCCAGATGAATTTGTGATTGATGAAACCCACCGCTTTGAAGGGGAGACCGACCCTGGTGACGAAATGATTGTTTATGCAATATCATCTCAAAAACATGGGATAAAAGGGATTGTAGTTAACGGTTACGGCACTTATGCAGATGCTGATACTTATAAAATTGTTGAGCGTTTAAAGAAAAAGCCAGCCACCAAAGAAAAACCTATTAAACGTAGCGAAAAGCTGAAACCCTTGAGTAGAGAGCATCATCATGCGCTTTTATTGTGCTGGAAAATAAAAAATGGTTTTGCTAAAGGCGCATCTGCCGAAAGGATTAAAATATATGCTAATTGGTTTTTCGAAAACCATTTGATACCGCATTTTGAAATCGAAGAGAAATATGTTTTTCCTGTTTTAGGAGATGATCATCCTTTAATTAAGCAAGCTAAAAACGACCATCACAGCTTAGTAGCACTTTTTACAGCTACTGATGATGTAGAAAACAACTTACGTAAAATTGAAGAAACCTTACAAAACCACGTAAGGTTTGAAGAACGTGTGGTGTTTAATGAAGTCCAAAAAAATGCTACAGAAGAGCAGTTGAATGATATTGAAATGTTCCATGTAGAAGAAAAGTTTGTAGATAAATCAGACGACCCTTTTTGGGAGTAATTTAAATATCTCCCTGTCATTATAATAATTTACATCAATAAAATCTATGTTGTAAGTTCTAAATGTGCTAAAGATTTTCATAGCTTTAAGTTTTAAACACTCCTGTAGAAATACATATCTTACAACTATAATTGAATTTATTATGAAAAAACTTACTCTTCTGGTTGTTCTAGTAATGTCTGTTTTTTTCCTAAAAGCACAACAAAACATTCTGGTATTCAGTAAAACAAACGGTTATAGACATGCTTCCATAGCAGATGGAAAAAACATGTTTAGTAAAATGGCCGAATCTGAAAATTGGAAGCTTACCTTTTCCGAGGATTCATTAATATTCAATAAAAAGGATCTTTCTAAATTTGATGTATTGGTTTTCTTAAATACAACGGGCGATATATTTGGTGCTGATCAAAAAAAGGCTTTACAAAAGTATATACATAAAGGTGGCGGCTTTGTTGCCATACACGCCGCAACTGATACAGAGATGGAGTGGAAATGGTATGTTGATATGGTAGGCGGAGCTTTTAAAAGTCACCCAAAACAACAAAAAGCCACGATAAATATTATAAATGATGATTTTAAAGCGGTGAAACACTTGAGTAAAACTTGGCTACATTTTGATGAATGGTATAACTTTAGGGAGCCGGTTAACCCAAACGCAGTTGTGCTTGCAACGGTCGATGAAAACACTTATGAAGGGGGTACTATGGGCTCATATCATCCTGTGATATGGTATCAAATGTATGAAGGAGGAAAAATTTTCACCACAACTTTAGGTCACACTAAAGAAAGCTACATCGATCCAGATTTCGTAAAAATGATACAGGAAGCAGTTATTTGGGCTGCTGAGAAGTAGCAGTTCAACTTAGTGTCATTATCTGGGTTCTAATCAAATACCCAACTCCACCGAATCAATCAACTCAACTGTTGTTTTCATTTTCTTTTGGATCACCTTAAAATGATGCTCTTCATCTGGTGTAATCAGAGAGATGGCTTCGCCGGGGTTTTCTGAACGTCCAGTTCTTCCTATACGATGGATGTAATCTTTGGGCGAGCGTGGCAACTCGTAATTGATCACATACGGTAGAAATTTAATATCGATCCCCCTAGAAAGAAGATCCGTAGCCACTAAAACTCTCAACTTACCTTCTTTAAAATTTTCTAGCGCCATTGTTCTGGCAAACTGACTTTTCTTACTATGAATAGCTTTCGCTTGAATGTTATTATGATTGAGCTTTTTGGTAACAGCATCCGCCTGAAAAACCGAAGAGGTGAATATGAGCACCTGTTCCATGTTTTTGCTTTCAATAAGATGCCTTAGTAATGGGCCTTTTTTCTCCGCAGAAACTGCATAGGCCGTTTGGTTAATCAAATCGACACTACTCTCTTCAGAAACGATATGGATAATTGAAGGCTCATTTAACATTACCCGCTGTATGCTTTCAATGTTAGGATTAAGCGTGGCCGAAAAAAGTAGGTTTTGTTTTTTTGCCGGCAAAAGCGCAATGATTTCATCCAGTTCCTTTTTAAATCCGAGGTTAAGCATTTTATCAGCCTCGTCTATCACAAAAGTTTTTACTTCACTTAGATGAACAGCATTGGAGGAAATTAAATCTAATAACCTACCAGGTGTAGCAATCAGAACGCTGATATTACTCATCGTCTTCATTTGTACATTTACCGATGTACCACCATAAACTGCCATTGTTTTGCAGGTAAAAGGGAGTGATTTGCTAAAAGTATTAAAAACTTCATTCACTTGTAAAGCCAGCTCTCTTGTTGGAACTAGGACAAGCACCGCAATATGCCGGTCTTTTAATTTAGGCTGACCTTCTAAATTGGCAAGAATAGGCAATACAAAGCTTGCTGTTTTTCCTGACCCTGTTTTGGCAATCCCCAATACATCTTTTTTATTCAGAATTTCAGGAATGGCTTGCTCCTGAATAGGGTATGGGTTTGTAAGATTGTTTTGTTCAAGAGCATTTAGAAGATATTTTGGTAAACCGAGGGTAGAGAATGACATGTTTTGAATTTAGGGATAAATCTAAGAGTTTTTATTTGAGTTGCCTTTAAGTTGTTTTGCGTTGTTGCTTTTCCAATCGAAATATTGGCTTTTGCGCACTGGCTTGCCTGCCTTGGTGCCGGGCAGTGGCAGAGACTTTTTTGCAGAAAAAAGTCCCCAAAAACTGTCGCCTGCGCAATTTGCTAGGAAAGGGAGTGCTTTTAGTTTGTTTATCTGTACCGCAAATTCCAAGGGCGAAATAAAGGGTCAACTTTGGTCGGTACTTGACGTAACAATGATAAAAACCTTCAACCTAATGTAAGCCATTGAAAAGTGGACCAATAACAAAAAAGACCTTTCATGAATTAGAAAGGTCTTTTCATGCTATCAATCAATGAGCTTACTTCACATAATTCAATCCCATATTCTGGAACATGAAAGCCCATTTATCCGCTTGTTCTTCAATTACCTTTGCGGTTGATTTTCCTGCTCCGTGACCGGCGTTTGTTTCAATACGAATCAAAACAGGAGAATTTCCTTTATGGTATTCCTGTAAACGAGCAGCAAATTTAAACGAATGTGCTGGCACTACGCGGTCATCATGATCTGCAGTGGTTACCATCGTAGCCGGGTAACTTACATTTTGCTTTAATGCACTATACGGAGAATATTTATATAAATATTCAAACATCTCTTTAGAATCTTCTGCTGTACCGTAATCATAAGCCCAGCCAGCGCCTGCGGTGAATTTGTTATAGCGTAACATATCCAAAACGCCAACTGCCGGGAAAGCGACCTTAAATAGCTCGGGGCGTTGCGTCATTACAGCACCAACCAATAAACCGCCATTTGAACCTCCGGCAATAGCCAAATAATCTTTTGAGGTGTATTTTTCTTTAATCAGAAACTCGCCGGCAGCAATAAAGTCATCAAATACATTTTGCTTCTGCATTTTTGTACCGGCATCATGCCATTTATCGCCATATTCACCACCGCCTCGCAAATTAGCTACCGTATATACACCGCCTTGCTCTAACAGTAAGATGTTCGAAGTACTGAAAGCTGGAGTAAGGCTGATATTAAATCCGCCATAAGCGTACAAAAGCGTTGGATTATTACCATCTAAATTGATTCCTTTTTTATAGGTAATAATCATCGGAATCTTGGTTCCGTCTTTAGAAGGGTAGAAAACTTGTTTCGATTCGTATTTGGTAGGGTCAAAACTAACCCCCGATTTTTTATAAATCTCTGACTGGCCGCTTTCAATATTATATTTAAAAACCGTAGATGGGAAAACGTAGGAGGTGAAAGTGAAATACAATTCTTTATCCGCCTTCTTACCCGAAAAGCCGGAAGCTGTTCCAATACCTGGTAATGCAATTTCTCTTTCTTTTTTGCCTTCCATGTCAAACTGCATTACCAAAGAAGTCGCGTCTTTTAAATAACTGGCAAACAGTTTATCTCCTGCAGTAGAAATGTTCATTACGTTTTCTGTTTCCGGAATCACATCTTTCCAGTTGCCTTTCGCTGGGTTTTTAGCATCCACTTCTACCAAACGGTAATTCGGGGCTTCATGATTGGTGTAAATGAAAAGCTTGCTGCCTTTGCTCGCAACTACGTTTTGCTCGGTATCAAAACCGCCAACTACTTTTGTAATATAGCTGTTCGGCTGGCTCAAATCCTTAATGTAAAGTTCGTTTCCGGTAGTGGCATTGGCAGCAGTAATCACCAAATACTTTTGGTCTTCAGTAAGGTAAGCGCCAATATATCGTCGCTTAGTTTGGTTGCCTCCAAAAACTAATTTGTCGTTTTCTTGCAGAGTGCCTAACTGGTGATAGTAGAGTTTGTGGTATTGGGTCAAACCTGATAGTTGTGAGCCTTCCGTAGGTTTGTCATAACTGCTGTAGTAAAAACCATCATTGCCATGCCAAGCTAAACCAGAGAATTTTACGTTTCTTAAAGTATCGCCAACAGAACTGATATTGCTTGTTTTTGCGATTAATACGGTTCTCCAATCTGAGCCCCCTTCTGAAATTTGGTAAGCCGCTAAACTTCCATCTTTAGAGAACTCTATACCTGCTAAAAAGGTAGTTCCCTCTTTTGAAAAAGTGTTAGGATCTAAAAAAACTTCAGCTTCTGCATCCCCTTTTTGACGGTATAAAACAGCTTGATTTTGCAATCCATCGTTTTTGTAGAAATAAGTATAGCTTCCTTCTTTAAATGGAGCAGAGAATTTCTCGTAATTCCAAAGTTCAGAAAGGCGGTCTTTCATTGCCTCGCGATAGGGAATTTGGCCCAAATAATTTTGAGTGACTTTGTTTTCGGCAATTACCCATGCTTTGGTTTCTGCGGAAGTATCATTTTCTAACCAGCGGTAGGGGTCTTCTACTTTTGTTCCAAAATAATCATCGCTGACTGTTCCTTTTGCGGTTTTTGGATACTCTAAATTGTTGATGGAATCGGCTGGTAATATAATATTCTCTGACATTTTATGGGTGTTGTTATTGCAACTAGCAAGTGTTGCTAGGATTAAAGGTAGGCTTAACAAGGGTTTGATATTCATGGCGTTGTATGAATTGTTTTTCTTAGAACTCTAAATTTACTGAAAGCAATTTAGTTTGACTGATTTTTTTGTGTAATAAATGTGTGAGGTTTTCATTAGTACGATAGAATCATGTCGATGTTTGGAATGGCTTTGCGAATGTTTTCGCTTTTAGACTTCTGGCTTGCCTGCCCTTATGCCGGGCAAAGGGCAACTTCTTTTTTACAGAAAAAAGAAACCAAACCCGAGCGAAGCGAACGCATGAAAGCCGTTTAAAAACAATTAACAAATTGGATAAACTGTCGGCCGCGAAATTTGCTAGGGAAGCCAGTGCTTTTGCTGGATGGATAACTGGACTTGAGAATATGTTTAAGGCTGAGGTTTTTTTATAAAAACAAATGATTTGTTTGCCACAAATACTTGTCCCCGCTGGTAGAGGTAGGCCAATGTCTTAAAGTGTTCGTCATCGTAAGTTTGTTAGGAAGTATTTTACAATACGAATGCAGAATATAATTTTGTTGTGAATTAGCAGAGAGAAGGAAAAAGGCAATAATACGTCATTTGTCGTCAGAGACCGTTCGACATGCTCGCCCCCTTCTCTCTTCTTATCCAAGCTTGGACAGTTCATTAGGCACAAAGCCTGTTTTCACGATTGATAAGCTGTATAAGAGTTGCTAATAAACTAAAGATTATACAAATATGGTAACAGGAATTGATTGTTCAAAGGATTTTTTAGATATAGCTGTTTCTGAGAATGGCAGATGTATCTATAATGGTAAGTTCTCTAATGATAAAGAGGGTTTCAAAGAACTTCTGGTTCACATAAGAGAAAGTAGTCTGGTAGTGATGGAGGCCACAGGACCTTATTATCTGCCGGTGGCATTCTTCTGTTATGAAGAAGGTATGCCTGTTTCTGTGGTAAACCCCTTGGTAATACGCAGGTTCTGCCAAATGCGGATGTCCAGGGCTAAGACGGATAAAAAAGATGCTGTGATGATTGCCCGTTACGGCGAGACGGAAAAACCTTCTCTATGGAAAGCACCCAGCGAGATGATGATGAAACTTCAGCAGATAAGGACTTATATAGAAGGGTTGGAGAAAAGAAAGTCGATTGTATATAATCAACACCATGCTTTCTCCCACACTTCTAAATTTTCTAAATCTCTGGCAGAGGAGATGGAATTGGAGATAAGTAACTATGATGCGAAGATACTATGTAAAGAAAAAGAGCTGGCCGAACTTATGGAAAAACACTACGGGAGTACGATGGGAAATTTAAGAAGCATTCCCGGTATCGGACCTAAAAGTGCCACTTTAATGGTGTTGACCACTGATAGTTTTAGAAATTTCGATAGCTATAAACAGGTGGTTTCATATTATGGTCTTTCACCCAGGATATTTGAATCGGGAAAAAGTGTCAGAGGGAAAGCACATATCTGTAAAATGGGGATGTCACTGGTTCGAAAAACGCTTTATATGGCAGCTAAGTCAGCTATAAAACACAACAGAGGTTGCAAAGACTTGTACGAGAGGTTACGGCTGAAAGGTAAACCTTATCGAGTGGCATTAATTGCTGTGGTAAACAAACTTATAAAACAGGCTTTTGCGGTCACAAAGAAAAACATGAGCTATAATGAAGATTTGGCAACATGCTAGATCAATAGAATATTATTCTGCATAAATATCAATTGATATTTGCTTTTTAACACAGTTCATGTCGAACATTTTAAGACATCTCACAAATAGGTGGTTGATGCAACATGCAGATCTTGCTTGTGAGGTGTCTCGTATCCTCGACATGACGTGGTGAAGAGAGAATTCTCTTAAATAATGTGGGGAGTAGAAAGTGGTTTGGCTTCGCAAGAGAAACTCTAAGAACTAAAAAAGCCCCGCAATATGATTGCAGGGCTTTCAAATATGTTGTTGATTTTACTTCTGTGTTGTATCAGCGTTATTTTGCTGTGGTAATGATGGCAATGAAGACGGAGCTGCAGTTTTATCAATTTGCTCCTGAATTTTAGAATCAGTATTTGATGCTCCACCCATTTTTGGACCTGTAAGGTTTACTAATATAGCGATAGCCATAATTGCAATAGCTAAGCCCCAAGTTCCGTTTTCTAAGAAATCACCCGTACGTTTTACTCCAATAATATTATTTGAAGATGAAAAACCAGAAGTTAAACCACCACCTTTAGGGTTTTGCACTAAGATGATACCTACTAGAAGGATACATAGAAAAATACCCAATATTATTAAAAACGTTATCATAATCTATTTTCTAATTGACTTTTAATTCCAAATATTTTATTTGGCTGGCAAAGTAAGTGCTTTTTTCTGGATATTTCAAACTTAATTTTTTGTAAACATCTAAGGCTTTGTGGTAAAGCATTTGTTCAACATAAATTTTGGCTAAAGTTTCTGAAACTACCTGATTAGCATCTTCCGAGCTTTTCTTTGCTTTGTTTTCTGAATCTATTTTATTTGCCGCAGGAGGTTTAATCTGTGGCTCTTCTTTGATAAATTTATTGATGATGCTAAACTCTTTCTTCCTAAAATCAAACGGTACGGTTTGGTTTTCGGGCTTGGTAGAAGCAATATCATCAACGCCACGCAAATGAAAAATGTTTTCAGCAATCTGATGATTTAAACCTTCATCAGCCTGATTTCTTTTTTTAATTGGTGCTGGCTTTGTACCTTTTATATAAGGTTGCGTATTTGTTGCGTGTTCTTTTCTAGTTTTATTTAACCACCATAAAAAGGTATAAGGCAAAGTTTCATCATTGTATTGCGAAACATCTTCTTTGGTTTTTGCTTGTGGTGTTTGTTCTAATTTTTGTTCTTCTGGCTTCGGAGTAGAGGTCAAAGGAGGCTGTGTCTCCGCTTTTGCAAATGCGAAAAAGTCACTAGCAACTGGACTTTCAAAAACAAGTTCATCTTCTTTTATAACGTTGTTTTCTTCTATACTTTCAGTTCCCTGAGTTGGCTTTTCTGTTAGCGTTTCTACTTCCGTTACAGCAATTTCTTCAATGTTTTCTTCAGCAACAGGTTTTTCAACGTTCTCAGTTTTCTGAGTTGGTTCTTCTGTTAGCGTTTCTATTTCTGCTACAGCAATTTCTTTAATGTTTTCTTCAGCAACAGTTTCTTCAACGTTCTCAGTTTCCTTAGTTGGTTCTTCTGTTAGCGTTTCTACTTCCGTTACAGCAATTTCTTCGATGCTTTCCTCGGCAAAAGGCTCTTCAATGTTTTCAGTTTGCTGAACTGGTTCTTCTGTTAGCGTTTCTATTTCTGCTACAGCTACTTCTTCAATGTTTTTCTCAGCAACAGGCTCTTCAATATTTTCAGTTTCTTGAATTGGCTCTTCTGTTAGCGTTTCTATTTCTGCTACAGCAGTTTCGTCAATGTTTTCTTCATCGACAGCTTCTTCAACGTTCTCAGTTTCTTGAGTTGGTTCTTCTGTTAGCGTTTCTATTTCTGCTACAGCAGTTTCGTCAATGTTTTCTTCATCGACAGGTTCTTCAACGTTTTCAGTTTCCTGAATTGGTTCTTCTGTCTGTGCTTCTACTTCGGCAACAGCAATTTCTTCGATATTTTCCTCAGCAATAGGCTCTTCAACGTTCTCAGTTTCTTGAGTTGGTTCTTCTGTTAGCGTTTCTACTTCCGTTACAGCTATCTCCTCAACGTCATCTTCAGCAGTAGCTTCATCAACTTTATAGTAGTTTAAGTTTGCACCAAATGCTTGCCCCATATCTTTACGAGGCTCAATAACTTCAGTAAGTTCATCCGCAACATTAGCAGATTCATCTAAAACTATTGCATCAGTTTCAAAATTCTCGATGTTATTGATAAATTGAAATAAAACCTCCCGATTAGAAGTGAAAGTGGCTGCTTTAGCCAGATAATCTTCGTTTTTTGGATCTTGCTTAAAAGCTGTAGTGGCTAAAATATGAAGCGTTTGACAGTATGGATATTTTGAAATCCATCCATTAATCAGACTTAAATCATTGCTGTTTACCTCTTGCGGATGCGCATGAAGACCTATAAATTGATTAGCTTCTGAAATGTTGATACCCAAGATGATGTTTGCTTAGCGTTATAAAACCCTGTGAAGTTAATAAAACCCTACCAATTGGCAAAAGCTCGATTATAAATATCCTCTGTTAATTGCTGGTTGATGTCTTTTACCAATGCAGTTTCTTGACTGCTGAACGGACTTCCCTGCGTCGAAAAATCTTTAAAGCGAGTGAATGACTGCTCAAAGCTTTTATCAGCTTCTATTTTATTGGTGTATTTTACATTTACAGTAACACTTAAACGAGTTAAACCAGCGGTTACTTGTTGGTTGGCCTGTATAGCAACGGGTTGTAAGTTGTAATCAGTAATTCTGCCACTAAAATCAGCATCGCCATCTACACGTACAAAGCTTAAACTGGTTTGCGTTCTAATACGGTCTTTAAGTGATTCTGTAAAAGACTGACTTAAGTTTGGGTTTACCAAAGGGGCAGTGTTTTCAAAAACGATAACCGAAACAGTTTTCATTCCCGCAGAGATTGATCCTCCGGTAAAAGAGTAAACGCCACAGCCTGCCAATAAAAATAGCGGTAAAGCAATCAGCAAAAAAGCCTTCTTTATCATAGGTTTAGTTCTTTTATTTTACGGTATAAAGTACGTTCAGAAATCCCTAATTCTTCTGATGCGGCTTTTCTTTTCCCTTTATGTTTTTTAAGTGCTTTCTTAATCATGTCAGCCTCTTTGTCCACCAAAGATAATGATTCTTCTACCTCTTCTGCATCATGTGTAATATGATAATTATCTGAGCGAGAAAGATTAACTGGCTGTTGAATGGTTAAGGTTGAATCGTTTTGAGGCATATCCAAATCTTCATATAAGGCATTAATTACCTGAGGATTGTCTGCTGCGAAATTAGAAACACCATCGCCATGGTTGATGATGTCTACCACCAATTTTTTAAGTTCAACCATGTCCTTTTTCATGTCAAAAAGAACTTTATAGAGAATGTCTCTTTCAGAATAATCTTCTTTATTGTTATTCTGATTTAAGCGCATTGGCAAGCTAGAGGTGTTGTCTGTAGGGATGTAGGACATCAGCGTTTGCCCATTGATGTGTCTTTCTTTCTCCAAAACAGCAATCTGTTCAGCAATATTTCTTAATTGCCTCACGTTTCCAGGCCAGTTGTAGTTAATTAAAACCTGGACAGCACTGTCATCCAAAGTAATATTAGGTGAACGATATTTATCAGAAAAATCGGCTACAAATTTTCTGAAAAGAACATGAATATCCTCTTTTCTATCTCTTAGCGGAGGTATTTTTAACGGAACCGTGTTTAAACGATAATATAAATCTTCACGAAATTTACCTGCTTTAACGGCCTCAAACATTTCTACGTTTGTGGCAGCAACAACCCTTACATCCGTTTTTTGTACTTTAGATGAACCTACTCTAATATATTCACCAGATTCTAAAACACGTAATAACCTTGCTTGTGTGCCAATTGGCAGTTCGCCGACTTCATCTAAAAAGATGGTTCCGCCATTTACTACTTCAAAATAACCTTTTCGAGCTTCATGAGCGCCAGTAAAACTTCCTTTTTCGTGACCAAAAAGCTCCGAATCAATAGTTCCTTCTGGAATTGCGCCACAGTTAACCGCGATAAAAGGTCCATGCTTACGAGCGCTTAAATTGTGGATAATGTGCGAGAAAACTTCTTTTCCCGAACCACTTTCACCGGTAATTAATACCGTGATATCTGTTGGTGCAACCTGCCTTGCAATATCTATAGCTCGGTTAATTAAAGGTGAACCTCCAATTATCCCGAAACGTTGTTTAATGTCTTGTACGTCCATGTTTTTATTTGGATGTGAGATTTGAGTATTGGGTATTGAGAAATTACTAGTTAAAGAAAAATATCTCTTAAAGAATGATTTTATTACTCAATACGCTATACTTACTACTCAATACTATTTTACCACCTTCCCTATCAAAGTTGCGGTTGTTGTTCTTTCTATGAATACATTCACATAATCACCAGGTTTAACACCTTCAGTTACCGGGAAAATAACCATGTGGTTATGATCACTACGTCCACAGTATTCTAATTTCGATTTCTTAGATAAACCTTCTACCAAAACTCTTTCTGTTTTGCCTAACCTATTCTGTGCTCTAAAAAGACTGTTTTTTTGCTGTAAAGCGATAATCTCTTCCAATCTACGTTGTTTCACATCGTCTGGAACATCGTCTGCAAACTTTTTAGCAGCAGGTGTTCCTGGTCTTTCAGAATAAGAATACATATAAGCAAACTCATATTTCACCAATTCCATCATACTTAAAGTGTCTTGGTGGTCTTCTTCGGTTTCTGAACAAAAACCAGTAATAATATCACTAGAAATAGAGCAGGTCGGGATAATTCTTCGAATAGCATCAATTCTTTCTAAATACCATTCCCTTGTGTAGGTACGGTTCATCAAATCCAAAATTCTTGAATTGCCCGATTGTACCGGTAAATGAATATAGTTACAGATGTTCTCATGTTTAGCAATAGTTTCCAGCACTTCATTAGTGATGTCTTTGGGATGTGAGGTAGAAAACCTAACTCTCATATCCGGACTTACTGCCGCCACCATTTCTATAAGATTGGCAAAATTCATCTTGGTGGTTTCATCTTCTGATTGCCACTTATATGAATCAACATTTTGCCCTAAAAGCGTTACTTCTTTATAACCTGCATCTCTCAGCTCTTCCGCTTCTCGGATGATGGAAAAAGGATCACGACTACGTTCTCTTCCGCGAGTAAAAGGTACTACACAAAATGAACACATATTATCGCAACCACGCATAATGGATATAAAGGCTGAAATTCCGTTAGAGTTTAAACGGATAGGACTTAAATCTGCATAGGTTTCCTCACGGGATAGCAAAACGTTGATGGCTTTATGTCCATCATTAACTTGCGCTATCAAATTTGGTAAATCGCGGTAAGCATCTGGGCCAACTACAACATCTACCAGTTTTTCTTCTTCTAAAAACTTAGACTTTAAACGCTCGGCCATGCAACCTAAAACGCCAATAACCAAATCTTTATTTTTGCGTTTAATAGCTTTAAACTGCTTTAAGCGGTTTCTTACTCTGGTTTCAGCATTTTCGCGGATAGAACAGGTATTAATGAAAATCACATCTGCTTCTTCATAAGAATCTGTTGTAGAAAAACCGTCTTCACTTAAAATTGAAGCTACAATTTCACTGTCAGAAAAATTCATGGCACAACCATAACTTTCTATATAAAGCTTTCGCTGATTAGGTAAGGTACTTTTACTTTCTAAAATTAAAGCCTCCCCTTGTCTGGACTCATCGTGTTGCTTGGAAGCTAAATCTATATCTAACATGCTTTTTGATTTGGACTGCAAAATTAGAAATTTAAAAATGAAATGACACTTTGTCAGCAAAGAATTTACAGATGATGATTTTAAGATGATGATGGATGAATTTAATTCTTATTTTAGTAGACTGAATTAAAATCAAAAACCTTTAAAATATAGTATGAAAAACAGCTACAAATTATTATTTGTTGCTTTTATAGCAATAATTGGATTATCATCTTGCAAAAAAGACGACAATCCCATGAGTATAATTACAACTAATGGACTAGAAATTAGTGCTGGGGGAAAAACTTATCTAATTTCTAAACTAACACTAGATAATCAAGGTTATGCAATTATTAGTTATGATAGTGAAGCTCGTTTAACAAATTATAGTTTTCTAGAAAACGGAAGATCAGGTGATAAGAGCGTATCTTATGATGGAGATAAAATCACTATTAAGTCTGTTGATGATGAAACTAACACCGTGATTACATTAGGTGCAAATGGTTACGCAGAAACAGCCATAACTAAAGAATTAAAACCCTTTGGGCCTTACACCAATATCACTACGACCACCAGTAAGTTTACCCAAAACAATGAAGGGTATTTGGTAAAGCAGGAAGACCTAACTGTTTTAACAAGTGACATTCCAAACTATCAAAATAATAGCTATACGGAGGTTATAGATTTTATATACCTCAACGGAAATTTGAGGAGTAAGATTATGAAAGAGGAATACGTAACCATTACATCAGAATATGAATATTATACAGACAAGCCTCACATTTCTTTATTATTTGACTTAAAAGACCTAGGGTATTTGTTAGGAAAGTCTTCTAAAAATATGGTAAAAAAAACGATTTACACTGTCGAAGCAGGAGGGGAATTATCTAAAAGTGAATCAACTTTTAATTATGCTTTCAATAAGGAAGGATTACCAATTACCGCAACCATAAACAATTCGGAACCACTAAAAATAACTATTGAATACATAGTTAAATAAACTTTAATTCTCAAAAAATATAAACCCTTTGGTATTTCGCCAAGGGCTTTTTTGTGCTTTCAATGTTGACTTAACATAACACTGTTTTCCCTACTTTTGAACAAATGTCAACCAGCAAAAGCATCTACAACGCACCTTTTTTATTAGTCTGCACAAGTTCTTTTCTGTTTTTAGCGAGTTTTAATATGATGATTTTAAGATGATGGTTCAAGAGTATTTGGGTGGTATTGTTGGTTTTTGGAAAAAAATTAGTATGTTTAAGAAAACCTAATTATGAAAAATAACTATAAAACACTAGTAATTGCTTTAATAGCAATAGTTGGATTTTCTTCTTGCAAAAAAGATAAAGCAGGAATAGATTTAAGTGCCGAAGCTGGGACTGAGGTGGGAACTACCGTTGGTGACAAAACCTACTTAATATCAAAAGTAAAAAACTCGGACACCGATTATAGAAGTGCAGAGTACGATACTAAAGGGCGTTTAGTTAAGTTTAGTTCGTTTTATTTGGGCGAGTTAGAGAACTACGCTACTCTAGCATATACAGGAAATAAAGTCAATATCACGGAATTTGGTGCAGCTAATAAAGTGAATCAAACCTTGGTACTAAACATAGGAAGTAATGGCTATGCTAGCCAAGCGGTTGTTACAGAAACCGAAAAAGAGGGCCCCTATACATATACCTACAAATCAACTATTAATTTAACCCATAATAGCGAGGGTTACGTTACCAAAATGACTCAAACTTCATTGGAAAGTAGCGATGAACCAAACAGCAACTCAGAGACTGAAACTAGTACTACGAATTACACCTATTCAAACGGCAATTTAATACAATTGGTAGAAGAATATGAAGATGGTGATACCTATACAGAAGCGTATGAGTATTATACTGATAAGGCCTACTGTGCATTTGATGAATTAGACGAGTACACCCATTTTATTGGTAAAACTTCCAAAAATCTGATAAAGAAAATGACAGAAACGGACAAAGATAATAACGGAGAAACAACCTATACTTATGCGACTAGTTTCGCCTACACGTTCAACGCACAAGGGTTGCCAAACACAGTAAGTGAAAGTCCATACGGTTCAGATCTTACTATTGAATACATAGTTAAATAAACTTTAATTTTTCAAAAAATATAAAGCCTTTGGTATTTCGCCAAGGGCTTTTTTGTGCTTTCAATGTTGACTTCACATTAAAAAGACAAAGTCAACACTGTATTCCCTACTTTTGCAGAAATGTCCACCACTAACAAAAGTATCTACACCGCACCTTTTTTACTAGTTTGCACAAGTTCTTTTCTGTTTTCAGCGAGTTTTAATATGTTGATTCCAGATTTGCCGGCTTACCTAACAAGCTTGGGTGGAGCAGATTATAAAGGATTAATAATAGGTTTATTTGCATTAACGGCGGGTATTTCTCGTCCCTTTAGCGGAAAACTGACTGATAAAGTTGGCCGAGTGCCAGTAATGGCTGTTGGTTCTTTGGTGTGTTTTGTCTGCGGTTTTTTGTATCCTATATTAACAAGTATAGCTGGTTTTTTGTTTCTACGATTGATACACGGCTTTTCAACCGGATTTAAGCCTACAGCAACGGCTGCTTATGTTGCAGATACCGTTCCAGCCGGAAAATGGGGAGAGGCAATGGGTGTTCACGGTTTGTTTTTTAGCACTGGGATGGCTATTGGTCCGGCAATCGGGAGTGCTATTACCCAATTGTATTCTATTAATGTGTTGTTTTATTGTTCCTCTTTTTTTGCGTTGGCTTCTATCCTCATTATTTTTAATATGAAGGAAACTTTGCCCAATAAGCAAAAGTTTAAGCCCGCATTGCTAAAGATCAAGAAACACGAATGGATCAACAAACAAGCGCTTCCGGCATTTTGGGTCACTATTTTCAGCTATGTAAGTTATGGTGCTATTATTACGGTAATTCCAGATTGGACAGCCCATATCGGCATCGCTAACAAAGGGGTTTTCTTTATGGTTTTTACTGTTTCTTCTTTACTCATTAGGTTTATTGCTGGTAAAGTTTCTGATCGATACGGCAGAAAACCAGTTCTTAAAGTTTCTATTACTTTGCTTTGTATTGCCTTAATTTGGATTGGGACTTTCCAAACCATTAACGGATTTTTAATAGGCGCTGTTCTATACGGGATGGCAACCGGAATGCTTTCGCCAGCAATTTCTGCATGGACTGTTGATTTAAGCGATGCTGATAAAAGAGGCCTTTCAGTAGCAACCATGTACATTGCATTAGAAGCAGGCATTGGTTTAGGCGCATTCTTTTCTGGTTGGTTTGTAAGCGATAAAATTGGCAAAACGCCAGTCGTTTTTTACGCAGTTGCTTTTATAAACCTCTTCGGACTTATTTATCTATTTCTCCATAGAAATCCAGAAGCAAAAAAACTGTAAAAAAATGGGTATAGGAAGCGTGATCTAGGTCGTGATGTCGAACGAAAGGGTCAGTGACTAACTATTTCACAACCAACCAACTCCCTGACCTTTGTGTCCTCCGTGGTTAAAAATTTTGGATAAACCCCTAAAAATAAAAACCCCTTATCCAAAACGGATAAAGGGTTGATGAATTTTTTTTAGAAAGCAGATTAGCTTTCAGCCATCAGAATTAAAATTTTAAAGCTAAACCAGCTTGCCAAACCTGATTTTTAAATTCAGGCGTTTCTTCGGTCCCATCCTCATTGTTTCTCTGGAAATCTAAAGCATATCTAGCGTTTAAACTTACGTTTTTGGTTAAATCAAAACCGGCACCTAAAACACCACCAACAATGCTTTTCTTAAATTTATCGGCATCATCCTCATAAGTGGTTTGGTCGACTGTTGTAGAAGTACCATCGTACTTGGTATTGGTTTTTGTTAAGAAAGAAACCTGTGGCCCTAAATAAATATTAAATCCAGAAACAGGACTAATTTTAGCTAAAATTGGAACTTCAATCCAATTGGTAGTTTGGGTTAATGTTCCCAAAAGTACATCAGATTTATATTTATATCCTTTCTGCGAAAACATTAACTCCGGCTGAAAAGACAAAACAGAAACAATTGGAATATTAATAAATACACCAGCATTATAGCCTGTGTTGTAATCTGTTTTAAAATCGGAATCATCCGTTTCAATAATATTACTGAAACTAACACCACCTTTAATTCCAAAACTTGGTCCTTGTGCGCTAACTTTCCCAGCAACTAGCAGGGCAAAAGCCATTATAAATAATTTTTTCATGTTCTTAAATATTGATTTACTCAACCTTAGGAAATAACTATGCCAAACTATTCCATATTCACACTCTTGTTCTTGTATCTAATTGTTTATCAATGATTTTTGTTGATTAAAAAAATAGACAGTTAAGGGTAATTATCTGTTTGTTAAATTAGTATATTGTAGCTTTTGTAATACGGGAAGCTCTTTTTATTCGTTATGAATATACTGAGATTACGGGTTTTTGCGTTTTTTATTTAAAATAACGCATAATATTGCTAATATTACATTTTCGTATACCCATGGTGGTAGATAAAATAGGTCAGTTAAAAAGATAAATTTCTTATGAGAAAACAAATATTTACAGTGCTGGGTTCTTTGTTTTTTGCTTTAACGGCAACTGCACAAACTCCTGTTCCTTTTGTAAAAACTTTAAATAGCCCAAATCGATGGGTTGATTCTGTGTTTAAGAAGATGACCCGTAATGAAAAAATTGGGCAATTATTTATGGTGCGGGCGCATACTAATCTTGGACAAAAATACTCAGATTCGGTAGCAACAGTTATTAAAAAAGATCATTTAGGTGGTGTAGTTTTTTTTGCTGGAGGCCCTGTTAGGCAAGCAGTTTTAACCAACCAATACCAAAGCATAGCTAAAATTCCATTGATGATTGCTATGGACGGTGAGTGGGGATTAGGTATGCGTTTAGATAGTACGATATCTTCTCCTTACCAAATGACTTTGGGGGCTATCCCAAACGAAACCCTAATTTATCAGATGGGACAACAGGTTGCAAAAGATTTTAAGCGTTTAGGCGTACAAATAAATTTTGCCCCTGTAATGGATGTCAACAATAACCCTAAAAACCCAGTTATAGGTTATCGCTCTTTTGGCGAGAACAAGTATAACGTGGCAAAAAAAGGAATTGCTTACATGAAAGGGATGCAAGACGGCGGTTTGTTTACAACAGCAAAGCACTTTCCCGGTCATGGTGATACCGATGTTGATTCGCATTATGATTTACCACAACTTCCTTTTACTGCAGGCCGATTAGACTCTTTAGAAATGTATCCGTTTAAGCAGGCTTTCGCCGAGAGCTTAAGTGGAGTAATGGTAGCACACATGAATATCCCAGCTTTGGATAGCACACCAAATGTGCCTTCAACGTTATCAAAACCTATTGTTACCGGAATTTTAAAAGAGAAATTAGGTTTTAAAGGATTGATTTTTTCTGATGCTATGGGGATGAAAGGTGTTGTGAAATTCTTTCCGAACGGAGAAGCAGACGTAAGAGGTTTGATTGCTGGAAATGATGTTTTAGAACTTTCAGAGAACTCTGCAAGAGCAATTAAGCTTATCCGTAAATCAATCAGGAAAAAAAGATTAAGCTGGGATGATATTGATGTGAAAGTAAAAAGAGTATTAGAAGCTAAATATTGGATGGGCTTAAACAACCTTAAACCGATAGAGACTAAAGATTTGGTTGCAGATTTAAACTCTCCGGCGGCAAATGCGCTAAATCAAGAGTTAACAGATGTCGCAATTACACTTTTAAAAGGTGACAGTCTTTTGCCTTTAAGAAACGACTTTGTGCGGAAAACAGCTATTGTTACGGTAGGTGTTAAAGAATCAAGTGTTTTTGCAGAAACTATAAGAAAAATAATGCCCAATGCAACGCTTTTTATCGTTCCAAAAGATATTTCTATTAAAGAAATGGTAGCAGTTAAAGCTGAGTTAAAGAAGTTTGATTTGTGTTTATTGAGCATTTATGACACTAGAAAAAGACCTGGTGCTACTTTAGATTATGAAGATAGTTTAAAGTTGTTTATTGCAGATTTAACCAAACAAAATACCATTACAACTGTCTTTGCAAACCCATATACTCTTGCAGGTTTACCTGGAATTGAAGCAAGTAAAGGCTTAATCCTTACTTATCAAAACAGTACAGAAAGTGAAATGGCAGCAGCTAAACTACTATTGGGTAAAATTAAAGCTAAAGGGAAGTTACCTGTAACTATCAATAGCTTCTTTAAATATGGTGACGGAATTCAAATGGATTAAACCGTTGATCACTTTTTAACAAAATAAATTATTTATAGCCCACTTTATGGTTTAAGCCAGAAAGTGGGCTATTTTGTTTTATAAACTTTAGAAGTTGTATTTTTGTTCAACCAATTAAAATAAACTAAACATGAAACAGTCTTTTGGAAGCTTGTATTTAAGGTTCAGCTTAATACTTTGTGCCGTATTTTTTTTAAACAACTATCAAAGTCAAGCATTTACACACCCGTATGCAAGTGTAAAAGAGGTAAAAAGTGACCGTGTTATTAAAATATTAGCAATTGGCAATAGCTTTTCTGAAGATGCCATTGAGCATTATTTATATGGTTTAGCAAAAGCAGGTGGTTATACAGTGATAATTGGTAATTTATATATAGGAGGAGCAGAGCTAGCTTTACATTGGAAAAACGCTAGCGAAAACAAAGACGCTTATAAATACAGAAAAATAGATATTACAGGAAAGCATACAGAACGCCCCAAAACTTCTATTGAATATGCTTTGGCCGATGAGCACTGGGATTATATTAGCTTCCAGCAAGTAAGCTCTAAATCTGGGTTATACGCCACCTATACGGAGCCTTTACCGGCTTTAATCAACTATGTAAAAGGGAAAATGAAGAATCAGGATGTTAAATATATTCTTCATCAAACTTGGGCTTATGCACAAACAACAAAGCATAAGGGATTCGCAAACTACGGGAACAGTCAGAAGAAGATGTATAAGGCAATTGCAAAAACAACTAAAAAAGTAAGGCCAGAAAATGGTTTGGATTTTCTAGTGCCAAGTGGTACCGCAATTCAAAATGCCCGTACATCTTTTGTTGGAGATCACTTAAATGTAAAAGACGGCTATCATCTTGAAGCTTTTCTTGGTAAGTACATTGCTTCATGTGCTTGGTACGAGAAAATATTTAATGAAAGTGTTATTGGAAACTCTTTTCATCCAGAAAAAATATCTAACTATCAAACCGAAATGGCGCAAAATGCTGCACATGCAGCTGTTTTAAAACCTTTTAAAGTAACTGTGTTAAAAGATTTTAAGAAAAACCCGTAAAACGTTTTTTAATTAAATGCCTAAATAGTCAGTAGCTATCAATTTTTTAAATATGCCTATGGGGTATATTCAAATAGGTTTAAAATAAATTATCGGTCTTTTTCTGGCATTATGCGGTCTATGTTATAATTAATTAGAGTGATTTTTATTTCATGTCCCGTTTTAAGAATCGTAATTTTACACTTAACCACTTAGCATTAAATCAATGAGTAAATCTAGAAGAAAACAAGATGCCTTGGATTATCACTCCCAAGGTCGTCCCGGTAAAATAGAGGTTATCCCTACAAAACCAACAGCTTCTCAGGGAGATTTGACTTTAGCGTACTCTCCAGGAGTTGCCGAGCCTTGTTTAAAAATAGCTGAAAATGTAGAAGATGTTTATAAATACACTGCAAAAGGTAATTTGGTCGCTGTTATAAGCAACGGAACTGCTGTTTTGGGCTTAGGTAATATTGGACCAGAAGCCGGTAAGCCGGTAATGGAAGGTAAGGGCTTATTGTTTAAGATTTTCGCTGATATTGATGTTTTTGACTTAGAGCTTGATGTTACTAATGTTGACGACTTTGTGAAGATAGTGAAAGCTTTAGAACCTACTTTTGGTGGGGTAAACTTAGAAGATATTAAAGCTCCGGAGTGTTTTGAGATTGAACGCAGGTTAAAAGCCGAGATGAAAATTCCGGTCATGCATGACGATCAGCATGGGACAGCAATTATATCTGCAGCGGCTTTAATTAACGCTTGTGAGCTTCAGAAAAAGAAGATGAAAGACGTTGCAATTGTAATTAGCGGAGCTGGAGCCGCTGCTATTTCATGTACTCGTTTATATGTTGCTTTGGGTGCAAGAAAAGAAAATATTGTGATGTTGGATAGGAGCGGGGTGATAAGAGCCGACCGTGAAAACTTAGAAGGTACCAAAGCTGAGTTTGCAACAAGTAGAGATTTACACACTTTAGAAGATGCTGTTAATAAAGCTGATGTTTTTATTGGCCTTTCTTCTGCCGATGTTTTAAGCGCAGCCGCGTTAAAAACAATGGCGAAAAATCCAATTGTTTTTGCAATGGCTAATCCTAACCCTGAGATAGCTTATGAGCTTGCCATTAAAACCCGTAAGGATATTATCATGGCTACTGGCCGGTCTGATTACCCAAACCAAGTAAACAACGTTTTAGGCTTTCCGTATATTTTTAGAGGCGCTTTAGATGTGCGTTCTACCGCAATAAACGAAGAAATGAAACTGGCGGCAGTAAAAGCAATTGCAGAACTGGCTAAAGAAAATGTTCCAGAAGCAATTAATGTAGCTTATAACGCCAAAAACTTAAAATACGGGAAAGAATATATTATCCCAAAACCTATGGACAGCCGTTTAATTACAACGGTAGCGCCAGCGGTAGCAAAAGCAGCAATGGATTCTGGTGTTGCAAGACATCCAATTACGGATTGGGAAAAATACAAGGAAGAGCTTAAAAGTCGTCTTGGAATGGATGATGCATTGATGAGGGGAATTGCTAGCAAAGCCACATCTGCTCCAAAAAGAGTAGTATTTGCTGAAGCCGATAATTACAAAATACTTAAAGCAGCACAAATTGTTAAAGATGACGGAATTGCTATACCTATCTTGTTAGGTAACAGAAAAGCTATTACAAAAATAATTGATGAAAACGAGCTTGATTTAGAAGGTGTTGCAATTATTGATCCTTTAGAAGAGGATGATCTTTTAGAGAAATACGCTCAAAATTTATACAAAAAGCGCCAAAGAAGAGGGATTAGTTTATACGAATCCAGAAAAGCGATGAGAGATCGTAATTATTTTGGTGCATCAATGGTTGAATTTGGTGATGGCGATGCTTTAATATCAGGTTTAACCAAAAATTACGCTACTACTGTTAAGCCGGCTTTGCAAATTATTGGTACAGAAGAAGGTGTTAACCGCGTTGCCGGTATGTATCTAATGCTTACTAAAAAAGGTCCTATATTTTGTGCTGACACCACCATTAATGTAAACCCAACCGCAGAAGAGTTAGTAGATATTACCATTTTGGTTAATGAATCGGTAAAACGATTTAACATTAAGCCGCGTATTGCTATACTTTCTTACTCAAACTACGGTTCAAATGACGGAGAAATTCCTTTTAAAACTCGCGAGGCAGTAAGAATTTTGCATGAGCAATACCCTAAAATTGTGGTTGATGGAGAAATACAGGCAAACTTTGCTTTAAACCCAGCATTAATGGTTGATAATTTCCCGTTTTCTAAATTAAAATCTGCACCGGCTAATACCTTAGTTTTTCCTACCTTAGAAGCCGGAAATATTGCTTACAAATTATTGCAGGAATTAGGTGGTGCAGAAGCAGTTGGACCTATATTATTAGGGATGAACAAATCAGTACATGTGTTGCAATTAGGAAGCTCGGTAAGGGAAATTGTAAATATGGTAACCATTGCTGTAGTTGATGCGCAAGCAAAAGAAAAATAAAAGCTTAAGTGAGGTTCGTAAGAATCGATTAAAGAGAAAAAAATGTACGAATATATAGATGGGAAGCTGGCCTTTAAATGCCCGGCTTATGTAGTGATAGAAACTGGCGGAATTGGTTACCATATACATATTTCGCTAAATACTTACAGCGCATTAAAAGATCAGGAACGTTGTAAATTATATACTTGGCTTTCTGTAAAAGAAGATTCGCATACACTTTATGGCTTTGCCGATGAAGGTGAGCGACGTTTGTTTTTACATTTAATTTCTGTAAACGGTATTGGACCTAATACGGGTAGAATGATGCTTTCATCAATTACTCCCGCAGAAATTGAGCAGGCAATTGTACAAGGAGATGTAAATCAGATTAAACGAATTAAGGGGATTGGACCAAAATCTGCCCAACGTTTAATTATTGAATTGCAGGATAAACTTAAAAAAGATGGTCCGGGAACGCTAATTTCTATGCCACTAAATAATACTTCTAAAGATGAAGCGTTAAGTGCTTTGGTGATGTTGGGCTTTGTTAAAAATACTGCCGAAAAAGCAGTTGATGCAGCGGTTAAATCATCAGCAGAACCACTAAGTGTAGAAAGTATCATAAAATTAGCGCTGAAAACCTTATAATTACCACTGAAAAATCACAAACGCTTGAAAATTAATTTTACTAGGCTATTTATCTATGTGAGTATTATTGGCTTATGCGTAAATAATTACGCTTCGGCGCAGGATACCAGCACAGATTCTTTAAGGCTTAAATTTCCTGTAGAAGATACTTATGTAACTCCTTTTTTTGGTAAAAGCGGGCTGTTTTTGGAGCATCCTCAGGCCATAAAAAAGACAATAACCTATGACCCAGTAACCAAAAAATACGTGGTTAAAGAAATGCTGGGCGATAAGTTGATTAAAGCTCCTCAGTATTTAACCTTCAAAGAATATCAAGAAATTGAAGAAAAAAATATTATTAACGCTTATTGGAAAACCTTAGTAAGCACTAGCAAAGCACCTACCGATAAAGAAGATTTTATTCCCGAAGTAAAAGTACAAAGTAAAGCTTTCGAGAAGATTTTTGGAGGAAACACCATTAACATACAGCCCAGAGGTTCGGCAGATTTAACGTTTTCTGGTAGAATCAATAGAAACGAAAATCCGCTTTTTAACGAACGCCAACGTAAACAGGGTAATTTTGATTTCGACCAACGTATCCAAATGAATTTAGTGGGTAATATTGGCGAAAAGCTTAAAATTAGCACCAATTATAATACTGAAGCACAGTTTGATTTTGAAAACCAGGTGAAGCTTGAGTATACTGGAGGTAAAGACGAAATCATCAAGAAAATTGAAGCGGGTATTGTAAATTTTCCTTTAAACACTACTTTAATAAGTGGTAGCCAAGCATTATTTGGGGTGAAAGCTCAACTACAGTTTGGGCGTTTAGGTGTAACTACCATGTTTTCGCAACAAAAATCGCAATCAAAAGAAATCAATATTACCAATGGTGCACAGCAAAACGAGTTTAGTTTAAGTACAGATAATTATGAAGCCAACAAGCACTACTTTTTGGCGCAGTATTTCCGTAACAATTACAATCGGGCTTTATCAAACTTGCCTATTATTTCTTCAAACACCAACATTACAAAAATTGAGGTTTGGGTAACTAACAAAACCAATAGCACAACAGATTCTAGAGATGTATTGGCTTTTCTAGATTTAGGAGAAAATCAACCTTATAACACAGCACTTTTCCAAGGTGGTGCCGGGTTTTCTGGTTTACCAGCGGCTTTTAATGGACCCGGTTTTACGCAACAATCCAATAATTTATTACAACAGATTCCGGCTACAGCTCGCCAAACGAATTCTAACGATATAGATAACTTTTTTCAAGGTTCGGGTAACTTAGATAATTATAATAAATTAACCTACGCTCGTAAATTAACTGATAGGGAGTATACTTTAAACCCTCAATTAGGTTATATCTCGCTAAATAATGCCTTAAATTCTGATGAAATTTTGTCTGTAGCTTATCGTTACAGCGTTAATGGTGTGGAGTATCAAGTGGGTGAATTTTCTACTGATATACTAGTAGCGCCAGAAAATCCACAGGTTTTATATACTAAATTACTTAAAAACGAAACCACAAAAACCAATTTGCCACTTTGGGATTTGATGATGAAAAACATCTATTCTATTGGTGCGTATCAAATTAGTCCAACAGATTTTAATCTTAATATTTTTAGGTTAGATGATGAGGCCGGAATTGAAAAGCCTTTAATTACCGAAGGACAAAATTTGAACGGTAAACTATGGTTGCAAGTAGTAAACTTAGATAGGTTAAACCAGCAGGGTGCAAAAAGCCCTGATGGATATTTTGATTTTTTACAAGGCTTAACCATTGATGCACAAAACGGACGTATTATATTTCCAACTATTGAACCTTTCGGTAAGGATTTAGCTTCTCAATTTGTACCCGTATCAGAGCAAAATTTAATTGATAAATACGTTTACCAACCGCTTTACGATTCTACCAAAACAGTAGCACAGCAATTATTTCCGGGCTTAAACAGATATGTGATTAAAGGTACCTACCAATCGCAAGTAAGTTCAGAGTTTCAATTAAACGCTATTAATGTACCTGAAGGTTCTGTAGTGGTTACGGCCGGTACTTTAATGCTAACAGAAGGTGCTGATTATACGGTTGATTACAACATTGGACGTGTTAAAATATTGAATGATGCCTTATTAAACTCGGGGCAACCAATTAAAATTAAACTAGAAAGTAACGAACTTTTTGGTATTCAACAGAAATCGTTATTTGGTACAAGATTAGATTATCGGGTTAATGATAATTTTAATGTAGGGGCTACTTTTTTAAGCTTAAAAGAAACGCCACTTACCCAAAAAATTAATTTTGGTGAGGAATCAATCTCTAATAGTATTTATGGTTTTGATTTAAATTACAGCACAAACTCTAGGTTTTTAACCCGTATGGTTGATAAACTTCCATTTTTATCCACCAAAGAAACATCTTCTATCACTTTCAATGGAGAGTTTGCCAAGTTTAATCCCGGTCACCCCAAAGCTTTAGATTTTGCAGGCAACAGTGGCGGAACAAGTTATTTAGATGATTTTGAAGGCGCAAGATCTGTGATAGATTTAAAAAGTTCTTCGGTTTGGCAAATTTCTGGTACACCTCAATTATTTCCAGAATCTCAATCTTCAAATGATTTATCATACGGATTTAATCGGGCAAAACTATCTTTCTTTAATATTGATCCGGTATTCTACAGCAGCAGTAGTAGCTTTACTCCTGGGAATATAAGAAACAATAAAACTGAACTTTCAAACCATTACGTAAGAGAGGTTTTGGAAACAGAGGTTTTTCCGTTTAAACAGACAGCAACAGGTACTTTATTAAGCTTATCAACATTGAACTTGGCTTATTACCCAATGTTGCGTGGACCATATAACTTTACTACAACAGGTTTAAATACTGATGGAACGTTAAACAATCCAAAAAGCCGATGGGGCGGTATGTTCCGTAAAATTGAAACCAACGATTTCGAGGCTTTAAATATTGAGTTTATTGAATTTTGGGTGTTAGATCCTTTTATCTATAAACAAAATTCACAGGGTGGAGATTTATATTTTAACATAGGTAATATATCCGAAGATATCTTAAAGGATGGTCGTAAAAGTTTAGAGAACGGTTTACCGGCAGATGGGGATTTAACCAAAACGGATGAAACAGTTTGGGGGAGAGTACCAAGGTTACAACCAGTTATCCAAGCGTTTGATAATGATGCCAATGCTCGTGAAGCACAGGATGTAGGTTTAGACGGTTTAACTAACGAAGGTGAGCAAACTAAATATCAAGCAATTGTTAATCAGGTGACCTCATTATTATCACCACAAGCGGCAAACCAGTTCCGTAATGATCCATCATCAGATGATTATGTCTATTACCGTGGCGATAACCTTGACCAACTAAGTGCTGGGATTTTAAAGCGTTACGAAAACTATAACGGTACCGAGGGAAACTCAAAAACTACTCAACAATCTTTAGATGCAACTGGAATTGAAAACTCTGCATCTACCTCTTACCCTGATGGCGAAGATATCAACAGAGATAACAACTCTTCAAAAGCTGATGAATATTTTGAATATAAAGTAAGTATACGCCCGCAAGATTTAATTGTAGGCCAAGGCTTTGTAACCGATAAAGTAACCTCAACAGTAAGTTTAGCAAACGGCGAAAAACAAACTTTAAACTGGTATCAGATGAAAATTCCGATTGCGCAGTTTAATAATAAAGTGGGCAACATTCAAGATTTTAAATCTATTCGTTTTATGCGGATGTTTATGACTGATTTTGCAGATACTACCGTATTAAGGTTTGCTCGTTTGCAGTTAGTACGTGGTGAGTGGAGAAGGTTTAATTCAGAAAATACTCCTGCAAAAGTAATGGCAGACCCTGCGTTAAATAACCCGGGTTTAGATAATTCAACACTTGATGTTAGCACTGTAAACTTAGATGAAAACGGAACGCGTACACCTATTCCATACGTAATTCCACCAGGCATCCCAACAGAAAAAGACGTTTCTAATTTTAGGGGAGATACCCGCCAAAATGAGCAATCTTTATCTATAGTGGTTAAAAATTTAAGGGATGGTTATGCAAGAGCAGCGTTTAAAACTACATTGAATGATGTACGTTCTTATAAGCGTATGCAAATGTACATCCATGCCGAAGGCGACCAATTAAGAGACGGTGATGTAAATGCATTTATTAGAATTGGTACCGATTATCAGGATAACTATTACGAATACCAAGTTCCTACTAAAGTTACTAATCCTCTTTCTCGGGACCCTGAATTGGTGTGGCCAATAGAAAACCGAATTAATGTTGAGTTCCGACTTTTCCAATTGGCAAAAACCGCTAGGAATAATGATATGTCTACGGGACAACCTTGGCCTGTTAACGTTCCTTATACTTATTCTGATGGAGTAAATATCATAACAGTTAAAGGTCAGCCAGATTTGAGCAAGCTAAGGGTAATGATGTTGGGTGTTAGAAATCCTTTAAACACTAACGCTTCAGTAAATGATGATGGCTTGGATAAAACTGCCGAGGTTTGGTTTAACGAATTACGTTTAACTGATTTTGACGAACGTGGAGGTTGGGCTGCAACAGCAAGAATGAATGCTAAGCTTGCCGATTTTGGTGATGTAACCGTTTCAGCAAATAAAAGCACCATAGGTTTTGGTTCTTTAGAGCAAAGAGTAAGTGAGATAAGCCGTTCTGATGATCGCTTTTTTGATGTTTCATCTAGCTTAGAGTTGGGTAAGTTCTTCCCACAGAAATCGGGGATAAAAATTCCAATGTTCATTAACTACTCCAGTCAGTTAAGTACCCCACAATATGATCCTCGTAATCCGGATATTGAGCTTAAAAATGTTTTAAACAACGTATCTGCTCAAACCAGAGATTCTATTTTAAATTATGCTCAAGATTATACGCAACGCCGTAGCATTAACTTTACCAATGTGCGTAAAATTAAAACAGATCCAAATGCTAAAAATCATCTTTGGGATGTTGAAAACTGGAGCTTAACGTACGCTTATACCGAGTACGGTCATCGCGATTTTATCAATAAAAATACCGAGCAAAAAACATATCGTGGTGCTTTGGCTTATGATTTTAATAACCCAGCCAAGTTTATTTCACCTTTTAACAAAGCCGTTAAATCAAAATACCTGAACCTACTTAAAGATTTTAATTTCAGTTTATTGCCGTCAGTATTAAACTTTAGAATAGAACTTAATAGGTTGTATTCTGAAAATACATTGAGGGATAATGATCCGAATAACTTTATTCCAATTAGAACTTCATTTAATAAAAACTTCCAGATTAATAGGTTGTACGGTATAAGCTGGGATTTAACAAAATCGTTGAAACTAGATTTTAACGCAACAAACTTATCAGTAGTTGATGAACCAGAAGGACGTATCACAGGTTTAAAGAGAGATACAATGTGGAACAATTTGAAACGTTTAGGGCGTACCACAAACTATAACCATACAGTTAGTCTTTCTTATGCGGTGCCATTAAACAAAATACCGGGCTTAGATTTTATTAATATACTTACCCGTTATCAAACCCAGTTTACTTGGGTTACTGAGCCATTGTTAACACTTAACGACCCAACTATTGATTTTGGTAACAACATTCAAAACTCTAGAACAATACAAGTAAACCCAACCTTAAACATGAATCTGCTTTATAATAAGTTTGGTGTGTTTAGGCGTTTAAATAATAGTAATGACAGCACTGGTAGCGCCGTGGGGAAAGTGTTTTTGAATGCTTTAGCAAGTGTTAAAAACTTAAGTGGATCATACATCCGTAACGATGGAACTTTTTTACCGGGTTATACGCCAACAACTGATGCTTTCGGTTATAATTTTGATGCAAATTCGCCGGGTGTTGGTTTCCTTTTAGGCTCACAGGCAGATATTAGATTTAAGGCTTTACAAAACGGCTGGTTAACAAATGATACTTTACAAAATCAACTTTACGTTAACAGCTTAAATGAAAAACTTAATTTACGTGGAACTATTGAACCATTTAAGGATTTCAGGATAGAGCTCACAGCGTTTAAGAATAGCAGTAAAAACTTTAGCACCAACTTTAGGTACAATAATTCGGCACAAGGTTTTGAAGCCTTAAATCCAATTACAACTGGTGATTATAGCATTAGTATGATTGCTTTAGGAAGTGCTTTTAAAGATAAAAACGCATCAAAAACGTCTGCTGTTTTTCAACAGTTTTTGGCTAACCGTACCGTGGTTTCGCGGAGGTTAGGTGGAGAGAATCCCAATAGTGCTGGTGTAGATACTGATGGTTTTGCAGACGGTTTCGGAAAAAGCTCGCAAGAAGTAGTAATACCTGCGTTCTTAGCGGCTTACAGAAACAAGGATGCTAACAGTGCAAGCTTAACCAAAATGCCTAAAATACCTATCCCAAATTGGAGATTAACGTATAATGGATTGGTGAAAGTAGATGCTATTAGCAAGTTTTTCTCAGCTTTTGATTTATCCCACGGTTATAGTTCAACTTATAACGTAAACGGATATACTTCATTAATTAGATATAGTGAATCTAACGGAGCAGTAGATGTTAGAGATAATCAAGGAGACTTCCTTCCGTTCTACCAATTCTCTCAGGTTACTTTGTTTGAGCAATTTGTACCTCTTTTAGGTATTGATATGCGAATGAAGAATAACATGACTGCAAATGTTGAGTATCGTAAATCACGATCAATGAGTTTGAGTTTAGCAAACAGTCAATTAGCATCGCAAAAAGATCAAGCTTTTGTTATTGGTTTTGGTTACCGTACCTCGGATTTCAGGTTCCCATTTGGTCTGTTTAAAAGTGTAAACCTTAAAAATGATTTAAACTTTAAGTTGGATATTGCCATTAGAGATAATAAAACAGTGATTTACCGAGCAGATGTAGATGATCCAGAAATATCTGGAGGATCAAAAAACATCACCTTTAGACCAAGTATTGATTATGTGCTTAACCAACGTTTTAATATAAGGTTGTTTTACGATTCAAACGTGACTAAGCCTTATACATCGCAAACATTTGTTACAGCGTTTACCAATTTTGGGATTAACTTAAGGTTTACGATACAGTAGGTTATTGCTTTAATTTGGTGGTTCTAAAATCGATAGGTGATATCTTATAAACGTGTTTCACGCGGTAGCTTACACACTTCTACCTTTTAGTCGGTGTTATCACCGTAACACATTTAAAAATGAGTTAAACGTAGAGGTTGTTTCACTAAACTCCATAAAAAAACCGCTCTCAAAATTGAGAGCGGTTTTTTTGTCTTGAATGTCTCGTCCTGAAATAACGTTACACAAACAGTAATGTTATGAAAGAAGAAACAGAGAATGAGTATGTTAGAAGAAGCTCAAAGGATTACAGCCTATCTTTTAAACTGAAGGTTGTTG
>JBBKWF010000001.1:0-67978 GCA_037968815.1 Pelobium sp. | reverse complement strand
TCCAGATAAACCTGTAGTTCCTGTTTCACCGGTTAATCCTTTCGGACCAGCAGTTCCATCTATTCCGTTTGCTCCTGTTAAGCCAGTTAAACCTATTTCACCTGTCGATCCTTTTGGACCAGCAATTCCGTCTATTCCGTTTGTTCCTGCTAAACCTGTAGTTCCTGTTTCACCTTTCGATCCTTTTGGACCAGCCAATCCAGCTTCTCCACTTAGTCCAGTGTTTCCCATATCTCCCTTAAAGCCTTGAAGCCCTTGTAAACCAGCTTCTCCACTTAGTCCTGTGAGTCCAGTGTTCCCCATATCTCCCTTAAAGCCTTGAAGACCTTGTAAACCAGCTTCTCCACTTAGTCCTGTGAGTCCAGTGTTCCCCATATCTCCCTTAAAGCCTTGAATTCCTTGCGCCCCTTCTTTCCCGTCCAAGCCGTCTTTTCCGGCGTCACCCTTATCACCTTTTAAACCAGTATCACCCTGAGGCCCTTTATCTCCAATTGGACCCTTTGCTCCAGTAGCTCCAATTAAACCTACAGGTCCTGCCGGGCCCTTATCTCCTACCGGTCCTTTATTGCCAGTTTGCCCTACATTACCCCCGACTTGAGAATTTCCACTTCCGCTTGATTTTGCATACAATGCAAAAGGTACAGCCAGTAACTCTGAACTGCCAAATGCTTGAAAATTATTCCCCCCGTTTAAATCTAGTTCGACTTTTAAGAAATAGTTCGACACAGAAAAGTCAACATCTGTTAACTTTATCGAGCTAATCGGAGATCCTCTCCCGATAATATGATTAAACAATCCAAATTGATTTGTAGTAGCCTTTTGAGTTTCTGAGTAAACCTCTACCCCATTTGAAGATCCACTTAATACAGTGAATTTTAGATTAATTTTTTGGTTTTCTAATTCTTTCCCATCAGCTTTTCTTAAAACAGCTTGATACTGGAACCCATTTATGTCATTTTGCGCATAAAGATCATTAATGGAAAGCAAGAGAAAGACTATATAAAGTAGGTAGGATTTTTTCATGTATAAAAAGTTTAATCGTTGATATTATCTAAGACTTGAGCAAAGTAGGTTTTTTATCTACAAATAAAATATTTTTCTTTTTTTGCTATTAGATTATTCGAATATTTGTGATTTTTGTTACAATTTAAAATTTATTTAAATTATTATATTTAAATAATAATTTAAATAACTAATAGTTAATATTGATTACTACTTGTAATTATGCTAACAAAGGTATTGCTATGATAAAAAGATTATTAACTTAACTGATTAATTCGTTAGTGAACGAATGTTTACTCACTTTAGGTACATTAAGGATGGGAGTGATATTCTTTTGGCTTTTTATACCCAAAAAGATATAGTTAATAGTGTATTAAAACGCCCAAATCATTCTCAAACTCATCTTTACTAATCGAACTTATGTAATTAACATACCTGACAGAACCCTATGATATAGGACTGTATTTTTTGATATATTTAAATATTTGCAACCCAATAAAAAAAATAGCGTGTAACGAGAGTCAGCTTAAAGAAAACCTATTAAATTCTTGTTTTAAACAAATTATATTTAAAATTTTAACCCCCCACTCTCCGCATCAAATTAGAAAGCCTGAAATCGTAAAGATTTCAGGCTTTTTTGGTTTATGGAAAAATGGACTCCAAATACTTAAACAGTAAAATTCAGTGATGTCTGTCTTTTGAAAAAGATAGTTTTCTTATACAGAGTCTCCAGTTAGATTATTTATACTTTACAAATGCTAAAGTCTGGCATAAAAACTCAAACTTCCAGTAGCCTTTAACTTCCATTTCTTTTTTATTGTTAAAGTAAACCAAAGAACTCCAATGCCGTCCACTACTTGGATCGTAGATTTTCCCTTTCTCCCATCTATGCTTTTCTGGATTATAAATAAGTCCTTCTAACACATCCATTCCTAAAATCAACTGATTCCTTAAATTCTTATTAGGATTCTGAATATCCAATCTAAAACGCATTGGTCTACTTAAATCGTCGCTATCATTAAACCACAATACCTTAGCCTGGTACTGATTGCTGATTTTATAAACTTCTATAATTACATTTTTTTTAGTAGAAACCCACTTCCCTAAAATATCATTTTGACCCTGAAAACACATTGCCTGCATAGGCATTGCTAACACTAAACAAAAAAGTAAAGTCCTATAGGATGACAGCATATTGATAGATTTATCTAAAGAAAGCAATTATCTTGCTAAATTTATTACTTTTGATTATGAATATTTTTGAAGCTTTTGAAAAACTAGATATTAGAACAGGTACAATCATTAAAGCTGAGGTTTTTAAAGAGGTAAAAAAGCCTGCCTATAAAGTATGGGTAGATTTTGGTGACTTGGGGGTTAAGAAAACATCTGCACAGTTAACAGTGATTTACACTGTTACAGAACTAGTTGGCAAGCAAGTAATTGCCGTAGTAAATTTTGAGCCTAAACAAATTGCAAACTTCATGAGCGAATGCTTGATTTTAGGCGCCGTAGGAGAAAACAATGCTGTGAACTTACTCACTACAGATAAAACAGTAGAAAATGGAGTAAAGGTTAGCTAGATTGGGATTTAAAGGCAAACATAGTGGCTATAAGATCAAAGAGGAAAAGAGCAAAGAATATAGACTGGGTTGATATGTGAGCGCTCAAATAAAAAAAACAGGACTATTACTCTTATAAAGAGTTAGTCCTGCTTTCCTAATTAAATTAAATCTTAGACTATTCGCCTAAAATATTGTGTAATACATTATCAAAAGTGTTTTTAGCATCCTTAACGTTAGCAAAAACTTCTTCATCAATTATTAAATCGCCATTATTAACATTTCCTAAAAGCGTAAAGTCTGTATCTACAGTAGCCATTAGTTCTATAAAAGCTTCTTCTTGTTCAAGAGAAACAGATACTACTACTCTACCTTGTGCTTCACCAAACAGGAAAGCATCTTTTCTGATTTCAATATCAGTCTCGATATCAAAACCTAAACCATTAGGCATTGCACTTTCTAACAAAGTAATATAAAGTCCTCCATCAGCTACATCATGCACTGACTGAACCAGCTTGTTTTTAATTAGCGATTTAATTACTTGATGCATCTCGTACTCTTTCTCCAAATCAAAAAATGGTGCTGGAGATTTAGTTATTTTATGATAAGACGCCAAGTATTGAGACGAAGCTATATCATTTTGACTTTCGCCGATAAGGTAAATTAAATCACCATCTTTCTTGAAGTCTAAAGTCATCATATTATTGACATCGTCCATAACACCTAACATACCGATAGTTGGAGTTGGGAAAACGGGACCTTCGTCTGATGATTGATTGTAAAAAGAAACGTTTCCACCTGTAACCGGAGTTTCAAATTTGGTACAAGCAGCACTCATTCCTTTAACTGCACCTACAAACTGCCAGTAAACTTCCGGAACATAAGGATTTCCAAAATTTAAGCAATTGGTAATTGCCACTGGTTCGCCACCAGCACAAGTTATGTTTCTTGCGGCCTCAGCAACAGCAATAGCACAACCCGTTTCTGGGTCTGCATTTACATAACGAGAGTTACAGTCAACCGTTAGAACAATAGCTTTGTCGGTATCTTTTACCGACACCACAGCAGCATCACTTGGGCGGTTAGTAATCATATTAGCAGTACCCACCATAGAGTCGTACTGAGTTGTCACCCATCTTTTGGACCCAATATTTGGATGAGATGTTAAATGTTGAGCAACTTCTTTTAAGTCAGCTGGTTGTTTAACATCTTCGATTTTGAATTTTTTGAACTCTTGGAAATAAGCTGGCTCTTTATATTCTCTTTCATAAACTGGAGCACCACCGCCTAAAACTAAATCATCAGCTGGTACATCGGCAACCAATTTACCATCCATGAAATACTCTAAACGTTTGGTATCGGTAACTTCACCAATAATAGCGCAGTTTAAATCCCATTTATCAAAAACAGCCTCAACTAAAGCTTCTTTACCTTTTTCAACTACAATTAACATACGCTCCTGAGACTCTGACAATAAAATCTCGAAAGGCAACATATTATCTTGACGTGTTGGAACCTTATTTAAGTCGATACGCATTCCGTGTTCACCTTTTGCACTCATTTCTGAGTTAGAACAGATGATACCGGCTGCGCCCATATCCTGCATGCCAATAACAGCACCCGTTTGAATAACCTCTAAAGAAGCTTCTAATAATAGTTTTTCTTGGAAAGGATCACCTACTTGAACAGCTGGTAAATCATTTACTGAATCGTCTGAAATATCTTTGGAGGCGAAGGATGCTCCGTTAATTCCGTCTTTACCAGTTGCAGAACCTACAATATAAACTGGGTTTCCAACTCCGTATGATGTTGCAGAAGCTGTTTCACCAACTTTTACAATACCTGCCGACATTGCATTAACTAATGGATTTACGTGGTAACATTCGTCGAAGAAAACCTCGCCACCTACGGTTGGTATACCGAAAGCGTTTCCGTAATCGCCAATTCCTTTTACTACACCTTTAATTAACCATTGTGTTTTTGGGTGATTTGGATCACCGAAACGTAATGAATTTAATTGCGCAATTGGACGAGCACCCATGGTAAAAATATCACGGTTAATCCCTCCTACTCCTGTAGCTGCACCTTGGTAAGGTTCTAAAGCTGAAGGGTGGTTGTGTGATTCAATTTTAAATACACAAGCAATACCGTCGCCTAAATCAACCATTCCTGCGTTTTCTTCTCCGGCTTTTGCAAGCATTCGAGGACCATCTTTAGGTAATTTCTTTAACCAAGTGATGGAGTTTTTGTAAGAGCAATGTTCGCTCCACATCACAGAAAAGATAGATAGTTCTGTAAAATTAGGCGTACGCCCTAAAATTTCTTTAATTTTATCGAATTCTTCTGGTCTTAAACCTAATTCTTTAGCGGTATCGAGTGTGGTAAGTTGTGAGTTTTCCAATTTTTATGTTGTTGGTGATAATTTGCGAATTTAAGGAATTGAGTCGAGTTATAAGAAATAAATGTATTTTGCTTCATTATTTGTACAAGCACTATGTTAAATAGATTTTTGCGGTTAGGAAAAGTACTTCTATCATTGGATATCTTCACTATGTTACAGTTGAGTTTTTCAAATATTAGCAAAGGTCGTGTGTTTTTTTATAGGAAATCAGTACTAACGTTTTCAAAAAGCTCTAAAATCATTGCGAAAAAGGGATTTTATTTCAATAATTCATGGACTACAAGAGATCCATTTCCATCACTATTACATTTAGAAGAGAATGCAAGCCTAACTGTTAATGGCAAATTTGTGATTTATAGTGGTTCAAGGGTTTATATTAATAATGGTGCATCTTTAATACTAGGGAGTGGCTTTAGTAACAACAACTTTAATCTTAGTTGCTTTGAGCGGATAGAGATTGGAGAAAATGTAGTGATTTCTGAAAATGTGACTATAAGAGATTCCGACAATCATACAATTGTAGGAAATGAGAGCAAAATAACTCAACCAATAAACATTGGAAACAATGTTTGGATTGGTCTAAATGTAACCATCCTTAAAGGAGTTACCATAGGCAACGGTTGTATTGTAGCGGCGGGAAGTTTGGTTAACAAGGATATTCCTGAAGGATGCTTATGTGCAGGTGTTCCCGCAAAAGTGATTAAACAAAATGTAGAGTGGATTAGATGATCATTTTAATTTATAAGCTAAGGTTATGAAAAAACATCCTCAATATATCATTAGAAGGGATTTGAACCTTAAAAGTTCTATGGAATTAAGAATAGATATTAGAAATTATTAACAATAAAAATGAGGATAGGTGTATTAGGTGCGGGCATTTCGGGATTAAGCATTGCAAAACTACTTAGTCCTTATTATGATGTTGAGGTTTTAGAAAAAAACTCATTTGTTGGGGGAATTGCGAGAACCAAAAATATTGAGGGTATAGCTTACCACCCAGTTGGTGGTCATTGTTTTAACTCAAAGCACCAAGAAGTATTAGATTTTGTTTTCAACCAAGTATTACCGAAAGAAAACTGGCATTCGGTAAAAAGAAAAGCTGTAATTAGATTTAAGAATCAGATTATACCCTACCCTATTGAATACGCTGTTAAAGAGGTTTTTAAATTTGATAAAGTTTTAGCAATTAATATTGTTAAAGATTTTTTAGCTACCACCGAAAACCCATACGCAAAAAACCTTGAGGAATGGTTTAAGGAGAAATTTGGGAACACCTTATCAGAACATTACTTTATCCCTTACAATCGCAAAATATGGGGTATTCATCCAAAAGAAATGAGTTTTGAATGGGTAAAGGATAAATTACCCATCCCGAACAAAGATTCGTTTACTCGCAATTTGTTTGAAGAGCAGAGTGACACGATGGCTCATTATACCTTCTTTTACCCAAAAGACAATTATCAAAATAGCTTTATAAAAGCATTAGCGAAAGATTTAAATATTACTTTAAATTATAGTGTAAATACGATTAATAAGCAAGAACAAAGTTCTAAATGGACCATAAACAATGACAGAGAGTATGATCTTATTATAAATACGTTGCCACTAAACATCGTTCCTACCTTAGTAAATCACTGCCCAGAGAGTATTTTAAGCGTAGCAAAAAAGCTTAAATACAATAAAGTCACTACTATGTTTTGGGAGTCTGTACCAAATCATAATACTTGGACTTATATCCCTGACGAAGACTCTATCTTCCACAGGTATATACATATTGGCAATTTTAATAATCCCAATAAAAACTACACAATAACTGAAGCAATTGGTGAAAAAACATTTGAAGAAATGGAAGCCTGCGGGAAAAAAGACTCGTCGTTGATTAAGCCACTTGATTATAATGTATCAGATCATGCCTATGTGGTATTTGATGAAAACTACGAGAGTTCTAAACTTGCAGTAAAGAATTATTTAGAAGAAATTGGTATATTAACACTAGGTAGATTTGGTGAGTGGGAATATTACAACATGGATATTTGTATAAAGAAAAGTTTAGAAATGTGTGAGTTAATAAAGGAGAAATACTAATTAATGAGTACAAAAAAAAACATGATTAGCAATTTTTTGCTTAGTTCATCAACGTTTATTTTCCCTCTAATCACCTTTCCATATATTACAAGAACACTATCTAACGAAAGTTTAGGTTCTGTAATATACTTAGATTCTTTCACACAGTATTTCGTTATTTTTTCTGCTTTAGGCATTCCATTATATGCTGTAAGAGAGATCTCCAAAATAAAAAATGATATTAAAGCAAGGTCGAAACTTGTTTTAGAGCTATTAATTATCACAACTGGCTTAGCTGTATTTTCAATTCTAGTCTTTTTATCATTATCACATTTTGTTCAAAGTTTAAAATCTAGTAGCGATTTAATAAAATTAGGTTGTCTTAGTATAATTAGCTCATCTTTTTTAATTGAATGGTTTTATCAGGGCATTGAGAATTATAGCTACATTACTAAAAGAACACTTATTGTTAAAATGTTAAGTGTTATTGCAATACTATTTTTTGTAAAACACTTTGATGACAAGTTAATCTATTATGCAATTTTGGTAGCAGTTAATGGGTTAAATGCACTAATTAACTTCACTTATTATTTAAACACACACCACCATAAAGTGATGGAGACTTTAGAAATAAAGAAACATTTAAAACCTTTAATCACTATTTTTTTAATCAATGTTGCAGTAAGTGTTTATACTGTATTAGACACAATGATTTTAGGCACTTTAACTGATGCAAAACAAGTAAGTTATTACAGTGTACCTCTTAGACTATCAAAAATTGTTTGGACAGTTGTGCTTGGAATAGGGTTTGTGCTCATACCTAGAATATCGGCTCTTTTTAACCAAAAAAAGCTTGAAGAAATGAAATCGTTAATGACGAAATCTTTCAGTATTGTATTCTTAATTACTATTCCGTTTTGTTTTTACAGTTTACTATTCTCAAAAGACTTATTAATGTTGGTTGCTGGTGATAAATACTTAGATGCATCAAATGCCTTGAAGCTATTTTCGGTTTTACCTTTTGTAATTGGTGCTTGTAATATTATGGGTACTCAGTTTCTTTTACCAATTGGTAAAGAGAAAAAAATGCTCCACGCTACTTTAGTAGGTTTAATATTTAGTTTATCCTTAAACTTTTTATTAATTCCTCATTTTGGATTTATGGGAGCCGCAATCGCATGTTTAGTGGCCGAAACTACTGTTTGCCTATATATATTTTGGGTGGCAACAAAAGAAATAAGCATAAATATTGACACACAGTTGCTTAAGCAAATTTTTTTTAGTTTATTAATTACTTCTGTATTTATTTACTTTTCTATCCATCAACTAAAAAGTATTTACTGTATTCTATTGAGTTTCGGGGTATACGGCTTAAGTTTTATTGCTCTACAATTTCTTTATTTTAAAAATTCTTTTGTTAATTCAATCTTAAATTCAATTTACCCCATTATTAAAAAGTAAATGAGCGATGTAGCGTTAATCATATTGTTTAACCATAATTACGAAAAGAACTTACTCTCTTTAGATGAAATATATGGCTCAAGATTTACCAACGTATGGTATGTTATGCCGTTTTACAATGGAGACAGGAAAGATGTTATAAGTGTATATGAGAATTCGTTCTATTTTCAGGGTTACCTCGCTTATGCATTAGACAGGTTAAAGCAAAAAGGCTATAAGCATTATTTTATAATTGCAGATGATCTATATCTGAACCCAAAAATTGATGAAAACAATTATACTGATTTTTTTAAAGTGAATGAAGATACGGCCTTTATCCCTGGACCTTTTTTATTAAATGATTTAAAAGAAACTCGTCCTTCAAGACCTTATGCTCCTTTTTGGGGGAAAGAAAAATATGCTTTAAATTTCAACATAAAACAGTTAGGTATAGAAGTATCAAAAATACTACCTAGCTATAATCAAGCAAAAGATTTATTATCAGCTCATGGTTTAAACTTCACAAACTCATTATCTTATATAAAGCTATTGATTAGTCCACTTTTTAAAAAGATAAATACAAAAGAAGAGTTAAGGAATAGATATTATAGATTTAGATTGTTTTTTAGCAACCTAAAGTATATTGTTACAAACGAAAAACTAAAATACCCATTAATTGGCTCTTACTCAGATATTTGCATCATACCACATAAAAACATCAATAAGTTTATCAACTATAGTGGCGCATTAGCGTCATTACACTTATTCGTAGAGATTGCTTTACCGACTGCATTACTGTTTTCATCATCAAAAGTCGTGTCTGAGGATAGTTTAAGCCATAAAGGAGAAACGTATTGGAGTAAAACTGATGTTCAAGAGTTTAGTGAAAAATTTAATTCCTCTTTATCTACTTTAAACGAAAATTTTCCTGAGGACACACTATATATACATCCGGTTAAAATCTCGCAATGGAAAAAGTAGATCACAATCGAGGTTTTTTAAGTGTTGTGATGTCAGTGTATAACGCTGAACTTTTTTTAAAGGAGTCAATAGAGAGTATATTAAATCAGACATATCATAATTTCGAATTTATAATTATTAATGATGGCTCTACAGACAATTCTTTAAGTATTATTAAAACCTATAACGATAAACGCATTGTACTTATTAACCAAGAAAATAGAGGTTTATCAAAATCACTGAATACTGGTATTTCAATAGCAAAGGCCGAGTATATTGTCCGGATGGATGCAGATGATATCGCTTACCCTGAGCGCCTACAGAAGCAACTTGATTTTATGTTAACAAACCCAAGTTGCGTTTTAGCAGGTTCTAATGTTGACTTTTTGGATGTAAATGGCCAATTTCTTTACACATCTAACTTTGCTACTGATAATGAAACTATTAAAGGAAAATTACCTGATGTAGAAATTGTACACAGCGTTGCAATATTTAAAAAGTCGGCGTTTTTTATTGGTCAACAATATCCAGAAGAAATTTTTCAGCATTTTGAGGACAGAATTTTATTTAACAGATTATCAGTTTATGGCGATTTTTTCAACCTACCGGAGAGTTTGTTAGCTTATAGATTAGTTCCTAGTTCAATCTCTAATTTGAATAGTAATAGAGTAAAAAGATTAAAAAAAGTATCTGATCAGATTATACTCAACAACTTCACCATTACTGATGCTAACATTAGAGAAGTAGAAAGCATCACTAATATTTCAAAGAAAAAAAAATTAGCAAATTATCATCTAAGAATTGGCTCTATCCATTTGAAAAAAAACAAGAAATCAGACGCTGCTAAACACTTTTCCAGAAGCTTATTTTACAATCCTTTGGTGTGGCAAACTTACCTTAAGTTAATTGCATGTACTTTACCTCATATCTTTATTAAAAGGATTAAGCAAACATCAATATAAAAAGCTTCTCACGTGTAAAAACCTACTTTGGAAATTTAGGTACATTTTAACTATGCTCTAACTCTCCCCTACAATTTTAAAACAAGTATAATTTATAACAAAAGTGCAACTTCTAATTTGCTAATATTGTTAAAAGAAATTTATATGATTTTTTGATGCTTTAATGCTGTAATAACCTGAGCAGATACCGCCTTTTCACTAAACTTTTTTATTGCATTTTCTGAAATATTTTTTTTGTTAAAGCCTGAGTAAGTTGCAATCATTTTTTCTAATGCAGAAGTCAGTTCTCCTTGCTTAAATAAAACACCATTATCATTATTAACCACTTCAGAAATTCCGCCAACATCTGTACTAACAATCGGCAAACCACAACATAGCGCTTCAAGTATAACACAAGGCTGACTTTCATAAAAACTATTCATTACCAGCACATGTGACTTTTTCATAATTTTAGCTACCTCACTATTGGGTACTTCTCCCAAAAATTCAACTCTACTTTTTAAAGATAATGATCCGTTGACTTTATCCAGTAACTCCTCTCTAATAGGTCCAATTAACTTCAAACTCACCCTCTTTTTCATCAAAGCCTTAGATTCAAATGCTTCAAGTATACCTAAAGGGTTTTTATGAGCTTCCAAGCAAGAAACATGTATAAATGTTAACTCATCATATTTATTTTCATCATTAAATGAAAATAAATGCGTGTTCACAACGTTTGGAATTACAACATTTTTAACATTTGGTGCCCAAATGCAGACTGCGTCCTTTAAGGCGTTAACAACAGGGAAAATCAAATCAAAAGAACGGATTAAACGTTTTAAAAATGCTCTAAAAAAAATATTACGCTTTGAAATGGAGTATTCGTTATCAGGGTAAATTATAGACCAGTGTTCTGTTAATACATTTTTAAGTTTTAATCTTTTAGCAAAATAAAAGCTGACTATACCAGCGGGGAAAAAGACATAGGTATGTAAATAAAGAGGTTTGCCATTCTCTTTAATTACGCTATGTATTAACTTATGGTAGATGATGAAGTATCTAAAAAAATCAATGATTTTAAATGTAGATTTAGTAAAGTAACCTCTAATTGTAATTATATTTCCTTCTGCTTCCCTTTCTATCTTGAGACCTTTAATTGTTTTGTCAGGAACCACGTAAACAACTACTTGATTTAGATTTAATGATAATGCCTTAACAGTTCTTTGATTGAAGTCTCCATTAAATAAGTCGACCTTACTAGGGAACCATGAAGGAATAACAAGTACATAACCATCTTTAATCATTGCGTTCAAATTACGTAAAAACTAAATAATAAATTCTATTTTTATAAAATGCTAAAAAACCTTTGCCTTATTATATTTATTTCACTTTTTAGTAAGTTAAGTTTTGGTCAACAACTTTACAGTAATGAATGGATAAATACTGATCAAACTTATCTTAAAATAAAAATTGGAGAAAACGGTATATTCAAAATTGATTATAACCTATTACAAAATAAAGGTTTCAACTTAGAAAACACCAATCCAAAGTTCATCAAACTGTATAAAAATGGAATTGAGCAGTCAATTTTCATTAACGGAGAAGCTGATTTGCAGTTTAACACAACTGATTATATTCTTTTTTATGGTGAAATGAATGATGGTGAGCTTGACAAACCATTATATGAAAACGTAAATTTTCAACCCAATCCTTACACAAGCCTTTATACTGATAGCAGTGTTTACTTTTTAACAGTTGCCGATAACTTAGGAAAAAGATTGGTTTTATCGAATGAAAACTCAAATGGACTTACAACAGAAACTAATGTAAGTGTGAGTAGTATATATCCATTTCCTTATGTGTATTATGGAGGTGCTTATGTTTTGGCAGAAACTAGTGAATCAGAATATCGTGAAGGAGAAGGCTTAGCAGGAAGTCTGATTTCAAAAGGTGGAAATTCGGTTTTTGACGTAAACACCAACAATCAAGTTGCAGGCACACCTTTTAAATTTTCATTTAGTTTAATAGGAAGGTCTAATGCCAGTGCTTCAAATCCACTTGGAAGAAACCATCATTACAAACTTGAAGTAACAGACCAAAACTCAACTTTCATTAGTGTTTCAGACTCAACTTTCAGAAGCTACTCAATGATTAAACAAACTAAAACACTGCAAAATTTTTCTTTAAATAATATCACAAAAGTTAAATATAGTATCCCAGATGACTTAAGTGCTGTTACTGATTATCAAGCACCTGGTTATTTTCGCTTTGATTATGAGAGAAATTTGAATATTCAAGGATTAAGTGCTCTTAGTTTTAACGGGTCTTATACCAATAAAGCCTTATTAAGGTTTACCAACAGTAATTTATCATCCCCTTTTCTAATAGATTTCGCCAACAGTAATATTGTCTCAGGCTTTAAGTCAGGAGCTAATTTAGATTTCGTAATTTCTCCCTCTCAAAACAACAAATTTTATCTTTTTGATGAAAGTAATGTACTTACTCCTAAGCTTGAGACTACTAGTTTTACGGGAGTTAAAAAAAACATAGCAAACGACTTTATCATCATCACAAATAAAAAACTTGAAACCAGTGCGTTAGAGTATCAAACCTACAGATCACAAACGGGACACACCCCACTTATAGTTTATACAGATGATATCTTTAACGAGTTTTATTTTGGATTAAACCACCCTTTAGCACTTAGAAACTTTGTCCAATACCTGCAAAACAACAGTTCAAATGTAAAATATGTTTTTCTCTTAGGTAAAGGGATTAGCAACGCTGCCGTAAGGAGCTTAGAAGGAGCACAATCAAATTTAGTTCCTTCAATTGGGTACCCCCCATCCGATAATATGTATTCTGCACCACTTTACGGTTCAGATATGGCACCTATTCTGGCAATTAGTCGACTTCCCGCTACTAATAATCAGCAAGTTATAGATTATTTAGATAAACTAAAAACTTATGAAAGCAAGACCGAAGACATTGGAATGAAAAAAATCATACATGTTAGTGGTGGTGGAAATATAAGCGACAATAATAGTTTTGCTAATTATCTAAACAATGCGGGTAAATTTGCTCAAAAGGAATCTTTTGGTGCTGAAATAACGCTGTTTAAAAAGAATGTAACACTACCAGTCACCAATAACCTTCAAGATAAAATAATCTCTGAAATTAATAAAGGCACAAACTTTTTAACATTTTTAGGGCATGGAAGTGCTTTTACAACAGAAGTTAATTTTGGAGAGCCTAACGAATTGGCAACAAATAGTTTGTTAACTTACATGATTAACGGATGTTTAGCTGGAAACCCAAACACATTAAGTTATACCATTGGAGAAAAATATTTATTTGAACCAAAACGAGGAGCTGTTGGTTGGATTGCTACATCAGATGAAGGTGTTGCGAGTTATCTAATGAATTATTCACAATTATTTTATAAAAACTCATTTAACACGAATTATGGAGGCTCTATAGCTTCAAATCTTGCGAGAGCAATTAAGGAATACCAAAATCCAAATGACATTCTAAACAGAATGCATTCTAGGCAGTTCAATTTGCAAGGTGACCCTGCATTAACTTTTTATTCAGCTCCAAAACCAGATTTTTATATAGAAAGTGGGTCTATTTTTATTAACTCAGAAAAACCTTCCACATCACTAGATTCTTTAACACTCGGAATCATCATTAAAAACAAAGGGAAAGCGCTTAATGATTCACTTAAAATCTCTCTTACTAGGACCTTTAAAGACAACACTACAGTAGACTATGGTTTTAAAACCGTTAAGCCTATTTTCAACACAGATACAGTATATATAACTGTAGAAACTGGCGGTAAGCAAGCCCAAGGCGATAATTTGTTTACAGTTATTGTAGATGCTGATAATAAATTTAACGAGTCAAATGAATTAAATAATTCTAATTCAGATAAGCTTTATCTCCCAGGAAACGGAGTTAACATTCTATTTCCAAAGAAAAATGCTATAACATCTAATACACAGGTAGAGTTAGTTGTACAATCAAGTGATCTATTTACCTTAAATAAAAATTATTTATTTGAAATTGATACACTTGAAAATTTTAGTAGCTCATGGAAAAAAACAGTTTCAATAACATCAAATGCACTTGCTAAAACTAATTTCAATATCCCCCCCGTAAATGGAAAAGCTTTTTATTGGAGGAGTAAGTTAGATTTGTCTACCGATGATGGTGGAGATTGGCAATATAGTAGCTTTACTTTTCGTGATAATATAGCTGAAGGTTTTTCTCAAAAAGGCGATTCAAAAGCCTATAATCCATCTTTCAAGTCAATTGTTTATAACACTGCTACTAACAAATTTGAATTTGAGAAAACCACACATATAATTACATTGTATACCCGTGGCGATGATGCACAGACTAGTACTCAACGTACTTTTTTCAGTAGTTGGTCGGGACGTTTAGCGTTTGCAGGGTATGATTTCAGCTCTTTTACGCTAGTGGCTTTAGACCCTCTTACCGGAGGGTATTTTTCTTTTCCTAGCGTAAATAACTTTCAGAATTATCCCCCAGACTATACTGGTCAGTATTTCTTTGACTTAAATAACAACATAGATGTTGACTCTTTAGTCAATTATATAAACAAAGTTCCAGAAGGATATTATGTACTTGGCTTTAATGGTAGGAACGTAGACCTAAAAGGAATGCCACAAAGAGCTAAAGATGCTTTTGCAAAATTAGGTTGTTTGAAAATAAATGACATTAATGCAGGCGAACCTTATCTGTTTTTCGGAGAGAAAGGTACTGCGCCTGGTTTGGCCACAGAGATTACAGCAGATTACAACTCAACCGTCCCTGCCTCTTCTCAGAATATTTCACTTGCTAAAGAGTATAATCCATTCTTTAACACGGGGTATTATAACTCAGAAATAATTGGGCCTGCAAAAAGTTGGGAGAAAGTCAATTTCAACTTTAGAGAAGAAAGTGGTGATGTTTTAAACTATCAAGTTATAGCTGTTGATAAAGATGGACAAGAATCGACTATTCTCTCAAATGCTTCTCAAAATGAGCTTTCAATATCAAATATTGATGCAAATAAATACCCTTATTTAAAATTAAGAGCTACTACAACAGATAACGTCAAAAGAACACCTGCTCAGTTATTGGATTGGAGCGTTTCTTATGAGGAGGTACCAGAGAATACAATTAATCTTGATTTGGCAAATCTGTTTCATAGTGAACAAGTTCAACAAGGTGATTCTGTTACATGGAAAGTTGGCTATCAAAACATTTCAAAACACAAATCAGACTCTATAAAAGTTTATGCGGTTGTAACCACCCCTCAGCGTAATCAAACTAAGACCTTGCTCAAAACAATTAAACCCTTAGACCCTAGCACTACTGAATTAGTTGAATACTCTTTAGGTACCTTAGGCTTAACCGGTGAGAATAATATTAGGTTGGAATTTGATTCAAACTCTGACGACGACTCATACACCTTCAACAATCAAGTTAGAAAAGACTTTACTGTTTTGGCAGATAATAAAGAACCGTCAATTGATATTACTTTTGACGGCAAGCATATTATTAATAGAGAAATTGTTTCGCCAACACCAAACATCACCATTTTTGTACAAGACGAAAATCAATTTTTGTTGCTTAATGACACTACTGTTTTAGAAGTTTCCTTAAAAACGGGAGATGACGAGCCATATAAAAGAGTTTATTACAAAGACGGAAAACTCACCTTTACTCCCGCAACTTCGGCATCTGAGAATAACGCAACAGTAGCATATAGACCCGATAAACTTGAAGATGGGATATACACACTGAAGCTGAGAAGTAAAGATAAAACTGGTAATTACAACGCAAACTCTGATTATGAAATTAGCTTTGAGGTAATTAACAAATCTACTATTACCAACTTTTACCCTTACCCAAACCCAGTAGTGAATGCTATGAAGTTTGTTTTTACGCTTACGGGTGAAATAATTCCGGATAAAATCAAAGTACAGATTAGTAATATGAGTGGTAAAGTGGTAAGAGAAGTTTTGAAAGAAGAATTAGGCGACCTTAAAATTGGAAATAATGTTTCTGATTTTACTTGGGATGGTACAGATCAATTTGGAGACAGATTAGCAAATGGTGTTTATTTCTTCAAAGTTTTTATTCAAGATGCAAACACAGATGTTAAACATAGAAACACTACTGGAGATAAGTATTTTAGAAACCAAACTGGAAAAATTTATCTATTGAAATAAATGTGTGGTATAACAGGCTTTATTGACTTCAAGAAAAACACAAGTTTAGCAACACTCAAAGATGCTTCATTACAGCTTTCGCATAGAGGGACTGATTATAATGGAGACTTTTACAACACCAATAGTAATCACACCATTGGACTATCCAGTAGAAGGTTAGCTATTATTGACACCTCGGTAAATGGGCAACAGCCCATGGTTAGCACTTGTGGGAATTATGTCCTAATTTTTAACGGTACAATCTATAATTATAAAATATTACGAGAAAAACTAACTGCATTAAACTATAGTTTCCGTTCAAATTCTGATACCGAAGTTCTTTTAGCTTGTTATATTACTTGGGGCAAAGAAACTTTAAATATCATCAACGGAGTTTTTGCATTTTGTATTTATGATAAGATAGAAAACAAGATAATTATCGCTCGTGATAACCTAGGTGTAAAACCCCTATTCTACTCCTACAATAACAATCATTTCTCATTTGCATCAGAAATAAAAGCTTTAAAAAGCTATAATATCGAGCTTTCAATTGATAAAAAATCTTTAGCCTTCTTTTTAAAAAACGGCTATTTCCCAAACCATTCATCAATTTACAAAAATATTAAAAAGGTTAAACCTGCTGAAATTTTAGAACTCGACTTAACCACTCAGGAATTAACTAAAAATAAATTTTGGCAAATACCAGAACAGGGAAGTCTTCTTAAAAGCACCAACGAAGATGAAATCATTAAAAAAAGCCACGAATTACTAAAGCACTCTATTTTATCAAGAACCGTTGCCGATGCCAAATTCGGAGTACTTTTAAGTGGAGGTATTGATAGTGCAACTACTGCAGCTATTGTCCAAGAAAATAGTAAAGTCCCAATTGAAACTTTCACAATTGGTTTTGAAGATGATAATTTAGACGAATCAGCTAGTGCAAGAAAAATAGCTGAGCATCTAAAAACAAATCATAATGAATATATACTTACAAAAAAAGAGGCATTAGAAACCATTAAATGTATAGGTAGAGTTTATGACGAACCAATGGGTGATAGTGGTGCAATTGCTTTATATGCAGCAGTAAATTTTGCCAAAGAAAAGGTTAAAGTACTATTGTCATCTGAGGGTGGTGATGAGCTTTTTGCAGGATATCAAAGCTATACCTTTGCAAAAAAATGGTATCCCGTTTTTAAATTCCTCCCTAAGACAAATCTGCTTAAATTTATACATCCTAAGATATCAAGTTTATCATCATCCAATTCAGTCCTAGATTTCTATAATAACGTAAATGCATATTTTACAAATGAAGAAATTGATAAACTTATAAGACCATCTATAGATGTTCCTGCGGAAATGAGCAGTAATGGGGATGATTTAAATAAACTTTTGTTTTTTGACATCAATAATTATTTACCCGAAGACTTGTTGATGAAAGCAGACCGTACTTGTATGTATTGGGGAGTAGAAAACCGAGATGCACTGTTAGATAAAGAATTAGTTTCATACGCTAATCAAATTCCGGAAAGCGTTAAGCTAAAAAACAATGTGAAAAAGTATATTTTGAAAGAAATTGCTTATCAATATATTCCAAAAGCATTATTAAGTCAACCAAAAAAAGGCTTTTCGATACCAGTAGAAAACTGGTTAAAAACAGATTTGAAAGACTTTGTAATTACTGAACTTAAAGACTCATCAATTTACGGTTTAGTTGATAAAACTATGGTGAATTTCATACTCAACCAATTTCTACAAAGTAAAAGGGGTTATTACCGCAAAATATGGATCTTATTGTCCCTAAAACTATGGGCAAATGAACATTTAGCGAAAAAATGATTTGATAGTTTTCTTTAACTTAAGAATTGTAGTAGTTACAAACCTTTCCGAAAAGCCTAAATTAACAATATAATGATTTTCTAAATCACCTTTAAAGCCGGCTTTATAGTTTGCAATCCCTTTCATATCAGCGCCGTACAAATCCGAGAAAAGAATATTTGATTCTTTTAAGTGCAAAAATATTTGATGATACAAAAAAGTACTGGCATCACCCGAGTAGTTAGTTTTTGATGCAGATATTAATAAATTATATCCTTTTTTGTGTTTAACATCCACCAGTATTAAAGCAGAGGCAATTAATTTTTTATTCTGATGTACTGCAAAGCTTTTTAAAAAACCTTTTTTAATTAAAATATCAAAATAATATCTGTAAAACGTTGTTTGAGCTTTACTATACCCGAAGTAAGGAAAATCTTCTAATTGTTGTCTTAAAACATCTTCATAATACTTATTATAAGAAAACTCAAAGCCCTGTTGTTGAGCTTTTTTCAACTTAACTTTAACATCGTTTCTATAGACTAGCTCCTCATTTGTTTGTTTTATATAAGTATAAGCTACTTTTGAAGTAAATCCATGAAAATTAAATGCTCTTATATCTTTAATGTGCGGAGGTAGCCGAAAAGAAATGTACTTATACTTTTCTTTTAATATCGAGAGACCTTTCTCTAAATACTCATAAAAAGAGAAACCACTTATAACCTGCTCATCAAACCAAAAACTAGAATAAGAATAATGATTAGGTACAATTACAGAATTGTTTTTTATATGAGTGGCAAAACCAATGACAGCTTTATCTTTTTTATATACGATCCAATATTTTACTATCGTGTTGTACAAAGAGGATACAGTACTCAAATAATCGGGTTCATCAAAAATAGAAGTTTTCTGAGATGCAATCTCTTCTTCCCAAACCTTTCTATCAACTTCTTTAAGCATTACAGTTATTTAACTCCCAAAGTAATTAATTTTTGGACTATAAAAAAAGCCATTTTCATTTAAGAAAACAGCTTTAAGAAAAAACTACTCTTTCACTCCCTATTCCATTCTAAAAACCACAGGCATTATATAGGCCACCCTAACCGCTCTCCCATTTTGCATACCCGGTTTCCAAAATGGCGATTTTTTAATTACACGCATTGCTTCCTCGTCACATCCTCCGCCAATTCCTTTAATCACTTTTAAATTAGATATTTCTCCGTTTTTTTCAATTACAAATGACAAAAGGACTTTTCCACTTACCCCATTTTCTCTGGCATTTACAGGATAATACAAGTTTTTTGTTAAAAAATTTGCCCAAGCTTTCATCCCTCCAGGGAATTCAGGCATAATTTCTAAAGTACCTATATTATAAATATCTGTACAATCAGACAACCCATTACCAGCGCTACCAGAACTCCCATCTAAGTTAGCCCCATTGCTATTACCATCACCGGTTATACCTGTTTCATTTGTTAACCCAATAACACTTTCTTCAATCTGTTTAGCTGTTGGCATTTCTGTAACTACCAACTCGTCTTTTACGGGGTTCAGTTTCCCGCTAAAATTAACTTGCTGTAACTCTGTTTTAACTGTAGCTTCAGAAGGCAAAACCGTCTCTTTATATCTAGTTTGGGGCTTTGGTTTCACAATTTCAATAGGTGTTAAATTTATTACTTCAGGTTCTAAAATGGGTAATGAACAAATAATTGGGTCATCAACTGTGAGCTTACTGTTGAGCGTTGATAAAAACACTGCGCCTCCAAATAAAAAACCAGTAATCAACAGGGATTTAAAAAGGTAAGTTCCCGAATCTCGCCTAAGCACATAAGCCCCGTAAGACTGGTTTCGATTTTCAAAAACAAGATTAAGCCACTCAACCTTGTTGACATCAATTTTTGAGAATAACATAGCGGTAAGGTTTAAATTTATCATAAAACGACAGATATTTTACTCTATTGCGTATAACTCAATATTTTTGTTACCTCATTTTCTTGAAAAAATAAAGCCTCCGATTTGAAAAAAATCGGAGGCTTTATAAGTTTTATTGTGTGTATGTGCTAAAACTCGTAAACCAAAGCTAAAGAAACTTGTGAAGCTGATTTGGTAGCTGAACCATCTGATTTAATAAAACCAAAAGTATTAGTTTTAGAATTATCTAATCTAACTTCAGGAATAAACCTTAAACCACCTGCTTTTAAGTTTGCAGTTAAAGTAAAGGCTTTGATTGACTCACCTTCAACACTACCAACATCCTTATATTTAAAATACTCACCTCTTAAACCTAAAGCAAAGTTATCAGTAATGCTATATTGTGGATATAACGCAATACCAGAATATTCACTTCCATCTGGAGTATCAGTTCCTTGGTCATAATCTGCTGCATTTAAGCCTAACATAAACTTATCAGTAATTTGGTAAGTTGTAGTTAAATCCAATACAGTTCCAGAAGTATAAGTTCCTACACCGCTAGCAGACGTTCCACTCAAAAAGTTTACGTAAGCATCCCAACCTTCAACTGGTGATACATATAATTGAGCACCAAAAGAAGAAATACCATTTAAATCTTGATATACGTTCCAATCGTTAAACAAACCTACCATCACCCCTACTTTATCAGAGAAGCTGTAGTTTGCTTTAATTCCAGCATTTTGGAACGGGCCGTTAGCAAAAAGATATGATGTAGAATAGTTAAAATTAGGAACTGGTGATATTACCTCATATCCAACAAATGTACCCATATAACCCGCGGTCATGCTAAACTGATCAGTGAAAGCATAACTAGCGTACAAATTTTGGATATGGAAACCACCAACAGGGATAGAAGATTCACTTCTTGGCCCAAAAGATAACTCTCCAACAAATGAAGCTTTTCCTGTTGATTTTTTCAAGGCAATATCAACCATTCCTAGTGAAATAGAGTTTTGTTGGTCAGCAAAACTAGTAGGTATATTTGAAGTTTCAGCAAAATCGTATTTGAAATATGTATCTACCGATCCTGATACTTCTAAGGGTGTTGATGTAGAGTCTGTTTGTGCACTTGCTGCAAATGCAACTGCTACTGTAGTAGCTAATGTTAATAATCCTTTTTTCATGTTATTATTATTTTGGGTTTAGTTATTATGTAAATAAAGCAGGAAGAGACTTCCCTCTTCCTACTTTAGAGGAGTTATCCTTTTAATTTTGCACTTACAGAAGAAGTAGTATAAGCATGAACATTATGCTCATATACATCTAAACCTTCAGTCTCTTCTTCAGCAGAAACTCTGATACCCATGGTATACTTCATTACTGCGAATAATATAAAAGAGGTAGAGAAAGCAGCAACGCCATAAACAGCAACACCTTTTAACTGAGCTATGAAACTCATATCTGTTCCCCAGATACCTACAGCTAAAGTTCCCCAGACACCACAGAACAAGTGTACTGGTATTGCACCTACCACATCATCCAATTTCAGTTTCTCTAAAAGAATCACTGCTAGTACTACTATAATTCCAGCTATAAAACCAATGTAGATAGAGTCCATAGGACCAACTACGTCAGCACCAGCTGTAACACCTACTAAACCGGCAAGAATACCGTTCAATACCAATCCGAAATCGTAAGTTTTAAAAATGATAGTAGCTAAGATGAATGCACCTATTGCACCAGCACAAGCTGCTAAAGTAGTGTTAGTTAATACTAGTGAAGTTAAAGCAGGATCAGAAGATAGTACAGAACCACCGTTAAAACCGAACCAACCTAACCAAAGGATAAATACACCGATAGTTGCTAAAGCAAAGTTAGAAGCTGGGAATGGGTTATCTTTTCCAGCGAACCTACCTAAACGTGGGCCTAATAATATAATACCTGCTAATGCACCCCATCCACCGACAGCATGAACTAAAGTTGAACCTGCAAAATCATGGAATCCCCATGAAGCCACAACACCACCACCCCAGTTCCAGCTACCTAATACTGGATAAATTACTCCAACAAAAACGATAGTGAAAATTAAGTAAGCAGAGAATTTAATACGTTCTGCAACTGCACCTGAAACAATTGTTGCAGTAGTTGCTGCAAATAATGCTTGGTATAAGAAGTCAGTAAAGTAAGTATAGCCTCCTGCGTAATCTGCAGTTGCTCCATTAGCTGGCATTGATAAGCCAAAGCCGGCGAAACCGAACCATCCTGGAACTTCAAATCCAGGGTACATTAAGTTAAAACCGATAAAAGCATAAAGTAAAATACCAATAACCGGAGTAATTACATTTTTAAACAAAATGTTTACTGTATTCTTTGTTTGAGAAAATCCGGCTTCAACACTGGCAAATCCCATATTCATTAAAAATACAAGTGCGGCACAAACCATCATCCAGATATTGCTCGCATTTAAAAAAACTTCTTTGGCAGCTTCTGCGGTTGAAGCTACTTCTTGCATTGGGGCCAACATTGCTAATGTTTGCAATTTAAAGTCGACCATGGTCGTGACTACCGGTGTAATTAATAATGAACTTTCCATCTTTTGTTTTTTTTGGGTTTACTTAAAATTAAAATTTGTTATATAAATATGATATCAAATAAATTCATGTCTTATAACGAAATACATATTATAACGTTTTGACACTCGCAATTTCAATATTTTATTCAAAACACCAAAATAAATATGACTTTTATCATTATTTTTAATGATAATTGAAATAAACACTAAAATATTTGATAATATTTCAGTTTATTTCAATACAAATTGTAAAAAATTAGAATTTCTCTAAAAGATAATTCAGTAAATAAACCAACAATTCAACAATTACACCAGTCAATTAGAACCAATTCAGCAAAAAATCTCTTAAAATATCCTATAATCTAAAAAAACACATGTTATTTTGGATTATTTTCAACCAAAACAGCCTTATTATTAAATAATTTTAAAAAAAAATTATAAAAACCCATAAAAACGACTTACTTTTATCAGATAATATTAGAAAACAGTTTTTAACAAATAAAAAACACCAAAAAATGTCAACAATCAGATTTCAAGCACTTCAATCAGTATTAGGAAGAACAATACCTGAAGTAAAAGCACCTGCTAACAAAATCTCAGACTATTATGGACAAAACGTTTTTGATAAACCAAAAATGAAAGCCTATATGTCTAAGGAAGCTTATCAAGCAATCGTTAGCGCAGGCGAGAGTGGTACACGTATAGAAAGAGATATTGCAGAACATATTGCTGCCGCAATGAAATCATGGGCAATGAGCAAGGGCGTAACACATTATACGCACTGGTTTCAGCCATTAACTGGTACAACTGCAGAAAAACATGATTCGTTTTTTGAGCCTGCACCAGACGGTACTCCAGTAGAGAAGTTTTCTGCTGATGCATTAGTACAACAAGAACCAGATGCGTCTAGTTTTCCTAACGGAGGAATTAGAAGTACTTTTGAAGCTCGTGGATATACCGCTTGGGATCCAAGTTCTCCAGCATTTATATTTAGAGGAACATTATGTATCCCAACAGTATTTGTAGCTTACACTGGTGAAGCGCTAGATTACAAAGCTCCATTATTAAGAGCAATGTCTGCACTTGACAAAGCAGCTGTAGATGTTTGTGGTTATTTTGATAAAGGAGTAACTAAGGTTAATGCTTCTTTAGGTATTGAGCAAGAATACTTTTTAGTTGATTTAGCATTATTTAATGCAAGACCAGATTTAATGTTGACAGGAAGAACTCTTTTCGGACATTCTTCTGCAAAGAACCAACAATTAGATGACCATTATTTTGGTACTATTCCAGAAAGAGTACTTGCTTACATGCAAGATTTCGAAATTGAAGCATTGCAATTAGGTATTCCTTTAAAAACTCGTCACAACGAAGTTGCTCCTTCTCAATTTGAGTGTGCACCTTTATATGAAGAAATCAACTTAGCTATTGATCACAATCAATTGTTGATGGATTTAATGGACAAAGTTGCAAAAAGACATCACCTTAAGGTTTTATTACATGAAAAACCATACGCAGGTATAAATGGATCTGGTAAGCACAATAACTGGTCTTTAATTACTAATACTGGTAAAAATCTTTTAGCGCCAGGTAAAACGCCAAAAAACAACTTAATGTTTTTAACGTTTTTTGTAAATACAATTAAAGCGGTTCATGAGCATGCAGATTTATTAAGAGCTTCAATTGCTTCAGTACATAATGATCACCGTTTAGGAGCTAATGAAGCACCGCCGGCAATTATATCTATCTTTTTAGGAAGTCAATTAAGCGATGTGCTTGATGAACTTGAAACTTCTAAAGTTGCCAAAAAAGTTAAAGAAGAAAACTTAATGTGGGCTGGAATTCCAAAAATTCCGAACATTTTGTTTGACAATACAGATAGAAACCGTACTTCTTCATTTGCGTTCACAGGAAATAAATTTGAATTGAGAGCTGTTGGTTCTTCTGCAAACTCATCAAGCCCGATGACGGTTTTAAATACCATCATGGCTGATCAATTGAATAAATTCAAAGTTGAAGTTGATAAATTGATTAAAAAAGGCGAGAAAAAAGACCTTGCTATTGTTAATGTATTAAGAAAGTACATTAAAGAATCAAAAAACATCCGTTTTGAAGGTAATGGTTACAGCGACGAATGGGCTGAAGAAGCAGAAAAACGTGGTTTATCTAACATCAAAACTACACCGAAAGCTTTAGATGCTTTAAGTTCAGAAAAATCAAGCAAATTATTCCAGGAAACTGGTGTATTTACTCCAAGAGAAGGTCATGCTCGTCACGAGATTTTATTGGAAGATTATTACAAGAAAATTCAAATTGAAGGTCGTGTAATTGGCGAGTTAGTTACTAACGTAATTATTCCAGCTGCTGTTGGTTACCAAAACTCACTTATCGAAAACGTTAAAGGTTTAAAAGATATAGGTTTAGGTGAAGAGAATTATAGCGCACAAATTTTAATCATTAAAGAAATTTCTAAACATGTAAACTTTATTAAAGATAATGTACATGCAATGATTGAAGAGCGAAAAACTGCTAATAAGTTAGAGGACTCTCGTGATAAAGCGATTGCTTATGATGAGAAGGTTAAATCATACTTTGAGCCAATTCGTTACCACGTTGACAAATTAGAGTTAATGGTTGATGACAACCTTTGGCCTTTACCAAAGTTCAGAGAAATGTTATTCATTAAATAGGCAAAAGCCGAAAGTAAAAAAGCCGTTTCTTATATAAGAAACGGCTTTTTTTATTGAGTATAAAAATATATTAGCTCAATTTTGCAAAATATTTATAAAACAAAGGGATTGTCTCTATTCCTTTATAATAATTGAAAACATCGTATTTTTCATTTGGAGAGTGTAGGTTATCACTATCTAAACCAAAACCCATTAATACTGTTTTTATTCCCAATTCTTGTTCAAATAGTGCAACAATAGGAATGCTTCCTCCGCCCCTTGTTGGAACTGGTTCTTTACCAAATGATTCTTGAATGGCTTTATAAGCAGCCTTAAATGCAATAGAATCAACTGGGGTTACATAAGGTGTACCACCATGATGAGCTACAACATCAACTTTAACAGATGATGGGGCAATACTTTCAAAGTGTGCTTTAAATAAAGCAGAAATCTTTTTCCAATCCTGACCTGGAACTAAACGCATAGAAATTTTAGCGTTCGCTTTTGCTGGCAAAACAGTTTTTGCTCCGGGTCCGGTATAACCGCCCCAAATTCCGTTGACTTCTAATGTTGGTCTAATTCCGGTTCTTTCTATGGTAGAATAACCTTTTTCGCCCCAAACTTCATCAACAGATAAATCTTTTTTATACTCGTCTAAATCAAAAGGAGCATCGTTTAATGCTTTTCGTTCTTCTTGAGAAAGATCAATTACATCATCGTAAAAACCAGGAATTGTAATATGATTATTTTCGTCATGCAGAGATGAAATCATCTGACATAAAATAGTTGCTGGGTTTGCAACCGCTCCTCCGTAAACACCAGAGTGTAAATCTCTATTTGGACCTTGAACTTCCACTTCCATATAAGCTAGTCCTCGCAAACCAGTTTCTAAAGAAGGGTTTTCCATGCTAATCATGGAAGTGTCTGATATTAAAACAACATCAGCTTTTAACCTTTCGGTATTTTGAGCAACAAATTTACCCAGATTGTCGGAACCTACTTCCTCCTCCCCTTCAATCATAAACTTAATATTGCAAGGCAAAGTTTCTGTTTGCATCATCAGCTCAAAAGCTTTTACATGCATATAAAACTGTCCTTTATCATCACAAGCTCCACGAGCGTAAATTTTCCCATCTCGCAAAGTGGGCTCAAAAGGTGGTGTGTGCCAAAGCTCTAATGGGTCTGGTGGCTGAACATCATAATGTCCGTACACCAAAACCGTAGGCAAAGCTGGGTCTATTATTTTTTCTCCGTAAACTATCGGATAGCCTTCTGTTGAGCAAACCTCTACTTGGTTTGCACCGGCTTCTTTAAGTTTTTCGGCTACAAAGTCTGCGGTTTTAAGTACATCACCTTTATATTTAGGATCTGCACTAACAGACGGAAATCTTAATAATTCAAACAATTCGTCGAGAAAACGCTGACGGTTTTGTTCAACATAATTTTTTATTACTTGCATAAACTTGAGTTTACACAAATATATGATTTTATAGCTTAGCTACTTTGTAACTAATGTGTTGAGTTTGGGACAATTATTAATCCCAAGAACCTACTGTTGTTTGATCAATTGAAGAATCTGGACCTCCATTGACTTTTAAGTTTTTTATAGGAGTAGTATCTGTATCTTTTTTACAGGATGTAACCGAAACTGCGCTTACTACTAATAATGCTAATAATATCTTTTTCATGTTTTCTTTTTTTAGTATTAATCCCAAGAACCAACTGTTGTTTGATCAATCGAAGAACCTGGGCCGCCATTGACTTTTAAGTTTTTTATAGGAGTAGTATCTGTATCTTTCTTACAAGATGTAACCGAAACTGCGCTTACTACTAATAATGCTAATAATATCTTTTTCATATTTTCTTTTTTTAGTTTTAATCCCAAGAACCTACTGTTGTTTGATCAATTGAAGAATCTGGACCACCATTGACTTTTAAGTTTTTTACAGGAGTAGTATCTGTATCTTTTTTACAGGATGTAACTGAAACTGCACCTACTACTAATAATGCTAATAATATCTTTTTCATTTTTTGTAACTTTTATGTTTAAATAACAGTACAAATATTGGCGTCAAATTATTTGTAACGAAACATTTCTATATTTAAAAACAATATCATTTTTCAATTAAAAATTTATTGCTTTTCAATTAACTTCATATTTACTTTACAACATTTGTTAAAAAATAAAGATTTATAAATACCTTTAAACTTAACTGATAGTCTCTATTCATGCGCTATGTAACATTCATAATTATTTTTCTATATTCTTTCTGCGTAAGCGGGTCTCAAAAACAAACGCTCGAAACTGATATAAATCATGATGAACAAACTGTAAAAGATTTAAATAAAAAAGCTTATAATACCCGTTTAACTGATCCGGAAACAACAATATCAATGGGTAAAAAAGCACATAAAATTGCTTCGGAGCTTAACATTCCTAAAGAAGTTGCGGAAGCTAATAGAGTCATTGGTATAGGTTTTTATTATTCAAACGAGAGGGACTCTGCACTAAATCGTTACCTCATAGCAATGAAACAGTTTCAAGAAATCCCTGATGAACTGGGTGAAGCAAAGGTATTAAACAACATTGGCAATTTATGGACAGAAATAGACTATGATAAAGCTCTTGCTTATTATCAGAGAGTTTTAATAATCGCTAAAAAGTATAAGAAAAATGACCTTATAGCGGGATCATACTTGAATATAGGTAATACATACTATCGAAAAAAGCAGTATTATATTGCATTAAAAAATTATGAAATAAGCGACACGATTTTCAACTCAATCAAAAACCCAATTGGTATAACACAAAGCTTACAAAACATGGGGGTAATTTATTACAACCTGAATAACCTACCTAAAGCTGAAAAAATGTTAATTGATGCAAATGAAAAAGCAAAGAAATATGAGTTGAACAATAGCATTTCCTCTATAAACATGACTCTTAGTTCTATCTATATAAGAAAAAACGATTTTAAAAAAGCAGAAGAATACATTCAAGAAGGAATAGGTTTTGCGAAATTAACTAACGATGAAAAAAAAATTTATGACTTCATTTATTTTAGTTATGAATTAGAAGCAAAACGAAAAAATTACGAGAAAGCACTTTACTACTTGAAAGATATTTATAAACGAGATAGCATAAATTATAAGCGAACGATAACTTCCAACATTAACCTCATTCAACAAACTCTTAAACAAAAACAAACCCAAAAAGAAAACGAGCTTACTATACAAGCACAAAAAAATGCAAAAAAATTATCCCTCGCTATTAGTATAGTTGCTGTGTTATCCTTTTTTGTAATATTCCTATTAATAAAGAGCAACAACCGTTCAAAATCATCTAATCAAAAGCTAACAGCGCTAAATGAAGAGGTTTTGAAACAAAAAAACAATGTAGACAGAGTCAATCTGCAGTTAGAAGAGCTTATTGCAGAGCGTACAAAAGATTTAATTATTAAGAATCAAAAATTATCAGAATACTCCTCGCATTTATCTCATCAGATTCGGGGGCCTGTTGCTACGCTAAAAGGTTTAATGATGCTAGTGGAAGATAAATTGGTAGAAAGCCATGAAGTTGCGCCACAAATAAAAAAATGTGTGGACGATATTGATGCCAAAATCATGAATATCAATGAGGCATTGCATGATTCTAGTAAAAGTGGATTAAGCTAACAAACTTTTGTTAAAAACTTAAAATGAGGCGGAACTAAAATCTCCGCCTCATTTTTTTTACTTTTGGGCTTATTAAAATTTAGGATACTTTTGGATTATTTAGCAGGATTAAACCCAACCCAAAGAGAAGCAGTAGAGCAAACCGAAGGCCCAGTAATGATAGTTGCAGGTGCAGGCTCTGGAAAAACAAGGGTAATTACCTACCGAGTTGCGCATTTGATACAAAAACGCGTTGACCCTTTCCATATTTTAGTTTTAACATTTACCAATAAAGCGGCAAAAGAAATGCGTAACCGTATTACTACCGTTATTGGCCCCGAAGCTAAAAATATTTGGATGGGTACTTTCCACTCGGTTTTTGCAAAGATTTTACGTGTTGAAGCACAGCATATCGGTTATCCAAACAACTTCACCATTTACGATACTGACGATAGTAAAAGTTTACTAAAAGCTATTTTAAAGGAAATGAGCTTGGACGATAAACTTTATCACCCAAATTATGTTTACGGCCGTATTTCAATGGCTAAAAACAATCTAATTTCTGTGGCCGAGTATCAAAAAAACGAACAGATACAGGCAGATGACTTTACATCTGGAAGAGCATTTTTAGGTAAAATCTACGAAACTTACGCTAACCGTTGTTTTAAAGCCGGAGCAATGGATTTCGATGATCTTTTATTTAAAACCAATATTTTACTAAAAGAACACCCAGCCATACTTAATAAATATCAGCAAAAATTTAAGTACTTAATGGTTGATGAGTACCAGGATACTAACTTCTCGCAATATTTAATTGTAAAAAAACTAGCTGCAGTTAGAGAGAATTTATGTGTAGTGGGTGATGATGCACAAAGTATTTACGCTTTTAGGGGAGCAAACATCCAAAACATCTTAAACTTTCAAAAAGATTATCCAGATGTAAGGGTTTTTAAATTAGAACAGAATTACCGCTCTACCCAAAACATTGTAAACATCGCTAACAGCATTATTGCTAATAACAAAAACCAGTTAGAAAAAAACGTATTCTCTGATAACGAAACAGGCGATAAAGTAAAAATAAGTCGTTCTTTTTCTGATAATGAGGAAGGTAAGCAAGTCGCTGAATCCATTGCTCAAGAAAGAGCGAATAAAAATCTAAATTGGGTTGATTTCGCCATTTTTTACCGTACAAATGCGCAATCCAGATCAATGGAGGAAGCTTTAAGAAAGCTTGGCGTTCCCTACAAAATTTACGGTGGAACATCCTTTTATCAGCGTAAGGAAATCAAAGATTTAATTGCATATTTCAGGTTAACTTTTAACCCTGCAGATGAGGCTGCTTTTAAAAGAGTAATTAATTACCCTGCCCGTGGTATTGGAAAAACTACTTTAGATAAAATTATTTTAGCGGCTGATCAAGAAAACAAAACACTTTTCGAAATCATTACCGATGCCCCAACTTACTTAGACAACAGAGCGGCCGTTGCTGTAAGTAGTTTTGCTACTGCAATACAGAGTTTTGCGGTGACTGCTAAAAACAATACTGCTTATGATACCGCTTTGCATATTGCACAACAGTCGGGTTTATTAAAGGACTTATACGACGATAAGTCAGTGGAAGGTGTTAGTAGGTACGAAAATATTCAGGAGCTTTTAAACGGTATTAAAGAGTTTTCTGAGCGTGAGGATATTGAAGACAGAGGTTTAGATATCTTTATGCAGGATGTTGCTTTGTTAACTAACGATGATAACGAAAAAGGCGACGATAAAGACACGGTTTCTTTAATGACTATCCACTCTTCAAAAGGTTTGGAGTTTCCTCAAGTTTACATTGTTGGCTTAGAGGAAAATCTTTTTCCTTCGCAAATGGCTTTAAATTCGAGGGCAGATTTGGAGGAAGAACGTAGGTTGTTTTATGTTGCCGTAACTAGGGCCGAAACAAAACTACACATCAGTTATGCCACATCGCGTTTTAAATTCGGGACGCTTATTAACTGTGAACCTTCTCGTTTTTTAGATGAGATTGACCCAAGGTATTTAGAAATAGAAGTACCGAAAAAATCAGCTACAGCAAATAATGCTGGTTTTGATGATGACCGTACGCAATGGCAAAGTAAATCAAGCTTTACCAAAGATCAAGGCGATGTTTACTCGAAACCAAAACCAGCTACTAAACCTTTAAGAACGACTTCTTTATTGGCGAAAGCCCATGTTCCTAGTGAAGGCTTCGCTCCTAGCGATACCTCAAACCTACAAGTAGGTCATGAAGTGGAGCATGAACGTTTTGGTTATGGTAAAGTTTTAACTCTAGAAGGAAGTAAACAAGATATTAAAGCAACCATCTTTTTTAAAGAAATTGGACAAAAACAGTTATTGTTAAAATTTGCGAAGCTGAGGATTATTTAGATTTGAGTTTGAGTAGTGAGTAATGAGTTTGAGTTTGAGTTTGAGTTTGAGTTTGAGTTTGAGTTTGAGTTTGAGTAGTGAGTAGTGAGTAGTGAGTAGTGAGTAGTGAGTAGTGAGAAATTAATGAATTAAATAACCAATAATAAGAAAATGAAATTTATAAAATATATTACCATTTCTGCAATAAGTATCCTGTTTTTTTCATGCAGTAATAATGCTAAAAGACTACCTTTTTTAGGCGAAATGCAAACGATAGACAGAATGGAAGGTGGTAAATTAAAAACCGATACATTTTATCAAACCATTCCTAGTTTTAGTTTAATGAATCAGGATAGCGCAATTATCAATAACGATTCGCTAAAAAACAGCATTTACGTTGCTGATTTCTTTTTCACCTCCTGCCCTTCTATTTGTCCTATCATGAGCAAAAATATGCTTTCGGTTTACAAGAAATATAAAGGAAATAACGAGGTTCGGTTTTTATCCCACAGTATTGACCCAAAACATGATACCATCCCAGTTTTAAAAAAATATGCTGATAAATTAGGCGTAGAAGGTACACAGTGGAGCTTTTTATTAGGCGATAGAGATACGGTGTACAATTTGGCCAGAAACGGTTACATGAATTACGCACAGGAAAACGCAGATGTACCTGGTGGTGTAGAACACTCTGGTTATTTTATTTTGGTAGATAAGCAAAGAAGACTTAGAGGTGCTTATGACGGAACTGATAAGCAACAGGTTGAAAACTTAATGAACGATATAGATATTCTGCTTAACGAATATAAATCGGAAAAGTAATGAGAAAGCTATTAATTCCATTTTCTTTTTGCGGATTAATTATCCTTATTTTTTTGAATGCTTGTAACCAGGAAACCATCAAATATCAAAGCTATTACTCTAGCGGTAAAACAATTTATGACACGCATTGTAGTAATTGCCACATGGATAATGGAGAAGGCTTAGAAGCGCTAATACCGCCATTAACTGATACCGTATTTTTAAAAAACAATCGTGATAAACTAGCTTGTTTTATAGTTTATGGTTTAAAAGATACAATTGTGGTAAACGGAATCACTTATGACGGTGTAATGCCTGCCGAAACACATTTAGCTCCTATAGAAATCGCTAAACTATTAACCTACATCACCAACGCCTTCGGTAATAATCAAGGGATTTACGAGTTAGCTGAAGTAGAGAAAAATTTAAAGGATTGCGAGTAATTTATTAGGATACAATGTTAATGATGGAATTGACATTTTGTTCAATCATTTATTCAAAATAGAAATAAATTTTCCTCATTAAAATATTGATTTGGCTTTTATGCTTGAGGCTTGCCTGCCCTCTTGCCGGGCAATGGCAAATACTTTTTTTCCGCAAAAAAGTATTCAAAAAACTCTCGGCTGCGCCCTTTGCTACCAAGTTATTGCTTTTACTTTGGTTATTCGTTGCCGCAAAGGACAAGGCCGAATTGATGGTCTAACACAGTCATTGCGTTTGTTATGTGGGCGCTTCTATTTTTTGAACCTGAATTTTACAAATCTTAATCAATCTAACATAATGAAAAATGTTATCTCATTTTAGATGCGTTAACGATGGAAGCGACATCCTTTTTGTCATGCTGGCCGGAGTCGAAGAATAAGACAAAAAGATAAAGCGGACAGCGTGTTAAAACGCCCTAATCACTAAAATTTCAACTAAAAATCAGCTTGAATTAAAGCTCTCGTATTTCAACAATATTTTTCAGCCTTTGGGTTTAAATATTTTCCTTGATTACAAATAACCAAAACAGGCTTTATATTTTTTAATTTTTCATTGGTCCTAGCAGGGTCTGTCGCAGACGACCCTGCGTCAAGTGATTTTGACTTAGTCATCTAAACGCAGGGTTCTCGAAAAGAGAAACCCTGCTTGGACGTTAGAAAAATCAATAATCGAATTCAGGTTAAAAAGAAAATCCATCTTATTATCTAAAATATTTTTCGGCATTTAGCTTAAGCTTGCTAACAAACTAACACCAAGCTTTATATTTTTTCATTTTTCATTTTGCTTTTGGTATAATCCTTACCTTTGCACTGCAAATGGCTCTATCGCAGCTTCGGTTTTAACACTGAAGCGGAGGAAAGTCCGGGCAACACAGAGTATCCTGCTTCCTAACGGGAAGGCGTTTTGTAATAGAACGACAGAAAGTGCTACAGAAAATATACCGCTTTGCCTTCGGGCTTAGTAAGGGTGAAAACGTGAGGTAAGGGCTCACGACTTTGTATGGCGACATGCATCGTGGTAAACCTCAGGAGTTGAAAGATCAAATAAATCCTGAACGCCGGAGCGACTCGTTCCGCTGTGTCCAACACTATCAGGAAGGGTAGATCGTTAGACTGTAATAGCAATATTATGGCAAGATAAATGATAGAGACATCCTGAATTGTTCAGGGTGACAGAACCCGGCTTACAAATTTGCATTATTACAAGCATTTTGAAGTCCTGCAACAATTTGCAGGACTTTTTTTGTTCTGTAAAATCAGGACATTGTCCAAAATTATATACACTTTTAACAAACAATAAATTTATATGGCTAAAGTATTAATCATTGATGACGAAAGAGCAATCAGAAATACGCTAAGAGAAATTTTAGAATACGAAGACTATAAGGTTGACGATATAGACAACGGAACTGACGGCCTAGAAATGATTAAAAACATAGGTTACGATTTAGTTTTATGTGATATAAAAATGAATCGTATGGACGGCATGGAAGTACTTACCAGTGCTCAACTGTCGCACCCAGACCTACCCTTTATCATGATATCTGGTCATGGAACAGTAGAAACAGCGGTTGAAGCATCCAAAAAAGGTGCTTTCGACTTTATCTCTAAACCACCAGATTTAAATAGATTATTAATTACCGTACGTAATGCCCTTGACCGTGGAACTTTAGTTACTGAAACCAAAGTTTTAAAACAAAAGGTAGCTAAATCAAAAACCCGCCAAATATTAGGCGAGTCGCCAGCTATTGCAAAGGTTAAAGAGACCATTGATAGGGTTGCCCCTACTGATGCTCGCGTTTTAGTAACCGGAGCTAACGGAAGTGGTAAAGAATTAGTTGCCCGCTGGTTACACGAAAAATCAAGCAGAGCAAACTCACCATTAATTGAGGTGAACTGTGCAGCAATTCCATCAGAATTAATTGAATCTGAATTGTTTGGACACGAAAAAGGATCTTTTACATCTGCAATTAAACAACGTATCGGGAAATTTGAACAAGCCAACGGCGGAACAATTTTCTTAGATGAAATTGGAGACATGAGCGCTTCTGCACAAGCTAAAGTTTTAAGAGCCTTACAAGAAAATAAAATTACCCGTGTTGGTGGCGAAAAAGAAATTGAAGTAAACGTAAGGGTAATTGCCGCTACCAATAAAGATTTATTAAAAGAAATTGAAGCTGGTAACTTTAGGATGGATTTATACCACCGCTTAAACGTTATCCATATTCACGTTGCACCTTTAATTGAGCGTAGTTCTGATATTCCATTATTGTCTGAAAGCTTTTGCGAGGAAATTTGCAATGAGTACAATATGCCAGTGAAGAAAATTAGTGCTGGTGCAATGGATGCTTTAAAATCTTTACCTTGGACAGGTAACATCCGTGAACTGAGGAACGTAATTGAGCGTTTGATCATCTTAAGTGAGAAGACCATTACCGAAGAAAACGTAAGAGCTTTTGCTAACCCAAGTGGTAGCATTTACCATCCAGAAAATGCTTTTGAAACTAAAAGTCCGGCATCTTCTTCTAACGGGTTTGATTACGAGTCTTTCTCTAAATTCCAAGATTTTAAAGACCATGCAGAAATGGAATTTATCAAATACAAACTAGAGAAAAACAACTGGAACGTATCCAAAACCGCTGAAGACATCGAAATACAAAGAAGTCATTTATACAGTAAAATTGATAAGTTCGGTTTAAAAAGAGCGGAGTAAAATTTGTTTGGTTTATATATCTGAGAACCCTTCATCCAGAAATGGACGGAGGGTTTTCTTTTTTAATTTGATTACTTAACTATGCAAAGAGATAAGCATAGCGTTCTTCGGATGCTTACATGGAATTGATTCTCCAGACTCTTTTAAATGATTTTTTTAATTAAACATCTATAAAAGCATCTTTTATCCAATAAACTTTCTACGGAGTTTGGAAACTCCTATCTATTATTTAATCCAGAGAGACGTTGCACTAAACTCTCTGGACAAGTGGCTTTTTCCTCGTCACCGTTAAAATGAGGCTTTTTTATGTGATTTTGCTCATTTTAAATCATTGGCATAAATCATAGCTTTATACATCATTCGAAGGAGCAAGTAATTGAGCGTCCTCGAAACATTAAAAAACCTTTAACCCTAACCTAATGACGAAGATTTTAGTTACTACAGATTTTTCAAGAAATTCTAAAGCTGCAATTTATTTCGCTATCCAACTTGCAAAACAAATTCCCGTAGCTATTACTTTTTTTCATTCCTATCACATTTTAAAACCTACTTCTTATAATGAAGATAAGTTTAGGGCTTACGAAAAAGAGGAAGTCGAGAAAATTACAACCAAATTTAAGGACTTCATTAACGACATCACTAAGGACTCTGGAGTTCCTGAAGACCGGTTTAACTGCGTAATTCGAGAGTCTATAGTACCAGATGGAAATATTTTGAATTATGCACAGCAAGGCGACTTCAATTATATCTGTATGGGAACTCGTGGCGTAGGGAGAATAGAAAAGATTTTCGGCACCAATACTTCTCATGTAATTAATAAATCAGACATTCCCGTTATCGCTGTACCTGCCGATTACGAAAGCAAGCCAATCACAAAATTTCTATATGCCTCAGATTTGGGTTCGCTTGAAAAAGAAATTCCTAAAGTTAAGCACTTAGCCAAACCACTAAATGCGAGTGTAGAAGTCTTAAATTTTAGCTTTCCTTCTGAAATAGAACAAAACAAAGCCACTTCAGAGCAGTTTCAAAAACTCTCGGACTTTCCTATTGAGTTCAATATTCAGAAAAAAGATTTACAAAACACTTTAGTAGAAAATATAGCTGAAATAACTGAAAAATCTGAACCTTCATTATTGGTTATGTTTACCAATCAAAACAGACCATTTCTAGAGAAACTTTTATTCTCAAGTAACTCAGAAGATATAGCTTTTACCACCAAAGTTCCTTTGCTCATATTTAAAAAGTAAAGTAATTTGAAAGGATATAGTAAACAAATACGAGTTAAAGAATAAATGACAGGTGGTTGTGATTCCCAAAGCAATGACCAATAAATTATTGTAAACTTAACATAAGCTGAGTTTATGTCTTCTTTTAAAAAGATAATTATCCTTTATTTTACTCTTCAGAATAGTAATAAGTTATTATATGTCAATTATTTCGCGAGAGGATTTTATTACCGCTACAGGAACAAAAAAATTCCCTAGGCTGGTCACTTTTTTAATGAAAGCGATTAAGATTGATGCACTAAACCAAATGTTAAATGAGGCTCAGGATGTAAAAGGGATGGCTTTTGTAAAGTTCGCATTTAAATACTTAAACATAAAAACAGAAGTAAATCCAGCACAGCTAGAAAACATCCCTAAAACTGGAGCTTTCATCATTGTAGCGAATCATCCTTATGGCGCAGTAGAGTCGCTTGCCTTATTAGAGCTATTGGTTGCGCATAGGCCCGACACACTGTTTATGGGTAATTTCCTTTTAAAAAAAATCCCTCATCTGGCAGACCATATTATTGCCGTAAATCCTTTCGAAAAAATCAAAGATAGTTCTAGCATAAGTGGTTTAAAATTAACGCTAAGCAAGTTGAAAGCCGGTACGCCTGTAGCTATATTTCCCGCAGGTGAAGTATCTGCTTTCAACTTCCGTACGCTACGGGTAACCGATAGAAAATGGCATAAAGTGGTAGGTAAACTGATTGCTAAAGCCGGGGTGCCCGTTTTACCGATATATTTTCATGGACATAACAACTTTGCATTTAGCTTACTCCGTTATATCCACCCTTCACTGCAAACAGCAATGCTACCTTCAGAACTTTTTAACAAGAAAAATAAAACCCTAAAAATTAGTATTGGCAAACTTCAAGGTACAACGGCTTTACCCATGGACTATAAAGACCCTCAATTCCTAGAGCTTTTACGGAAACAAACTTACCAATTAGCCAACTGCCCTGATAATAAAATAAAATTTGCCTTTACTCAATAGGTTAACCTTAATAAGGAATAAATTTAAATTAACCTCATTGTATCACCCTCACTGTCTGAAGAGTTAAGCGTAGCGCTCTTCGGATTCTTAAATAAAATTGAGTCTCCAGACTCTTTGAGATTTTATCAAAACAAACTTCAACGGAGTTTGGAAACTCCTATCTATTATTTAATCCAAAGAGACGTTGCACTGAACTCTCTGGACAGGTGGGCGAGTAAGGCACAAGAAGCCTTTACCCCGTCTTCATACTTGCGCCAAATGTGGCTAGTTATTTTTACCAACAGCGTTGAGATAAAAAGAAGCCAAAGACACTACTTCATTCGTATCTTTCTTTTTATCATCATTCAACTCAGTTTCATCATATTCTATAAAAGACAAAAAAAATTGCGAAGATACAGCTAAACAGATATAGATTAGCTTCAACTTAAGCAACTCGTTCAACTTGTTCCATTTTGTCCGAGAACCGAAAATCATTTGTGACATTCTTGAACTAAAACCCTCCGTGTGTGCATATGAGGATGAATAAGAGTAAAAGGCTGTTATAAATTGCGAGGGGAGTGGGCTTTTTAGAATTAGTTTGCTGAAATTTAGGAAACTCAAATAATCTTGCTTACCTGATTTAATACGGATAATATCCTGTTGCATTTTTTTGGGCAAAGAATTAAAATTATCATCTGCTTTGATTTCATAAACTAGATTTTCAATCCTACCTTCAAATCTTTTACTGCCATTTTCATTCTCACTTATGATCTCTTTAGCAAATTTTACAAAATGCAACAGAGAAGATAAGTCATACATTTTAAAATATAATTTCTGTAAACCTATATTCTTTTCACAGCTATTATATAATTGGAAATAGACCAAATAACTTTCCAGTAAACTCCTTACTATAATATTTGCAGTAGCATCGTCAAAAAGTGAATTACCTTCAATATCTTTTAACTCATGTAATATTTTAATAAGATTGATTGACCTTAATCTAAAATTACCCACAATGGTATATCGAGTATTTTCGTGAAGTACGTCAAAATCATCTTCACAGACCTTATCTCGTTTAATAGCTTGAAGAGCACAATCCAATAAAAATGATGTGATTTTATCAAAGTGCTTGACCATTTTGTTTAAGTCAGGTGTCTTTCCTCCATGCTGTGGGAATTCTTCCTTCATAAATTTATGATAATCAAAACCTTCAAAAATAATTTCTTTGTTCATTTTACATTCTACTTATTTAAAAATAAAAGCTCTAATACACCCCACTTTGGCGCAAGCATGAAGCCGTGACCCCTGAATTGGCTACTTGTGAATCCGCCACTTCGAATTTTATATACTAACAAACTATTGGGTCTATTTTAATCAGCTCAATCTTTCCCGGTAGACCGTGATAATCTCTAGCACTACTATAGATATAATCTTCCTGTTTATCTACAAAACCCTAACTAATGGATTCATTAGCCAAACTATTATTGAGTTTTTTCATTTAAAATTATCTTGATTCTATTTCTTTCAATATATCGCTAGGAGCACCTTGTACTTTCAAAATAAATTCTCTCATAAACTCCTTAAACCTTCCATCAAGTATGTCTATCCAAAATTCTTCTTCAACCTCTATTCTTGGGTATTTTAGTAAATAGAGTGGCCACCACTGTGAAGTGTTAAATTTCACCTGTAAGTATTCTTTTAACTTGTTGCAGGATAATCTATCAGAGTTTCTATTATAAAATTCTGGCCGTTTTACTATTCCATAAATTACACCATTCATTTCATAATTATATTTAACACATGTATCCTTTAGTTGAGGCAAAATAAAATGTTTGTGCTCATTATTAAACTCGAGCTTCAGTTCGTCAGCAAGCTCCTTCATTTGTCTTAATAATTCTTCCTTTAAATCAAGTTTAACTTGGTTTAGATTATTATAGATTGAAAAGGCAGTTTTTAAATTCCCTGTACTCTCTTTTATATAGTTTGTTATCATTTTGATATCTGTTAAATTGTCTATTCCTAAGTATTCTTCACGAAGACGCAATTCAAAATCTGTAATAAAACTCCGTACTCTTTCGTTACCTGCATGCGTCGCAAATTGCCTCATAAGAGGTATTATATGATCTTCATAACTAATTATTAATAGCTCTTTGCTATCTAAGTATAATTGATAATCGCTACCAACACTATGTCCCGATAGTTGTTTTGACTTGGGTGCCAGATATAAAAGTTGATAATTACCACTGGTACTCATTTTTTTTAGATAATGCAAATAGTCCTTAACTTGCCCATCTTGATCTTTTGTCCAAGGATATATTTTGTTTTCTATACCTAATATTTGTTCATTACCACGATAAGATATAACTATGTCGACACGTCTATTTTCTAAAGTTGTTTCTTCTAACTTTACTAAAACCTTGGAAACATCTGAATAAGGAAAATGAATATCAAAATAATTAATAAAGAGTTTAAGAAAAACATCTCCCTGCTGATGATCAGCATGAGGGTTAATAAAAAAAGCTAAGATTTCGGAAACTTTATTCTCATTCCACGAAAGAAAATGTAATGAGTTGAATTTTAATGCCAATTTACTTGAGTAAAGTTGATCTATTTGTTCTATAAATTCAACTTTACTACTTACGGTATTAAAAAAATCTTTAATATTTGTTTCGCTCATATTTTATTTTTTATTTAATAATAGACTTCCTATGTCACTCATGTAAAATATACTTCCTACTCATTTATTGATGTTGTAAACTTGAGTTTTCTTTTGATATATGGCACAAGAAACCTTCGCTCGCTTTGCCCACCCTTCATTCTTGCGCCAAACTAAGGGATATTCAAGTCGACAGTTAATGTACTTTCTAAATATCTTAGGTTTATAAACCTAAAAATAGATTATTATTAAGAATAAAGCAACTATGTTAGTTATGAATTTATTTTGGGAAATACTGCTTTTTAGAAAGGAATAAAAAACAAACAAATTCCTTCCTTCTACCTCATTCGGAATAACTCGGTAAACTCAACCCTGCCCCTCCCAACTCAGTGACCTCTGAGTTCTCCGTGGTTAATAAAAACATCCAAAATTGCGTCCTTTGTAAAAACCTCCACTAACTCAATGTTTAAAACCACCCTAGGTTAAAAAAACATAATTACCTTTACCAAAAATTACCATCAATGAACGTTTTTGACCAACAACAACACCCAGCACAAGCTTTTGAACGCCTTTTAGCTATCATGGACGATTTAAGAACTCAATGTCCTTGGGATAAAAAGCAAACTTTAGAAACCTTGCGCCACCTTACCATTGAGGAAACCTACGAACTTTCTGATGCCATTTTAGAAGGCGATATGCAGGAAATCAGAAAAGAACTGGGCGATTTAATGTTGCACTTGGTTTTTTACGCCAAAATTGGTTCAGAAACCAACGACTTTAACATTGCTGATGTTTTAAATGGCATCTGCGAAAAGCTAATTAATCGCCATCCACATATTTACAGCGATGTTATTGCAGAAACAGAAGAGCAGGTAAAGCAAAACTGGGAGCAAATTAAGCTGAAAGAAGGCAATAAGTCTGTTTTGGGCGGAGTACCTTCTTCCCTACCCGCTTTGGTAAAAGCTTCTCGCATCCAAGAAAAAGCCAGAGGTGTAGGTTTTGATTGGGACAAAAAAGAACAGGTTTGGGAAAAAGTGGAGGAAGAGCTACAAGAGTTTAAAGATGAGTTTAACGTTGCAGATGGTAAAGAAATAGATAAAGAAAAAGCAGAAGGAGAATTTGGAGATTTATTGTTCTCCTTAATCAACTACGCCCGTTTCATCAACATCAATCCGGAAGATGCTTTAGAAAAAACCAATCGAAAATTTATTAAAAGGTTTCAGTATTTAGAGTCAAAAGCAAGTGGAATGGGCAAAGATTTAAAAGATATGAACTTAACAGAAATGGATGTTTTCTGGAATGAAGCAAAAAAACTGTAACAACTGTATCGTTTAGCTTATCTAAGTCGTAATGGTATTTAAAGCAAGACTGTTATGTATTTAAACAATAAGCAATCCTTTACTTTTGGGGCTATTATTTTAGCCTTACTATCTTTTATAGCCTGTGAGAAAACTCTTGAAACCAGTAAAATCATTGGTTTTGGTCTAAAAGCAGACTTGGCACCATCAGAATCCGTTTGGTTTGGTGCTGATACTTTAACCGGTTTAAAGGTTACAGTTACTAAAATTGAAGATAGCCGATGTCCAGAAGACGAATTTGTTCAGTGTGTTTGGGCCGGAGAAGCAAATGTTGATTTATTAGCCGTAGAACAGCAAGACTCGCTAAGTTTAAAATTAAAAATAGACCCTACAAAAACCTCTAAAACAGATACACTCAGCTTTACACTTAATAGTAAAAACTATAAAGCGGTATTATTTGCGGTAAACCCTTACCCCAGCACAAACAACGAAGGCTCAAATTTTGCTACCTTAACTATTTTAAAATAAGTATTACTAGCTAAATGCGAAAACCTTATAGCGAATATAGCGAGCAGGAGTTAATTAACCGATGTAGAAAAGACGATGCCAAGGCACAAGAGATGCTTTACAAACGTTTTTATGCTTATGCTATGGCTATTTGTGTACGTTATTGCATTAATCGTGACGATGCTTTAGAAGCGGTGAACGATGCTTTTATCAAGCTTTTTAAAACTATCAAAACATTTGAAGATAACCGTTTGATAAAACCTTGGTTTAGGCAAATTGTAGTCAACTCTGCGATTGATAACCGAAGAAAAAATTTAAAACACGCTAATGTTTTAGATATTGAGGATACAGAAGAGCCGATCAACAATCATAACATCATCAGTAAAATTAATGCCGACGAAATTTTAGGGCTGCTAAAGGCTTTACCCGAAATGCATAGGGTTGTTTTTAACCTTTACGAGATTGACGGCTATACACACGAAGAAATCTCGGATATCTTAGAAATGCCTTCTAGCAGTTCTAGGGTTTATTTATCACGAGCAAAAGAGAAATTAAGAAAATTAGTAAACGCTCATTTTTATTTGAATTATGAACGAGCAATTTGATAAAACTTTAAGAAACCACATTAGAGATACATTTGATCATTACGATGATTTAATGGCTGATGATGGTTGGGAGAAGTTTAAAGCACAAAAAAACAAGAAAAAACGTGGGTTAATTTTTTGGTTCGGCTTACCAAGCGGTATTGCCGCTGCTTTGGCTTTATTGTGGCTTTTTAACATTAGCACAACGGAAGTTATACAAACGGAGAACAGTAATAACATCTCTCAAAATACAATAAGAACAACACCACCACAGCCTGTTTTAAAAAGCACTGAAGAAAGTTCTTTAGGCTCTGCTGCTCTTTTAAAACAGAAAAAACCAGTTTCGCCACGTTCAGTTAAAAATGAAACTCAACCGGTTTTAAAACAAGAAGAACCTTTTGAAGATATCGCTAGTTTTACTGCTATATCCGAAAGACCTCAGCTTGATATAATTAATACCGATGATATAGCGATCAGCAACTTTAACACTGAGTATAAACAGCCTGAGTTATTAATTGCTAAACAAAGTTTAGAAGATAAAAGCATCCAAAAAGTTAATAGCCAAGAGTATTTGGCTTTTAATACAGCACTTTTAAATAGCACACCAAACATTCCTAAAACTGCAATTTCAGAAGAGAAAGAAACTAAGAAAAAGAACGATAGTAAATTCAATTTCGCAGTTGATGCCAACACCTATTATAGCTTTACATCTTCAGGAGTTAACGAGGATTTAAACCTGGGTATCGGGGTTTTATCGGAGTTGAAGTTAAGTAAGCGTTTAAGTGTAAATTCGGGGATAAGTATTAACAGGCAAAGTGCAATTTATCAAGGTTCACAACAGGGGATGACTTCACAAGACTTTGCTAGTCCTGTGTCTCCAACCACTTTGGTATCGCAGCTGAGTAAGCAAAGTATTACTGTGGCCGAAGCAATAAAAACAAGTGCTAAATTGATAGGTTTTGATATCCCGATAAACTTAAAATATAAGATTCCGCTAGGTAAAGTTAAAAGCTTTGTCTCGACTGGAATTAGCTCCTACAGTCTACTTAACCAAAGTTATGTCAATGATCTGTCGGTTATCAATTATTCACTTACCAGTGCGCCAACTACTACCGTCTTAAGAGATGTAGACGAAGATAATGAGGGTGCTTTCAGTAATTTCCAATTTGCCCGGACACTTAATTTTTCATTCGGGATTTTATACCCGGTAAGCAGCAAGAACAGCATTTCAGTTGAACCTTTCTTAAAATACCCAATCGCTAGTTTTGGTAATCAAGATTTAGAAATTGGTTCGGGTGGCATTAGTTTTAAATTGAATTTCGGGAAGTAAAGAGCCTTTTATCTTAAAGAAAACAACATCATAAAATTGAGCATCTCCCCGGCTCATTGCCGCCGGAAGGGCTAGTAACTTTTTTCCGCAAAAAGTCACCAAACCCGAGCGAAGCGAACACATGAAAGCCTTAAAAAAACAATAAACAAATTGAATAAACTCTCGCCTGCGCCCTTTGCTATTAAAGGAAGTGGTTTTACCTTCTTTACCTATACCGCAAATGCCAAGGGCGAATTTATCGGTTTACAGAAGGTTGTGCTTTTAGCTTATCATACGGGCGCTCTTACAAAAGCTATTTGGCAAATGACGGCCTCTGACTGTTTGTTTTGGAACCGAAACAACGTGATTTTCGAATATTCCATCTCATCAAGCACAGACCTTAATTGAAGTTATTTTCGCCCTTGGCGGTTGCGGATGTGATGAAGAAGTGGAGCACATACTTTTGTAGCAAGCGACGCAGGCGAGAGTTTTTTGAATACTTTTTTGCGGAAAAAAAGTATTTGCCATTGCCCGGCATAAGGGCAGGCAAGTCTGTGCGGTAAGGCCAAAATTGCCACCTAGAAGTTTAAGAGAAAGAGAATCAAAGTGAAAAATCAGATAACCTCCCTTAGCACTTTACCGTTTCGATTTTATAGAACCGCAGAAACCCTTATTTAAAACCTATAGCCTTAACCGGTGAAATACGGGTAACCAATAAAGACGGGATTAACAGCACTAAAAGACAAACTAACAACGTACCAGCATTAATCATCAATATATCTGCAATTTCGAGCTGTACAGGAATAAACTTCATATAGTACGAAGCTTCGTCTAAAGTAAAAAAATGAGTTTGTTGCTGTAAAACACCTAAACCTATTCCAAAAATATTCCCAAGCAACATACCAATCCCCACTAAATAGACTGCATTATAAAGAAATATTTTACGCACTCCCCAATTGGTTTCTCCTAATGCTTTTAATAGTCCAATCATGTTGGTACGCTCTAAAATCATAATCAACAGTGCAGAAATCATATTAATTACGGCAACAATCAACATCAGAAATAAAATCACCTGCGCATTAACATCCAATAAAGAAAGCCAGTCGAAAATAATAGGGTAATTATCCTTTACGCTCACCGTTTTAATTTCTGGCGGAACAAAATCACTCAACTGATAAGTAAATTGATCTATCGTCGGAAAGTCGTTTATCCTTACTTCGTACCCTCCTACTTGGTCATCAGTCCATTTATTGAGTTTTCTAATCAAAGAAATATCGCCAATTACATAGGTTTTGTCAACCTCCTCTACCCCAGTATTATAAATCCCGACAATCTCAAACTTCCGTTTCCGTAAAGATTCCTGTACAAAATACATCAGAAAATCGTCGCCTACTTTTAGGTTTAAACGTTTGGCCAGCACTTCAGAAACTATAATTTGTCTTTCTGTGTTTACCGAATCAGAAAAATCAATCGTTTTGCCGGTGGTTAAAATATTCTTGAAATAATTCCAGTCATAAGTGCTATCAACACCTTTTAAAATCACACCTTCCACTTCGTTGTTTGCCTTTATAATGCCTGGTTTATTGGCAAAAGGAACCACATGAACAACGCCGTCTATTTTTTTTACATTATCTAAACTATTATGATCAATATTAAAGGGAGTGTTCTCAAACGATGAATTTAAATCGTATTTGACAAACTGAATATCACCGTTAAAGCCTCTAACTTTCTCTCTAATTTCTGATTTAAAGCCTTTTACAATAGCTACAGATAAAATCATTACGCCTAAGCCCAGCATAATTCCAACAATTGCAATACGCACAATTAGTTTAGAAAACGTCCGTTCGGCTTGTAATGAGATACGTTTGGCGATAAATAATCCTAAATTCAAGAGCTTTTTCTTATGTTTATGATTCGCAAATATGCAACCATTAAAATAAAAACAGAAAATATGTTTACTTTAAAAATTATGAAACCTTACGCTCTACTTTTACCAATATTGGTTCTGCTAAGTTGTAATTCTTGCAGTAGCCGTGTGCTAAGTTCTGCAGAACCAACTGTAGAAAACTCCAATGAAGAAATTACAAGTGATAAAATTTTAACAGGTGCAGACCAAACCAACAAATACTTACACCTTTTAAAAGGGAAAAGAGTGGGTGTGGTAATTAACCAAACGGCAGAAATTGACAATGTGCCTTTGGTAGATACACTAAAGAGCTTAAATGTTGATGTGAAAGCAATTTTTGGCCCCGAGCATGGCTTTAGAGGCACTGCTGATGCGGGCGAAAAAGTAGGCAATTACACCGATGAGAAAACTGGTTTCCCAGTAATATCCTTATATGGAGCAAAAAAAGCACCTTCAAAGGATGATTTAAAAAATATAGACATCATGATTTTTGATATTCAGGATGTGGGTGTTAGATTTTACACTTATACCATTACTATGGCAAGGGTGATGCAAGCTTGCGCCGATAATAATGTACCGTTAATTATATTAGACAGACCAAATCCAAACGGAACTTTGATAGACGGACCTATGTTAGACCCAAAGTTTAAATCTGGCGTGGGGATGCATGCAATTCCAATTGCACATGGTTTAACTAGTGGCGAATTTGCACAAATGGTGAATGGTGAAGGATGGCTTAAAAATGGTGCTAAATGTGATTTAACAGTAATCAAAAATGCTAATTATACTCACGACATGGAGTATGTTTTACCAGAAAAACCATCTCCAAACCTACCAAACGACCGTTCTATTTATTTATACCCAAGCTTATGTATGTTTGAAGGAACAAATATTAGCCAAGGCAGAGGAACTACTTATCCGTTTCAAGTATTGGGCAGTCCTTTATTGAAAGGTAAATACGATTTTAACTTTACTCCAAAAAGTATTGACGGAATGAGTAAAAACCCACCGTTAGAAAACCAAGTTTGTTACGGAATTGACTTTAGAGAAATAGATATCCAAAAGTTAAGAAGTGCTCAACAATTGGATGTTAAATTAATACTTGATTTATACCAAGCTTACCCAGATAAGGAAAACTTCTTCACTCCGTTTTTCAATAAATTAGCCGGAAACGATGTTTTAATGGAACAAATTAAGTCTGGAAAAACAGAAGCAGAAATTAGAGCAAGTTGGGCAACAGATTTAGATGCTTATAAAACAATGCGTAAAAAGTACTTGTTGTATAATTAAGTTGTTTTCAATAAAAACTCCGTCATGTTGAACGATAGTGAAACATCACATCAATTTACGTTTAACATGACGAATACAAGTGAGATGTCTCCTTTCGTCGACATGACAAAAGGATAAAATAAAGCGCATCGCATAAAAATAAAAACAATGAGAATAATATTTATGGGCACACCGGATTTTGCGGTGGCCTCTTTAAAAGCATTATTAGACGCAGGAGAAAACATAGTTGGGGTAATTACCGCTCCGGATAAGCCTGCTGGTCGTGGGCAAAAAATAAACGAATCTGCCGTTAAAAAGTTTGCAGTAGAGAACAACTTAACTGTTTTACAGCCCGAAAAACTTAAAAACCCAGAGTTTATTGAAGAATTAAAGGCTTTAAACGCAGATTTACAAGTGGTAGTAGCTTTCAGGATGTTGCCGGAAATAGTTTGGGCAATGCCTAAATTTGGCACCATTAATTTACACGCTTCTTTATTGCCACAATACAGAGGTGCTGCACCTATTAACTGGGCAATTATCAACGGCGAAAAAGAAAGTGGTGTAACTACTTTTTTCTTAAAACACGAGATTGATACGGGTGATGTATTGCTTTCAGAAAAAGTAACCATTACGGATGACATGACCGCTGGTGATTTACATGATGCCCTAATGGAAACTGGTGCTGGCTTATTGTGCAAAACGGTTGCTACAATCTCTAAAAACGATTATCAGGAAAAACCACAGTCTGCTTTTGATGAGAAAGAGTTAAAACACGCTCCTAAAATATTTAAAGAAGATTGTAAAATTGACTGGAACAATAGCAACGAAAAGGTTTATAACTTAATTAGAGGGCTAAGTCCCTACCCTGCTTCCTTCACTACTTTTTTAGATAAAGGCTTAAAAATTTATAAAGCAGAACAAGAGCAAACAAAACCCCAAATTGAACCTGGCGAGTTTTTAAGCGATGGAAAAACTTTTCTGAAATTTGCCACTCAGGATGGCTTTATCTCGGTAAAAGAAATTCAACAGGAAGGCAAAAAGAAAATGTTGGTGGAAGACTTTTTAAGAGGAATTAGGATTTAGGTAAATATCATTGTAGCACATTACCCCGATACGGCGTATATGATACTAAACCTAAAACAAAGAGATGAAAAAACTAAACCTACTCCTAAGCATTGTTATTCTAAGTATTACATTATTTAGCTGTATTAAAGACCAAGAGGACAAAGAGAAAATTGTTGAAATGACCATCTACGCTGAAACGGGCTATGGCGGTTCATTCATGAGTGATTTATGGACAGAGCCATTGGTGTTCTCAGATTCTGATGACCCTAGTAAACGCCAACTAACAGATATCATCGTTGATAATTTTGAGATCGACTATGAAAGAGGTTACGAGTATAAGTTTGAAGCCAAAAAGATATGGATGCAGAACCCTCCACAAGATGTTTCATCCGTTAAATATGTAATTATCAAATCCGTTTCAAAAACAAAAGTGATTACGGAAGATAGTGAGCAAAACGTACAGCTTTTGATCGCTCCGGAAACTGTACCCTTTACGCCTAAGTATCCAAATGAATTGGATGGAGATGGGAAACTTAAAGTTTACGATGCTTTACGTGTAAATGAAGTAGGTACCAACAATTGGCTAGCGCTTAAAAATATAGAAGGATTTAATTTTGAGGCAGGTTATGAGTATGTGATAGATGCAAAGAAAGTAACTACCGCCGAACCTTATTCTGTGAAATATGTATTGGTGAGTGTGATCTCGAAAACAGCGAAACCTTAAAATTAGCTGTGAGGTTTGAGTACGCTTAACTGTGCTAAAACCTCACACTTATCTACTAAGAGATTACTGCTCTAACTCTTTACTTTTTTGTTCAGCTTATCCACCAAAAATCTAGATACTTCATTAAAGTATCTCTTCCGGTTAAAGCCCATAACCCACTGAATACCTTTCGAAGAGTTGGTAATAAACACCTCTTCAACCTCATCTAATATTTCTGGATTAATCTGTGCTTCAATCAAGTTGAGTTGATGCTCTTTGGCCAACTCCATCACTACTTTACGCATTACGCCAGCAACGCAACCTTCGCTTAAAGCTGGAGTATAAATTTGTCCTTTGTAAACTAAAAAAATATTTGCGCTAATGCTTTCGCATAAAAAACCGTTCTGGTTTAAAATAAACATTTCGTCTAAACGCATTTGTTGCTTGTAAATACCTGCCATAACATAAGGCAAAGCATTACAAGTTTTCAAATTAGAAAGCTTGTTTATTGGTTTATGGATATCATCATAAACATCCATAATCAGGCCTTTTCCATTAATCTCGTATAATGGTGTTTGAAGCTCCGAAGCTTCTATGGTATAGGCACTTTTATTTTGTGTGGGTGTATATAAACCCCCAGAATCACGAAAAACGTTGAATCTTATTCGGGCGTTCTTTGCAATTTTATTTCTCTTACAAAGCTCTGCAACCTTTTCTTTGATAAAGTATGCATCAAAATTAGAGTAGCCTTCCAGTTTTAAGGTTTTCATCCCTAACTGAAGTCTATCAGCGTGTAAATCAGCAAAATTTAACTTACCATTAGCAACTCGCATGGTTTCAAACAAGCCATCGCCATATTTAAAACCACGGTTAGCAATCGTAAAAATCTTATCATCCTCCTCTAAAATCTCTCCGTTAAAATTGATAAAGTTTTTTTGCATAAGCCACAAATCTAAGCTTTGGTTTTTTGTTTTCTAATGTTAGCCTACGTTTTTTATGTAATCTCGCCATTTTTCTAAAACAGCAACAAAATCTTCAGGTATTTCTGTCTCAAAATATACATATTCCTTTTTTGTTGGATGTATAAAGCCCAAACTTTTAGCATGTAAAGCCTGCCTTGGCATTAAGGTAAAACAGTTATCAACAAAGCTCTTGTACTTAGCAAAAAGCGTTCCTTTACGTATTTTATCTCCGCCATAAGGTGCATCACTAAACAAAGGATGACCAATATGTTGCATATGTGCTCTAATTTGATGCGTTCTACCAGTTTCTAACTCGCACTGTATTAAGGTAACATAATTAAACCTTTCAACCACTTTATAGTGTGTAACAGACCATTTTCCTTTTTCGGGATCATCATAAACATCCATTACCTTTCGGTCTTTTGCACTTCTGCCAATATAACCTTCAACCTTGCCGTCGTTTTCCAAATCACCCCAAACCAAAGCTAAGTATTGGCGGGTGATGCTGTGGTCATAGAACTGCTTTGCTAAATAAGTCATTGCCCGCTCGTTTTTACTAATGAGCAACAAACCCGATGTGTCTTTATCAATGCGGTGTACTAAACCTGGGCGACCATCATTACCGGGCAATTGTGGTAACTGGTTAAAATGATGTACCAATGCATTTACCAAAGTACCATTCCAATTACCATACCCCGGATGTACCACCATCCCAGCCTCTTTATTTACTAAAGCAACATCGTCATCTTCATAAATAATATTTATCGGGATATCTTCTGCATAAACTTCATTATCCCTTGGCGGATGAGGTAAAACTATACTGATTTCGTCAAAAGGCTTAACCTTATAACTTGCCTTAATTGCTTTTTTATTAACCAGTACATTTCCTGCATCAATAGCGTTCTGAATTCTGTTTCGGGAAGCATTTTCAATACGCAACATCAAAAACTTATCAATACGCAATAAAGATTGTCCTTTATCTACTACAATCTTAAAGTGTTCAAATAAATCGTTATCCTCTTGCTCTTCGCTTTGGTTTTCAAGTTCCATTAAGCAAAATTAAACCTTTTATAATAAGACTTGGTCATATTTAGATAAATGGTATCATTTTTGAATAAAATTATCGAATTCTTTTAACCTAGAACAGCTCTTTTTATGAAACAATTCTCCAAAAACCTTGGTATTATATTAAATTTTTTTCCTTTTCTGATTAGAAAGATTTACTTTCGAGAATAATTTACAAATACTCTAAGAAAATGAAAAAGCTAACAAAGTTTTCTACTTTCACAATTGCAGTCTTATTAGGGGCTGGAAGTGTAAGTAATTTACACGCTCAGGATGTTTCCGATATAATTAAATTTGGAGCTAGTGATGCAACAAAATTAGCTCAGGCTTACTTTTCACCAGGTTTTAAAGGCTTTGGTTTTGGAATGAATAGCGCATGGTATAATTCTGCGAAAGCAAAAAAATTAGGTAGATTTGATATTAAAATTCAAGCTACTGGAGCTTTAGTACCTACAAGTGATCAATCATTTGACTTAAGTAAACTAGGCTTATCCTCTAATGTAAAACTTGGCTCAAACACTATCACACCAACTCTTTTTGGTAAAGATGAAGAAGGCCCAGAGGTTACTTTAGTTGATAATAACGGTAACGATGTAAGTAGTTTCAATATGCCGAAAGGAACGGGATTTAATATTGTACCGTCCCCACAAGTAGAGTTAACAATAGGTTTGATTAAAAACACAGACGTTACTTTACGATATACGCCTAAAATAAAAGCCGACGATTCTGGAACCTTACAGGTTTTAGGTTTTGGTATTAAGCATGAAATCACTAAATATCTTTTTCCAGGAAAAACAGATAAAATAATTCCTTTTGACATAGCGTTAGCTTTTGGATACAACCAATTAAAGGCTGATTATAATATTAAACCCGCAGATCAACTCAATGAAGACCCAAGTACTCAAGGTCAAGATTTAAATCAAAGACTATCTGTAAAATTTTCTGGGTACACGATGGATGCCATACTTTCTAAAAAATTGGCAATTTTCACCCCTTTTGTTTCTGTTGGTTACAACACGGCGAAATCAGAGCTTGGTATTTTGGGTAAGTATACATTTCAATCGGGATATAACAATTTTCCGTCACCTCCAGCACCTCCAAACACACCTAATACAGCTAGCCCAAAATATGATAGCATAACCGATCCTGTCCAACTAAATCAAAAAGACATTGCTGGTTTAAGAGCTAACGTTGGTTTCTCTTTGCATTTATTAATATTCAGATTATACGGAGCTTATAGCATCGGCGAATACCAAGCAGTTACTGCTGGTATTGGTTTGGGTATAGGCAAATAAAAAACTAAATAAAATTTTTATAAATCCTGATTAAATTCACTTTAATCAGGATTTTTTATTTACCATGATTGATTTAGATTTTTATAGCCCCGAGGAGGAAGTTTATTTTGAACCGATAAACAGACATGGCGTAAAGTTATTTTTTAAACGAGATGACTTAATTCACCCTTTTATTTCGGGGAATAAGTGGCGAAAGCTAAAGTATAATTTATTAAAAGCTAAAGCCGAAGATAAAACACACCTAGTAACTTTTGGTGGTGCATTCTCTAATCATATTTTAGCAACCGCAGCCGCTGGGGCTAAATTCAATTTAAAAACAACTGCTTTTATTCGTGGAGAAGAAGCTGATAATCAAATTTTAGATTTATGCCGAATATTTGGGATGAATTTGATTTTTGTAAGTAGAGAAGCTTATCAGCATAAGGAAGATTTATACTCCCAGCACTTCCATGATTACAAAAACACATTTTACATCAATGAAGGCGGTTACGGAGAAGATGCTGAAAAAGGATGTCGCGAAATTATATCGGAGCTAAAAACTACCTACGATTATTTATTCTGTGCTGCTGGCACTGGAGCAACTGCTGCAGGGATTATTAACGGAGCGAATGAAACTGACTTAGCAACAGAAATAAACATCGTATCTGCGTTAAAAGGTGGCGAATTTTTGAAGTCAGAAATTGACACATTACTTATTGAACATCATCCTTACAATTTACATATTGATTATCACTTCGGCGGTTATGCAAAAACAAAACCGGAACTAATTGATTTTATTAAAGATTTCACTCAACAAACAGGAATTTTACTAGACCCTGTTTACACCGGAAAAGTTTTATTTGCTATTGCAGATTTAGCCGAGAAAAAGCATTTTAAACCCCAGACTAAAATTTTAATGGTACATACCGGTGGCTTATTTGGTATTTTAGGAATGCTTGATAAGTTTAAATAAACGTTTAAATAAAGTTAAACTTAGTTTTAAGCTTTTTACCCTTACAAACTGCTTCAATTTGACAATACAAGCGTTTTTCGATAGCTTTGGACAAAGAAAAATATATGTATAATTTATCCGTAGCGCCAGAGAAAGTTAAAGAAGCCTTAAGTAAACACTTATTAACAGACGGTTACGATTTAACTTTTGACTTAGAAAAAAGCCAAGGTGTACGTATGTACGATTCAAAATACAATCGTTTTCTACTCGATTTTTTCACCTGTTTTGCTTCTGTACCGCTAGGCTACAACCATCCTAAAATGATGGAAGATGAAGCCTTCAAAAAAAGCTTGTTCTTGGCAGCAATTGCCAACCCATCAAACTCAGATATTTACACCACAGAATACGCCCAATTTGTTAAGACATTTGCAAAAGTAGGCATACCAGAGTATTTACCTCATGCATTTTTTGTAGCTGGCGGTGGTTTAGCGGTAGAAAATGCATTAAAAGCCGCAATGGATTGGAAAGTCCAGAAAAACTTCGCTAAAGGCTATCAACAAGAAAAAGGAACAAAGGTTTTGCATTTTGAACAAGCTTTTCATGGCAGAACAGGCTATACTTTAAGTCTAACCAATACTTTGCCCAGTAAAACAAAATGGTTTGCCAAGTTTGATTGGCCAAGGGTAAGTGTGCCGAGCATAAAGTTCCCACTTGAAGATGAAAATTTAAAGGAAGTAATAGCCAAAGAAGAATTATCCATCAAACAGATTAGGAATGCTTTTGCTACAAATAAAGATGAAATTTGCTCCATTATTATAGAGCCTGTACAGTCAGAAGGAGGAGATAACCACGTTAGGCAAGAATTTTTAGAACAACTAAGAAGTATTTGTGATGAAAATGAGGCTTTGTTGATTTACGATGAAGTACAAACTGGCGTGGGTTTAACCGGTAAATTTTGGTGTCACGAACATTTTGGCGAAAACGCTAGACCAGATATTATTGCTTTCGGTAAAAAAATGCAGGTATGCGGTATTTTAGCCGGTAGAAAACTGGATGAGATTGCAGGCAACGTTTTTAAAGTTCCGTCCCGTATCAATTCAACTTGGGGTGGAAACTTGGTAGACATGGTTCGCTCTACCAAAATACTAGAAATAATTGCTGAAGATAATTTATGTGATAATGCAACAAAAGTTGGCGATTACTTACAAAAACAGCTAAAAAGTATCGCTAAAAAAGACAACCGAATTGAAAACGTAAGAGGCAGAGGACTTTTAATTGCTTTCGATTTCACTACTGCTGAGCTAAGAAATGAATTCTTGAAAAGAGGACTGGTTCACGATGTGCTATTTTTAGGTTGTGGTACAAAAACCATCAGGTTTAGACCAGCCTTAATAATAGAAAAACAACATATTGATGAAGGCTTACAGGTAATGAAGCAGGTTTTGAAAGAAATGTGATTAACGCATAGAGCTATTGTAAGCTGAATGCGGAAGGCTTAAAGCTTAAAGCCTAGCTGGGAAATTAGAAGTGAAATAAGTAAGGGTGAAGCTAAAAACTTAAAGCAGAACTAATAATGATAAATTAAAAGGCTTACGTGGTTAAAACCCGTAAGCCTTTTAAAATTTAAACCTTTTTAGCAGGTAAATCAAAAGCTACGGCATCATGCTCAAAATGTCCTTTATGGGCACCATCACAAAATGGTTTGTTTTGTGACAAACCACATCTGCAAAAAGAAATTACGTCTCTTCCTTGTAGGTTATATACGTTTCCTTCTTTATCTACAACTTCAAGATCGCCTTGCACTCTTAACGAGCCATTATTGTTAACTGTAATTTTTGTTTTAGACATCTTTAATAAATTTGAAACCGAAACTACCAAAATTAGACGATTTCAAGATAGTTTACGTCAATATAGAATAAGTCTAAGGTTATTAGTTTGATTGTTCTTGAATTCTAAGTGTAAATGCTTCTATAGTTTCTGTTGGTCGGCCAAGCTCATCCCAAGTAAATTGCGCTTTAAATTTTTCATCGTAATGATTTTTAGCGTTCAATAAACGGTAAGCGTAATTTAACCTTGCAGAAAAACGACTCATTAAAAACAAACTAGCAATGGGTATTTTTACAATATTCAGTTTCTTTAAACTGTAAAACCGCCTAAAAATATTCAAAGCTTCTTCTGTAGTATGGCTTTGTGGTCCTTGAACGTAATACTCTCGGTTTTCATCCGTCAATAACTCAAAAGACTTTGCTACCTGTTTGGCGTAATCATTTGCACTTATCCAAAACAACTTCATGTTTGATTTACCTACCAAGTTTAAATTATTGGCTTGCATAAAACCGCCGTTTTTGGTAAAGTTTTCCATAAAACTGCTAGAAACAAAGATGGTATATGGCAAGCCCGCTCCTTTTATCAATTGCACTGCTTTTTGCTTAACCTCAAAAACCCACCATTTAAACATAGTTTCGCATTGGTAGTCTTTAACCATTGATGATAAATAAGCTATTCTTTTTACACCAACCTGCTTTGCAACCTCCAAAAAGTTTATTAGCCCGTCTGTTTCGGTAAGAAAACCAGACTTGCGCATACTTGGGTTTGTATGAAGGTTAAGGTAAACGGTGTCTTGCCCTTGTAAAGCTTCAAGCAAAGAAGTTTTATCAGCCAAATCTCCGTAAACAACCTTAGCACCTGTAAAAATAGCCTTTGCCTTTTCTACATTTCTTGCAATTATAGTTACGTTAAAACCCGCAGAAATAAGTTGAAGTGCAACTGGCTTACCTAATAAACCGGTTGCGCCAATTATAGCTATACTTTTTTTCATGCAGAAAGCTGATTTAAAACGTTTGCAATCCTCAGCTTCATAGTCTCATGGTCAGCATAGCCTTTCGCAATCATGTGGAAGTTTCGATCATCTACTTTTATAAACGCCGCCGGATAACCATTTACCTGCAACTGCTTTGCAAGCGCAAATTCATAATAGGCCGCTTTTTTAAATTCTTCGCTATTTAATTTCTGTAAAAAATCTTCACTAGCAATTTCGTATTTACTGATGATTGGCAAGTAAGATTCATCAAGGCATAAATCAACGCCGTCAATATATTTAGCCTTTTGCAAATCTGCAGCAAAAAATACTGCTTGTTCTGGAAAAAACGATTTAAACACCGCTAAAGCAATAGCTGGTTTTTCTGAGCTTTGAAACTGTGTTCCCTCTTCTAAAACCTTCCAAAAACCTTCGCCAAAAACAACTCCTGTAGTTTCTTCAACTCTTGGTAAGTGGCTTTTAATTAACTCAGCCGAATCAGATATAGGGCCTTCCCTATCTCCTAAAATCATTCCGCCGGTAATTACCTCAAAGCTAAATTCATTTTTATATTCTTGATAGAGCTTAGTCATTACATCACTAAAGCCATAACACCAGCCACAAAGGGCATCGTAAACATAAATAATTTCCAACTTGCTGTTTATCATGATGCAAAGCTAAATCAAAAAAAAGATTCAAATGTTTGAGGATGGTCAAATGTGTTGTTTGTAGCCTATATAAAGGGCATATTTTGTCTGATAAATATCATCTATTAAGATACATGTGATAAAACGATACGTAAAAAGCAAATATTAGGTATTTTTAAGGGTGAGCATGAAAACCTTATTAAATGAGATTAAATCTTGTACAATTTGCGAAGAATATTTGCCGTTTGGGGCAAACCCTGTGATGCTTGCTGGCGCAAAGAGCAAAATTATTATTGTGGGGCAAGCACCTGGTAGAAAAGTACATGAAACGCATATCCCTTGGAATGATCAGAGTGGTGATAATTTACGTAATTGGTTGGGTGTAGATAAAGAATTGTTTTACGACACTGATTATTTCGCATTAATGCCGATGGGTTTTTGTTATCCTGGAACAGGTAAAAACGGAGATTTACCGCCAAGAAAGGAATGCGCACCACAATGGCATCATCAACTAATCAATTTAATGCCCGAACAAAAGATTTTTCTATTGGTAGGCCAATACGCTCAAAAGTATTATCTCCAAAAAAATATAAAATCAAACCTGACTGAGACCGTGAAAAACTACGAGGAGTATCTTCCTTTATATTTTCCTTTGCCACATCCGTCCGGAAGAAACAATATTTGGCAAGCTAAAAACCCATGGTTTAAACAAGATGTTTTACCAGCTTTAAAAGAAATAGTTTCAGATATTCTTTAATTTAACCTCATAAAAAACCTTCTATCAACAAAAAAACAATTAACTATGATTGTAAAGCCTTTAGAACAGCAACACTGGGAATCAGTAAAAAAAATATACGAATTAGGAATTGCCACAAAAAAAGCAACCTTTGAAACCGAAGCACCTAACTGGAAAGAATGGAATTCTAGGCACTTAGCACACTCGCGGTTGATTTGCGAAGTAGATGAACGTATTGGTGCTTGGGTAGCGTTAAGAGAAGTACAAAACGAATGTATTGATGATGGTGTTGCCGAAATAAGTATTTACGCACATCCAGCCTGTAAAGGAATGGGCTTAGGCTATGTATTGATGGAACATGTTATTAGGCATAGCGAAGAAAACGGAATTTGGACCTTACAAGCACAAATTTTTGAGGATAATAAAACCACCATACGTTTACACGAAAAATCTGGTTTTAGAAGAGTTGGTTACCGCGAACGCATCGGTGTTTTAGATGGCGTATGGCACAATATTATTTTATTTGAGCGAAGAAGTAAAGTTATAGGCGTTTAAGTACTTGATTTTATATGATTGTCTTATAAAATCATAAACACATGTATATCTGTGGTTTAAATTATAACAACATAACAAGAACTTTAACTCTTAATTTCTATCTGCAGCAACATTTATAGATTTGTCGATAGTCTTTATCAGCTCTAAAGCAGCATCTTTTAGTTTAGGATCACCGTTGAAAGCACCGTCTAGTTTAATGACTTTCGTTTTACGCTGATAGTTATACTCAACTATATATCGTGGAGACTTAGCACTGGTATCACCAATCATATCTTCAGGCATATTCCAAAAACCTAATTCAGCAGCCCTACGGTGTAAATAAAGTAAATCGTCTTTTGAAAGCTTCACGTTTTGTTTAACCAAAGAATCTTGGTTATTAATGTATTGTAAATCTCCAGTTTTTGAAGAAAAGGTTTTGTCTAAATGTCCACCTACACTTGTTTTTATGCTGATATTTTCTAGCTCCACAAACTTGTATGGCGCATTTTTTATCATAATAGAATAATAGTAAACACAGTACAGCGTAAAAGGAACGGTAATACATATTATTAAAAAAATCTTCTTTGCCTTGTCACTCATGTTATAATTCTATTAATTCTTTATGGTTTGCATTTTCGTCAAATTTATTCTCCTACTTGGCAATAACGACAGTTGCTAAGCAATTACCCAATACATTTACAGAGGTACGAGCCATATACATTAGCTCATCAATTCCTAAAAGGATAACCAACGATGCCCTTGAAATTCCCGCTACCCCTTACTAGTCAGCATCAGCGTAAAAACAATCACAAGCTGATGTCCAAAACTCATTTCAATCCCTGCTACTTGGGCGACAAATATAGCAGCTAAAGCCAAATAAAGTGTGGTTCCATCCAAATTAAAACTATAACCCTTCAACAGTCGACAGCGCTATTAATGAGATTGGCTTAATTTTCATTAGTTTAGTTTCGGATTTTAAAACAAATGTAAATAACTTACTGAGTTGACCAAGCGAATGATAGAAAGCCCGAAATTAGCCGAGTTAAAAAAAGAACTCAATTTTTTGCAAGCACCAGAGCTTAAAGAGTTATGTTTAAGACTTGCAAAGCATAAAACAGAAAACAAGGAGTTGTTACACTTTCTGTTATTTTACGCTGATAAAAAAGATGAGTATGTGGAAGATGTAAAAACGCTAATTGTTAACGAATTTGACAATCTACATCCCAGTGTTTATTTAGCTACCAAACAGATTAGAAAACTATTAAGATTAGCTAACAAACACATTAAGTTTATCGCTACCAAGCACTTAGAAGCCGAAATTGTTTTGGCTTTTTGTAGAGAATTTATCACCCACCCCATCATTACTATTAATCAAAAAGCAACCATCGCTATTTTAATTAGCCAGCTAAAAAGGTTAATGAGGGTAATCCCGAAATTAGAAGATGACTTTCAGTTTGACTACCAAAAACAGTTTGATGATTTAATTGTTTTGATAAAAAGCAGACGAGCGCATTTCTCTGAAATAGATTTGCAATAAGTGTAACAATTTTAGACATCAAGCATCTAAACAAAAAAAGTAAAACGTAAATGTCGGAAAAAGAGCAAGCCTTTCAGGAGATTTTTAAGGCTAATTCTAAAAAGATATATCACCTATGTTTAGGTTATACCGGCGATAGTGACGCGGCCAACGACTTATTGCAGGAAACTTTTTTAAAGGTTTGGCAAAACCTGGATAAGTTTAGAAACCAAGCCATGATTTCTACTTGGATTTACCGCATTGCCGTAAACACTTGCTTAACCTACCTGAAAAAAGAAAAAAGAGCCGCAAAAGATGAGCTTACGCCAAACATCATCGAAAATAAAGAAGAGGAGGTTTCCGAAAAAAACGAACAGGTAGAAACACTTTATAAGTGTATTGCCAAGCTCGATGAAAATGAAAGAATCATCATCACCATGGTGATGGACGAAGTTGCTTACCCAGAGATTGCTGAAATTTCAGGCATTTCTGAAGGAAACTTAAGGGTTAAAATTCACAGAATTAAACACAAGCTTACCGAATTATATAATCAACATGAAAGACTTTGATTCATTAGTTGGCATCTGGAACGAGCAAAAGACTGCTCCAAAGCTTGATTATAAAGAGATCATCACTCAATATAAAACAAGTAGGAACAAGCTGAGCACAAAAATTTTTATGGAGATTCTGTCGATGGTAATTGCTATTGGTATTATTGCTTACCTTTCTTTAAATGTTGAGCTTAACCTGTGGACTTCATACCTAGGCTTATCCATTATTTTTGCCTGTGGACTTTACTTTATTGTTATCCAGATTGTTAATTTAAAAAGGATTGCCAACAGCAATACACTTTTTGATAAACCACAAGACCATATTGCTTTTATCAAACGATTTAGGCAACAGCGCTACACCCAACACACTACAAATTATAAGGTTTACACCATTGCTCTTACTTTAGGCACAGCGCTTTATTTTATTGAAATGACCTACAGGCTAGGGACGCTATATGTAAGCATAGTAGCTTTGGCAACGCTTATTTGGTTTGCGGTGTATTATTTCTACTTCTTGAAAAAATACATTAAAAAAGAAGATCAAAAGTTTCAAGAATTAGTGGAGGATTTAGAACGTTTGGATGAACAGTTTAAGGATATTGGCTAATCTCTAAGCCAATAATCTTCAAAACCGCTAAGCAAGCAACTCGACACCTTCCATATTATTCTGCATCCCTGCGTGATCTATTGCCATTAAACCTTTATTATCCATCATCATCTTATCGGCCCCGTGAGCTAATAAAAGTTTAATAAGCTCATTTTTACCGAACATACTAGCAAACATTAATGCGGTTCCTCCGTTTCCGTGAGTTGCATTTATATTCGCTCCTTTTTTCAATAATAGTTGAGCTATTTCAATATAACCTTTAAAGCATACGCCCATTAACGCGGTATTTCCACCGGAGTCACTTGCGTTAACGTCTGCTCCTTTTTCCAATAAAATTTCAGAAGCTTGTAACTGATTATTGTAAGTGGCGATGGTGAGTGGCGTATATCCCTTTTCATCTTTATAATTCACATCGGCGTTTTGTGCTAAAAGCAGTTTAATCATTTCAATATCGCCTGTTCTAGTCGCGTTAATTAGTTCTTTCATATATTTAATAAAATAGGGAAACAATTTCTTGCACCCCTTTTGTAATACTATGCTGGAATTTTACTTTGTTTTTCTCGCTCGAAAAAGCGGTGGTTGCCTATCGCCTTGATAAAGGCTTCTGTAAATTTACTTTCGGAGCTATTCCCCAATAATAAGCCCGCATCAGTAACTTTATCTAAATTTTTGTTGAGGTATTTGGCTACATAGCTAATTTTCACCAGCTCCACTGCGTTTCCGTCAATAGCTATGGCTTTGCAATGCAAAAATGCCTCGTCAATAAAATGAACCGCTTTCGGCGTATCCTTCAACTTGTCAATACTTTTATCTCCTGCAGGTACATAAACTGCATCAACTAAAACAGATGCAAATGTTAAGAAACTATGGTCAACTTTTACATCTTTACCTGCACTGTCTTTTATAAATCCAGAATGTGGAGCAATTACCTTAACAACGGCGCCTTCAGCTTCCAACACATTTTTCATATCAGAAAGTGATTTTGAATCAACACCTTCGGCTACTAAAAATGCTACCTGACGCGTTTTAATATCCCCTTTAATGGTATTAGCCATGCTCAAAGCTGGAGAAGTTTTTAATTCCGGCGTTACTTTAATTGGCTGATAATCTTCTGGATTTGCATCCGCACCATATTGATGGTTGATTGGCTGGTCTGGTTCTTTAACTTCTAAACCTAAACCATCAGCAACTTTTTTAGCTAAACTTTTATCAATCTGTGCTATTAAACCCACCATTCGTTGGCGAATTTCTGGAATATCCACTTTACCCAACTCGAAACAGAAAGCATCTAATAAATGATTTTGTTCTGGCTCTGATAGGCTATTGTAAAATAAAGTCGGCTGACTAAAAAAGTCCATGAAGCTTTTACTTCTTGCCCTTACTTTATTTGCATCGACACGCTCTTGATAACTTGCAAAGCCCCCGTCACTCACTTTTGCTTGTTCAGGAAAACCTTGAGACATTGAATTTGGATGATAACTTGTTTTACCCTTGTTAATTTCCATTCTTGCGATCCCGTCACGCTGGTTATTATGAATTGGTGATAATGGTCTGTTTATTGGAATCTCGTGAAAATTAGGCCCACCTAAACGACTTAACTGAGTATCTGTATAAGAAAACAACCTTCCTTGCAATAAAGGATCATTAGTGAAATCTATCCCCGGAACTAGATGCCCTGGGTGAAAAGCAATTTGTTCTGTTTCCGCAAAGAAATTATCTGGGTTCCGGTTCAAAGTCATTTTCCCCACCAATTGTACTGGAACAGTTTCTTCTGGAATAAGCTTAGTTGGGTCCAATAAATCAAAATCAAACTTATGTTCGTCTTCTTCTGGAATAATCTGTACACCTAACTCCCATTCTGGATATGCACCTGCTTCAATAGCTTCATGTAAATCCCGTCGATGGAAATCTGGATCCTGACCATTAATTTTTTGAGCTTCATCCCAAACCACCGAATGCATACCTAAAAGAGGTTTCCAATGAAACTTAACAAAATGAGCTTTCCCTTCTTCATTAATCAAACGGAAAGTATGTATTCCAAAACCTTCCATCATTCTTAAACTGCGTGGAATCGCTCTGTCGCTCATCAACCACATCACATTATGCATAGTTTCGGGAGATAGCGAAACAAAATCCCAAAATGTATTATGGGCCGAAGCAGCTTGAGGAATCTCGTTATGAGGTTCTGGTTTTACAGCATGAATTAAATCAGGGAATTTTATAGCGTCCTGAATAAAAAACACTGGCATGTTATTTCCAACTAAGTCGTAATTACCTTCTTCGGTATAAAACTTAACTGCAAAACCACGCACATCCCTAGGAATATCTGCTGAACCACGAAATCCTGCAACAGTGGAAAAACGAGTGAACAATGGTGTTTCACGGGTTGGATCAATAAGAAACGCTGCTTTAGTGTACTTTTTTAAAGAATCGTTGTAAACTTTAAATACACCGTGTGCGCCTGAACCCCTTGCATGGACAATCCTCTCAGGGATTCGTTCGTGGTCAAAGTGGGTTATTTTCTCCCTTAAAATAAAGTCTTCTAACAGAGTTGGACCCCGTTCTCCAGCTTTAAGTGAGTTATTATCGTCATTGATTTTAAGACCTTGATTAGTGGTCATTTTTTGATTCTGGCTGTCTTCCGTATTAGTCGCAAGATGTTCCAGTTTTTGACTTTTCTTTTGTTTTTTATCCGATTTTGTGCTTTTCATAATTATAAATTAGATTTTTTACAATTGTAGATTGACCGGATAAATATCAATTATTATTCCATTTTGACAGGAGAATTTAAATTCAATTAATGAAGCTATTTTTAATTGGTAAAGGACTATAAAATGATTACAAAAGCTCGTCAATCTTCTTAGCCAACTCTCTGTCTTTTTCTGTGACGGTATTGCCTTTATCATGAGTAGTTAAAGTGATATCAACGGTATTATAAACATTGCTCCACTCGGGGTGATGGTTCATTTTCTCTGCAACAATTGCTACTTTGGTCATAAATGCCCAAGCTTCCACAAAGTTTTTGAATTTAAAGCTTTGTTTAAGTACGTTTTTTTCTTCTTTCCAGTTCATGGTTGGTGATTTTTTGTTTATTGCTATAAGGTAGTTAAAATTAAGCTTCCTACGGTTGCATTAAATACTTTTCCTGTCCCTTTCCTGTCCGAAGTCTTAAGCGCAACGTGACTTCGGATTAACGAATAGAAAAGAGTCTCCAGACTCGTCATAAATAATCCCTTTTCTGTCCGTAGAGTTAAACGAAGTGTCTCTACGGATTAGCTAATGGAAAAGAGTCTCCAGACTCATCATAAATAATCTATTTCAATCAAGCCTTTTTCATTTTGATAATAATCAATAGCAGAAGAGTAAACGTAATCTTCTGCATTTCTTATTAATCCAGCTTTCACAGGGTTTTCATGCAAATAGTTCATTTTCGAATCTAAAACTTCCACGCTCTCACACTCTATTGGATGATTATCCTGTTGCCAAAATTGATAATCTGTATTTCGTTGGTTTTCTTCGCCAGCTTTCTTGAACAGCCAAAGCATCCAACTCTTCCTGCTTTCTTTTGGGTTTTCTGATATAGCTTTAGTGATTTGGTTGGAAGTAAATTTTTTAAAATCACGCAAAACATCTGATAATCTGTTAGGCTCTTTTGTAGAAACAATTAAATGTACATGGTTGCTCATTATACACCAAGCATGGGCTTTTAATCCTTTGGTTCTTTGGCAGAATTTAATACTCTCCACCACTATATCCGCATATTCTTTTCTGGTAAAAACATCAACCCATTGTATAGTGGCAAAGGTGATAAAGTGAACAGCGAACTGGTCTTTAATAAGGTAGCCTCTGTCTGACATTTTTATTTCGTTTTTTTGGTTTAGCGAGTCTGGAGACTCTTTTCTATTCTGCAATCCTTAGAGACGCTTCGCTTAACTCTAAGGACAGGGTGTAGCTATTCTGACTCTGTGATTTCTTCTTCGTCAAATGCATTATCCCAAAACATACTGTTTTCTGCAAACCAACTCAAATGTTTTGATAAGCCTTCTAAATTAGGAAATAGACTTAAAAAATTTACTCCATATTGATTTAATAAATGAATCATATCCTTTTTTAAATTCGCGGGTATTATAAGTTTTTCAATATATCCTTCTTGAGTTTTTTCATTTAGGGGTATCTCTGGTTTACTATGAACAGTAAAATAACCATATTGATTTGCAATCCTATTTGACGATGCGTTAGGCTGAAATATGCAAATTTCAAAGTTATCAAACGGTTCAAAATCATTATGTAATGCTCGATAATAAGGTTTGTAAACATATAAAGCACCATCTTTATCATAATTCTCTGAAACCGCAAAGAAAAGTGCTATGAGCGGCACATGTGTCCAGTCTAATAACCTTGTTGGTAAGCCTGTATGTTGTGCAATTGAAAGTAATTCCCATTCATTGTAATTTTTATCTAAATAGGAAACCGCTCTGCGTTTCCAATGCTCAAATATATGTTTGTCTCCAATATTTCTATACTCGCTTCGACCTGCTTTTGGAATTAATTCCCATTCTTTATCGCTCTGACCTCTGAATTTAAAGTTGCTTGCTTTTCGAAATCTTTCTAAAAATTTATGAATATCTTCTACTGATTTTAAAGTCGTCTTTTTCATTGTCATTTTATCATATAAGTGTCTAATGGTTGCTGCTGACTATATACTTACGCAATAAAAAGCCTCATACGTATCTTTTTGCTTTCTTTATTAAACTTCGTCCGCAAATATTCTATAAATATAATTTAATTGACAGTTAAATCCCAAAACTTCCCTTTAAAACACAACAACCCCCTTCTACCTAAACCCGGTTGAAGCGACAGCCCACAACGAGCTTTTTCAGCGAGTGAGGACTATAGCGGAAGACGGGACTATCGGAAGTTAATTAGCACAACAGTACCTTTTCAAAAAACGTTTAAGTATTTTCTATTTTAAAAACCCACATTCAGTCACTCTTTAACGCTCTCATTTGCACCTTCCCTCTCTAAAACCTCCTCAAAATCAATAAATTACACAAACTTGTCAGTATCAAATAAAAAACTTACCTTTGCACCCGGTTTAACAATGTTGTTAAACCTTATTTATTATCATGAACCCATTCAATGAATTGGGGATCCGTGAAGATATTGTTAATGCGATAACCGAGTTAGGCTTCGAAAGCCCAACTCCGATACAGGAAGGTGCCATTCCAGTTTTGTTATCAGGCAGCAACGATTTTGTCGGATTAGCCCAGACAGGAACCGGAAAGACCGCCGCATTTGGTCTTCCACTTTTAGAACTAATAGACTACAAGAAAAATTTCCCTCAAGCTTTAATTCTTTGCCCAACCCGCGAACTGTGTTTGCAGATTAGCAATGACATTAAAAATTATGCAAAAAACCTCCCTAATGCAAGTGTGGTAGCAGTATATGGCGGTGCCAATATTGTAAACCAATTACGCGACATTAAAAGAGGTGTTCAAATTGTTGTTGCTACCCCAGGTAGAATGAAAGACATTTTGAACAGAAAAGCCATCGACTTCTCACAAGTAAACTACGTTGTTTTAGACGAGGCTGATGAGATGTTAAACATGGGTTTCCAGGAAGATATTGATGAGATTTTATCAACTACTCCGGACACCAAAAAAACTTGGTTGTTTTCTGCTACCATGCCCCGTGAAGTAAGAGCGATTGCTCAAAACTACATGACCGACCCGAAAGAGTTGACCATGGGAACTAAAAACACAGGTAACGTTAATATTGAGCATGAATATTATGTGGTGAAAGCCCGTGATAAATACGCTGCTTTTAAACGTATTGTGGATTATAACCCCGAAATTTTTGGTATCGTTTTTTGCCGTACCAAAATTGAAACGCAAGAAATTGCTGAATCTTTAGTTAAAGACGGCTACAATGCCGATGCTTTACACGGAGATTTATCTCAGCAACAACGTGATAAGGTAATGAAGCGTTACCGCGACAGAAGTTTACAATTGTTAATTGCAACAGATGTAGCGGCTCGTGGTATTGATGTTAACGAGATTAGCCATGTTATCAATTACTCTTTACCAGATGAGATTGCTAACTATACGCACCGTAGCGGTCGTACTGGTAGAGCAGGAAAATCGGGTATTTCTATTGCAATTATCAACTCTAGAGAAGGTGGTAAAATACGCCAGATAGAAAAACAAATTGGTAAGCAATTTACAAAAGCTGAAGTTCCAACTGGTTTTGATGTTGTTGAAAAACAATTATTTGGTTTGATACACAAAGTACAAACTGTAGAAGTTAACGAGAGCCAAATTGAACAATATTTGCCACGTATTATGGGCGAGTTTGTTGACATGAGCAAAGAAGACATGATCAAACGTTTTGTTTCTTTAGAGTTTAACCGCTTTTTAGATTACTACAAAACTGCGAGAGACTTAAATGCAAGTGCTGACGATAGAGGAAGAGATGGCGACAGACCTGAAAGAGGTGAACGTGGTGAGCGTAGAGATAGAGGTGCAAGCGCAGGCTTTACTCGTTTGTTCATTAATTTAGGTGCGGTTGACGATTTTAGCAGAGGCGATTTATTAGGTTATATCTGTAATAATACCGGTATTAACGGTAGATCTGTTGGTAAAATTGATATGAAAGGTGTTTTCTCTTTCTTTGAAGTTGAAACTGATTTAGTTACTCAAGTTACTGATGCTTTTAAACCAATTGATTTCCACGGACGTGATGTAAGAATTGAAGTTTCTGGTGATGCACCAAGCGGAGATGGCGGCGAACGCAGAAGTGGCGGCGGCGGCGAAAGACGTGGCGGTGGCGAACGCAGAAGTGGTGGCGGTGGTTACGGCGGCGGCGAAAGACGTAGCGGTGGCGGCGGTGAACGCAGAGGCAATAGCGGTGGTTACGGCGGAGGCGGTGAACGCAGAAGTGGTGGCGGCGGTGAACGCAGAGAAAGAACCGGCGGTGGCGACGGTGGCGGTTTCAGAGATTTCTCTGGAAAACGCAGAGATGATAAAAAAGAAGGTGGTGGCGGATATAGTGGTGGTGGCCGTAGAGGCGGCGATAGATAATTGCATTCTAATTATTGTCTCGTCCTGAAATAGCGTTACAGTTATACAAGGATAAAAAAATTAAATAGCATTGTGGATTTCCATGATGCTATTTTTTGTTTTATAATTTTTGATTTTAATTTTTCTTTGCTGA